>NZ_JAUZUT010000007.1:0-179391 GCF_031844205.1 Paenibacillus sp. RRE4
TGAGTTTCTTTCGAAGCTTATTTTGATTTGCTTGCCGCACCGTGTAAACTGTGTTTTCTTGGCCGGAATAAGAATATACCACGTATCACCACCACATGTAAAGCATTATTTTAAAACATCTGAACATTTCATCATTTTCACGAGAACATGCATTTCAGGTCGACTTTACAGCACCCTCTCCCAAATACGTTTCTACTTATTCTCACCGTTGTCCGGAATTATCTTTTCCATTTGAATGACCATATCATTTCATAATACGACTCTTTATCTCTGAGTTAGAGCAACTAAAAGGTTCTGAACTGATCCACTTTTCACCTCACGTTTCAAACTCTTATATAGAAGAAACAACAAAAGCGAAGCTCGATGTGATATCGTAGCTCCGCTTTCTTCATATACAAACCAAAATTTATTCTCCGCCGATAAACACGTAACGGCATATAACGATAACGGCCAGAACCCACATCAACCAATGTATTTTCACTTTACGCTCAGTAACCAAATTACTGAACACAGCCAAAATAACATAGGATACGATACCTGCAGAGATCCCGTTCGCAATCCCACCTGTAAATGGCATCAGTACAATAGTAAGGAATGCAGGGAAAGCCTGCAGAAAATCATCCCACTCAATACTACGAACTTGGCTCATCATAAGTACCCCTACAATAATCAGAGCCGGAGCCGTTGCCGCAGAAGGAACAACCAAAGCAAGTGGCGCGATAAACAAAGCAAGAATGAACAACAAACCTGTCGTTACGGAGGTTAACCCTGTACGCCCACCAGCTTCAACACCCGAAGCACTTTCAACATAAGCCGTAATCGTACTTGTACCCAGTGCCGCACCTGCGCTGACACCGACAGCATCGACGAGCATGGCTTTACCAATCGTTTTCTCACCTTTGGCTTTATCCTTCATAATCCCCATACGTGTTGCCGTTCCAACCATCGTACCGAAGGTATCAAACAGTTCAACGAATGTGAAAATGAAGATGATTTCGAACAATCCAAGGCTAATCGCACCTTTCAGATCAAGTTGCCCGACAGCCAGGTCACTGAAGTTAGGCAGCCAGCTTGCACTGGACAGGCCACTCAAATTGGTTACCCCCATCGGAATACCAATCAGCGTTGTTGCTACGATACCAATCAACAAAGCCCCTTTAACACGCATTACCATAAGGACCGCAATCAGTAGCAAACCAATCAAAGCGAGTAATGCATCATGATGTGTAATAAAGTTCCCAAGAGACAAGTTAAAGCTGCTTCCTGGAATCGGCTGGCTCAAATCTGCATCCGGTGCAACATTCACGGTAACTGCCACCAGATTGGCGAGTTTAAAACCGATAATCGTAATAAAAAGACCGATACCTACGGTGATTGCCATTTTAATGGATTGTGGAACTGCAACAAGCAGCATTTGCCGAACTCGGGTCACGGTCAGAATAATGAACACGATACCCGAAAGGAATACAGCACCGAGGGCTGCCTGCCAGCTGATTGCACCATTCGAACTCAGAACTACGGTCATAAAGTATGCATTCAATCCCATACCCGGAGCAAGCGCAATCGGAACGTTCACGAACAACCCCATAATTATTGTCATCAATCCAGCGCCGACAGCTGTTGCAAAGAATACTGCATTGTCGGACATCCCTGCCCCATTTTGTCCCAAGAACAATGTGTTTACAAAAAGAATGTAAGCCATTGTCATAAAGGTGGTCAGACCCGCAACAATCTCCGTTCTAACATTTGTTCCGTTTTCTTTGAGTTTAAAGAAACGATCCATAATTCACTAACTCCTCCTTAGAGATGTTGAAGCCATAAGTTATATTGAAAAACGACAAATGACCCTGAGAAGTACTTTCCCCAGAGTTCAGCTTGACCAGAAGCAGGCACACGGCCCGTTGACCAAGAACAAAAAAAATTCTAATGTGCGCGGGTGATGTCCCACCGCAGTCATGTAGAATTCATGTGCTTAGCCTGCTCCTCTTCGTAGCCAGATCATTAGGGTGATCTCGTAGAGACTCCCGGGCCAATCCCCAGGATTATACGAATTAGTATGCGCTATTTGTTTGTTTCCCATCATCATTTTAGGAGGGAGCTTCTATTTTGTCAATGATAAAAACGAATGTTTATATTAGATGTCCAGATTAACGTTCGTATTATATGCCAGATTGAACCAGTTTAGCGATTTACAAACCAATTCCAAGTACAGTTGATAGTGTATACAAACAAGAATATGTACATATTTTCAGGACTACATTTAAGATTAGTTCTAATTAGACAAATCAAAAGCCACCCCATTTATCATTGCATCAATACACAAGGTGGCTACATTTATTTATAAATTTTTGTGATAGGGGAAGCTTACCCTTCATTCTGAATAAAGGCAAAGCCCATGATCTTAATATAGGCTGTATCAGGTATGCTAACCTCGATTATGTTTTATGAATGAGATTCACTCTATCAGACCTATGATGCTTGAAAGGAGGATGAAATGAAGTTAAAACACAAATTAACTCCTTATTTTAATAATTGCAAGATCTCCTGCGGTTGTGAATTAGCTTGTGCGAGCATAGCTTGCGCTGCTTGGGACAAAATATTTTTTTGCGTAAACTTCATCATTTCAGTGGCCATATCAGTATCTCTAATTCGAGACTCTGCCGAAGTAATGTTAAGTTCATAGTTCGATGTATTATTGTGTATATGGTCCAAAGCATTCTGGTAAGCTCCAAATTTCGAACGTTCTCTAGAAACAAGGTGCATCGCTTGATCAATTTTTAAAAGTGCTGCATTTGCGTTATCCTTTGTATCCAGATTGATATCATCAATACCAAGCGCTTTCGTCCGAGCATCTGTTAAGGAAATATGAAACGTTTCCCCATGATTGGGACCTACTTGTAATTCAAGAGTTCTACGAGGTAGAGATATATTCTCCAAATTAAAATTAATAATGTCGTTGCTAACCAGTGTATCTAGACTGGACATTGTAAAACTTCCATCGGTATTGCCTATCAAACTGTAACTATGTGAATAGTCAGAACCACCTTCAATAGCAAATACAGCAAGTTCCGTCCCACTAGAATTAAACATGGATATGTGATATTTTCCATCCAGTCTTCCTGCGACTACGTAGTTGCCATCGGTTCCTTGTACAATACTATGTAATACACTATCTTGAGACGTTTGGTTAGACATGTTTTTTTGCCAAACAATATTCCCCGCTTGATCTACCTTGTATATTAATCCACTTCTTTTTGTGGAATCGTTATATGAACCTACAATGATTGCCCCACCGTCACTTGTTGCAATTGCATCCAGTCCTTCATCATCCCCTGTGGATCCCACCCTTAGATCCCATTGCGGTCTTAAATCCTTATCATATTTCATGATCCAACTTGAGTCATCTGAATAAACACTTCCAATTTTCAGACTAGATTTACCGACAGCTAAAAAACCACCATCAGCGGTTTCAATAATTTTACTGAACTCGTCTCCTCCATACCCCACAGGAACGGATTGAGATGATCCATTAACAGAAGTCGCTATTTGTACACCCATGCTATCAAATTTAGCAACAATACCGTCCCAATTTTGTATACCTGAACCAATTCCTGCAACAACAAACGATCCATCCTTGGTTTCAATAACTTCTTTTCCTTCAATCGTATATATTCCAGATATGCTAGAATCCCATTGTCGGTTTAAATTTCTATCTAGTTTAATAATCTGTATTTTTTCATCATCAGGTGCCAATGATTTGTTAGCTAAAACAATATAACCTCCATCTCTCGTTTCCTTTATACTTTCTACTCTTAGGGAAGTAAACGATTCATACCATAAGGGTACTCCTTCACTATTTATCTTGAAATAACTGCCCGATCCACTAACTCCAATATAACCTCCATCTGCAGTTTTAGACAGCTCCCTGCTACCTGCATTATAAGTCCAATTAAGCTTTACCTCACCCTTTATTGGTTCGAGTATTTCAGCCTCATCGTTAAGCAACTTAATTCCATTAAAATATGTATTATTAGCGATTTCATTTATATCTTGCTTAATTTGTTCTGTCTCTAATTGAATCATTTTACGATCGGCGTCCGTTAATGTTCCATTTGCAGATTGAACAGCAAGTTCTTTAAGCCTTAAAAGATTAGGGTCTTGGATACTACCAAGTGCCCCTTCGGCCGTTTGAACCAGAGAAACACCATCCATTATATTTCTACTCGCTTGAGCTAATCCTCGGATCTGCGCGCGCATTTTTTCTGAGATTACAAGTCCAGCAGCATCATCTGCTGCTTGATTAATCTTCAAACCCGTTGACAATTTTGATAGTGATTTTGAACTGGCTTTAGTATTATTATTTAATTGATTCAGACTTTTCATTGCAGCAATATTGTGCATTATTCTCAATTAACATCCCCCCCACTCAACAATATTATCGGTAAAAATCAAAGAAACTTGAATCGAAACTGTAAAAAATTCCATTTACTAAATAAAATGCTCTCTACATCCATTAATACTACAAGGATAGTAGAGAGCACAAGTTCAATGCAATAATATAATTTTATCCTATTCCCACTCAATCGTTGCAGGCGGTTTAGAAGTTACGTCATAGACGATACGGTTGACGTTGTCCACTTCGTTAACGATCCGTACAGAGATTTTCTCCAGCACATCCCAAGGAATACGGGCCCAGTCGGCAGTCATGCCATCGATGGATGTTACGGCACGGATACCTACCGTGTAGGAATACGTACGCGCGTCACCCATAACGCCAACACTCTTCATGTTAGGCAGGGCGGTGAAGTATTGCCAGATTTCGCGGTCAAGACCGGCTTTGGCGATTTCTTCACGCAGGATGTAGTCGGAATCACGAACAATTTTCAGTTTCTCTTCCGTCACTTCGCCAAGTACACGGATCGCGAGACCCGGACCAGGGAAAGGCTGACGGTGTACGATTTCGTCCGGCAAGCCACACTCCGTACCTACTTTACGTACTTCGTCTTTAAATAGTGTATTCAAAGGCTCGATCAGCTTGAAGTTCATGTCTTCCGGCAGACCGCCCACGTTGTGGTGGGATTTGATTGTCTGTGCCGTAGCCGTACCACTCTCTACGATGTCCGTATACAGTGTACCTTGAGCCAGGAATTCGAAGTCATCGAACTGCTTGGACTCTTCATCAAATACGTAAATAAATTCGTTACCGATAATTTTACGTTTTTGTTCCGGATCATCCACGCCAGCCAGCTTGGACATGAAACGTTCTTGTGCATCGATTTTGACAACCTTCATATCGAACTTGCCAACAAACGTCTCCATTACACTCTCTGCTTCACCTTTACGTAGCAAACCGTGGTCGATAAACATACATGTCAGCTGATCGCCGATCGCCTTGTGCAGCAATGCTGCCACAACGGAAGAATCCACACCACCGCTGAGTGCGCACAGTACTTTGCCGTCGCCCACTTTTTCACGAATATCTCTAATCGTGTCATCAATAAAGGTTTCCATCGTCCAGTTGCCTTCGCAACCACAGATTTCGAACAGGAAGTTGCGAATCATCTCGTTACCGCGAACGGAGTGACGTACTTCCGGGTGGAACTGCACTGCATACAATTTGCGCTCGTCGTTACTCATCGCAGCGATTGGCGCACTTTCCGTGCCTGCATCCAGTTTGAAACCCGGAGGCAATGTGACAACGTGGTCACCGTGACTCATCCATACGGTATGTTCACCTTCAATGCCTTTAGCCAGTGCAGCACCTTCGGCAAACGCCAGATCAGCTTTACCATATTCACGCTTCTCGGAGCGCTCTACTTTCCCCTCAAGCTGCTGTGCCATCAGTTGCATGCCATAACAGATTCCGAAGATTGGCAGTCCAAGATCGTAGACACCCGGATCAACGTGTGGTGCATTCTCAGCGTATACGCTGGATGGACCGCCGGAGAATACGATTCCTTTTGGCGCCAATTCGGCAATTTTCTCCGCAGGTGTGTTATATGGCAAAAGCTCGCTGTATACGCCAAGATCCCGGATTCTTCTGGCGATTAACTGGTTGTATTGGCCTCCAAAGTCAAGGACAACCACAATTTCATTTTGCTTATTCATTACCGTGCCTCCCTCAATTAATGAAACTAATTATACGCAACGACAAAACCTACCGTCAAGGAAAGACAAAACTCCATTTTTCAGGCACATAGTGCGACGGTGTGACATCAGGCGACAGTCCCTGCCATTCTCGAACTCGAATCTCCTGGATGCACTTTTGTTCAATATTGTCTGCACATATGCTCCACCCCTTATGTCCTCTTATAATTGGATAAAAGAACCGATTTCATCCGCCGGATATGTAGAATAAGAGCCATCTAAAGATATCGTGCTAACGGAGGTGGTGACTTGGTTAGTTTGAGTATAAAGTTTGCTATGGAGTTTTGGTATCGAGTTCGAGTATCACATCTAAGCATCAAATGTGCTGCTGGCATCCCCGAATGATATTGAACACGCTAACGATCACACCGAACCTTATTTTGCACTCTAAGTAGTGCTTGAAAATCTAACGATCCTCAGAAGCGCTATTTGGACTAAAACGCCCAAAAACTGGCGAAAATGTCGTCTTTTCAAGTAAATAAGGTTTCTGGTGATCGTTAGAATTTTAGACTGGCAAAAAAGGGCTAAATAGCGTCGCTGGTGATCGTTAGAGATTGTGAAGTCTAATCTCGGGCCACTGAGGTTTGAAAATAGACTATTGTCTGGACCAATGTCAAGAAAGTAGACACTTACGCGACGGATTCGTCCGTAAATTTCTTCGCAAAACGAGCAGGGGAAAGATAACCTAGCGCACCATGCATTCGCTCCGTTTGCAATTTGATAGAGTGTTGGTTTAAATAAGAAAAATCTCGTTCACCCTTGGGCAAACGAGACTGGTCATGACTTAGCGCTGACGTCTGGGGGAGTGCCGGGCCAGGCGAAGTGCCCGGCGCAAGAAATCGAGACTGTCCGCACGTAGCGGACGGTCTGGCCCGTATAGCAGCCGCTCCCAGTCGGCTGCAAAGCGCGCGATGTCCGCGCCGTCCGTGCCCGCGGCCACGGCGGGTGACGCTGCGTATTCCCGCAGCGTCATGCCCGGCGGCCGCGGGCCGTACCGGCGCGCAAGCGCGTTCCAGACCGGAGCGGCAGCCTGCAGCAGCCGCTCGCGGTCCGGGAAGCTGCTGCGCGGCCACGCCAGCAGCAGCCTAAGCTGCAGCGCGGGGCGAAGCCGCCGCGCGCAGGCCCATGCAGCGGCGCACAGCAGCGCCGCTGCCGCAAGTGCCGTCGCGGCCGCCCACGGCGCCGCGACAAGGGAACGTGCGTGAGCGGCAAGCCAAGCGCCCGCACGTTCCAGCCCGCTGCCTGTACCCGGCAGCGGGGCTTCGTCGCCTGGCTGTGCCAAGGCGACCCCTGCGGCACTGGCATCCAGAGCCTGCGCCGAATCAAACCCCGGCGTAGCCTCAAACGGCACCCAGCCCACGCCGGGAAAATACACCTCCACCCAGGAATGGGCATCCCCCTGGGTGACAACCACTTGCCCCGGGTTCTGCGGGTCCGCTTGTCCTGAGGCGTAGCCTTTCACCCAGCGTGCCGGTATCCCCTCGGCACGAAGTAACACAACCATGGCGGTGGAAAAATGGTTACAATACCCCGCACGGGTCACAAATAAAAAATCATCCACAAAATCCGTCCCTCGTGGCGGCATTCGGGTATCCAGCGTGTACCGGGCGTTCGCTTTCAGATAACTGCGCACGGCCTGTACAGCATCGTACCGTGTTGTACTTGAACCGATAATCTCGGTAGCAAGATCCCTTACCCTTTGCGGAAGTGTATCTGGAAGCTGTAGATCCTTTCGGCGAATAGAGGCAGGATCGGATGGATTATTCACTCCAGCATGCTTCTGTTCGCTCACGCTAAAATTCTTCTTGTCATCCTTACTGTCCTTGCCTTCCTTGCCAGCACTCTTCCCATCCATCCCTACACGCTGTCGAAGCTGTTCTGCTGTCACATTCGGAACCATCACATCTACCGCATAATGCTGGACAAGCTCATTCCTGTCTCTTCCTCCTGCAAGCCACAAGGTGCCCGTATCTTCATTAGAGAGCAGTCTCTTTTCATTCTTTTTATTAAGGACATCACCATCTTGAAAAGACAAACTTACCGGCAACCCTCCCGTAAAAAGCGGATTCGGACCACGCCACTCCCGTTCCATCGTGATGATCTGACGAACACGCTGCCAGTACGGATGCTCCTCCCATCCATCGGAACGTAGCAGACCCGATGAGTTAACATAACGGAAGCGCTGCTCCGTATCACTCCAGGCACTTCCATTGTAGTAGGAACGAGTCTCCCCGCGCCAATACGTAGAGACAGGCGTTTTTGCCACAAATACAGGTTCATTTCCTTGTACCAGGGGTGCCCCCATTGGCGCATCAACGGTGCTATATCCCGTCACACTCAGCGAAGCCGGTACACTGCCTGAAGGAATGTATCCTGCCCATCTAGCCAAACGTTCGACCGTATCCATAACAGAGAGTTGTCCGGCAGGTGACACAACACTGAGCCGTGCAGGAAGTGTAGATATCAACACCACACAGACCGCCGTGCCCACAGATACAGCCATCCAATATAGATAAATCTTACTTCGTATCCGATTAGAGCTGTTCTTGTTACGTTGTGCCACCTTTCTGCGATCACTTGGGTATACACCTTGGTTTTCGCCTTGGTTTGTACTCTGGTGTGTATTTTGCTTTATACTCTGGTTTGCACCTTCGTTTGTACCTTGAAGTACACCTTGGATCATGCCTCGATTTTCAGTTTCATGTGCACTTTTCTGATCCTGCGCATTTCGTTCATGACCTGTGCCTTCCGAAAGGCGCAGCAGGTGAAGCATGCCCTGAATGCACAGCAGCCAGCATACCGAACGAACCACCGAGCCATAAGCATCATATCCGACAACAATCTCCAGCAGGATCAGATAAACTAATGTTCCCGTGCCAAACAGAGATATGCTACGACGAAGCAATACGAGGTACTGTACCGAGGCGAGCAACATGCTCCAGCCGCACAACATGAATAATCCTCTGGTTTCCCTGCTCATCACACGAAAACGTCCTGTATCGATCCACTGTCCCAGATCAGCATTAAGTATCCCCGGGTAGGATAAGCCCCATTCGATCGGATGACTGCCTCCGTACATTACACACAGTGCAACGTATATCATAGGGATGCGTAGCGCAATGCTGCCCATCCAGCCTGTACGCAGCAGGCCAACGGATAGAAGGATGGCTGAATAGCCAGCCATGACAGCCGAAAATCGCTCACTGCCTTCTTGATCACCAGATGTCACAGGATATATCCATTCCATACACAATATGAGCAATCCCACTGTGATAAGCCATAGATATAACACAGGAGTTGTTAGATACATAGACGAAAATAACGGCGAATTTAATTCCGATCGCTGTGTCTGCACTGCCTGTTCAGACAGAACTACAGATTCGGGCTGCTGTTTCATTTTACGCTCCCACATCAACAATCCCTGCCTTTCCGCCATGCCAAGACCCAACGGTTCCAATAGACTCCTGATAGACAATTTTTACCCCTTTGGATACAAGGCGTTCAGTCCACACTTGCGAACGATTCGCCTGTACTACTGACGGACTCAGCACAGCTGATGCACCAGATTGTTCCTTCCCGTCACCCGCCGTGCCTCTCATCTGTCCGTTCATGGTTAGATGGACTCTCGCCTGGAAGCCAAGTGCCGACGCATATTCAAGCCATGCAACCAAACGTTCATCCAGCTGTCCGGTAAAGACCAGAATACTTGACCCGTATGAAAGATGCTCCAGTCTGTCAACGCCAAGTTGCTCTCCAATCGATCCCTGTTCCTGATGTAAACGTGCATAAGCAAGCCGTCTTAACGCATGATCCAGACTGTTGGCTTGTTGCCCATGAACACTCCGGCTTCCACCAGCATCATTCCGACTACGGTTTGTTTGTGCTTCATGCCTTGCATCCTCTTCTAACGACATGTCATGTTTACTTGCAAGCTCATCTCCACTTAACCAAAGCTCACAAGGCATTTGTGCATCTGTTGCCTCACGTACCCAACTCGCCGCACCGAGCACTGCTCGTTCGAACAATTCCTGCCTTTCCTGATGAATTTCCTGGCTACGTTCTCCCGCCCCAACCCCCTCATATCCTGAGCACTCTTCGTATACCATGATCGCGAGTGAGGTACTTTGTGGCATATCAGGAAGCAGCGTATGCAACTTTCCGCTTCTCGCCGCGCTCTTCCAATGAATTCGGTTAAACGGATCCCCGTGTTGATATTCACGAATTTCTGTTCCGGGTATACCTTGCAATGGATGTTGCACACCCACGCCTTCGCCATGACCCGTCCAGGCTTCCGGCCAGATTGGTGTTGTAGCATTCCCGGTCCCGGGCACCACCACAACAGGCTCTTCACCCTTAATTGTGGCGTAGGCTCTGCTCCACCCAAAAATATCGCCCCAGTATACTCGCCCTTCCTGCCAAACATGCACTCCTCGGGTAAGACCTGTTATCTCATACTGATAAGACCATCGTCTTTTCAAACCTGGAAAAAGCAATTTACGATGTATACCCCCAGGGGTGTTATCACATACCACGAGCCATAATAGTGGAAGCGGACACCTCATCTGTAACTCAACCCGAACGCGGATGCTTTCTCCCGCTGTGATCTGCCCTTGTCGTAAGTGTCTGTTGATAACAATCTGACGGGGACCAAACACACGTAGGAGTATTCCATATACCACAACAAGCACGGATACCGTTGCCAAGAACAACGCTGATTTTCCACCATGCCAGAAATAGAGACCACCCAGAAGAACAGCCATTAACATATGAGCTATACTTCCGCGAAACCCTCTCATGCGCGTCGTCCCCTTCCCTGCCCACTCATCTGCACGGGTACAGGAACAGACGACAATACTTCACGGATGACTTGCTCTTGAACTGCGCTTCCATCCGCTCTGTTCATTGATTTCAACTGAATTCGGTGGGCGAGAACCGGTACAGCGAGGGATTGCACATCATCTGGCACAACGTAACTGCGACCTTGTAAGTAGGCATATGCCTGCACAGCCGTCATCCAGGCCAGCGTTCCCCGGGGACTGATGCCCAGTCTTACGGCGTCATGACTTCTCGTAGCCACAGCGACAGCGACAAGATATTGCTTGATCACGGCATCCACATGTACCTGCCTCACTTCACGTTGCATGGCCACCACTTCTTCAGCCAGCATAATCGGACGCATGTTCTCTAACATATCCTTGCTACGCTCACGAGAAAGCAGTTCTACCTCCTGCTCCGGCTCAGGATATCCCAGTGTAATCCGCATCATGAAGCGATCCAACTGCGCTTCCGGCAAACGATAGGTGCCTTCAAACTGCAACGGGTTCTGTGTTGCAAGCAGCAGAAACGGCTTTGGCAATACGTGAGTTGTGCCGTCTACGGTCACACTGCGTTCCTCCATGGCTTCCAATAACGAAGACTGTGTACGGGGAGATGCCCGATTAATCTCATCCGCAAGCACGATATTGTTCATCAGCGGTCCGGGCCTGAAGCTAAACTCTCCTGTAGGAGCGTGATATATAGATACACCCGTCACATCGGCTGGCATGACATCGGATGTACATTGAATACGCCCCATCGCACAGCTTAAAGATGAAGCCACGGTGCGAATCAGCATCGTTTTTCCTGTACCCGGTACGTCCTCCAACAGAACATGGCCTTCACTAAGCATTGCGGCAATGATATATTGAATTTCCTGTTTCTTGCCAATGATTACATCAGCAATTCGATCGCTGAGCCTTTTTAACAGTTCGGTAGCATGATCATGCTCTATTCGCACTCTGGTCACGTGAACCACACTCTCCTTCCTTGCCTATGAATCGTGATTATCATAATCTATGATTCATTGTTGCCCGGAAGTAGAGAGAATAGTCAGATGAACTGCTGTTTCTTTCAAATTATGCTATAAAAATGTCCATGCTCCATAGACGTCCAAGGTGGCTCCACGGTAATTACCCACTCACTGTTCTTGGATTGGACTGTATACTGCTTTGCTCCAAGCTGCTCTATCAAATCACCTGCTGATACCCAGATCGTGCCTTCACGGCTCTCCATCACAGCTTGAACCGTCAGGCCATCCTGAATATTCAATCGTTTGGACGTCAATGTACCCATCGCCGGATTAATTTGGACTATGCGATCCTTCCACCATGTGGTTGCAATACCTGAGGTTTGATCCCAGCTTATACTGCCTCCCAGCTTGTTCATATAACTTCGCAAGGGAACCATTATCGTCTGGTCTTTGAAGCGATATTCGTCCGGCTTGAGTTCGACGGTCATATATCCCAATTCAATTTTGAGCGGTTTGGCTACGATCCATTGCGCAGCGTTTGTGTTTACATGTTTGGTAATCCAGCTAGCAGATGGAGACTGGCGAACCTTATATTTCACCGCAGGTTTGACCTGGAATTGAACAGGTTTGTCTGAAGCCTGCATCACTTCAAAACGGTACCCCTGCTGTTTGTAGTATTGAATGATATCCGGCAGTGCCTTTACTGTCTCGGCATGCGCACCTCCATCATGCATCAGCACAACAGCAGAAGACATTCCTGCTGGCACATCAGTTGCACGAGCGACGATGTCGCTAGCGGGCACATTTCTCCGCTTGGAATCACCGCTGTCTACGTTCCAGTCCATGACAGCGTATCCTCCCTTTTTCAACAGATCAAAATACGTATGGTCAAAATGTCCGTATGTTCCACCAGGCGCTCTGACAAGTGCAGGGCGAAAACCCACAATGTTGTTAATGATATCTTCCGTGCGCTTAATCTGCTGCCAGAACGTTTCAAAGTTCCGGTACAACTCGTTGTATTCATGGTTATATGTATGATTGCCGATGGCATGTCCTTCACTTACGATTCTTTTGATCATTCCCGGCATACATTCTGCATGCTCTCCCAGCACATAAAAAGTAGCAGGAACATGCTCATCGCGTAAAATATTCAATACCTCAGACGTATGTTTGCCCGGGCCATCGTCAAAGCTCAAATAGACAACCTTGTCTGATGTTTTACTTTTCCCCGCTGCTGCGGCAGACGGCACGCTTGCTCCGAACATATCTGTCAGCAGTAATGTAGCAAGTGTGAACCATATAGATAAACACTTCCACACACGTACTCTCCCACAGGAACGAGTTGAAGTTTGCTGCGCCATAAGTTGCCCATTTCGTTGCGTCATTTCGTGAGATTCCTGCGCCATTTGTAATTCACCCTCCAGCACTCTATTGAATTTGCTGATAGACTTCAGCAGATTTGTTAGAATTATATGGAGGCAGATCATAAAAAAGACATCATTTCATCTATTATTTGCAACAAATATTTGCAACAAAAACACTTGGCTTCGATACGGGGACATTGATTCTTCATTCGCAATTCGGTAGCATTAGGAAATAACGAACATGAAACGGGCATGTCTCTACCTCGAAGGCCTGATTCATATGACACCACCAGGAGTGTGAATCTATTGGAATTACTTGAGAAGGTCCAGCAACTATTCGGGTCTTACGGATACAGTGTATTGTTCTTCGGCCTGTTGCTGGAGTTTATCGCACTTCCCTTCCCGGGCGAAACAACGATGGCTTATGCAGGTTACCTGTCCTACAGAGGACAGCTTGATTTCGGAACACTCATCATTTTGGCGTTTCTCGGGACAACGATTGGCATGACTATTACGTATTTTATTGGGGCCAAAGCCGGTATTCCTTTTATCATTAAATATGGAAAGTGGGTTTTACTCAAACCGGACAAGCTGGATAAAACGCAAAAGTGGTTTGCCAAATATGGCAATGGTCTGATATTCATCGGATATTTCATCCCCGGCGTCCGCCATTTCACCGGTTATTTCTCCGGTATTGCCGCGATTCCGTTTCGCAAGTTCGCTCTGTACGCTTATTCTGGTGCTTTATTCTGGGTGGTGTTATTCCTGGGAATCGGCAAAGTGTTTGGTCCTAGCTGGAGCGTGGTATTCTCACTGGCTCATCAATATACGGCATACATTCTTGCCTTCGTTGCATTGCTTGTGATCGCTGGCATCCTCTATCGTTACCGTCAAGCCTTGTTTGCACGTTACCGTCGCAAGCGCCTCCCTGTTCGTCAGCGTCAAAAACAAAATGCGGACTAATGATGCGTCCATTGAACCTTAAAAATACAGAAGCCGTGAATATGCGGCTTCTTTTTGTTTGCTTTTATTGGGATATAAAGACCAGATATCCTTTCATTCATATTTTTTTCATAAACTAAAACACTCCCGGTCATACTACTTGCAAATAAAGGATGGGTGAGGGGGAGAACTGGATGGCTACAGATACACAAATAGCACACAAAACGCAGGCCATTCATCCAAATCTGGCTGAAAATATTGCCTACTGCAAAAAGATGATGGGGAATAGCAATGACTTGATGATTCGTCCATTGCAGAGCCTGCACAAATGGCCTTCCATGCTGTTATACATTGATGGGCTCGTCGATACCAAAGTGGTCAATCAGGCCGTTCTTCAACCCTTGATGCAAGAACGCAACCTGCCTGATTTCTCAGCGGACGACGAACATTTAAGTTATCTCCAAAACGACGTTCTTACCGCTAGTGATGTGATGTTCATTGATGACATGGATGATGTGTTGAAAGCCATGCTGGCCGGTGAAGCCATTCTGCTACTGGATGGCTCTACTCGGGGACTCAAAATCGGCGCTGCCGGTTGGGAAGACCGCCCTGTAGGTGAACCCGTTTCGCAAACCGTTGTGCGTGGTCCAATGGAAGGTTTTACGGAAAACTTGCGTACGAATACCGCACTGATTCGCAAGCGGATTCGTGATCCGCAGCTTTGGATCGAGGAGCATGAGATTGGACGGGTCACCAAAACCCGAGTGGCGGTCGTATATCTGGAGCATACCGTTAACGAAGATGTCGTTGATGAGCTTCGCAGACGGCTGGGTGAGATTGATATCGATAGTATTCTGGAGAGCGGGTACATCGAGGAACTGATTCAGGACAAAACCATGACGATCTTTCCGACGGTCTACAACAGCGAACGCCCGGATACGATATGTGCTGCACTGCTTGAAGGGCGAGTTGGCATCATCATAGATGGCACACCGTTTGTTCTGCTTGTGCCTGCATTATTCATGCACTTTTTTCAATCTCCTGAAGATTATTATCAGCGTGCCGACATCAGCTCTCTTGTTCGCTTGTTGCGATATTTGTCGTTTCTGATTGCCATGCTAGCCCCATCCTTTTATATCGCTATTTCGACATTTCATCAGGAGATGTTACCAACTACCTTGTTGATCAGTCTGGCTGCACAACGGGAAGGTGTCCCCTTTCCAGCTTTTATTGAAGCCGTTCTGATGGAACTGACCTACGAAATTTTGCGAGAAGCGGGCATTCGAATTCCGAGAACGGTCGGACAGGCCGTATCCATCGTAGGCACACTTGTTATCGGGCAGGCCGCGGTAGAGGCAGGCGTTGTGTCTGCAGCGATGGTTATTATTGTTTCTATCACTGCCATTTCCAGCTATGTCATTCCTGAGAACGGATTATCTATTTCGGTTCGTATTTTGCGTTTTATTCTGATGATAGCAGCGGCGGCGTTTGGTTTCTATGGCATTCTGATTCTGCTACTCATTACGCTGACTCACCTTTGCAGCTTGCGCTCTTTTGGGATCTCTTACATGTCTCCTTTTGCGCCTTTCATTCAGAATGATCTGAAAGATACGCTGTTCCGTGTTCCCTGGTCGCATATGAAAACTCGCCCATTATCAAACGGCACTTCGAACGTAACGAGGCAGAAACGTAAAAAAAACAAGCGTTAGTGAAGGCAGGAGAAAAGGTTATGATGAAATGTTTACGTATCATGCTATCCCTCATCGTTATATTGCCGTTACTAAGCGGGTGTTGGGATCGCCAGGAGCTGAATCAGCTCGGGATTATGCTGGGTCTGGGTGTAGACCGAGACGGTGACCAGATCAGAGTTAGTGCACAGGTTGTTGTGCCTCGTGAAGTCGCCAAAGGTCAAGGCGGCAATGGAACACCCGTTACCCAATATCAAGCCAGCGCCCGCACACTGCTGGAGGCTATTCAGAAGCTTACCCAGACAAGCCCTCGTGCCATTTTTATGGCTCATATCCGGGTGTTGGTTTTCGGAGAAGAGTTTGCACGCAAAAACGGTATATACGATGTGATCGAAGCTCTTTTAAGAGAGCCTGACGTGCGTCCGGACTATTATGTAATGATAGCTCGCAAAACAACCGCTTCTAACATTTTGAACGTACTCACACCACTAGAAAATCTTCCGTCAGAAAAACTGTTCAATGCACTCGATATTTCTGCTAAAAGCTGGGCTCCAACGACAACCGTGACCAGTGACAAGCTGATGCAGTATATTCTCACACCCAGCATGTCCCCTGTTATTACTGGTATTGAGCTTATTGGAGATCAAGAGAAAAGCGGTGAGACCAAAAATGTCCAGAGCATAGAACCTCCGGCTACTCTTCAATTCGCTGGTCTTAGCGTGTTTCAAAAAGACAAACTGATCGGTTGGCTTAGTGAGGATGACTCCAAAGGCTACAACTATATTCGTGACAACGTGAAATCAACGATTGGCCCAACCAAATGTCCAAAAGGAGGTTATGTCACCCTGAAAACGTTGCGTACCTCCACCGACCACAAAGTCAAACTGGTTCGGGGCGAACCTCAAATCAGTCTGAAAGTCAACACCGTCTCCGTTATTGGTTCCGTAGATTGTGATATGGAGATCGGTTCCATGGAAGCCATCAAACAATTGGAAGAACTGGCGCAAGATCGGATCGTTGAACTGATGAAAGGTACGGTGAGTCTCGTTCGCAGCAAATATAAAGTGGATATCTTCGGTTTTGGACAAGACATTTATCACAAGTACCCGAAAATCTACAAAAGAGAAGAAAAGAACTGGGATAAGTACTTTCAAAATTTAGACGTCACATATGAAGCAAACGTACAGATCCGTCGTATAGGGACGTTGGATAATTCATTTAATAAAAAAGCCAAGGAGTGAGCACGCTTGCTGCTATCGATTGCAGTTGTCATTGTCGGGTGCCTGATGGGGGTGATTGATCTACCCAAGTTATGGAAAAAGAAGGAATGGAAAGAAATCACCGTCTATTCCTGTTTACTGCTGACAGGCACCTTTTTTGGTGTTGTCGCGGTGAATCTATGGGAGTTTCCAAGCCCGCTATACATTATCATCTGGATTTACAAACCCGTGAATCAATTACTGGCCTATATTACAGGGAGCTAGCCAAAAGGGAGTTGACAACATGCTGGAACAAGGTCGCCTTGGCATTAGACAATTATGTATCTTGACTATTTTGATCATTGCCGGTGACATGATGATGATCTACCCCTCGGTTATCGCAACCTTTTCGGGGCAAAATGCTTGGCTTTATGCTTTTATCGGTGTTCCTCTTGGCATGGGGTTGATGTATCTTTTCGTCAAACTTGCAGACACGTATCCCAATGAAAATTTGATTGGCGTTTTTCGCAAAATCCTTGGATTTTGGCCAGGTACGGTGTTATCCCTGTTCTACCTGATGTATTTTATTTTTAGCTCTGCAGCACAATCTCGGGTCGTTGGTGATTTCATGACCAGTCAGATTTTTTTGTATACCCCCATTCGGGCTGTACTTCTGATTTTTCTCATTCCCATCGGTTGGGCACTGTATAACGGACTAGAAAGCATTGGGCGAAGCAGTGAAATTCTCGTGCCCATCATTACTATTTTTATGTTTGTTTTAGTGGTCTTTTTGTTGCCCGAGGTACAATTAAACCAGCTTGTACCCTTTACGGACACCACCTTCAGCCAGTTTACGCATGGGATTGTGATCGGTTTTATCTATCCGGTTGGTGAAGCCCTTCCCATTCTGATGATCCTCCCCTATGCAAATCAAGAAGCCCATCGTACTCGTGATCTTATGATATCTGCCGGATTTGGCAATCTGCTCATGGCTATTCTGGTGACGATCTCCATGCTGGTAGTGGGACTTTTTCTTACACAGCACACGATCTTTGGTTCATTTGTATTAGTCCAAAAAATCAATATAGCCAACTTCTTTCAACGAATTGAAGTGCTCATGGCCTCGTCCTGGCTGATATCCACCTATTTTAAATCCACCGTTTATCTGTATGCCTTTGTTCTTGGTATCGCTGAACTTTTTCGCCTCAAGAGCTACCATTTTCTCATTCTGCCATGCGTACTGATTGTATATGCGCTGTCTAACCTCGTGACACCCAATATCGTTTTTTTTAACACAACGGTCATTCCCTATTGGCTGGAGTGGGATTTAACGGTGAGTCTGATCTTACCTGTCCTGCTGTTAATCATTCATCAAATCAAGTCCAAATTATCATTTAATAAAGGCAGAACTTAAAGATAATCGAAGGAGGGTACAGATCATGCTCATCAAAGAGAGACTTACCGTGCGGCAATTTGCAGTCCTTGCCTTTATGGGCATGATTGGAGATATGATGCTAATCTACCCGACATTACTTACTTACTCTGGAAGACAGGATGCCTGGATTTGCTCGATCGTCTCCCAAGGGATCGGCATGTCGATCTTATGGCTTTCCTATAAGCTGCATCAAGCTTACCCCGGACTTACACTCATCGAGATCTGTTCCAAAGCACTTGGTAAATGGATAGGTGCAATTTTGGCTGCCGCATATCTGTTTTATTTTCTGATGGGTTCAGCTATATGTATCCGTGAAGTTGGAGATTTTATGACAACCCAGGTTTATCTCCATACCCCCATTCGGGCTATCATTCTTCTTTTTGTTATAACCCTAGGTTGGTCCGCACTGAAAGGATTGGGCACGTTCGGTAAAATGGCAGAGATTCTGGCCCCCTTCGTTATGATCAGCTTGATTATCCTAATGCTTTGTTTGCTTCCCAAAATGGAAGTAGCGAACATCCAGCCTTTCTTTGATACTCCCCTGTTTTCATTTATAAGCGGGAGCGTTCGAGGGGCTACAGCTTCATATGGAGAACTCATTATCATCACCATGATTTATCCCTATATTACTCACGGCGTGCATAAGCGGCGAGACCTATTATTAGCCGCATTACTTGCAGGAATCATGCTAACCCTCATACTCCTTACCTCGCTACTTGTACTTGGGGCTGAACTGACTCAGCATAATATTTATGTATCGTATATTCTTGCACAAAAGATTAACATTGGCGGCTTCGTTCAACGAATCGAAGCCATCTCTTCGACAGCTTGGCTCGTGTCTACTTACTTTAAAACTTCGCTATACACGTTTGGATTCATTCTTGGACTTGCACAACTGTGTCGTCTCAAATCTTACCAGCCGTTAATTCTGCCAACGATGCTCTTATTATTCGGTATGGCTATTGTGATTTCGCCGGATGTCCTCTTCTACACCCTCGGCATCATGTACGCCTGGTTCGATTGGGATTTTACGGTCAGTATTGTCATTCCAGCTTTCCTACTACTGATTCACCTTATAAAAGGTCGATTTAAACAACGTAATAATGCAAGTACTCTTTCGCAGAAATAAACAGGCTACATCTCAATGGGAGTGGTGTCCATAGATGTAGCCTGTTTATTATTTTTGACCATACACGCTTCGTGCATGGCTCGTTTTATTTTCACAAGATCGGAACCGATGGATTACAGCCCTTTTACCGTCTCCAATGCCTCTTCGATATGTCCCTTCACACGTACCTTCGTCCATTGTTTAATCAGCTTGCCCTCTTCATCCAGCAGGAAGGTGGAACGCACAATGCCCATGTACTCCTTGCCGTACATCTTCTTCAGCTGCCATGCGCCAAACTGCTTGGCAACCGTGTGCTCTTCATCCGATAACAGGATAAAAGGTAATCCGTATTTGGCAATAAACTTATCATGTTGCTTCATCGGATCAGTGCTGATTCCCAGGATGACTGTATTCAGCCCTTGAAAATCCTCATGTCGATCCCGAAAGTCACAGGCTTGTTGCGTGCAAGACGACGTCATATCTTTCGGATAAAAGTAAATCAGAACTCGCTTGCCGCGAAAATCAGACAGCTTCACAGACTCACCCGTGCTTGATGGCAATTCAAAATCCGGAACTTGTACACCTTCTGTTAAAGTCATTTTCATGTCCTCCTTGGAATTCAAGTTATATGATCCTTCAGATTTGCGTGAAGTAATCCTGTAAGCAGGATCAAGACCCCGCTCCCCGATACCGCTTCACACCGAAGTTCCACAGGGTAAGCCCAATCGTTGCAAAGACAAGCCCCATGACCGGAGTGAGCAAAGCCATCCGATGCATCTCCGCTCGATCAAGGAACAGTGCTGCCGGATAGATGCCAACAAAGGCAAACGGGATGATCCAGGTGAGCAGCACCTGAATGGCTCTGTTATAGATCGTTACCGGATAGCGACCGTATCCTTGGATATTGTACATTAGCGGCAAAATCCCTGTCGGTGCATCCGAGTAAAAGGATAGTGACGTCAATGTGGTATAGATGCCTGCATAGATTAGCACTGAACTTAGTGCCAATATAATCAATGCAGGGATGTGCCACCATTCCAGTACAAGCCCCATCTCTGCTCCACTGATGGTCATAATGATTAACCCGATGAACGAACCTACAAGGGAGGGCGGGTCTACGTTTTCCAGCAGAATCTGAAACAGGTTGTGTGCCGGTCTTGTCAGAATGCGATCCATCTCACCTTTGACAATGTAACGCTCGCTGAACCCCCACAGGTTGATAAAACAGCTAAAGATGCCGTACGGCACCATAAAGTACCCGTAAACAAACAACACTTCCGCCTCACTCCAGCCACCAAGGCTATCTGTATGCCGGAAAACGACAAAGATAAAGATCAGATTGGTCGCCTGAAACAGCAGATCCGAGATAATCTCAACCCAGAAGTCGGCTCGGTATGTCAGACGTGTCTTCATGTAATTTTTCAAATATTCCCAGATTAGACCCATATAGTACATTCGCTCATCCCCCTTGCACGAACAGACGCTTGCGCGCCTGCCGCCAGATTAGCACCATGGGTATAAGCAGCAGGACAAACCAGAGCACCTGAATCCCGAGTACATTCCAAATGCCCGTGCCTTCCACTCTGCCAGTGAAGACCGAACCGGGCAGATACGTGATCGCCTGAAACGGTAGCACCTTCATAATTGTGGACAACCAGTCCGGGTACAAACTGATTGGAATGATCAGGCCCGAAAACAGATCGACGACCACACGTTTCATGCGCATCATGCCTTCGTTATTTTCCACAAAAAACGCCGCCAGTCCCGTAATGACATTAATCTGGGAATTAATGATGAAGCTGAAGAACAGCATGACGAGAAAACCGATCCATGCCGAAGGCGCTGTTGGAAGCTCCACCGGGAACAGCAGGATGGCAATAATCATGCCCGGAATCATGAGCAGCAAGAAGCGGAAAATACCTTCGCCAAGCCCCTGCATCATTTTGACCATCACATAGTTAATCGGCCGGATAAACTGAATCGCAATGGAGCCATCCCGAATGTCCGCGGCAATTTCCCGGTCCAGATTGTTAAAGTAAAACGCACGCGCCATCCAAGAGACGGCAACATACGTTGTCATCTGTGCTGCCGTGAATCCGCCAATCTCTCCGCTGTTGCCATAAATAGCTTGCCACGTAAAGTAATACACGCCAATATTCAGCGTATATATCAAAATGCCGGAATAATAATTCACCCGATACGCGAGCATCGTCAGAAAACGAATGCGCATAAAATCGATAAATGCACTGTTCATCTTAGGTAGCACCTACCGCTTCTTTATCTGCGGACACGATCTCCGGGCGTTCGGCAGAACCAGACTGGTAGATGCTGCGCACAATCTCATCCGTGTTGGTCTCAATGATCTGAATATCCGTAATATCTGCCTGTCCCACCACACGTGCCAGTACATCGGAAACGTTCAGCTCCAGCGGAATCCACACCGAAGCAGACAACTCATTCTCTACGGTCCACCGCACAGGCATCGCCGCTGTCCATTCCTGCATCTGAGTCATCGTGTGACCTGTACCGAATTTGAACCGAACCTCACGCTCCGTGCCCCACTGGGATTTGAGGTGATCCAGTCCTCCATCATAGATGATACTTCCCGCATCCAGCATGATGACACGCGAACACAAAGCTTCGATATCCTGCAAGTCATGTGTCGTAAGCAGGATGGTTGTACCATGCTGCTCATTCATGTCTTTCAGGAATTCGCGGATTTCCGACTTCACCACGATATCCAGACCAATGGTCGGTTCATCCAGGAACACAATGCCTGGATTGTGCAGTAAGGCCGCCACCAGTTCACAGCGCATCCGCTGACCGAGACTGAGCTTACGCACCGGGCGACTGAGCAGTTCCTGCAATTGCAGACGCTCGACCAGCTCGTCCAGCCGTTTGCGGAAGTCCTGCTCCCCAACACGATATACTTTGCGTAGGAGATGAAAAGATTCAATGACACCGATATCCCACCATAACTGGCTACGTTGTCCAAACACTACACCAATATTTTTGACAAACTTCTCCCGTTCCTGATACGGAACATACCCACCTACCGATAAATGCCCGGATGTAGGCACCAAAATGCCGGTCAACATCTTGATCGTTGTTGATTTGCCGGCACCGTTCTCTCCAATATATCCGCAGATTTCACCTTGCGGTATTTGAAATGAAATATCATTCACAGCCAATACTTCCTGGTATTGACGTTTGAACAGATCCTGAAACGCGCCCTTCAGCCCACCTCGGCTTTTCTGGACGTTAAACGACTTTCGCAAATCTTTTACATCAATCGCCAGCATGTTTATACCTCACTTGGATTTTGTTGAAATTGCTTGTAGCCCAAAAAGAAATTATAATAGTAACAGTCAAAATTCAGCAAGCTTTAAAAAATAGTTCGAAGTGGCCTCCTCTGCCTTGAGCTTCGGAGGGGAAGCGAACGGAAAGCTTCGACTTATACGCTAACTCAACGCAACTTTACATGTACTGAAATCGTTTATTTTTTATCTCAAATACAAAGGAGCGCTAGCATGACCAGAAAGACGAAGAGAACCCTATGGATCTCTCTTGCCGCCTTCGTGTTAATTGTTGGAGGGGCAGTGGCCTACTATTTCGGTTCTATTCTTAATCAGTTGGATGGATTGCAGAAGAAAGGCGAGGATTCGCCATTTGCCAATATTGAAAATGTAGAGAAAGTGAAGACACCCGACCCTCCGAAATGGGAAGGTACCGAGACCGTGAACATATTGGTTATGGGTGTTGATGCCCGCGGTCTGAAAAAGGGTGAAGTGCCCCGTTCCGACAGCATGATGGTGGTATCACTTGACCCGCTGACCAAAAAAATCAATCTCTTCTCCATTCTGCGGGACACTTACATCAATATCGACGGATATGGTAAAGATCGCATTAACACCGCGATTACCCACGGTCCGAACGTAGCGATGGAAGCCGCAAGTGACTTGCTCGGTATCCCTGTTCAATATTATGTGTATACCGATTTCCAGGGATTCATCAAACTTGTCGATGCGGTTGGCGGTGTAGACTTTGATGTCGAGAAGGACATGCATTATGTGAGTAAAGCCGACAACAATGAGTACGATATTGATCTGAAAAAAGGCTACCAGCATCTCGACGGTAAAACAGCCTTGATGTATGTTCGTTTCCGTCATGATGCGATGTCCGACTTCGCACGTTCGGAACGTCAGCGGGAGCTGCTCAAAGCCGTGACGGCCAAAATGCAGTCCACAACAACGATTGCCAAACTACCTTCCATTCTGGAACAAGTTAGCCCGTATGTAGATACCAACCTGACGCTTTCCGACATGTGGAAGCTGGGCGGGCTTGGTTACCAGAGCAGTATGAATGGCAGTGAGCAAGTTCCACCAATGAACCTGTTGAAAGAAGAACGCACACCTGGCGGTGCACAAGTCTTGACGGTGACCAGTGAAGAAAAGTTGAAACAGCATGTTCAAGACATCATTCACCCGCCAGCCAAGACGGAAGACGAAAAAGCCAAAGAAGACAAGACGGCTAGCGGTAATGAGAAAAACACGCAGCAACCGGCAGAGTAAATGAGCCCGGAGAGACGGAGTACTAGTTATGCATCTATGCCATAACGTAGGTCTGACCTAACTAGGTAAATAGTTGATTGGATTAAACATCAATTCGTGCGGCAGTAAAAGTCACGGTGCACGGTTACTCGTTAAATGATATGTAGCCTGTGACTATAAAACATGCCATTTATAACATAGCGATCATCTCATTCATTCTCAGAAGGGCAGCCGACATGCTGCCCTTTCGCTATGCCTGTACGCCAAAGTATGCGAAAATAATCATATCATGCCTTTGTTTTGCTGGTTTAAACTAATGGAATTACGAAAGGAAGTTATCTCATGAATACACGTACGAACTCGGAGTTGTTATATAAAGAAGCCCTGGAGCATATTGTAGGCGGCGTAAACAGCCCTTCTCGCTCATTCAAAGCGGTGGGCGGCGGGGCACCCGTTTTTATGAAAAAAGCGCAAGGTGCTCACTTCTGGGATGTTGACGACAACAAGTATATCGATTATCTCGCGGCATACGGCCCGATTGTGACTGGACATGCCCACCCTCATATTACCAAAGCCATCACGGAAGCTGCCGCAAATGGTGTCCTGTACGGTACGCCAACGGAGCTTGAGATTAAGCTTGCCAAAATGCTCAAAGAAGCGATCCCGTCCATGGACAAGGTTCGTTTTGTAAACTCCGGTACGGAGGCCGTGATGACGACGATTCGCGTAGCTCGCGCATATACGAAACGGAATAAAATCGTGAAATTTGCCGGATGTTATCATGGTCACTCCGACCTCGTGCTGGTTGCCGCTGGCTCAGGCCCGTCTACGCTTGGCATTCCCGACAGCGCAGGTATCCCGACCAGCATTGCTCATGAAGTCATTACCGTTCCATATAACGACCTGGGTGGTCTGAAGGAAGCGCTCGAACGCTGGGGTGATGATGTAGCTGCCGTTATGGTGGAGCCGATTGTCGGTAACTTCGGCATGGTTATGCCAGAGCCCGGCTTCCTGGAAGGCCTCTGTGCGATGACACGCGCGAACGGTTCACTCGTTATTTATGACGAGGTTATTACCGCCTTCCGCTTCCACTACGGTTCCACGCAGACGTACACCGGATTAAGCAATCACGCGGAGATCGAACCAGACCTTACTGCACTTGGAAAAATCATTGGCGGCGGCTTGCCGATCGGTGCCTACGGCGGACGTAAACATGTCATGGAGCAGGTTGCTCCGCTCGGACCGGCGTATCAGGCCGGAACAATGGCAGGAAATCCGGCCTCCATCTCTGCGGGGATCGCTTGTCTTGAAGTGCTGCAAGGTGCTGGCGTATATGAAGAGATGGAACGTCTCGCCATCGATTTGACGGCTGGCTTGCAATCTTCCGCGGACCGTCACGGCATTGATCTGACGATCAACCGCATTCGTGGTGCATTCTCCACGCATTTCTGCAATCATCCGGTGACGAACTATGATCACGCACAAGACACGGACGGTGAACGCTTCGCGTCCTTCTTCCGCCACATGTTAAACCGCGGTATCAATCTGGCTCCTTCGAAGTATGAGGCCTGGTTCCTGACCACCGCTCATACGGACGAAGACATTGCTGTCACGCTCGAAGCGGCTGAAGCTTCCTTTAAAGCAATGGCACAGGAGTAAGAGCCGGAGCCATCGGGTAGCGCACTGGATAAAGCGTAGAGTTATGGGTTAGTGCATTGGGGTAAAGCGTAAAAGTACATTGTATAACACTGTTGGTTTGAGCATAGCGTATGCGTATAGCACTGGTTAGTTCATGGCATTAATGCTGAGCCTTCGAGTAGCGCATAGAATATCGGTAGAACTGAGAAATGGTCAAAAGAGTAGCGACAAAGAAAGAGAGAAAGCCTAGCCCTCTGGGCTAGGTCTTTTTATGCTGAAAAAAGCTGTAACTCTGTGTACACACCTCGCCATTATCAACCAAACATAACCGCTTTAACTCGTACTTGGTGCAGTCGGCTAATACTCTCACTTTGACTCGTACGTTGAATGCACCTTGAGTGCACGTTGAGTGCACGTTGAGTGCACGTTGAATTGCTAATCAGTCATTACTCTCGCTTTTCAACCTGATGAGCACACTATTCATCAATATCATTTCCCTCCATACTGCCGAAATTCTAACGATCACAGGAAGCCCTATTTTCTGCTTTTTGATCGATTTTGAAATCTAACGATCACAGGAAACGTTATTTTGCAAAATGGAGCCCCATTGCCTCCTCAAAGAGCGATTTTGGACTAAATAGCGTCGCTGGTGATCGTTAGAATATGGATTGGCTGAAAACATGCTAAATAAGGCTTCTCAGGATCGTTAGAATTTTCCGTCCTAAAATACGGGATTATGCAAGGCCGCAATCTCATACAATCCGGCAATACCTCGCCTTTACCCCATCATCCCAATAATGTTTTGGAGATGATTTCATCTCAGGTGCGATGATAGCCCCCACCTAATACTCACGTTTCGCGACATAATTTAAATTCAAGATAGACCAGCCCGTTAAAGGCTGGTCTATCTTCACGTTGCAGATCTGATCTGCAATCTCAGTATCTCCTCCCGGATGATCTGCATCCCCTCTGCAATACGCTGTTTCGGAACATTGGAGATGTTCAGTCGCAACATCTGATCCGTATAGGCATGGTACGTCCCTTCGGGATAATATCGTTCTGTTGTATCGGCAATAATTCCGCGGCTCTGTAAACGGGATAGTAAGGTGCGGACAGGTATATTCCCTGGCAGAGGGAGGGCGGTATGCTCCCCGCCGTTTCGTGGCGCAGCGCGAAATGGCTCGAAATCGGAATATGCCGCCAGCTGTTCATGCATAACTTCCATTCGCGCGGCATAGCGGCTGCGAATGATTTTGCGATGGTGGGCAAACATTCCGCTATGAATGTACACTTCCAGCGCAGCTTGAGACAGCAGTGAGGTGTCGATATCCAGCATTCTTTTCATTGAACCGAAAGAGGCAATCAAGGCTACGGGCAGTACAGCTACACCCATACGAATTCCAGGGAACAGAATCTTGGAATAACTTTTCAGATAAATAACGCGGTCATGCGTATCATAAGCCCACAAAGGATCTTGTCTCGCATTGTCCTCCAAATCGGCCAGATAGTCGTCTTCGACCAGATAAACATCATATCGCTCGGCAAGCCGAAGAAGTCTTTTCTTTTCCGCCGCCTTCATGGAAGTCCCGATGGGATTGTGGAACCGTGGGATCACATAGAAAAACTTGATATCCCCCTCCGCAAACTGGCGTTCAAGCGAATCCCAGTCCAGCCCTTTCTCCAGCGTTCTTCGTACACCCGCAATAGGCACGTTCAGACTTTCCAGCAAGGTAGGCATATTGTGATATGTAGGTAGTTCCACCATGACTTTGGTTTTTCCACCGGGAAAGGGCATCAAGGCCAGCGCCGCAAGCGCCTGCTGCACGCCCGATGTGATGAAAAACTGTTCCGCTCGCGCAAATACCTGATAATCCGCAAACTGTTTCTGTAAAAGAGCAATCAACGAAGGCAACCCTTGCTGTGTGCCGTATAAAAAAAGCTCGTCTTGCTTCTGTTTCATCGCCACCTCCACGCAATGCCGAAAATCCGCATAAGGAAACACCCTTGGATCAGGAGCCGCAGATGCAAAATCCAGCGGCTCCTGCCAGTCCATATCCTGTACACCTAATCCATTCTGTACGGCATAATAACCGGATTGGGGTACCGCGTACACCAAATGCCGCTGTTCCAACCATTCATACGCTCGAATCGCTGTGCTCACACTGCATTGATATTGTTCTGCCACACGGCGAACCGCTGGCAATCTTATTCCTTTGTCATCCCACTGGCGGCTCCCCTGCTGAACCATTTGCTCCTGTATCCACTGTTGCAATGCATGAGCGATTACCTCGTATTTTTTCACCCCATCCACTCCTTCTCCGCAAAATTGTACCGGTACAATCACTTCTTTTCTGTATTGTAGCACAGCGGAAGTAGAAGTATATTAAATAAGGCTAATATGTTCCATCGCTTGATAGGTAATCAGTAAATCGAGTTCATCGGAATTTACGTTGAGTTACCTTAACTCAATTTTGTGTTGACCTGAATTATTAAGCATACGTTCCGAAACGATATCGGACTATATCGCATTACTGGAGGGAAAAGGAATGAATACTACACGTAACCGAACCTACGCTTATATTGCAGCTGTTGTTTACGCCGCCATTATCGGACTATCTTTTTTATTTGTTAAAATGACCGTTACTATTGCTCATCCCCTCGATGTGCTCGCACACCGCTTCGCTCTGTCACTCATTGTGGTCAGCATTCCTGTGCTGTTCGGCTGGATTAAAATCAATCTACGTATAGCCGACCTGTGGCGAATCATTCCGCTAGGACTACTCTCGCCTGTGCTCTTCTTTGCCTTTCAAGCCTTCGGACTGGTAACCTCCAATTCTTCGGAAGCAGGAATTATTCAGGCGATGGTTCCTGTATTTACCCTTGTTCTGGCCTCCGTCTTTCTGAAGGAACGTACATCTATTGTGCAAAAAATGTCTCTGCTCCTTTCTGTCGCTGGCGTCATCTTTATCTTTGCCATGAAAGGTAGCGGCATGTCGATGAGTAATATGCAAGGCATAGTGCTACTGGTTCTATCAGCCATCAGTTTTGCAGGATACGGGGTACTGGCCAGACCACTTACTCGGCAATATAAACCGCTGGAACTGACCTGGGTGACCTTAATGGTAGGGTGTGTTGTGTTTAATGCGATTGCACTAATACGCCATGCATTTACGGGCTCAATGGCTGATTATGTTCAACCACTTGGAGATCTGTCCTACCTGAGTGCACTCGCTTATCTGGCTATCTTATCTACCATGGTATCCACCCTGCTGTCCAGCTACGCCTTGACTCATCTGGAGGCTTCACGTGTCAGTGTGTTCAGTAATCTGTCTACACTCATTTCCATCGCAGGCGGTGCACTGATTCTACATGAGCCTGTTCAGAGTTATCACTATGTAGGTGCGATCCTGATCATCATCGGTGTACTTGGCACCAACATGAGTGGTCGCAAACGTGAGCTGGTCAGTCATGCCAAAGCATGATACCCGTCATGCCAGAAACACCGCAAAAGGAACAATGCTCGAAATGCGTAAGGCGATGACTGTACGGTATTTCGATTTGATGATATACAGATCCTGTATGAAGCTTACCAAACACGTTAACACTGCTGAGGATACTCTACTCTGAAAGGGAGTTCCTCAGCATGAAGCGTACACAACCTTCGTTCTTGCAAGCCATGATGTTAATCATGTTATCCGTAGGCCTTATCAACCATGTATTAATTATTCCATCTCTTCTGAGTGCAGCCAAAAGGGACTCGTGGATTTCCGTGCTTTTATCGACCGGACCGCTGGTTCTTTTTGCATGTATGCTTGCTTTTGTCTCCCGCTTCTTACAACATCAAAATCTGCATGATTGGCTGTCTTCCCATCTTGGTAAACCCGTGGGTTTGCTACTGCGGGTGGGAAACAGTCTCTTTTTTCTATGTACCATCTACTTTACGTTACGTGATACCACCACTTGGGCCAAAACGAACTATCTGACCGAAACGCCTGTGATCGCTACAACGATCGCACTCATGACTTTATGCGGATATGCTGCCTATAAGGGTATGCGTTCGCTTGCCTTTACAGCCGGACTGATTCTGCCGCTTGTCGTGCTACTCGGTTTCTATGTTGCGATTGTCAATTCCCCGTACAAAGATTACAGCCGGATGTTGCCTGTGTTGGAGCATGGATGGTCACCTGTAATTCATGGCATGGTGTACTGTCTCGCGGGCATGTTTGAACTGCTCTTCCTCTGGTACATTCAGCCTCACCTTGCCAATCGTATCAAGCTACGGCAGTATCTGATGCTTGCGCTTATTATTATTGGTTTGACCGCAGGCCCGCTCATCGGGGCAATTGTAGAGTTTAATCCGAACGAAGCGGCCAAAATGAGGTATCCGGCCTTCGAAGAGTGGCGCATCGCCTCCTTGGGCAAATATATTGCGCAGACCGATTTCTTTTCCATCTATCAGTGGCTCGCAGGTTCATTCACCCGGATTAGTCTGGCCATGTATATTGTGGTAGAAATTTGGAATATTAAGAGCACTTCCAGAAGGATGGTCACTTGTGCGTCTTTGGCTGTATTTTTTATTCTATCCATGCTATATCCTCTGGACGATATGACTTTCGTGAAAATTTTGGTTGATTACATCTTTCCATATAATCTCGTGTATCTGAGCGGATTTGCGGTTCTGGCAACGATCGTTGCCTTCATCCATTCACGCCAGCAGAGGAGGAAACAACACCATGGAGAAGGAGATACACCCGATTGACACAACATCCTATGAGACCCTGCTTGCCTCCCTGAGAAAAAAATTTGAATCCTGCGCCGATGTGGTCATTCAGACATTTTCTGCCCAAGATGAGACTGTTCGTTCTGTCATTCTGCTCTATTGCGACGGGCTGGTGGACAGTAAACAAATCAATCAATTTATCATTCCACGGTTAGAAAAACATACATTGATTTTGGAAGAGGCTGTACCCAAGGAGCTTGGGTTAACCCTGAAACCCATAGATGATATTTCCGATCTCCAAAACATAAACATGCTTCTGTTTAGCGGGCAGCTTCTACTTATTTTTGAAAATGGTGTACAGGCTTGCAGTCTGGATATTGCCAATATTCCGGGACGCACCCCAGAAGAGTCTGCCATCGAGACATCCGTAAAAGGACCGCGCGACGGTTTCACCGAAGAGCTGTCCACGAACATCGCCTTGGTTCGCAAACGATTGAAAACATCATCCATGTGTTATGAGAAAATTATAAAAGGAGACCGCACACAGACAACGATCGGTCTCTTATATGTAAGAGATATAATTAACCCCGAAATTCTAGAGACTGCTCGTAGCAATCTGAATCAGATTAACGTCGACGGAATCATGGGCACCTCCATCATGGAACGTGCCGTCATGGGAGGCGTACGAAGCATCTTTCCGCTCACGGATAACTCCGAACGTCCAGACTACGTTGCCGACTCTTTAATTAACGGACGTTTTGCCGTACTCACGGATGGGTCGCCGGTAGCCGTCATTGCACCCACAACCCTCTTCAACCAGTTGAAATCACCTGAAGACGAGAGCACTCCCTTTTTCATCGTGACCTTTGAACGGATATTACGGGTTGCCGGGCTGCTCATTGCCTGTTTTTTTCCCGCCTTCTACATCGGTCTGACCAGCTTTAATCTGGAACAGATTCCGTTGCCGCTGCTTGCAACCATTGCAGGAACACGAATGGGATTGCCCATGCCGGTTACCCTTGAAGCTTTTCTGATGATTTTCATGTTTGAATTGTTCAATGAAGCTGGCCGCAGGCTGCCACGTGCTTTGGGACAGACCGTCAGTGTGGTTGGTGGCTTAATTATCGGGGACGCAGCCATTCGAGCCGGAATTACATCCCCGACCATTATTGTCACCGTGGCCATCTCCGTCATTTCCAGCTATATTCTGGTGAACACGGTGCTTGGAGGAGCCACTTCCCAAGTCCGCATTGGGATGTTAATTGCTTCTTCTGTTTTGGGCTTATTTGGGTTTATGGTTGCCTTGTTCGCTTTATTAGTTCATCTCGTATCTCTGGAGTGTTACGGGGTATCCTACCTCTCCCCAGTGTCGCCGTATATTCCGGGAGACTTCTCAAAAGCCGTATCGATGCCGCCATCCATGACACGTACCAAACGCCCGGCTGCATTACGTACGCAGGACTCTACCCGTCACAAGAATAAACCAAAATGAGATGGGCTTGGATAAGTAGTATACTTGCAGCTTGTGTCATGCTGCTGACGGGATGCTGGGATTCCAAGGAAGTGCAGAGCATTAACTTTATTACTGCGATTGGCATCGATTACGCGGATAATCAGTATACAACCTATGCGCAGTTGATCGATTTTTCCAGCATTGCCAAACAGGAAGGGCCAACCCCAAGGGAAGGCAGTCAAATCTGGATCGGCCAAGGCACAGGTACAACGTTAAGTATGGCGATCAACAATCTGTATGAGACATCACAGCAGCAAACGTTGTGGACTCATGTAAAAGCGATTGTGTTATCCCAAAACGCGCTCGAAGGAAGACTGGAGGATATTTTTAATACACTGCTCCATTCCGGGCAACTGCGATACACACCGTGGATCTATGCGACGGAACAAGATATGTCTACGTTGCTCTCTCCATCCGCGATTCTAAACCAGTCGGCGCAAACGATTGAGTTATTTGAACCGATGAAACTATACAAGCAACATTCCAAGTATGAGCCTGTTCGCCTGCATCAACTGCTGGATTCTCTGAGAGAACCTGCATCAGTAGTGCTGTTGCCTTCCGTTTCTACGAAAAATCAAACATGGCATAACGGTGAGAAGAACCCGCCGCTGATTCAAATGGATGGATTTTACGTCGTGAGTAATGGCAAAAGTCAAGGAAAAGTCTCGGGAGCCGAAGCCGACGGCACACGTTATGTGAATTACGACCATGTGTACCAATATCCGCTGTACGTTCATGGGAATCACGGAAGTACCCCTGACCTTACATTGACTCTTCACAAACCTAAAACGCATATAAAAGCGAGAAAAAGCACCGACGGTATCACTTTTGATCTGTTCACTTCGGTGAAAGGTACCATTGCCGAGGATCATGGCTCCATCCGTTCTCCCCATGTTATGGAACAAGAGGCAAGCAAACAGATGGAAGCTCAAATCCGTACGACATTTGCCAAAACCAAAGCACGCAAAGTGGATTCTTTTGGTCTTGTGGAGCACCTCTACCGGCACAATCTCGATTGGTGGAAAGAAGAGGTTGCCCAGCAGGATGAACCCCTTGAACGTATTCAGCTCGGCAAAGTTGAAGTCAACGTAAAGATTCTGAATGCCAGTACGTATAAATACGGGGAATAAAGCGAGGAGAAAAAGGCGCCTGTAATCTGCATCGCATCTGATGTAGATTACAGGCCTTTTGGTTCCATTAACTTTGACTAATGGGGCCGATCCATACTGCTGCGTACTGCTGCTCCATTCGTTAGATTTACCTCCCGTAGTTGGCGTCTCATGACGTCAATTTTACGTAGACCTACGCTTCCGCGATTGGGTATGCCATGACACTCATTAATGCCAGTTCGGGTTGGGTTGTGTCCAGACGGCTGTACTGAATGATGACGGGTACATTACTTGCTACCGTGATTGCATATGGTACGCCTGAAGGAATGGCTTCTTCGCGAGAACGGAGTGATGTCGTGCGAATGTGCTTCGTTCTTCGAGCCGGGACTTCGGCATGCAGATGTTCCAGTGGCTCTCGATCTTCAAAAAATATCGTAATTTCCAGTGTTGCATCTTCACTACCCGTGTTTAATACACAGATACTCTCGTGGCTCTCCAGCGCGCCTGAGCTATCTGGAGGAATATAACCATCAGGAATAACCCAGTAGGTATGACCGTGGATTGTGGATTTTGGGATGCTTGTGTGGTTTGGCATGATTCTCCTCCTTTGGCTTATTGCGAAGGTGATGTGAGTTAAAACCATCTTTGTGGCTCGCGGGCGGACGCTCGGTGCGCGGATCGGCTTTCGGGCCACTCATTGGTCCGGGATTTCTTCTATCCCCCTCCAAGGGGGAAATCCCGTGCCAAACGCGGGCGCTTCGCTCGTTACTTCGCGATACGCCCTGAAAATTAAAACCTTCGGTGGCTCGCGGGCGGACGCTCGGTGCGCGGATCGGCTTTCGGGCCACTCATTGGTCCGGGATTTCTTCTATTCCCCTCCAAGGGGGAAATCCCGTGCCAAACGCGGGCGCTTCGCTCCCTTTTCCCGATTCCGCCCCCCTCGCTGCCTCGCTCACACTCTACTGCTTTTAAAAGGCATGGCCTTCGCTTCGTTGGGCCATTTTTTTGCGCTCGTTGCTTCGCTCGACTCGCGTTTTATCTTTCAACAGTTGCAGTTCAAGTTAACTCTCAGACGCACAGGACTTAAAATCCTGCGGTATCAAATCTCAGTAACTTAAAAATTAGAACCTCACCAAAACAGTTTGTTCCTTACCTGCTACTTTTGCTCTTATCTGAGGTACATCTGCAATGGTTGCAAATGCATCTCGCGGATGGCTTCGGTCACCTGCTCTGCCAAGCGGCGGGCACCTCGCTCCTGAAAATGTGTGTTATCTTCCATCCCTGTGGGGAAGTTGATATATTCGCCGGGTAGCACCCACATAAAATCATCTTTGGTGCCTTCTTCACCCGCCTGCTCAAACATCAGGCGGCTGCGTTCAGCGAGATCGATTAGAGGCACCTCTTCATCTGCCGCAAGTTGACGCACGGCGGTAATATAATCGCCGTGTGTATCGGTCAATGTGCCATCTTCCGCAAAGTATCGGCGATGCACAGGCGTGATCAGCACCGGACGTGCCTTAGCCTCGCGTGCGGCATCGATATATTTTTTCAAATACTGCTTATAGGTAGTGAAAGGATCTGTCCCTCGTTCAGGGTCAGGCTTCTCATCATTATGTCCAAACTGAATGAATAAAAAGTCATCCGGCTTCATTCGCTTCATGATCGCATCCAAGCGGCCTTCATGAATAAAACTACGGGAACTTCGCCCTGACTGTGCATGGTTATCCACGGCCACGTCATGTTTGAACTGTGCAGGCAGTAATTGTCCCCAGCCGCAATACGGGTATCCGCTCTCTGGCTGATCTGTTACCGTTGAATCCCCCGCGAGAAACACGGTCATCGTTTGATTGGCCAGCGTTATTTCCAGTGCATTGATCCGAGGTGCAGATCCCGAGAAGGTGAGGCGAAGTTCCCCCCCGCGAACCACAACGGCAAACCGCATTTCTGCGCATTGCCCGGCCACCGTGCGAATCGTGGGTAACATCAGACGTCCTTCTCCCGCTTTGACACGCGTGATTGTATCGGCAAGCGCATCTCCGGCGATCAGTAGCACCTGATACGTTCCGTTGGGTACATCGACGATAAACGATGCCTTAAGCGGGATGCAAAAGCTGGAACGCAAGCGGGCAGACATTGTTGCCTGCCCTTGCGGAGGATAAGCCCTTTTTGAAGAAGGCGACCCAGCTTCCTGCTCTTCAACCCGCTGCCTTTCATACACCAGCGAACCTGGTTCGAATCCGAATCCTTGGCTCTCATCGTATATCGTTTTAGACGAAACAGCCACATAGTCATCTGCTTTTCTTACATTCGTATGGATGCCTTCTTCGTAAGCTTCCTTATCGGGATTCCTCATGTTTAAAGTGGATTCCGATATGATTTCTGATCTATGATCCGATTGAGCTTTAATAGGGCCAAAACTAAACTTCCACGAGGCACTCTTTTGATCAACTTGTTCTATTTGTTCTGTATGTTCTGCGTTTTCCAAGTCTGCTGCATCCACTAATTTTTCTCCTCCACGTATTCTTATTAGTTTGATGCGACCTTGATTTGGGAATGTTCCTATATCTCGCCTCGTTACCCCTTCAAACCACTCGTGCTCATGCCTTGCACAATCTGTTTCTGGAAGATGAAGAATACAGCCACGACCGGCACCAGACTGACAATCGACATCGCGAACATCGCGCCCCAGTTGGAGGCAGATTCACTATCGAGGAACATCTTGAGCGCCATCGATACCGTATACTTGTCAGGCGAGTTCAGATACAGCACCGGTCCAAGCAAGTCTTCCCATCTCCAGTAAAAGGAGAAGATTGCCGCTGTTGCCAGCGAAGATTTGATCAGTGGCATGATAATCTGGATATAGAGCCTGAATTTGTTACAACCATCAATGGTCGCAGCCTCATCCAGTTCTTTCGGAATCGTGCGAATAAACTGAACCATCAGGAAGATGAAAAACGGCATTCCGAAGAATGTAGGTACAACAATCGGCAGAATCGTGTTCAGCCAGCCCAGCTTGGTAAAGATAATATACTGCGGAACCAGTACGACGTCATGCGGCAACATCAGCGTAAGCATCATCAGCGAGAACCAGAAGGTACGCCCTTTGAAATTCAGTCTGGCAAAACCAAACGCGATTAGGGACGAGGACAGCACTGCCCCAATCGTAGAGATCACCACTATGATCAGTGAATTGGTGATGTAATCCATAAACGGCCGTCCAGCCGTTCCTTTCCAGCCATCCATATAGTTTGACCAGATCCATTCGGTAGGAAACAGGCTTTCAGCCGTTACAAAAATCGTGCGACTCTCCTTGAAAGAACTGAATAACATCCACAGCACCGGGTAGAGCATCAGGAGGGCAAGTGCGGCAACGAACAGATGATAGATGGGCCATTTTACATTTCTCCACACCATGATTACTTCCCTCCTTCAGATTCATAGAATACCCAGAACTTGGATGTCAGGAACACAGCCGCTGTAAGCACACCAATCATGATCAACATGACCCAAGCCATGGCAGAAGCATAACCCATGTTGTTAAACATAAATGCCTGGCGGAACAGATATAACGAATAGAGCATCGTTCCGTCCATCGGGCCACCCTCCCCTTTGGAGATGATGTACGCAGGTACGAAGGTCATAAATGCACCGATCGTCTGCATGACCAGATTGAACAGCACGATTGGACTGAGCAATGGCAACGTAATGCTGAAAAATTTCCGAACCGGATTCGCGCCATCCACCCCTGCAGCCTCATACATCTCGGGAGAGATGTTTTTGAGTCCTGCCAGGAAGATCAGCATCGACGAACCGAATTGCCATACGGACAGGGAGATCAGCATCACAAGCGCCGCATCCGGGTCACCGAACCAACTGATCGGCCCAATGCCGATGGCGGTCATCGCACTGTTAATGACGCCTTCGTTACTGAACAGGTTACGCCACATAATGGATACGGCCACGCTGCCGCCGATGATGGAAGGCAGATAGTACAATGTACGATACGTTCCCACCATACGAGAGCCCGTGTTCAGAATCATTGCGACAAAGAGGGCAAAGATCAGCCTTAACGGCACCCCGATGAATACATATAAAAACGTAACCTTAACCGAATTCCAGTATTTCGGATCATCAAAAAACATCTTGGTATAGTTGTCCATCCCGATCCATTTGGGAGAGGTGAACAAGTTATAACTCGTAAACGACATGTAGAGGGAAACAAACATCGGGATGAGCGTGAATCCCAGGAAACCAATAATAAATGGGCTGATAAAAGCATACCCCGTCAAGTTTCTGCGCAATGAAGAATACTGCCTCAATGGGAACGTACCTCCTTCATGGATCAGCTTGCTGACGCCTTCATGTTACAGACAGGACGGGGAAAGGCCCTCGCCGTCAGCGAGCAGCCCGTTTCCCGTCCATCCCTGCATGAGGGACGAGCAAGCCATCATTCAATTGTTATTTATTGTTGGCAAGCACGGATTCTGCATTTTTGCGGAAGGTCTGTGCCGCCTGTTCGGCAGTAATTTTACCAAAGTTCAGCTCTTCCACGACATCAGCGAGTGAGGAAATGACCTCAGGTGATCCAACCGGTGGTGGCGGGCTCATTGGAGAAGCTTTCGGCTCCATCGATGCCACGAATTCGAATACCTGTTTCGTTGCATCGCTCAGTTCAGGAGCAATAGCCTCTTTGATTTTTCCGGAGATCGGCACACCGCGCTCTCCTTTGATCAGTTTGTTCGCTTCTTCGTCATTCACCCAGAAGTCAATGAACTTCGCTGCTTCTTCCTTCACCTTGGAGTTCGACGTTACACCCCAGTACATACTTGGCTGCATATAAAGCCCTTTCTCCATATCCGGTCCCGGCATTGGCGCAATCGCAAGCGGACGGTTAGCTACCTGTTGCAACGCAACGAATTGGTTCGACCATTGCCATACGCCGATGCCTTTTTCTTTGACCAAATCCGACTCTTCGATGATGCCTTTCGTTTGATTAGCCACATCCGGCGAAGGCGCAGCCTTCTGCTCGATCATGCGTTGCATTAATCCGAAAAACTCTACAAACAGAGCGTCGTCATCATATCCAAGTCCGGTTCCTTCCGGGTTGTAGAGCGATTTGCCTTTGGTACGCAGGAAATAGTGGAAGAAAATATCCGGAGCCACGCCGCCATCCAGATACAGTCCCTTCTCTGCTGCTTGTTTACCAAGCGCTTCGTAGGATTCCCATGTCAGATTTTCCGGCATGGCATCTACGCCAGCTTTCTTGAGCAATGCAGGATCATATTGGAAACCAAGGACATTAACCCCGGCAGGTACACCGTACTGTTTGCCGTTAATTACACCTGTGCTGATGACATTCTCAGCCACATCATCCACCTTGATCTGGTTGCCCAGATACGGTGCGAGATCTTCAAGCTGACCGTTCTGTGCATATTGGCTGATGTAGGAAATATCCATCTGGATAATGTCAGGCAGCTGGTTGGCTGCGGCTTGCGGGGCAAGCTTTTTCCAGTAGTCGTCAAAAGAAGCATATTCCACATCGATTTTGACGTTTGGATTTTTCGTTTTATACAGGTCGATGACCTTCTGCGTATATTCATGCCGTGTATCCGAGCCCCACCATGCGATACGCAGGTTTACCGAATCACCCTTGCTCCCGGACCCTTGTTCACTGCCTCCACCTGAGCTACAAGCTGCTGTAAATACAAGCAACGCAGCCATCATCAGGAATATTGCCTTTTTCACCATGCCAATCTCCCCTTTTTATGCTGATATGGTATTGTGAACGGGTTATCTCCATCTTGTTAACGATATACTGATAACGCTTTCACAAACTTGATATTGTCATTTTCGCAAAAGTACGATCCAAGTTGAATACACAAAACCGTCTTGTTGGTTCAAAAAACAGAGGAGGACATCCCTGACGCTCCAAGCGCCGGTTATCCTCCTCTTGAGATATGGTATGACCTCGCATGATCATAGCTTTGCCATTTCTAATCCCCTGTTAGATGCCGAATCTTCGGTATTCCGTAGGCGTCATGCCGGTCCATTTTTTGAATACCTGACTGAAATATTGCGAGTTACCTCCAAAGCCGAACAATTCGGCCAGCTCGAACACCTTCACATCCCCGCCTCTGCGGATATGTTCACACGCCCGTTCGATGCGAAGACGATTAACGTAATTGGAGAAATTTTCGCCGGTGACTTTTTTGAAAATTTTGCCGAGATAGTCCGGATTCATATATAACATTTGATGCGCTACTCCACTCAGGGAAAGGTCAGCCTCACCATAGTGACGGTCCACAATGTCCATCATTTTCTCCACTGCCGATGATTGACGGCTGATGTAATTTTTATAATAACCAGCTGTTAAACGGGTAGCACTGTCTGCTACAAATGTATTCAAATCAGCTAGCGTATCCATATGCGTCAGTTCGGCCATCCGCTGCGTGAAATCGGTTGCCTCCTCTGGCGGGCAAACTTGAATCATGGCAGAGTATAACTGCACCACATAAGCACGTGTCACCTCAATATCCAGCTTCTGGTCTGCCAGCTGCTCGAACAGACGATGTACCTCGGCGGCAGCCTCCTCCGTATTGCCCGATTTGATTAACTGGCACAGTTGCTCGGCATCCTGCTCCACATTCACCCCGTCACACTCCCCTGCCAGCACCACATCATTCTTGGTAATAAGTTTGCCCTCTCCAATGAAAAAGCGATGATTCAAGTACTGCATCACCTCGCGGAACAACCGCCGGGACTGGGTCATATGATCCGCTTCGCTGAGCGCAGCCGTCAGCTCTAATCTGTACAGACGGGTAAACGTCTGGCGAACCGCTTCAATCTGTTCCTGGAGTACATTCACATCGGATTGTTCTGCCAGCACAATCAAGAGCTTGCCTTCAATCGTTGTGCTTAACAGTACATCCGGAAGCAGGTCTGCAGCTATATTTTTAATCGCAAATAAATGGCTGTAATCATGCTCATCCACTATCCGAAGCAACAGTAAACGGACGCTATTCTGTTGAAGCTCCATATTGAACAGATCCTGATAATACGCCAAATCCACGGGTCCATACGTGCGATTGGTCATGAACTCCAGCAGAAACTGTTCCTTCACATGGGGAAGTACTCGTTGCAGACGCTGCTTGATCTCTCCTGCAACATGTTCTTTCACCTGCGCATCCTGGCGCTCCTGCAACAGCTCAACCAGAGCATCATGAATCTGATTCTCGTTACAGGGTTTGAGCAGATAGTGCTTAACCCCATACTGCATTGCCTTACGAGCATACTCAAACTCCTTATAGCCGGACAACATGATAAATCGTACCGCCGGATAAGCCTCGGACGCCTTCTCGATCAGACCCAGTCCATCCAGACCCGGCATGGAAATGTCAGTGATAATGATATCGGGTTTGGCGCTTTCGATTTTGCCCAGTGCTTCCACTCCATTTCTGGCCGTATCTACAAGCTCTGTCCCAGCAGCCGCCCAGTCAACCACCTGGGAAATTCCCTCCAGTATGACACGTTCATCATCTACGAGCATCACTTTGTACATCGTCATCGTCCTCTCTGATCCAAGGTATGCTGATCGATACTACAGTTCCTGATCCAGGCTTGCTATTTATGCTCATGGTGCCTTCATCGCCAAAGGTCAACCTTAGACGTTCTTGAATATTCGTAAGCCCTATGCCCTGTCCTCTGGTCTGAATCTGACCTTCCTGTAAACGTTCCATAAATTCGGAGGTCATGCCCGGCCCGTTATCCTCTACCTCGATCCGAATATGCTCCCCTTCTGCTCTGGCACGGATTCGAATCTGACAAGGCTCGATGCTTGGTTCAAGTGCATAGTGAATGGCATTCTCTACAAGCGGCTGTAAGGTTAACTTGGGAATTCGAGCTGTTCCGACCTCAGGTGCAATATGCATGTCAAAATCAAGTCTTTCCTCGAACCGGGTATGCTGAATCGTAACGTAGCTACGCACGATGTCCAGCTCCCGTTCCAGCGTAATCCACTTCTCGGACATATTGACCGAGCTACGTAGCAGGAAGCCCAGCGCTTCGACCATCTCGGAGATTTGATGCTGCTTCTGCACTTTGGCAAGCCAGTTAATGGATTCAAGCGTGTTATATAAAAAGTGTGGATTGATCTGTGCTTGAAGCGCTTTCAACTCTGTTTCACGAATGACGAGTTGCTTCGCATAATTCTCATCAATCAGCTCTCGAATCCGCTGTAACATCATCTTGAACGTTCGATGTAACAGTCCGACTTCATTTTGCGGAGATACGGGAATGTTGCCAAGGGCTGCTTCCTCCAGTTTATCCAGATCCCCTTTTTCAATATTACGCATTTTCTTGATTAATTGAGCAATCGGATGGGTGATGCTGCGAGAGAATTTAGCTCCAATCACAAGGGCCACCAGAAAGATCATAATAAAAATGACCATGACGAGCTGTTTGACAAATTGAATCTGTTTGAACATCTGATCAAATGGCGTGGTATATAAATAATTCCAGCTGGTATAGGATGAATGGGCTCTTGCAACAAAATATTTGCCCTGCTCCAATGTGGCAATTCCGTAAGGTTGAGTCCGCTTCATTTCTTCCGCAATTTCGGATTTGCTTACGGTCGATTCGGTTGGGTAGATGACTTCCGTCCCATCAACGATCAGCAACTGCGAGTCCTCTGCCGGTTCCTGCATCTGATCCTGTACGATACGATCCAGCCGTACACGGATAATGAGGGTCCCCAGCTTTTCCAGCGTAAATGATCCGCCCGTAAAGGACTTCACCTGTCTGACCGACAGCAATCTCGCCTGTTGATCTCCACTTGCCAGCCATACGTTGGAACCGGCATACTGCTCACCGAGCGAAATCAGCTCCTGTTGTTTCGTCTCTGAGATGCCTTCGCGATTACCTGCAGCCATGACATTGTTATCGTTGTCGATAAAGATCATGGAGTACACATATTTCTCGGAACCAGCGTAGGCAACGAGTCGGTTTGTAATCTTTTTACGAAGACTATTCCGCTCATATCCGGTCTCCGCCTTCTCCAGTTGCAATAGATACTGTTGCAGCGGCTCATCCGACATTACTTTGAAGGACAGATTGGATAACTCGCGTAGCTTGTTCTCGATGCCGACGGACGACATATTCAGTACTTGCGATGACTTCTCGTAGATCTGACGGTCATAAATATTCAGCACGTACTGCATGACAGATACGTAGAAAGCAAAGCTGATCAGCATTAAAAATCCAATCAGCAACATCGTTTTGTGGTGAATGGGTAGTGTGGTGAAAGCGTTTTTAAATTTACTCACTCGGAGCTCTCCTTTGCTTGGCGAAGGGTTGCTGGATTAGAGGGTTGCCGGCCTAGTATCGAGCTGATAAAGATCTGAATATATCGGTAAACTTAATCTGATTTTGGTGCGCAAGATATCACAATTAAAAAGTATGTTTGCTACCCTGCTGTATGCACAAACTCAGCTTACATGTAATTTATTTTCATATTTACACATCCATGGTCGGATGACAAGTCATATTTATGCAACATATGGAGTCACCTGAGAAGCTATACAACGATCAATGTAGGTGACTATAACACTTTTTAGTGGAACCTGTTTATCTGCGTGGCAATGTTGATTAGCTTGCAGGATGAGGGTGACTTTTTATGCTACGAGAGTTTCGTACCTCAGTGGGGAAGGTGATATCACTTCTAGCTGGACGGTTACATTCATCTTGAAACGAATGTGGAAAGTTGCTGCAAAGTCACACTCCTCAGAGGAACAATGCTGGGCCATAGGATATGCGGATTCCGGTTACTCGAAACCCACTGCTCTTCTTGCGCTCTTGCATCGCTAACGATCACCACAGACCTTATTTAGTCATTTTGACGGTGTTTCAGAATCTAACGATCACCAGCGACGCTATTGGGTTCATTTTTATGTAAAACAGGGTTAAATCGAAGGAATTTCCTTAAATAGCGTCTCTACGGATCGTTAGAATTTCAAAAGGCTTATTTCAAGCCGAATAAGGCTTCTCCTGACCGTTAGAATATGGCCGCCCCCTGACTTCCTCGAGGAAGGCACCATTTCTATTTCTCGATCTCCTACTGATTTTACGAATCCAATCGACCAAAAAGAACAGCACAAAAAAGTGACGAGTCAGGAACATGTCCTGCCACGCCACTAATGATATTTTGGGATTAAGGTCACTTCTTACACATTCATTCTTACACATTCATTCCTACATATTCAAACTTACAAGTTCGATATCTACATGTTCAATCATAAGAATGTGCACTTTGATAAACAACCTTACGGATTTACAAATACCGTTTTGAGCTTCGCGATATACTGCACGTCAAAACCAAGACCTTCGGCTACCATAGCCACCGGTACATACGTTTTGGCTTCTTTGCCTACTTTGTTCAGGAAAGCCGGCGTGTCCACTGTTACGGATGCACCGTTCACTTTCACGGCATTCGCTCCGATCTTCACAGCTACTGTGCGGTCACCGTAGGTAATGGTTGCGGTTGACGTCTTGTTATCCCAAACGGTTTTGGCACCCACTGCATTCACGATATCCTGGATCGCGACGAAGTTTTTGCCGTTACGAATCACTGGTTTATAAGGTGTGTTCAGCGTCTTGCCACTAACGATAATATTCATCGGTTGACCTGCATCCGGCGCGGTCAGTTTCGTGTAGTCACCCCAGATGGTTTTTGCAAACTCTTCAGCAATAGCAGCATATCCAAGCTGATTCGGGTGGAAATCCCGATCTTTGATCATATGTGTCATCGTGCCTTCGCCGCCCACAAAATCGTTGGCTACATGAGCTACTTTCACATCAGCTCCTTGGGCTGTGAACTGAGCAGCAATCCCGTCAATCGTTTGTGTGAAGCCCTCTGAAGCCTGCATCAGCTTGGCATACAGCTCTTTGCCTGCTACTTCGGGCATCGGCTGGTACTGGTCAGCAATAACAATCCGCGCAGATGGATTAATCGCATGAATATCATTAATGATAGCAGTAACATTCGTTGTATACGTTGACAGCAATTCTTTTACTTTCTCTTGTAACTCTTGATCACTCATGGTATTCGCCGTACCTAGAAGCTCCGAGACATCATTGCCGCCGATTGTCATCGCTACCAGATTAGCCTGTGCAATGCTTTCACGAATCGCAGCTGTGTTTGCTCCGATCTGTCCTGCGCGCGGATCAGGCAGGTTCGGCTGAATGGCTTCGGAAGTCAGCGCCTTACCTTCTTTGATCGCATCGGTAAACCTCTTCAAACCACTCGTTTTAAGTCCAGCGATGCCGAAGTTATCTACTTGTGTGCGCCCATGGAGCAAGCCTTGTTCTTGCAAACGCTCAACGTAACCATAAGGCAATGTGGTCATCTTCGGCTCATATCCTACGGTAATGGAGTCACCCAATGTGACGATCCGAAACTCTTTGGTTACAGCGGAGGCATCTTTCTTGGTTGCTGTAAGCGATGCTTCATTTGAAGCCACAGGTAATACGCCCGTTTTGGCGTCAGCAGCATGTGCCGGTAATGTGGACGGCGTAAGTAGCAACATACCTGCCAGCATGCTGGCACTCAGCCCTGCAGCGGTGTTTTTCCAAATACGTTTACGCTTCATTCTTGTGAACACTCCTTTAGTTAAATCCAGCATTTACACGATTATATAGTACACCATTCATTCCGATGACATATGCTTGTGTACCTCTATTCTATCACTACAAATATAGCTTTGTCCTCTTGCCTAAATGTGCGCGCAAAATAATAGACCTCCCTTTGCCGGGAAGTCTATTACTATTAAAAATCCGACTCTATTCATGAGAGCAATCTGAATGATAGTGTGCCTACTGATAAGCGGTATATCGATTGATGGTCGTAGTTTCCTGTATGTTACGCTTCGATATCCGAATCTGAATCCTTAACTCGATCCTGATCTGCAGGCTGACTTGGCGCGGGTTCGCCGATTTCCTTAGTATCCTGCCCGGTAGCCCGATCCACATACCTGTCATATCGATTATCCAATTCCCGAGCCATGGTACGAAACTTTAACGTTTCCTCCACAATCGGGTCTCGTTCTGTCTGAATACGCACCTCATATTTGGGAGGAATGAGTTGACGTTCGCGCTCACCAGCATCACCGGACGCCTCCATGTCTCCTTCCGTCAGCATATCGCTAAGCCGTTGTTCCAGTTCTTTGGATTCATCCATCGTTATTCACTCCTATAATAAAGTGGTATGTGTTTACTCCAGTCCGGTAGCCTTGGCTTCCTTCAATACTTCTGTCAACGCATCGTGAATCTTGCCATTGCTGGCAACGATGTGGTTCACGGCAAGCGTATATGGTGTTCCCTTCGTATCCGTCACTTTACCACCGGATTCCGCAACCAGTAGCGCACCTGCGGCAATGTCCCAAGGCTTGAGCCCCACTTCCGTATAAGCACTCAGACGCCCTGCAGCCACGTAAGCGAGATGAATTGCAGCTGAACCGCCTGCACGCAGATTGCGCACCTGTGGAGCAAGGGCCTGAACAGCGGCCATATTCAGTGGCAGCGCAAACGTCGTATCTGCCGGGAAGCCTACCGCCACGAGGCTCTGGCCCAGTGTTTCCTCACCCGATACCGTCATCCGGTTTCCGTGCACGTAGGCTCCTTTTCCTTTTTCCGCAACAAACAATTCGTCACGGGAAGGATCGTAGATCACACCCACAATCACTTCGCCCTTATGAGCCAGCGCAATGGACACCGAGTAGAACGGGAATCCGTGCACAAAGTTCGTCGTTCCATCCACCGGGTCAACAATCCAGAGATACTCTTCCTCCGCTGCCTCTTTCAGCGCTCTTGCTGAAGCTTCAGGCCCCGGTTCAACTCCCTCTTCCCCCAGAATAGCGTGGTCTGGAAAATGGGTGAGAATCAGGCGGCGAATCATCTGCTCTGCTCCTTTATCCACTTCGGTCACCAGATCTTGAGGGGAATACTTCGTTCCGAGTTCACTTACCGTACCCAGACGGCTCTTGATCCACTCTCCCGCCTTGGACGCTGCATTAATAGCAACGGCAGTATAGCTTTTGCTTGTCACGACATAAGGTACCTTTTCCTTTTCACTCAAAGCGTTCACTCTACTTTCTATATCAATCTACGAAAAAGTTAAAAATACTTGTTAGAAGTATACGTCTGAGCATTCGTAAAGTTTCTTGCTGTCCAAGCCTCTTTTGACCTCAGGGATGTATTCGTACCGTGGACTCGTCCACCCATTCAACACCTTCATCCTGATAAAAGGCCAGTTTCTGCATCAGCTGCACCAAGGCTTCATCCTTGCGTTTGGCCTCGATCATGACATCAAGGGCAGGTGTATCCGCCGCAATATGACGCAGAAAATCAAGTAGCGGCTCGACTTCCACCCCGTCCGCATGTCCGCGAGGGTCCTTCTCGCTCTTCGGGCTGGACACATGAATTTTCGGAACTAACGGTCGGTCTGGCGGAGCATCGGCCTGTGCTAGCGGTGACTGCCAGGTTTTTAAAATATCCGTCCACAGCTCCCATGGCTTCTCGCCTTCGTTATTCACCCACTGATGATGGATATCCAGTACCATCGGCAAACCAAGATTCTGACATACCGCGAGTGTCTCAGGTGAGTTGAACGTTTTATCATCATTTTCAAGCGTCAGTCTCTCCTGAATGTCCCGGTCCAGCTTCAAAAAATTTTCCTCAAAACGCCGTGCAGCGGATGGCTTGTCCCCATATGCACCACCAATGTGAATATTGTTCTTGGCCGTGGCATTAAGCCCCATCGCATCTAGCATACGAACATGATGACGAAGATCCTTCATCGAGTTGCGTAGCACTTCTTCGCGAGGAGTACTCAGTACGGTAAAATGATCCGGATGAAAGGATACACGCATCTGATTTTCCTTCACGAAGTCACCAATCGCTTCGAAATCCGGTTTCAGTGCCGGAAACGGGTCCCAATCACTCAAATCTTCATGGGTAGCCAGTGGAATTAATTTCGAAGAAAAGCGATATACATGAATATGGCTTCCTTTGTTGTGCCGGAGCAAACGTAAGGTATTATGCAGGTTCTCGGCTGCAATGCGTTCCAGCTTGCGAATCGCCGCTTCCCTGTCTCCGATTTTATTAAAACTGGCCATTGTCATGGTCTTGGAAGGCGAAGCATTCTCCACCAGCACCGACATTGCCACGTAACCGAAACGTACAAGCATGAATTTCTTCCTCTCTGTTTAGGACGGACAGACTTGCACGACTGAAGACAGCCGCGAAGCTAAGCCGACATGGTATATAACCAAGCTTTACCCTAAACAGGGGAGCGTAATCGCATGAATGTAAAACCATCCAAGTGCTTTGCCTAGAGGTTTGTCCGAGAGAGTAGTCAGCTATATTCAGCAGTATCTCCGTTAGTTCTCTGGAGAGAGCCACTCTATTGACAGCACTGTTCAGTGCGTCCTGTGATCAGACTACTCCTGAGCCTGTTCCCCGAAGAACATCTCATCGGCAAGCGCCGTCTGGACCCGTGATTCTTCCTCGGTCAGCTTGCGAATGAGCTGCATCTCTACTTCCGTCACTTCCTGGTTCTGAAAATTGATCTCCGCAATGGAAGCCACAATTTTCACAATAGCCACCGCTACATTGTCCGGCGTGTAAGCAATGACTTTTTGCCCGGTAGGAAATACCCGAAAACCTTGCTTGACCATTTTGCCGCGGCCGTATTCCAGCAGTTCAAATAACTCTTGCTCGCTTTTGAATTTACATACGGAATTAAACTCTGTCTGAAATCCCATGCACATTCCTCCCAATCTCCTGATAGTGGAAATCTAGCTTGGATAGCGGATCGTCCAGGCTATGCCTGAACGCCGTTTTCGTAATTCAGTGCCTGTTTGCGGTTATACCGCTCCAGTCCCAGTTCGATCATGCGATCCAGCAATTCCGCATACGATACGCCTGTCTCGCGCCACAAGAGCGGGTACATGCTGTACGGAGTGAAGCCAGGCATGGTGTTCACTTCGTTAATCAACAGTGCGCCATCCGATTTGCGAATGAAGAAATCTGCGCGGGAGATGCCGTTACCCTCGATAGCACGGAACGCCTGCAAAGCCGCTTCACGGATGCGGTCTGCCGCCTCAGGGTCGAGCGGTGCAGGAATCAGCATCTGGGACTGACCGTCGATGTATTTGGCTGCATAATCGTAATATTCACCAGAGGATACGATCTCGCCCGGAACAGATGCCATCGGTTCATCATTGCCGAGAACACTAACCTCGACCTCGCGTGCTTCCACAAATTCCTCAATGACTACTTTGGTATCATACCGGAGTGCAAACTCAATCGCTGTTTTCAGTTCATCGCGGTTACGCGCTTTGGAAATACCCACACTGGAGCCAAGGTTGGCCGGTTTGATGAAGCAAGGGTAACCCAGCTGATCTTCAACCTGTACGATCATTTCGTGTTCCGTCTGTTTCCATTGTGTTGCATTAAAATACGTGAAAGCACACTGGTCAATCCCGGCTTGGGCAAACAGTTTTTTCATGACGACTTTGTCCATGCCGCCTGCCGAAGCCAGCACACCCGCGCCCACATACGGCATATCCGCCATCTCGAACATACCCTGGATGGTGCCATCTTCGCCGAACGTGCCGTGAAGCAACGGGAACATAATGTCCAGTGCTTCCGCGCCACCGTACAAACGTGCAAATAATGCGTTCAGCGCGTCCTGTGTGCCGCCTGCGGAGTGTTCCAGTTTCAGATCTTCAATGCGTGCAAAAGGTGCATGCATCACTGTTCCTTTTTTCCACGTCCCCTGCTTGGAGATATAAAAAGGAACCAATTCATATTTTTCGTAATCAAATGCATTTGTTACAGCAAACGCCGTTTGCAGCGATACCTCGTGCTCGCCCGATTTCCCGCCGTATACGACGCCTACTTTTAATTTATCCATACTCATGCGTAACCTCCGATTATATCTGTACGTGGTGCTATCTGCGCAGCCGTTACAGGCGATTGCCCTGCTGCTTCCGGTCTCTGTTCTTATTTTACACGGAACGGGCTGTCTGCGTCACCGAATCTCGCAAATCTTTCCCTGTTAAAATTCGTCCGCGATATGAAAAAGCCGGTATACCGTCCGCTCCGTCCAGGCATAGGAATCCCGGTAATCCCAGTAACGATGGCGACTGCTCACCGTATGTGCATTTACCAGCGGCATGCCCCCCGCGTCAAAAGCGGTGACCACCGTGCTGTGCTGGAATCTTCCGTCGCCGTCCCAATCGTAGAAAATGACGTCACCAAGCATCAGTTGCTCAGGACGATCCACCTCGGTGGCCGTCAGCCCCCAGCTGCTGCCCGACAGATATCTTGCCAGACTGTTGGATACGGCCCAGCTATAACTCCACATTTCCGCGCCGTTCACATACCCTTTATACCACCAGCCCGCTTCTCTTCTACCAGTATAGTGGATGGGTGCTTCCCCTGCAAAGAGACACTGGGACACGTAATTCGTGCAGTCCACATCGAATTCTTCATATGCGGGATTGCCCGCATTCCACCATCGATCTGCGTAGGCAACAGCCAGATCCCGGCGATATATATGTCTTTTGGCACTTCTGCCTTGACCCAATACTTCCCGATTCAGAAGTGGCCGATTCACCGCCTGTACAAAATCGGCTTGTTGATACGGACGCCCTTCCCCCGCTGGACGGCGCTCCGGCACTTCTCGTTCCACACGCGCTATACTCCAATGCCCATTATCGCGCAAAAAGGTTAATCGCTCACGTTCGATCCGATCCTCCCGGTGGGTGATACCACTCTTCTCATAGAACAGCCTGCTGTACAGTTGCACTTCCACCACCGCTTCTTCAGAACCATCAATGAGTGTACGCACAAGCTTGGCGCTGGTCTCGCTGCGAAGAGGTACGGCGCGCCGTTTGCGATACCATTCATCCAGCCTTGCCATACGCTCTCCCCGTTCCACCACAAATTCGGGATCGGTTACGATCCGTTCGCTCGTCTGTGGACGGTAATCAATCTCACAGCGATTGTACTGGTTGACGTACGTATATAAGGCACTCTTCCATTCGCGTTCCAAGCTTGTGTCCCCCTTTGGCATGAATTCTGTCTGGATCATCACGAGATAAACTCCTACTATTCATATGAAGAGAACCTAGTTTGTATGTACACAGTTGAAATAACGCACCTAATTCTATGACCTGAAAAGTTCAAAATCATCCACGTTCACACCAGAATATAGAAAACGCCTTCATCCTTTCAAACGCTTGCTTGCACAGGCAAAAAGCCCTTTACGTACGGATGTGAAAACGGTATACTTAGAACTAAAGTTATGATTATGAAATTATGTTTCACCTGATGAAACCATTGAACAAGAACACGGAACGGTGAAGGCCTGTTCTTCATTTAGAAATGAACGTTTTCTTCATCTCACCGACACATTTTAAGGAGGTACATGTATGTCAGCCAAGAACCATTTCTCCGCCGCTCGTACGCTTGAGGTTGGAGGCAAGTCTTACCGCTACTACAGTCTCGATGCTCTTCAGGAAGGCGGCCACGGCGACCTTTCCAAGCTTCCCTTCTCGATTAAAGTGCTGCTTGAAGCAGCGATTCGTCAATTCGACGGACGTGCGATTACCGAAGAACACGTTAAACAACTGACCGGCTGGGCAGAAGGCCGTGATAATAATAAGGAAATTCCGTTTATCCCCGCGCGGATCGTATTGCAGGATTTCACGGGTGTACCGGTTGTTGTTGACCTTGCAGCAATGCGTGACACCGTGAAAAAAGCAGGCGGCGATCCAAAACAGATCAATCCGCTCGTTCCCGTTGATCTCGTTATTGACCACTCCGTTATGGTTGATGCTTTCGGAACCAGCGATGCACTCGATTACAATATCAAAGTTGAATTCGAGCGTAACGAAGAACGTTACCGCTTCCTTCGTTGGGCACAAACGGCATTCAACAACTTCCGTGCTGTTCCACCATCCACAGGGATCGTTCACCAGGTTAACCTGGAGTACCTTGCTTCCGTGGCTGCAACCAAAACGGTTGATGGCGAAACGGTTGTATTTCCGGATTCCCTCGTAGGTACAGACTCTCACACCACTATGATCAACGGTCTCGGCGTTGTCGGCTGGGGTGTAGGTGGTATCGAGGCCGAAGCAGGGATGCTGGGCCAACCGCTTTATTTTGTAACACCAGACGTTATCGGTTTCAAATTGACAGGTAGCCTGAGCGAAGGCGCAACAGCAACTGACCTCGCGCTCACCGTTACTCAAATGCTTCGTAAAAAAGGCGTTGTCGGCAAATTCGTTGAGTTCTACGGACCAGGCCTTGCCAACATCGGTCTTGCTGACCGTGCAACAGTAGCCAACATGGCACCGGAATACGGCGCAACAATCGGTTTCTTCCCGGTAGACAGCGAAACACTGAACTACCTGCGCAGCACTGGACGTTCCGACGAGCAAGTAGAACTGGTTGAAGCATACTACAAAGCTCAAGGCATGTTCCGTACTTCCAGCACCGTTGATCCGGAGTTCACGGATGTAATCGAACTGGATCTCGGCTCCGTTGTACCGAGCCTTGCAGGACCAAAACGTCCACAAGACCGTATCGAGCTGACTCAAATGAAAGAAAGCTTCAACAGCATCATCCGTACGCCTGTCGACAAAGGCGGATATGGACTGAGCGATGAGAAGATTGAACAAAAAGTGCCTGTGAAGCACCCTGACGGTTCCACAACTGAGATGAAAGCTGGAGCTGTAGTCATCGCGGCAATCACAAGCTGTACGAATACATCTAACCCTAGCGTTATGGTCGGTGCTGGTTTGCTCGCGAAAAAAGCGGTTGAACTCGGTCTGACTAAACCAGGATATGTGAAAAGCAGCTTGACTCCAGGTTCCCTCGTCGTTACCGAGTATCTGGAAAAAGCAGGTCTGATCCCTTATCTCGACCAACTTGGATTCAACGTTGCCGGTTACGGCTGTGCAACATGTATTGGTAACTCCGGTCCACTGCCAGATGAAGTGAGTGAAGCGATTGCCGCCAACGACATGACTGTAGCGGCCGTATTGTCCGGTAACCGTAACTTCGAAGGCCGTGTACACGCACAAGTAAAAGCAAACTATCTGGCTTCTCCACCGCTGGTCGTTGCTTACGCACTGGCAGGTACAGTTGATATTGACTTCGAAACCGATCCAATCGGTCACGACCAAAATAATCAACCTGTATTCCTGAAAGACATCTGGCCTAGCTCCGAAGAGATCAAGGATGCGATTGCAAGCTCCCTGAATGCACAGATGTTCCGCAACAAGTACGAGAACGTATTTACTGCCAATGAGCGCTGGAACCAAATTGCTGTACCGGAAGGCGAACTGTACGAGTGGGACCCGAACTCCACTTACATCCAGAACCCGCCATTCTTCCAAGAGCTTGGTGACAAGCTGAACGATATCTCCGATATCCGAGCTGCACGTGTAATGGCATTGCTGGGTGACTCCGTAACAACGGACCATATCTCACCAGCAGGTAACATTGCACCGTCCAGTCCAGCTGGATTGTATCTGAAAGAGCATGGCGTAGAGCGCAAAGACTTCAACTCCTACGGTTCACGCCGTGGTAACCATGAAGTCATGATGCGTGGTACATTCGCCAACATCCGTATTCGTAACCAGGTAGCTCCAGGTACTGAGGGTGGTATTACGAAATACTTGCCAACAGACGAAGAAATGTCCATCTACGATGCTTCCATGAAGTATCAGGCTGAAGGACAGAACCTGATCGTTATCGCAGGTAAAGAGTATGGTACAGGAAGCTCCCGTGACTGGGCAGCCAAAGGTACGTTCTTGCTCGGCGTCAAAGCGGTAATCGCGGAAAGCTTCGAGCGGATTCACCGCAGTAACTTGGTTGGCATGGGCGTTATGCCATTGCAATTCCAGGAAGGTCACGGCTGGTCCAGCCTCGGTCTGAACGGACGTGAGACGTTTGACATCACAGGTCTGAGCAACGATGTGAAACCAGGCCAAGAACTGACTGTTACCGTGACACGTGAAGACGGAACGAAGTTCGACTTCCCTGTTATCGCTCGTCTGGACAGTATGGTTGATGTGGATTACTACCACAACGGTGGTATCCTGCAAACGGTACTGCGTCAAATGATGAAAAAAGCTTAATCCCCTTCATCTTTCATGGGATAAAATGAAATAACGAAGCCCCGCTTCATGTGCGTAGCATGCACAATGAAGCGGGGCTTTTTAATTCGGAGTATTGAGGCGGGACTCGGGTTTAATGTTGCTTTGCGTTAGTCCTTTTTGCTTTGTTTCAGTCATTTTTGCTTTGCTGTTGATGCTTTGCTGTCGCAATCTGATTAAAAATCGATCCTGATTCCCACCTCTGAATCATCCGGCGGTTCAGGTATACGATAGATTCCCCTGCTTTTCAACTTTTCGACGTTGATCCAATCCATAAAGTCATCCCCGCCGTAACTGCGAATAAACACCCCATATTCCAGTTCATCATCGAAATTAATCGATTCCATATATTGAGTGAACGGATGTTTACCTTCAATGCGTTGCAGAAAATCAGAAAATTCATTTCTCCACGCTTCGATTTGATCTGCATGCCGGTCAGGGACATAATAATAGAAACCGTCAGGAGTGTAATACGAAATTTTCATAATCATCCGATCTGCCTCCTAGAGTTTCAAAATAGCCAGGCCTTCCTTCAGTTGTTCAGAAACAGCCGTATAATGCTCAATTCTATCTGCAAGCTCGCGTTCCGTTTTATGTACCAGATAATATGAATATTTCTGCATCAACTCATGCTCGTTCAACTCAATAGGCAGATGAATGATCTCATAATAATCTGGATTCTCTGAGTTGGCATAATAACGATAACCTCTTTCGCATTGGCCAATATTCATAACCGTTTGGATAACCAATAATTCATCACGTGTGAAGCTTCGGATCTGTGTGGACCTTTTCTTTTCCAAGTCCAGTATGGCCTGTTCATCCTCTTGTCTATGTGTTGCGTCTGCGATCTCACTTTCGATAGCGATCAACGCTCTCATTCTTCCGGCAAGCTCTCTAGCTAACAAAATCAATGCGAGCCCTCCTCCAAGTATAGTGAGCATACAGGTTATGGGTGAATCGTCTTTTCTTTATCTCATTAAATGTCTCTCCACTACAACGATGAAGAAGTATCACAAAATGCTCCGCTTAAAATTACTCAAATCAATGCTCTAGAGTGTAACTTTCAGGTGAAAATCCCCGCTGGCGAACAAAGCAAAATCGTATCCGTCGCAGGAAAGGTTCTGAAGTTAAGAAATCAACGTCAATGAGACCGGCAGCCAAAATGCTAACGACTCTAACGATCATGAGAAGCCTTATTGGGCGCCAAATAGGCCTTGTGAAATTCTAACGATCCGTAGAGACGCTATTTAAGTAAATCCCCTCGATTTATCCTAGTTTCAGCTGAAATCCAGCCAAATAACGTTCCTGGTGATCGTTAGAATTGATGACTCGGCAAAATCAGCCAAATAAGGTCTGTCGTGATCGTTAGCGCCGTGAGGGGGACAAAACACTGAAATCTAATAGGGAGATTCACTTAATGCCCAATATAATGCGAGGATTGATCGAACAGTTGCATGGTTCCCATCATCAGAAATAAACACGACATGACGATCAAAGTTGCTCCTATCCACCTCGCTAGAAATCGACGATCCTTGATTTGCTGATCTGTGGCACCTGTTGTACTCTGCGGACATATCAGAAACATAAACCCTGCACTAATCAACAGCACAGCGATAATAATCAGTGTAATCCCTCCTTAGGCAGGCCAAGAAACACGGGCCTCTCTTCCACAGTTATCACGATCACTCTTTCGCTTAATTACTCTCCCAGTGATTTACATTGTAATTCTCAGAGTTACTCTCCTGTGATTCTCGTCGTCCGTCGCCTAATTATTCACCACTACTCTCGATCTTCCCCCAGTGAATAGCCTGTTCAATACCAGTAACACGATATACAACACATATCCGATCATTCCGCCAATTGTATTCAGCATAAGATCATCCACATCAAAGATACCCATCCCCGTCAGCAACTGTGTCACTTCATAACCCAGACTAAGCAGAAAGGATAGAAACATTACATGAATCCCGGCGAAAAAAGAATGGCGTATTATCCCCGTAATCCATACACCAAACGGCACAAATGCAAGAATATTGCCCACCAAGTGAATTGCTGTTCCTGATCGGTGATGAACGGAGAGACTGTGCCAGTCTCGTTTGATCTCCTGAAAAGGCGTCAGATTTACAGTTCGTGTATGGATCAGATCCGGTTGACGCAGCAGTGCCATCAGTCTGTCCCATACCAGTCCTGCATCCACCGCTCCACCTTTAAATAAAATCAGTTTGGTCAGCAGATAGAGATAAATCACGAACAGGGCAATCCAGACGATTCGAAACGGATTGCTCTTTATCTCATTGCGATTGTGTTTTTGACCGTGACTCTTATGACGTTGGTTCACATCAAAAAGTTTGATTTTTTGATGATTTTTTTGACCTTGTTGCCTATACTGCTCGTTCGGCTTGTTCTGTCTCATGCTGTCTCTACCTCCTCCATCAGGCCGCCCTCTTAGGTTGATACTCATCATCAAGACGATTTTTCAACCGTAACAATAACTCCTTGCATATTATCACCGGAGATGTCGTAGGCATCATTCTCTGGCAGATAAATCTTCGTATCCTTCGATACCTGATAATAATGGATATCATATGTAACGCCGTCCAGATCGACGCTCACGTCTTTCTTTTCTCTTAACATCTCCAGATATTCTTCCAAAACCATCTGATTCTTGTACATCACCGCACTATGCGGCATGCCGACATATCTGAAATGCCAGGGTTCATACTGAATGCCTGTCACGTTCACTTTATCTTTGGGATATCGCAAAATAAAACCGTATTTCCATGCGTTTTTCTCCAGCCACGCTCCTTCTGGAGCCTCACTCATTGCGGCCAGACTTGAACCTATGTCCAGGGATAACCCCAGATTGTGCTCGCTGTAACCCGCAGGCAACGCGTAGTCCGAACCCTTTTGCCGATATAGCTCATCCTGCTTCTCAAAATCTCTGTATCCGCTGCTCATCAGGAAATAGCGTACTCCTTCTTCGCCTGCTGCTTCAACCATCTTCTGGAATCTCTCTGTAACCTCACGCGATAACATCAATTTGTGATCCAGTAGTCCATAACCTAAAAGCAAGTCTTCCTCTTCAGCCACAACTACAATGTCGGAGCGAATACCCTCCGGGTGAATCGGATGCTCGGAATTGACCAAAACAAGATTGCCTTTATGTATTTGCTGTTTCATTTCTTGAAATGCAGCTTCTCGGTACCCCGCGTATTTCTCTTTGGTATCCAAAACAACAATCGGCATCTCTTCCTTCTGCCACAAAGCTGCCGTGGATTGCGTCACGAAATACCCGATCAAAATGATGCATAGTAGAAAGCCCCACTTTTTCATGATTGTTCCTCCTCCCTCTCATAATTCAAGGATAGGCAAAACAATTTAAAGAAAACGCAGGGCAATGTTTAAATTTTTCTTAAGTTTCATGAGAAACCTGCTGGAAAACAGGCAGACGAACCTCAAACATCGTGTGTACCACATCACTTACAGCCGATATTATCCCTTCATGCTGCTCCACGATATTACGCGCGATAAACAGTCCAAGACCCGTGCCTCCCTCTTGCACGGTCCGTGCCCGATCTCCGGTGTAATACATGTCGAAGATGCGTGGCAGATCATCAGGATGAATATGTCCTCCATAGTTCGTCACCTGAATGACAACCTGGCCTTCATCCTGAAATCCCTTTATATCCACGTACATCCCGTCCTTCCCATGCCGCGCAGCATTGATGAGCAGATTCTCGAACACACGGGCGAGCAGCTCCCCGTCTCCGGATACGGTAAGATCGTTATCGATATGTAAACGGGTGACCAGATTATTTTTTTCAAAAACAGGATAAAGTTCCTCATTCATTTGCTTCAACAGCTCGCTCAGGTCCAGCCGCGTTTTGTGTACAGGCAACATGCCATAGTTCATTCGTGTGATTTCAAACAGATCATCAATTAACTTCTCCAGCCGCTGGGACTTGGTGAACGCAATCGCTATGAAATGCCGCGCCTGTTCCTCGGTCAACTGTTCATCCTTCATCAACAAATCCAGATATCCCAGTACAGAGGTCAGCGGCGTGCGCAGATCATGCGCAAGGTTTACGATGAGCTGGTCTTTGCTGTTTTCGGCAAAATCCCCTCGATTCACCGCTTCTCGCAGCTTCTGGCTCGCCATATTGACACTTTCCGCAATCGCACCCAATTCGTCTTTGGCCACAATCTGTACCTGATGATCAAAATCCCCGTTAGCCAAGTGATTAATGCCCGCGGAAATCTCTTTGAAATACGTAACGTAACGTCTGGTAAACAAGTAGAAAAATAAAATCGCAAGTGGGATGAAGAGGAGCATAAAGACATATAGATCGCCAATACTTCTCATGATATTCCGATATTCCGCCAGCGGGTCTTCCCGCCTTACCCCCGCGTAGTACATCTGCAACAGCTTATATACGATAAACGTGACGACGCCGGAAGCCAGCATGCTCAGACCGAGCATCATAATCATCGTTGTACGAAAACTTCTCCGTTTAGTCATTGAACGTGTACCCCACACCCCAGATCGTTTTGATGAACTTGTTCTTGTTCACATCTTCTCCGAGCTTCTTGCGCAGCGTTCGGATATGCACCATGACGGTATTGCCGCTCTCGAAATAAGCCTCGCCCCATACCTTTTCAAATATGACTTCTGTGCTAAATACCTGTTTGGGATTGCTGGCAAGTAACACTAAAATGTCAAATTCCTTCGGTGTTAACTCCAGCGGTTTACCGTAAAGCGTTACGCTGTGCTGGTCGGGGACAATAACAAGTCCGCCTTTTTCCAAAACAGAACGCTGCGCTGCAGTTGTGGACTGGCTGAACTGCAAAGAACGCCGTAGTTGAGAGTTCACGCGAGCCACAAGCTCCATCGGATTGAACGGCTTGGTCATATAATCATCGGCACCCATCACGAGTCCTGTAATTTTATCCATGTCCGATGTTTTCGCACTCAGGAAAATGATGGGAAAATGGTGCTGTTCCCTGATTTTACGGGTCACCTCATACCCGTCCATACCCGGCATCATAATATCCAGAACCGCCAGATCGATGGCGTGTGTCTGAACAGCCTGCAGTGCCGACTGTCCGTCAGAGGCCTTGACGGTATGGTAGCCTTCCTTTTGTAAATGTAAAGCAACCAGATCCGCGATCTCTATTTCATCGTCCGCAATCAGAATCGTAATTCGCTTCATTGCTTATTTCACTCCTATATGGGATGCTGGGCAATATAACACCTTTGAATCTAACAGATAACTCCCAGATAAACAATTGAAAGCAATGTTATATAAGTTGGACAAAAGTTTTACACAGTCCACTCCAATGACAGAATAACCTTCCAATCGCTGTTATCTCCAGATTTTTTGATTCCCTTTTCTATAGGGAAAATCCGGTGATCAGCGTATGCTTCCGAAGCAGCTTTCTTTCAGAAATCTCTCAAGCGACCGCTTTGCTTCTCCAGGTTTTTTCTGTCCTCTCCGTTCAAGTGTAAAAAAATATTCCATTTATATAGACACTAATAAAAAAGGAAGGTATCGCTATGAAACTGGAGCGTTTGTTAGCCATTGTGGTACTGCTCATTAATCGCAGGCGATTACAGGCCAAAGACCTGGCAGACATGTTTGAAGTATCCATACGTACAATCTATCGAGACATCGACACATTAGGCCAAGCTGGAATTCCCGTGGTGACATATCAGGGCGCAAGCGGTGGAATCGGGCTGGCAGAAGGCTACCGGCTGGATCGTAATCTGTTAACCGACAAGGACCTCGCTTCCATCGTCACGGCGCTGCGTAGCATCTCAACCACTCATACGAATACTGCGCGTGAGTTATTGGTAGAGAAGCTAAGCAGTATCGTGCCGGAAGCCAAAAATGAAGATTTTCAGGCCAGCACGCATCGATTCATCGTGGATTATTCAACGTGGACTCACCCTGAAGCACTACAACAGAAATTAAAGGTCATCGACCAGGGAATCGATCAACTTCAATGCATTCATTTTGCTTATTGCAGCGCCGAAGGTGCCGAGACCTGTCGCACGGTTGATCCACACACCCTTGTGCTGAAAAGGCACGCGTGGTATCTGTATGCCTTTTGCCATGAACGGAATGAATTCCGCATGTTCAAGCTGGTGCGCATGAAAGAGGTTGTGCTTGCCGAACAACATTTTGAACGTCAATCCATCAACCTTCAGGACAGACCGTGGCAGCAGGAATGGAGCCGTCCGAACAATCACATTGGACTCACGCTGAAATTCCATGCCCGTGCCCGTCATCTCGCGGAAGAATGGTTTGGGATTGAAAATGTATTGCCTGACGGCAACGGGTATTATATCAGCCAGATCGCTTTCCCTGAGGATAACTGGCTATATGGCTTTATTCTCGGCTTTGGCGCGGATGTGGAGGTATTGGAACCTCTGCACATTCGGGACAATGTATGCCGCGTGGCAGAGCAAATTGTGCAAAATTATAAAGCCTCAGCTCAAACCTGACAGACAGCTGTCCAGTTCCTCCCCGTATACTTCAACTATGTTCACGTTGAAGTTGTACCATACCCAAGGAGGAATGAAGAATGAACGTTACCGTATGTCAGAGCTGTGGAATGCCTCTAACCAGCACCGAGCAATTCGGCACCGAGTTAGACGGCAGCCAAACCCGCGAATACTGCATTTATTGTTACAAGGGTGGCAAGTTTGAACAACCGGGGATGACACTAGAAGGCATGATCGAGATGTGCACCACTATTCTGAAAGAAGAAGGTATGGACGAGGAATCAGCCCGCTCGATGCTACGCAACCAACTGCCCTTTTTGAAACGATGGCGGAATGCAGGAAATGTAGGAAACGGTCAGGACGGAACTATTGCTAATCCACCAAAGGATACTTCGTTTTCCAGAGAGCCTGTCCGTTATGTAACCCTTCCGGGCAAACGCATAGCCGGGCTGTCAGCACGTACAACCAACGCAATTGAGATGAGCGGCCAAGGCAGCATCGGTGCGTTGTGGGGTCGTTATTTTGCCTCCGAACACATTCCGGCTACTGAAGCTGCACGTTATGGCTGTTACACGGATTACGCAGATGGCATTGCTGGAGAATATACCATTTTGGTCGGACATGAAGTCGGCGAGGAAGAACGACTACCTGAAGGTTTCGACGAGGTACAGTTACCGCCTGCTACCTATGCAGTGTTTACTTCGAGAACCGGACCCATGGTTGAGGTGGTCAGTGAGGTGTGGGGGGCAGTGTGGACGTGGAGCCATCAGAGTGACCGCACATTTACCGGCGATTTTGAGTATTACGATGAGCGGAGTTTAAACCCGGAACATGCACAGGTGGATGTATATATTGCGGTAAACGAACGCAGGTAACGGAAGTAATACTAACGGATACCCCTCTTCAAAAAGGGAATTTAAATAGAGAATCCAATGGGAAACCTGCAGCTGCCAAGTGGTCTTGGCAGCTTTTTTTGACATTTTTCGATCAACATACCCCGACCATAGAACCAAGTTAGTTAGCATATACCATACCTAGTCACTTGGACATATGTCTTAGAGGCAAGCACCATTGACTTCCCTAAAATTAGGACCATTCGCATAACAACCGATACCACGCTCCCACACCTCGCCTTTCATATCAGGTTCTTTATTCCTGAATTTCCCTAAAACCGTTTACATCTTCTGAATACCGGGTAAAATCACTACATCCGAGTCGGAATTCCGGCTTCATATGAACCATTTCATGTAACAAGTCATATGTACCTATATGCGTACAACGTGAATTCATTTTATGTTCACCAACAAAACGAGTGTTGAAAATACATACAAAACTAACGATGCATGTCCATCATGCATGTAAGGAGGAAACCAAGATGATCCGCATGCCTATTCAGCAAATGATCCCGTATCACCACCAATATCCGCGCAACACGGCGACCAATGCGCCCAAAAAGGAAAATGAGAACACTCAAGGCCTATCCTTCCATGAAATTCTACAGCAAAAAATGGCGAAAAAGAACGTATCCATGAACATGAGATAAGTCTTTACATCTCTGAGGCTACTCCCTATACTACGTGTAAAAGGTGACATTTCAGGCTCGAAGTTTCTTACCGATGGTTCACGCTCATTGTGTGATCCAGGCGCGTCTTGTAGTCACTCTACATAAAGGGGATTGCCTATGAGCACCATTGCCTGTTTCCACGCGCATCACTCCAATATCAGGTTGATTGAACAAGCCCTGACTTCCTATAATATCGAACTGGTTCACTACGTAGACCCCGGTCTTGATCGGCTCAAGCATGATGAGCATTTCAATAGTGCGCTTGTTCGGGAAAAAGTAAATCAGACATTGCAATGGATGAGCCGCTGTCACGCTGACGCCATTCTTGTGACATGCACCTTGTTCGCTGCCGTACTGGAACAAATACAACCGTTACCGATTAGGGTAACGGGTATTGACGATTCACTGCTCGCGATGATGGTAAAACATCCGAAGCGGTATTTGCTCGCGTTTACTAACCCCGCCACAGTAGAACCGACGATGGCTCGATATCGTGACTATATGGATCGACATTCGGCAGGAAAGAACAAGCCTGAGTTAGAGTCAATGTTGCTCCCCGGTCTATTCGACATGATTATGCGAGGCGACCAGGAAGGATACGTCGCAGCATTAAAAGGTGCGTTGCAACAACTTGCTCTTGAATGCGAGGATACCTGTCTTGTTGCCGCTCAGCTCTCCATGGCTCCTGCGGCTGAGCAGGCATCTGCTGATACGGGCATAACCATTCATACGCCATTATCAGGGTTAGGCGCGAGTCTAGAGCAGGATATCGGTATTACGAAGAAAGTATAAGTATTTTCGCGCTGTGTGCAGCTTCCAGTACGCACTGTCCTGCTTCCTTACAAGGGTGGTAAACCACAGCTATGCAGACTTTATTTTGGAGGGGAATATAACCATGACCATGAAACATCTCGCTGTAGAACCAGGTCAATCCATCGGAGATATCCGGTTAGGCATGACACAGAGTGAAGTGGAACAAACGGAAGCTTTCACCCTTGATCCAAAAGTGGAGTATGATGCCCAAGGCAAAGCACATTTTATTGAATTTTATGAAAGTGACGATTTTAAATGCATGCTGGGAGAACTTGATCTGCTTGGCACCGAGGCTGACATTTTGATACCGCAGTTGGACGTTATTGCGCCATATGACCGCGAAGATCCTGAGCTTGGTTGCAGTTATCAGTTCGATCAGATCGGCTTGATTCTATGGCGTCCTGTGCCCATGACCCGAGAGGATATGCAGGAGCCGTGGTTTCTGGAGATGCCGCCTGAAAATCAGCAGGACGAAATGAAGCATCTCTGCTTCTCGACAGCAGCCGTGTATGCAAAAGGATATTATGAGTAAGTATGATGCGATTCATGTCAATGGTTACTGATATGGTCAGAGCCAGAGCCTATGATGATAGTGATAGAGGATTCATACAATCGTAGAGGATTTATACAATCGAAAGATGATCGCGGTAGAATTAGATCGTCCCTTCTTATCTCTAACGATCTGAGAGAACGCTATTTGCTTCATTTCAGCCCCATTGAAATTCTAACGATCCTGAGAAACCTTATTTCAGGTTTCCAGCAGCGAATCACCCCTTTTTCGGCTAATTTCAGCGAAATAGCGTCGCTGGGGATCGTTAGAATTTTTTTCGAGGCAAAATCACCAAAATAAGGTTTGTGGAGATCGTTAGATTTTAGATCATCTCTGTGCAGAAGCTGGAACCGTCTGACCCCTTAATATAGAATATGAGGTGATCAGCACATGAGATTTCTATATATTCTTATCTTGTTCATAATAGGTATGGGATGTTCAGCTATCCTGCATGCAGGTAATCTAAGACTGTCCGATGGCTTATTGTTTGTAATCGCCGGTATCTTGTATCGTATCTGGAACAGACTTGATTAGAACGTGTCTTAAAACGCTGAAGGAACTCCATTTTACCAACATCCGTTCCAATCCAGAAAGTTTCACACAAGCTACCGGGCACGTCAAGGGAAACGGAAGCAACAAGGGGCGAAAAGTCGATAGTCGGTAAAAGATGCACTTCAGTGTTTTGAAGACACGTCCTAGCATTACCGTGCCCGATACTCCTCCGCTTTTGCCTGCATTCCTGCCGTGACTGCTTCATCGTCGTTCAGGCCGCGTTCAGCGGCAAAGGCACGAATGTCCTGCGTAATGCGCATACTGCAGAACTTCGGCCCGCACATCGAGCAGAAATGGGCCTCCTTCGCCCCTTCTGCGGGCAACGTCTCATCGTGGTAGGATAGCGCTCGTTCCGGGTCAAGCGACAGGTTAAACTGATCTCTCCAGCGGAACTCGAAGCGTGCCTTCGACAATGCATCATCCCGGCGCTGGGCGCGTGGGTGGCCTTTGGCTAGATCTGCGGCATGAGCGGCTATTTTATAAGCGATAACCCCTTCACGCACATCATCCTTGTTCGGAAGCCCCAAATGCTCCTTCGGGGTAACATAGCAGAGCATAGACGTACCAAACCAGCCAATCATCGCTGCCCCAATCGCGGACGTAATATGATCATATCCCGGTGCGATGTCTGTGGTCAGTGGTCCGAGCGTATAAAACGGCGCTTCCTGGCAGATCTCCATCTGCAAATCCACATTCTCTTTGATCTTATGCATCGGCACATGCCCCGGCCCTTCAATCATGACCTGCACATCATGCTTCCATGCAATCTGCGTTAATTCCCCAAGTGTGGCGAGCTCCGCCATCTGTGCTTCATCGTTGGCGTCGTAGATGCTACCTGGACGTAGTCCGTCCCCGAGGGAGAAAGCAACATCGTACCTTTTCATAATCTCGCAGATTTCTTCAAAATGGGTGTACAAAAAGTTCTCCTGATGATGTGCCAGACACCACGCCGCCATAATCGACCCGCCCCGTGACACAATCCCCGTCATCCGTTTCGCGGTCATCGGAATATATCGCAGCAACACACCCGCATGAATTGTAAAATAATCCACGCCCTGCTCCGCCTGTTCAATCAGCGTATCTCGGTATAACTCCCAAGTGAGTGCTTCCGCCTCGCCATTCACCTTCTCCAGCGCCTGATAGAGCGGCACCGTACCGATCGGCACTGGAGAGTTACGGATGATCCATTCCCGTGTGGTATGAATGTCTCTGCCTGTGGAGAGATCCATTACCGTATCCGATCCCCAGCGAACAGCCCAGGTCATCTTCTCCACCTCCTCCTCGATGGAGGAAGATACAGCGGAATTGCCTATGTTGGCGTTGATTTTCACATGAAAATAACGCCCGATCAGCATCGGCTCACTCTCCGGGTGATTGATGTTGGATGGAAGAATCGCACGGCCGCTCGCCAGCTCCTGCCGTACGAATTCGGGCTCTACGCCTTCACGAATAGCGGCGTACTCCATCTCCGGCGTAATCAAACCCTGCCGCGCATAATGCATCTGCGTGACGCACCGCCCGGCCTGAGCTCGTAGCGGTTGCCCGCGGAAACCCGGGTACTCCTCTGCCCCGGCCCTCCGTCCGCCTGGCTTCAAGCCATTATCTTCAGGTTTCACCGCCCGACCTTCATATTCTTCAACGTCACCGCGCTCCATGATCCAGTGATTCCGGAGCGCAGGTAGCCCCTTCCGAATGTCCATCTGGAATTCGGGATCGGTCATCGGGCCGCTCGTATCGTAGACACGCAGCGGCTCATTATGCTCCACCCCTTGGGGAGTATTCGTGTCATGAAGGGCAATTTCACGCTCCGGCACAGCAATGTCCGGTCGTGAGCCCTGAATGTAGACTTTGCGGCTGCCCGGGAAGGGTTGTACCCCTCCAGCCGCTCCGGTTTTCTTTTCCACCGGATGACCATCGCGCCCTGTTTCCTCTATTCCCGTCTGTTGCCCCGTTTGCTTATGTGTACTCATGTCTCCTGTTCCTCCTCTGTGATCTTCTTTTGCCCATATCGTCCACCAATGTGACAGCTTTGACTTACCACACCTGTCTGGAAAAAGCAGAGCACAGAAGCACAGCAGGATTAACCCTGCATAAGCAGCCAGAATAATCCAAAAGACAACTTTTATGTACAATCAGCATGAGCACGATACGCGAGATCACTTCTCTTAGAAGTCGCGGCATATATGCCGCAATTGTTGTGCCGTCACTGCCATGGTGAAACACAACACATGAATCTCTGCTTGCCGCTGTAAATAAAAAAAGCCGGTTCCGAAGGAACCGACTGATGTCCATCACCATACACGCAACCAGGGCCATCCGCTGCAATACAGCATGGGTCCCGGGTTAACGCCTGTGGTGTTTGTGGTCATGTGGCCGATTACTTCCCTACGCTGGTATGATCCAGATCAGGTGCAAAGGGTCCGGAATCTCATGCGATCCCGTCTCAGTCCGGACAATTCGGACTCCCCCAGTAACGTAAACGTATTGCGACAATCAAGCCGCTGTTCAACTTGCAAAATAACATTTTCAACCGACCCCGCTGGGTCGTCCATTACAGAGTAGCGTAATCTGGGCTGAAATTCAACCTTAATATTCCAGAGGGGAAATTCCCTTCTAGCAAAACTTCATGCAAAGAGCCCACCCCTAAGGCAACATAAGTCCCATTTGCACAGCTGCCTCTTTCAACACAGGTGCGTACTCGTGTAATGTCTCTTGCGAGAGCCTGCTAACAGGTCCGGACACGGAAAGCGCCGCTGCAATGTTGCCTCTGCGATCCATAATGGGCACGGACACAGCGGCAGCTCCCGGCTCGCGTTCCTCATAACTGGTTGCGTAGCCACTCACCCGAATGTCTTCCATCTGTGCCAGATAGACGGCCGGATCGATAAATACAGGCCATTCCGGGCCGTTCATCAGTTCCTCCCGATCCTCGTCAGCGGCAAATGCCATTAACACTTTGCTTGAAGCGCCTACGGAAAGCGGCAGTCTGACCCCTACAGGCGCAACCCGCCGAATAGCCTGATCACTCTGCACAGCCTGAATCCGAATCCGTTCACCGCCGTCACGAAGGTAAAGACTTACCGTCTCGCCCAAGCGATCACGAAGTCTCTCCATTGCAGGTAAAAGCAAAATTGCAGGATCGTCACTACGTGACATATGCGCCGACAGCTCCCAGATCCGAATGCCCAGTCGATACTTTTCGGTTGCTGCATCACGTATCACGAACCCCCGATCCTCCAGTGTAGCCATCAACCGATGCACCGTACTTTTGTGCAAACCGATCTGGCTGGCAATTTCGGTGAGTCCAAGATCACTGCGCGTGGTAAAACATAATAATATATCCAGCGCCCGTTCTACAGCCCGGACGGTTAACTTGCGGTCTTCCATGGCATGATGCCCTCCTCATGTTTCATCACATGAAACTTGGTTACATAAATTATATGAGAAACGGTCTCATCTGTAAACCAGAAAGAACCGTTTTGAAGATGATCCAAAAACAAAAAAATGAACAAGGATATCCACTAGGCACATCGTAATCTCCTGTAATTTACACACTATGGAATTGTTACCTCTATATCTTAAGAACTATATAACAATTGCGTAACAAATGCCTCCAATCAATTGACTTTGACTATATCGGGACATACGATAAAGATAGGAACGATTTCAGATAAAAGAACAAAAGCATGACTTTAGCATCAGGATGCCATCGTCATGATTAAGTGCTAAAAAGCACCTATATGCTATTTTCACATCGTTATGATCTTGGCCATATTTATTCTCAACCGAAACTCAAAGGAGGGGCGTGCATGTATCCGACATCCCAGAGCGAAGCCCCGCTGCATACCAAAGTGTCCGATCTGCCCTCTTCGTTGTCACCGAGGCTGATTCGGTTCAAACATATTGTCGTAGCGTTGCTGCTCTCCGTTGTATTTTTTCTGTTGTTTTGTTTTATTGCCTTACACGGTTATATTGCATGGGTGCTCTCCAACCCTACGGTCGCACCGGTGTTTTCGAACCCGATGCAGGCCAAAAACATGAAATATGAGGACATTACATTCCCTGCGGCCGACGGTAGCCGAACCATGCAAGGCTGGTATATCCCTGCGAATACCGATACAGGCAAAACCATCATCTTCAGCCACGGTTATGGAGCCAATCGGGAGGAAACCTGGGTGCCTATGTATGACCTCGCCCATTACGCACACCAGCTCGGGTTTAACGTGGTGATGTTCGATTACGGCTTTGCCTCCCAGGTCAACCGAGCGGTAGCAACAGGTGGTAAAGCCGAGTCTCAGCAATTGCTGGGAGCTATTCAGTTTGCTAAACAGCGCGGTGCGCAGGAACTGGTCGTCTGGGGATTTTCCATGGGAGCGGGAACGGCTCTGCAAACCGGACTGTTAACCAAAGAGGTAGATGCCATGATTCTGGACAGTACGTTCCTGCTGGAGCCGGATACGCTGTACCACAACATTCATAATCAGATCAACCTGCCGCGTCAGCCTACGCTCGAAATTATGAAGTTGCTCTTCCCGATCTTGAACGGTACCGGCTTGCAGCAAATCCCGTATCAGGAAGTGAAGAAAAAGGACTATCCGTTCCCGATCTTCTTTATTCACGGTACAGAAGATGAGAAGGCCCCTTACCCGATTGCTGAACAACTTGCCGCTAATCAGACGAATCCCTATTCAGAAGAATGGATTGTGCAAGGAGCGCATCATGAACTGATCTTCCGGGAGCATCCAAAGGAATATCTGCGCCGCGTTTCGATTTTCCTTAGTCATGTGACGAAGACAAGCAGTGAGGATGTGCAGCAAAACCGGAAGTAATAAGCTAATTTAGTCCACCAATCCAAATGATATGCAACATTTCGATCTGTTTAGAGCCCTCCGGGGCTCTTTTTTTATACACATAGGACAATGCGTCCCAAGAATACACTGTTGAGACAGAGCAAAGGTAATTGGACGAAGAAATAATCTGAAAGATTGGAGGTATAACACATATGAACTGCGATGGATACGGCCATCTGCTTCCTCTACGGACGCTGGAAGAAATCCGTTTCTGGAAAGAGCAAGAGAAAGAACACACGCTTATCATTCGCACACTGGTTCCGGACCTTGAGCCCTCCTACGTTAAACTTCTGGAGGAATGGGAAGCAGCCTTTGCGAACAGTGAGCGAGTGGCAAATCAGTTGATAAAACAGCTGTTGCCTGCAACCCAGCCGCCTGCTCCCTATATCATGCGAAGTATAGATCAACTCGTCCAGACAGCAAAGCATCAGTCCAAAGAGTTTATCAAGCAACTTTATATCATGCTGGAGCAAAGTGCAGCGGTGCGTGCGGCCCCACTTGCTCAAACCTTCATCTTGCATATCATCCGCGAATCGGAGTATTTCCTGGGGGTATTAGAAACGCTGAGCCAACCCGGCATTTTGCGTGAGACAGAACCGGCACCATCGATGTTGCTAGAGAATGCACTACACAACATTAACTCCAAGGTCGCCCAAGACACACGTCTAGAAGCAACGGAATTACAGGCTACTTCTGCCGGGCAAACCAATGCCAATGGTTCCCTTGCCGCATCTGCACAGGTACAATCGTCGTCACTCCAACCATCAACGGGTGGGACGGCTCCTGCCGAAACGCTGCCTGCTTCTGCCCCGGTAAGAGAAAAGCCGGTTCCCATTGGCGGGCACACGTTACCTCCCCTCCCTTACGCATATAATGCGCTGGAGCCGCACATTGATGAGCTGACGATGCGCATTCATCATGACAAGCACCATCAGTCCTACGTGGACGGTTTGAACGTTGCGGAGAAGAAACTCGCGGAATCCCGAAAAAAGAACAATTTTGAACTCATCAAACACTGGGAGCGTGAGCTAGCCTTTAATGGAGCAGGACATTATCTGCATACCATCTTTTGGACCATTATGAACCCGGCAGGCGGCGGCAAGCCTGCCGGAATGCTTGCAGAGCAGATCAAACGTGATTTTGGTAGCTATGAAGCATTCAAAAATCAATTTACCGAGGCAGCTAACAAGGTGGAAGGTAGCGGCTGGGCAATGCTGGTCTGGAGTCCGCGAGCTCACCGCTTGGAAATTTTGCAGGCTGAAAAACATCAGAATCTGTCCCAATCGGATATCGTTCCACTCCTGCCACTGGATGTATGGGAGCACGCCTACTATCTCAAGCATCAAAACGAACGCAAAAAGTACATCGAAGACTGGTGGAATGTCGTCTACTGGCCTGCTGTCGCTGAACGGTACGAAACCGCACGCAAGCTGTTGTGGCCGCCTTACTAGCATGTTGTAACACCTGCGGAATATTAAATCCTTTATTAAATGAAAAACGAGATATCTCCAGCCTATGACTGAAAGATATCTCGTTGAAACCTGTTGACATTATTCTTATAGCTGGATAAAACCCAAATTTATGCGATATTATCCGACTTACGCGAGGAAACAAAAAAGCGAACCTCTCATTAGAGATTCGCCTCAATATCGACTTCATATTACAATCGATTCATAATATACCTATGTTAAGAAGCACAGCCCTCGCACGCTACATAGTTGTCGCCAACCTGTTTGCTGATGGCGATCAGATCACCCAGTTTGATATCGGACTCTTCTGTGAACTCCAGATCGGCAATACGTGCCACAATCAGGGCAGCCGCCTCTTCTTTACTGGTTGCCATTTGGCTGAATTCTGATGTTTCACCTGTCGAAATGACTTCATACAGGTATGTATATCGCAATGTTTCCACTCTAAATCCTCTCCTTCCGAAATCACATCATACCATCTCTCTTCACCGATTCCAAGCCTACCTGCAAAAGAACTCAATCATAGCGCTGTTTCATCTGTTCTGCCGTCCGCAACACATCATCCGCATCAACAGAAAGCAACCGTTCTGTCGCTGCATGAGGATACCTGTTGCGCAGTGTGCGTACCAGCGAAGCCGTATACGCAGCCGTGGATGGCACCCCTGCCAGCTCCTGCAAACTTGCCATAGTTCCATGCTTTACCTCAGGATATCCTTCGGCTATGCCCCCCGAGGCCTCTTCATAGAATTTGCGCACCTCCGCAGCAAGCCGATCCCCTTGACCTTCCACAATGATAAATGCAGTAATGATGTAGGCTTTGGCCTGACGCCGCTGGGCAATACCGCAAAATTTCAATCCACCCACGCTGACATCATAATCCCCAGGACAGAACGCCCCCTGCACTTCTCCGGTCTGCGCCTGAGTTGACCAGGGAGTTAACGACTCGGCAATGATCGAAGCCATCTCGCGGAAATCATCATGAATATTAATGGCGTGACCCGGATTAGGCAATATCAGCGATACATTCACAACACCCGGATTCAACGGAACGGCGGCACCACCAGAAGGCCTTACACATACAGCTGTCCCCTGAGCTCTGATAGTCTCCATCGCTTCGACTGCCCGAGGCAGCCTTCGATCGCGTAAGCCGGCCACAAAGGCATCTGGGTGCCGCCATATATGAGCAACAGGTAGATGGCCTGCTCCCACTCGTCTGCACATCACTTCTTCCCATGCAAAAGCATCAAGCACACTGCTGCCAGGGCGCATAAGCGGTGTCTCCCAAATTTGCAAACGCAGCGATGAATGTTTATCAGCGGATATTTTCTGTACAGTCAACTCGCTCTTCTCTGGCTCAGGCAGTTGGTTGGATTGGGAAGGTATATTCATCGTCCATAACCTCCGACTATCGAATTCATATGTAGTTTCAGTCCCTCCGACAAGTACGAAAAAAAACTATATAAATAAGCCGGTTCCCCAAGGAACTCGGCTTATTTAGTATTACTCTTTGACCAAAGACAGAAACTCCGCACGCTGTGCAGGGTTATCACGGAAAGATCCACGTACAGCAGACGTTACTGTCTTACTGCCCGGTTTCTTCACGCCGCGGGAGCACATGCACAAGTGCTCACCTTCTACGACAACCATCACACCATGGGGTGCAACCGCTTCTGTCAAGATGTCGGCAATCTGTGATGTAATTCGCTCCTGCACTTGAAGACGGCGTGTTACCGCTTCAACCAGACGTGCCATTTTGCTCAGACCCACAATTTTCCCGCTCGGTACATATCCGATATGGACTTTACCAAAGAACGGTGCCATATGGTGCTCGCACTGGCTGTAGTACACGATATCTTTCACGATGACCAGTTCTTCGTGATTCTCGTCAAAGGTGACACCGAGCACGTCACGGGGATCCACTTCATATCCACCAAAAATCTCTTCGTACATCCGGGTTACACGCGCAGGCGTTTCCAGAAGCCCTTCACGTGTGCTATCTTCTCCGATCAATTTGAGAATCTGTTCGACATGATACTCGATCTTCTCCCGATTGTCGGATACTTTGGAATTCAAATAATCTTTCACGCCAGCCACTGCCAAGCGCCTCCTTTCGAACCACATCCTGCGAGCGACTTAGTTACCCACAGCTATTATTTTCGGCGGCCCGAGTTTTTACGCGCAGGATGTTGAGTCGGCTGAGGCATTTTGGCGCCTGGTTGCTGGTTCTTCATCATCTGCTGGGCACGCTGCATTTGCTTGCCATTCAGGTTATAACCCATTTGCTTGGCCATTTTTTGTAACATGTCAGGGTCGCTTTGCATTTTCTCAAGCTGCTTACGCAGGTAAAACACCCCGATGAAAAATCCACCGACCAGACCCACAATCAATGTAATAATCGGTATTACAATCTCCATCTCTTAGACACCTCTGTATGCAATATGCAATCTAAAAAAACTGATGATCTGTGCTTGTACACATCATGAATGATGAAGATTTATACCATGATGCAAAACATAACACCGACCGGATTTCCTGAGAGTTATCATAGCATTTCCACACGTCCTGAGCAAACGCATTTTCCAGTTTTCCTGCTTTAAGTCAGCACACCTTCAATAAAGACCGTTGTTTGTTTGGCCAGATCAATCTCAACGACATCTAACGAATAACGCGTGCTACCGCGAGCCACCCGAATGATTGGTCTGCCCGGCAGACCACGGTGCTGGCGGACAATGACGCCCGTTTCCTTCGTAGACAACCGAACGGCCGTCCCGTTGGGATATACGGATACACTTTTGTTAAACTCAATCAGGATATCCCGGTCCAGCTTCGTTCCGGACATCGCCATCATCTCCTCACACGCTTCATGCGGCAGCATGCTGCTGCCTGACAAACCGTTAATGAGATTATCATAGATGTTAGCCGCACTTACAATTTTGGCGAATAGATGGATATCTTTGCCCCTGATGCCTCTTGGTACACCAGTGCCATCTTCATGCTCATGATGCTGTAGCGCAGTGTGTGCAACAAGCAAGCTGAACTCACGTTTATTCTTGATCACTTCAAAGCCACGCCATGTATGATGCAGCTTTGAAGAAGGCATGGTGCCAGGGATTTCGCCTACTTTTCCAATATCATGTAGCAGGGCGCCTACAGCCAGATCCTTGAGCTGATTGTAGTTAAGCCCCATATTCAGCCCAATAACCGAAGACAACAAACAGACATTCATCGCATGAACATATTGTGCATTGTCTTGGGTTCGGATATCGGTTAACTGCACCAGCAATTCTCGCCCGTTTAGCACATCATTCAACAATTTGTCTATACTAAGCGCGACTTTCTTCGGACTCCAGTCTTTTCCGGACCGTACCGCTTCCAGCGTAACACTCATCTCATTGATAATGGCCCGTTTCGTAGCTTCATCCAGAATATCTTCTATCTCTACATCTTTATAAGCTTCATCCTGGATGTACAGCGTGGTAACCCCGATACGCTTCAGCGTATTGACCATAAACACGGTGAGTTCGACTCCGGCAGACAACAATACTGTACCGTTACTGGAGTACACTGTCTTGCCCAGAATCTCTCCCGCCTCCACGCTTTCCACGTTTACATACTTCATGAACGTCCCCCGCTCTTACGATTGCTGCTCCAATGCGAGCAATTGCTCCTTGGTTTGCAGACCGCCTGCGTAACCCACCAGGGTGCCGTCTTTACCGCTCATGCGATGACAGGGAATAATAATCGGGATCGGGTTCTTGCTAATAGCATCCAAAACTGCACGTACAGCCTTGGGCCTGCCGATCTTTTCCGCAACCTCTTGGTGGGTTAAGGCTTCTCCATAAGATATATCGGACAGAACCTCCCAAACTTGTAGCTGGAATGCAGTCCCATACTGCTTAAGCTGCAAGTCAAATGTCGTTCTTTCCCCAGCAAAATACTGCTTTAGCTGCCCCGCAGCTTCGCTGAGCTTCTCTTCGTTTTTCTCATATCGGTATTCACCGACCCACGTACGGGCCCACTGTTGCAGATGAGCTTCCCGAACATGAAAAGCTCCAAAATCGATATGACACAGTCCCTCATCGGTTGCGCATAAGGTAAGTGTCCCGATCGGTGTCAGCACCTCATCATAGAACACAGGCGTGCCGTGAAGCCCGGTTACTGCGGATGGCTTCCATGCAGCTGCTTCCGGCTTGACAGAAGAGACAGACTGCTCATGCTCCTCGTCACCTTCACTCTTTCTAGCGTTCGTAGCCCACTGTATGTCCCTTCCAAACTCTGTATCTCTTATCTGAGATACAAGTTCGGTTTGTGTGTGTTGCACAGCTTCAACTGTATCTGCCTGTTCTTGTTTCTTCACTTGTTCTTGCTTCCCCACATTTACTTGCTCCGCCTGTGGTCGATCGGGTAAGGTCTCGGACGATAACAATCTTTCCTTGGCCTTCTGCAGCATACTTAGCACGTTACCGTCTTGTTCGATCGCGGCAGCTTCCCCAATAGCTCTCATGGCGTCTTCTCCTCCAATTCTGCTCAGCGCCCAGGCAGCGGTTCCCCGCAGTTCCGGACGCGGATCACGCTTCAGTACCTGCGTTAGTTTCGGTACAGCGCTTTTGTCTTTGAAATTGCCTAGTGCAATGACCGCATTGCGCTGGATCGGCTTTTTGCCCCGCCATGCAGCAGAGCTTTGACCGAAACGTTCCTTGAATTCACGGTTGCCGATATCCAGCAGCGGCAGCAACAAAGGCTTAACAACCTCGGGATCGGGATGAAACTCGGGATGATGATCCCAGTTTTTGCCCCGATTTTTCGGACATACAATCTGACATGTATCACAACCGTACAGACGGTTGCCGATTTTTAACATAAACTCTTCATCCAGGAACCCTTTAGTCTGAGTCAGAAAAGAAATGCAGCGTTGCGCGTTCAACTGCCCAGGGCCAACCAGGGCACCTGTAGGACAGGCATCAATGCATTTCGTGCATTCGCCGCAATCCTCGGTCACGGGAGTATCCGGCGGGAACGGAATGTTCGTGACAAGCTCACCAAGGAATATCCATGAACCGAATTTGGGCGATATAATCGAACAGTTCTTGGCACTGAATCCGATCCCCGCCCGTTGCGAGACGGCACGATCCACAAGCGCTCCTGTATCCACCATACTTTCAATGATTGCTTCCGGTACGCGTTCGCGGATAAAATTCACCAGCTTGTCCATCGCCGCGCGAAGCACCTGGTGATAATCCTGCCCCCAAGCCGAACGGGCGAGAATACCGCGGTACGCGCCAGGCTCCGACTTCGGCGGATTGACCATTTTGGACGGATAAGCTACAGCTATGGCGATCAGGGAAGCAGGTTCCCCATCGGGGAGGGCGGGATGCACTCTTTTTTCAATATCCGGTTCTTCAAATCCTGACGCATACCCCTTATCCCGGGACTGCTCCAGCAGTGACTTCAAAGAGACAAAGGGGTCCGCAGAAGCAAATCCGATATCATCTATTCCCAGTTCCGGGCCTGCCGCCTTGATCTCCTGCTTTAACGCTTCCCATACGGAGGCGGCCTGTGCTGCCCCGGTCCGTACGTTCGTCATTGTTCTTCCCTCTTTTCTTTCAGGCACGTAATCTCGTTATCCTTAAACAATGAACGCCCGCCTCACTTAAGAGACCAGGCGCTGAACTATAACGATATATATCTTGCATACGATTAAATGTACAGTCTACGTGCCTGTATGGTTAAACGCAAATTGCGCTTCGAAGTTGTTGTGGTCCAACATTTTACAGCTTTTTCATCTCGGAGAATGGCCAGAAAATAAACTCGGCTTTGCCGACAATCTCGCTGGAAGTGATACTCCCGAACACACGGCTGTCCTTGCTTTTGCCTTCATGACGATTATCTCCCATGACGAAGAAATGATCCGATGCCAGCGTTAGCGGCCCAAAATCAGGGTCCTGTACCTCAATGTCGGTATAACTCTCTGCCTGCCGTACACCATTTACATATAGATGATGGTCTCTGACCTCAATTGTATCTCCAGGAAGTCCGACGATTCGTTTCACCAGAAAATCTTTTTTGCCTGCATCTTCACTCGGATCACGAAGAACGATCACATCCGACCGGGCCGGTTCACCGAAATGATAGACCATCTTGTTCACAAACAGACGATCAGACTCGACCAGCGTTGGCTGCATTGACTGTCCTTTGACCATCGACAGATTGAATACAAACAGGTTAAGTAGCATCATGATCACAAAAGCCACCACAATGGTCTTCACCCAGTCCCACAGTTCGGCTGTCCAGGACTTCGTTGCTTGCTTGGGGACAGGCTTCTGATTTTGCTCCTCAAACGTCGAATGCTCCATAGAAGGCATATTAGAATTCAAAGAGACACCTCATTTATCAGTTTGTAGATTATAACGAATAACCTTGGTCGTTCTCCTTTTCAGTCTACTCTATTTGGAAGAGCGAAACAATTGGAGATGCCCACCAGCATACAGACAATTACAATCTTTTATACACGCTTTGGGAAAAAGGAAACAGGATGCATATCAGCCGATTCCTCCTCATACAAATAGAAAGGCATATCTCTCACGCCATGATGCGTGCACAGATATGCCTAATATGAAATGAAAATCTCTTTATTTTTTTGTCTAACTACACCGAATTTACCTACATCGATTAAGCCTTGGACAAAATACTAAGTTTCTGGAAAGCACTCAGAATCTTATTGGCCCCATATCCCATTGCTTCATACAAAGGCATGGCTGCTTTGTTGTGCTCATCACCAGCCACCCAAATCTGGCTGACTTTACGCTGCTGGAACCGCTGTTCCATAGCCTCGACAAGTGTTTTACCGACGCCGCGGCGACGATAGTCTGGATGAACCGCAATACGGTAGATGCATCCCTGGTTTTGATCAATCGTACCAATCAAAGCGCCCACGAGGTCTCCCTCTTCTTCCGCAACCATGATCAGGTCAGAATCCCATGACAATTGACGGGCAAACGGGCCCATCGTGTTCTCATAACACTCTTCCGATAGCGCAACCTGGAGAAGCTCCGTCATCTGGCTTGCATCACTCAACTGAAAGGAACGAACGTGCATGTCTTAAATCTCCCTTTTCGTTAGCTTAGATGAGGTTTTACCAAAAAGGGTATCCCCTTTTACCAAAAACCCGATGTTCATATAATGACAAAAAACGAGAAAATACCGCTTCTTCGTCAATTAAACCATACTTTTCTCCATAAAACACGCATTTTCTTCTGAAAGCGCTTTATTGTAAACGTTTACATTGATTAAATTCGAATTTAAACGGTTTTCCCCGTCGAAATCTCATAATTTTACTCATAATGGGTAAAATATGTTTGTTATCTCTGGCCCGGCTTTTGATTAACGGTTCGGGGTACTTAATAAACAAAAATGTTGATTAATTATCCCGAATGCGGTTTAATAATAATGGCAAGGGTATTATTACATATGTACCTTAACAACAAATCACAAAATCTCAGGAGGTATTTCACTATGGCTTTTCAATTACCAGCACTTCCTTACGCTAACGATGCACTGGAACCACATATCGATGCACAAACGATGGAAATCCACCACGATCGCCATCACAACACTTACGTAACTAACTTGAACGCAGCTCTGGAAAGCGCTCCTGAACTGCAAGACAAAAGCTTGGAAGATCTGATCGCTAACCTGGACAGCGTACCGGAAAGCATCCGCACAGCGGTTCGTAACAACGGTGGCGGACATGCTAACCACAGCTTGTTCTGGGAAATCATCGGACCAAACGGCGGCGGCGCACCTACAGGTGACATCGCAGCAGCAATCGACAGCGAACTGGGCGGATTTGACAAGTTCAAAGAAGACTTCGCTAAAGCAGCTACAACTCGTTTCGGTTCCGGCTGGGCATGGCTCGTTGTAGGCAAAGATGGCAAATTGTCCATCACTAGCACGCCTAACCAAGACAGCCCACTCTTCGAAGGTCTGACTCCAGTTCTGGGTCTTGACGTTTGGGAGCACGCATACTACCTGAAATATCAAAACAAACGTCCTGATTACATCGGTGCATTCTGGAATGTAATCAACTGGGATGAAGTAAACAAACGCTACGCGGCAGCGAAGTAACACGCTGTTCAAATAAAAGAGCCTGAACCGATCCTTGTGATCGATTCAGGCTCTTTTTTGTTTTCGAGTGAGGCATACTGAATATGCGGGGCACGTGCCAGGTAGAACGGGATGTTGTAGCCTCTAATGGAAGGCCGTGATGCAATGTCTGCAGACTGTGCCGCAGGGGCCCTGTAACTGAGACCCATGCTTACTAAGGCTTGCCAAGGGGCTCCGACGCATATCTCGACGCTTGTGATTCCTGATCGAGGGGCCGGTGATGAGCTTGATGCTGGCAGGCCGTGCCACGCGCTCACCGGACTTAACTCAATGCTGACAGGCCGCACCACGCGTTCACCGGAACTTAACTCAATGCTGGCAGGCCATGCCACGCGCTCATCGGAACTTAACTCAATGCTGGCGGGCCATGCCACGCGCTCACCGGAACTTAACTCAATGCTGGTAGGCCGTGCCACGCGTTCACCGGACTTAACTCGATGCTGGTAGGCCGTGCCACACGTTCACCAGACTTAACTCGATGCTGGTAGGCCGTGCCACGCGTTCACCGGACTTAACTCGATGCTGGTAAGCCGCACCACACGTTCACCAGACTTAACTCGATGCTGGCAGGTCGTGCCACGCGCTCACCGGACTTGACCCAATGCCGGCAGGCCGTTCCACGCGCTCACCGGGCGGCTGCCAGCCTGCGCTAACGATCACCAGCAACGCTATTTGCGCTTTTTTCAGCCGATCTAAATTCTAACGATCTCCAGAGACGCTATTTGTCTATTTTCGGTCAAATATTACCCCAAATGCACGTTTTCGAGGGAAATAGCCTCTCTCATGATCGTTAGAATTTTGAAGCCCTCATTTTTCGCAAAATAAGGTTCCTGGAGATCGTTAGAAATCCCCCCACTTTCTCTCCCACATCATTAGAGATGGTTCATATAATCCCAATGGTTAGCCAATCGGCCTCGTTATTACTCAATGACTTCATCATAGGCTCCAGCAAAATAGTTGCGAAGAAGCTTCAGAAATACATTAGGGAACGCCAGCTTCTCCATATCTTCCGGGCCAATCCATTGATAAGTGAGGCCATCGCCTTTGCCTGTCATCGCTTCGTGTGCCGCTTGAGCGGCGCTGGATGCAGATGACTCTGCAGCTGGAGCTGGTTCCGCTAGGGATGCCGCCTGTTCATCGTAGGCGGCTCTAGCTTCCGCGGCGATCAGCGGAAGCTCACTGCTCTGGTCCTGCTCGGTGCACTTGTACACCTGCAGGCTCCAGACAATGTGGCTGAACACATGCTCCGCATGGGTAGCCAGCCCTTCCGGGCGGGCGGCGAAGCCTTCCGCCCACAGACTGCCGGCCAGCAAAGCCATGGCCGGCTCATCCGCCAGCGGCGCTGCCGCCTTACCCGCTGCGGCAGGTGCCGCCAGCACATGCGGCAGCTCCCACATCCGGGCCAGCAGGCCTGTCTCTGGGCGCTGGCGCACAAGCACACGGCCGCGATGAGCACCGCGGCCTTCCACCAGGGCAACCAGCCGCTGCTCAGGGCGTGGCGGCTTCGCTTTGGTCTTGACCGGCAACGTAAGCTCCCTTCCGGCAATTCTGCCGGAACATTGCTCCATCACCGGGCAAGTTAAGCAATGCGGCGCTTTGGGTGTACACACCAGCGCGCCAAGCTCCATCAGCGCCTGATTGAAATCACGCGCGCGCCCTTCCGGAATGAGCTCTCCCGCGAGCTCTTCCATCAAAACCCGGGTGCTACCCTTCATAATATCCTCATCAATGAGGAAATATCGGGATAGCACCCGCATCACATTGCCGTCCACCGCTGGCTGCGGCTGGTTAAAGGCAATGCTGAGAATGGCGCCTGCTGTATAAGGGCCGACTCCTTTTAACGCAAAGACGCTCTGCTTGTCCTGCGGCATCTCCCCGCCGTGCAGCTCCATAACTTGCTTAGCTGCCGCCTGAAGATTACGCGCCCTTGAATAATATCCGAGCCCTTCCCAATTTTTCAGTACCTCTTCCTCCGGTGCCTCGGCAAGTGCCTGAACGGTCGGGAAATTCCCGATAAATCGGTTAAAATACGGAATCACCGTATCTACACGTGTCTGTTGCAGCATAATTTCCGAAACCCAAGTAAAATACGGATTGTTGTGGCGACGCCACGGCAAATCCCGACGATTAATCATGTACCACTCCAGCAAATTCACGCTGAAATGTCGTTTCTGTTCTTGTAAACCCATATGTCAATCCTTTCCTGTACCCACGATTCTCTGAAAATTTCACGATATAAATGAAAAGGCAGTGCCTCGGCTTTTTTTATGAAAAAGGGCTCCGATCTAATAGATACGTGCAACTGTCGACCTAGGCCATGCGAATATTCTCAAGCGGTTCACCCGTGCTCTGGCACCTGTTCATGCCTTTTCCTCTTTGCTCATGCTCCTGATCCAACCCCAATAACGATTCACGCTTCTAACCTTTATCTTCATCCGGGTCACCTGTGCATTTCCCTGATATCTCTTTCCCGTCCACTTCATGTACCTGCTCTACAATGGCAAATGCCGCCGCCAATTCCGTCTGATGTGTAATGCTTAGATGAATCTGGTACCTCTGACCACAAGGTAGCTGAAGCCGCTCCCAGGCCTGACTGGACAAAGTAGCGACCGGACGACCGGACGGATCAGGTAACACTTCGATATCATGAAAACCCATGACAGCGCCGATCCCGCATCCGAATGCTTTAGATACAGCCTCTTTGGCCGCAAAACGCCCGGATACAAACTCCGCCATCCGTTTCCCGCGCCTAGCTGCAATTTCCTGTTCAGCCTGAGTTAAAATACGTTTCATAAATGCCTCTGCCTGGCGGCCAGACAGCAACCTGCGTAACCGTTCTATCTCTAATACATCGTTGCCAATGCCATATATCATAACGATTCACCCGCTTAATCTTTTAGGCTGTAAAAGATAATCCTTACTTCAACGAATCCATTGCTTGCCGAACACGTATTCTATTGTAGCAGGAGGCGTGCATGGATGCGAGTACCTGTTATCCGCATTCCCACTTTTGCTAAAATTTTCACCCTATGAAATGCGGTAAGTTAGAACAACAAAAAGAGCCGCTGCTCAAGGCAGTGACTCTTTTTCATGCAACAACTCATTGGCAAAAATGAAACGTTGCCCAGATTCATTCTAAATTCCTGAATTCCCAACCTTAAATGCCAGGAATCGCATTGCGTTTGTGATGTGTGCGTGTGTAAAACGCCTCTAAGCGCTCTTGCGCAGCAGGATCAATCTGCTTGCCTTCAAGGTAATCGCTGTTCGCCTCATAGGAGATACCCAGCTCGTCCTCATCGGTTTGTCCTTCCCATAATCCGGCAGAAGGCGCTTTGTCCAGAATGGATTGCGGCACTTTCAGGTAAGCAGCCAGCTGACGAACCTGACGTTTGTTGAGTGTGCTCAGTGGCGTAATATCCACGGCCCCGTCGCCCCACTTGGTGTAAAAGCCGGTGATCGCTTCGGATGCATGATCCGTACCTACGACCAGCAGGTTTTCTTCAAAAGAAAGCGCATATTGCATCACCATACGTGTTCTGGCCTTCACATTACCTTTGCCTTGATGAGTCATATGGCGCGGACTCCCCAGAGATTTGAAGCCTTGCTCCACTTCCAGAGCAATTTCATTCACGGCATCCTCGATATTTGTTTCCACAACATGCTTCAGATCGTATGCTTTGGCTACAGCATAACTATCCTGAATATCCGCTTGCTCTCCATAAGGCTGGAACACACCCAGCGTTTTGTACTCTTGATTGTTTTCTGCAGTAAGCTCGTCCGTGGCTTGTTTGCAAAGGGCCGTTGCCACAGCACTGTCGATACCGCCGCTAATGGCGATCAGCAGTCCTTTGGTGCCGGAATTTTTGACATACGTTTTAAGAAAATCCACACGCTTGCGTACTTCCTCAGCTTCATTAATACTCGGTTTAACCTTCAATTCAGCGATGATCTGTTGTTGCAAACTCATCGTTCATACACCCCGTTTCTACATGAATAGGATTTTGATGCCACATTTTAAAGGTATTTGATACTTAGCTTGAAAGGTAATTGGATGTGCAGCTAGAAAGGTTCGAATGGTTCAATAACCTGATCTGTCCAAAATGAAACGCCCCGGCATCGGGCATCCGAAGTGCGGGGCGTTCTATGAAGCGGATTAACGGCAGTAACGTTCAAACGCACTTGTCAGGTCAGCCGCGATTTCCTCTGCAGAACGATCTTCCACTTGGTGACGCTCGATAAAGTGAACGAGTTCTCCGTCTTTCAGCAAAGCGATGGACGGTGAGGATGGCGGGTATGGTGCAAAGAATTCACGTGCTTTCGCCGTTGCTTCCTTGTCTTGACCAGCAAATACAGTGTAGAGGTGATCCGGTGTTAAATCGTTCTGAAGTGCCTGAGCAACCCCTGGACGACATTGACCTGCTGCACATCCGCATACAGAGTTAATTACGACCAGTGCTGTTCCTTTAGCATCCGGCAAGCTTGCTTCAACCTCTTCCGGCGTACGCAGCTCCTGGATCCCCAGACGAGTCAGCTCATCCCGCATTGGCTGAACCATATCTCTCATGTATTGATCAAATGACATCGACATTCAGTTTCACTCCTTATAATGGTTATTCTATGATCTCGTTTGAAAAGTTAGAGGACAATAGCTATGCACCAACGAATGCGTCCATATCGAAAAAAATGGATACACGCTGTGCTATTCCTATTATACATCCCCATGCAATGAAAGCAAGGTTCAGACAACACCTGCGGAACAGCTTTCTCTCACTTATTATGGCTAATGGTCTGGCAAAATATGCTGACACGCTAACTCTGGAAGGCCACCTTAAAGGTTGTTCCATGACCTTCTTCGGACTCAACGGTAATTGTGCCGTTATGGCGCTCGACAATGCTTAAACACATGGATAGTCCCAGTCCGGTTCCTTTTGCTTTGGTTGTATAGAACGGTTCGAACAGCTTTTCCTGCTTTACCGGCGGTATTCCTGGCCCCGTATCGTGCACACACAGCTCCACCCTGTCATCGACCAAACGGGTTTCCAAGGTAAGCACACCTTTTTCGGTCATGGCTTCCATTCCGTTACGAGCCAGATTCAGTACGACTTGTTTGATTTCTTTCGCATTCAGATGCAGCTTCGGTACGTTATGGGCCAGCATCAGTTCGATGCTCTGACCTCGCAGATTGGCATCTGCCCATAGCAAAGGACTGAGTTCATGAATAATGTCGTGTAATTGTGATTCTTCTTTTTCGGCAATACGGTTCTGAGCCAGGGACAGAAAATCATTGATGATACTGTTGGCTCTGTCCAGTTCCTCCATCACGATCCGATAATAATGATTCAGGGAATCCGGACTCTTTTCCTGCATTAACTGAAGAAACCCTCGCACCACAGCCATCGGGTTGCGCACCTCATGTGTAATGCTTGCCGCCATCTGTCCCACCAAGCTTAGACGATCCACATTATCAAGTTCGTTACGTAACATCTCAAGCTCGGTAACATCCTGAATAATGAGCATAGCTCCAGATACTTCCTTCGAGCCTTTCGCAGCATAAGCATAGATTGGCACTGTCCGGGACAGAAATACATGCGAGCCGTATCGCACCGTCAGCACACTTACTTCACCATGGACAACGGCTTGCTGGATGCTTTGTTCCATCTTATCTGCCTGTTCATGCTCAACAAATTGACTGGCGTGTTGCCCAATCAAGTTATGTGCCGATGTGCATGGAAGCTGTTCTTTTGCCGTTTGTTTCATCAGTTCGTTTACAAACACAACTTTGCCTTCGACATCTACCGTGGCTATAGAAAGAGGTACTGCATTCAGAATCTGGTGCAGTTTCTCTGTTTCACTCATGTAATGGTGATGCACTTCAGATAGTTGCTGTTCCATTCCCCGATAACGTCCCATCCGATCCAGCCACAGCTGACTCATGCTCCCAGCAGCCAGTGCACCTGCCATATATCCAAGTGCCGATAAAATCAGATAAAGCTTGGAATATGTCGTATCAGGATAGACATAAACCATCCATAACAGACTCGCGACAGCCAGTTCAGCGGTAATCAGCGCGATGACCGTATTCATTTTGCGGGAACATGTATTATGCTTGAATCGTTTGGCAGACAACCATACAATAGGATAGAGAAGTATTCCCGTATGAAGAAGAAATCCGTACAGATCATAGGGATGTGCTAACAGAAAATAGAAGAGAATATGTAGAATAGACAAGGCAGCGCCTATGTGGGTTTTACAATATAGAATCGCAAGAGTAACCGGGATAATACTCAGGGATATAGGAACGGTCTCGGAACCTACGGATAATGCAAAAAGTAAACAGAGCAGCATACTAATGATACTTGTTGCCGCAAAGCTGAAATTGACTTGATCTGCATGATCCATTCGCATAACCTGTTGTTTGGAGAGACCCAAATAAAATAAGGGAATCAGGAATACTGCCGATCCGGCCAGCAGTACTTGTAAAAGAATGTCCTTTAACGCAACCACAACGTCATCTCCTCCTCTGCCTGTACATTCCCTCATTTAATTCTGATTAAAACATAGGCGACAGCATATTACAATATATCCCTTTAGGCTGCATAATAGAACATCGAATCACCCTGTCTGATTTCAGAAAAAGGCAGTAACAGACATTGTCTATAAAAAAAAAGACAAAATCAATCAAAAAGAAGGTAATCATAAATGTATGACGTTATCGTAATAGGCGGTGGTTCCGCAGGTCTGATGGCTTGTGTGGCAGCTGCCGAGCACGGAGCATCTGTACTTTTGCTGGACAAAGGAGATCAATTAGGCCGCAAACTGGGCATTTCCGGCGGAGGACGCTGCAATGTAACCAATGCCAAAGAAACGGATGAGCTTATTCGACATATTCCGGGTAATGGACGTTTTTTATACAGCTCGTTTCAAAATCTGGACAACCAGGGTATCATGCGTTTTTTTGAAAATCTCGGCATTGCCTTGAAAGAAGAAGATAACGGAAGAATGTTCCCCGTCACGGACAAAGCCAAGACGGTTGTTGATGCACTTGTCGGGAAAATTGTTTCTCTTGGTGTCGAGATCCGTACGAAAGAACCTGTTAAAGAGCTTATTCATAACGGTCAGCAAGTGCAGGGCGTTAAGCTCGCTTCAGGCAAAATCATTCACGGCCGCTCCGTTATTATTGCAACAGGCGGCAAATCTGTGCCGCAAACCGGTTCCACAGGTGACGGATACCCTTGGGCAGAGGCAGCTGGTCATACCATCACAGAATTGTATCCAACCGAGGTGCCGATCGTATCCGGGGAGAGCTGGATTCAGTCCAAGGAATTGCAGGGCTTGTCTCTGCGTGACATCGCGCTATCCGTACTGGATGCCAAAGGAAAAACCGTCATTTCTCACCGCGGAGATATGATCTTCACCCATTTTGGCGTATCTGGCCCGGTTGCCCTGCGTTGCAGTCAGTTTATTCGCAAGGTTCAGATGAAATCAGGGAATACACAGGTCACCATGAGCATCGATCTCTTCCCTGACTTTACCCCTGCTGCGCTGGAAGCACAAGTGAAGCAAGGCCTAGAGCAGGAGTCACGCAAGGCTGTCAAAAATATTTTGAAAACATGGGTGCCTGAACGTCTGATTCCACTATTGATGAAACGAGCGGAGATCGGGGACGATCTGACATTTCACCATTTTCCAAAAGGGATGTTAAACCATCTATGCGAATTGATGAAATCCTTCACTTTCCGAGTAGACGGCACAAGATCACTTAAAGAAGCCTTTGTTACCGGAGGTGGGGTTCACTTAAAGGAAATATACCCCAAAACGATGGAATCCAAGCTGCTGCCCGGACTATTCTTTTGCGGCGAGGTGCTCGATATTCACGGTTACACCGGAGGTTACAATATCACCGCCGCTTTCTCTACAGGCTATACTGCGGGCATGCATGCCGCGGAGTACAAACATGTTAATGCCTAGGTAATACGTTAAACGCTAATGATCACCACAAACCTTATTTCATGAATATTGACCCTCTTCAAATTCTAACGATCACCAGGAACGCTATTTGGCTCAAAACAGGCCTTTCCAGCTTGAAATGAGCTATTTCTATTAAAATAACGTCTCTGGAGATCGTTAGATTTTCAAACACCTCTAAATCGACCAAATAGCGTTCTCTGTGATCGTTAGAAAATAATCAGGTACAGCACTGGCCGATGAGGCACTATAAAAGTTACTACACCATACGTTTGCGCAAAGCAAAAGGCACCCCCTATGTCGTTGTCCATGACCGGAGTGCCCTTTGTTTTGTTTTAACTCTTCTTTACAGCTCTAATTAGTGTTCCAGATACACCTTGCCGTTTAATGCAACATAGTTGCGGACTAGTACATTGGTGCAGAACTGCAATTGGTACTGTTTCTTGTACTGTTTCTTGTACTGTTTCTTGTACTGTTTCTTGTACTGTTCTTGGGACTGGTGTTGGGACTGGTGTTGTCACGTTATTAGAGTTGTTAATGGCAACAAGTGTTGCTGTTGTGGCCACTTTAATTCTAATCTTTAGCGCCGTGTCTGGTTTTCCCTGTTTCTCCTGTTTCGTAGTTCTATCCTCAGGCTTTAACGCTACCGGAAAATCCATCTGCCGAATCATCGTAAACCGGGTCATCACTATAATTATGCTCGCCCTGGTCTACACTTTGTTCAACGTTCTGACCGTGATTTACCGCCTGGCTCCCACCGCGTGCATAGCTTTCGTTCCAGTCCTCATTCACTAGATGTGCCGGAATGGATACGCTTTGGAACTGATCCAGTTGATCTACTGAAGAAGCGAACACCGCACTCCCTCCATGTGATTGCACGATCTCTACTGCGGATTGCGGGTCCTGACGATCCGTCGGAATATATAATTCAAGTGGTGTAGATTGATATGGCTTATAGCCTAATTCCTCCAAGGTTGCTTTTGCCTCAAGCAGTGCCGAAGGATCGGAAAAATGCACTTGAAGCTCACCGTTATCCATCATGATCTACTCCTCCTCACTATAGATATTTCTATCTCCAGTCTGTGAAACCTATTGAAAATCAAGACATCCATGAATCCAGAGATACATAAACAGGACGCCCTAATTCCACATGCTTCACTTAACTTTTCATCTATAGCATGGGCAGTTCAACCAAGTGATATGCGCCCCGGATAGCAAATTCCTTTCACTCATCGTGATGCAAAAACAAACTATGAACGAGTCTGTCTGATCAAGCCTGCAACGGACACTGAACCATAGCCCAATGCCACTGTGCATGCAGCCGTCAGAAAACCGGAAAGCCAGCCCAGCCAGAACACTCCCATGATATACCCCATCAGCGCAATAAGCGGGAGCAGTAACATACGCACCATGATGGAGCCTGCCTCATGCAGCGCAGCAGAATCATACGTGACAAGCTGAACATACTCCGAGGTTGCCAGTACATCCCATGCACGGTACAACATCACGGTGAGCATAATCACCAGTAATCCACACACAATGACATTGACCGGGAACGGCGGTAAAGCTACCGCTGCGATAGACAACCCACCTAGTTGCAGAAACAATTTCAACGTCTCGGAATTACGAAAGAATGCTTTGAAAGCGATCTCTGCCGTCCGATTTGGAATGGAACGTTTACGGAATAATTTACGAGGTTTACGAAAAACGATTGTTCGTGTCTGCGGAGACTTCGGCTTCCTCACAGCCTGACTTAACATCAGTGCAGTCAACCTGAGCCTGCTTCTCAAATCCTCGCGCACATCGCCTTCAAACGTACCTTTCATACGTAATCTCATCTGGATCATCGTAATGAGCAGTAGCAAAACGGCGGCAATACTGAGCATGATTTTCCACGTATACATGTCCCCTGACATCCAAGCCGATGTGCGAACAATCATCCATCCCATGGCGATCACAAGCGAGGTCAATGAGAGCCAGCGCCGCCATCCCGTATATCGAACTTTAATTATATGTATAGCAATGACTTGAAGCGACGCTACGGTTCCCAACCAGATACTTGTTAGCACGATCTGTAAAAGAGACATTTCATACACATGAGCGAGCAGTGGTGCAACAAGTGCAGTAATAAGTATCATTTTTCCAAGTTGTAACACCGTCACCCGCACAAGCCCTCGCATCATCAGTGTTCGCATCCATACCCTTCTCGATTTCAGGAACAATACATCCGCTTCTTCGATAAAAAGCAGAACTCCACCTGTCAAGATGATCAGTTCGATAATCCCCGTAAGCAAAGGTAAGGGCACACTTGTTGCCCATGCTGGCAGTGCTTTCGTCCACAAACTCGTGTACCAGCCGATAAAATATAGCAGACCCGGAATCAGCAGATACAGCCAGACTGTCCAGTCCACCACAAGTTTGAAATTGCGCCACTGCTCCCGAAGATGCTCTCTCTGTCTTCTCTGGTATAGAAGATGCGGGGTATAACGTTTGGGCTCTACCATCAGGCTTCTCCTTTCTTCAATCCGATGTTAACGTGTCAAAACAATCAAACAAAGATGCTTCCGGCATTCCCGCCGCGGCACGGATCTCATTCAACGTTCCTTCCGCAGCCGACCTGCCGGCAGCAATCAGAATGAAGCGGTCGCAGATCCGTTCAGCCGTATCGAGCACATGTGTAGACATTAACACGCCCGCCCCGCGGCGGCGCTCATCATCAAGCAATTTCAGAAAATCCTTTGTTGCACGCGGATCTAAACCGATAAATGGCTCGTCCACAATATAGATATCCGGTGAGGAGAGAAATCCGATCATGAGCATCATTTTCTGACGCATGCCCTTCGAGAAACTCGCTGGCAGATCATTACGGACATGATCCATACCAAAACGGACTAACAATTCCTCCGCTCTCGCAACAAAAACCTCTTCTTCTATTTCATACGCTGCAGCAGCCAGATCAAGATGTTCCCACAAGGTCATATACTCGTAAAAAACAGGCTGTTCGGGAATGTAGGCGTAACGCCCTTCCCCACCGATGGTTACATCATAGTCGGCATGCTCCAGCAGGCCAAGCAATGTCTTGATGGTTGTACTTTTACCTGCACCATTGGGCCCGATAATCCCGACCAACTCTCCCGGCGCCACGTGCATCCGAATATTCCGGATCGTAGACTGCCCTGGCGCGTAACCAGCTTCGCGAATATGTACGTTCAGGATAGAATTAGGTAAAGCTGTTTCTTCCTGCGATGCGTGCTGCATGGCTTAACACTCCTGTTCTTGTCCTTTTTATACGTGATGAACTATTTATATTGTAAATGAGTTTGGAGTATCATGTTTGATCAAATTGAGCAAAAAGTAGGCAAATAAAAACAATAAACCATTAAAACTCCATGATTTATTGCTCATGCATTCTTTGATCCCTATTATGTTCTCTCCTCAGACCAACAGTGAGTTTGAATCATCGAAGTAAGATCTTCAAATGAATATGGGGTTGACCATATCAACCGTAAAATCCTCAGCTAAGGTCTGTTCCATTTTAAAGTAAATATGACTGTAACGTAGAAACATGACTAATGCAGTAAAGGCTGTTCGTTTATTCGCATTATGAAAAGGATGGTTTTGGCCTAATGACTGAAAAATTGCAGCCGCCTTCTCATAGACTGTCGGATACGCTTCGTCACCAAAAGCAGATGATTGCCGTCTAAGAACAGCAGATTCAAGCAGATTAGAATCTTTTACACTAATCTGCTCTCCCGGGCTATACCGTTTGATCATCGCAACATTAATCGCAATTACTTCTTGAATATTTGAATAACGAATGAGACTCATCTGTCTTTAAGACCTTTCAAAGTTTGATCATACTCATCCATAACAGAAGCTAACGTATCCATAAAATCATTACTTATTCCGTTAGGCAAATTTACCTTGACCGACTTTTTAATGATAATTTCTCCGCTCGTTTGGTCGACCTCTACCTGAACCATGTCTCCTTGTTCAAGTCCAATTTGCTTGAATGCTTCTGTCATCGTTATTCCAAGGCTGTTACCAAACTTCGTTACTTTTCGTTCCATCTCTCTCACCCTACTCACTTAGATTCCTCCTATAATTATACTATTCAACTGTTATAACAATAACTCCATGATTCACCCATTGTATTTGGTTGAATATAAAAAAAGAAGCAGGGGTTCGGAGCCTCTGCTTCTTCATATTAAAGTGAAAACTCATATTATCGATTGTTTTCCACCATGGTCATCGTTTCGCTTTCTGCATCCGCATTAGCGTTCAGACCCAGATCCAGCATGCCTCGACTTTCGCTGGCATAGCTGCTTGCGGTACGCTCACGGTCGTTCACGTTACTGTTACGTTCGGATTGAGCCATTGTTGCACTCTCTCCTTTCGCTTTCGCGTTCAGACCCAGATCGAGCATGCCACGGCTTTCGCTCGCATAGCTACTGCTTGCGGTATGCTCACGGTCGTTCACGTTACTGCTACGTTCGGATTGAGCCATTGTTGCACTCTCGCCTTCCGCTTTCGCGTTCAGACCGAGATCCAGCATGCCACGGCTTTCGCTCGCATAGCTGCTGCTTGCGGTACGCTCACGGTCGTTCACGTTACTGTTACGTTCGGATTGAGCCAATGTTGCACTCTCGCCTTTCGCTTTCGCGTTCAGACCCAGATCGAGCATGCCACGGCTTTCGCTCGCATAGCTGCTGCTTGCGGTACGCTCACGGTCGTTCACGTTACTGTTACGTTCGGATTGAGCCATTGTTGCACTCTCTCCTTCCGCTTTCGCGTTCAGACCGAGATCCAGCATGCCACGGCTTTCGCTGGCATAGCTGTTGCTTGCGGTACGCTCATGGTCGTGTACGTTACTGCTGCGTTCGGATTGAGCCATCGTTGCACTCTCTCCTTTCGCTTTCGCGTTCAGACCCAGATCGAGCATGCCACGGCTTTCGCTCGCATAGCTGCTGCTTGCGGTACGCTCACGGTCGTTCACGTTACTGCTACGTTCGGATTGAGCCATTGTTGCACTCTCTACTTCCGCTTTCGCGTTCAGTCCCAGATCGAGCTTGCCACGGCTTTCGCTCGCATAGCTGCTGCTTGCGGTACGCTCACGGTCGTTCACGTTACTGCTACGTTCGGATTGAGCCATTGTTGCACTCTCTCCTTCCGCTTTCGCGTTCAGACCCAGATCGAGCATGCCACGGCTTTCGCTCGCATAGCTGCTGCTTGCGGTACGCTCACGGTCGTTCACGTTACTGCTACGTTCGGATTGAGCCCATGTTGCACTCTCCCCTTCCGCTTTCGCGTTCAGACCCAGATCGAGCTTGCCTCGACTTTCACTAGCATAGCTGCTGTTCGTGTTGCTGTTGCGTGCCTGACCATCTCGTGAATACTCGTTCATCGTTGCTGCTTCTCCAGACACATTGGCATTCAGACCGAGGCCCAGTTTGCCAGAGCTACTTTGCTCGCTCGTAACGTCCGTAGATTCGTTATTGTAACGGTTCGTGTTCTCGGCGGATACACCGGCGTTTAGCCCCAGATCCAGATTCAATGCACCGCTTGCGCTAGAGGTACCCCCATAGTTGCCAGTATTCCCGTAACCAGCGTCACGTTGTCCTGACAACAATGATCCCAGTTCCAGACGCAGACCTGCATTCAGATCCAAATTACCGTTGCTGTTGCTGTTATAGCTATCTGCATAGGTTGCCTGTGAAGCTCCCAGCAATCCAGCTACCAACGTACCCGACAATACCGACAATTTTACCCAACGATTCACTTTTTTCATGATAATATACACTCCTTCTCATTTTTGGTTGAATTAACGCCATTGTTGTTTATGAGAAAGAGGTATATTTCGGCGGCTGACCTGGTGGTGCTTGTGACCACTGGCTGAAACCATCCAAGCGTTCCATCTTAAAAGCAAAACCATAACCCGGCATCACCGGACTTGTTAAAGCTAAAGGCAGTGCTACAGCTGGAACGGATGCTCCGCCCCCCGTCACACCGGACGAACCGGTGCTTGTACCTGTAGAGGTACTCGTTGCAGAAGGAGCTATTGCCATAACAGACCAGTTAGCAGGTCGTTCTGCCCGTGGTTGCCATGGTACAGAGGCTTCATCCTGCTTCTCAGGTATTGCCTGATCCGCATTCAGATTCCCTTGACCTTGCTTCTCCGCTGTTGATTTACCAAAGGATGGGTTCATCCCCAACCATTCATTATCCAGTAAAGATACGTTTGAATTTGTTTCCTTCGCACGTTGTTTCAGACCATCTTGCTTCACAGGCACAGCCTGAGAAACAGCAGGCTCGGTTACCGAATCCGGATTGATCTCACGATCCATAACCTGACCTGTAACCTGTATTTCATCTTGTGCCGTGTTTTGTCCACTCAGCTTGCCCTGAGACGAAGGTAGATCGACTGCCTTACTAGGCTGATCTGAAGTATCTACAGGCTGCTCCGGTTTCACAACCGGAAGTTCAATCTTTCCTTTACCAGAATCAACTTCTGTTGATACACCAGTAGCAGGCACATTTGCTTTCACCTTTGGAAGCTGTACCTTGCCTTCGCTCAGATCTACACCTGATACCCTGACATCCACCGATGTAACTTCAGGAACATCAACTTTCACGGAAGGAAGTTTAACCTTGCCTTGCCGCAGGTCTGTTTGTACAGCAGACGTCTCTGCTTGGATAACCTCGGGAACCTCGGCTTTAATCCCCGGCAAGGAAGCTGTTCCCCCTTGGAGATCAACCTGACTGCTGGACACATCTGCTTGAATGACAGGTGTGTCTGCTTGTACAGAAGGAAGATCCACCGTCCCTTGCTTCGCATCGATGCCAATCTGCGATGTTCCTGCCGATCCAAGCGGTGTATCGACCTTCAACTCAGATACACTTAGCTTGCCGGTAGATGCATTCGTTTGGATCGAAGGAACTTCTACATCGAGTAGTGGTGTGGATACCGATATCGATGGAGTCAGATCAAGGCTGCCATCTGCATCGCGTGAGAGCAGGTTCAATGACAATCCGCTGGACGGTTTACTTGAACCCGCCTGATTCTGAGCATCATCCGCATATACATGCGACGAACCGATGCCCATAACCAACGTTCCGGCCAGAATGGCTAACGGAATGCTTGCCAGACGAGTGATCGATCTGGGTAATTTCCCTATTAAGTTCAAGTAACTTCACCCCCTTTCCGCGTTAGCGTTGGTGGGACAAGGCATATGAGTTTTCCCCTAGGATTAATTAGTATACAGGGACTTTTGCCTGTTCCTCATTAAACATGAAGGCGTTTCCTCAAACGATTTTTCAGTAAAAACATTTTAAAATTAAATTAATTTCCGCCTTCATGCTGGGCGATTATCTCTCTAAAACACCTTACGATCCTTCTCCGGTTGCCACAGACTTCGCCGGAAGAACTGCCTCCAGATCTTCTGCACACTTCGCTCTTGGCTTCAACAAATACAGTAGACCGAGTAGTGTCAGCAGCACACCTGAACTTACAAACGCAGGCACAACACCAAACGAAGTCACTAATAACCCGCCAGCCACAGGACCAAGAATGTTGCTCGTTGTCATCACACTGCCTACAGTACCGAATACCCTGCCTGTCATCGGCTCAGGAGTCTGTTCTTGCAACAGAATCTGAAAAGGTACGACAGCAAATCCAATGCCAACACCGGCCAAGGCAAACAGCGAAATAAGAAGCAAATGCGCACCCATTCCTGCAGAAGGCCATACGACAACGACTATACCAGCCGTCCCGATTACAAGGCCTGTCACAGCAGTTCCCAGCCCCATTTTTAAGCCATGGCTTGCTGTTTTCCATTTCCGGACACTCATCGCCGCAATTAACGTTCCGACACCACTTGCCGCGACACACCATCCAAGCAGATCGCCGGAAATACCGGGAAGTTGCCTGAATAAAACAACCGTTTGTGAATCGGCAAATTGCAGAAACAAAATCGCGGATGCTAGTAAAAAAAGTGACGTTCCGACATGAGGCAGACAAGCTAGCATACGGATGCCCTCAAGTGTTTCTTTCCAAAAGGATTGTTTGACTTGAATCGATCCTGCTGTCTCTTCCTCTACTCCTGTTACGTCGGAATTCACTCGTTGGATCACCCGATGTCCGGGAATCCACAATAAAATAATGCCAGAGATCAGAAACGATGACGCATCTAACACAAAACACCACGTGATCCCGAACCCGGCTACGAGTAATCCGCCCAACGCCGGGCCGATAATTTTGGACATCTGTTCAATCACCGAGCTAATGGAAACCGCTTGAGCAAGCTGGTGATCTGGCACAATTTCTTTTAATTTGCCGTTCTTCGCGGGTGAGAACATGACATCAAATAGAGATTTAAGAATAAGCAATACGTAAATTTGCCATATCTGATTCGCGAAAATAAACGCACCCACAATGATAATTCTTGCTCCGTCGGCGGTAACCATCAACCATTTACGGTTCAACCGATCTGCCAGCGCACCCGCAAATGGCCCTGTGAGAAGCATCGGCAATGCCGCAGACAACATCACAAACGTAATCTCCCACGGCGTTGCATTCCAGCGAAGCCCAACCAGAGTGAAAATGGCCAACAGATGCAGCCAATCCCCCAAGTTGGATATCGCCTGAGACACCATCAATGTTACAAAAGCACGATTTTGTTTCAGTGCACTTTTTCCCGCTAAAGCGTTTTTTGTTGTCATCCCGTTTCTCCTCCATCATTTTCCGAATGTTTAATATGAAAATGATTATATAAAAGAGGTTGAGTCAGAACCTCCTGCCCAAGTCGGAGATAAAGGAACATCCACAGGATGATTTTTCATTTTCCTGGTATCCTGCACTCTAATCCATTTCATTGCTCCAATCTAAAATATGTACGCAAAATCGTGACAAATGATCAAATTTTAAATGCTAAAAATGCAAATCTTGTGACATATCGCATGTTTTTCGGCCAAATTGAGGTCTACAATGAACATATGACGATCCTCTGATTCGTCAATCGATATAATGATCCAACTCATATAAGTTGATCTGATCTTTTACTAAACGCATTGTATAAGTTTAACTTTATGCACGGGTAAATTAACCTTAGTTCAAACTTATACAGCAAAGAGAACCTTCATATATCACGTCAACTTATATAAATACACTGAAAGGCGGGATCAGCATGCTGGAATTACAAGAGATCGGGACAGAACGTTCACTTCATCTGTACCGCACCTTGGCCCATACGTTCAAAAGTGTGAATGAACACGCTGTATCTGGAAGTAAAGTACATGGTTTTAATCCGACTGCCTATGGAGTGCTCGAAGTGTTATATATGAAAGGAGCACAACCCATCCAGCAGGTAGGAGCTCAACTGCTGTTGCAGAGTGGGAACGTTACCTATGTCATTGACAAGCTGGAGCAAAAAGGACTTCTACGCCGCAAACATTGTCCGCAAGACAGACGAATCATTTTTGTGGAACTGACAGAAGAAGGCCAGCGCACGATGGATGACATCTATCCAGGATATGCGGTCAAGATTGATCGTGCAGTCAGCGGTCTAAGCGAAGAAGACAAAGAACTGCTGTCCGAGCTTCTGGGCAGACTGGCCCATGGAGCAGAAAGTCTGTCAGCGAGCAGCTAGATGCGTACGTGCACCTCATCCGAGTTAGACAACCAGGTTTACGCTGGATAACTTGAGCAGAGTGGTAGAGATGCAAAAACCGGAGGGCCTGACCAAGGCTCATCCGGTTTTTGCTTGTTTATTGTGTTGTAGCCAGTAAGATCCTGCTCTTAAAATATATTGCCAGATCAGAAAGATCAGGGTCATGATACAAATCTGGCGAATGGCGTCCATATAAAGAAACGTATTCCCCCGAAACACAAAAAGAGAGAACAGAACACCGCTTAATCCTGCTAAAAGAACATAACCAATCACTACAGATACAACCGGATGGATTCTCCCTCTAGTTCGTTGCACCACAGATATCGATACCGCATCCGCAAAGAGTGACAATGGAAGCATGAGAAAAATGACTATGGCCAGATAGATCAACACGGTAATAACTAATGAAGACCAGAACGGAGTATAGTACGTATTATCCATTCGCTCAGATACAGGCACGTATTCGTTGAGAACTGTAATAAGAGACATTGAAATACAGGTCAGCAATGCGGAGAAGATACGGACAGGAAAAGAAACGGAATGCAGGGCTAGCCACTTCGGGTTACTCAAGTCACATCATCCTCCTTTTTCCAGTTCATCATACCAAACCCATGGAAATATAAAAAGCAGCTGATGTTCAGCTGCTTTTTTTAGGACATAGCAAAGATATGCTTCGATCCTTGAATTCCATTGTTTTGCGGTGCATTTCCGTTCTTTCTCCCGGCATGGCCGTTACTTCTGCATAGCCTCCACTTGCGGCGGGGCATCTGCATCCTCAGGAACAATTAGCCTTTTGCGCAAGGCCAGCGTAGTGACCCATGAAACGATCGCAATAACAAACATGATGACAAACAAGGAGTGCAAGCTACCCTCCAGCACACTGCGTAGCAACGCCCACTTCTCGTCCGATAACGCAACATCCGTATGCGGTGCAAGCAGCTCATTCAGATCCTTCTCCGATATACCTGATGCCGCTAAATTTTGTTCACTCGACAGTGTCGAGATACGGAAATTCAGCCATGTTCCAAATGCCGCCGCCCCAATCGTTTGACCAAGTGTACGCATGAACGTATGCAGTGCCGTTGAAGAACCGCGTTCTTTGTACCCTACAGACGACTGCGCGATAATCGTGAAGATCGTAAAGGCAAACCCGAACCCTAGACCATAAATAAAGGTCAGAATAAACAATACGGCTTGTGGCGAGGTTCCGCCAACTAAGAACAGTCCACCTGAACCAATGGCGATCCCGGTAAGTCCGATTAAGCTGGTCAGCCGTGATCCAATCTTGAGCAACAATCGGCCTGCCAGCACGCTACCGATTAGCCAGCCAACCGACATGGGCGCGAGCAGCAAACCGGACTCGGTTGCATTTCCTCCACGTACGCCCTGCACCCAGAGCGGCAGATAGCTGGTTAAGCCGATCATCAAGGTACTGGTCAGCAGGCCGGCGATATTCGCCACCCGGATGTCCCGGATACGGAACAGATGAAGTGGAACCATCGGGGCTTGGGCTCTTTTTTCCACCACAAAAAACAAGATAAGAAACAAAACAGCGACCACGCTCAGTCCCACAATCAATGGAGAACTCCACGCGTAATACTGCCCACCTGCCGACAATACAAAAAGCATAGCGGTAATACCAACGGTGAAGGTGAGTGCACCAACATAATCAATTTTAGCGGTACGTGGTGAAATGTCCTCTTTGAGATAACGGAATACAAACCACATGGCGAGCAAGCCAAAGGGCACATTAAATCCGAAAATCCATTGCCATCCGAGGTTGTCCACGAAATAACCCCCGAGCAACGGCCCGACGAGAGACGAAATGCCCCATACCGAGCTGATCCAGCCCTGGATTTTGCCACGCTCTTCTATGCGATAAATATCTCCGATAATTGTAAATGTAACCGGTACTACAGCGCCTGCCCCAATCCCCTGAATGGCACGGTAGATAATCAGTTGCTCCATATTCTGTGAAAGACAGCATAAGAGTGAGCCTAGCAAAAACAAGGCACAGCCGATGAGAAACACGGGTTTACGTCCGTATATGTCACTGATTTTGCCGAAAATCGGGGTGCTGACTGCCATCGTGAGCAGGTACGCCGTAAAAATCCAGCTGAGCAGCTGCACGCTCCCCAATTCGCTGACAATCGTTGGACCCGCCGGACCGATCACCGTGCCTTCAATCGCGGACAGAAACGTCGCCAGCAACAAGCCCGCAAGAATGAAACTGCGCTTCAAACCTCCTGTTGTATTCACACAAACCCTTCTCTCTTTAATCTTATACATAATTAACAGTTGATTTTACTTTCTGCTCCAAAACAGAACAAGCTTTCGATCACAGTTATCCCCAGATTTTTTCATCTCTTTTCTATAAGGAGAAATCCGGTGATAAAGGTGAACGTTCCACTTCTCCAGCTTTGTTCTGTTTCTTCGTTAATGTGTAATCTCAAAATAAATTAAGTATCTTTTCCTACCTTTCTTGCCACTACCTTCTCTTGTTTCGGAGGAATTCATCATATAATAGCGAGTACATCACCATATCCTTATATCCCGTAGACGTATGCTGTACCTGGCGAAGCAGGCCCTCTCTTGTAAATCCCTGGCTTGTCAGGAAAGTTCCTGAGGCTGCGTTACGCGGGTCCACAAGTGCTTCAATCCGGTTCAATCCCATCGTCTCATAACCAAAGGGCAAAAGCGCCGTGAACGCCTCAGACATATAGCCGTAACGCCAATACTCTCGGCCCAGCTCATATCCGATCTCACCGCGAAACGCCCCTTCCAGCTGCCAGGTGTTGAATCCGCAACTACCGATAAGCTTGCCTGTAGCTTTCAGTTCAATGCCCCACCGGATGGCGTCCTCTTCCCCTGCCATATGGTTCAGCAGCCCGATCATATCGGCCGCCTCGCTTGTCCCAATCATGGGCGCGAGATTCATATACCGTGTAACCTCCCGGTCGGACCAGTGCACGAACATCTGCGCAGCATCCTTACGGCGCATTTTGCGCAAGCGTAACCGCGGCGTCTCCAGTTCCGGGATTCTTCCTTTACATTTATACATCACTTGACACTCCGATCCGATCCTTCTCTTGCAGACCATAAGATTCATTAGCCATCTAACCATAACCTGCACCAATTGGCAACTGTTCACTCCTCTGATCATATCAAAAAACCGGGCGCATCCGCTCCCGGTCCTGATCTACCTATGAATCCACCAGCACAGGTTGTCCTGTTCTATGCCGAGAAACAATCTTTATTTGCTCAGTTACTCGCAAAACCTGATCTGCAACAGTTTTAAGCCGGAGAGGCCTTCTTGCTGTCAGGCAACAATTCTTCGCTCACCCGTCCAAGCACAGCAACAATTTCCTTATACTCCTCAATGCCTGTCCCGGTCAGGCTCCACTGGTCTCCGTGGGCAGTCAGGAAGTTCTCTTGCGTCAGGTGTTCAAGCTCCTGCTTGATCTCACGTTCGCCCACGCGATATCCTCGCTCTTCTAACAAAGGCAACGCGTCGCTTACGTTTAAATCCTGATTTTGGGCAAAATATAGAAGATGAATTCGTACGAATAGATTCTGTACTTCTGCATGCATAAGCTAAGCTCCTTCCCGGGTTGTAGCCCTTCTTGGTTGCTAAGTAATTACCCCGCGAAAGAAGCGGAGAAACAGGCGTATAATCCAGGTACTGTCATCTCTTTCCAAAATCATTCCGCTTGACTAACCGCATCTACTGCACTATCTTGAAAATAAGTACCATTTTTGCTCGGGAGGGTGATTCACCATGTTTCAAGCTGTTTCCTATGAAGGAACACGAAGCGAGCAGCACACCGCCGTCCTGGGACAGTTAAGTGCTCTGATCCGCGATGAACCTAGTGCGATTGCCAATCTGGCTAACGCTGCTGCGCTGCTCAATGTATTTTTAACCGACACCAACTGGGTCGGATTCTATCTGTATGATGGAAAAGAACTGGTCCTTGGACCGTTTCAGGGATTGCCTGCCTGCATCCGTATTCCACTTGGACGCGGAGTATGCGGCACATCTGCTTCGGAGAGACGCACACTCGTTGTCGATGATGTGCATGCTTTTCCAGGCCATATCGCCTGTGATGCTGCATCCAACAGTGAGATCGTTGTTCCGATTATCAAAGACGGACAATTATATGGCGTGCTGGATATCGACAGTCCGATCAAAAACCGTTTTGACGATGAGGATCGTATCTTCCTGGAAAAAGCAGTCAGCTTGCTCGTCGAGCAACTGTAAACTGTCTGATTCATCTCCTATTCATGTGAACAAGAGGACTCTGTCCTCACCCGGTGATATCCATATGTATGAACAAAAAGCGCAGCCCTCCCGGAGGTCTGCGCTTTTTGTTGCTATGTTCTTACGAATGCTCTTACCAATGTTCTTACCAATCATCTTGCCCGCCCATGTTACTTTATGCACTCAGGATAGATCTTGTGCCGCTTTAATGATCATTCCCTCTCGCAAAAACTCTGCCAGTCTTGGATGATAACCATCATACATTTTACGAAAATCGCGGTGCTCGACGTACAGATTGGCCAAATCCCGATAAATCTCAGCCGTAGGTGTGTAATATCCTTTGATCCATTCAAGATGTCTTCCAATAATTTGCTGCACAGCCGGACTTCCCGGATCAAGTCCAAGCTCCAGCGCCTGTTTCAAATCCAGATGAACCTGATCGATTTGGGTCTGTGAGTCCAAAAAATCCTCTTTGGATTTCAACTCGATCTTCTCCGTTTTCGAGTCACGTGACGGGAGGGTCTCAGGCAAGTGCTGTGTTTGACCTGCTTCTGGCAATCTGGCATGACGCGTATTATGCGCGAAGCCACGGTACAGGTCGTGCCCCTCCATCGTTTCTTCCCCCTGCAAATAAGAAACCGTTCGATCCAGTGTTTGGATCAAACCGTGCAAGCGAAGTGCTTCCTCCAAAATTCGGATACGATGTTGCCGCATGACACGGATGATTTCCACCGGTTCTTCCTTGAGCATAGAACCGATCTCTTCCTCCGCTATCCCTGCTTCCTTGCAGAACAAAATCTGTTGCAATGTCAGCAATTCTTTTTTTTCATAATAGATATCCTCATCCAGTCCGCGAAAAGCAGGGGACAGCAGCCCCAACTCCGCATAATAGCTCAACTCACTCAGGCTCACACCTGACATACCCGATACCTCGGTCATAGAATACGCCATATGAGTTCACCTCCTACCTGTTATGCGTTCTCTGTGTGTTCACCCGCCGTATTGCTTACGATATATTTAAAAGATACAAAAGAATTGAAAACGCTGTTGAAAATGCATGCATCCATGTCCTATGAAATTCAACGATTTCAGACAGTTGCTTGCAGGATGTTACCTATTTTATACCCTTCTCACCCAATGTGAACCTATAGTCAGCGCAGAAAAATGATCGTTTTTTTGATGCCACTTCAAGCGGATGTCGATCGTTTGTGAAATAGAATTACAAGCAAAAATCCTGCACCCACGAGATGGATACAGGATCTTCGAAAATATCATATGATCGCTTTATTGCAAAGCAAAAGCGATGAACTCACTTAATTTTTGTTAAACATGACAAACTTCAATTCCGTCATTTCTTCCGTTGCATATTTCACACCTTCGCGCCCGATGCCGCTTTGCTTCACACCGCCATACGGCATATGATCTACCCGGAATGTCGGGATATCATTAATCATTACGCCGCCCGCTTCAATGTCGTCCACAGCTCGGAGTGCCGTTTGAATGTCATTGGTGAATACTCCTGCTTGGAGTCCATACATAGAGTTGTTAACATGCTGAATGCCTTCTTCTACGGAATCAACCGTGTTAATCACAACAATCGGTGCAAACACTTCCTGACAAGAAACCTTTGCATCGCGTGGCACATTCGCAAGCACGGTTGGACGCAATATGCCTCCTTCAGCCTCACCACCTGCGACCACGGTTGCCCCTGCCTGTTTCGCTTCTTCAATCCAGTCCAGAGTACGTTGCACATCCTTAGATGTAATGAGTGCTGATACAACCGTATCCTCGCTCAGCGGATCACCAATCACAACCTGTTCAGCAGCTTCGGCAAAGCGCTTAATAAATGGCTCGGCGATCGACTGATGCACATAGATACGCTGTAATGAAATGCAGACCTGGCCCTGATATGTGAAAGCTCCCGTCACGCTACGCGGAATCACCTTGTCCAGATCAACATCCTTGTCTATAATGACAGCTGCATTGGAGCCCAGCTCTAGCGTAACCCGTTTCAGTCCAGCGTTGCTACGGATGTTTGTTCCTACGGCCGGGCTACCTGTAAAGGTAAGATAAGCTACATCCGGATGGCTCACAAGTACATCGCCAATTGTTTTACCATCACCGCTCACCACATTCAGTGCTCCGTCAGGCAATCCCGCCTCTTGGAGCAGGTTTGCGATGTAATAGGCAGACAGCGGAGTCTGCTCCGCAGGCTTAAGCACGATGGTATTTCCAGCTGCCAGTGCGGGTCCAACTTTGTGCGCAACGAGATTCATCGGAAAATTGAAAGGTGTAATGGCCCCAATCACCCCGAGCGGCTGCCGCATCGTATAGCCAATGCGGCCTTCGCCGCCTTTTGCCGCATCCATCGGAACGGTCTCTCCGGTCAACCGTTTTGCCTCTTCGGCAGCAAACCGATAGGTCTCGATTGTACGATCAATCTCGCCTCTTGCCGCCGTGATCGGCTTTGCCGCCTCTAATGCAACGATGCGGGCCGCCTCCTCTTTGCGTTCCTCCAGCATGGCGGACAGCTTGTACAGCAAGTCTGCACGCTGATGTGCAGGCATCTGGCGCATCGCTTTACGTGCCTTCACGGCCGCCGCAATGGCGGCTTCGGTCTCCTCCGCCGAGGCCGAAGCCACTTCTGCCAGCGTTTCTCCGGAATACGGCGCCTGAAGTGTTGTATATTTTACCGATTCGGTATGTTTACCGCCGATAAACAGATGTTGTTTTTTCATAAACGCATCCTCCGTTCATTCGATTCCTCACATGCTCCATATTTCTCTTCATAAGCATCTATGGATGCTCATTACCCACGAGTAACAATTACTTACCTTACATAACTCTACTCTAGTTATACACCATTTCGTCCTCTTCCACCCAGTTGGCGAAACGATAAAAGTGAATTGGAACGGATCGTTGGTGAAAATGTGGTTAAGCCCCGCTACCGGGTGTTGCTTTATCGTGACTAGGTACTGCTACTGACTGCCGTTGCTCTGGGCATCCTTACTGAGTCCTGTCACTGGTTGCTGTTATTTTGGTGCTTCGTTACTGCGCACTGTGACCAGTGCTGTTTCTATGGCACCATTGCCACTAGTAAACCTAGTACATATCACGTACACACACATGTTACTTTGTGCAAAAGAACATACTTCACAGTATGCAGCAGTCTGTTGAACCACAGGGCTGGCATAGGACGATACTTCTCAGCTCTAACGATCACCAGGAACGTTATTTAGCGAGATTTGAGGCGAATGAAATTCTAACGATCACCATGGAACTAGAATAAAAAGTGGACACCCGTTAACGGACAGAAGGATAATAAGGCTAACGGAGGTGTGTCCATATGGGAGAACAACGGCAACGATACAATGAAGAATTCAAGAAACAAACGGTAAAATTTATCCAAGAACAAACCAAGACACTCGGAGACTTGGCAGAAGAACTCAACATTCCAAAAAGTACATTACACCAGTGGATGGGCAAGTATCGCGAACTTAAACATGAACCCGTAGCTAGCGTAGATCGAGTGAAAGAACTGGAAGCAGAGCTTAAAGAAATGCGCCGGTTACTTCAAGAGAAAGAACATACCCTTGCGGACACGCAAGAGGAACTGGCTATCGTAAAAAAAGCAGTGCACATCTTCAGCAAACCAAAGAACTAAGATTTCAGTTTGTGGAAAACCATCGCTCCCTGTTTTCTTTGGAGAAGATGTGCACCCTGTTACATGTGTCACGGAGCGGATATTACAAATGGCGGATGGATCGAACAAGTAAACAGCAGCACCGGAGAGCTGAGATCATGAAGCGTATTCGGTTTCATTTCTACGACCACCAGAAGCGGTGTGGAAGTCCGAAAATTACGTATGCGCTCCATCGGGAAGGATACAACATCTCTTCCCGTACCGTCAGTATATACATGCGTCAAATGAATCTTCGTTCCGTGCATAGTCCTCGGTATCGTGTCCAAACAACGGATTCTAACCATCATCATCCCATTGCACCCAATACGCTGAACCAGCAATTTCAAACGTCCAAACCGAACACCACATGGGTCACCGATATCACCTACATTCCCTGCCGAGGAGGCCGGCTATATCTCGCCAGTGTTCTGGATTTGTGTACGCGTGAAATTGTAGGCTGGCGTCTGTACAACCATATGGAAACGAGCCTGGTGCTCGATGCATTGAATGATGCTTACCGGGCCAAATGCCCCGCTCCAGGACTGCTCCATCACTCCGATCGTGGCTCGCAGTATACGTCAAAAGAATACGTGGAGCAACTGAAATCGTATGGTATGGAACTCAGTATGAGCCGCCGAGGAAACTGTTATGATAACGCATGTATCGAGTCTTGGCACAGTATTTTGAAAAAGGAACTCATTTACTGTAACCCTCGTTTTAAGAATCCAGAAGAGGCTTATACCGCCATTTACCAGTACATTGAGTTCTATTACAACCGCAAGCGAATGCATGGGGCGCTAGGTTATCTTTCCCCTGCTCGTTTTGCGAAGAAATTTACGGACAAATCCGTCGCGTAAGTGTCTACTTTCTTGACATAGGTCCACAGATAACGCTATTTCGCCTATTTTAGCCTCTTCTCAAATCTAACGATCACAGGAAACGCTATTTTCTCATTTCACCCTCAAATCTGCTCTTTTGGGGGCCTTTCTGAATAAATAACGTCGCTGGTGATCGTTACATTTTTCAGACCGCCAAAACGGTGCAAATAAGCTCATCTGGGATCGTTAGCGCAGTCCTGGTATTTTGGACATACGATGTCTCCCTAGATTACTCACAAAAAAGACATTCTCTAGTATAGGGTACTGGAGAATGTCTTTGGATTAAATTCATATCCCGTCTGCATCATATGTGAACATGAAATCAACTCGCGTAATGTGCTTAACAGTTGCACTCTAACTGAACCGATGACTCACATAAAAAGGACACCCACCAGCACACTGCGCTGGAGAATGTCCTCTAAATTTGATGATTGCTAACCAATAGCAATGTCTATCCTGAATATAGCCTATTACAGCCCATTAAGTCTGTTACAGCTTAACGATCTGACCTGTTTTCTCGGATTCAAACGCAGCCAGAATGACTTGCAGGGAACGCAAGCCCTCTTCACCCGAGATGGATGGAGGCGTCTTGGTTACGATGGATTCTACGAATGCATCGATTACGCCGCTTGGTACTTGTTTTTCATTGGTTGCCATCGCGCCAACTTTGTACGTTTCGACCGTACCATTGGTCAACTCGACGATAACCTCGTCACCTTCCACTGTACCGATCTTCATTACGCCATTTTCACACCACAGCACGGTGCTGTTGTCTCCGCCTCTGTATTGTGTCCAGCTGGCTACGAGTGTGCCGATTGCACCGCTCTTCATGCGTAACAAACATGTCGCATTGTCATCCACATCCGTGCCTTCTTTGTGCAGCGTGCTGATGAAACCAGCTACTTCGGATACTTCGTCGTTCAGCAAATAACGGATAAAGTCGGATTTGTGCACGCCAAGGTCACCCATCGCGCCCATAATGGCTTCTTCTTTGCGGAAAAACCAGCTACCTGCTCCATCTAAACTCCAGCCTTCCGGACCCGGGTGACCAAAAGCAGTACGGAAGGTCAGCACTTTGCCCAATCGGCCGGAATCCAGAATTTCTTTGGCTTTCACGTGAGGAGGCATCAAACGTTGGTTGTGACCTACCATCAGATATACGCCGTTTTTCTTAGCCGCCTCAATCATCTGCTCGCCTTCTTCAGTGGAAACCGCCATCGGTTTCTCAACCAGCACATGCTTGCCCGCATTAGCAGCGGCAATCGTCATCGGTGCATGCAGATAGTTCGGTGTGCATACGCTCACCGCTTCTACTGTTGTTTCGTTTGCAAGCAATTCCTCGTAACTGGAATATGCTTTACCGCCGTACATTTCAGCCATTTCCTGCGCACGCTCCACTACCGGATCAGCAAATGCGACAAGTTCTACGTTCTCATTGGCAGCGTACTCTGGAATATGTCTGCGCTGGGCGATGGCTCCACAGCCGAATACAGCAACTTTAATTTTACTCATGTACAAAAGTCTCCTTTGACAATTAGATTCATGTTTGACACGGTCAGATGTTATGTTGAGTCGTTTAACTCTTAAAACTGGTTCAGGTAGTTTTGTTTCAGCCAGTTGTGGCTGTTCTCCACGCTCTCAAGCGGAGGGTTCTGACATACGTCCTGTTCCACGATCAGCCACTCTACCCCTGCATTTGTTGCGCTTTCAATTACAGCTGGCAGATCCACTTCACCTTGTCCCAGCTCCAGTGTTTTCATCTGACCCTGCTCGTCTTTGCTGAAATCTTTCAAGTGAAGCAGCGGCAAACGACCCGCATATTTATTAATATACTCGATTGGATTTTGTCCAGCAAACTGTACCCAACATACGTCCATTTCCACTTGTACAGCTTCTGGAGTCGTTTGAGCGAACATCGCATCAAAAGCATTGGCATCCCCAACTTGGCCTTGGAATTCAAAGTCATGGTTGTGGTAACCAAAGATCAAACCTTGTTTCGCTGCTTCGGCTCCGTATTGTTGCAATTCATCGAAAAGTTTTGTCCAGCCTTCTGCATTGTCCGGGCGATCTTCCGGCATCAGATAAGGACAGATCATATATTGTGCACCAATGGTTTTCAGGTAATCGATTTGTTTTTGCAGGTCTTCGCGCATCGCATGAAGGGACACGTGGCTACTGAAACCTTTTAGACCTAGCTCATCTAGTAGCGCTTTCATTTCCTCTGCTGGAATGTCGCCATATCCGGCAAATTCAACCCCTTCGTATCCAAGGGCGGCCACTTTGCGCAGTGTACCACGAAAATCTGCTGCAGTTTCATCACGAAGTGTAAAAAGTTGCAAACCAATGTTCAATTTTTTCATGACAGATACTCCTCTGCTCTCAAATTTGCTTACATTGCTCTATCTGGTATCATCCTAACGCAAAACAGGCTAAAATGAACATATACAATATAGTCAGAACATGAACTATCTGATCAAATTTTATTTCCATCCTGGATTGTCCCATCATTTCAGCCGTTTAACTGCACTCGGACAGGATGATGAATCGGTGATACAACAGGATCGAATGATTGGGGGACGTACATCTGTGGACACATTGGACACATCCGTATTGATCTGTGACTACTCCTATCACTACAAGGCATTCACCCATAATATGAAAGGCGAGCTAGCCACCTATCTGTTCCGCTTGCAGACAGAAGGCTCGTGCAAAGTATATGTACAGGAAGAGGAATTCCGCATGACCAGCGGTGATTTGCTTTTATTAAAACCAGGAGACGATTATCGCCTCGTCGTAGATGAGCCACACAAGGAAGGGCGCTTGTCGAGTGGGGACTACTATCTTTTCTGTGAAGGCGACTGGATTGAAAAGTGGTGGAAACGCCAGCAACGTCCGACGGTAAGCCGTATTGGGCTGGATGACAAACTGATTAGCCTGTGGCGCAACATGCTGCTGGAGAAACGTCGCGGCCCGCTGGAGGAAAATGCCGAGCTGAAGGACGCTCTGCTGCGGGGGCTATGCCTGTACATTGACCGGGCGATTACGGAAAATATCCAGACCGACCGGGCCGTCTCCTCGGCACTTAAGCTGAAGCGTTTTATCGAAGAACATGCCACGGTTACGTTCAAATTGGAGGAAGCCGCCCGTTACGCCGGACTCAGTCTTTCGCGGGCCGTGCGTTTATTCAAGGAACACTATAATCAGACCATGATCCAATATGCTATCGAAATCCGACTGAATGCAGCACTGGAGCGTATGAAATACAGCGAGATGACACTAGAGCATATTGCGGAATCCTGCGGTTTTGCCAGCTACTCCTATTTCCATCGGGTGTTTCGGGCGCATTTTGGCGTGTCTCCAGCAGAGTACCAGAAATCCAGACAGCATGAACCGATCGATGATCTGGAGCATGTGTAAGTTAAACACTTTAATTCCAATCCATGCATTCGGCGATGCATCCTAAATCATTACTTATTTTCATAAACCTTCATTATAAAACTGGATGTACTGGAGTGATCCCATGAACTCGAAACGCAAAGTTCTCATTATTGAAGACGAACATGACATTTCCCGCATTTTACGCGATTTTCTGATGAAAAATGGATATGAGGCCGCCGTTGCTGCTACTGGAGAGGATGGACTTCAGATTATGGAGTTGCTCCGGCCGGACTATATTATTCTCGATATTATGCTGCCAGATCAGGACGGTATCGATGTATGCCGTGAAATTCGCAGGCGGAACAACATTCCCATTCTTATCCTAAGTGCCAGAGGAAGTGATACCGACAAGGTACTGGGGCTTGGATTTGGTGCAGACGACTATATGAGCAAACCTTTCTCCCTGAGCGAACTGCTCGCCAGAATCAATGCTCACTTCAGAAGATACGACAGTCTGAACACGGTACAGGATCACTCCCATCTGCTACGTTTTGCTAACCTGGAGATTGACAAGAAGGCTTATAAAGTTACCGTAAATGGTAATGAAGTCTCTCTATCGGCCAAAGAATTCCAACTGCTATATTATCTCGCCAGCAACAAAAATCAGGTCTTCTCCAAATCTCAATTACTTGATGCGATCTGGGGCTTCGACGCTTACGGAGATGAAAATACAGTAACGGTGTACATACGCAGACTGCGGGAAAAGATCGAACACGATGCCTCTCATCCAACCCTTCTAAAAACTGTCTGGGGAGTCGGATACAAGTTTAATCATGACTAAGCACGAATGGAGAAGCGTTCATGTCACTGCACAACTGGTCTACACGATGGCTGAAATTATCATTAGCAATCCTACTTCTAATTCTGCTATGTAGCCTTGGCTTATTCCTTCACCTGCTCACATCTCCTTCTTCCAGTGAGTCTGTACCGATGATTAATCAGGTGCGTCTGAAGGTTAACCCGATCCTGCTTGAACTGGAGCAAAATCATGATCGTCTTGCTAACCCTGTTGTTCAGGAGCAAATCCGCGCCACAGCGAGCAAAGAAAACATTCCTTTTTCCTATGTAGGATTGGATGGTCTAATCAAACTGTCCTCTGTATCATCATCCGAAGGATCATTAGTTAATCTGAGATCCTCATTGCATTATAATCTCGCAGATGTGTTACAGCTTGCGGATGGCAATGAATCACTGGACATTGCTTTTCCCGTTATGGGAAGCCCGGAGGGTCCTCAGATTGGAAATGTCATTTTCACCGTCCCCCAATCTCTGGTGTTTGCTCAGAAGAAATCTACTGTTCCCATATTCCTACTGGTTACAGTAATCATACTTTCCCTAATGCTCATGTTTCTTCTATACACCATCGTTCGCCGGATCAAGAGACAGATGTTAACCCCGGTCAACCAGCTGAAACATCACGCCGAATCGATTCTTAAAGGCAAATATGACGAGAAAATTCAATACCAACGCACGGACGAAATAGGCGACCTCTACGCTATGCTGGACTTGATGCGGATGGAACTTATGCATCTAAGCACACAGCGCATGAGGCAGGAAAAAGCCCAGAAAGAGCTCATCACCAATATCTCTCATGACCTGAAGACTCCCATTACAACGATAAAAGCGTACATAGATGCGATCTCCCAAGGGGTATGCGAAGATGAAGATACCCTCAAAGAATATTTGGATATTATGCAGATCCATACAGACAAAACAGCCCGGCTAGTAGAGGATTTGCTTGTTCACGCATTACATGAGCTTGGGCAGATCTCGGTTGAGCCACAAGAACGATACAGTCGTTCCGTCTTTGAAAATATGCTGAGACCCATTGCACATATCGTGCAATCCCACGGATTGACCTACGAACAGCCTAGCCCTATCCCTGACGTACTTATTCGGATTGACCCTGTACGCATGGAACAGGTCATCTCCAATCTGGTATCTAATGCACTTAAACATACTGCTCCCGGTGATTATATCCGCATTCATGCCGAGGTTCACTCGGGACAATTCAAGCTGACCATCACTGATTCGGGGCGAGGGATACTGGCTCAGGACATGCCATTTGTATTTGAACGATATTTTAGAGGTGGCTCTTCCTCTTCCCCCTACTCCACTCCAATTCAGGAAGGAACAGGACTTGGCCTCTCTATCTGCAAAAGCATCATTGAAGCGCATGGAGGGCAGATTCATTTTTCCAGCAAAAATGGCCAAGAAACTCTCTTTCAGTTCAGTCTGCCCTTATGTTGAGTTGTCTGTCCTAGGTTTGTAATACTTTATTTATATTTGGATAAGGGTTTCTCAATATCTTCCCTTTATGATGAACGATATACTGCAACGGGGAGTGAATCTGCTTGAACAAAACATCTATCATTCGTGCCCAAAACCTGTGTAAGACCTACCAGACCGGGAGTGAACAGTACCATGCGATTCGTAATGTTAATCTCAATATCTATGAAGGGGATTTCACTGTAATCATGGGCAATTCCGGTTCAGGCAAATCAACGCTGTTATATTTACTGAGCGGACTGGACCAAGTCACTGCTGGCGAGGTTTATTTTCAGGATCAACGTATTGATACCTATAGCGAACGAGAATTGTCAACATTTCGCACACGTCGAATCGGGTACATCTATCAAAGCATCAACCTGGTTCCCGACCTTTCTATTCAAGAAAATATCGCACTTCCCGGATACATCGCCAGAAACAAAAAAAGCGAGGTTCAAGCGCGGGCGAAACAACTTATGCGCGACATGGATATCCATGAACAACACAATCGCCTGCCCTCCCAGACCTCCGGGGGTCAGCAACAACGGGCTGCGATTGCCCGTGCACTCATCAATTCACCGGATATCCTGTTCGCTGACGAGCCTACCGGAAGTTTAAACTTCGAACATGGAAAAGCGGTGCTCGACATCCTGACAGATATGAACCGGGAAGGACAGTCCGTCGTGATGGTAACCCATGATATCCAAGCCGCATGCCGGGCTGATCGTCTGATCTTGATCCAGGATGGCAAAATCGGCGGTATGCTGGAATTCGATAAATATCACGAGCATCAGATTCCGGAGCGGGAGTCCATAGTCTTCGCTTTTGTATCGGGGAAGGAGTAATTTATGGTTGCCATCCTGAAGCTGAGTTTTTCTTATCTCACTCAAAATAAAATCCAAAACCTGTTTAATACCCTGCTTATTTTACTTTCCACCCTTCTGGTGTGCACTTCAGTCATCATTTTGGCGAACACAGGTCATCAGTTCAAGGAAATGCATAGCCGAACGAACGGATCGCATCAGCTGTTGACATTCGAAAAAGATCTAAATGATCCCCAGACGGTGTATGACTGGTGGGCCGCTCAGAACGGTGTTCAGGTCTCGCCTTTGCTTACTTACCGTACGTTGTCAGGCATGACCTTGGATAATGTGGATATTCCCAACATTTATCTGTACATGATGAACACCCCTCCTCCTCCATGGAATGTAGATCAACTCGTATTTGCAGCCGGTAAAGAAAGCTCGTCTCCCGCACAAGGAAATGTATGGATCCCTACTTCGATGGCCTACAGTTATAACATTACTGTCGGTGATGTCGTTCAATTCAGAACGGGACCTGCTACGCTAAGTCTCACCGTATCTGCGATTGTTGTAGATGTTCCTTACGGAGCACCGTTCAGCAATACGGCAAGAATCTGGATGAATCCTGGAGATTATCAACATGATTTCACCACACTTGCAGGTAAAGAACACCACATGATAGGCATACATTTTGATGATTACAGTACGAGCTCCAGCTACTGGGACCGTTATACAAGCGAAACAGGTTCTCCTTTTCTGGAAACCAAAATGGAATTCGAAAGTATCTCATCCTTCTATCTAATCATCAACCAGATCATCGGTTTCATTATGATATTCTTAGGGACCGTCATGATGATGATTTCACTCATTACGGTTGGCTTCACCATATCCGATGCCATACTAGCCAACTACAAAACGATAGGTATCCTCAAGTCGCTTGGACTGACCTCCCGAGCAACCATTGCTACCTACGTTATTCAATATGCCCTGTTGTCCATCATCGCCGTTCTTCCCGGGGAGGTACTTAGCGTATTCGTCTCCAAATTTATCATCAACATCTCCGTATCGTCCCTGCGGACTGACCAGGGTGATCTTGCCATTGAGGGCATTGGAGCTGCTATTGTTGTAGGGCTGCTGTTACTCGTCTTAGTTATTGCATTTGTCGTGTTATACGCCAGAAAATCTCGCATGATCCAGCCTGTTCAGGCCATTCGTTATGGTATGTCGGAGAGCGACAATGTACGCATGATGCGACGAATGAATTCACCGCTAGCACATATGGCTTCATTTGGAAAGTTGCCTATTTCTTGGGTTATCGGCGTACGCAGTTTGGTCAAAAATGGAAAAAGATCTGTCTTAATGATATTGCTGACGTCGGTGGCCGCTTCCGTCCTCGTCTTCGGATATACTGTTCTGACCAGTATTACCGGAATCAATCAGACGGCAGCCCAATGGGGGTATGACAATGCTAATATTGCCGCGGTGGTCGTAGACAAAACGACATTTCCAAAAGCAACACTTCAACGTGTACTGGAAGAAGATCACCGCATCAAAAATGTGGGCTGGCAAGGAAACCTTACCGGCGTTATTCCATCCGAAGTTTCGGCAAACCATACAACCCGTCCGTCGATCAGTCTTTATTTGGGTGTATTGGATGGGAGCTATAAGGACTCCGGATTCGAAACGTTAAGAGGAAATAACCCTGAACGCGAAAATGAAATTTCAATCGGAGTCAGTGTTGCCAAGATGTTAAACAAGGATTTGGGAGACCTTATCGATCTTTACGTTGAAGGAGAGAAGCGCACATTCATCATTTCGGGTATCTATCAAGCGATCGCAAACATGTCGGTATCCGGGAGAATCACCGTTCAGGCGGTTAAGAGCGTAAATCCAAGTTACAGTGACGTAGATGCTGCCTTTATTAATGTAATCGACCCATCACAAGCAGGGGCAATCGCAGCCCAACTGAATGAGCGGTTCAGAGACTCTGCTTCCATCGTCACGCAAAAAACACTGCTGGATTCCGTTTTCAAAGAAGCATTAAACATTCTTATATATCCCATGGCTCTGATTGGTCTACTGTTCATCATGGTTACCTTTATGATCATCTTCAGTACCTGCCGGATCAGCATTCGCAAAGAGAACAAGACGTATGGCATCTACAAATCAATAGGTATGACATCCGGCAGTATTCGTTCTTCCCTCACGTTTGGTGTCGCGTCGTTATCCCTGATCGGTTCAATGTTTGGCATTATTGCGGGCGTCTATCTTCTTCCCCGGTTACTTGAACAAGTTCTCTCGGGATATGGAATCGTACACCTTCCCTTGGTTCTGGATGGATGGGGCATCCTGCTATTCGCCTGTTTGAGTATATTGGCAGCAGCAATCGGATGCTGGCTGGCATCCCTGGAAATTCGCAAGGCATCACCACGTATGTTAGTTATTGAATAACCTAAAAGGAACCTAAAAAGAGCCCTTACCTATTTAGAAAAAGGTAAGGGCTCTTGGAGATTATATAAGTTTTTTATGTTTATATACATTCTATGTTCTTATTCAGGTTTGTTCTATAAAAATTTCGTGCTACTCACTAACGCCACTTCTTCGCCAGCTCACTAATCTGATACGGTGTTGTCCGGCAGCATCCACCAATAATCTGCGCACCAGCGGCAACCCATTGTTCCGATGCGTCCTTCATGCTTCCGCAGGAACCTTCGCCGCTCCATGTTTTGGTCTCGGCATCGTAGGTTTCACCTGAATTCGGGTACACGATGATCGGTTTATCGCTACCTTGGTGAAGAATACCAATGGCTTTCGTGACCACTTCCATCGGAGCGCAATTCAGGCCGATTGCCGCAATCTGCGGTTCAGAGCCAAAGGTCTGTACGCATACCTCAAGAGGTGTGCCCTCGCTAATGCTTGTCCCATCTTTTAACGAGAAAGAAAGCCATGCATGAGTATCGGGAAACTCCTTAAGTAATTCTACAAGAACCCGAGCCTCTTGTAGCGAAGGAATTGTCTCAAATGCCAGAATGTCAGCTCCCGCTTCAATCAGCGCAGCCATGCGAGGTCGGTGAAATGCAGCAAGTGTCTCATCCGATACGCCGTAATGTCCCACATATTCGGAACCATCCGCCAGATAGGCACCGTACGGGCCAACAGAACCAGCAACGACAGGTCGCGGACGACGTAGCTTGTCGCCACCAGTGTGCTCACCTGTACGATGTTCACGTTGCTCGTTCCCCGCGTTCTCGACATGTTCCGATGTCGCTACCGCAGGTTGTCCAGTTGAACCTTCTGCACCTGCTGTAGCTCTTTGCACTTCTGCCCATACCTCATCTCTCGCTTTGGCGGCCAGCTCTACTGTTTTGCGAATCAGATCCAGTGCAGCCTCTTCTCCAATGCCACGCTTGAGGAAGCCCTCCACTGTCGCCTGATAACTGGAGGTGATTGTGCAATCTGCCCCTGCACGGAAATAATCAGCATGCACGTTCACGATAACATCCGGGTTCTCCAGCAACACTCGTGCAGACCAGAGCGGATCATCCAGATCACAGCCATGCTGTTCAAGTTCCGTTGCCAGTGCACCATCCAGAATCATAATCGGATACTCGTCCAGAATACGTTGAACCACATTTATATCATTCGTTTGCTCTCGTTGAGTCATGAAGTCAGCCCTCTTTTCTTCTTCATACGATCCGTCCAATAATACACAATGTAACACAAAATAATGAATGGAATACCACAGTATAGAGCAATCCGCTGCGTCGGGTCAAAAGCGATACCGATACAGGATGCGAGGCACAATACAAATGAAACGATAGGTACGATTGGATATAATGGCGTTCGATAAACCAGGTCTTTCACGTCATGCCCTTCCCGCAGATACTGCCTACGGAACATATACTGAGATATACTGATGCTCATCCACACAGCTACCACAGCAAGACCTGAGATCGAAACAAGCGTAATATAGACGGTTCCCGGCGCAATGATGCTGGATAGTAACGCCAGCGCACCACCAGCCATACTAAGCACGAGTGCATTGAACGGTACACCGCGTTTGGTCAAACGGGCAAACCATGGAGAGATGGTCTTTTTATCCGCCAATGACCAGAGCATCCGCGATGAAGCATATAACCCCGAATTGGCTGCGGATAGAATTGCCGTTAAAATAACAAAGTTCATGATGTCGGCTGCATAAGGAACACCGATTCGCTCCATGACAGCAACGAACGGACTTTCCAGCACACTTGCATCTGACATCGGAAGCAATGCTGACAGAATAACGATCGTGCCAATAAAGAAAATAATCAAACGCCACAGCGTGGTATGAATGGCTTTCGGAATGGTTTTTTCCGGATTTTCCGTTTCGCCTGCGGCTATACCAATCAGTTCCGTGCCTGAGAAAGCAAAATTGACAGCCAGCATCGTCATCAGGATCGCAGTCGCTCCATACGGGAACCACCCAGACGCTGTAATGTTGGAAAAGAACGGAGCCGGTTCAGCATTTGCCATCGGAATAATACCAAACATAGCGGCGCCACCAAGAATAATAAAGATAACAATCGTCATCACTTTCACCAAGGAAAACCAAAATTCGGATTCGGCAAAAAGTTTTACCGTGAACGCATTAAACAGGAAGATCATCAGCGCGAACAGCGCACTCCAGATCCAGACGTTCACAGACGGAAACCAGCGCTGCATAAGCAGTCCCGCGGCTGTGAATTCCGATCCAAGCGCTACGGTCCAAGTCAGCCAGTACAGCCAAGCCACCGTGTAACCTGTTGCTGGTCCAATGTATTTAGCCGCATAACTATGGAATGCACCTGTCTCCGGCATATGCACAGATAGTTCGCCAAGACAGAGCATCACCAGATACACCACCAACGCACCGATCAGATAGGACAAAATCGTACCGAGCGGTCCCGCTTGTTGAATGGTATACCCTGAGCTAAGGAACAGTCCTGTTCCGATGACGCCGCCAAGAGAAAGCATGACCACATGCCTCGTTTGCATTTTTCGCTGAAATTGACCCTTTTCGTTACTGTTCTCCATATAACCTGCTCCCTGCTTCTTCATCCAGAACAAACAAAAAAGACCCACTCTTCCCCAAGAGTGCGCCGCAACTGACAAATAAAAACAAACGCTCCTATCTATCAGGCTTTCACCCGCTGGAATTAGCACAGTATCCTTCAGATCTGTTGCTGAGGTTTCTAAGGGCCAGTCCCTCCACCTCTCTGGATAAGAAAATGATTTTGTATAACTATATCGACTGTTGTCAAATGTGTCAACATTTAAATAAAGACTACGTGCGACCCAAGCATAGCTTTCAATCTCCTCGTTGCCAAAATTAATATATTAAGCATCTCGGCTGGGGAGTATAGTAAGCTACTCTGTCGAAGAGCCCGGATTCACAATGCTCGTTTTGATCTCATAGGTAATAGGTACGGTCGCAAACACTTCATCCCAGTTATCTTTTACCTTTTTCCAGATTTTTGGATAATGGATTCGGAGGCTGTCCCGAAAACCGGCAACGTCGGCTTTATAGGTATGCTGGAGTTTGTAGAGCATCTGATCAATCTGTTGATCTACGATTTTGGCAAAATCCTGCTCCAGTTCCTTTAGATAGGCTCCTTTTTCTTCTTTTTCAGGCGCGCGCCAATCCTCCATTAGCCAACCTTCTGACTCTGCCTTGACGTGGAATGAGATGTCTCCATGAACTACCTTCGGAATAATTTTTATAGTTTTTTTCTTGATCTCATAGAGAATCGTGAAGCCTTCCTTACTATATGTTTTGATAACCCCGCCTGCCTTTTCCTCAGGCTTAATCCAAGATAATGCTTCCAGGTCGGTTTGGCTAAGCTCCCCGATAAATTTCGTTGTTTTGGCTTTAAAGATGCTCCCCCCTGAAAATTTATCCTCGCCATATGCATTCAACACATTTTGAAGCAAAAAGCTGGAGCCAGACTGCATCTCTGCATCCAGTTTGGCAAGGGAAACAGGCTCCATAATCTTATTGGATATATACGAATTATTTGTAATACCCGTAAGATAGAAGGCTGGAATCCGGGAAGGATCTCTAGAAGTAAGCACATCCACCGCACGGTGATGGCTGATTAGTACAAGGCAATTGGGTCGAATATCGTTATCCCGTAGCACAAAATCAAGCAACTGTTGTAATCCGTACTTTTTGGCAACATCCTTGGAAATGACAATCACTTTCAAATGGTGACCAATCAATGGACGATCTCGGCGAAGGGCGAATTGACGAAAAATTTGAAGCATCGAATCCCCGCTAAGTTGTTCGTTGGAGTAGGATGATTTGCCAGAAGAAGGTGAACCGCCTTGATCACTCTGCTGGCTACTTGATTTTCCGGGGGCGATCTGTACCGTTGCAGTTACGTTGTTTTCTTTGGGGTAATGCCCTCCTTGGGCTGATATATTTTTCTCGAATTCAGTTTCATGACCAACATCAATGCCAAGAGCAACATATAGACTTAAATCCTCAATCTCCCGGCTACTCCAGCATCCCGAGATGAGGCTAAGAATCAGTAACGCACAGGTGATACGCAACCACCGAATAGGAATCATGCGTGTTTACCTCCCTTTTTTCGAATAATGCTAAGTAGCAGCAATACCAAAGGCATAATGGCAAACAAAACGACAGATGCATTACCCAGCATGTCTCCCAGTGCAAATGTTTCATAAATATTTTTCGGAATTGCGGCTGCCAAATAAATAAACGGCAGAAGACAGTACATAATGGTGCGCATCTTTTTAGCTTTAAACAGATCACGAATTCCCACAGAAGCGCAATAATGAGTGATGGCGAAGGTAGAGAAAATCTGCAAAATCCAGATGACCAGCAATAACGACTCGAAGCGTTCAAAGATTAGACCCTGAATCTCAAAACTTCGAACCAGATCGAGCGTTGGCCATGTTCTCGTTTTGATTCCATCCAGAGACAAGCTGCCCACGACCATTACGACTGTAATTAAATAGATGGCTGTGGATATCCCGATTCCCCAAGTCATGGCCTTATTGCTTTTCTTCGGATTTTGCATATATGCCGTAATGACCAGCATCACTTCATAACCTGTGTATGAGAGCAAGGAAGGCTTCAAACCTTTAACAACAGGCGTGATGCCCTCTCCGAGTACAGGTCTGAGATTACCAATCTCGAACAACTGATTACTAAGCAAAATTTCCATCACAAATATGACCAAAGTAATCGGCAAAATGATCTCAAACACACGCACGATGACTGGAAGTCCGCCGGAGATCAGATAGATTCCAATCCACATAAACACCATCACAATGGCCCAAGTAGGTGTACGCTCCAGCAGATACATTCCGGTAACCTCAGCCATCACCCGGATTTCGAAGGCGGCTATCACCATAAAATAAAGAATGTTGGCACAGCCGAGTATGTAAGCAAACCAGCTCCCCGTGATCTCCCGGGTGAATTGAAAAACGGTTTTATCCGGGAATCTTCGACACAAGGTCACCATTATAATACCAACCCCCGTAATGATAAGCCCTGAAAGGATGATCGAAATCCAAACGTCAGGTGTTCCAACCGCTTTGCCCGTTGTCCGGGGGAGTGTCAATATGCCTGCACCAAGCATATAATTGACGATAATGACGGCAGCTTGTGTCGTGCTTATTTTTACTTGGGAGTCATTCACTTTTTTTAGCACCTCCTGCCATCTGTGAAATGTACGCAATCATACTGAACTGCTCAGAACCTCTCTGCACGGAACTTCACTTCGAACAAACATTATTTCTTCCGATCTTCATCGGTCGGATTCATCATGTCAGGACGTCTTCTCATCATATTCAGCGGGGCACGAATGACAAAATCCTTCCAATCACTCAAGTGGTACGGAACCGCTGGTGCAATATAAGGCACCCCGAAGCTGGAGAGTCGGGCCAGATGTGTGCACATGAGCAGGAAGAACATGACCACACCGTACAACCCCATTACCGCAGCACTGAACATAGCGGCAAAACGGAGCAAACGGAGCGTCAATCCCGCACTATACACTGGGATGGTGAAGGACGAAATCGCTGTGACCGCCACGACAATGACCAGAAACTGGCTGATAATGCCTGCCTGTACTGCTGCCTGCCCGATGATCAGACCCCCAACGATTCCCATTGCAGGTCCGATCGGTTTGGGCAGACGAATGCCGGCTTCCCTTAGAATCTCAATGGAAAGCTCCATAATCAAAGCTTCGATAATCGAAGGAAAGGGCACACCCGAACGGGTTTCAATAATCGTCAGCACCAGTTTCGTTGGAATCAGACCTGGATGAAACGAAATGAAAGAGATATAAAGCGCCGGAGCTAGCAGGGCTAGCATAGCTGCCATAAAACGTAGAATTCGAAGGAATGTACTTGGAATCCAGCGTTCATAGTAGTCTTCTGGAGATTGGAGCAGCATGCTGAACGTAACCGGCACAACCAGAACAAACGGGGTTCCGTCCAGCAAAATAGCGACGCGCCCTTCCAATAAAGCACCGATTACGCGATCAGGCCTTTCCGTATTCAGAATCTGCTGAAAAGGGCTCAGGGCATCATCTTCGATCAGTTGTTCTACGTAACCGGACTCCAGCATCGCGTCCATATCAATACTTTTCACACGTTTCATAACCTCGGTTACGAGTTTAGGGTCGGCAATATCCTGAAAATAAGCAATAGCCAAGTCCTTTTTAATCCGGCTACCCACTTCAAGCTTTTCTATAAATAAACTCTGATCGCTTCCATAACGTCTTAAAATCCCCGTGTTATCACTAAGCTCCTCTGTAAAACCGATACGCGGTCCGCGTAGCAATCCTTCCGATAAGGGTTCATCCACCCCGCGCGTCTTCAATCTGGAAGTTCCGATTAGCATAGCTCCCGGCAGGCCATCCACTAACAAACCGTTTTTCCCCACCAATACACCCGATGCAAGTTCTTGAAGAGATTGTGTCTCCTGAATTTCACTTACGGGAAGAATTTGAGTTTTCAGATACGTGGACAGGAAGTCTTCTTGTTCAGGATGAAGGAAGCTTTCCTGTTTGAGCTCAGGTATACCCTCGATCATTAAAGGTTTGATTAAATATTGGTCGATCAGATCTGTATCCGTAAGCCCTTCGGTATACATAATCGCTGCTCTCGTGTTCGTTCCCCGAATGGTGAACTCTCGAATATGTACATCTGCATTTTTGCCAAACGTCTCTCGAACCGTAATCAGGTCTGTCGTGTGTATTCCAGTTAACTTAATGTTGGCATAGTGCCCCGTTTCCGTCCCTGGCCCGATGCCGGCTTCCGCTGGTGAAATGTCCTTCGGAGAAGAAGTCATTTTATTTTTGCGTGAGAAGCTCCCCCGCTTGATCGCCATATGGAACCAATTGGTCGTGAAATATAGAATAATCGGTACGATGAACACCATAAGTGCCTGTGCCCAGATGGTCCATTTCGGTACATAAGATAAAATCGTTGACCACACCCTCCATCCCTCCTTCCTTCTGGTAAAATCAAACCACAGGTATTCCCGGCTTATTGTGTCCTGTTTACCCATAAAAATTCCGTGATTTTGGCAGGAAATGCAATGGAACACTTTCTTGTCTGATGGTTAACGACCACGTTTGACTTACGGGGATTATGATGCAAACAGCAAAAAAACGACCCTGTCATGAGCACAGAATCGTTCTGGAATTCATACCATATTTATTTTCGCTTACACAATTCGGGTTACATGCTGTGCCTTATCATCCAGTAAATGAGCCGCGGCCGCGATCGTTTTGAAATCATTTAACGCAATCTCAATTCTTTCGTGACTCTGTTGCACGTAGTCCTCTACCTTTTTCGTACCATTTGTAATATTGGTAATCTCTTTGGTAATGCCGGTTACGCTGTCTCGAATCTCGTTAATTGAATTCTCCACCATGGCTGACAGCTTGCGTACTTCCTTCGCCACAATATCGAATCCTCGGCCGAACTCTCCTGCATGTGCAGCCTCAATCGCTGCATTTAGCGCGAGTAGTTGTGTCTGAGAAGAGATTTCACGAATGGTTCGCACCACTCCTTGAATGGAGCCAGCCTGTTCTTGCAGATGCGTTAGAGTAGACTGGTTAGCTGTAGATACTTCCGAGATGTAAGAAACGCTGGACATTAGTTCATGACTCCGACCAATTCCTGCATCCGCCTGCTCATTCAGCTCTTGAGATAATGCCTTCAATTCCTGAACGACGGTTGTAATGTTATTTTGTCGGTTCGTAATATCCGTAGCCATCTTGCAAACGCCAAGCACCTTCTGATTCGACGCATCAAACACGGGCATATATGTAGCTTCGAGCCATATCGATTGGCCTTTAGCATCCATACGCTCAATTTTGTCCTGAAAGCTGTTTCCAGCCAAAATACTTCTCCAGAACTCCTCATATGCCGGACTATCTGTAAATATTGCAAAGCATAATTGCCGATGCTGCATTCCATACATCTCTTCCTTGGTATACCCCATTCTTGAAGCAAATACATCGTTCACGTATGTAACCCTGCGGTTTAAGTCGAAGCGAATAATCGCCAAACTTTTCTCCATTGCCTTGACCACTAAATCGTCCGTCACCTGATCTTGCCGCCCAGTCTCCAATAAAGACATCCAAATCCCCCACAATCCGTCCCATAGTCAATAAAGTGTTGCATTTAATTACTTCATGCCGTTCATGATAGATGCATTCATGCGATGCGTTGACTCCTAGTAATGATACCCGAATTCGGGACTTTTGGATCACTAAATTGCACGAATCCCAAAAAATATTTTTGTGTGTACATACAACCTTCATACTCTGGGTCATAATTCACGATCTGTGGGGATATAGAGCAACATAAAAAGCAAGTTATGGGTATCATAACTTGCTTTTTTTTGGCGACTTTATTCTATATAAGTTGAAAAAAAACTTAGAAATCATGTACCGTTACACATAACTGAATGACAACGCCAAACGGATCACGGACGATCCCATATCCGGGGCTGAATTCATTCCGTTCGTAGGGCACAAGTACCTTCACACCCTCATGTTGTGCCAACACCTCGTACAGTCGATCCATTTGGCCTTGATCCTGGGATTGAATGCACAGCGATGTACTGTTCCCCAGTTCCCAGGGTCTCTCCGCATCAATTGCATCCTCTGCGATCATGATTTTGTTTGCTCCGATTTCCAGCACCGAATGTGTAATGTACTCATCCTGACCGGCAGGATATGTGAAACCGGGACTCATTTGCTTCATTTCTTTGTAGCTTTTTCGGAACAACACCTTTGCACCCAACGTTTTTTCGTAAAATGTAATGGCTTTAGCCGCTTCTCCGTTCATCGAGAGAAAGGGAATCACTTCCATATTCATTCTGTTTGCCTCCTCTATTCGTTTGCCTTACACTTATCACTATAACGAGTAAAGGTGCCAATAAACGGCACCATTGAGAGGAGGGAGTGGTGAACAGATGAAAAAGACTGAACGTTTACACCATATGCTTCGCTTCATCAATCAAAAACAATATTTCACCCTGACTGAATTGATGCAAGAGTTTCATATATCGAAACGCACCGCATTGCGAGACATTGCGTCCTTAGAAGAGATGGGCGCGCCCATCTATGTCGAATATGGACGTTATGGCGGCTACCGGCTGCTTCAGCAGATGCAGCTGCCTCCGATCTCTTTTAATACCGATGAGCTCCATGCCCTGTACTTCGCCATGCAGGCCCTTCGCAGCTTCACCAGCCTGCCTTTTCAGACGACATTTGACTCTGTGCACGAGAAATTTATGGCCGCATTATCCGATCGACAACGAGAGAATATTCATCACATGCAACAACGTGTCACCTTTAAACATACCGAACAGATCAAAGACAGTGTTCATCTGGAGCTTCTATTGAAGGCCGCGGTACAGCAAATGGTTATTCAGATCGAGTATCCTGAAAAAATCAGGAGCGCGACGGAGCGGAATAAAGTCACCGTTTCGTTTAAGAACAAGGAGCCTACGAAAGAGAATCTGGAAGTTACTCCTGATCCGTCAGAAGCCGTTTCCAAAACAAAAACCAGCACCCGTGTTATACAGCCCATTGCGCTATATGCCAGTAAAGGGTACTGGTACTGCCAGGCGTACGATCTGGAGAAAAAAGCGTATCGTGTATTTCGCTGTGATCGAATCATTTCGGCTGTGCTGACGGATATGGAACCTGTCAATCAACTTGCTGAAATACATAGTGAACATCTCCAATCCCTATGGAAACCTTCCGAACAAGCTATCTCGTTTCAATGTAAGATCAGCGATTTGGGCATGGAGCAATTTCAACAAAATCACTACCCATCCATGCGCCTTGAAGAACATGACGGATTCTATCTGCTCGTCGGAACCTATGAACCTCATGAACTGGAGTTCATTGTGAGCTACCTTGCAGGTTACGGTACTTCCATTAGAATTGTTGAGCCTGAGATGTTGAAGGAATCGTTGAGACAATATTATTTGAATTTGCTGGAGTGTATTTAATGCTAATAAAAAAATACCCGGCTTGGGCGCATACCGAAAAAATACGGCATACACCCAAGCCGGGTAAGAGATTTAGAACATAATATCAATGGCCTCTAGCTCATCTTGTTCCTGTTCGGATTGTCCGTTCAGGGAAATATCCTTCAGCAACATCGAAGGCTGTTCACCAATCTGGCTGATGATGAAGAGCAGATCCTGAGCGAAATTATCGATCAGATTGCGTGTAAACAACTTGGTCGCATATTCAAACTGCCCGGTCATTCCCTCATCCAGCATCGAAATAACCAAGGTCAGATCGAATTGAGCAACCGTATGCTTTTCCGGATACGATTCGATCTGGATCTTTCCGAAGCTGTGAACGTTATCTTCCTTCGTTTCCAGAGCAAACATGACATCGAATACAGGATTGCGGCTTAGGTCCCGCGGTACCTGAAGTTTCTTCACAAGCTCCTCAAACGGATAATCCTGGTGATCGTAAGCCCCGAGCATCGTTTCTTTGACTTCGTTCAAGTAAGCAAGGAATGTCTTCTCCCCCGAAGGATAATGGCGAATGGCCAACGTGTTGACAAACATTCCGATCAGTGGCTCCAAGTCGATATGCGTGCGACCCGAAACCGGTGTGCCTACAATGAAGTCTTCTTGCCCCGAGTACTTGCTCAGCAGGATGGAATAGGCCGCCGATAACACCATATAAAGAGTAGCACCGTTCTGATTGGCGATGCGTTCCAAGCTTTCCGTCATCTGCTGGTCGATATGGAAAGAAAGCACATCTCCCTCAAAGCTGCGAGTAGCAGGTCTGACAAAGTCCGTAGGCAGTTCAAGTATTGGCAACTCGCCTTCCAGCACGTCCAGCCAATAGGCTTCCTGTCGTTTCAGCTGTTCTGTTACAGGCTCAGACTGTTGCCAAGCGGCATATTCCTTGTATTGAATCCGAAGCGGTTCAAGAGTCTCACCGTTATACAAGCGCAACAGCTCTTCGACGAAGATGCCCATCGACATGCCATCCGTGATGATATGATGGATGTCCAGCATAAACAAGTGCCGTTCCGCTTCCCATTCAACTAAGCCCACACGTAGCAGCGGCGGCCGCTCCAAATCAAAGACTCGCACAAATCCATCTGCGATATTTTTCGTTTCACTTTCTGTTGCTTTCGTATACTCGACGGCAAACTCCAAGTTCGGATAAATTCGTTGTACGGGTTCACCGTCCACCATTTCGAAGCCAGTTCGCAAAACTTCATGACGAGCGATTAATCCTTGGAGTGCGGACTCGAATTGATTCCGTTCCAGACGCCCGACGAGAACCGTCATGCCGGACATGTTGTAACTAAGCTCCGCGCCCTCCATCTGTTGCTGGATGTACAACCGTTTTTGCACGGAGGAAAGCGGATAGTAATCCTTATGGTCCAGCACCGGAATGGAGCGATATTCCTGCCACTCCAATTGACTGATGATATCAGCCATCGATTCAATCGTCGAGTGCCGGAACACTTCGCGCAGCGGCAAGTCTACACTCAACTCCTTGTGCACCTTGCTAACCAGCATTGTCGCCCGTAAGGAGTGCCCGCCAAGATCAAAGAAGTTATCCGTCACACCCATTGTTATTGGTCCGAGCACGTCCTGCCAGATGGCGACCAGTTTCGCCTCTAGCTCAGTGCGCGGCGCCACGTATTCACGTCCTCCTCCAGCTCCTTCTTCTGGCTCTGGCAATGTCTTCCGGTCAACTTTCCCATTCGGCGTTAGTGGCAAGTTTTCCAGTTCTACAAAGTACGATGGGATCATATACCCCGGCAACTCCTGGGCCAGCGCGCTACGCAGATCTTTCACTACTAGATCCATTCCCGTATCCGCTGTGTAATATGCACATAGAACTTTCTGTCCATTTGCGTCATCTCGAACCAGCACCACGGTTTCGCGCACACCTTCCACCTGTAGCAACTTCGCTTCGACTTCGCCTGTTTCGATTCGGTAGCCCCGGATTTTTGCCTGGTTGTCCATCCGACCGATAAAGTCCACGTTGCCGTCTTTCGTCCATCTCGCCAAGTCACCCGTGCGATACAACCGCTCACCTAAAGCGAACGGGCTGTCTACGAACTTTTCTTCCGTCAGCTCTGGACGGTTCAAGTATCCGCGCGCGACCCCAATCCCGCCAATAACCAACTCGCCTAGCACCCCGACGGGCACCGGATTCAGGTGGGCATCCACAATGTAAAACTTCGCATTTAACCACGCCTTGCCGATAGGCACATGTCCTGTCTCTGGCAACATTTCCAGTCGCTCGTCGTAGAAACTGGAGTCAATGGCTGCTTCCGTTACACCATAAGCATTGATAATTCGGAATTGCGAGCCAAAGCGTTCCTGCAAGGTTCGATAATCTGCCACGCTGCAGCTATCCGAACTTGTGATGAGTAGCTCCATCTGGCTCATATCCAGCCGATGCTCATGCACATATTCCATAAACGGTACAATCAGCGCTGGCGTCGATTCAAAAATAGTTACCCGCTCTTGTTCAATCCAGTGGTGCAGACGCGATGGATCGATCCGGTCATCCTTCGGCACAATCACCATCGTGCCTCCGTTATACAGCGTGCGCGCAATATCGCCCACGAACACGTCAAACGAAAAGCTGGCAAGCTGTAGCAACCGTACCGGGAACCGATCTAATCGGTATTCCCGTCGGTATGCTGCCGCCGTATTGACCAGACTACGATGCTCGATCATGACGCCTTTGGGTTGTCCTGTCGTTCCCGACGTGTAAATCACGTAGGCCAGATCCTCTGGTCGGGCTTCGTGGAAATCATCCATGCCAGAACTCATCGGCGCATTGGCCCGCTCCTCGCTGTACGATGCTTCGTCATCGAGAAACAACACATCCGCCAACGCCAGTTCCTCCTCACCCAGCCAAGCTTCGGCACGCTCTCGCAGTGGCGTTTGCGTTAATAGTACCTTCGCTCCACTGTCTTCGAGCATGAACCTCACACGGTCTGCCGGGTAATCCGGATCGAGTGGTACATACGCGCCGCCTGCTTTCCAGACGGCCAGCACAGCTACCAGCAAATCCACCGAACGTTCGGCAAGAATGCCGACGATGGATTCCCGACCGATGCCAGTTGTGCGAAGTGTAGCCGCCAAACGGTTCGCCCGCTCGTTCAGCTCCATATACGTTAGTCGGTCGTTTTCGTACACGACGGCCTCCGATTCAGCCACGCGTTGCGCCTGTTCCTCAAACAATCGTTGAAATGCAAGCGCAGGAGCCGTTTCTGCTTCCGGTTGTGCAGGATTAAAGCCACCGAGAATTTGTTCTTTTTCCACAGTTGTTAAGATATCCAATTCAGCAATGGTCCCTGACGGGTTACGAAGAATGGATTCGAGCAGTTGCAAGTAATGAGATGCCAAAATTTCCACCGTTTCGGTTTTATAAAGAGCCGTGGCATATTCAAACAGATATTCCAGCCCTTCCTCCATCTCCGTAACGTCTAAACTTAGATCGAATTTAGAAACAATCTCTTCGCTGTCATACGTCGATAAACGAAGTCCAGGAAGCCGGATTTCCACGTTCTCTGTATTCTGCAAAGCAAACATCGTATCAAACAACGGATTACGGCTTAGATCACGAGCCACGCCCACCTTATCCACCAGTTCTTCAAACGGATAATTCTGATGTTCAAAAGCTCCCAGCGTTGTCTCCTTGATTTCCTCCAAGTAGTCAAGGAACGTTTTATCGGCAGCCGGATAACTGCGAATAGCCAAAGTATTGACGAACATGCCGATCAATGGCTGAACGTCACTGTGGTTTCTTCCCGCAATCGGCGTACCGACTACCACGTCTTCTTGTCCTGTGTATTTCTGCAACAATATCGTATAACCAGCAAGTAGAACCATGTAAAGTGTTGCGCCGTTCTCGGATGCAAGCCGTTTTAGACCCTCACTTTGTTCGTTATTCATAAACAATTGAAGCGTGCGGCCCTCGTAACTTTGCATTGCCGGGCGCGGATAGTCTGTCGGCAATTCCAAAACCGGCAGCTCTCCGCGGAACATGCCCAGCCAGTAATCTTCCTGTTTGGCAAGCTGCGTCTTCTGCTCGCCCGATTGCTGCCATACCGCATAATCTTTGTATTGAATACGGAGTGGATCGAGCGACTTACCGCTGTACAAATGCACGAATTCTTCAATTAATACGTCTATGGAAACGCCGTCAGATACGATATGATGCGTATCAAACATCAGAATATGCCGGTTCGGCGCCAGTTCAGCAAGGCCTACACGCAACAGTGGCGGCTTCGCAAGATCAAACGGACGAACGAATCGGCGTACCGTTTCTTCCGCTTGCTCCGCGTTGATCTGCACATATTCCACCTGGAAAACAACTTCATCATGAATCCGCTGAATCGCTTCGCCTTTCACCACTTCAAAGCCAGTACGTAGCGTTTCATGACGAGCTATGAGTCCACGGAACGCTTCTTCAAACCGCTGTCGGTCAAGCTCACCTTCGAGCAACATAGCTCCCGGTATGTTGTAACTCAGCTCGGCTCCTTCCAGCTGGTTCAAAATATAAAGACGTTTCTGGGCGGAAGAGAGCGGATAATACGCGCTCGGTTCCGCAACCGGAATAGCTGTGAACGAGCTGTTTTCCAGCTGCTCCATAGCCGTGGCCATTTCCTCGACCGTGGAATAGCGGAATACGTCGCGAAGTGGGAATTGCACGCCCAGCTCTTTATGCATTTTGCTGACTAGCGTTGTCGCCCGCAGGGAGTGTCCACCCAGATCGAAGAAATTGTCAGTTACACCCACTGCCTTCTCCCGAACAAGAACATCTTGCCAGATAACAGCCAGCTTGGCCTCCAGTTCGGTTCGCGGAGCCACATATACACGACCTTCACCCGCTTCCGGTGCCGGCAGCGCCTTCCGGTCGATTTTCCCATTCGGCGTCAGAGGCAGATGCTCCAGTTCTACGAAGTACGACGGAATCATGTATCCTGGTAACTCGCTTGAGATAGCCCGTTTCAGATCTGCCACGGTCAAGCCTTCTTCGGCAGTATAATAGGCACACAACGCTTTCTGGCCTTCTTGATCTTCCCTTACAACGACGATGACTTCCTTCATGCCACTTACACCCAGTAATTTCGCTTCGACTTCGCCTGTTTCAATCCTGTATCCTCGAATCTTAGCCTGGTTGTCCATTCGGCCAATGAAATCCACGTTGCCGTCTTTCGTCCATCTCGCCAAGTCTCCCGTGCGATACAAGCGCTCACCTAAGGCGAACGGGCTATCTACGAACTTCTCTTCCGTCAACTCTGGACGGTTCAAGTATCCGCGCGCGACCCCAATCCCGCCGATAACCAGTTCGCCCAGCACCCCGACAGGCACCGGATTCAGGTGGGCATCCACAATGTAAAACTTCGCATTTAACCACGCCTTGCCGATAGGCACATGTCCTGTCTCTGGCAACATTTCCAGTGACTCGTCGTAGAAACTGGAGTCAATTGCCGCTTCCGTCACCCCATAAGCGTTGATGATTCGGAATAATGATCCGAAGCGTTCCTGCAAGGTTCGATAATCTGCCACGCTGCAGCTATCCGAACTTGTGATGAGTAGCTCCATCTGGCTCATATCCAGCTTATGCTCATGCACATATTCCATAAACGGCACGATCAGCGCTGGCGTCGATTCAAAAATAGTTACCCGCTCTTGCTCAATCCAGTGGTGCAGACGCGACGGATCGATCCGGTCATCCTTCGGCACAATCACCATCATGCCTCCGTTGTACAGCGTGCGCGCAATATCCCCCACGAACACGTCAAACGAGAAGCTGGCAAGCTGTAGCAACCGTACCGGGAACTGATCTAATCGGTATTCCCGTCGGTATGCTGCCGCCGTATTCACCAGACTACGATGCTCGATCATGACGCCTTTAGGCTGTCCTGTCGTTCCCGACGTGTAGATTACGTAGGCCAGATCCTCCGGATGGGCTTCGTGGAAATCATCCATGCCAACACCATTCGGATGGCCTACATCACCACCGTCCACAGCACCTAACAGCTTGCCGGAGTCGAAGCCCGATGGCATACCAGAGCCAATCGGTGCATTGGCTGACTCCCCGCTGTAGGATGCTTCATCATCGAGGTACAACACCGCACCCAGCGCCAGGACCTCTTCGTCCAGCCAAGCTTCGGCACGCTCTCGCAGTGGCGTTTGCGTTAATAGTACCTTCGCTCCGCTATCTTCGAGCATGAACCGCACGCGGTCTGCCGGGTAATCCGGATCGAGTGGTACATACGCGCCGCCTGCTTTCCAGACAGCTAGCACAGCTACCAGCAAATCCACCGAACGTTCGGCAAGAATGCCGACGATGGATTCTCGGCCAATGCTACTTGCGCGCAGTGTAGCTGCCAAACGGTTCGCCTGCTCATTCAGCTCCGCATACGTTAGACGTTCGTTCTCGTACACGACGGCCTCCGAGTCAGGCGCGCGCTGCGCCTGTTCCTCAAACAATCGGTGGAATGCAAGCTCAGGAGCCGTTTCTGCTTCCGGTTGTGCAGGATTAAAGCCACCGAGAATTTGCTCTTTTTCCGCCGCAGTCAACAGTTCCAACTGATTCACACGGATATTTGGATTAGCTGCAACCTGCTCCAGTGCCTGGGCAAAATGACCGTGGATCGACCTGATATCTTCTTCTCTGAAGGTCAGTGCATTGTACGTGAATCGTAGCCAAATATGTTCTTCTGGAATGACGGTAATGTCCAGGTCGTAGTTTGTTTGCTCAGGTGACTGGATATTGGCGATTTTCAATGCTTCTTTGTCTCCGCCAACGACCTGCTCGATCTGTTCTTCCATCGGATAGTTTTCAAAGACCATGATATGGTTGATCAAGTCGCGCTTTTGCTTACTCAGCGACTGAATTTCGAACAACGGATATGTCTCATAAGGTCCCGATGTCAGTGCCTGATCCTGAGTTTTTCTCAAAATATCAGCTACCGTTTCCGATGCTTTGCTTTGAATACGAACCGGAATGGTGTTAATAAATAAGCCAATCATACTTTCGATGCCTGGAATGTCAGCCGGACGCCCGGATACGACCGAGCCGAATACGATATCCTCACTGTTGTTGTATATTTGCAGAACCAGTCCCCATACGGTTTGCATGAATGTATTAAGCGTCACCTGTTGCTGGCGTGACACCCGTTCAATTTCCCTGGTCAATTCCTTGCTGAGCTCCACATCCATTTCTGCCATCTCAAAAGCATGCTGTTTCAGCTTCATTTTTTCCTGAGGCAGTCTGGTCTGCTCGTCGTAACCCGCCAAATACTCGGACCAGTAATGTGAAGCTTGTGCAACATCTTGCGTTTCCAGCCATTCGATATACCGTGAGTACGAAGTAACCGGTGGAAGCTCCAACTCCCGATTCTCTTGCAACGCGAAGTAGGTGTCGAACACTTCCTTGATCATAAAAGACATGCACCAGCCGTCCATCAAAATATGATGGTGACTCCAGATCACATGGTAGGACTCGTCGCCTGTACGCAATACGGTTACTCGCATCAAAGAGCCTTGAGCCAAATCGAACTTGTTCGCTTTATCCGCGCTAACGAAATCGGCCATGGTTTTCTCCAGGTCTTCACCGCTTACCGAGCGAATATCTTCAAAGTACACTTCACACTTTCGCTCACGGAATACCACTTGAATTGGCTCGTCTCTCCAGCCTGTAATAAAGTTGGTTCGCAGCGCCTCATTCCGTTGCACCAACGTATCCAATCCTTTAGCAAAAGCTTCGACATTCAAGCTTCCGTGCAGATCGAAGGTCACCTGTTCGAAATAAGCCTCCGAATCAGCATCCAGCAGGCTGTGGAACAACATCCCTTTTTGTAGCGGAGTCAAGGTATACACATTCTCCAGTTCTCCAATCGCCGCCACCTGTTCAGCTAACTGATCCAATTCCTCCACGGTCACATCTTGAAGCAGTACATCACTAGGTGTAAGCTCTGGTCGCTCTATCGAAACACAATGACGGATGACTTCGCGTAAACTCGATTGAAGCAAGGTGCCTAATTTCTCTATCGTTTCCCGTTTATACTGGGTCTCTCCGTAACGGATCGTGAATTCCAGCGTGCCTTCTGACACCATACCATTGATATCGAGGACAAAATCCATCACTGCATTCGGGCTTGAATCCTCGCCTGCACTGAACGGAGAAGATTGCATGCCGTTGCTTTCGACATCCTGGTCGAACTGCCCCAAATAGTTAAAGCTGATCTCTGGTTCCAAAGCGAAGAATTCACCTTCACGCGGCATCGACAAATAACGCAGAATGCCATAACCGATTCCTTTGTTTGGAATCCGGCGCAAGCCTTCCTTCACCTGTTTCACCTGATGACCGAGAGCCTGAACATGACTCAGCTCCAGTACAACAGGGAATTGACTTGTAAACCAGCCTACTGTACGGGTAATATCCACATCTGGCAAAAGTTCTTCCCGGCCGTGGCCTTCGAGATTCACCAGCACACGTTTCTGACCGCTCCAAGCTTGTACCGCAAGGCCAAGCGCGGTCAGCAGCAGATCATTCATTTCCGTATGGTATGCACGGTGTGCCTGCTTCAACAGCTGTTCCGTTTCCTCTGCTGACCAGCGAACCGTCACAAGCCCGCTGTCCTTCAGCTTGGATCTGCCTTGTTCAAAATCTTTCGGAAGTGATTCATAGGTCAATTGCTCGACTTGTTGCCAATACGCTCGTTCGCTTTCTATTGCCGGGCTGTTGGCATAATCAGCAAGCTGTTTTGCCCACGTTTGGAATGAATCCGTTTTGAGCGGTAGACGAATGTGTTGTCCTTGCAACGCCTGCTCATAGCCAGTAGCCAAATCCTCAAGCAAAATTCGCCAGGATACGCCATCTACAACCAGATGATGAATGGCAATAAGCAGATGGTCGCCGTCGTCACAGCGGAACAAACCGAGTTTCACCAAGGGGCCGTTTTCCAGATCGATGCTAGCTTGAATGTCATTCGCCTTAGCCTCTACCGTTTCTTTCACGTCGCGGACTCCCTTGAGATCGACAACTTCCAGATCGAACAACGCTTCATTCTCCATGACGCCACGGTTCCAAGCTGTATAACCGTTCTCGCTTTGGCGGTAAACCGTGCGGAGAGCATCATGATGCACAACCACCTGATGCATCGCTTGGCGTAAAACTTCTTCATCAAAACCTTGCTTGGAAAATTGCATAAACGCCTGGTTGCTATGATGCACATCAGCCGGATTTTGCTCAAAGAACCAGCGCTGAATCGGGGTCAAAATAACCTCACCCGTCACTTCGGCCTGGCTAGCCGTTTTTTCCACCGTTTGCAATCTTAAACTAAGGGCGGAAATGGTCGGGTAATGGAACAAATCTTTCATGACCAGCTTGTAGCCCGTTTGCAAAAGACGGGACGATACCTGCAAAGCCTTAATCGAATCGCCGCCAAGCGCAAAGAAATTGTCCTTTGTGCCGACCTGATCCACACCAAGTACAGACTGCCAGACTAACGCAAGAGCTTGCTCGGCAGCAGTACGAGGCGCCGTGTATGCAACCTCGGCGCGAACACTTCCTTCCGGTACAGGTAACGCTTTTCGGTCTACCTTCCCGTTCGGCGTAAGCGGCATCTGATCCAGACGCATCATGCGCGCAGGCACCATATGGGAAGGCAGGGCTGTGTCCAGATGAGCCACCAGCCCTTCCAGATCAAAGCTTGAATCCGCTACGACATACGCGCACAAGTATTTCTGTCCTCGCTCATCCATCCGATCCATGACAAGCGCTTGACGCACACCAGCCACATTATTCATAGCGGCTTCGATTTCGCCAAGCTCGATCCGATAGCCGCGAATTTTCACCTGGTTGTCGATCCGACCGATGAAATCTACATTGCCATCCGGCATCCAGCGGGCCAGGTCACCCGTCCGGTACAACCGCTCCCCAGCGGTGAACGGGCTATCTACGAATTTCTCCGCCGTCAAATCCGGGCGGTTTAAATAACCGCGGGCCACACCCACGCCGCCAATAACAAGCTCCCCGAGTACGCCGATCGGCACCGGTTTCAAATTCGCATCCACGATATAGAACTTGGCATTCAGCCACGCCATGCCGATCGGCACACTACCCGTCTTCGGCAGTTTCTCCATCGGCTCATCATAGAAGCTGGAGTCAATCGCGGCTTCCGTTACGCCGTAGCTGTTAATAATACGGAACTGCGATCCGAAGCGCTCCTGCAAGGTGCGGTAATCTGCTACGCTACACGCATCGGAACTGGTGATCAGTAACTGCATCGAACTGACATCGAGACCTTCGGCATACACATGTTCCATGAACGGTATGATTAACGCCGGAGTCGATTCAAACACCGTTATGGCATAGTTACGAATCCAGCCGTACAGCCGGTTTGGATCAATTCGGTCATCCTTCGGTACGATGACCATGGTGCCGCCATTGTACAGCGTGCGCGCAATATCACCGACAAACACGTCGAACGAAAAGCTGGCGAGCTGTAATAACCGGACCGGAAACTGATCCAGACGGTATTCCCGCCGGTAACCAGATGCCGTGTTCACCAAGCTGCGATGTTCCACTGCCACGCCCTTCGGCCGGCCCGTTGTACCTGAGGTGTAAATGACGTAAGCCAAATCACCCGCCTTGTTCACATTTGCAGGATTGGATATCGGATCTGCCGCTTGTGTGCTCTTCTCGGCTTCTGCTGTGGCAGAGGTTTCGGCAACAGCTAATTTCACTTCCGCCTGTACCATAGCGCCCTCTTCAGTGCCTGTTTCATCCCAAGTTTGTGTACCTACAGTCCCTTCTTTCCCTCCAAGTTCGTACGTTGTCGCGTCGTCAAGCGCAAGCACCGTTTGCAGCATCAGATCTGCATCAGTACGCCAAACTTCTGCTTGCTCCAGCAGGCAAGTCTGCGTGAGCAGGACAGATGCACCACTGTCCGCGAGCATATACTCGATCCGTTCCGCAGGGTAATCCGGGTCAAGCGGTACATAAGCGCCGCCTGCCTTCCATACGGCAAGCACCCCAATCAATAGCTCCGTGGAACGGCCAGCCAGAATACCAACCACCTGCTCAGGCTTCACTCCGTGCGTCCGTAGTATATACGCCAAACGATTTGCTTTGGCGTTCAGCTCCGCATACGTCAGCTTGCTGTCTTCGTCGACAACGGCCAGCACTTCTGGCGTACGCTCCACCTGTTGCTCAAATTGCTCGTGGAACGTTCTCTCCCTCCATGCTTCATGCGATTCCAAGCCCGTACTCTCTTCCTCTTCGGAGGATTGTTTCGCGAGAGCCAGAGACGACACGTCAAACCCAACCAGCAAATCATGCTTTTCGTTATCCGTCAGGAAATCCAGATCGGCAATCCGCGCTCCCGGCTGAGCCAGGATCGACTCCAGAAGATGCTCGTAATGCCCTGCGAGCCGTACGATCGTTTCCGGTCTGAATAACGAGGTGGCATACTCAATCTTGCAAACCAACTCTCTCCCCGCTTCCACAATATCCAAGCTAAGATCAAACTTTGCTGTCTTTTCCTCGATATCAAACAACGACCATTGCAAACCTTCCATCGTTAAATCCAGGCTCTCGTGCTTTTGTAAAGAAAACATCGTATCAAACAGCGGATTCCGGCTTAAATCCCGGTTCACCTGAAGTGTTTCCACCAGTTCCTCAAACGGATAGTCCTGATGCTCATAGGCTCCAAGCGTCGTTTCCTTCACTTCCTGCAAGTATTCCATGAACGTTCGCTCTGCCGCCGGACCCAAACGAAGAGCCAGCGTGTTGACAAACATGCCGATAATCGGTTGCAGGTCCGCATGTGAACGGGCGGCAATTGGCGTGCCGACCACGATATCCTCCTGGCCCGCATATTTATGAAGCAATACGGAGTATGCGGCCAGCAAAAGCATGTACAGCGTCGATCCCGTATTATCTGCAAGACGTTTAAGATCTTCACTTTTGGCTACATCCAGTGTAAACGTGAGCGTTTGACCGTCAAACTGTTGAACAGCTGGACGCGAGAAGTCAGATGGTAGCTCAAGAACCGGAACCTCGGAATTAAATACCCCACGCCAGTATTCCTTCTGTTGCTCAACGCGCCGTCGCTGCTCCTCGGATTGTTGCCAAACGGAATAATCCTTGTATTGTATATACATCTCCGGTAACTCTTCCCCATTGTAAAGCCGCACGAACTCACGCAGTAGTACGTCCATGGAAAGGCCGTCGGAACCAATATGATGAATATCCAGTGCGAGCAGGAATTTTTCTTCACCGAGTTGGATCAGCAGGGCACGTAGCAAAGGCGGCGCGCTCAAGTCAAAAGGCTGAATAAAGCCTTCAAGAATGGACGCAATCTGATCTTCACTTGCTTGAAGCTTCTCGATCTTGAAACCTGCATGTGGATGGATCCGTTGAACTGGCTCTCCATCTACGATTTCAAAACCGGTGCGCAGCATATCATGACGGGCTATCAAAGTGTCCAGTGCGCGTTCCACTTTGGTCTCATCCAAAGCACCTTCCAATCGCAAGGCGCTTGGGAGGTTGTAATTCAACTCCAAGCTATCCAGTTGATTCAGGACATACAGCCTTTTTTGCGCAGAAGAAACCGGATAGTATGCTTTTTCCTCTGCTTTTGGAATGGAGGCATGTTTCGTTTCTCCTAAGCTGGCAATAACCTCGGCCATCGACTCTACCGTCATATAGAGGAATACATCGCGTAGCGGGAGTTCGGCGTTCATTTCCTTCCGAATTTTGCTGACAAGGTTTGTTGCCCGCAAGGAGTGCCCTCCGAGCTCGAAGAAATTGTTCAAGACTCCAATGCCGGAAAAACCCAGCACTTCCTCCCAAATTTTCACGAGTTGAGCCTCCAAATGGTTACGCGGTGCTACGTATTCAACGCCTGTGTCCATGCCACCTTGCGGCTCAGGCAGTGCTTTGCGATCGACTTTACCGTTGGACGTCAGCGGCATACGCTCCAGCTGCACGAAGTATGACGGGATCATATAACCCGGCATTTCCTGAGCCAGCGAAGTTCTCATTTCACTGACTGTCAGCGTACGATCCGCCACAAAGTAAGCGACAAGCGCCTTCTCGCCTCCGCTGTCCTCACGAGCAAGCACTACTGCCTCTTCCACTCCTTTAACATTTAGAAGCTGAGTCTCGATTTCGTCCAGCTCGATCCGGTAACCACGGATTTTCACCTGATGGTCGATCCGTCCCAGATATTCGATGTTGCCATCCGGCAGCCAGGCGGCCAAGTCACCCGAGCGATACAGTTTCTCCCCCTCCGCAAAAGGGGAATCGACGAACTTCTCCGCTGTCAGATCCGGACGGTTCAGATATCCTCTGGCCAATCCTTCCCCGGCCACATACATTTCGCCCGCCACACCAATCGGCACAGGACGGCGGTTTTCATCCAGAACGTATACGCTCAGTGTCGGAATCGGTTTACCGATATTACTTTTGGCTGCCTCTATCTCGACCCACGTAATTTCCTTATATGTCACATGAACCGTTGTCTCCGTAATACCATACATGTTGATCAGCTTCGTATCAGGGTATTTCGTCTTGAAGCCCTTGAGCAGCAAAGGACTGAGCGCTTCTCCCCCAAAAATGACGTTGCGAATCCGCAGATCGTATACATGATCTGCCAAGACCTCCCGCAACAGTTGATAAAAGTACGTTGGCGTCTGGTTCAGAATGGTGACTTGTTCGCGGCCTAACAGTGCCAGAAAATCGGCTGGATTTTTCGCTGTGAGCGGTGGTACAATGACCAGCTTACCTCCGTACAATAGTGCTCCGTACATTTCCCAAACAGAGAAGTCAAAGCAGAACGAATGGAACAGCGTCCACGTATCAGACGGCCCAAAGTCGAACAGGTTTTTGTCATTAAACAGGAGGCGCACAACGTTTTTATGCTCGATCAACGTTCCTTTCGGTTTACCCGTCGTTCCCGATGTGTAGATGACATAGGCCAGATTGTCCGGGCCGGATATTGGTTCCAAGTTCGAAACATCCAGCGCATTCCCCAAGTCTGCCTTGACATCTTCCCAAACATAATCATGCAATTCAAGCCGAGTTCCAGCAAAGTCCGTCTTCTCATGCAGATGCTTTTGGATCAGCAATAATGATGCGCCGGAATCTTCGATCATGAAACGAATACGCTCTTCCGGATAGTCGGGATCGACAGGTACATAAGCTCCGCCCGCTTTGAGAATCGCCAGAATGCCGACGACCATATCAATGGAACGTTCGGCCAGAATGGCCACCAACTGATCTGCTTCGACTCCGGTTTCCCGCAGTTTTCGTGCGAGGCGGTTCGATTGTTCATTTAACTCGCGGTAGGTCAATTGCTTCTCATTCATGACAGCAGCCACATTATTCGGATAGAGTTCTGCCTGTTCTTCGAACAGTCCGTGAATGGTTTGCTGGCGTGGGTAGCCCGCTTCCGAATCGTTAAACCCGTGCATCAGCTCGTGGACTTCCTCCCCCGTAAGCATCTCCAGTGATGCAATGTCCCCGTCCGGTTCCGCTACGATGGTTTCGAGCAACTTGCCATAATGTCTGGCGAATCGCTCCGCAGTTTCCTGTTTGTACAAAGCCGTAGCGTACTCCAACCGACATTCAAGCTGACCGTCCAACTCCGAAATATCAAGCAGCAGCTCGAACTTGGATGTCCGGTTTTCCAGCGGATAAAACGATTGCTCCAGCCCCTCGATGACAATGCGCTCGTTCTCCGTATTTTGCAGGGAGAAGAACGTATCAAAGAGCGGATTCCGGCCAGTCGCGCGCGCAATGTGCAGACTTTCCACCAAGTCCTCAAATAAATAATTTTGATTTTCAAAAGCCCCGAGTGTGATGTCCTTAACTTCATCAAGGTACGAAAGGTACGACTTGGAACGCTCTGGACGGCTACGAATGGCCAGTGTGTTGATGAACATGCCCACGATAGGTTGCACTTCTTCTTGCGTTCTTCCGGCAATCGGCGTTCCTACGATCAGATCTTCCTGGCCCGAATATTTATGCATCAGGATGGAGTACGCCGACAGTAGCACCATATACAGCGTCGTTCCCGTCCGTGCCGCCAGTTGTTTCAGCTTATCCGTTCGTTCTTGTCCGATATAAAACTTTACAGTCCGGCCCTCAAAGCTCTGCACCGCAGGGCGAGGGTAATCCGTCGGTAGCTCCAAAACAGGCAATTCACCCGACAACTGTTCCAGCCAGTACTTCTTCTGCGGCTGGAGCATCTGCCCATAGGCTTCGGAATGCTGCCAAACAGCATAATCTTTGTATTGAATGTGTAGCGGTGCCAGCGCCTCTCCCCGGTACAGACGACTGAACTCATCAAAAAGCAACGCAGTCGAAATGCCATCGGAGACGATATGATGCATATCAAACAACAGAATGTGGCGATCCTCGGCGACTTGGATCAGGCCAATACGTAGAAGTGGCGGCTTGGTCAGATCAAACGGGCGATAATAAGCCTCCACCACTTGATCTAAATCCTGCTCGTTCGCCTGGAAATAATCCACGGCAAACTGAACCTCATCATAGATGCGCTGCACAAGCTCGCCCTGAATCTGCTCGATCCCGGTGCGCAGCGTCTCATGGCGCTGAATCAGTGCCCGAAATGCTTGCTGGACACGCATATGATCCAAAGCACCTTCGAGAAGAAGCGCCGCCGACATATTGTAGCTGCGCTCGGCTCCGTCAAGCTGGCGCAGGATGTACAAACGCTTTTGTTCAGATGAAACCGGATAGTACTCTGCCTGGGTTGCCTTTGTAATCTCGTATGTTTCCTGTTGCTGTAAGCTACCGATTTTCTGGGCCAGCTGTTCAATCGTGGTGTAGCGAAACACGTCCCGCAACGGAACCTCGACTTGCAGTTCCTTTCTAATTTTTGAAACCAGCGAGGAGGCCCGCAAGGAATGCCCTCCCAGGTCGAAGAAATCATCTTGAACGCCAACTCGTGCAATACCCAGCACCTGTTGCCAAATGAGAGCAATCCTTGTTTCAAGCAAGGTGCGAGGCGCTACATACTCATGTCCTGCTTCTACCTCACCGCTCGGTTCAGGCAACCCTTTACGATCAATTTTACCGTTCGGCGTCAGGGGAAGCTTATCGAGTGATACAAATCGAGCCGGAATCATATGGACAGGCAGCTCTTCCTTCAATTGAGACAGCAGATCGCTTATCTGCAAAGAAACGTCGCCAGCCACGTAACCACACAAATACTTCTGCCCCTGCTCATCCGTACGGTCGATCACTACAGCCTGCTTAATGCCAGGATAACGTAACAGAGCCGTTTCAATTTCTCCAAGTTCGATTCGGAACCCGCGAATTTTCACCTGATAGTCGATCCGGCCGATGAAGTCCACGTTTCCGTCTTCCAGCCAGCGGGCCAAGTCCCCGGTCCGGTACAGACGTTCGCCCGGCACAAACGGGCTCTCTACAAACTTCTCTGCGGTTAAGTCGGGACGGTTCCAGTACCCGCGGGCTACCCCGGCACCACCAATAACAAGTTCTCCCGGAACCCCTATAGGCACTGGCTTTAATGCAGCATCAACAATATAAAATCTGGCGTTCAGCCAAGCTTTGCCGATTGGAACATGGCCCGACGTCGGCAGTTTGTCCAGAGGCTCATCGTAAAAGCTGCTGTCAATCGCCGCTTCCGTCACGCCATAGCTGTTAATAATGCGGAATTGTCCGCCGAATCTTTCCTGTAACAATCGATAGTCGTTGACACTGCAAGCATCCGAGCTGGTAATCAGCAACTGCATGGACCTAACGTCCAGCTTTTCTTCATAGATATGTTGCATGAACGGCAAAATGAGCGCAGGCGTCGATTCAAATACCGTAATGTTTTGATCCCGAATCCAGCCGTATAAACGGTTTGGATCAATCCGGTCATCCTTCGGCACAATCACCATCGTACCCCCGTTGTACAGCGTGCGTGCGATATCTCCGACGAATACGTCAAACGAGAAACTCGCCAGTTGTAGCAACCGTACCGGGAACTGATCCAATCGGTACTCAAGCCGGTATGCATCCGCCGTATTTACGAGACTACCATGCTCAACCATGACACCTTTAGGATGTCCCGTTGTACCCGAGGTGTAAATCACATAAGCCAAGTCTTGCGGAGCACTTTCGGCAGAGCCAAATTCCATACGACCCTCATCTCCGATATAAATCTGCTCATCGTCCATGGCATAAACTGCTTGAAGCTTCAGCCTGTCATCAGCCAGCCAACCTCCGGCCCGCTCCAACAAATGACGCTGTGTGAGCAACACCGATGCTTCGCTGTCACTTAACATATACTCGATTCGCTCTGCCGGATAATCAGGATCTAGCGGCACATAGGCTCCGCCCGCTTTCCAAACAGCGAGTACACCAACCAGGAGTTCGACAGAACGTTCCGCCCAGATCCCTGTAATGCTCTCCCTTCCCACGCCTTGTTCACGAAGGAGAGAAGCCAGCCGTTCGGCGCGCTCGTTCAATTCGCCATACGTCAGCTTTTGGTCCATATAGATGACTGCCGGATGATCCGGTATTTCCCGCGAAAACTTTTCAATATATCGATGAAACGCTTCTCCCTCGCCCAGCTCTGCCACCGGTGGATTAAAAACGTCCAGAATGCGATGTCTCTCCTCATCACTGAGCAGAGAAAGTTCACGTACCCGTAATTCGGGAGTCTGAAGAAACTGATCCAGAACAGTTACATACTGTTCCATAATCCGATCGATCTCGACCTCTTCGAACAGGCCAGTACGGTAAGAAGCATGCAGAATAACATGTCCTTCATTCAGCATATGGTCGAAGCGTAAGAGCAAATCGTCCATCTCATGTCTGGCAAAATGAGCCTCCAGGCGTACTTTAATTTCTTCGTACTCCTCAATTTCTAGAGGCAAATATTCCAGAGATGTGCGGAACAACTCCGACAGATCGTTGCGTCCATGTTGCTCACGTAAATCCTGGATCAATTGGTTATACGGATATTTCTGATACCGCAAATCCGCCGTGTTTTCCTTGGAAACGGTCTGGATCAGGGACAGCAGGTGAGCGTCTGGATCAAGATGAATCCGTGTGGCCACGGTGCTAACGAACATGCCTATGGTTTCTTTTTCCTTTTTGCTGGTACGATTGGCGAAAACCGTGCCGACTGGCACATCGGTGCTGTCAGTCAGCTTGTACAGCAGAGCGTACATGGTGGACAAAAATAACGTATATAAGCTGACCTGATATCGCTCACTGAAGGCCAGAATGTGTTCATACCGGGAACCATCCAAAGTGATGGCGAGTTTATTGGACTCACTGCCAACGGAGAATGATGGCACCGATTTGATGCCCGTCGTTTCAGGCAACGTGCTGTACTTTGACAGCCAATATTCCTTGCCTTTTTGATAACGTTGTGATTGCTCATACTCTTGCTCAGCAGAAATATAATCCAAATAGGAGGGAGCCTGGTCATTACCTGAGATGTCTTTATCTCTGCCATTCTCATTCTCTTTGCCTTTTTCCTTGCGTTTTTCTTTACGCAGTTTCAGATATTTTTCCATCACGGCATGCAACAAAGCATTTACGGACAAACCGTCGGCAATGATATGATTTATGGTCAAATTAAGCCATACCTGCCCGTTAGCAAAATGAATAATTGTAAATTGGTAAAGGTTTTCGTCAAACACACTTACCGGTTTTTCGCTTATTTCGTTTACCCATGTATAAAATTGTTCAGTCGTATCTAATTCGAGGTGGCTTATTCTGGCTTGCACATTCTCCAGTTCTTCAAACCACTGTGTTGGATGTTGTAAATCCCCACTAAGACGGATTCGGAATGCGTCATAGGTTTTGACGATCTCTACCGCCGCTTGCTCCAGAATTGATGTGTCGATCTGACCCGTGATTTGGTAGGTCGCAGAAAGCTTCGTGATGGACGTACCCGGATTCATAATTTCCATAAACCATATTCGGCGCTGGGCTTGCGTTAATCCGTATTGCTTGTTGGTATTTTCTCTCACATCGACACACTCCCGTTTTAGAGATTGTTTGTTAATAAGTTGAATTAAAGGGTTTACACAGACCACTCCGATGACAGAATAACCTTCCAATCGCTGTTATCCCCAGATTTTTTGATCCTTTTCTAACGGGAAAATCCGGTGATAAAGGCGAGCGCTTCGCTTTTCCAGGTTTTTTCTGTCCTCTCCGTTTTTGTGTAAAAAAATTATTCAACTTATATAAATCAGCTAACCGTAAAGCCGGGCGTAATAACCTCCAAGTGCGAGCAAATCCTGATGACGGCCCCGCTCAACGACTGTTCCTTGGTTCATAACCGTAATCAAATCCGCATGTTCCACGGTGCTGAGACGGTGCGCGATAAGAATCGTCGTACGTCCCTTCATCAATACGTTCAGAGCCTGCTGTACCCAATGCTGGGATTCGTTATCCAGTGCAGAGGTTGCTTCGTCCAGCAGGAGAATCGGTGCATTCTTAAGAATCGCTCGCGCAATCGCAATGCGCTGTCTTTGTCCGCCTGACAACGATGCGCCTCTCTCTCCCACCGACGTTTGATACTGCTCAGGAAGTTCCTGAATAAAATGATGAGCGTATGCCGCTTTGGCAGCTTCCACAACTTCTTCATCCGTAGCTTCCGGCTTGCCATAGCGGATATTTTCCTCGATTGTGCCTGTAAACAAGAACGGTTCCTGCGGAACGTAAGCAATCTGCCTGCGGATTTCATCCAGCGTGTAATGGCCAAACGCTTTGCCTTGGAGCAAGATTTCTCCGCTGTCCACCGGATAAAAACCGAGCAACAGCTTGATCAGCGTGCTTTTGCCGCTGCCGCTGGCTCCCACAATTGCTGCAACTTGGCCGGGAAATACCTTCATGGACATGCCTTCAAGCACCTTTTTATCCATCTGATAGGAAAATTCCACATCGCGAAACTCCACCGCAGCATCCGAAAAATGTTTGCTGTCTGGAGATCCCAGTCGCTCCGGTTCCTCTTCCTCTGCTAGTACCTCTTGAATCCGGTGAGCCCCCGCGAGCGAATTCTGGGTCATGGACAGAACCATCCCCAGGTTCAACAAAGCGTGTGTCAGATTCACTTGCAAAACGGCCAGGGCAGCAACACTCCCCATTCCCATCAGTCCGTAGGCATAGAGAAGACTACCGATGACGATAATGCCGCAAAACGTAACGTAGCTAATAAAATGATTCACCGCAGCCTGCATGCCGTTCTTCTGCGCAGTTTCCCGAAGCGTCTGGGTCATCTGTTCGTTCAACGCCTCATACTGGCTATAAATCGAACGGATGCGGAACAGTTTCACCATTTGAATGCCACCCATGAAATCTTTGAATTTTTCAGTCATTTTACCGAGCGTTTGCAATCCTTGTTCGGACAAGACACGAATATCTCGTGCAAATTTCAGGCTGACCGCAGAGGACAATAGTAGAATAACGAAAGATACGCCAGCAAACCGCCAGTCAATTAGCACCATGGAAACAATAGAGCCGATGCAAAAAACAATTTGTAGCAACAAAACGAAGTAAACCTGTGAAAATGTAAACTCAACTGTCGTTACGTCATTGTTCACCCGTGACAACAAGTCCCCATGGTGGGTTTGCTCCAGGAATCTCGGACGGACCCGGCACAGCTTGTCATAAAGACGCTTTCGGATGTTCAGTACAGTCAACTCAACACTCCGCTGGTACAAGTAAATGAACCAGGGTGAAATAATATTTTCCAGAAACAGCGCCGTGCCCAAAATGATAAAAGCATTCACCATCAGGGACGTATCTCGGGACACGGCGAAATCAACCAAGTTATGTACGACCAAACTGAATGCGATCAGAAACAATGTTTGGGTGAGCGCCGTTACAGCCAGGCCAGTGGCGTACTGCGTTTTTTGCTTGCGGTTCATAAATGTCAGCAAATAGCCAAGTTCTTTAACTTGCGAGAGCCATCCGCCCTTTTTCATGTGTGCGCCACCTCCCTGCGTTCGGCGGACTCGGTAAACTCCTGGTAGTAAGACTGGGCATACAGCCCATTCATCCCCAGTAATTGTTCATGAGTGCCCTTCTCCACAATATTTCCCTGTTCCATGACCCAAATCTCGTCGACACTTTGTACCGTAGAAAGTCGGTGAGCAATAACCATCGTTGTTCTCTGTTTCATCAATACACCCAGTGCTTTCTGAACCGCACTTTCCGACTCCGGATCAAGGGCCGACGTAGGCTCGTCCAACAACAGCACGGGAGCATCCTTTAGAAAAGCCCGAGCCATGGCGATACGCTGACGCTGCCCACCTGACAAAAATCCGCCGCGCTCTCCGACATACGTTTGGTATCCATCAGAGAGCTTCATAATGAAGGAATGTGCCTGAGCAACTTTGGCAGCTTCTATAATCGCTTCCATCGATGCTCCCTCCTGCCCGTAGCCAATATTTTCGGCAATCGTACCGCTAAACAAATACGAATCCTGAGTGACCACGGAAAAATGTGACCGCAGTTGCTCCGGATCGGCACCATCAATCCGGCTGCCGAACACGCGAATCTCACCCTGGCTTTTCTCCGGTAGCGGATAAAAGCAGCAAATCAGCTTAAACACCGTGCTCTTCCCTCCACCGCTCGCTCCGACAAGAGCAATCGTCTTGCCTTCCGGTACAGAGAAGCTCACATTCCGCAGGATCGGAGAGTGATCTTCATATCCAAAGGTTACGTTCTTGAATTCAATAGGCGTTGCGTTCGCTTTCGGAAGGAAACGGCCATTTTCTGTTTCAGTTGGCTGCTCAACGATGTCGGAAACCCTTCTTAAGGCACCGGCCATTTCGAACGTACGCGTGATAAGCTCGGGAATATGTTCCAGCGGTTCAAGACACAGATTCAGCAAGTATAAGAAGGCAACGAGTTCTCCCGCGCCTAACTGCCCTTGATAGATCAAATAACTTCCGTAACTGACTGCGAAAATGATCGGACTGATCATCAGTGTAGAAAGCAACGGGTTAACCCAGGCTTCCCGCTTTTTCACGGCCAGTTTTTTTTGAGCTGTCAATTGCAACAACACTTGGTAGGATCGAGATAACATCCCGGATAACAGGTAGCTTTTTACAATAGGCATCCCCCCAAGCGTATCCTGGAGGTTCACGTTCATTCGACCCATATTGGTCTGAGCTTCCTCCGTCAACCGCTCCAATTGCTTGCCAATCCATTGAGAAACCAGCAACGCTACCGGAAATAACAGCAGACTGTACAGCATCAGCTCCCATTGGAGGTAGATCAAATATGCGAAACAGCCAATAAACAATAGCGGGTGATAAAACCACTGGGCAAAATCCCGAATCATAAACTGCTGGATGAGTTGCAGATCATTGTTGATTCGCGACAGCATGTCACCGGAGTGCTGCTTTTCCAAATCGGAGACCCGAAGTTTGCCGATATGACGCATGACATCGTTACGGACATCCTGAACCGCGGAAGCACTGCTTCGCTCCACGCCAAAACTCATGAAAAACTTCGCTGGTACACCGATCAGGATGACCACAAAGACCGCGTATACGATCTGCAGTACGATTGGCCCTGCCCCTTTCTCGGCCTGCGTGGTCAGTTGCTCAATCAAACTTCCCGTCCATATCTCAATGACAGCCGCAGCAATGGCGGACAATGTGCCGACGATCATCCAGCCCTTATGACGGCTTACATAGGACATCAGCCAGCGGAACGCTTTCCATGTCGCGTAAGCGGTTTGACGCTTGGAAGGTTCCGCGGTAACTTGTTCTCGAACAAATGGCTGCTGGTCAGCTTCCATGCAGTACTCCAGCCTCCGCCTCAATCTGCCGCTTAACTTGCTCTAAAATATCCCGGATAACATCAGCTGTTTCGTCCACACGGGAAAGCTCTAATAATTCCTCGTGCGCGCCTTCGAGACGATAATCGGTGTAAGCTTGCTTTGTCGCACGCCGCCAGGACGGTAATTGGTGCTCCAGACGAAACGCCTCGCTGTCCTTCGCAATCAGTTCATAAATCCGGGCTGAGATCGTTCCAGAATTAATAAGCTGTGCCTCATACATCAAGGTCGCTTTGACCTTCCGATGAACCCTCTCCCGTACGAGTGAGTTACTCATTAATTCCTTCTCTTCTTCGTCAAATTCAGCAAGCATTTCTTCAGCCTCTTTCTCTGACGTTTCAGCTGGTGTCAGCGTTTCCTTAATCCACGAGTCCACCATAAGCACATCCGCTACGACATGCCCTCTTTTCTCCATCGCTTTAGCTACCTCAAACGTCAGGTTGCCTCCGAAGCAATAACCGAGTAACACGTAAGGCCCTTCTTGCTGGATGCGAACAATTTCATCGACATAGCGGTTTAGCATGGACTCGTAATCGGTGGCATCGTCGATAAAATCAATGCCGTAGAGCATGAATCGTCCATCGAGCCTACTTGCGAGTTCTCGGTAACCTATGCCGAAGCCGCTACCGGGAGGGAAGCAGAATACGTTAAGATCACCTGTTTTATTCAACTTAATGAAAGAGTCTCCCCCTTGATCCAGCCCCAGATCTCCCTCTCCAAAAGCCATGGCTTCAACGGTGAAATGATGGAACTCGCGGTTCAGCGGGATCTCAATTCCTGTTTCATCGTAAACAGCTTGAACGAGCCTCATCAGGCTTAACGAATTGCCACCGAGCTCAAAAAAGTTATCCTTTACTCCGACCTGCGGAACGCCAAGCGTATCTTGCCACACACGGGCGATTTTCATCTCAAGCAACGTTCTCGGCGCGACATATTCGGCTTCCCTGGCCGCGGCTTCCCCTGGCGCGGGCAATGCTTTGCGGTCAATTTTCCCGTTCGAGGTCAGCGGCATCTGCGAAAGCTGCACGAAGTGCGAAGGAATCATATACCCCGGAAGTTGCTTGGAGAGTCCCTCCTTGAGTTCATGCGCCGAAAGCCTTGTTTCTGCGACGTAATAAGCAACAAGAAGCTTATTACCGTTCGCATCTTCGCGATCAAGCACCTTGGCTTCCTGCACAGCTTCCATCTTCAGCATCTGGTTCTCGATCTCATCCAACTCAATCCGGTACCCACGAATTTTCACCTGATGATCAATCCGGCCCAGATATTCGATATTGCCATCCGGCAACCAAGTTGCCAAATCACCCGTGCGGTACAGTTTCTCCCCCTTCACAAACGGGGAATCGACGAACTTCTCCTCTGTTAGGTCCGGACGGTTCAGGTATCCTCTCGCAAGGCCTTCACCTGCCACGAACATTTCGCCCGCTACACCCTTTGGAACGGGTTGACGGTTTACATCCAGGACATATACACGAAGCGTAGGAATAGGCTTGCCGATATTACTCTTCGCCGCGTCTATTTCGGTCCACGTAATTTCCTTATATGTCACATGAACGGTCGTTTCCGTAATGCCGTACATGTTGATCAGCTTTGTCTCCGGATACTTCGTCTTGTAACCCTTGAGTAACAACGGACTGAGCGCTTCGCCTCCGAAGATGACGTTACGAATCCGTAGATGATATGCATGATCGACCAAAACCTTACGGAGCAGCTGATAAAAATACGTCGGCGTCTGATTCAAAATCGTGACTTGTTCGCTGCTTAGCAGCGCCAGAAAATCAGCGGGACTTTTCGCCGTAAGCGGTGGTACGATGACCAGCTTACCTCCATTCAGCAACGCTCCGTACATTTCCCAAACAGAGAAATCAAAGCAGAAGGAGTGGAACAGTGTCCATGTGTCGGCTGGCCCGAAGTCAAACAAGTTCTTGTCGTTAAACAGAAGGCGCACGACGTTTTTATGCTCAATTAGGGTTCCTTTAGGTTTACCGGTCGTTCCAGACGTGTAGATAACATAGGCCAAGTTTCCCGATCCAGATATCGGTTCTAAGTTCGAAGAGTCCCGTGTACCTTCGGAGCTGAACCCATTCTCTTCCCAAACAAAATGATCTAATTCAAGCCGAGTCCCTGCAAAGTCGGTCTTTTCATGCAAATGCTTCTGAATCAGTAATAACGGTGCGCCTGAATCTTCAATCATGAAGCGGATGCGCTCCTCTGGATAATCGGGATCAACAGGCACATAAGCCCCGCCGGCTTTGAGAATCGCTAGGATGCCAACAACCATATCAATCGAGCGTTCAGCTAGAATCGCGACCAGTTGGTCGGCTTTGACTCCTGTCTCCCGCAGCTTCCGCGCAAGGCGGTTGGAACGTTCGTTTAATTCGCGGTAAGTCATCTGCGCATTATTCATGACAACGGCTACGTTGTCCGGGTAAAGCGCTGCCCGTTCTTCAAACAAGCCGTGGATGGTTTGCGCACGATTAAATCCGGTTTCGGTGTCATTAAATTGATTCAGGAGCGTTTCCCTCTCATCTGGAGACAGTACATCAGCTTGTCCAAGTTCCAGATCCGGCTGAATTAAAAGGAAGGATAGTAGTCGAACCAGATGGTCGGCTGCCTGTTCCACAAACGCATGATCATAGCGCTGCCCGTCATAGCTTATCTCCAACTTGATCGAACTGTCTTCGCGGTCGAAGCGAAAAGTCATATCGTTCACCATCCGGTTGCCCGGCGGTTCGGGATGAATCGGGGCGAAGGAGACTACCGTATTAATGACTGGAAAGCCATCCTTCGTGTAACCCAGATGGAGCGGCTCCACCATTTTCCGAAAAGGCAGGTGCTGATGCTCCATTGCCTCGCCGATAGAGGTTTTGATTCCCCCAAGCAGCGTTTTAAGCGTCGTCTGATGGCTTACAGCCGTTTTGATGACCAGGATTTCATGCGGCGGCTTCGCCCCATCCGGTTCTGCTTGATAGGAAGGCATACCGATCAGTACTTGACCCTGGCCTGTATATTTGAACAGCAGGCCTTTTACTCCTGCCAAAACAACCATGTATATCGCCAAATCGGAACCACTCGCTAGGCCAATAATTCTCTCCGAGAGTTCGCTTGGCAGAGTTCGGTCAAGCAAGCCCGGTTTGGCCTGGACTTCCCCACTTGCCGATAATTTGGAGGATTGACTGTAAGGAAGGAAGCTCAGGCTATCACCGGCATCAAACTTGCTGCTCCAGTATCGTTCTTCCTTTTCAAATAAAGATTTCATGGATACCTCCCCTAAAATGAAGTGACCGCATGCCCCGCGCAGATCCAAAAACGTTTGTTTTCGGATCTGTGCATGTATGGGCTTGCATGTTGTTCGCCATCTTACTTGGGATGCGTGCAGATTTTACCAGACATCAAAGGCACGATTGCAGCGTTAAAACGCAAACTCGATTGTATCAACTGCATTCTTTCCGTCTGTCTTTGGTTTATGACATTCAATCCGTTTTAGCTCAAGGTGCGGATTTTCCACGATTTGAGACAGCACCCGCAGGTAATCCTCGGTCAATGTGCGAATCATCGTCTCTTTGAACAGCTTGGCGGCATAGAAGAAGCCCCCGCTTAGCGAGCCGTTGTTTTCATACATAAACAGGGTTAGATCAAACTTGGCTTCTTCAAGCTGGTCGAGTTCAACATTTTTCAGGTTGACCCCTTCCAGTTCGACGTCTTTTTCTTCGATATTTTGCAAGTCGAAAACCGCATCGAATAATGGAAAGCGGCCCGGTTCCCGCTTCACATTCAAACGCTCTACGAGCTCTTCGAACGGATAATCCTGGTTCTCAAAAGCACCCAATGCGGTCTCCTTCACTTCTTCAAGGTAGGACATAAACGTTTTTTCGCCCGACGGACGATTGCGGAGTGCCAACGTATTGACAAACATTCCGACGACCGGCTCCAAATCGGCATTCGTTCTTCCCGCAACCGGGGTACCCACGATGATATCTTCTTGCCCGCTGTACTTGCACAGCAGAACGGTATATGCCGCTAGCAGTACCATGTACAGCGTGCTTTCTTGCTCAGCCGCTAATTGACGCAGCCCCTCAGAGAGAGAAGCATCAACGTCGAAATCCAGGTGCATGCCCTCGTAATCGCGAATCGCAGACCGTTCATAGTCCATCGGTAAATCGGCCCTCGGCAGTTCGCCTTCAAAGGTTTTCAGCCAGTACGCTTCCTGCCGCGCGATCCGGTCTTGGTAGTCCTTAGACTGTTGCCAGACAGCGTAATCTTTGTATTGAATCCGTAGTGGAGGCAGTTCCTCACCGGCGTATAAACTCGAGAACTCATCCATCACAATCGCCATCGATACACCGTCGGACACAATATGATGCATATCAAAAAGGAGAATATGCATGTCCCGCTCCAGTTCTATGACCCCGACGCGCAGAAGCGGCGCCTTGCCAAGGTCGAACGGGCGAACGAAGTTGCGGATGGTCTGCTCGATTTGGGCCATATCCTCTGGATCTGATTGATGGTGCTCGATAGCAAAATCAACCTGCTGGTAAATGCGCTGAACCGCTTCACCCTTCACAACTTCAAAACTTGTGCGCAGTGATTCATGACGTGTTATCAGTTTGCGCAAGGCAACTTCAAAACGTTCTAAATCAAACTCACCTTCCAACCGCACCAGTTCAGGCATATTATAAAGCTGATCTGCTCCATCCAGCGTATGCTGGATGTACAATCGCTTCTGTGCAGAGGAGAGAGGGTAGTACTCTCTCACATCCGCTTGAGGAATAGCCTCATGTTCACGTCGCTCCATCTGCGCAATTACCTCAGCCATCGTTGCAATGGTCGAGTGACGGAACACGTCACGCAACGGCAGATTAACATTTAATTTCTTAAATACCTTGCCCGCCAGTGACGTTGCCCGTAGAGAGTGACCACCGATGTCAAAGAAGTTCTCGTACACGCCGATCTCCTTCGTAAGCCCCAGCACCTGTTGCCAAATCGAGGCCAACTTTATTTCCAGTTCATTGCGCGGTGCGACATACTCCGTTCCGCTTCCTGCCTCCCCTTCCGGCGATGGCAACGCCTTCCGGTCAATCTTGCCGTTTGGCGTCAGAGGCAGACGCTCCATCCCTACGAAGTAAGATGGGATCATGTACCCTGGCAACTCCTGAGCCAATGCTCCGCGCAGATCGTTTACTGCCAAATCCATTCCCGTATCCGCTGTGTAATATGCACATAGCACTTTCTGTCCATTTGCGTCATTTCGAACCAGCACCACGGCTTCGCGCATGCCTTCCACCTGTAGTAACTTTGCTTCGATCTCGCCCGTTTCGATCCGATACCCCCGGATTTTCGCCTGATTATCCATCCGACCGACGAAGCCCACGTTGCCGTCTTCCATCCACCGCGCCAAGTCTCCCGTGCGATACAACCGTTCCCCCGCGATGAACGGACTATCGACGAACTTCTCTTCTGTCAGCTCTGGACGATTCAAGTATCCGCGCGAGACCCCAACTCCGCCGATAACCAGTTCGCCCAGCACCCCGACAGGCACGGGATTCAAATGTGCATCCACAATGTAAAACTTCGCATTTAACCACGCTTTGCCGATAGGCACATGCCCTGTCTTCGGAAGCATTTCCAATGTCTCGTCGTAGAAACTGGAGTCAATCGCTGCTTCCGTCACCCCATAAGCGTTGATGATTCGGAATAATGATCCAAAACGCTCCTGCAAGGTTCGATAGTCTGCTACGCTGCAGCTGTCCGAACTGGTGATAAGTAGCTCCATGTGGCTCATATCCAGCCCCTGCTCATACACATATTCCATAAACGGTACAATCAGCGCTGGCGTCGATTCAAAAATAGTAACCTGCTCTTGCTCAATCCAGTGGTGCAGACGCGATGGATCGATCCGGTCGTCCTTCGGCACAATCACCATCGTGCCCCCGTTATACAGCGTGCGTGCGATATCGCCCACGAACACATCAAACGAGAAGCTGGCCAGCTGCAACAACCGCACCGGGAACTGATCTAATCGATATTCCCGCCGGTACCCTGCCGCTGTGTTCACGAGGCTACGGTGCTCAATCATGACGCCCTTCGGCTTCCCTGTCGTTCCCGACGTATAGATCACGTAGGCCAGATCCTCTGGTCGGGCTTCGTGGAAATCATCCATGCCAGAACACATCGGCGCATTTGCCCGTTTCTCGCTGTACGATGCTTCGTCATCGAGATACAACACTACCGACAACGCCAGTTCCTCTGCTGCGAGCCAAGCTTCGGCACGCTCTCGCAGTAGCTTTTGGGTGAGTAGCACCTTTGCTCCGCTGTCTTCCAGCATGAACCGTACGCGATCTGCCGGGTAATCCGGGTCAAGCGGTACATACGCGCCGCCTGCTTTCCAGACAGCAAGCACCGCTACCAGCAAATCCACCGAACGTTCGGCAAGAATACCAACGATGGATTCTCGGCCAATGCCGCTTGCGCGCAGCGTAGCGGCCAAACGATTCGACCGCTCATTCAGCTCCGCATACGTTAGACGGTCATTCTCGTACACAACCGCCTCCGATTCAGGCGCGCGCTGCGCCTGTTCTTCAAACAGACGGTGGAACGCAACCGCGGGAGCAACTTGCACTTCTAGCTGCGCCGGGTTAAATGCGCTGAGCATTTCTTTTTCCTCAGCCGTTAACAAGCTCAGCTCGGCTATCTTCGCATCCGGACGGCTTACAATCGTGACGAGTAGCTGCTCGTAATGTTTGGCCAGACGTTTGATCGTCTCCCTTTTATAAAGAGCCGTCGCATATTCGAAGCTGTAATCCAAGCCGCCGTTCTCCTCGCCCACATCCAAGCTGATATCAAACTTTGCGGTATCCATTGCGCTCGGATAGGAAGTCAAACGGAGCCCTTCCAACTCGAATTCCTCGTTCTCCGTATTCTGCATCGTAAACAATGTGTCAAAAAGGGGATTACGGCTTAAATCGCGGGTGACTTGCACCTTGTCCACCAATTCTTCGAACGGATAGTTTTGATGCTCAAAAGCTTGGAGGGTCGTTTCTTTAATCTCGTTCAGGTATGACAGGAACGTCTTCTCCGAAGATGGGTAACTGCGAATTGCCAGTGTGTTCAGGAAAATCCCGATTAACGGTTGCACATCTCCATGATTCCTTCCGGCAATTGGCGTACCAACGACCACATCTTCCTGACCTGAATATTTGTGCAGAAGCACGTTATACGCAGCAAGCAACACCATGAACAGTGTCGTGCCCGTCTCTGAAGCCAACTGCTTTAGGGCATCCGTTTTAGTAGCTTCTAAGAAAAACTCCAGTGTGTGACCATCGTAGCTCTGCACAGCAGGACGCGGATAATCGGTTGGCATTTCAAGCACCGGAAGTTCCCCTTGGAACATGTCCAGCCAGTATGTTTCCTGATGCTGAAGCCGTTCCTTCTGCTCCTGAGAATGTAGCCAAACGGCATAATCTTTGTACTGAATGCGTAAAGACTCCAGTTGTTCTCCCCCATACAAGCGGACGAATTCTTCAACAAAGATCTCCATCGAAACACCGTCGGAAATAATATGATGCATATCGTACATTAGAATATGGCGTTCCGGATTAAGCTGGACAAGGCCTACTCTCAGTAGCGGAGGTTTCGCCAAGTCAAACGGACGGACAAAACGACGAACGATCTCTTCGACCTCTTGCTCATCCGCCGGGTAGAACTCCACGGCAAAATTGAAGTCCTGGTAAATCCGTTGAGATGCTTCGCCATCCACCATCTCGAACCCGGTACGCAACATTTCATGTCTATCCACAAGCTTACGGAATGCGTCTTCGAACCTTGCACGATCTAAAGCACCCTCTAGCACCATGGCTTCCGGCATGTTGTAACTAAGCTCCGCACCTTCCAGTTGATTCAAGATAAAGAGGCGTTTTTGAGCAAAAGATTGCGGGTACACCTCACGTCTCTCCGCCAGCGGAATAGCAACGAATTTCTGCTCATCTAGCCGGGAAATGGCAACCGCCATGTTCTCGATCATGGAATGACGAAACACCTCTCGCAGTGGCAGATCCACGTTCAACTCTTTATGAATCTTGCTGACCAGTGACGTTGCCCGCAGGGAGTGACCTCCGATGTCGAAGAAATTCTCGTACACGCCGATCTCTCTCGTAAGTCCCAGCACTTCCTGCCATATCGAAGCCAATTTTCTTTCCAGCTCATTGCGTGGTGCAACATACTCTGCTCCGCTTCCTGCTTCCCCTTCCGGCGCTGGTAGCGCCTTCCGGTCAATCTTTCCGTTCGGCGTCAGAGGCAATTGCTCCATCTCCACGAAGTACGATGGAATCATGTATCCTGGTAAATCCTGTGCCAGCGCGCCACGCAGATTGTTTACTGCCAGATCCGTTCCTGCACTCGGTGTGTAATACGCGCATAACATCTTCTGCCCTTCCGCATCAGTTCGAACCAGAACGGTTGCTTCGCGTACGCCTTCCACACGCAACAGCTTCGCTTCGACCTCACCTGTTTCAATACGGTAGCCCCGAATTTTAGCCTGATTGTCCATTCGACCAATGAAATCCACGTTGCCGTCTTCCATCCACCGCGCCAAGTCCCCTGTGCGATACAACCGTTCACCTGTGCCAAACGGACTGCCTATGAACTTCTCTTCCGTCAGCTCCGGACGGTTTAAATATCCGCGCGAGACCCCAACTCCGCCGATAACCAACTCGCCCAGCACACCTACAGGCACGGGATTCAGGTGTGCATCCACAATGTAAAACTTCGCATTTAACCACGCTTTGCCGATAGGCACATGCCCTGTCTCTGGCAGCAGTTCCAGCGGCTCGTCGTAGAAGCTGGAGTCAATCGCTGCTTCCGTTACGCCATAGGCGTTGATAATACGGAATAAAGAGCCGAACCGCTCCTGCAAGGTTCGATAATCTGCCACGCTGCAGCTATCCGAACTTGTGATGAGTAGCTCCATCTGACTCATATCCAGCTGATTTTCATGCACATAATCCATAAACGGCACAATCAGCGCTGGCGTTGATTCAAAAATAGTCACCCGCTCCTGCTCGATCCAATGGTGCAGACGAGACGGATCGATCCGGTCATTCTTCGGCACAATGACCATGGAGCCTCCGTTGTACAGCGTGCGTGCAATATCGCCCACGAATACGTCAAACGAGAAGCTGGCAAGCTGTAACAGCCGCACCGGGAACTGATCTAATCGATATTCCCGTCGGTATCCTGCCGCCGTATTCACCAGACTGCGGTGCTCGATCATGACGCCTTTGGGCTGTCCTGTCGTTCCCGACGTATAGATTACGTAGGCCAGATCCTCCGGTCGGGCTTCGTGGAAATCATGCATGCCAGAACTCATCGGCGCATTGGCCCGCTCCTCGCTGTAGGATGCTTCGTCGTCGAGGTACAACACTACCGACAACGCCAGCTCCTTTTCAACGAGCCAAGCTTCGGCATATTCTCGCAGGGGCTCTTGGGTGAGTAGCACCTTCGCTCCGCTGTCTTCGAGCATGAACCGCACACGGTCTGCCGGGTAATCCGGGTCGAGCGGTACATATGCGCCGCCTGCTTTCCAGACAGCCAATACGGCTACCAGCAAATCCACCGAACGTTCGGCGAGAATACCGACGATGGATTCCCGGCCAATGCCGCTTACACATAGCGTAGCCGCCAAACGGTTCGCCCGCTCGTTCAGCTCCACATACGTCAGCCGATCACTTTCGTACACGACAGCCTCGGATTCAGGCGTGCGTTCGGCTTGTTCCTCGAACAGACGGTGGAACGCAGCCGCAGGAGTCGTTTCTGCTTCCGGTTGTGCCGGATTAAACGCAAGGATCATTTTTTCTTTTTCCGCTGTGGTCAACAGATGTAGCTCAGCAATCTTCGCATCCGGGCGGCTTACGATCGCCGCAAGCAAATGTCCGAAATGAGCCTGCAGTCTTCGAATCGTGCTTTCTTTATAAAGAGCCGTTGCGAATTCAAAGTTGCACTCCAACACGCCGTCTTCTTCTGTAACATCTACGCTCAAATCGAACTTGGCCGAGCCGTAGTCGCTAGGGTACGGTGATAACTTCATTCCTTTCAGTTCTATCTTTTTATCCTCCAAGTTTTGCAAGGAGAACATGGTATCAAAGAGCGGGTTACGGCTCAGATCCCGGGCAACCTGCACTTTATCGACGAGCTCCTCGAACGGATAGTTCTGATGCTCGTAAGCCCCCAAAGTCGTTTCTTTCACTTCTTCCAAATACGATAGGAAGCTTTTGTCTGAAGTCGGATAATTGCGAAGCGCCAGCGTATTAACGAACATTCCGATTAAAGGCTGCGTATCTGCATGTGTTCTGCCCGCAATCGACGTTCCGACAATTAAATCGTCCTGGCCTGTGTATTTATGCAAAAGCACGGTATATGCCGCAAGTAACACCATATACAGCGTCGTTCCTCTTTGAGCAGCCAGTTGCTTCAAACCTTCGTTCGTTTCCCCATCCACGAAAGATGTTAATGTCTGCCCTTCAAAACTTTGCACGGCAGGACGCGGATAGTCCGTCGGCATTTCCAGCACCGGCAAATCGCCTTGGTAACGTTCCAACCAATAGCTTTCCTCCCGTTTCAACTGCTCCTTATGCTCGTCTGACTGCTGCCATACCGAATAGTCCTTGTATTGAATGCGTAAAGGCTCTAATGTCTCGTCGCCATATAGACGAACGAGTTCATCGACGAATACATCCATCGAAACCCCGTCGGAGATGATATGGTGCATGTCAAACATCAGTAAATAACGTTCGGTCGCCAGCTCTACGAGTTTCGCTCGCAGCAGTGGAGGCTTCGCCAAATCGAAAGGCTGGATGAAGGCCTGTACAACGTCTGGCGCTTCTTCCTCGTTCGCATGGCAGTACTCCACAGCAAAGTGGGCACTCTCGTAAATGCGCTGTACTGCTTCGCCTTGCACGATCTCGAAGCCGGTTCGCAGCGTTTCGTGCCGTGCAATCAGTCCGCGGAAAGCCTTTTCCAGCAGACTCCGATCGATCGTTCCTTCCACCAGTAACACACCAGGCATGTTGTAGCTCTGATCTGCACCTTCCAGCTGATTCAGGATATACAACCGCTTCTGAGCCGATGAAAGTGGATAATATGCTCTTCTATCTGCCAACGGAATCGACGAGAACGTCTGCTCTCCGATCCGGGATATGGCTAGGGCCATCTCTTCAATTGTCGAATAGCGAAATACGTCCCGCAGAGGCAACTCAACGTTCAACTCCTGGTGCACCTTACTTACCAGTGTTGTCGCCCGAAGTGAATGTCCGCCAAGGTCGAAGAAATTATCATGAACGCCAATGTGCGCGAGTCCGAGCACACTTTTCCAAATATCAGCCAGGCTAGCTTCAAGTGGAGTCCGTGGTGGAGTCCCATCTTCGCCTACCTGCAAGCTCTCCTCTGGTGCCGGGAGAGACCTACGGTCAACCTTGCCGTTCGTTGTCAGCGGGAGTTGCTCTAGCTGGATCAAGTACGACGGAATCATATAGGACGGCAGCTCCTGGGATAGTATACTCTTCACCTCAGCCGCTGGAAGCTCGATGTCCGCTTCATAATAAGCACAAAGCTGCTTTTCGCCGGAAGCATTCTCCCTGGCAAATACCGTTGTTTTTCGAATCCCCTCTACTTTCTGAAGCTGAGCTTCAATCTCGCCGAGTTCAATCCGGAAGCCACGAATTTTCACTTGGTCATCCGTCCGTCCAACGTATTCAATCGCACCGTCCGGCAACCATTTCGCTAAATCCCCCGTCCGGTACATGCGCTCTCCCGGTTCAAAAGGATTGTCCACAAATTTCTCCGCCGTCAGCTCGGGGCGGTTATTGTAACCCTGTACCAAACCTTCCCCACCAACGCAGAGTTCGCCAGCCACACCGATCGGCAGAAGTTGGTTACGGCTGTCAACGATATATACCGTTGTATTACTTATGGGTCTTCCAATGGGAACGGTAACCGCTGCGTCATCAATGAAGTCGACCGGAAGGTATGTGGTATACACCGTGCTTTCCGATGGGCCATACAGGTGGTTAAGTTTTCCCGGTCCGATATGGGCGAGCGCTTTACGCACATGACCAACCGACACTCGCTCTCCTCCGAACAATATTGCCCGGACATCTCGCAAGCAGTCGATGTTCACATCTACAAGCACGTTGAAAAAAGCCGTCGTTATCAGCATCACAGAGATATGCTCGCGCTGAATGAGATCCGCTAGCTGGCTAATCTCCAGCACAGTCTCACGGGGAACCAGTACCAACCGTGCTCCGTTGGTCAAAGCACCAAAAATATCGAAGATCGCTCCGTCAAACGAATAACTCGAAAGCTGGAGGACATGATCGTGCTCCGTGATGTCGATATAATTCGTATTTCGCACGATACGCACGATGTTACGATGTGTAACAAGGTTGCCTTTCGGCCTGCCCGTCGTTCCTGAAGTATAGATAATGCATGCCAGATCTGTCGCTTCCGTGCCTGGATGTAGATCAGTGCTGTCCTCGTGATAGAAAAATTCATCATCCAATAAGATCACGGAGTCCGAATCCGCCAGACGTTCACGCAAGTGGCTTTGGGTCAGCATGACCTGAGCTCCCGAATCCTCGATCAGAAAACGGATACGCTCTTCGGGATATTCCGGATCAATTGGTACGTAACCTGCTCCGGCTTTGTGTGCCGCCAGCATACCCACTACCATTTCAATGGAACGCTCAGCCATAATAGCGACTAGCCCTCCTCGGGTTATCCCGTGAGTACGCAAGGTACGGGCAAGGCGATTGACACGTTCATTCAGAGCGCGGTAGGTCATCTCGTGTCCATTCAAGGTGACAGCCGTTGCATCCGGGATGCGCTCCGCTTGTTCCTGGAACAATTGAATGAGCGTCTTATCGCGAGGGAACGCTGTGGTGGTATCGTTAAAACGTTCGAGTAGGTCCGTCTTTTCAGTCTCCGTCACAAGTTCCAACTCACCCACCGCAATTTTCGGATTAGCCGTCACCTGCTCCAGCAGATGTACGAGATGCCCCTTCAGCCGCTCGATACTATCTTTGTCGAACACTTCAGCATTAAAATCGAAGCGAATTTCGATCTCGGCTCCAGGTGATACGGTCACGTTGAAATTATAGTTCGTCTGCTCCTCCATCTGAACGTCCGCGATCGTCAGTTCCCCATGGTTCTGGTCGCCCGCTTGCTCCATCTGTTCATCTACAGGATAATTCTCGAAAGCGATGATATGGTTGATCAGGTTCTGCTTTTGCAAGCTGAGGGCTTGAATCTCATACAGCGGGTAGTAATCATAACTCCCGGACTCCAGCGCTCGCTCCTGAAGCTTCACCATCAGGTTGGCAAATACGGTGTCGGCTTCACTCGTGACGCGAACCGGAACTGTATTGATAAACAGACCGATCATGGACTCGACGCCTGGAATCTCCACCGGTCTTCCGGCTACAACGCTACCGAATACGGCATCGTGAGTTCCGTTGTATTTTTGCAACATCACACCCCATGTAGCCTGCAAAAGTGTATTTACCGTAACCAGGTGCTGTTTCGCTACCTGATCCATCCGTTCACTTAAATCCTTGCCCAGCAGAGCTGTGACGTGATCGGCTTTAAATCTGTTATGCGGCGCTGATTCCTTTTGCCCGGGGAGTACCGTTTGCCCCTCATAACCTGCCAAGAATGCCGTCCAATAATCGGATGCTGCCTTTTCGTCCTGCTTCTCCAACCATTCGATATAAGTACCGTAATCTGCTCCTTGATCTACCACCGGTTGCTCACCAGAGACCAAAGCAGAATACACCTCAAACAGCTCCTGTGTCAGCTGAGACAGACACCAACCATCCATTAAAATATGCTGGAAACTCCACAATACATGGTAGCTTTGCTCTTCAGTACGCAGGATCGTAAAGCGAACAAGTGCATCATGTTCCATGTCGAAGCCGCGAAGTTTGTCATCCTCAGCCTTTTTGTCCAGATAGGCCTGTTTTTCATCCATTTTCAAATGAAGCAATTCTTCATATTCGAAGCCAACTGGTTTATCACGGTACACAATTTGCAACGGCTCCCCTGTCGGAGCTTTCACAAAATTCGCCCGTAACACCAGATGTCGTTTCGCAAGCTCCATCCAGCTTTTTTCGAAAAGCCGGACATTGAGTGCTCCCCGCATCGTAAATCGCGTCTGCTCGAAGTAAGTGGCTGTTTGCTGATCAAGCGCGCTGTGGAACCACATACCCTTTTGCATCGGCGTAAGCGAGTAAATATTTTCGATTTCCCCGAGATGACCGGAACGCTGAGCGATTTGCTCCAATGCTGTAATGGTCAAACCCTTAAATTGTACGTCGCTTGGTGTCAGTTCGGTATGTTCTTTCCCTACACAGTGCGCTATGAGCTCTCGGAGACTTTGCTCAAGACCTTGAGCAAAAAATTCCATCGTTTCCTTCCGATACTGCTTCCGACTGTAGCTAAGATCAAGCGATAGAGCTCCGTCCAGCACCATGCCGTTAATATCCAGCACAAAGCTGCGGGCCTGCCGATCACTAGCCGGGCTACCACTGGAATAAGAAGATATGCCGATCTCATCTTGATTGACATCATCGTCGAACTGACCGAGGTAATTAAAATTAATTTCCGGCTCTGCGCCCCAAACCAAGCTATCCTCCAACTTGGAGAGATAACGGCATACGCCATAGCCAAGACCTTTGTTAGGAATGCGGCGCAAGCGTTCCTTGACCTGCTTAATCTGGTAGGCCAAATCCCGATCGCTTTCCGACTCCAGGACCACTGGGAATTTGGTCGTAAACCAGCCAACTGTGCGATTAATGTCGATATCAGTTCCGATGGATTCACGTCCATGTCCTTCGAGATTGATCCGCACACGTTCGTTTCCTGTCCACTTGCGAATGGCTATGCCGAGCGCCGTAATTAAAATATCATTCATTTCCGTGTTATAAGCTCGGTGAACCCGCTTCAGTAACAGCTCTGTTTCTTCGGGAGTTAAACGGACGAATAGTGATTCGCTGTCTTGTTGTGTCGTCATATCCGTCTCCATATCCTTCGGTATGGCCGGAACCTCAATTAGCTCCACGTCCTGCCAGTAGGCTCGCTCCTTCGCAAGCTCCGCACTTTGTGCGTAAGCGGCCAATTGTTCTGACCAAGTGCGGTACGCATCCGTTTTCGCCGGGAAACGAATGTTCTCGTTTTTGACGGCCTGCTCGTAACCCAGTGCGAAATCCTCCATCAAAATACGCCAAGACACACCGTCCACCACGGCATGGTGAATCGTCAGTAACAGATGATCCCCATCCGCACACTGAAACAGTCCTGCTTTCATAAGAGGCCCATTCTCCAGATCAATACCTGCTTGAATGTCCGTTGCCTTCGCTTCCACAACCTGCCCGGTGTGTTGCTCATCCTTGAAGTCGAACACATCCAGCGTGAACAACCCGCCTTCCTGAATTGCTCGGTTCCGGGCGCTGAACCCTTGTTCCGCCTTACGGAATACCATTCGCAAAGCGTCATGATGTTCGGCCAGCTTTTGCAGTACATGTCCTACCGTTTCTTCGTCGAATCGGTCCTTTCGGTACAGCATCACCGACTGATTGAAATGATGGAAATCTACAAAGGAGCTCTCGAAAAACCATTGCTGGATCGGCGTCAGTACTGTTTCACCCGTAACTTCTCCTTGATCGATGGTACGTCCAATCGGTTTCACATGCAGACTGAGCTGTGAGATCGTCGGATATTTGAACAAATCCCGGATTTCCAGCTTGTACCCGGCTTGATGAAGACGCGAAGATACTTGAATGGACTTAATCGAGTCTCCACCAAGCTCAAAGAAGTGATCCGTTACCCCAACGCGATCAGCGTTCAATACGGCCTGCCATACATCAGCAAGAGTCCGCTCCACTTCATTTCGGGGAGCTACGTACTCGCCTCCAATCAGTGCATTTCCTTCTGGGGCAGGCAAAGCCTTGCGGTCAATTTTGTCGTTCGGTGTAAGAGGCATCCGTGGAAGCTGAACGAAATGTGCAGGAATCATGTAATTCGGCAAGTTTTGCGCCAGCGTGCTTCTCAATTCACCTAATGTAAGCGGTTGGCTTGCGACCAGGTATGCGCACAGTTCTTGGCCACTTTTACCTTCCCGAGCTATCACGATTGTCTCCTGCACGGAGTCAATCTTCAGAAGTTGATCTTCAATCTCCCCAATTTCAATTCGGAATCCACGTATTTTCACCTGATGGTCGATCCGCCCCAAATACTCCATATTTCCGTCTGGAAGCCAGCGGGCCAGATCTCCCGTCCGGTAAAGGCGTTCTCCTGGTGCAAACGGATGTTCCACGAACTTCTCTGCCGTTAGCTCTGGTTGGTTCAGATAACCTCTCGCAAGCCCGACTCCTGCCACGCACAACTCGCCGTCCACTCCTGGAGGTACAAGTTGCAGTTGAGCATCCAAAATAAAAATCTGGTGATTCGCCAGTGGCCGCCCGATCGGAATCACTCTGTGTTCCGGTTGCTCCTCATTTGCATCCCAAAGCGTCGTAACAATGGATGCTTCAGTAGGGCCATAAGCATTGAAATAGTGAACCTTCGTTTTCCACTGTTGCACGAATTCGGCTGATACCGCCGAGCCTCCCGTTACGAGTTTCGTTAAACTAGGGAGCCGTTCCGGTTGCAAATAAGCGCTATACGTTGGCGGCAAAATCGCCGCTGTAATTGCATGCTCATTCATATAATTCTCGAACAAACGAGTGTCGAGAATCGTTTCGGCTGTGGGAATGTACAAAGTCGCACCAAAGTAAAGCGCTTTGAACATTTCCCAGCAGGATGCATCGAATGACAGGCTGGCGAATTGAACAATTCGGTCTCGCTCCGTAATACCAAGCCTGTCCGCAAACATCAATTTCAAGCTTACCAAGCCCCGATGCTCCAGCATGACCCCTTTGGGTTTGCCTGTTGTACCTGACGTATAGATGACATAAGCGAGGTCATTCGGGCCACTAGCGAGCTCTAGATCCGCCCCATCGTTGTCATAGGAGTTCTCGTCATCCAGTGCAAGAACAGTCCCTTTAAAAGGTACTTGGTGCATCAGTTCCCTTTGAGTCAGCAGCAGCTGCGCGTTAGAGTCCTCCAGAATGTAACGGATTCGTTCTTCGGGGTATTCGGGATCAATGGGCACGTAAGCACCGCCAGCTTTTAGAACCGCCAGAATACCAACTACCGTCTCCAGGGATCTCCTTACCATCAATCCGACCAATTGATTGGGTAACACACCGACGGATCGTAGCGTTCTCGCCAGCCGGTTGGCCCGTTCATTCAACTCCGCGTAGGAAAGTTGCTGATTCTCAAAAACAACTGCCGTCGCTTCTGGCACCCGCTGTACCTGTTCTTCTACGAGTTGATGAATTGTCCATTCCAGGGCATAGTCCCGCTTGGTATCGTTAAAGCTTTGGAGCAATTGAAATCTCTCTTCTTCAGACAACATATCAATCTTCACGATGTCCAGTTCCAGCTCGTGAAGACCTACATTTAGCAGGCTGTTGAGATGACCAACAACCCGAGTCATGAATTTAGAATCATATAAATGCTCGTTGTATAACAGGTCTAGCTGTATGTTCCCGCCGGTTATGCTGAACTCAAAAGAACAATCCGTGACCGCATATTGTGCGATTTCATCCGTATGTAGCTCCTTGAGAGAGACTGATGTATGAATGATGGGCTTCCCGTCCGCATATTGTAGATCCAGCTTCTCCGTCATTTTCGAGAACGGAATATGTTGATTCTGAATCGCTTTCGGTAAGGAAGTCCTGAGTTCACTCAGTAGTGTTTTAAAAGTCGTGCACGCCGAAAACGAGTTTTTTAATATGACAGTATGATTAATGGATCGGCGCTGTTCCGTCTTTTTCGGTACGATTGGCATACCAACCAAAATGTCGGAAGCGCCTGTATATTTATATAAAAGTGACTGAACACCAGCAAGCATAATCATAAACGTCGCCAGCGGAGCTCCCTTACTCATTTGAAGGATACGTTGCGACGCTTTCTCTGAAAGCGAACCACTAACGGTTGTCATTATGGGACTTAAAGGGTTTTGAGTTTTGCTGTAAGGCAAGCGCGTCAAAATATCATCATCACTACCGAGTTTTTCGTTCCAAAACAACGTTTCTTTTTCAAAAGCCACCTGGATCGTTCCCCTCTCTTCATCGGTAAAAGCAATCCGGCAGAGCCTATGCCGCAGCAATGCTCCCCGCCTTTTCAAAATGTGACAACTTTACTGTGAATACAGATGCCCGAAAACGGACCTTGAATTTAACCTTGGATTCGGAATTGGGATTAGAGGTGGACAAGGGAGGCTCCTCCCATTGATGTAAGACGTGCTGCAGGATTCCAGTAGGCCAGTAAGAATTCAGCCGTACCTTCGCATTTTGCAACGGAGTTGCCTTGATTGAAACCTATGTTTAAGGGCATGGATACACTCTATGTACGATTAGTGCATTCCCCGCAGTCCTAATGTGGATAAGTCAAGATCAGGCTGCGGGGTAGTGATCTTTTCCCGGGCGATTACATGTGAAGATGGTGTTTCATGTTGCTCTCAAAAATGCTTTGTATTAGATGAATGGGTTAGCTCTAGAATCAGCAGTGAATTCGCCTGTTACCTGACGGTGCCAAGGAATTTTCGATTGAAATATTCCTATGGGAACAAAATTCATCTTCAACACGAGATTAAGCGCCGCCCCCGGCAGAAGTACTATTCCTTTGCCAGGGTAGCTGTCAGTCTGATTAAGCTTAGGTCGTTACCAGCAAACGCTGGGTCTCTTGTGAGATCACCTGCTGAATACTAGATTTGATAATATCGCAACCAGCAGCCAGATTCTCCATAGAAACCGTCAGCGGAGGCATAATCTTCAGGACGAGGTCCCCTCTGCCAGCCCTTTCAATAATCAGTCCGTTCTCGAAACTGATCTCCGACATCCGCTTCGCCCCTGCTTCATCCGTAAAGCCCGAAACGTCAATGCCCCAGATCAGGCCGATTCCGCGGATAGTGATGGATGGATGTAGAGGTTTGATTTCTTTATCAAGGAAAGAGCGCACGAACTCTTCCTTCTGCTTCACTTGTTCTTCCAAAGATGTTCTATCCCGGAACTCAAGAGCAGCCTTGGCAGCCACAAAAGCAAGCTGGTTGCCGCGGAAGGTACCATTGTGTTCCCCTGGCGTCCAGAGATCCAGTTCAGGCTTCAGGAGCAGGAGGGACATTGGCAGGCCGTACCCGCTGATCGACTTTGACAGTGTAATCAGATCCGGCTCAATCCCCGCACGTTCAAAGGAGAAGAATTCTCCAGTTCGGCCGCAACCGACTTGAATCTCATCGGTAATGAGCAGGATATCGTGCTTGCGGCAAATCTGTTGCAATCCACGTAGCCACTGTGCTTCAGCGACATGAATGCCACCTTCAGCTTGAACAGTTTCCAGCAGAATGGCAGCCGGTTTATCAACTCCGGAGTGGGAATCCGTTAGAATATTTTCAATATAACCAAGTGTATCTATATCTGCGAAAGCCCCACTCGGATGTGGTATGAATGTAACTCCATCCAGAGGAAGCCCCGCTCCTTCCCTCATCGACTTGGAGCTTGTTGCCGAGAGGCTGCCAAGTGACATGCCGTGGAAACCGCCCATGAATGCAAAGATACCGGTTCTTTTCTTCGCCTTGCGTGCAAGCTTGAGTGCCGCTTCCACCGCATTTGTGCCCGTCGGACCGCAGAATTGAAGCTTGTAATTCAGCTTCTTTGGCTCCAGGATCCGTTCCGAGAAACTCTGGATGAATTCGCGCTTGGCCATTGTGTACATATCTAAACCATGCATAATACGATCAGAGGTCAGGTAATCGAGAATCTGACCCTTAATATAATCGTTGTTATGGCCATAGTTCAGTGCTCCAGCACCTGCAAAAAAGTCAATATATGCTCTTCCATCCTCAGCATATAACAGGTCTTCCTTGGCCCGGTCGAATACTACCGGAAAGCTTCTGCAGTAAGATCTTACGTTAGATTCCAGCTTTTCAAAAATGCTCACGCGCTTCATCCTCCATCGTAATTGGGATAAGGTTAGCTTCATTCTTTCTGAACCTTCTGGCGTCATCGAGCAAAACATTCTCGGCTGTCATTTTCTACAATTGTCGGTCCTCGCATGCCGGCTTGCTGGGTATCCAGTGGACTGGTTTCTCGCACATAGCCTAGGTATGTATAAAAACCCACCAATTCTATTTTTTTGCATAATTGGAAGGTCGACCTGCGTAGAATTATATCAAATTTCCAAAGAATGTATAGTAAAATTTTGGTTAAATTAGATCTTTGAAGTATAAAGTGTTAATATTTCGCCTTAAATTAACACAATTAGGAGGAATAATAAGTAGTGTTTGTCATCAATCGAGGAATTAAGCAGGAGTCATCTTCCAATTTCGCGAATGGTAATAATGGTATATATTACCTACATTTTCTCTATCAAAACTCCGAATCCTTTCACTTTACAAAAATTTAACATGATTGTCCTAAACTGATCTCGTTACCTTATGTAAACAGAAGAATATAAGAAGTTATACTTTTCATTTTAATTTGCTTATGTTTTGTAAAGATTAGCAGATTTAAAAATTACATTGATGTCGCTTTAACAACTATTTTACGAAGTGCATTTACTTGCGATTTCCATACGTGGAAGGCTTCTTCTTCGTCTGGCTTTGTCTCCTTTTTTCATTTTCATTACAACGAATGATCAAGGCTGTATAGTGTATTTTTGAGAACTAAAAAAGGAAGCCACGAGTCAATCTCTCGGGCTCCCTTTTCGATATTAAAACCATTTATCATACTATACGAATCAAATCTCTTTTACCGGTTCATACCTTTCGATCCTGACACTCTTGTTTGTTCATTCTAGCCAGGATGTTACTCAACCGTTACACTTTTCGCCAAGTTACGCGGTTTATCGACATCGTGACCCAAAGCGAGGGAAGCGTAATATGCCAGCAATTGCAACGCAACAACAGACAGAGCTGGGCTTAGAAGTGGCAATGTCTTAGGAATCGCAAACGCTTGGTCCACGGATTTCAGCAATGGAGCTACGTGCTCTTCGTACGTAATCGCCAGTACGTCTGCGCCACGTGCTTTTACTTCTTTGATGTTACTTACCGTTTTCTCCAGTACGTTCTCCTGTGTTGCCAAGGCAATAACAGGGATACCGTCCTCGATCAACGCGAGTGTACCGTGTTTCAACTCACCTGCAGCATATGCTTCAGAGTGAATATAAGAAATCTCTTTCAGTTTCAACGACCCTTCTTGAGCTACCGCATAATCCAGACCACGACCGATAAAGAAGAGATGTTGATGTTTGGAGATTTGCTCTGCATATCCTTTAATGGCATCTGCTTGCTTCAGCATGGATTCCACTTGCTCAGGCAGTGCTTGCATCGCTGCCAAAGTATGTGCAATCTCATCCTGTGTTTGTGTACCACGTACTTGTGCAAGGTACAGACCAAGCAGGTTGAACGCGATCAACTGGGAAGTGTAAGCCTTAGTGGAAGCCACTGCGATCTCTGGTCCAGCCAATGTAGCAATTACATCGTCTGCGTCACGTGCGATCGAGCTACCCACAACATTTGTAATCGCCAGTACATGCGCACCGTTAGATTGAGCTTCACGCAGTGCTGCCAGCGTATCTGCTGTTTCACCGGATTGGCTCACGACAATAACAAGTGTATCTTTGTTTACAATTGGTGAACGGTAACGATACTCGGAGGCTACATCCGTTTCAACCGGAATACGTACCAATTGCTCAATCACTGTACGTCCAACCAGACCTGCATGGTACGCCGTACCACATGCAATAATCTGAATGTTACGAATATTTTTAATTTGCTCTTCTGTCATTTTGAGCTCAGGAAGTTGCACTTTCTTGCCTTCATTGTCGATGCGGCCCAGCATTGTATCACGATATGCTTTTGGTTGCTCATGAATCTCTTTCAACATAAAGTGCTCAAATCCGCCTTTTTCCGCGGTTACCGCGTCCCAATCGACACGAATCATTTCCCGAGAAATAAAATTGCCCTCAATCGTCATCAATTCGACAGCATCATGTGTCAATACAGCCATTTCACCATCATTCAGAATGTACACATTACGTGTATGTTCCAGAATTGCCGGGATATCGGAACCAATGAAGTTCTCGCCTTCACCAACACCAATAATCAATGGGCTAGCTTGACGCACAGCAACGAGTTTCTCAGGCTCATGCTCTGTCAATACACCCAGTGCGAATGCACCACGCAACAACGTAATCACTTTTTGCACAGTTTTAACAATGTCACCATTGTATTCACGTGCAACCAGGTGAGAAATGACTTCAGTATCCGTCTCGGAAGTAAACGTGTGACCTTGGGAGATCAGTTCATCCTTCAGCTCCAGATAATTCTCGATAATCCCGTTATGCACAACGGAGAACTTCTGGCTTCCATCCGTATGTGGATGGGAATTCTCGTCCGATGGTTTACCATGCGTAGCCCAGCGAGTGTGTCCGATTCCGGCATTACCTACCAGCGGAGCACCATCCAGCTTTGCTTCAAGGTTCGCCAAACGTCCAAGAGCTTTCGTAATTTGCAGACCTTGCGGTGTAAATACAGCGATCCCTGCAGAGTCATAACCACGATACTCGAGCTTTTTCAATCCCTCGACCAATACCGATTGAGTGTTCTTATTACCAATATATCCAACAATACCGCACATAATTTAGTTCCTCCGTTTGTATATGAATACTGTGTCTGGAAGAGAAACAGGCAGAGGTGGACGTATTGGAAAATGATAGATTGCTTACCGTATCATGAATATCATTTCCTATTCAGTTATCAATGATCAGAACGGCCTTCTGCCGCCCTGCTGTGTTCATGCTCTATTACGAATGCAATCATGAATGTACATCATTTTCCCGTCCGCGCACTGTTTACGCCCTTCGCGCACATTCATTTTTAATTTTATCTGATCCTCTGCACCTACCGGCGCGTTGTGTGGACAGTCACCCATCCATTTTCCGCAATCCGGTTTACGGCTCTGGTGCATCACCGGGAGGTCCCCGCCGAACAATCCGAACACCTCCACCTCGTCAGCTTGATTGCCGTCCATGTTGACCATATTCTCTCCTGATTAGCAAAAGAGACATTAAGCAACATGCGTCCCGCGCAACTCCAAGCTCTGGCGCTTGTGTAACTGTAACCTTACAATCCTCACTTTCCGTGTCTGAATGACGACTCCACTCATTATATGCACCTTAAGTCCATTTTGCAATGGAGCAAAGTACCTGTAACCATTTCAGCATATTTACCCACGCTCCTGGCCAAATAATCAGACCCATAGTCTTATCTGGCCAGGACGCAGGAACAATGAATGAATCGTTAATATATGGAATTAAAGCAGTCTCTGTATAACCATATGCCAAGAAATCAATTTTGTGAAAAATAACACTCAAATCGCATGACAACAAGCTTTTCTCCGGAGACTATACCAGTTCTTTCTGCACAACATCAGCAATCTGGGATACAAACTGCTCCAGCTCATCCTTATCTGGCCCTTCAGCCATAACACGGATCAGGGACTCGGTGCCCGATGCACGAACAAGCACACGACCATTATCCCCCAGTTTTTCTTCTACTGCGGCGATCGCCTCTCCGATGGCAACATTGCCTTCGTATTTGCTCTTGTCTTCAACGCGAACGTTAACCAGCACTTGCGGATACTGTGTCATGATTGCTTTCAACTCACTCAGCTTTTTACCTAAAGCTTTCAGTGTGTCGACGAGTTGAATTGCCGTTAGCATGCCATCTCCCGTTGTATTGTAGTCCAGGAAAATAACGTGACCCGACTGCTCGCCGCCCAGATTATATCCACCACGACGCATTTCTTCCATTACGTAGCGGTCACCAACAGCCGTTTTGGCTGTTTTCAGCGCCAGTTTCTCTGTTGCTTTGTAGAAGCCAATATTACTCATAACGGTAGACACCACCGTGCTATCTTTCAGCTTGCCTGCCCGATTCATCGCGTCTCCGCAAATACATAGAATAAAGTCACCATCGACTTCAGCACCCGTTTCATCAATAGCAATCAGACGATCGGCATCCCCGTCAAAAGCAAGACCAAGATCCGCTTGATGTTTCAGCACCTCTTGCTTTAGATGCTCCGGATGAGTCGAACCGCACTGTTCGTTAATGTTCAGACCGTTGGGCTCAGCGCCAATGGCAATAACTTCAGCCCCAAGCTCACGGAATAATTTTGGCGCCAGTTCATATGCCGCACCATTGGCACAGTCGAGTACAATTTTGAGACCAGAGAACGATTCAGACACAGTTGTTTTCAGATAATCCAGATAACGATAGCGAGATTGCTCATCCATCGTCACGGTTCCAAGACCTGCACCAACGGGGCGTGGCAATTCATCTTTTACCGCATCCATCAGTTCTTCGATCCGGTTCTCCGTCTCATCCGATAGCTTGAAGCCATCTCCACCGAAAAATTTGATACCGTTATCCTCAACAGGATTGTGGGATGCCGAGATCATTACACCCGCGTCCGCTTTGAGCAAACGAGTAATATAAGCGACACCTGGAGTAGACACGACACCCAAACGAATCACGTCCGCTCCAATAGACAACAGACCCGCTACAAGCGCTGATTCCAGCATAAGCCCGGAGATGCGTGTATCCATGCCAATAACTACTTTGGGTCTTTCTACACCACCTGCAAGCACGTAACCACCAAAGCGTCCGATGCTGTACGCCAGCTCCGCCGTCAACTCTTTATTCGCAACCCCTCTTACACCATCTGTACCAAAATATTTACCCATGATCTAACTCCTTCTATTTGCATCATATATGAGCACATCAGTATAATTTTAAAATTTAAAATAGATAAAAAAATGGCTTCATTACGGATTAGAGCCTGATTTACTCCCGTTGTTGTTATTATTTGCACCGTTGTTTACACTACCGCGATTTGTTGCAGGACTTCCCTGCTGGCTTTGATCCTGCTGTTCCGTATTCGATTCGTTTTGCTCTTCTACAGGATCCGCGTTGGGTTGCCCATTCTCAACTTCAGCTGGTGATGGATCTGGTCCCGATGGATTATCCTCACCAGAGTTTTGCTCTGGAGGAGTAGTCGCATCCTCGGCTTTTTCACTGATTTTCACCGTGGCACTTAAATTATTCGACGCCTCATCCAGCTTGGCAAACCTGGGCAAATCAGCTTCCAGTTTAATCTCATGTGTGCCCACACCAAGTCCCTGGAGATTGGCTGTAAGTTTGATGTCATCACCACTGAGACCTTCAAGCATGGTTCTTGACCCACTTAGTGTAATGTTCTGTCCACCACTTTTAGGAGTAACCAACTCACCTTCCAGCCCGTTCCCCGCACCAGTTAAATGAATCGGCACGTTGGGAAAGACTTTGGTCGTTGTTTCGACCTCATCATATGTGGACACCGTTACCTTGATCTGAATCGAACTAGGCTCGATTTTCTCAGAACCAGAGGGCGGCGTCAAGTCCACGTTAACTGTAGAGGTACCAGACTCCGTGAATTGCGCAAGATCAAGAGTAGCTTGGTCGTAGGACTGTATACCTGCAAGTGCTCCCTCACTCCCATAAATCGAGACTTCTTTCACGCTAGGCTCGACCGAGGAGAGCACCAGGCCCTCTGGTAACTGTCCTGAATATTTGATCCTCAAGGGAACTTTTGTGTAGGGCTGATTGACTGGTACTCGAACTTCGACCGTTTGAGGTGATATGGTTGCATTTTCGATCACTTTACCCTCAGCATCATATGCCTGAAGCTTCACTTTTTTCTGGATGACATCTTCCTTCGCATCTTTCATACTGACGCTGCCCTGAACACTCGCTACGGCATCAAGCTGTCCTTCCGGCAGAGTTACCTTAACTGGAGCGGATGGTTCGACCACAGGCGTTCCAGCCGTATATCCAGCCGAAGGCTCTCCTTCGGGTACAATATTCACGTTAAACGATTTGGTGCCCAACTTCTCTACATTCACTGTCACCATGGACGGTTCCATACTGACGACTTCAACGCCTGAAGGCAGATCAGGGACAAGCGGCAGTGTATTCGAACCATCCTTAACCTGACTCAAATCAACCAGAACCTTATAATCATCATTGGTAAAAATGGACGTCAGCATCGAACGTTGTCCTTTGATCTCCAGCCGCACCTCATCTGTGCTAAGTGAAGTAAGAACATAAGCATTACTATCCAGCCCATATGGCTGAACAGGCACAGTACGCTCCACAACCTTGCTCGATATCCCCGTTGTGATGGTTGGCGTAGTGGGTACCTCATCCAGATGAATCATGAACCAGAGAAGCAGGCTTACCGCCAGTGCAAGTATTTTCGCAAAGTTATTGTTGTTAAACCATTTATCCATTGTTACGTCCCCCCTTCCGTTTCCAGAAGGTTGACCATGCATTCTTTTTGCTCAGATTGGAGGTCGGACGCAATTCCTCATACAGCTTGGCAATCAGCGACTCTTCCTTAATATCACGAACTACCTGTCCATTCATCGCCAGAGAAACTTGCCCTGTCTCCTCCGAAACAACCAGACAGATTGCATCGGCCACCTCCGTTATTCCGATTGCCGCACGATGGCGCGTTCCCAATTCCTTACTGATAAACGGATTCTCGGATAATGGCAGGTAACAGGCTGCTGCAGATATTTGTTTTCCTTGAATGATGACTGCCCCATCATGGAGCGGCGTGTTGGGAATGAAAATGTTAATCATCAGTTCAGAACTGACAAGAGATTGCATTTTGATCCCGGATTCCGTGTAGTCATTCAGTCCTGTTTCACGCTCGAAGACGACAAGTGCACCAATTTTACGGCGAGACAAATAGTTAACGGACTTAATAATTTCACCAATTAACACGGTTAACTCTTCATCACTTGCGGCCGCTGAGCGCCCAAACAGTTTACCTCGACCCAATTGTTCCAAACCACGACGGAGTTCCGGCTGGAATATGATAAACACCGCAACAACCCCAAACGTAAACATCTGGTTCATTAGCCATTTAAGTGTATACAGATTTAGCCATGTGCTTAACGCCCAGATCAACACCAGGAACAAAATTCCTTTCAGTAGCTGAACCGCGCGTGTACCCCGCACAAGCAAAATCAGTTTGTACATAATATAGGTAACGATCAATATATCGATAACGTCCTTAATGGACTCTTTCCACGTTAAGTCAGCAAAATAATTCATAAGCCAGCCCCCGCTATCCCCATTGATGAGTAAACTCTGATCTCATATTAACCATTTGGGATTTTACATAATCCCTTCTTCGCATTTATTCAATGCTTATCTATATGTAGTATGTTCTCATTACTATCTAGGTTATAACGTTACCGTTCAGGTTGCAAGTTACTCCAGTCACAAACTGCATGTAAGCTTCTTTTTCGCACTTTCTCTGTCATTTAGGCAATAAAAAAAGAGCACCCCACGCAATTCGGAGGTACCCTGCTTGGTATATACCCGTGAAGTTATACCCTGACTTAGCGGTATGCAACTTCATTTACCATATTGGTTATTTTGTACCAAAACCAATCCAGCGCCTGATCAATACTTTTTACCTGACCTGACACGTGCGCTGTAGAAGCTTGAAACAGTTGCCCGTCGATGACCGTCAGATTGCCATTCACATCACCATACACCTGAGCGGTTCCATTCTCTATCGTAAGATCGCCAGCAACTGACTTACCTTCTGGAACAATAACCGTGTTGCCTTGAATCACGAGCTGATCCAGACTGTTCCCCTTAACGACCATTTCGTTGTTCTGATTCCAGAAATTGAAGGCGCTAAAGAGCATCACGACCAAAAAGAAGGCTGCCGCCGTCAGCGCGGGATGTCCTTTGACCCATCTGAGCCATACTTGCTGTCTCTTGGGCTGTGGCAGAGCATTCATAATTCGATTGGTCAGCTCATCCGAGGCAGACGGTGAATAATGTTTCATGGCAAAGAGTAGCATTTCCGTCTGTTCCAACTCTTTAAAGCGCATGCGACAATCCGGACAGATTAATAAATGGCTTTTCAATTCAGTCTTCTGTTCCGGGGACAACGACTCATCCAAACATTCATGCATTAAAGAGACGGCCGAGTTGCAATCCATATGAGAGCCAATCCTTTCCTTAGACACTTAGTCCATGCACCTGCAAAAAGCATGCATAAGACTTGCATACATTTCATACGCATCCGTTTCGGATATGTTTCAAATAATTTTGCCCAAAATTTCGGGTGTTTGTGATTATAGCTTATATTCCAGTTTTTTGCGCAGAAAATCACGGCCCCGGTGCACCCTTGTCTTAATCGTTGTTACGGGCATACCTGTGACATCACTGATCTCCTGTAATGACAAGTCCTGTAAGTATCTCAATACCATAACAGACTTATACTTGGCTGGTAAGCTATCAATCGCCTCACGGATGAGGGTTTGTGTTTCGGAAAGCAGTGCTTCACTCTCTGGTGTTCGATCATCACTCGGAAGCATCGCGTAACCATCAGATCCTTCCTGATCATTCAGCTCAGCATCGAGCGAGTAGGAAGGTTTCTTTCTACGCAACCGGTCGATGCACAAATTCGTTGCAATCCGATAGATCCAGGTCGAGAATTTCTGATTCGGATCATACTTTTCCATATTTCGAAACACACGCAAAAACGTCTCCTGAACAACATCCTCCGCTTCGTGACGGTTGCTCAGCATCCGATATGCCAAATGAAACAGCTTGTCCTTGTATAGTTCAACGATTTCTGCGAAGGCTCTCTGGTCTCCCTTGAGTACCAGCTTCACAAGCCTGTTCTCCAAATTGTCCACCCTGATTCCCCCAGACATGCTGATGGGTCTTCCGTCTTCTGATACCCGTCCACACTTGTAATTCACCAATCAAATCGTAAATCAACTTTGGTCAAAAATCAAGACTGTATGACAAATATCCTCCAAAAACAGTAAAAACGGGAACTCCCTGAGGAGTCCCGTCTAATCTCTCCTCTCATAAGAAGAGATGGATATTTAGTTTATTACATAAATCATTCATCATATGAGTATTGTGAATGATCCTGATCATACATCAACCTGTATTCCGTAGTCCTGCTGCAATACCATTAATGGTCAACAATACTTCCCGAAGTAGTTCGGTATCATCCTCACCACGTTCACGCATATCACGCAGTTCACTGAGCAACTGTACTTGCATGTAGGAAAGTGGATCAACATACGGATTACGCAAACGAATCGATTCCTGAATCACAGGCACATCATCCAGAATTTCAGCTTCGCCTGTAATTTTCAGAATCAGCTCTTTGGTAAGCTTAAACTCCGATTCGATCTGACCGAAGATACGGTCACGAGCTTCTTTATTGGAAGTCATGGCCGAATACTCTTTAGCGATCACTAGATCTGCTTTGGCAACCGCCATCTGTACCGTATCAATCAGCGTACGGAAGAACGGGAAGTTAGCATACATGTCTTTCAGGACGTTCAGGTTTTCTTCTTTGCCCTGATAGTAACTTTGCAACCCCGTACCTGCCGCATACCATGCCGGAAGCAGGTAACGGCTTTGTGTCCAGGCAAATACCCAAGGAATCGCACGCAAGTCTTCAAACTTGTCACTGCCCTTCCGTTTGGATGGTCTTGAACCGATGTTGAGCTCACCAACCTCCGGAAGCGGCGTAGACTCCTTAAAGAACGTGAAGAAGTCCGGGTCACGGAAAATGAGATCCTGATACTTCGTCAATGACACTTCCGAGATGTCTTTAATAATCTCATCCCAAGCTTGCTCAGACGCCGACTCTTGCGGCTCCAGACCGTTCAGAGCAGCTGTGATCAGCGCCGAAGTAGCCTGCTCCAAGCTGCGGTAAGCAATCCCTTGGAGAGAATAACGAGAAGAAATAACTTCACCTTGCTCCGTAATCTTGATGCCGCCGCCAATCGTATGAGGAGGCTGCGCAAGAATACTACGGTTCAGTGGCATACCGCCACGTCCCAATGCTCCACCGCGTCCGTGGAAGAACTTGAGCTTCACGCCATGCTCATTGCCCACAGCCGTAATCGCGTTCATCGCTACGCGCAGTTCCCAGTTTGCCGTAACTACACCGCCATCTTTATTACTGTCGGAGTATCCAAGCATAATTTCGTGTAACTCATTACGTCCAGTCACGCTTGCACGATATATAGGTAAGTTAAACAACCGTTGCATAATGTCCGATGCTGCATGAAGGTCGTCAATCGTTTCAAACAATGGTACAGCTTGCAGTGTAGAGATCACTTCACCGTTTGCCCCTTTGGAGAACAAACCTACCTCTTTGGCAAATACCATTACTTCAAGTAAATCACTTGCTCCCTGTGTCATACTGATCAAGTAACTCGTGATACAGCCTGTACCGAATTCATTCTGTGCACGCTTAATTGCGCGGAAGACATCCAGACACTCTCTCGTTCCTTCCGTGTACTGATGATACGGGGAAGTAAGCGGTCTTGGATCATCCAGCAAACGAGCAAGCAGATCGATTTTCCCGTCTTCTGTCAGACGTGCATAATCGTCTACAATATTCATTTTTGCTAAAATTTCCGACATCGCACTTTCATGCTCCTTGCTGTGCTGACGCACATCCAGAGCAGCGGTATGGAATCCGAAAAGTTCAACCTGACGAATCATTTTACGCACTGTAGTATCTGCTACATAATCAGCAAAATGATGACGCAAGCTACGGTCGATAATCAACAGATCATCAATCAGGTCTTGAGCGTTCTGGTAGCGATCCGGCTGACCAACCTTGTTCTCATCAAGGACATTGTTCAGCTTGGCAATCATGTAAGCCAGTTTAATGCGATAAGGCTCTTTTTCATTACGCCAAATGTCCACTTTTTTCAAAGTAACACAGTTGCGATCCTGCTCAATCGACTGCGCCAGTTCATCCGAGATACGAATGATGTTGGTGCTGAAGCTGAGGTGACCCATAAGTTCAATCATAATCCGCTGATACTCACGCAAAGCGAGCTTGCGTTGCATCAGAAGCGTTTGCCATGTTACATCTGAAGTTACCGATGGATTTCCATCCCGGTCTCCACCAATCCAGGAACCGAAACGCAAATACGTCGGCACATGCCAGTCATGGTCTGGATAAAATTTATTCAGGCAACGTTCCAGTTCCTGATATACATCCGGAAGTACGTGGAACAACGTTTCATGAAAGTAATACATTCCGTTCCGCACTTCATCGAGTACAGTCGGTTTGCGATCGCGAAGCTCATCTGTCTGCCAGAGCGTAATAACCTCATTCAACAGTTTCTCACGCAGTTGTTCACGTTCACGCAACGTCAGCGTAGGATTGTCCAGTAGCATGACATCTTCCGAAATCCGTTTATGGATATCCAGAATAACCCGGCGCATCGCTTCTGTCGGGTGAGCTGTCATCACGAGTTCCAGTGATAGGTCATCCAGAATCTCCTCTACTTCGGTATGAGACAATCCACGTTCTTTTAGGTCCTGCACGGCCTTTTCAATCGAACCTGGCTGTACAGCATCTCCCGCAGAACGCTCGTAATCCCGTTTACGCCGAATCCGATGGTTTTGTTCAGCAATATTAACTAATTGAAAATAAATAGCGAAAGCTCGAATAACCTGATGACGATTGTCCGAGTCTAATTCCTGGATCATCGTTTTGAACTCTTCATACAGTTCTGGCAAAAACTCTGCACGCAACGATTTGCTCGTTTCCCGAATCTTCTCAACGACATCTAGAAGCTCCGTGCCTCCTTGATGGACAAGAACTTCTCCGAGTATGTTGCCCAGGAACCGCACGTCTCGCCGAAGCAGGTTGTTGGATTGGCTTTTGCTGGCGGTTACCGTAGTTTCAGTCATGCTTATCCTCCCATCTGATCGTTCCATTCGTACACGTAAATTTGACACCTTCATAACATCATACAATAAAATGGTACGAAAATCTTTATTTTTCTACTAGTAAAAATGGGGATTATCCCCGAAATACATCACAAAAACACGCTTTTTTATTCATTTTCTTGTTCTGCTTCTACGAATAGCCATATGCTGTCGCATGATACCTTTTTCACGTACTTTTTACACCTTGAACATCTTATAACTAATCTAAAAAATTCATAATTATGCAGTCTAAATGGTCAAGGTTTAAAATACGGAAGGTGCTTTCAATTTTCCAGCTTTAGCATTCATTGATAAACAGACGTTCCAAAGAAACATGACCGGCAAAGCAAGCTTTTGTATACTTTACCACACTGACGCAATGAATTAAAGAGGAATTTCGATTTTCTAACACTTACCCTTGTCTTTTGACTTATTTCTTATGTATTTTATAGCAAATTTGTTCGTTCCCCATAACTTAACACCCCTCCTGCTACATAATGTTCTTGCGCATTTGGGCAGATTATCTGATAGTTCGTACAACATAAAGGAGGAGTCACATCATGAAAAAAGCCACAACCATTATTGCTTCCATGTTAGTCGTTGCCGCAATGGCTGGTTCTGCAGGTGCTGAAGGCCATATGACCAACGGAATGGATACCAACGGTTCACGTGTCAAGTCTTATCAGAATAGCAACTACATGGACCGTACAAACAGCAACTTGAACATGAATATGGATGGTAACTATCGTACGAATGGTGATTACCGAAACAATGGGGATTACCGCACTAACAGTGTACGTACAAATGCAGCTACAACAACAGACCGCGACAACGGAATGGACTGGGGATGGCTTGGTTTGCTAGGATTGCTGGGACTGGCCGGTATGCGTAAGAGAGCAACTGATCATCACGAGCGTTAATTGATTGGGTCTTTTGTAAAAAAAAAGACCTCCGCTCCCAAGCTGGTCATCACTGACCTTTAGCGTAAAGCAACTATAAAAGAGCCTAACCCATTGTGTGAAGCAGTACACAACGGGTTAGGCTCTTGGATACATACAAGACGATCTGTGCCTTAGATCGCCCCCTAACACGATATATCGACATTTCAGATTCGTTATCGAAATATGCAAAAAAGTCTCTGCACTAAGTGCAGAGACTTTAATTTGAATCAGT
>NZ_JAUZUT010000008.1:0-139391 GCF_031844205.1 Paenibacillus sp. RRE4
CATCAAAATGCTGAAATTCGCCGAAATAGCGTTGCTGGTGATCGTTAGAAAATAAATCTCGCTGGGGTACCCTGTCCTGTCTCATCTTATTCTAGCTTACACAATCTTGCTTGTCTTACTCTTACTCTAGCTCTAGCTAGAGCTTTATCTTGTTTTACCCTGTCCTGTCTCATTGCCTCACCTTGTCCTGCTACAGTCTATATCCTTTTACATTACTACATCTAGCCAGCGGTCTGATACTTACGATACACAATACGTTCCAGAGCTACTCTATCTGTTCTATCTTATCCTTCTACCCCCTGATCTTCCTTAACCGGTCACCTCATGCCTGTACTGCTTCCCCTCCATCCAAACTTCAATCCATCTACCTTACCTTACATGCCGCCAACCAGCCTTACCCTCTAACTGTTACTTCGTTCTCCGCAACAAATACACCAGCTTGCGATAATAACCTGCCGCCTCTTTGTACCGCCGCTGATCCTCACTCACCACTGCCAACCCTTCATATAGAGATTCCAAACGCAGCGACTGCTGTACAGACTCAAAATACGGCAAACAAGCCTGAGCTTGAGTTAGAAATGTGTCCTGCTCCCCGTGCGCCAGCGCCAGCTGACTTTGGTAAAAAACCGCATTCATTCGCTGATCCTCTGTGACGGCACAACTTAACAATTGATCCACACTTTGCGCCAACATGCCCCAGCTTTTCCGAGCAGAGGCAACCTCACAGCGATACACCAAAAGCAACGGCTTCATCGCCTGCTGTGTCTCCTTCGTTTCTGCCTCAAGCAGCTTTTCGAAACGCTCAATCTCGGTCTGTGCCTGATCCAACTCCCCAGACATCGTCAACATGACAATTCGATTGTTCGCAATGGCTGTCACCAAATCTCCCTGATTTCCGGCGTAGACCAGATTCGCTTCAGCCATCGATAATGCGGACAAAGCTTCCTGTAACAGTCCCATCGTAAAGCAATATCCGCTGTATGCCACATACAGACCAGACAAACGATGGAACAACCGCTGGTCATACACATGTTTCATGGTCTGCTCAAATGTGCGCTTCGCATCCTCGTACTGCCGGGTATGGGTATATGCCTCCATCTGAATATTCTGGATCGACAGCCATAGCTCGCTTCCTGGCTCCGTCAGGGCGCTCAGTCTTGTCACATGAGTAAGCACATCCACAAACGCCTGCTTGGATCGGTAATATTGGATTTTGTAAAATAGCAAAGCTTTCGTAAGCGGCCCCGGTAGCTGCACGTCATCCGGGCGGCCATACTTCTCCAAATAAAAATTCAGATACGAGGTATGTATATATTCATGCGCAGCTGCGTCATTTAACTGTTGATAGTACACTGCCTTCATTAAAGCAGTCGTCAGTTCCACCGTAAGTGAATCATCCCGATCCTCCAGTGCATGTACCGTTTCCTCCGGGATCGCCGAGGCTGGCACTGACATCTGTACAAAGATCGCTTCTGCCCGCGCAAGTGTCTGTTCATCCTGCCCTGCTGTCCGCAAAAGATAGGAGGAGCTTACACCCAAGCGCTCAGCAATACTCTCGGCCAAGTCCTCCGGCAGTGGATAACGCTCTGCCAGGATGTTTGCGAAATGCGCTTGTGTAACCAGACCTTCTACGAGGTCTTTACGTGAGATTTGTTTTCGTTTGCTCAAAAACTCGATCCGTTCTTTCAGCATAACAGGTCTATCCTTTCATTATGAAGGTCTACTCTTTCTCTATAGCGAAATTACATCTCATCGGTGCGATTCCTTTTTGCTATCAAACCTAACTGTTGATTATAGCGAATCCGGCCTCACTCATCCACTTCATCATTCTCATGATTATTAAACTAATCATCCCAAAATAAAAGCCGAATGACCACCCCATACTATCCTTCTCGTAAATTTGACAAAACGGTTTCCGTTTCGAACGTAATTGTTTTACAATAGGGAGGATGTACACGTACAATGTATGCAAAAAACACGATGAATCGATCCAATGTTAAACATGAATTGAACACGAAAGGGTGCCACAATAATGATTATTAAACCAAGAACACGTGGTTTTATTTGTACAACTTCCCATCCTGTGGGCTGTGCGGCACAAGTGCAGGAGCAGATTGATTACGTAAAATCCCAGCCAGAGATTCAGGGGCCCCGGAACGTGCTCGTTATCGGCGCGTCTACGGGTTACGGACTGGCTTCGCGCATCGTTTCCGCTTTTGGAGCAGGCGCCAATACAATTGGTATCTACCGCCCATCCAGCTCTACGGATAAAAGGACTGCATCTGCTGGATGGTATAACTCTGCGGCATTTGAGAAGGCTGCGGATGCAGCAGGCCTGAAATCCTACAGCATCACCGGTGATGCTTTTGCTAATGAAACCCGTGATAAAGCTGTTGAGCTGATCCGTAGCGAATTGGGTCAAGTGGATCTGGTCGTATACAGCGTTGCTTCGGCACGCCGTACCGATCCAAATACAGGTGAAGTGTTCAACTCCGTGCTAAAGCCGATTGGACAAGCGTATACCAACAAAACCGTCAATTTCCATACAGGCGAAATCACTTCAGTGACTCTCGAAACAGCGACAGAAGAAGAGATTCGTCAGACGGTTAACGTCATGGGCGGCGAAGACTGGGAACTGTGGATGGATGCATTGCAACAAGGCGGCGTACTCGCAGACAATGCAACAACGATTGCCTTCTCTTACATCGGCCCTGAGCTGACACACGCCATTTATCGTGAAGGCTCCATTGGTCAAGCGAAAGATCATCTGGAAGCAACGGCGCGCAAAATGCATGAGCGTCTGAGCGCAACAGGCGGACGTGCTTACGTTACCGTAGCCAAAGCACTGGTCACCCAATCCAGCTCGGCCATTCCAGTTGTGCCACTGTATATTTCCGCTTTGTACAAAGTGATGAAGGAAAAAGGACTGCATGAAGGATGCATCGAACAACTGCAACGGCTGTTTGCGGATCGTCTGTACGCTGGCGGTGAAGTGCCAACAGATGAGCAAGGACGCATTCGCATCGATGATTGGGAGATGAGAGCAGACGTACAGGAGGAAGTGGCGAAGATCTGGAACGAGTTGACGACCGAGAACATCTATGACCTGTCCGATCTTGAAGGTTACCGTCGTGAGTTCTTCCAACTGTTTGGTTTCGAAACCGATGGCGTCGATTATGAGGCCGATGTGGATCCAAACGTAGAGGTACCTCATCTCGTTCAATCATAAGTTTAATCTTGTTTTGCATTTAGGGAGGAGCTTCATTGCTTCTCCTTTTTTATTTTCCTATGTCTCCTTCCATTCATTCACCATCTTTTCTTGGCCTAATCCGCACGAAGACAAAATAAAAAGAAGCACCACCATCCTGGATGATCTGCTTCTTGTGTTTGACCTTTTGTAATTTTTCCTGCTTGGTTGGTGTCAGTCGAACATGTTGCGATAATGCCCCATAATCTCCATTCACTCTGCGGCTTTGTTCCGGAGTCCATTGTCCTGACCGTGATGCTTTGCGCAGTGCTTTTTGTGTCTGTGTACGTGCCATAATGATGAACACACTCCTTCAGTTGGTATACGTTCAATATATCACGTGTAACGATGCAAGTGAAGGTGCATGCAACCCGAAGCCATGTAAACATCCGTTTACAATCGAGACCACTCCTAGTAACTAGGGGACGAAGGAGTACCCCAGGTACCCAAAGAAGAACTTCGGCTCCTGCTCCTCGTTCGTATCCTTCCGTAGTTGAACGGAAAAGAAGTATCTTTATATACTAAAAGTGAGGCCTGTACATCTAAAGTAATCTTAAACCTGTTTAACAAAAAAATCATAACGTCTCTTTAACCATTTAAGCGAGCGATTTATTGTGTTTATAATTACATATTAATGAGTGATCCAGTAGGACGTCCAATGTTATCAAAAATAATCCCAACCTTTAATTCTCCTGGCACACTATATAATTGTCAGGAATTACAGATGCAAATATGGAGGAAAAAATGGATTTAATTATTAAAAACAGAGAAGAAGCCGCGGAAGCAATTCGGGTTTATGTCAAACCGATTTTCGGTTTTGCGTTAAACCGGGTCAAGCATCGGGCCGAGGCGGAGGATCTGGCTCAGGAGATTATGCTGCAGTTGTTGAAATCCTTCTCCGGGGTGCGGGACATTAGGAGCCTTGATGCTTACGTCTGGACGGTTGCTCGATACACTTGGGTGAATTGGTTGAAAAAGCGCGCGCACGCGCCCCAAGTCATCGAAATCAACGGTATGTCCGAACTGTCTGCCGCCCCTTCCCGGGAGCCGCTTGACCGGCTGCTGGCAACCGAAGCTTCACGCGAGCTGCGCCGAGAAATCGCGTTTCTGTCCGACATTCATCGCCGGATCGTGGTCATGCATTACTACGACGAGCTTAAAATCGGTGATATCGCGATTGCTCTGAACATTCCTGTCGGCACGGTGAAGTGGCATTTGAGCGAGGCTAAAAAGAAGTTACGGAAAGGGATGAAACGTATGCGTACAACAGGAAATTTAAGTGTCAATCCGGTCAGCATGGGGGAAATGGGCCATTCGGGTTTGGCCGGCAGTTTGGGCGAAACCAACGATTTTCTTGGACGCGCCTTGGCGCAAAATATCGTTTACGCGGCTTATCACAAGGCGCGGACCGTACATCAAATCGCGGAGGAACTGGGTATGCCGCCGTCTTTGTTGGAAGACGAAGTGCGGCACCTGGCTGATTACAATTTTCTCATCCAAACCTCTCCCGGCACATATCAAAGCAACACCATCATCTGGGACCTCTTCGAATTGGCCGTAGCCGGTCATCGATATTGGCAAGATTGCGCTGCCGAAGTGGCCGATGTCCATTTTGACGCGTTAATGGAAGTTCGCCGTCAAGTCGAGGATAGCGGAGTGTACGTTCCGGACGGCGACTATAACTTCCTGCTCTGGACCTTGCTGCCCAAGAACATCGAGGAGCAATCTTTGCGGAGCATGCCAGCGGGCGAAAACTTCGACGCGGTCGCACCAATACGAAAGGATGGAGGTCAATATATTGCCTATGCGGCGTTAAATCGGAGCCACTATGCCGATCCGGGTTTTGATATGAGTAGTTACGTCACCTTCGGTCCGTCGATCCGTTACGTCGAAGACTCTCCTTTATACTTGTGGCAATTCAATACTTGCTGGAGTGACCGTCAGATCGATTGGCGTTTCCTGGAATATCGGAATGTTGAGATTTGTCATGCATTCCAACAAGGGGAACTGCCTGACAACGAAGAGAACGCTGAGCAATATTCGTTCCTGCTCGAGAAAGGGTACCTCCGCAAGACGAAGGAGGGATATAAGTTTAATGCGGTTTGGATTGACTCTCCGCAAACGTTGGATCGGTTGAACAAGGCAATGCCGGATTTATCCGCTCTGTATGCGCCTGCTGTCAGCAAGCTCTATGACAAAATGCTCAACCTGTTCCTGCAAAATCAGCCGAAGCATTTGGAACCGCAGCTTGCTTACATGGTGAGAGGCAACACCGGGGGAGGAAGGCTGGTCGCTTATATTTTGAAGCATTTGATCGATAACGGGAAGTTGAAACCGCCGTTGCCGCACCAGCAGAAGACGATTTCAACCTGGATGGGACCGGTAAAGTAAGTCAGTTCGGAAATGTATACGGAGAATGGCCGTTCCAGAGCGGGGGCCATTTTAACACAAAGCTCTGTCTTTCCATTTTGTCTGTCCAACGAAGTGATTAGGACATCGTTATTTCACCTCGGCCCCTCCTGAACGTATGAAAATGATTAAAAACACCTCCAAGGTTGTCTCCATGTCTTACTACATGGCTACATTCTCTTGAAGGTGTTTTAATTTGTCTCAAATCTATGGTGCCAGTCCCTAACCTTTTTTAGAGTGCCTAACTTATAGGGTACATTTTACTCTTTCTTGTATGAGTTAATGCTCCTTTTATTAGATGTCGTATATAGATTCATCATAGTTCAAGTTTGCTATCCCCACGTCACCATTTAATAGTGCAACGTTTCCATCTCCAGCACCCATACTCTACACTGCCTTTATCCTTACCCTTAAGTCCCTTCGGCTCGTCTGACATCAAGATCGCTTGCGCCGAGACTGCCACGTCTCAATGGGTTCGTGGTCATGCTCTTCGATCAGTTCCATCGCTTCATCCAGCCTGCGCGACTTAAACAGGGCAATCAGCTCGGTCAAATCCTCACGATCCAGCAGTTTTACTTCATTCACCGCAGCCAGCGTGCGACAAGCCTCGGTGTACCGGGCAGAAGTCAGTACAATGGATCGATCCGCCTCGTAATAACGCATCGAGGTATAAATCTCTTGTACCGCGCCGAGACCGACAGGATGATTGGCACCGTAGCGTTTGGCCTGTACCACCGTACGTCTGCCCAGCCTGTCCACAAACACGAGGTCTGCACCGAAATCCCGGCTGCTCGTCGTTTTGTGAACCTCCTCATAACCGAGTCGCTCGAACAGATTGTAGAGATATAATTCAAACTCTGATCCATCCTCCATTTTATCGATATCCTTTATCGTGATTTTCTGGGGATTCGCCTCACTTCGTATTCGTTGCCCACGATAAATGATCCGCCGAGTCATCCAGGTTAACAGCAACAACAGGACAATGCCTGCGATAACCCATAAGATGATGTTTTCACTCCGATTCATGTCGTTTCTCCTCGTCATTATTACTTCGTATCTCTCTAGTCACAGCCCTAAATATATCAAACTTTAAAGGTCATCTAAAGAAGATGAATTCCCTGTAACTGTTTCACCTCTTTTAACATTGCATTATCACATCCAGAGTGTTAAAAGGTTACAGTGTGTTCGGTTGAATTACACTAGAAATCAATGGTAGAATTCTACAATCGGTGTTATTTTGACCGAACACGAAAGGTGGTTTATCACTTGCATACTACTTATACGAATCGTAAACGCAAATCCACAACTTGGGCTGTTCTTTTGCTCAGTGGCATGCTGCTCTTGAACATGAATACAAATACAGGATACGCGGCGGCGTCCACGGAATCCTTGCCTAAACCGGCATGGACCTCCTCCTCCCTCATGTTAAATGAGGCTAATACGGAGAAAGACGTCATGATCAAGAACATTTACGATGTACCTTCCAAAAACTTGGTATATGTACACGCTTCTCAGCCCGTAACCAAAACAAGCAGCAAAACAACGCTGGACTGGCAGCTCGATTCACTTCAAGCACTGGACGCCAAAACAGGTCAGCTCAAGTGGAGAACCATTTTCCATGAGAAAAGTGGCCCTTACACGACCTACTCCAACTCCGTATATGCAAGCAACGGTACGGCTTACGTGTATATGGAGTATTCGGATAAAAGCAAGAAATTATATTCGTTTAATACGTCCGGAAAGACCAACTGGGTAAAAACCGTGAATTCGTCAGCAAACATCTCACTCATGGATAATGGTAATCTACTGGTCGCTACAAGCCAGGGGGTACAAGCCAATGGCTCTGTACGTTCAACCCTTTCTCTTTATGACCAAAAGGGGAAGCTGTTGACTGAAAAAACAATTGCAGGCACTGTGCTCAAAGCAGCTCAGAGCAGAATTGTCGTCGACGCAAGCAAACAGGTCAAGTCGGGTAACTTCTGGCAACCGGCCGCCAATCCCAAAATTGAAATCTATGACATCTCGTTAAACCGTCTGTCCTTCTATCAATTCCCGGCCGATGCCAATACACAAGGAGATGGCGGCGGTGAAGCTCTGGCGATTCTGGATGATGGTTCCGTCCTGATGCGTGCCAACTTCGAAACCACCGGCAATCGCTTGATGGGATTTGGTTCAGACGGCAAGCTTGCATGGGGACGTGCAATCGCCGGGGATGCGTATATTCAAACAGCGGGTAATGGGTACGCCGTGCTCACTGGCTCAAAACTTGAGTTATACACGATGAAAGGCAAAGTGACGGAGCGTATGTTCAAGGATGCTCAGCCTGTGCTCATGCATGTGGACCGGACACAAGACGGGCAATACCAGCTTGATTTTGCTAAAACAGGATATATTCTGGACCCGCAGACATTGGAAGACGTGCATGTGTACACCGTTAGTGTTGCTGTTCCTTCATTAGAAAGGATCTCCACTTATATGAATGATGTGATCTATTCGATGAAGGGTGAGGCACTTTCTAAGTATGCACTCAAGTCGTCGTCGGCTAAATAATGAATGTTGCTCTTACCTGACTTAGCTTTAGTCAAGAAAAAGCCGGAACAGCTCCTCGCGGTGCTCTCCGGCTTCTTTTATTTCCAGTTCTCGTTAATGAATTCGTCCCTTCCAGACATCGCCCGGTCTTCCTTGTAATGCTTCTCGTTTTTCTTGTGATAGTCCTGATGGTAATCCTCTGCCGGGTAAAAAGTTACGGCATCCCGAATCTCGGTCACGATGGGCTGACTGAACCGGCCACTGGCCGCGAGTTCCTGTTTGGATTGCTCGGCAAGTTGCCGCTGGCGTTCATTGTGTACAAAGATAGCGGTACGATACTGCGATCCTCGATCCTGGAACTGTCCTCCATCATCCGTAGGATCAATTTGAGGCCAGTATAATTCTAATAAGCGCTCGTAAGGGAATACATCTGGATCAAATGTAATCTCCACGACTTCCACGTGCCCTGTTTCCCCAGTCTTCACCTGCTCATAGGTCGGATTTTCGACATGACCACCTGTATAACCTGATACGATACCGTGGATGCCTGGTTGTTCCTCAAACGGGGTAACCATACACCAGAAACATCCGCCGGCAAACGTTGCTTTTTCCATTCCATTCAACTCCTCTGGTTCAAAACAATATCATGAAAGCATTAGCTCAGGCACGCATTCATATTCCTACATTGTAAAACAACAAGAGGTTGATGGAAAGCCACCGCAATGGCTCTTCATCAACCTCTTCATTCAGCTTCTGCTTGGAAGCATCATAGTCATATGGTTCATACAGCCTTCAGCTGTACCATAACTTCTTAATCAGGAACATCGCTCGCTCTAATTACCCGCGGCTGCGTCCCATTGAACGGAAGATCAGGCTGACAATCGCTACAAGCACAATCGCACCAATCAATGCCGGTACAATGTGGAATCCGCCCATCTCAGGACCCATGTCTCCAAGAATGACTCCGCCTAACCATCCACCGATAAAACCAGCAACGATATTACCAATAATACCGCCCGGGATGTCACGACCAACAATCAGACCTGCGAGCCAACCAATGATACCACCGATAATTAATGACCATAACCAACCCATATCATTCACCTCTAATTTAAGTTTTTGTTGTTGCGTCTGACTACTATTAACCGCTCCAGAGGCATTTAAACAACTGGCATAAAAATTGTTGCATATTACCATTGTCCAGAATGCTTCCTTCTCTGCTAAACAGGCGTTCCGCGAGGGCATGACAACAGGCCGTGTCAGTTTCCGGCATCTCATCAGCACGTGGCTGCGATATGTACCTCCCGAAAGTCATTGTATGTTATCAGAGACAAGGTTAGTATACCCAGTGAAGGTGAATTTATATTTATGGGCTCAGAACCATTAATGCTCCAAACATTACAGTTCATCAGAGTGGTATCCGGTCAGCGGATTAGAGCAAAGAATCAGAATGCACCAACCACATCAAAAAAATCCAGCCCGACCCTTGCCCGGTTGTGCAAGCCAGTTATGTTTGTGACTTTTGTCCAGTTCTCCCCGCATGGACTGAATAACCTGAACAATATCGGTTCGTCCGTTTTGATGCCACTCCAGCGCAACACTTACATACAATTCGCCGAGTTGGGCAAGCGAGAACGTGTCTGTCAAACGGGCCGCTTCGACCGTTCCTTCTTCACCTGCAAACACGCTAAACCCACGTTGCCGCAAATATTGCAAACGTAAAGCTTCATCAGGCAGCGGAATCTCATAGGCCCGGTCGAATCGTCCGGCACGGTTCATGAGACCTGGATCGATTTTTTCCGGATAGTTGGTCGTGCCGATCAAGAAGATTCCTTCTTTCGATGTCGCACCATCCAATGTATTCAGGAAAAAGGAACGAACTTCATCCGGCATCGAGTCGATATCTTCAATGATCAGCACCATCGGTGCCAGTCGTTTGGCTGCATCAAACACTTCACGCACAGACTCGCTGTTGGTGTACTCCGTAATTTGCCAATAAGCTGCCGGTCCAGGAATACTGCCTGCTATCGATTTCACCAGCGTTGTTTTTCCGTTCCCTGGATGCCCATACAGCAGAATACCGCGTTTGTAGGGGATATCATAGTCCCGGTAAAAGGAACGATCCGCTTCAAAGAACTGATCCAGCGAGCGGAAAATATCCTGTTTGATTTGTGCGGATAGAACCACATCTTCTCGGCTCACCGAACGAGTTATGGACTCTACATGCCGGTCACTGCCATTGCGGGCATCCGTGTATACCGTTACTTTTTTCATATTTTGCTGACGTTCGCGTTCTCTGACACTTCCCAAAAAATGCTTCATCTGTTCATCCCCTATAGCGAACACAAAGTCTTCACTATAGATCCCGTTTTCTCGAAAAAATGGCACCCGCACCAAAGCTACGCCCCACTTGGGATAAGCAAATACGTTGTTGCGGATGGAATAATGCACACCGTATGTCGGCACATCCCCATCATCATCATAATGCAGGGTTTGAAGCTCGAGATCCTCGAATATCCGAGCGACAAGCTCAACCTCGTCACTTCCATTCTGCAAGTCTTCCCGTAGCAGTTCCCAATATTCATTGTTCGGATCAGAACTTGAATACAACTTGTACTCAACGCCGTAACGCTTCAGAAGCGCATCACCAATCCCTCGAATCAGTCTCGAATAGACCGCGTACCCTTCAACCCGGATACGTGTATCATGCTGTTCGTCATAGGAATAGATGGCCTTTGCTTCGTTCATTGGATTCATCTGTTTTTCGTTATCGTTCATCATTTCGCTCCCTTTACCGCGGCAAGCGGTTTACATTTGGCTACCACTTGTGCCAGTCCGGCGCCGGTAACACTATCTATAATTTCATCGACGTTTTTATACGCCTGAGGTGATTCATCAATAATGGATTCCAAGGATCGCTGGTTCACAACGATCTCGTCCGCGGTTCCTACACCAAGAGCCGTGGCAAAATCTTCAACCGTCACCAAACGTTTCGTTGCCGTACGTGACCTTACACGGCCCGCACCATGACATATCGAATAATAGTTGTCTGCGCCTTCCGGCTGACCGACCATGATATACGAGGCCGTACCCATCGAGCCAGGAATCAGTGCAGGATGGCCTGTAGCCATGTAAGGTTTTGGATTATCCTGGTGGCCTGCAGGCAATGCCCGTGTTGCCCCTTTCCTGTGTACAAACACCGAACCGCGCTCTGCATGGGATTCCTCCCAAGCATAGTTATGCATCAGGTCGTACAGCGTACGAAATTCGCATTTTGACCCGAAAACATCCCGGAACGCTTCCCGGATTGCATAAGCGATGAGATGGCGATTCACTACGGCATAATTCAAAGCGGAATACATCATGTTGACGTAATGGCGACCTTCCGCATGCTCCAGCGGGGCAAATACCAATCTGGGATCGGAAGTTCCAAGGCCCAGCCGTTGCATGACTTTGGCAATCGCTGCCGAACTTGTCTGGCTGACATATCCGCCCCAAGCGCGGGAACCAGAGTGAATCATAACAGCAATCTGTCCATCATAAAGCCCCCAAGCCTCGGCCACTTCGCGATTTTCCTCAGCAATCTCAATTGCCTGAATCTCGGCAAAATGATTCCCGCCCCCCAGCGTACCCAGTTGACGATGCGAACGGTGCCAGGTCATATCTGGAACAAGATTCAGCACATTCTCGTCATACGTAAACTTACTGCTCTCCACATGTGTCAGAGAAGTCGATTTTTTCGGTGTATAGCTATCCGGAATATATTTTTTCGGCAGTCCGTGTAATCCTTTTTTTACAATATGCTCTAATCTTATATCGGAAAAATGGCCTCGCTGGCTGGCTTCCATCGGTAACACTTTTTCGATCGCTTTAACCAATTTGCGGCGTAGTTTTACCTCTTTCAGATCATCCTTATGCAGATTGGTCAGATGAACTCGCATGCCACAGCCGATATCACTACCCACGATGGAAGGTGATACAAATCCGCCCTGTGCCTCCCATACTGCCGTGGTTCCAATACAAGTTCCTACACCGACATGTACGTCTGGAGTATAACCCATATAAGAAATATCCGGAATCTGCAAATTATTGTTAGCCATCTCAAATACTTTGTAGTCCAGAGAAGAGAATAGTTGCTGTGCAGCATATACGGTAAGTTCTCCCGCTGGTAATTTCACTTGATGGCGATAACCCTCAGTCATGTTGCTAAAATTTCCAACGTTGTTCATTTCATTATTCATAAATAATTGTAATTCCTTCCTGTTCCGTTCAGCAAATGTAGTTTGCTGCGTGTTGTTTGGTAAAAAATACATAAAAAAGCCATGGACTGATCGTCCATGGCTTCTACTACATGACAATAACGGATAACAGCACAAATGAGTTTGCGCCTGTCATCCATCGCTGGATACCGCGAAGAACACACATTGCCTATAGCGCTAACACTGTACTCTATAAACAATATGCCCGTTCTTTATGTCGACCGTATGAGGCCAAAAAGACGATGAGCCGGATATACAATTGTGTCGATGCTTCTGTGTCCTAGATTCAATTCATAACCTAACGTCATGTCTCTCGGCCTCCCTTCATCATTGATATGTATATATTAATAGCACATCTTTTCAAATGTCAACCCTTTTCTTGGAAATTAATGCATTCTTATGTTCTAACGAATGATGAAAAAGAGGAGGTTGTCCGGGGACATCCTCCTCTTTTTCATCATTTTAGGTTATTCACCGCTGTTCCTGTCATAATCATCAGGCAAACAATATTCTCTTGATCATGACCTTAGAGTTTAGCCTGTTCTTGCAATTCTTCCACAGGATTCTCATCTTCCTTCTCAGGCACTTTGGATGAAAGGAACCATCCACATACCGCAATCGTGATCAGTACAACGTAAAAACCGATTTTCCATATTTTATTTTCCGGGAAATGCTCATCCAGTACGCCCAAGGAAGGGTGCGCCAGAGTAATTACGGACAGCTTAACCCCTACCCAACCCACAATTACAAAAGCAGCAACTTCAAGACCCGGACGCGAATGAAGCAATTTGACGAAAAACGATGCTGCAAAACGCATGATAACGAGCCCGATAAAACCGCCGAGGAAGATGACAATGAACTGTCCACCATCCAAGCCGCCAATTGGCGGCAAGCCGCTTGGTGGCAATGCAACTGCCAAAGCAACAGCTGCTAAGATTGAATCTACTGCAAAAGCAATATCTGCCACTTCAACCTTAAATACAGTCATCCAGAATCCGGATTGTTTCTTCGGTTTTTTTGGCGCATCGTCGGCTGCTTCGTCTGTTTTATTTCGACCACTCCATATCTTTTTGACGATATGATTTATCGAAATGTACAGAAGGTACAATGCCCCGATCGCTTGAACCTGCCACACATCCACAAGGAATGAGATAAGGAATAACGACCCGAGACGGAAAACAAAAGCCCCCATCAAACCATAAAACAATGCTTTTTTACGCTTTTCTTCAGGTAAATGTTTTACCATAATTGCGAGTACCAGAGCATTATCTGCTGCCAGTAATCCTTCAAGAACAACAAGGACTAAAAGTACCCACCCGTATTCTAATAACAGTGCTGCATCCAACATTGACTCCTCCTTAATATGCTTATGATGTACAAAAAAAAGGATCTTTACCATCGCTGGTAAAGATCCTTTTATAACCACAAAAAGAGACCTTTACCGAGCGTGAAAACTTGGTAAAGGTCTCGCTAACAACAAATTGCTGCCAATAAAGCCGGGGATGTGATCCCGAATTGACGACTTTACTGTAAAAGCTACTCCCCTTTAACAGGAATATGTAGTTTTAGTTGAAACCGGTGAATAACCTGTATACATCATATTTCATAACATAAAATGAAGTCAAGCTTTATTTTCAGTGTTAAGGGCCAATTTTCGAAAAACAAAAAAATCATAAATCATATTGCCCAGCGGTATAAACGAAATGAAGAATAGCGCAATGGGACGGCGCAAACGCCACTTCTGAGTTGTGTATAAAGATACCATAAACAAAAGGTGCATTAGAAAAAGAAAACCATACAGGTTCCCGAACCAAGTCACCGCTTGGGGCATAACTCCTGCATCCCGAAGGGGAAACGCAACAAACAAGAGCAATACATATGAAATCCCCTGTAACCATAACATCAGCCGGAAACGACCCAGCATTGAACGTAACATCATCTTCCTCCTGCTTCTATGCAATACACGCTAGTTGAACCCTGTACAGTATATCACAAAAGCAGTGTCGATTTGCATCCAGCCAGGCTGTATTATATTCCATGTCATTTGCATGATCCAATATATGTCTCACAGGAGCCAAATATCCACCTCTAACATACAATGCATGAAATGTGTCATGAACATGTCGGACAAGGAGGAGTGGATTCATGAAGATCGTTCTGGTTGCACCAGAGAAGTTACCACTGCCTGGCAATGGTTCCGTGGAAATCTGTATATTAGGGATCGCACACGAACTTGCCCGCCGTCATCAGGTCACCATTGTAAGCCGTCAAATTAAAGGTTTGCCGGCAATTCAACAGATCGGACAGATAACGATTCAGCGAACCTCTGCATCCAGCGTCGTAGATTATACCCGGTCAGTTATTCGGTTGCTTCGTACACTCGATGTTGATGTAATTCAAGTGGATAACAGACCTTACAGCATGGCTGCCATTAAACAAGCTTTTCCGCAAACACCTGTTATCCTCTATCTACACTCACTTACCTTCGCTCAACCCGGACCAGGGAAACTGTCTATGCTGAAAAAGGCGGATTGTATTGCCGTGAACAGCCAGTCATTGAAGCGTAGACTCAGCCACCGTTTCCCTGCCTTGGCAAAACGGTTGAATGTCGTTCCACTAGGTACAGATCTTGACCGTTTCCGACCCGCTGCCAGCAATGAAGAGCGGCTTCACTTGCGAGAGAAGTTTGGAATTACTGAACGTTTCACAGTCCTGTATGCAGGCAGAATCATCCCTGGCAAAGGGATCGATATTCTAATTCGTGCTATTGCTTTAGCACAAAAGCAAGTACCTGTCCAGCTGGTCATTGCAGGCAAGGGCCCTCCAAAGTATGTGCGCTCATTACGTAAACTGACGCAAAAACATAACGTACATGCCGCCTTTTTAGGGCAGATGAATCATGAACAGATTGATCAGCTCTATCGAAGTGTCGACTGTCTGGCCTGTCCTTCACAGAACCACGAGGCCTTTGGCTTGGTGAATGTAGAAGCTATGGCCTCCGGTATTCCTGTCATCGCTTCGGATAATGGAGGTATCCGGGAGATTATCCATTCGGGAATGAACGGATACTTGATATCAGAGTATAAGCAACCTAAGCAGTTTGCTTCATCCTTGCATCAATTGGCCACCCGACCTGATCTTGTGCAATCCATGGGAAAAAGCGGCCGCGAAACGGCAAGTTCTCATTTCAGTTGGTCAAGAACCGCTCTCTACTTGGAGGCAGCTTACACAAGGCTCATCCGTTCATGAGCCTTTTTTCTTGTTCAGGCTTTCTCACGGAACTGCCATTCCGTAATAATAGAGTCCATCTGAGATACAGGTACATGCATGATTTCAATCAGTTCAATAATGACCATATCCTTCATCATAAATCTTACTTTTGCACAAGTTTGTTGGTAAAAGGCATCGTAGAATCCCACGCCAGTCCAGCATCCATGAGGTACCATAGCAGCATGGTTTACGATATACCCCACCTCTCCTATCGGGGGGATAACCACTTTAATGGCTTGATGATCCAAGCGATTATCCGGGTCCTTTACAAGATACAGCGTATCCCCCACATGCAGGACCTCTGCTCCATGATAGTTTTCCATGCCCATCAAAGCGGCAAAAATTTTGTTACTCATACGATTGCTCCTTTTTCCAGATATTCCTTGACGTACAGCTATAAAGCCTCTTCATCTTTATAGTGCTCCAACCATTCCAAAAGTTGTTTGCGAATCTCTCTCCGGTACTCGCGAGGTTCAAGTACCTCAGCCTCAGCACCGAACTGATATAACCATTGCAAAAATTCACGACTGCTATTCAGTGTTACTTCAAATAACAAACCACCATCCACAAGATCTGTCATTCGTGGACGAACAAACATCTCTTCTTCTTTTATGTAAGGGGCCACCTTTTCGGAGAATCTTACCTTAAAATGAATATGCTCGTCCCCTCGGTCAACAGACCAAGTATTCTTCATATACTGAGTGATATTGAAGTCGCCCATATCAAATGCAGTATTGGTTCGTATCACATCCAGGAAGCGGCTAATGCGAAACAATCGAACTTTCTGCTGTAGATGACAGTACCCAATAAGATAAAAACGTTGATCACGCGGTACGAGATAATAAGGGTCTATCTGCCTAACCGTAATCTCGTTATTGGCGAGCGTGTGATATTGCGCTCGAATCGTCCGTCCATCTAAAATCGCTTCAATAATTGGAATTAACAAGTTTGGATCCTTTCCCTCTTCACGGTAAGCAGGTATCCCCATCCGAATAATGCCTGCAATATTTTCCACAATTTCACTGTTCCTTGTTTTTAGTTTGGTATGTGCCGATATAACCTTATCAAATGCTGAATCAAATTCAGTAGGTAATTTTGTAGTATCGACTAAGGCCGGAAGCATGCAGAAAAGCATAGCTTCCTGTTCGGTAAAATCTAAAGGATACATGGCAAAATCACCGATAAATCGATAACCCTTTCCATATCCTTCGTTCATTATGGGAGCAACCCTGTCCAAAATCCTGAGATCGCGATAGATTGTGCGCACCGTTGTACCACATTTCAGCGCCAATTCCTTTGCAGAGATTCCGGGATTAGCTTGTATAGCCTGAAGTATACGCAGCAGACGAATTAATTTCTCTGTCATGTAGTTTCTCCCCTTCGATATTTTATCGGCAAGGAAAACTAGTTCCTTTAGTTCATATCTAAATCTTTAGTCCCAAATATTTTTTCGCAATTTCACCATTTATTTATAGTCCAATTGCACTTTTCCCCTCTCTAAATATACATTCTCTTACTTGCTTGCGTAAATTAATAACCCAAAATCTGATTTTCCTAAGCCTGAAAGCCTATACAAATATCTAAAAAAAATACAAAAAAAGCCCTGGTCTCCAGACGAGACAAGGCTTCAAAAAGTTTTATTTGTATATTTTTATTAGTTGATTTCTTTCAACTTGTCCAGCACGTGAACCATACAATCACATAATACCGGAATATCGTGCATCTGCTCCTCGTTCACCTTCCGATCAAAATAGACACTGGCAGAAACGTTGAAGGATACCGGAGCTTCTCCAAAAAGATAGTGGATATGCTGCACTATTCGCTGATCGGGCCAATTTTCCTGCATAATCGACTGGACGTCGTGACAACCTGGCTCCAGTTCTTTGGTTACCCACGCAAAGCGAAGCTCGAGTTCACAGCCGGGATGATTGCCTGGGGTCTCCAGAATCTCTGCGGCTATAGCCTGTAGGGAACTTTTCAGTACCACTTCAGCAGTCACAGCAGTATGATCTCTCAGGCAGAACTGCAAGGAGAATTCTCGGGACATGCTTGCCATTTCTAATTGATCCCTGCGATGGGTAATGTGAATGCTCTCATCCAGATTGTCCAGGTCATAGAGGTAATTCTCGAAGGCTACTTTTAAATTATCGTATACGGTGGGGTCAAACATAGGGCAAACCTGCTTTCTTTTCGATTTCATCTATCTTCACGTTGTACCACAAATATGACCCTTAAATCCATATGAAAAAGCCCAGCCCACAAGAAGTGGACTGAGCTTGGAACTGATTTAACGCGGAATTTTGAAAATTCCAGCGTTCGCCTATTCTTCTGCAGATTGAGCCTCTTCTGCTTCTGGAGCCGCTTCATCAGCAGAAGCAGTTGGTTCCTCCTCAACGGCTTGCGGCGGCATAACCGAAGCCACGATAGAATCTGGTGATGTCACGAGCGTCAATCCTTTATCCAGTTTAATATCGCCTGCTGTCAAGCGGTCACCAATTTCCAGACCACTGACGTCGACTTCGATCGAAGTTGGCAGATCTGCTGGCAAACCTTCAACCTCCAGTTGCGTTTCTTGCGTCTGGAAGACACCGCCTGCTTTGGAACCAGCAGCAGTACCTTGGAAATCGATCGATACGCTAACGCTAATCGGTTTATTTTTCGAAATTTGCAAAAAGTCAACATGTAGCAGACGTCCGTTACGCTCCTGCTGATCCTTGATCAGTACGGGAACGGTTTTTCCGCCCTCCACATTAAGGTTAAACATCTCGGAGCGGCCTGTACGAGCCACTTTCAGCATTTCTTTTTCATCCACATGTATGGCGGCGCCTTCTTGTCCTGGTCCGTATACTACGGCAGGAACTCGTCCACCTTGTCTTAACAGGCGCAGTGCTGCACCTTTCTTTTCCGTTCTTGGCGTTGCTGTAAGTTGAGCCATTTTTCCGTTGGATTTCATGGTTGAACATCCTCCTTCAAGGGATCCCTACTTTGGTTTGTTGGCAAGCTCTACGGCTTCTCTCATAGACCGAAACGGTCTTTTTTCTGAGGCCATATGTTGGGCCATATCTATATTTACCCCAATGATCCAGCATCTAAAACATAAAGCTGGAGATTTTTATCCTTTTTTTGTAATTATATGTGTTTTGGAGTATAAGAAAACAGCCGGAATTCCTTCCGACTGTAGGATTGGTAGTGCTTGGAGTGATGAAACGAATTTCCTGTTCAAAACATTACAGAGTAGCACAGATCATGCACTGCTCAGATTATCCTTTTCAGGATTTGCTCGCACAATCTGCATATCGTCTGACCCACTTTGCACCATAATCTGCACGTCACCGTCCTCAGGCATGATATCTACATAGCGATCTCCGCAAGTGTCCTTGGCCTCCCACTCATTCAGCCTGATGACAAAACCCAGATGATGCAAACCGGGAGCTACGCGGAACCGTGCTTCTGCAACGTTGCCTGCCCGCTCCAAGCGAATGGCTCCATCCTCCATACCCGTTCCCCATACCCAAACATCCCAGCCATCATAACAGCCATCAACTCGCTCGTAACAGATGGTTACGGTTCGTGACAGGTATCGGTGAACCGTAACCGCATATGCCGCACGAATGGAGCCTACTTCTGCGATGATCATGGACTTCCCCGAAGTCAGCGCCCTCACGATTCCCGCGTGGCTTACGGCAGCTACATCCGAATGAACGGAACTCCAGCGAATATGAGCATCTGTAAGGGGTTGCCCATATTGATCCAGCACCAACGCACGAAAACGACTAACTCGAGTTGTATATAGCACTGGTTCACCTATGATCTCGATTCGCTCAGCGTAGCGGATATCAACCTGAACGGTACAAGACGTTGTGATCGAACCGACGCTTGCCGTGATTGACACTACACCACGACTCAACGTACGGATAGTGCCATCTTTTTCTATACAAACCATGTCTGGATCAGAAGAGTTCCATACCACAGGTACATTTTCCAATACATTGCCGATATGATCCCTCACCGTCGCCCGTAGCTGAGAAGTTTCCTGCGGAGCAAATACCCTGCGCGGAAGAACGATTTCCAGTGCAGCCGGTTCTGACTGGGTGGTAAGCTCCTTGTCGTACAGAACCATAAGCGACCAACGTTCCACCTGAACCTCGCCCGTAACCGTCTCGATCACGTCGGTTCCAGCGGTGTGATGATTTACAACAACCTTCCATTCCCCTTCATCTAGGTGTATGGTCTGAGGTTCCTCTGAGCCGTTATAAATGATCATAATCCGATGCCATGAGTCTTCGTTTGCTCCATGTTCAAGAACATATGCAACAACGTTTCCATCCATCCGAACGAAGCGAAGATGTCTGCGAACCTGTTCGGTCTCAATCATACGGAACGCCGGATGGGTGCGCCGCAAGTGGATCAGCCCACGGTAATAGTCAAATACAGGTCTGAATCGGGCTTTATTGGCCCAAGTGATCGTATTTACCGCATCACCGCTTCGATAACTGTTATGATCTCCAGCCTTGGATCTTAACATCTCATCACCGGCATGTAGAAACGGTATTCCCTGTGAAGTAAGCAGGATGCCCGATGCAAGAAGGGAACGGCGAACCATTTCATTATGCAATACATCTGCTTTATCGACATATCGATACGGATCTGAAGCCTTCACCGCCGACTCGGCACTGCCCCCCTCCACAGGCTGCCCGTCTTTCCATACAGGAAAGCCCAGATCATGTCGAAGATGGAGCGAGGTAGCCATTTTATCCCAGAGGTTCAGGTTATCATGAGCGGTCACATAATTAACGGTTTCGGCGGGGGATGAGGCGAAGTCATCCAGTGCTCCTGCGACACCTTTGCCAATTTCATATTCCAAGCCGCCGGCACCTGTCACGAATCCTCTACCGCTACCGTCACTGTCCCCTTTAATCGCACCGCGAAAATGATCATTGAATACAGCAAATCCTTTGCCTCTTTGTGTTCCCTTCAGGGTTTGACGAACCAGCGGAGAGTCGCCTCCCATCCACGGCTCTCCATAGATCAGAAAGGTAGGGTCTATCTCTTCTTTTAACTGACGAGTAAGCTCACTCATCGTATCCAGATCAATCAGTGCCATCAGATCAAACCGGAATCCGTCAATATGATATTCTTCTGCCCAATAGCGTAAGGAATCCAGAATATATTTTCGTACCATAGGACGTTCTGTTGCCAGTTCATTACCTACACCTGAACCGTTGCTCAGTGTACCATCTTCATAATAACGATAGAAGTAACCTGGCACGATTCGCTCAAAAGGGCCTTTTTCCACACTGTACGTATGGTTGTACACGACATCAAGCACAACACGGATCCCTTGCTGATGCAAGGACTGAATCATCGCTTTGAACTCCCGAATACGAACAGCAGGATCTCGTGGATTCGTCGAATAGGAACCCTCAGGTACATTATAGTGTTGCGGATCATAGCCCCAGTTATAGGGTACTTTGGCCGTTGGATCGGTGTTCGCTACTGCGAGTTCATTTACCGTCTGGTAATCGGCCACAGGCAGCAGATGTACATGGGTAATCCCCAGTTCAACCAAATGATCGACGCCAATTCGATTGCCTGCCTCATCGGTAAGCCCGGTAGCCGTAAAAGCCATATACTTTCCTTTGTACGGAAGTTCGGCCTGAGGATCGGAAGAGAAGTCTCGTATGTGCAGTTCATAGATTATCGCATCAACCGGGCTTACAAAGGCGGGCTTTACATCTTGATCCCATCCCTCTGGATCAGTCCTATTCAGATCAATGATCGCCGTCCGCTGCCCATTGGCTGTAACTGCTCTGGCATAAGGGTCCGCTACTATTTCTACCTCTTGATCATGATGAACGATGCGATACATATAAAAGTGTCCTGCCCAATCGTCCGAAAGAGTCCGTTGCCAGATCCCGTCCGGGTCACGTGTCATCTCAAATGCCTGACCATCCTCATGATGGGTAACCTCGCCAAGATCGTTATACTGCCCCTCATTTTCAAAAACTAATATATGGACCAACTGTGCTGTAGGCGCCCATACTTTGAACGTACTCGCAGCACTGGTATAAGTTAAGCCAAGATCGTTGCCTTCATAACAAAAAGAAGTCCATTCGGGCATCGTTCCCACCGCCTTTATTTCCTAAATTTCGTATTGTCCCGATGTTACGAAGTGGGACGTATTTTGTCAACCCGGGGTTGTCTGTACTCAACATATCGGTTAGTTCCAAACAATTGATGAGCAATCGCTTTCATCTATCATATGTAAACAAGCGCAGCGGTTGACAATGTATGTACCTATGGAATCAAAAAAACACCCTCTTTGATATCAAAGAGAGTGTTCGACTGTATGACTTTTAAATTGAAATACATCGTTACGGCTTACTGCCCTGTTGTTGCTTATGGCAGACCTATTACCACCCTTGTGCAAGCCTGATTCTTTTCAAGAAGACTGCGAAAACAATACAGTCATGGATAACATGCTGACCTGTAATTGATTGCTGTTATCGGCTTGGTTGTTCCTACTCTCTTGACTGTCTGAGCTATTCTGGGCGCTCTTCTTGCTATCCAAAGTGCTCTGAGTGTTCTGAGTGTTCTGATCGTGGATGTTATTGTTGCCCTCCACTTTTTCTGTAACCCCGATAGTGCGAAGCGTATTTACACCAGCCTGTCCATCTTCAACAACCACTCCCCATTTGCCTGATGGGATAGAGACCATATGTGACTCTTTGGTAGCATTATAGATTACGATAATTCGTTTCCATGCATCATTCACGGCTACGCCCTGTAGCTCGAATGCTAAAAGTCCTTTGCCTTTTTGCAAAAGTCGAACATGCTTCTCAATCGCTTCGCGTGTACGCAGGCGAAAAGCAGGATGCTCCCGCCGCAGACGAATCAAACCGCGGTAATAGTCGAATACCGGCTTAAATCGTTGCTTCTGATCCCAATGTATGGCGTTGACCACGTCTCCACTCTCATGGCTGTTAGCATCCCCGTATTTACTTCGTAACATCTCATCGCCCGCCGCAATCAGCGGAACACCTTGTGAGGTCAGTACAATACCGTTTGCAAGAAGGCAGCGCCTAACGGTTTCATTTCCGAGCACATGCGCTGCATCGATCTGAAGATATGGATCAGCCTGTCGCACAGCCTCTTCAACATTGTCGAACCCCCGGATACTCCCATCCTCATCATACGTCAGAAAGCCCAGCTTGTCTTGTAACCCTTGCGTGCGCGCCACCTTATCCCACAGATTAAGATTGTCATGTACGGTTACATAATTAATGGTCTCAGCGGGTCCTTCCGTAAAATCATGAATAGAACCTTGCACGCCTGTCCATAACTCCGCTTCTTTCCCGTCTTCACCTGTTGCAAAGCCTTTTCCGTCCCCATCACTGTCTCCTTTAATGACACCACGAAAATTATCGTTAAACACGGCAAATCCTGCTCCCCGCTGTGTTCCTTTCAGGGTCATCTCATTACCCAATGGAGAATCCATTGCTCCCCAAGGTTCGCCGTATAACAAGATGGAAGGGGATACCTGATTATGAAGCTCCGATGCGAGCTGTTTCATCGTGGTAACATCGATCAGCCCCATCAGATCAAAACGAAAACCGTCCACATGATATTCCTCTGCCCAGAACCGCACCGAATCGATGATAAATTTGCGAACCATAGCTCGTTCTGTTGCTACTTCATTGCCTGTGCCTGAACCGTTACTGTAAGTTCCATCGGCATGCTGACGATAATAATACCCGGGAACCAGCTTCTCAAATGAACTCTCGGCTGTATCAAACGTGTGGTTGTACACGACATCCATAATGACACCTATCCCTTTACGATGAAGTGCAAGCACCATGGACTTGAATTCACGAATTCGCGTCTCAGGTTCATCTGCGCGGGATGCATATGAGCCTTCCGGAACATTGTAATGTAGCGGATCATAACCCCAATTATAGTTAGAAGCTTCCTTAGGATCATCATCTACATTCGCCTCGTCTACCGTAGCAAAATCAAATACAGGCAACAGGTGTACATGCGTAATGCCCAGCTCAATCAAATGATCGACTCCAAGCGTATTGCCTGCTACATCTCGAAGCCCGGTCTCGGTGAACGCCAGATACTTTCCTTTGTTCGCAATCCCGGAAGAAGCATGAACGGAGAAATCCCGAACATGTAGCTCATACAGGACAGCATCCGTGGGATGACTCAATTCGGGACGTTCATCCTGTTGCCAGCCCTCAGGGTGAGTCTCTTGCATGTCCACAATAACGCCCATCTCTCCGTTCATGGTTACGACCCGCGCGTAAGGATCAACCGCGATTGTTGAAGCTCCATCTGCAAAAGTTGGCTTGAACATATAGCGATAACCTCGTAAATCCCCTTCCACTTCTATAACCCACACACCCTGTTCACCGGAATGCATTGAAATAGCGCTTTGCTTCAATGCGTTCGGGAAGTCATCGGGACTTCCACCTGTGAGGGGTGGATACAGAACTAGTTCCATTTGAATCGCGGTTGGAGACCAAACTTTGAAGGAGCAGAAGTTCGGTTGAATGGTAACCCCCAGGTCTGTCCCTTCATATGTACTGGTGATCGGAGCTATGTCTGTTTTCCGGGTGATTTGCTGTTGCTGTTGCTGAGTATCATCAATCATATTTGTTCCCCTCTCGGTGAGCGTAGTAAGTTAGTCATCTAATACGGAATGTAGAGCGCAGTATGCAGGATGTGTAACGAAAATTGTAAAGTGCTCTTTACCCTTTATACCCGTTCATCGGATCAAGCATAATCTGCCTATACAAAAAAAGAAGTAGCCGTGACGCAGACTCACATCACGGCTACTTCTTATATAAAGCTTCTACTTTTATCTCAAACCCGTCGTTTCTCTCTAATGAGGTACCTGAGCTTGAAAATCATCACGGCTGGATTGATCCGCATGATACCACACCACATCTCCATCTCTCATCGGCCATCTTATCGCCTGTTCATCCACTGGACTGAGGTTATAACCTTCCAATTGCCATTGATTCATTAATGGCGCGTGCATATATTGCAGATGAGGCGCAAGTGTATTGCCATTTTGTAACGTTTCCAGATTAAAGTTCACCACGATGTAACCATCTTGCAAAAATACAGCAGCCTTGTCATCCAGCAAAGTTTCTCTGGCCAGACGCTCCAGATTCGTGCCTTTGGGAACGGCGTATACATCCGCTGGCAGACTATATTCTCCGTACCAGCGCTGTATGGCGGCATTCGCCCGATCTACATCCACCCCGGAAGGAAGGTCCGTTTTGGGGCCCATAAGTGTACGAATCTGTGACGGGAGAATCATCCAATCGTACCTGCCTATCCAGGTTTGACGATGCGACGTCTGGGTTACAAACCGAACCATTGCCTGATCCAGTGTATACAACTGTCGATCTTCTGGTGTCCATTCATTGATGTACTGATAGCGTGCTGTATCGCTGAGTTCCATTCCAGACACGTTTCGTAGCCTTGCGTTCAGCACTACATAACGCTTCTCAACATCCTGTGCAGATCCAATACGGATAAGTTGTTGCTGCCCTCGATGGTAGTACAAATCTACTTCCTGCCTCTTGGTTCCGTCTTTGGGGATATAAAAGAAGGTTGGTGTGATTCGGATACCATCCTGTTTGCCAAACATATTCCCCTTGGTCTTCACATCAAACTTAAAGTGATAACCTGTCTTCACAGCAACATTGCGGTATCCCTGCACAGGGTGGCTACCTGGGCGGATTGGCAAAACAAACGGAACCAAATTGCCCCTCGGATCTCCATCAATTTCATTTGTTCCTGTCCAGTAGTTAACACCCGTAGGCTCGGGACTTCCTGGTCGTTGACGAAACACCTTCTCCCAATGATAGTCCGCGATATCTGTGATTCGAAAATCATACAATCGCCCTATGACCTCCACAGCTACCGTATCCGTTGCGACATGATGTGCCAGATCCGTATTCGCATCAGGTTGTTCTGTGAACTGCATGGGTGCATTCTCTGCGGTGTTGCGGAACTCAATCTGATAGTCGCCTTCATCGATCCAGACAGGAAGCACAAAGGTAGTATCCAGCTGATTGACGGGAATATCGACCCAGGTTTTGGCTGGAATAAAGCTACTTTTGCCATCCGTGTAAACATCGAACGGGAAACGCACCTGTTTACTGCGAAAATACTTCCCGTAATCGCGATTTCCGTAACCTGGATAACGTGCTCCATCTAGATGTTGTCCTGACGTGGGGATACGAACCAGGAATGGACGCTCCAGAATTAACGCCGCCCGCATAGGATCTGGCTTTGTTTTCTGGTTATGCGGCTGGTCATCCGAAACCCAAGCATAGTTAACCACGGGTGTATGTACCGTCACCGGATTGATTCCGGGAATTGAAAACCGCTGATTTTGTCCACCGTTTACGTTTTCAGGCAGTAGTCCGTAGAATATCTCACCCGTGCTCGGCTGATCTGCTTTGTTCATCAGTGTGTTCTGAATGGTTAATCTGTTCTGATATAACACATCATCCCCGATCATATGAGGCTGCGGAATCATTTCAGGTCTGGGGGCTTCCTTCTGGGCCGGGCTATTATTCATAATAGTCGCACCATTAAAAACCACTTTGTCATTGTTAACCATATTCTCTTGAACCACCGCTTCTGCTTCTGCTTGAAAAAGTGAAGTTTCATTCGGCGTAGGCGGTTCAGTGGAACCACCCGGGACAGTTTGGGTACCCAGATCAATCTCGCGGCATGGCGAAGGTTTGACATGGCTCTGCACAGCATTGTCCGTCATGGATTGCAAAGTTGGAGGTGTGTATGAATTTGGTGTCAGCGTAACCATACCTCCGTAACCACCAAGCGCATAGTTAGACACCTTGGCTTCATTTAATTTGTAAACCTCTAAGTTATCAATCTGCCAGTAACTATATCCCCTTGTTACTCGCATCGATTGATCACCTGGCACATCACGTTCTTTGGGCTCTGGTTGTGTGCCTGGATCTCCCTCACCGCGAGAGGGTCGTCCTGGTATTGTCCACGTTTTATGATACGTCTTCTTGACTTTAACATCATAGGTCACTGTGCCCGTCATGTTCACCCATCGGTGCTGAAACAAATACCCCTTGGCGAGAACATTTGCATACAGATCTTCCGACGTTGGGATCCCACGTGTAACATCAAACTTCTCGGCACCCCGGATATCTGCTCTGAGCACCCCTTGAACCGAAGGGTCCATCACTTTAGCTTCAAGGACTGCGCCTCGACTTGGTGGACTGATGCTAACCGGACAAGCATTCGCAGGATCGTTTCCTGGATCTTCACCGCCCGTGTCTCCTCCACCTCCGCCAGTAGAGCATTCCTTGACCTCAAGCTCCTGTTCAGCCTGTTCATCTATACGCTGGGTGGTATCCAGGAAATGAGCTTTGATGATCGTAGTACCCACAATGCCCTTTGTTGTAATTTTGCCATCGGCACCGATTGTCGCCACAGAAGCATTCGAGCTGCTCCACGTCAATTTGGGATGCACCGTCAATTTATGAATACTTCGATCCGATTTGGTAAGGACCGCTTCCGCCTGTAATGGCGTTGTCGTGGATTTGCAGGCATTGGGCAGGTTCACAACCAGTCCCGGTTCAGACGTCACGGTAACGGTAGCTGTATCCGAAATAAGATATGTACCATTGTTCCAGATTGCACGTACCGTAACCGTTCCAGGGCTCTCTGCTTTTAACATACCTGTCTTAAGTTCAATGCTCGCAACCGCTTCGTCCGAAGAAAACCATTTAATCTCCGTCTCCCTGCCAGATACATCGACCCCCTCACTCCACGTTGTGGATCCATAGCCTTTGGTCTTTACTTTGGCTACCATCTGTTTGGTCTGGCCAATGGTTAGGGTAGTATCAGGTGTAACGTCAATTTCTTTTTCTTCTTCTAAATCACCTTCCCATGTGACATCCATTGGAGTATTATAGGCAACATTATGTTTTGGACAACCAGCATTTGTTCTCCCACCATTATCAAAAGGATCATTGCTAGTCCATTCGTGATATCCACCAGTCAAAGTTCGAATTGCAACAATCGTACTCGGAGGAGCAACTTGCGTTATGCCCAAACCAGTATAAGATTTTTGCTCAGATGAAGTTTGATATTCTACACTTTTAATCCTTACTTCTTTAAAACTAGAGGATGTTAAATCATTCCCGTTATATTGAGGCCAAGAACGTGCTTGCCAATTAGAAAAATCAACACTATCTGGTACCTCTTTTGTAGCAGGGAAGGGAAGCGAACAACTTCCAGCATTCGGAGAATACGTTGGGCCTCCCCTATGATCAGCTCTAAAACGTCCATCACCCATTTGATACCAATACACACCTGGAGTAGCAATCCTCTTTGCAGATTGAATAGTTTTTAGAACCGGACTTTTCATTGATTGTGGTCCATATAAAAGTTCTATAGCATTTACATATTGATTACTTAATTGTACCGTTAAACCATAAATTATAATTACTAATGTAAATATTTTTTTTAGATACTTGAATACTGAAAAGCGTATTCGTTCCCTCATGGGTATAAAATCACCTCACTAGTAGTACATATTTTGTATTTTCAATTCTCCTATATTTTCAGAGGTAATATGATAAATTCCATTTTTAAAATCCAAAGTAGATCTAGTCCAAAACCTAACCTTTTTTCCTTTGGTAATAAGATCTCTAGGACTGTCAGGTATGGTTGCAAATCCATTTTTTTTAGCAAATTCTAAATTTAATCGTCTGAATTTCAATAAACCACTATCCAATCCACCACTATAAGTAATCAAATTAGCCTTTTCAGTATTTGATACGAAAGATACATCAGCATAGGTTAAATAGTAGTTTCCGCTTGTAATGTCTGGTTCCACAAAAAGATTTTTATAAACGCCTTGAGTTCTTCCATTCAGAACCTTTACAACTATAAATTTATGAAGATTCAATACTCCTGATTTGTTCGACAGTACTATATCCCCTTTAGAAATATCACTCACTTTAACAGAGTTTTTAGTATAAAAATAATTACTAATCGTCGTTAAATTCGTACCTGTCGTGCCTACTTCCCGCATCTCGTTCAGGTCGCTGTACTTGGAAGCATCCGTACCCTCCACATCCATGTAGCGAAGCAGAATAGCGGAAACCTCTGCGCGAGTTGTCGTATCTGCCGGTTTTAACGTGCCGTCTTGAAATCCACCGACAATTCCTGTTCCGCGCACTAGGGCGAGGTACGGAATCTGCTCATCACGGATCGTTCCGCGGTTTACTTCAGGCGTAGGCAGTAAGGTGTTTTTCGCATCATTAAAAGCATTCTGAAAACTGCTGTCCGACTTACGTAGCCCGTTCGCAATCCACTTCATCATTTCATATCGCGTCAGCTCCGTATTGGGCTTAAAACCGCTGGCATAATCACCAGCGTCAATAAAGCCTTGTCCCACCAACTGGCGGACAGCCGTTTCAGACCAATGCCCTTGAAGATCAGGGAAGGACACCTCTCCCTCCTCTTGCCCCTGTGCTTTCTCGATTCTGGTCGCGCGAGCTAGTATTGCAGCATATTCCCCGCGAGTGATCTTACCGTTAGGGCGGAATGTGCCATCCTGATAGCCGGAAATCAAATTTTTCCCATATGCTTTTGCAATCGTTGCCTGAGCCCAGTGTCCTTTGATATCGCTGAACCGACTCACTGCGCTGTCACTCGTTCCTGCAGCACTGACCACTCTCGTCCACTGCCCGGACCCCATTCCAAAAGAAAGACATGTCCCTACCATCATGGTTGCTGTCAAGAACGTCATCATATAAGCAAATCTTCTTTTCTTCTTCCCTTGAGCCACTCGCTTCATCTTCAATCTGTTCACGCTCCTATGTACCTTAGTATGGGGATGCTTCATTTACTCAATCGACTGACATGCTTATTAAACACACACCAAAATATAAAACCTAAATTTGGAATTATAATCAATATTCTACCATGTATAAACGGTATTTTGGTATCATTTTCATACCTCCCCATGATTCTAAGGTGGCTATCTCCCCCCTCCTTGAGACCTACTCTGTATTCTAAAAAAGACAAAAAAAGGCCACGAATCCGCAGATTCATAGCCTTATGCTTTAAGGTGTGGTCTCACTTATTAAATTATGGAATTTTTACTCTATTATAGAATAAACTTATTCCTCGCATGAAATCAACCTTTTTTTATGTCAGTCTCATTTATTTCCCGTTCAGCTCTTTATACGAAGCTTCCAGTTCTGTAATCAGCTGGTCACCGCCTGCTTTTCTCCAGTTGGCAATTTCCTGTTCCCAGCCAGCATCATCAATTTTACCCATAATGTACTTGGTCTGCGCATCCCAAATCATCTGATCCAGCTCCTGACCGCGCTCTGTATAGATCACGGAGGAAAGCGTAAGTGCAGGATTAGCAATTGCATACTGTTCGTTTTCACGAGCCATTTTCGCGCCTTTCATACCAATAGGAACATCAACCAGTTCAGGCACATTGTATCCTTCGACGCTCAACAGATTATCACGATACGGTTTGACCTCACGCTGGTAAGCATCAAAGTCTTTCAGTTCCGTTTTACCGTCAGCGGTCTTGCTGTAGTGCACATCAAGTAAACCACGCAGTTGCAGCGTGCTGAGTTCCTCGTCCATCAGCTGATCCAGGAAGGTGAGCACCTTCTTGAGCTGCGCTTCGTCCGTCACAGATGCTTTTGGGATAACAAGCATACCGTAGTTTCCAGGCTCACCCGCAATGCGAATGCCATCTGGCCCTTGAAACGGCGCTACATCAATGACACCATCCGGTGCGTTAGGTGTAAGCCGTTGCTGGGATGATTTCCCGTTCTGGGCGACCCCGTTCAGTTTCATGGCAACGAGACCTGAATCCATTTTTTTATCCGCATCGGAAGGGTCCAGTGCAGGGAAATCACTATTAATCAGCCCTTCATTAAACAGTCGCTTGAACAGCTTCATCGTATCCACATATTCGGGAGTCAGGAACTCAGGTGTTAGTTTACCAGCGTCGTCTACACCCCATTTGTTAACTCCACCAATACTTACAGCAATCCGGGTCAGCGGTGAAGATACGCCCTCGTTATACTTTTTAAACAACAATGCTCCATACGTATCTTCTTTGCCATTACCGTCCGGATCGTCCTTGCGGACAGAACGCATAACCTCATACCAATCATCCAGATTTTTCGGGATATCCAGCTTCAGCTTATCAAACCAGTCTTTCCGATATACGATCGCCGTTCGTCCAATATCCCGGAAATTCGGGATGCCGTAGATTTTACCTTCGATCTTGATGTTATTAAAATGAGCCTCCGACTGGGCAGACAAGTTTTTGTAATCTTTCAGGTAAGGCCCGAGTTCCCAGAACAATCCGGTCTTGGCCGCATTAAAAGTTGTAGGTACATAATTGACACGCATAATCGTTGGCATCTCCCCTGATGCCACCATGACATTTACTTTGTCGTCAAACGCCGATTGCGGAATCCACTGCACGTTTACATCGGTATTCGTGTATTCCTCAATCTTCTTCTCGATTGCATTTTCCTTAGCGGGTACATCACCCACCTGCATCAATGAAATGGAAATGGGCATTTTGCCTTCTCCGGCGGCTGGAGTTTTTTCTCCCCCACATCCAGCCAGCAAACCGGCAGACATCGCGCCAACAATAACGAAACTTCCTACGCGAAACATTGGACTCTTTGAACGTTTTGGACGTTTTGGACTCATGAACCATCTCTCCTTTTGGATAAAGCTATTGTTCAGCGGACTTGCCCTCATTCCTCAATCATAGATGCCTTCATCCCCGTAATGTATGCGTTATCATAATGCTTTGGAGAAAAGAACCGGCATTATGCCAGTTCCATCTCTACCCCTGCCAAAATAAACGGAGCAACCGATTTCGGATCATTGATACGAATCGATTCAGTCACATAGTACTCATAGGACCCGTCACGATAAGGAGTTCCTCCAAGGCCCGCTCCCCCATTGCATTGTGTCAGGGAAAGCACACCCTCCCGGTCTGTTTGTAACAGATGTTGCAAGAGACCTTGATATCCTTTTTCCGCAATCGCTTTGAACTTGCCGCTCAAGTACCCTTTGCGCACACCCTTAGCAAGGGCATACACAAACATCGAGGTGCCCGAAGCCTCCAGATAATTCCGCTCACGTCCTGGCTGATCGAGCAGATGCGGCCACAACCCTGTCTCCTGATCCTGTACATGGACAAGCGCATTTGCGAGTCGCTCGAAAATACCGATAATCTGTCCACGTTGCTCATGATCCACTGGCAGATAATCCAGCGTATCTACAACCGCCATCACGTACCAGCCCACTGCCCGGCTCCAGACATGTGGTGAGCATCCCGTATCTCCGGAGCTCCAGCGTTGCTCTTTGCTCTCGTCCCAAGCGTGGTAGAGCAAGCCACTGCGTGGATCACGAGTTTGTGCTTCCACCAACAGCAATTGCAAAGCAGCCTTGTCAAACCACTTCTCTTCACCAGTCACGGCTCCATATTGAGTCAGATAAGGTGTCGCCATATACAATCCATCCAGCCACATTTGGAACGGATAGATTTTCTTGTGCCAGAAACCGCCCCCACTTGTGCGCGGTTGCCCTTTCAGCTGCATCATCAGCAACTCCGAAGCTTTGCGATACTTTTCCTGACCCGTTTTCTCCAGCAGGAAAAATAACGATTTTCCCTGGTTGATCTGATCCAGATTATATTCCTCAATCGTATAGGACCGAATCGATCCGTCTTCCTGAATGAAATGATCCATAAGTTCCTGAATATAATCGAAATATCTCTGTTCGCCTGTATGGACATACAATTCTTCCAGTGCTTTGAGCAGACACCCATTCTCATAATGCCAGATTGAATACAGCTCATGGTTACGATAACTCTCCATAAACTGGTCAGCCATGCGCATCGGTGTATGTTGTAACGTTTCCTTCATAATCAAACCTCCGGTTTCGCTCCTTATTGAGCCTGTTTTTTGTAATCCTCGGCATATTCCTCGCGGATTTTGGTACCGCCTGCATTAGCCCAATTCTCAACTTCTTTTTCCCAGCCGCTTTGATCGATCTTGCCCATAATGTATTTGGTTTGCGCATCGGCAATCATCTGATCCAGGTCCGCTCCGCGGTCACCATATGTTGGAGAATATAACGTCAATGCAGGGTTAGGTACTGCATGTTCTGCCAGTTCCTTTACCAAAGCTGTTCCTTTTTCTCCAAGCTCGGTGTCCTTCAATTTAGGTACATTGTAACCATCAACATAAGGGAAATTATCCCGATATGGCTTCACTTCACGCTGGAAGGCATCAAAGTCACTCATTTCCACTTCGTTGTCTCCGACTTTGGTGTAATGTTTGCCTTCCAAACCACGCATAAGCAGCGTTGCCATCTCCGGATCCATCAATTTATCCAGGAAGGAGAGCAAGCTTTTCAGTTCCTCTTCCGATTTTACCGTTGCTTTCGGGAAAGCCAGAATGCCCGAGTTACCTGTCTGCCCAGCTACACGGTCTCCATTTGGCCCTAACAGACCGGCAATATCTACAACACCGTCCGGATTGTTTTTCGACAGACGTTCTTGTTGGCTTTTACCATTCTGCGCCACACCTACACGCATACCGACTACGCCGGAATCATACTTTTTCTCCGCTTCCGTTGAATCAAATACAGCGAAGTCCTGGTTTAACAACTTCTCTTCATACAAACGTTTCAGCAAATCCATCACTTGCATATATTCCGGTGTCATGAATTCCGGTGTAAAGCTACCGTCGCTCTCAACCTTCCATTTGTTCGGTGCGCCAAAGCTTACACCAAGACGAGTGGTAAAAGAATACTGATCTTCGTTATACTTTTTGAACAACATCAATCCAAACGTATTCGCCTGTCCATCGCCGTCCGGGTCTGAAGTAGACAATGTCTTGATCGTTTCATACCATTCATCCGGTGTTGTTGGTACTTTCAGATTCAACTTGTCGAACCAATCTTTGCGGTAAATAACAGTTGCCCGTGCAATATCGGAGAATACCGGTACGCCATAAATTTTTCCTTCAACCTTAATGTTGTCAAAGAAACGTCCGTTTTGGGCAGAAAGGTTTTTGTAATCATTGAGTAAAGGTCCGACTTCCCAAAACACGTCATTCCGCATCGCGTTGGTCACCGTTGGGTTATATTGCACCTTTACGATTTTCGGCATGTCGCTGGAGGCGATCATGACATTAATTTTGTCATTGTACGCAGATGCCGGAATCCACTGGATGTCCAGTTTGGTGTTGGTGTACTCTTCAATTTTTTTCTGTACCTCGTTGCCCTTGCTAGGCACGTCACCCACCTGTGCAATAGCGATAGATACATTCTGCACGCCGCCTTCGGCAGCCTGACCTTCATCTGATCCGCATCCTGCCAGTAAACCGGTCACCAAAGCCAGTGTACTCAGAACAGCTACGGCTTTCTTTTTTGTTGCCTTCATTCATGAAAACCTCCCTTTTTGATATACAGTCACAGCCTTAAAGCTTTAAAATCTAACAACCTTATAACTTTCCGGTTCTCCAATTTCAGCCACGGACTGATTTTTACAATTCAGTAATACGCTTCACACCAAACGCGCACTAATCAGCCTTTTACCGAACCGAGCATCACTCCCTTGGCAAAATGCTTTTGCAGGAATGGGTAGACCAGCATAATCGGAATGGTCGAGAATACAATAACAGCCATGCGAATCGTAAGCGGCTGGATTTCGGTTTCCTCAATGCTCGTATCTCCGATTCGACTCTGTGCCAAAATGACAATCTCACGCAACCAAACTTGCACAGGCCACTTCTCACTATCGTTGATATAGATGACAGCACTGAAGAAGCTGTTCCAGTGTGCCACGGCGTAAAAGAGTGAAAAGGTAGCCATGGCCGGCATCGAGAGTGGCAGCACAATGCGGAACAAAACGCCGACATCGTTACAGCCATCGATTTTGGCCGCATCCTCCAGCTCATCCGGGATGGCCTGGAAGAAATTTTTGAGTACGATCAGGTTGAACGCACTGATAGCCGTTGGCAACATCAAAGACCAGAGTGTATCGGTAAGATGCAGGGATTTAACGACGAAATACGTTGGAATCATGCCGCCACTGAACAGCATTGTGAACAGTACACCTAGCAGGATCGGCTGGCGTCCGCGCAAATACTTTCTGGATAGCGGGTAAGCCATAAGCGATGTAAACAGTAGGTTAATCAGCGTGCCAACAACGGTAATATAGATCGATACACCGAGACTTCGAATCAATGTATCTGTAGAAAAAATGTAACGGTAAGCTGCCAGGGAGAACTCTTTTGGAAAAAGAATAAATCCGCCTTTAGCCACTTCATGCGGGCTGGTAAACGACACAGCCAAAATATAAATGAACGGGATCACGGTCACGATTCCAATCAATAACAGCAAGCCATGATTCATAAAATCAAAGATCCGGTTGCCCCATGTTTTGTCCTGTTGCATCTAATGTTCACTCCTGTCTGATGAAGAGCGTCTGCCAATATTGCATTAATAGACGCCTTCCTCCCCGAATTTTTTGGCTAACGTATTGGCACCAAGCACTAGCGCCAGTCCAACAACCGACTTAAACAATCCGACAGCAGCACTATAACTGTACTGTGCCTGGGTAAGCCCCTTCGTGTATACGTAGGTGTCAAATACCTCTCCCACGTCACGGTTAGTAGGTGTCAGCATCAGGAAGATTTGTTCAAAGCCTGTATCCAGGAAGTGACCCAGACGCAAAATGAGCAAAATGATGATCGTACTCCGAATCGCTGGCAACGTAATGTGCCAGGTCTGACGCCAGCGGTTAGCACCGTCAATCCGAGCTGCTTCATAAAGCTGCGTATCTACTCCAGAGAGTGCCGCCAGGAAGATAATTGTGCCCCAGCCTACTTCTTTCCAAATGGATTGTCCCACAATCATTGTACGGAACCATCCTGGTTCAAGCAGAAAGGCGATTTTTTGTCCCGTCAGGTTGTAGAGTAGCTCATTGATCGCACCGCCCTCAGTCGTGAACAGCATGTAAAACACACCAACCACAACAACCCAGGAAACAAAGTGCGGAACGTAAACCAATGTCTGCACGAAGCGTTTAAACCGCTCCCGCCGAACCTCATTCATCATGAGCGCAAGCACAATAGGTAATGGAAAAAAGAAAACCAGATTATAGATCGCAAGTAAAAACGTGTTTCTAAATAAGGTCCAGAACTGCGGTTCTCCGAAAAAACGCTGGAAATGTTTGAATCCTACCCAATCACTTCCCAGGATACCTTTGTACGGCGTGTAATCCTGAAAAGCCATCGTAATCCCATACATCGGTATGTATTTAAAGATAACAAAGTAAAGCACTCCCGGAATCAGCATAATGTACAGCCACCGGTTTTTGATGACGTCCCTCCAGAGCAGGTTTTTGTCACTGCGGGTAGCGGGCCTTGTTCTAGCAGCCGTTTCGGCTTTCATAGTGTCTTCCTCCCCACGTTGGAAACGATTACAAAAGATCACTTCCTGAATTCATGTCTCCATTGTGGCGGATAATCGAATCACTGGCTATCATCTCGTTTTAGCCTCTTGTTTTCCCTTGTGTATCAAGGGTTTAACCCACTTAAGAATTGCTGGCGATACTTGAAATGAACTACTTTCAACCTGCATGTTCCTGGTTTAACTATGTTTTATAAGCTACAAATAGGCATAGAAAGAACGTTAAATTGAACGCCAAAAGCCTGCCTGCCATGACGGGCAGAGCAGGCCTTGTTCTCTAGCGTTGCTGCTCCCGGTACTTGCCGGGAGTCGTTCCTGTTATTTTGCGAAATGTACGGATAAAAGCTGTCGGGTTCGTGTAATTTAATTTTTCGGCGATTTCCGATATTTTCAGATCTGTCGTCTGTAGCCACGTTTTGGCTTTTTCCATGCGGTACTCTGCTAGATATTCGGTAAAATTAACACCCGCTTCCTTCTTGAAGACCCGGCTTAGATAGACAGGATGAAAGTTCAACTCCTCGGCACAAGCCTCCAGCGATAAATCCCGATCATACCGTTCCTCGATCAGTCGAATCATCCGGCGGGCGATATTCATATATTGTGACTCCTCTTGTTCCTTCCAGTAACGAATCACAGGCAGAAATAATCGCTTGCGGAACCAACCCGTCATCTCGTCCAGTGTAGATAATTTCAGCAAGTATGCCATGGAAGCTTTCTCACCAAGCACTTCTGCCACATCCCCGCCCTGCTCTTGCACAAGTTGATATACCCGTGACAATAACTGCACCATAATGACTGGATACTCGCTGAAATGCAGCTTTTTATCCGCCAGCAATCCTAAATATTGTGTAAAATAGATATCTGTTTTTTCTTCGTCTCCCTGTTTGATCGCTGAAGCCAACTGATCTTCAATCATTCGTAACTGCGTATACAGTGCGGCTTCCATCTGACCTCTTGGTTGAATGTCCTCATAATGTAGAATAATACGGCTACCCAAGCTGACTCTGCCTTGCAACGCTTCTTTGCTCTCTTGATAGGCTCTAGGCGTATCTCCAATGCTGGAATAAGCCCGGCTAATACCTATGCTTACCGGCAGATTCAGATAGGTTACAACCCGTTCACGGATCCAATCGGCCTGTGTGTGCATCCATTCCTTCAGCTGCATCTCATCACTCAGTTCAGAAGCAAGCACGGTAACCTGCGCATCATCCAGCATGACCGGTGTGAACCGAATCTCGGAGGGAATCAACTCACCTACCATATTATTGACTGCAAACAGCAATAGATCCCGATCCTGCTCTTCATATCTCGTGCCTTCAAGCGTATCAATCTGAAGCATCAGCACGCCCAGATGTGACCATCCGGTCGGGAAATCATACAATTCGCCCTGATACCTGAAATCCTCTTCCGATATTTTACCTGTCAGCAGCTTGGTCATAAAAAACTCCTGAAGATGCACATGTTGTCCCTTCATCTGCTCACGCATCGTTCTCTCCGAACTGAACAGCGTAGACAAGCGTTCCTCAATATAAATAAATTCATCCTGACGACGTCCTGCAGGAGGAAGCGGAGAATCCAGTCCTTTTGTAAATTGCAACAGTCTGGAGATTGGTGAGTACATGCGCCGGCTACCATAGATAGCCACAAGTCCGGTCACCAATAACATGATTAACGTCGCCACACCGGTCACCACTGCGATTTTTTGCGATTGGGCTGTAATCTGTCCGAGCGAAACAACCGATACATATAGCCAGCCGTTTAGCGGAGACTGCCTGTAGCTGACGGCTACGGGTTTGCCCTCCACTTCTGCACTGTAAAAACCTTCTGCTTCCCCCGTTGTCTGAACCTTCTCCTGAATGTCTTGGTTGAGCAACTCGTATTTATTTCCATAATTCGTGTCATTCAAAAAGTATTTCTGGTCTTTATCAAGAACATACAAATCACCCGAATTCGGATTCCGGCTCAAAAAGCTGCTAAGCTCCGCATCCGCAATGTCAATGACAAGAAATCCTTTTGGTTTCACGTTTGTGGGCACCATCGGAATTTTAAAAACCATGCTGACTACATTATCAGAAGAGATCAAGGTAGGGGCCTGTTCCGTTAAAGCCTCACCCATGCCAGCAGATACAGGCACGCTCTCTTTGGATGAACTTTTATTCTGAGTCACCCAGAACAAACTGTTGGTGTATGTAAGATAAGTTCCGATTCGGTCTCGAATGCTGAAATCATTGATTTTGCCGAATGAACGCATGGATACGACCCAGTCCTGCTCCAGATTCACAAGGTACGCCTGATCAATACTCGTGACCGCCTGCAGATTGTTAAAACCGGATGTCAAATCACGAATTTCTTGAAATTCGCTACTATTCAGCGGTTGCTTCATTGCACGAAGCACCAAAGGTGAATTGACGTACTGGATTGAGGACAGTTGTAAACTTCGTAATACTTGTTCCACTCGCATCTGAGTCTGATGTAGTATCTGAAGATTGCTCTCGCGCACTTTCTGTTCGATATCACGGGAAGCAATCGTATACGAGACGGAACCAATCACAATGACTGGCAATGCCCCAAGAATCATCGTAAAGCAGAGCAGACGCAGTAGATATTTAGGCAAGAAGAGCATCTCCCTTTTATAAAATCGCTTACATTGGTTTAAATTACTATTGTTATTTTAAAACCCATTCATAATCAAGTCCACATCTTTATTCACAATTGTTGACTTGAAGTGATTTCCAGTTTATATTACTTGTATATTCCTCAGGTCGAAGGAGAGATTTTGATGTCGGTGAGCGTTCTTAACTAATCAAGTTTCATATTCAGGAGTTTGGCTTTTCATGACACTTTTGCCGTAAAGGCATACGTGTATTTCATGATGCGTCAGAACCCTGTACTTAGTTAAGAACAGCGGAAATCAAACATCGCCTCCGGGATTGCCTATGTCCGGGTCTATTTCCGCGCTGTGTTCAGCGCGGATTTTTTGGTTAGACCTTATGTGGACTTTGCTTTCCCATACGTTCAGGGCGGAGAATGACGTTTGTTCATTCTCCGCCCTTTTTGTGTTTTCCATGAGGAATATTTTTGACTATATAAATTGAACTAAAGATTATTCACACATGCACTCCGATGACAAAACATTACACATGAAGGAGAGATTTAAACATGAACAACAATACCAACACTAATGATGCTAGCATGACAGCAAACATCAGAAGTTCAAACGAGCAAACCCTAACCACTCTGGGCTTCCACCATATCCAAAAAAATATAGCAGACTGTGCCCTTTCCTATCTGGGCAAACGTTATGCCCGGGAACTCAAACCGATGACCGATGTCCGTCTGATTCAGATGCGTCTGGACGAAGCAGCGGAGGCCACGGCTCTTGTCCGTTTTGGGGCGAGCGTGCCCATCCCTTCGCTGGAGGGGATGGAAACGATTATTAACCTGCTTGGCACGGGATATCTGTTCAGTGAACGCGACTTCAGTCATCTCGCGCAATTTCTACACAGCTGCACACAACTGATGAAGTATATGGAGAGCAAATCCGGCATCGCTCCCATCGTAAGTCGTTATGCATCATCTATGATGCTCATGGAACCCTTGCGAAGTGAAATCGAACGCTGTATCCACAACGGTCGAATTCAGGATCAAGCGAGCAAGGAACTCGTACGGATTCGAAAGAAAATGACCGTGCATGAGGAACGCATGAAGCGCAAGCTGGATTCACTGGTTAGCAAGCACCGTTCGATCATGCAGGAGCAGGTCGTGAGCCAGCGTAATGGAAAAACCGTACTGCCCATCAAAAAAGAGTTCCGCAAACAGGTTAAAGGCATTGTGCTCGACGAATCGGGGAGCGGCCAAACCGTATATATCGAACCAGCCGAGCTGTCAGGACTGCAGATGGAACTCTCTTCACTGCAAGCCGAGGAATCGAGAGAAGAGATGAAAATCCTTGGAGACTTGACTTCTCTGGCCGAATCGTACAGCCGGGAAATTGCACTGAATACAGAAACCGTTGGCGTGCTGGACTTCCTGTTCGCCAAAGCAAAATATGCGGCGGCTATAGATGGACGATCCGTCCGCGTTAATAGCAACGGTAAAGTTAAACTGCAACGAGCAAGACACCCCTTGATGGGTCCGTCCATGGTCCCGCTTGATTTTTCCATCGGGTACAATTACTCGTCCCTCATCATTACAGGTCCGAATACGGGCGGCAAAACCGTTGCACTCAAAACGTTGGGGTTGCTCACGCTCATGGTGCAATCCGGGGTGCTTGTTCCTGTGGATGAGCGAGGTGAAATGGCTGTATATGAACAGATCGCAGTGGATATCGGCGATGGACAAAGTCTTGAACAGGCACTAAGCACGTTCTCGGCACATATTCGGAATATGATTACCATTCTGGAGCAGGCGAATCCTTCCACGCTTGTACTGATTGACGAGATGGCGTCAGGCACAGATCCTGGAGAGGGCGTAGGACTTTCCATTGCCATGCTGGAGGAATTGCATCACCGCGGAGCTACCGTAGTAGCTACAACGCATTTTGGGGAAATCAAGCATTTTGCCTCAGCCACGCCTGGATTTAAAAATGCACGCATGGAGTTTGACACCGTATCTCTCCAACCTCTGTATCGACTTCGGATCGGAGAAGCCGGTGAAAGCTATGCATATTCTATCGCGCTGAAGCTGGGCATGCCTGTGCATATCATCGATCGTTCCAAATCTGTTGTGGGTGAAGCTCACACGAAGAACCAGATGCAAGATGTTGCAAAAGAACCGCAATTACAACCAGATAGTGAACGTCACACTACCTTGCCTGTCTCAATGGAACACAAAGATTCTATAGAGCAAAATGCACACACGACCGTCCCAACTGAGACTATATCTCCAAACGATCCGGCTCACTTCTCTGATCCAGCACCAGCACCAATACGTGCTTTTCGTAAAGGAGACCGCGTCTACGTGGCCTACCTCGATCAGGCAGGCATAGTAAGTGAAGAAGAGGATAACCGTGGACAGATCGGGGTCATGATTCGGGGCCGCAAACTAAAAATTCATAAGAAACGTATGTGTCTGCACATCTCTGCCGATGAGTTGTATCCAGCCGATTATGATCTCGATATTGTGCTCGAAAGCAAAGAAAATCGTAAAAAACGCAAACTCATGGGGCGCAAACATGTCGAGGGATTACAAATTGAGCTACCGCCGGAAGAATGAATACACGCTCATGCATTTAAAAAATCAATCTGTGCATACGTTACCCTCATACGAGTACTTGCGGTACAGATGGAGTAAGTCACGATTTTAAAAGGTGGGAGCAAAACTAATGTATTTGTTATACTGAAATCAACAAAAGGTCCCTGCCCGGAATACAAAACAATGAAAAAGGAGGGAGATAGGCCATGTCTGATCCACAGGATAGCACTCCTGGCCAAACGCTCAATGCGCTGATATGTCCACTTTGCGGGGAAAGCAATGCTTGTGCCTATGCTGAAGGTAAACCACATTCGGAATGTTGGTGCGGACATGTTTCCTTCCCCGAAGGAGTGTTTGAACGTATTCCAGCCGAGCAACGCCGCAAATCATGCATTTGTCAGCGTTGTTTGGAGAATTATGTTCGTGATCATCATTAGAGATAGAACAAAAAAAGAAACCATCCCGTTCGAATGAAAGAGCAACAATCATCTGAACGGAGATGGTTTCTTTATATTTTCATGCGCAAGTTCTGTACCGTATTGCGCTGACACAATTACATCTGTTTGTACTGCTTCACTGCCTCCACCAGTACCGGGTGATTCTCATCCATACCGGTATAGTGTGATAACGCGGCTTCAACGCCTTTTTGACGGATCATGCTTTGCAGCTCGGTAGCTTCGGGATCATCAGACACATCGAACTTACAGGCTGCCGCCATCCCCATAGCGAGATGTGTCACCGGCATGTCATCTGCGTGCGCCAGAAGCGCCGGGCGAACGAGACGATCATTCGGGGAAAGCTTGCGCAGCGGCGAGCGCCCCACACGGGTTACCTCGTCGGTCAGATAAGGATTAACGAACCGTCCCAAAATTTTCACAATATACTGCTCATGCTCTTCCGGGTTAAAACCAAAGCGTTTCACCAGCACCTGACCCGTTTCCTGCAATGCTCCGTATACCACGGATTTCACCTTTTCATCGGCAATCGCCTTCTGAATGGTATCATAGCCGTGCACATAGCCGATATATGCCGCAACGCAATGTCCCGTATTCACAGTAAACAGCTTTCGCTCAATGTACGGTTCCAGATCATGCACATAAACAACACCGTCCACTGGTTTAAATGCAGGTGCCATTTGCGAGCGATCCACGACCCACTCGTAAAAAGGCTCCACCTGAACATGCAACATGTCTTCATGATTCTGGATGGGTACAATCCGGTCTACGGCCGAATTGGGAAAGTAAACATATTCATCAGCAAACACACGAGCCTGCTCATCCAGCAAGGCATACACATGCTCTTTCAGCTGTGCGCTTCCACCGATGGCATTTTCACAAGCGATAATATGCAGCGGTTTTTGCACAGAACCTGCACGCCTTCTCTGCTCCAGGCCTTCTGAGATTCCTGGTGCAATATGCTTCAGAACCCCTACCCCCACCGCGGTTGTGATCAGATCAGCTTCCGCCACGGCCTTAGCAACCGTCTGCAACTCCCGTCCATCAATGGCAGTTACTCCGGTTACGGTCTCCTGATCTTTGCTTTCATTGGCAAGCTCTACGGTGTACTCTCCACGCTCCCGAAGAGCATTCACCAATTCCTGGTTTACATCCGAGAACGTCACTTCGTATCCGGCACGGGACAGAATCAAACCAATAAATCCGCGTCCGATGTTACCTGCGCCAAAGTGGAGAGCCTTCATAGCTCCATTTCACTTTCTAGAATGGTGATTACTTCCTCGGCAGTTTTCGCATAACGCAGTGCTTCCATATTCTCTTCTTCGGCACAGATCACTGCAATGCTCGTCAGAATCTCCATATGTTCGCCACCTTGTGCCGCGATGCCAATGACCATATAAGCCTTTTCTTCTCCAAAATCAACCCCCTGCGGGAACTGAATTACCGAGATTCCGGTCGAGAGAATGAACGTTTTGGATTCTTTTGTACCATGCGGAATAGCCAGTCCATTGCCGACATAAGTGGATACAATCTCTTCACGTTCAATCATTTTTTCGATGTAATCCGCAGTGATATGGCCCGCGTCCTTCAAAATCTGCCCTGCCATACGAATCGCCTCGTATTTATCCTGAGCCGTTGCATTCATGATGACTTTGTCTTTTGTTAACATACTCATGTTATATACCTCCAATTTCATTTTTACTGCGATAGAACCCGACAAGTTCACGGGAAAGGTAATGGATGATTTCATCCCTGTTTCCTTTGCCCAGCAGTGTAATCATCTCTTCTTGCAGAAGCAGTGCACTAATCTCGCTGAGCACCTCCAAACTTTCTTTGGACAACTCCTTTGGCCCCAGCATCAGTAATACATGACTGACACCTTCCGGGTCGTCCACGGTTCGAAGCAGAGGTTCCTCTAGTTGAAAAAGACTGATGGACGGCTTGTAGATACTCTCACTCCGTGTATGGAAAAGGGCCAGCTGAGTCCCGGGAATCTTCTGGCTTCCCATCGACTCGCGAACCTCAAGCAGCTTGGCGACCTCGCCCGGGTCTTTCAATATGCCTGAGCGATGTGCGACCTTACACATTCCAAGCACACTTTGAGCAAAATCAAGATGGGCATTATCCATCGCATGTACCTGAAACTTCCCGATAATGCGTACAATCTCAAGCAATGTTGCTTCCATGCCGTCCGCATCGGAGACCCTGTGAGTCGTTGTCTCATTGCCCATGTCACGGGAGTTGCGATGCTGCCGCTGTAACGTTGTGGTTTTGATAAAATGCCGCAGGCTCTCGCTTTCTTCGGCTGTCAGCAGCGGACTGACCTTGTAATACTGATCCTCCTCCATCGGCAAATCGACCGTAGACAAGACCAGATCATACTCATCGGTTGGCATACGTGCGGCTTCGTACCAAGAGACACTGTCTATAATCTGGATCTCCGGAAACTCCTTGGACAACCGACTGGATAACATGCGCGAGGAGCCGATGCCACTGTTGCATACAACGATTGCTCGAATCTCCTGCTTTAACGCCCGCAACCGTTCAATGGATGCGCCAAAGTGCATGACAAGAAAACCGATCTCCTCATCCGGAACTTCTGCCCCGGGCCATGCCTGTAACACAGACCTTTTAACTTGTTCGAAAAGGGTATCATAATCCTTGCGAATCTGCTGTAGCAGTGGATTACGTATCATCTGATGTCCCTCAAGTCGCTCCATAACCGGCACCATATGTGCAATTAATCCTTCACGCAGCAAGCGGTCTTCATGAAAGTCATAACCTGTTCTTTCCTGCATCTGGTCCGTAAGCGAATGCACTCTGTCCATCAGAATCAGATCATCGATCGGGAGCAGGCGCGAAGAATGAATCTGTTGCTCTGTCTCCTTAAGCAATTGGTGAAAATAAGCTTGCTCTTCATCCGAGAAGCCGACTCCAAGCTGTGAGGATAGAACACTGCAAAGGCGCGAAGCCATGAAAACCGGCACTCTCTCTTCATGTTGCTCCGCCACGGTTCCAGTGCCTGCAATCGTTATTATCCCTGAGGAAGAAGGTTCTATATTAAAACCTTTACGTATCCGAACCACAGCTGCTGATAACTGAATAAGCAGTTTCATGTACTGCCGTTCAGGTATCTTTTCAAGCCATTCGATATCCGGTTGCCATAATGCATTTTCAATGGTAAGTACGTCGCTATGACCGATCATACTGAGCAACTTTTGATTAACGATGGAGCCCCCTTGCTCAGGCTGTCTGCCAAAGAGATCCGACTCATCCAGTACTTCCAAAGCAAGCGCTGCAATGGCTCTGCGGTGAATCGCTTCACTTCCGGTAATTTTCACACCGTAGCCTCGCCTTCGAACAAGCTTCAGACCCGCCTGCCGAATGCGTAACTCCAGATCATCCAGATCGGTGGTGACCGTTGAAACAGTCACTTTCAGATCCGAAGCGAGAGCAAGCAGTTTGACCGGCTCGGCTTCATCCAGCAGGATGCAAAGCATGAAGAGCTTACGCTCTTCAGGCGTAAACTCCACATATTCATTACCCTCCAGTTTCTGGCGTAATGCACTGAGGTCATCCGAACCGGAATCAATGCGTATTCCGGTTCCCGACTTTTTTTCGAGGCGCATACCGAGTGGTTCAAGCCACTGTTCAATCATCAGCAGCTCGCGATGCACGGTACGTGTACTCACTTTTACTTCAACGGCAATTTCACCCGCCGTGACTTCATGGGGATGCTCTAGCAGAAACTCCACGATTTCACGTTGTCTTTTGGTAATACTCATATCTCAGCCTCCGGCTCTGGGAAAACGGCTGCTCTTGTTTGAAGCTGGTTCGCAGTCTGCTCCCTTTTACTTCAAACGTTCAACTAGCGCGTCGTATTCCGGGCTTTTCAGGAAGTTGTCAATGGATATATGCTCTGCATTAGGTGCTACCGAACGTGCACGATCCGTTAGTGTTTTTTGCGTAATAACAACGTCTGCGTCTTGCGGAATTTCACTAATCGCCGTGTTGGTTACAGCAACGTCGATTCCTTCGGTTTTCATTTTTTTGCGCAGAATCGAAGCACCCATTGCACTCGAACCCATACCTGCATCACAGGAGAAAACGATCTTTTTCACATCTGCTTTTGCCTTGGATGCAACGGAAGTTGCGATATCTGCCGCTCTGTTCGCTTCATGGTTATCCGCTGTGATGGCTGCATTTGCTGTATTGCCTTGGCTCTTCATATCTTTCATTCGGCTGGAGGCTGCTTCCAGATCCTCTTCCTTCTGTTTACCCGTTTTGAGTAGCAGAGAGGCGATCAGGAAGGAAACCACAGCTGCCACGATAACTCCTGCAAGCATCGGGATATATCCACCTTTTGGTGTCAGCAGGAAATAGGCAATGATACTGCCCGGTGACGGTGCCGAAACCAGTCCTGCGCCAGTTAGCATGAACGTTAACGTACCTGCTACACCACCAGCAATGGCTGCCAGAATCAGGATCGGTCTCATCAGGATGTACGGGAAGTAAATCTCGTGAATCCCGCCGAAGAAATGAATGACCACCGCACCGGGTGCAGAAGATCTCGCCATTCCACGACCGAAGAAACAGTAAGCAAGCAAAATACCTAGTCCCGGTCCCGGGTTAGACTCAAGCATGTAAAGAACGGATTTACCTAATTCTCTTGCCTGATCTGTTGCAATTGGCGTTAAGATTCCGTGGTTAATGGCATTGTTCAGGAACAATACTTTACCCGGTTCAATAATCAGATTGACGAGCGGCAATAAGCCCAGATTCATCAAACCCTGTACGCCAGCAGACAAAACTTTGCTAATAGCCTCTACTGCCGGCCCGATACCGAGCAAAGCAAAGATAGCCAAAATACCACCGATGATTCCTGCCGAGAAATTGTTGACCAGCATCTCAAAACCCGCTCTGATCTTGCCCTCAATGGACTTATCAAACTTCTTGATGACCCATGCACCGAAAGGCCCCGCAATCATAGCCCCGAGGAACATTGGAATATCCGTTCCGACAATGACACCGATGGTCATAATCGCTCCGACGACACCACCACGTGTGCCATGCACCATCGTACCCCCGGTATAACCAATCAGTAGCGGCAGCAAATAAGTAATCATCGGACCTACAAGCTGCTCTATTGTCGCATTGGGAAACCATCCTGTTTTAATAAACATCGCTGTAATTAATCCCCAAGCAATAAATGCTCCCATATTAGGCATGACCATACCGCTCAGGAATCGTCCGAAGCGTTGCACACCAACACGTAACCCACCTTTGGAATTGGATGTTTGATCCAAATTACTCATTGGTTTATCCTCCTTGAATCAAGTCATTATTTCGTATGAAAGGGGTATCATTGATCCCCTGCTGTAATCCTAAGCGAGAAACCCTTCCTGTTCAATCAAATGAAAGCGTACTTTCGTCATGAACAATGATGACAACATTGGATTATGTAATCGCTTTTAATTAGGAATATATGCTCAATCCGTTGATACTCAAGGTTTTTTCTGCCTATGACTTTATTCATATACAACATGCAAAGCAATAAAATAGCTTGGTCCGTTTGCCATTTTTTTATTCGCGATTTTAAGTTACTCTTACTTAATTTCCTCCAATATGCCAAAAAAACAGCAAAAAACCTGCATAAGCTCTATAGCTCACGCAGGTTTGAAGAACAATATTTTTATATTCGAATGAGATTATATATATGTCAATAAGTACAAATCAACTCGACAATCCGGTCTAATTCTATTCCTCAGTATGTTTAAGATAAGCATCCGCATTCAGCAATGTGGATAATGCAGCTGTTACATCTCCATCGACGCGAATTTCGATCATCCAGCCTTCTTCGTAAGGAGAGCTATTCACCAGTTCCGGCGAGTCCTGCAAAGCTTCATTCACTGCAACAATGGTGCCGCTGACGGGTGAGAACAGATCAGACACCGTTTTGACGGATTCAATCGTACCGATGCTGTCTTCTGCCTTTACACCGGCTTCAAGATCAGGCAATTCCACAAACACAATGTCACCCAGCTGATGCTGCGCGAACTCGGTAATGCCAATACGTACGGTATCCTCCCCTACGGTTTGCACCCATTCGTGCTCTTTACTGTACAGGAAATCATTTCTCAATTCGCTCATCGATATCCGCCTCGCTTTTCATTAATGAGTGCATGCGTTCTTTGACCTTCACCTTTTTCCCAAACAATAGCGTATGATATTTCAGATTCAAATGTCAAGTTAGCTCACAGTTTATTTAAATTTAGACACCTCACCGTGTGTAACCTTACACTACTCTTTCTGCATATAATGGTGAATATTAGAATAGTAAGCGCACTCTTTCAGAATAAACGAACATTTATGAGTATTTATAATTAAATATTCGTATTTTACACAATTTTAATGATATTGTTCTTGACATCCAGAGTGTATCCACGTTTTAATGAGAAGAGCAACTGAAGTTAATTGGACTACGTATGAACCGCGGATGAATGTAAAGGGAGAGATTGCCCGTACACCCGGTTTGGGGATGTGCATGAGGCGGCGCCGAAGGAGTAAACCACCGACAAGCGGGGGTGAATCTCTCAGGCAAAAGGACTTTTACAGGACGCAACTCTGGAGAGCATCTAATCGTCCTATATGGATGTTATGATCACCCAAGGGGAAACCTGTCTGAATAAACGGCGGGGTAACTCTCAGGTACAAGGGACAGAGCCTAAGAATACAGCGTGCTACTTGGCATGCCGGTTCTTTGGCCTGTCCTTTTCCTTTTTCCCAAAAAATGAATTGCAGGTTCCAGGATCGTACTAAACATAACAAATGAAAAAATGTAGAACGGTCGGCTGTTAAGTCTCGAATACTAAAACTACTTAAGCATTAATGATCTGGCTCACAGAACGTGTTTTCATACTTGGCCTACTAACGGCCCATGACGAGGTGATTGGATGTCTGATTTGTTAAGAACACCACTCTTCCCCCTATATGCGCAATATGAAGGTGTACGTTGCATTGATTTTGGCGGCTGGGAGTTGCCCGTGCAGTTTAGCGGTATTCAAAAAGAGCATGAAGCCGTACGCGAGCGCGCCGGGCTGTTTGATGTATCCCATATGGGCGAATTCACCGTAACGGGTGAACAGGCGGAAGCCTTTTTACAACACATGACAACCAACGATGTGACCGCAATTGTACCAGGTCAGGCACAATACACGCTGATGTGTTATCCCGATGGTGGTGTAGTAGATGATCTGCTGATCTACAAACTGGCGGAGCAACACTACATGCTGGTTGTCAATGCCTCTAATATCGACAAGGATTGGGCGTGGCTTCAGGAGCATATCGTACCTGGCGTAAACATGACCAATGATTCCGAGCAAACGGCGTTACTGGCGCTACAAGGCCCTTTAGCGGTCGATATTCTCTCGAAGGTTACAGGTTCAGAGGTGGATGCAAGGTCCATTGAACCGTTCCGCTTCGTACAGCATGCCGAGGTATGTGGAATAAAGTTGCTACTGTCGCGCACTGGATATACAGGTGAAGATGGTTTTGAACTGTATGTTGCAGCAGATCAGGCGGCTCTGGTATGGAACGGACTGATGGAAGCAGGTGCTGATGTGGGCCTCGTTCCAGCGGGACTTGGTGCGCGTGATACACTGCGATTCGAAGCAAAGTTGCCTTTGTACGGTCAGGAGCTGTCACCAACCATCTCTCCACTGGAGGCAGGACTTGGGATGTTCGTGAAGTTAAATGCCGGACCTTTTATTGGACATCAAGCTTTGTTGCAACAAAAAAATGACGGCCCTGCCCGCAAGCTGATCGGCATCGAAGTGCTGGAGCGTGGTATACCACGGCCACATTACCCGATCTATGCGGGTGGCGTTCAGATTGGTGAAGTGACAACCGGAACACAGTCCCCAACTTTGAAGCGTAATCTTGGCCTTGCCCTAATTGACAGCAATCATGCTGCAATAGGCACTCCGCTGGAGATTGAGATTCGTGGCAAAAAGCTGAAAGCCGAGGTCGTCAAGACCCCTTTTCATAAACGGACACGTACGCCAAAGACACCTACTCAAGGAGCTGAGCAAGCATGAGCAAGCACCGCTACATTCCCATGACCGAACAAGATCAGAGCGCGATGCTCGCCACAATCGGTGTGGATTCGATTGAAGATCTGTTTAAAGATATCCCGCAGGAGATTCGTTATCAGGGCGAGTTGCCTGTCTCTTCCAAACTGGATGAATATGCCTTAACCCGCCATATGTCGAAACAGGCTGGCTCCAATGCCAACTTCGAGACACATGCCAGTTTCCTTGGCGCAGGCATCTATGACCACCACATCCCTTCGGTTATCAACCATGTCATTTCCCGTTCTGAGTTTTATACTGCCTATACCCCATATCAGCCGGAGATCAGCCAAGGGGAATTACAAGCCATCTTCGAATTCCAGTCGTATATTTGCGAGTTGACAGGTATGGCGGTAGCCAATGCGAGTATGTATGACGGTGCAACGGCCTTTGCAGAAGCAGGCAATCTTGCCGCCGCAGCCACTCGCCGGAAGCAGCTTATCGTATCTCGTACCGTTCACCCGGAAGCCCGTCAAGTATTGCAAGCGTACGCGCATGGCCTCAGTCTGGAGATTGTAGAGATTGGTTACAAAGATGGGGTTACGGATTGGGATGCGTTGCAAGCGGCTATCTCAGACGATACAGCAGCGGTTATGATTCAAAGCCCGAACTTCTTTGGTGCCGTGGAAAATGTAAAACAGGCTGCCGACCTCGTGCACACGCACAAAGGACTGCTTGTGGTAAGTGCTAACCCGCTGTCGCTCGGTCTGCTGGAAGCCCCAGGCAAGCTGGGGGCCGACATCGTTGTAGGCGATGCGCAGCCCCTCGGAATCGCTGCTTCGCTCGGCGGACCCACATGCGGATACTTCGCCGTGTCCCAGGCTCACATGCGCCGGATTCCTGGCCGAATCGTCGGCCAGACGACCGATCGCAACGGCAAACGCGGTTTTGTGCTTACGTTGCAAGCACGTGAACAGCACATTCGCCGTGAAAAGGCGACGTCCAACATCTGTTCCAATCAGGCATTGTTAGCGCTAAGCGCTTCCGTCTATATGTCTACGCTGGGAAGACAGGGCATGATTGATGTTGCTGATCTGAATTTGCAGAAGAGTCACTATGCACGAAATATGTTAACAGCTATTCCCGGAGTCAGCCTTACTTTTACTGCCCCTACGTTTAACGAATTCGTCATCCAGCTCCCTGAAGGAACCGATGTGGATGCTCTTCAACTGAAACTGCTGGATGCAGGCTTCATCGGCGGTTATGAACTCGGACGTGAATATTCGGAACTGGCAGGACATCTGCTCATTGCGGTCACCGAACGACGCAGCAAAGAAGAGATCGATGAATTCGCACGTGTATTGGAGGGATTGCTGTGACTCAGGAAACAACTACAAAAGCAAACATTGCGGGTACTTCACTGGAAACTTCTAACCTACATCAGTCAGTCAATCAGCCGACTGGAATGGACTCACAAGCCCAAGGGGCCTCAACCTTTACGCAACAAGTCGCACCATCCGTTGCTCCCGAACAAACTCTGATTTTCGAATTGAGCAGTCCTGGACGTGTGGCCTATTCCCTGCCGGAATGTGATGTTCCCCGTCAGGATGCTGACACCTTGATTCCCCGGGAAATGCTACGCTCGGAAGCGGCCGCGTTGCCGGAAGTATTCGAGGTTGATGTTATTCGTCACTATACGGCATTGTCGCGCCGCAACTTCGGGGTAGATAACGGCTTTTACCCGCTTGGTTCCTGTACAATGAAATACAATCCAAAGATTAATGAAGATGTAGCACGTTACAACGGCTTTGCCAAGATCCATCCGTATCAGCATGAATCCAGTCTTCAAGGTGCTCTCGAACTGCTCCATACTTTACAAAATGATCTTGCTGGTCTGACAGGTATGGATGCCGTAACTCTGCAACCCGCTGCCGGAGCACACGGGGAATGGACCGGGCTTATGATGATTCGAGCTTATCACGAGAGCCGTGGTGAAATGCGTACCAAGGTAATCGTACCCGATTCATCTCATGGCACGAACCCGGCCAGCGCAACCGTAGCAGGATTCGAAACGGTGACAATCCCGTCGCGGACGGACGGTTTGGTAGATCTGGATGCTCTCCGCGCTGCAGTCGGTTCAGATACCGCAGCCCTTATGCTGACGAATCCGAATACGCTCGGTTTGTTTGAGAAGGATATTCAAGAGATTGCGTCCATCGTGCACGAAGCTGGCGGATTGTTGTATTATGACGGAGCCAACTCCAATGCCATCATGGGCATTACACGTCCGGGAGATATGGGCTTTGATGTGGTGCATCTGAACTTGCATAAAACGATGAGCACACCTCACGGTGGTGGTGGACCTGGTGCCGGACCTGTCGGTGTGAAGAGCCGCCTGATCCCGTTCTTGCCTAAACCGATGGTTGTTCAAAATGATCAAGGCATATACGCTCTGGATTACGAAGGAGATCAATCGATCGGTCGGGTCAAAGCCTATTATGGTAACTTCGGTATTCTTGTTCGTGCTTATGCTTATATCCGCACTTATGGACCGGAGGGCCTTCGCCGTGTATCCGAATGCGCTGTACTCAACGCCAATTATATGATGGCTCGGCTTGCACCTCATTACGAGATTCCTTATCCTGGCGTATGCAAACATGAATTTGTCATGTCAGGGCGCGGCCTGAAGCAGTATGGTGTACGCACACTGGATGTGGCCAAACGCCTGCTGGATTTTGGCTATCACCCGCCAACCATATACTTCCCGCTTAATGTCGAGGAGTGCATCATGATTGAGCCGACGGAAACCGAGAGCAAAGAAACGTTGGACGGATTTATCGATACAATGATCCGTATTGCGAAGGAAGCAGAAGAAACACCGGAATTGGTGCTCAATGCTCCGTACGGCACGCCGGTAACTCGTCTCGATGAAACGACCGCAGCACGTAAACCTGTATTAAACTGTGCTTGTAGCTAAATAAGTTAAACTTTTTACACAGTCTACTTTAATGACAGAGTCCCCCTGTGCGTGATGAGATATTCTCTCACTCCCATAAGGGGATTTTAATTTATCCACTTGTAAGAACAGCTATTCTGTCACTACAATAAAAAAGCAAAAAAAGCCGGTCCCCACTAAATCGTGGACACCGGCAATATCGCTGCATGAACGCAGCCCTTTATTCGGAAAAAGAAAACCTCAAATCCGGAGGAAACTCCGGCAAAATTACGCTTGAATACTTTGAACCAGTTCAACCACTTGTTCAGCGGTTTGCATTTCCAAAGCTTTGGCAGCCAGTTCTTGCATGTCCGCACGGGACAGCTTGGTGATCTGGCTACGCGCTGGCAGAATGGAGGTTGCGCTCATGCTGAACTCATCCAGTCCAAGACCAAGCAACAACGGAATTGCTGTTTCGTCTCCTGCCATCTCACCGCACATGCCAGCCCATTTACCTTCACGATGCGCTGCATCGATAACCATTTTGACCAAACGCAAAATGGCTGGGTTGTATGGCTGATAAAGATAAGATACACGCTCGTTCATCCGGTCAGCAGCCATCGTGTACTGAATCAGATCGTTAGTACCGATACTAAAGAAGTCCACTTCTTTGGCGAATTGATCCGCCATCACAGCTGTTGATGGAATTTCGACCATGATCCCGAGTTGAATGCTGTCGGAAACAGCGATCCCTTCAGCAACCAGCTTGTCCTTCTCTTCGAGCAGGACAGCTTTGGCTTCACGGAATTCACCCAGTGTTGCGATCATAGGGAACATGACACGCAAGTTTCCGTGTACACTTGCACGCAGCAACGCACGCAATTGAGTACGGAAGATATCCAGACGGTCCAGACACAGACGAACTGCGCGGAAGCCGAGGAATGGATTCATTTCTTTTGGCAGATCCAGATAAGGAAGCTCTTTGTCTCCACCGATGTCAAGTGTACGAACTACAACAGGTTTGCCTTCCATTTTTTCGAGTACCGCTTTATAAGCATTGTACTGAATGTCTTCGGAGGGAAGCTTGTCTCTGCCCATGTACAAGAACTCGGTACGATACAAGCCTACCGCCTCGCCGCCGTTTTCCAATACACCTGTTACATCGTTCGGCGTACCGATATTTGCAGCCAGTTCCACATGAACGTTGTCCACCGTAACTGTTGGTTCGTCACGCAGTTTTCTCCACTCCGCACGCTGTGCATCATACTGTTCCTGTTTGGCACGGTATTCAGCAACGATGTCATCTGTAGGGTTAACCAGAACTTGACCGTCCAGACCGTCAACAATAATCAAGTCTCCTTGTTTCGCTTGAGCCAAGATGTCTTTTGTTCCAACCACAGCCGGAATCTCAAGCGAACGAGCCATGATAGCGGAGTGAGAAGTACGTCCACCGATGTTGGTTGCAAAACCTTTTACGTATTGACGGTTCAATTGAGCTGTATCGGAAGGTGTTAGATCCTCCGCAAGCACAATCACTTCTTCACTGATTTCAGCCGGGCTCATGAAGTCGATGCCAAGCAAGTGATTTAGCACACGCTTCGTAACGTCACGCATATCCGCAGCACGCTCTTGCAGGTATGCACTCTTCATGTTTTCGAACATCGAGATGAACTGGGAAGCTGTTTCATTCAGTGCAAATTCTGCATTGATCATGTCATCAGCGATCTTCGCTTTCACCGGATCAATCAGCTCCGGGTCATCCAGGATGAGCAAATGCGATGCAAAAATCTCCGCTTTTTTCTCGCCCAGCTCTTGTAAAGTACGCTCTTTGATCGCCTCAAGCTCAGCGCGGGATTTACCCAGCGCCGAGTCAAGTTTAGCGATCTCTGCGTCAACGTCGTTAATCTGGCGTTTTTCTACAGAGTAGTCAGGATGCTCCAAGATAAACGCCTTGGCGATAGCAATACCCGCCGAAGCCGCGATCCCGGAAACATTAAGCATTAATTTCGCCCAACCCTTCGTTAACCATAACGTCTGTCAGAGCTTGTAGAGCTTCAGCTTCGCCTTCACCTTCAACGATGATGCTGATGGTGTCACCTTGCTCCAGACCGAGGGAAAGAACGCCCAGAATGGATTTCAATGTTACTTTTTTGCCGTTAGCTTCTGCGAAGGATTCAGCACCTTTGAATTTGTTTGCTGTATTAACCAGGGCAGTTGCCGGACGTGCGTGGATACCATCTTCGTCTGTAATTCTGAATGTTTGTTGCATTACAATCATCTCGCTTTCGGTAGTTTAGTTTTAGGCATTGCGTATATTTACACTTGCTTGCCATCGTTGGAACAGTTCTTATTTTATCTCAATGATCGGCTGATCGCCAACTTTGAGCACGCCACTCTTCTTCAAAGTGACCGTAGAGCCTTCTGGCAGGTTGGTGAATATCACCGGAGAAATGATCGAAGGGGCGTTCGCTTTGACATACTCCAGATCCACTTCCATAATCGGTTGTCCTGCAGATACCAGGTCACCTTCCTGAACCAGTACGTTGAAACCTTGACCTTTCAGCTTCACCGTATTAACACCTATGTGTACAAGCACTTCCTTACCGCCGTCGGACATGATACCTACGGCATGTTTGCTTGGAAATACATTAAATACTTTACCATACACAGGGGATGTAATCGTTCCGTCATGTGGCAAAATGGCGAACCCGTCACCTGTCATTTTTTCAGCAAAGACCGGATCTGGTACGTTGGTAATATCCATCAGCTCACCATTGACTGGCATGACGATATCCTCTGCCACAATGCGTTCACCTTGTTCTCCCTGTGCTTTCTCCTCTTCAGGAGTTGGTTTAACTTCAGCAACCGGAGTCGGTGCAGGTGTACGCCCTGCAATAATATCTTGCATTTGGGACTTGATCGTATCGGAACGTGTTCCGAAGATGGCTTGAACATTATTACCCACTTCAAGCACACCAGATGCACCCAATTGTTTCAAACGATCTTTCTGTACATTGGATTTCTCATTCACTTCAATCCGCAAACGAGTAATGCATGCATCCAGATGTTTAATATTTTCCTTACCGCCAAAGGCTTCAAGGATATTGTGAGGCAGATCGTCCGTGGAGCCTGAAGAACCGCCAGATGCAGTTTCCGCAGCTGCCTCTTCACGTCCAGGTGTTTTGAGATTGAACTTGCGAATGATGAATCGGAAACCGAAGTAATAGATCACAGCAAGGATCAAACCAACGATAATAACATCCCACCATGGCGTGCGGTTTGGAATGATACCAAAGATCAGGAAGTCAATGAAGCCGCCTGAGAAGGTCATCCCGATTTTGACATCGAGCAATTGCATCGTCATGAAGGACAAACCTGCAAAGATACAGTGTACTGCAAACAAAATCGGTGCTACGAACAGGAACGAGAACTCGAGTGGTTCTGTGATCCCTGTCAGGAATGATGTCAGTGCAGCTGAACCCATGATACCCGCAACATATTTTTTATGCTCAGGTCTTGCTTCATGGTACATCGCAAGTGCGGCTGCTGGCAAACCGAACATCATGAACGGGAATTTACCAACCTGGAACGTTCCCGCTGTCAGCGCAACGCCATCACGCAGCTGGCTGAAGAAAATCTTTTGGTCCCCGCGAATGACATCGCCGGCTTTGTTCACATACTCACCGAACTCAAACCAGAATGGGGAGTAGAAAATGTGATGCAGACCAAACGGAATCAGTGACCGTTCTACAACACCGAAGATAAAGGCCGACAAAGTCGGGCTGGTATCTACCATGAAGTGAGAAATGGCATTTAATCCGTTTTGAATTGGTGGCCAGATGACCACAAGCAGTAACCCTAACAACAGGGAAACTACCGAGGTGACAATAGGAACAAATCGTTTACCTGCGAAGAATCCAAGGTAAGACGGCAGTTCGATTTTGAAGAACCGATTGTAACACAGTGCTGCGGCGATACCAATGATGATACCTCCAAACACCCCTGTGCTTAGTGTAGGAATACCCAGGATACTTGCGTAACCAGGTACTTTGCCGATCATAGCAGGCGTAACGCCTACTGCAGAACCCAAAGTCACATTCATGACCAGGTAACCGATGATGGCTGCAAGTCCTGCTACACCTTCACCGCCAGCGAGTCCAACAGCTACCCCGACAGCAAACAGCAATGCCAGATTATCAAATACGATCTGACCTGCGTTCATCATTATAGTTGCAATCGAGTTTACCCAAGGGGTATCGAGCGCAGTCACATATTGCAGGAAATCCGGATTCACCAGCATGTTACCGATTCCGAGCAGCAAACCTGCGGCTGGCAAGATCGCTACAGGCAACATGAGAGCTTTACCTACTCTTTGCAATACACCAAAAAGCTTTTTAAACATCGCGTCGTATTCTTCCTTTCGTCTAAGTCTGTATGTCGTGATGCAAGCAAGGGAACACAAAAAAGGCATGAACTAATAAAAGTGAACTGTGCCTACCTTGGGGTATAGCATACCCTTAAAAAGGTAGAACAATCACACTCTAATTAACTCATGCCTGATCGAGTCAGTAACACGTCGCTTATGTTTATTCAGTTGCTTGATTACGGTCACCATTGTAGCACCACTTCAGACGCATTGCAAGCCTTTACAGAAAAAAACGTAATTTCGCTAAAGTTTCTGACATGATTTCACGTATTCTCTTCTTCTTTCCGTTGATTCAGTCGCTGTAGATGTATCGTTAGATAACCAACTTCTGCCGGATATACGGGCAGTTTTAATCGCTTCTCCATCACCTTAGTAAGCTTCCATGCAAGCGAGTACATTTCGGGATACTCTAATTTGAGCAAGGAATCCAGCTTGTGTAGCTCCTCCACCTTATCTCCACGGCGTACACGTTCCAGTGCAAACCGAAGGTGAGTCAACAGACGGGAATAATCCAAAGACTGCGTTTCGAAGGAATAGTCAAGCTGGTCCGCAACCAGGTTCACCAGATCCGTAATTAATTGAGAATGCTCTCGTACCTGGGATATGTTCTGGTTCGTCATCGCACTATAGATATGCAGAGCCACAAAACCAATCTCATCTTGGCCAAGATCTACGCCCATCTTTTCCTTAATTAAACGAACCGCATATTCTCCCATCCGATACTCATCTGGATAGATCTCTCTTGTCTCGTATAAAAAGGGATTTTGAATGATAATTCCCTGCTCCTTGCGTTTAAGGGCAAAAGAAATATGATCCGTTAAAGCAATATGAATATGTTCATTAAGCGGAACGTCCGTACGCTCTGCGATATACGTGATGACTTCGTTAATAATCTCAATCAAAGCCTCATCCACCTGCGGAAGAAGTTGCTTGTACTGCTCCTGCTCCTGCTGGTTTTTCAAAATAAACATCTTTTCCACAGCCGTCAGTGGAATGTCGTCACTCGGCTTCCGGTTAAAGCCGATGCCTTTGCCAATGACCACAACTTCGCCGTGCTCAGGATGCTGTGCAATAATTACATTATTATTTAGCGCTTTATCTACATGCAGGCTGCTCATTTTTGCACCTCTTTTTTTCACACCATCTTGGATGTGCCTGACACATCTTCAACCAAATCAAAAAACATCCGGAGCGGGCAAACCGCGCCGGACGTCTCGCTTAAAAAGTAACAAAAATTCGCCATAAGGTCAATAGACCCGCCGTGTAATTACGCTACCAGTTCTTACTCTTTACTATCGCCGCGCTCTACAATGCTCTCGATAATAGATGGGCTTGACTTTACCGGTTCACTCGATTGCACAGCCACTGGTGTAGCTGTTTTCGATTTGGTCAACCCTTTGATCAGTTGCTCCACGTCGATGCCTGACACACTTTTCAACATCTCAGGTGCGGTAGCCATCAGTTCCGTGACGTAGTTGCTGACACGTGCAGCCCCCTCGCCTTTACCTGTATCTACTACCGTCAGCTTGTCAATCGAGGAGATTGGCTCAGCGATTTTACCAGCCAGTTCAGGCAGCATTTTGACAATGATATCAAGTACCGCAGCTTCCCCGAACTTCTGGAACGCCTCAGCCAATTTTTCTTTGGCTTCCGCTTCGGCAAGACCGCGCAAACGGATAACTTCTGCATCGGCTGTACCTTTTGCCCGCTCTGCATCCGCAATGGCCTGACCTTCAAGTCGTTTCTGCTCGGCGGTTGCCTTCGCTTGAGTTTCGATGGAGTATTGAACTGCATCGGCTTCACGCATTCTTTTCGCTTTATCTGCTTCCGCCGCCTGCTCAACAGCGTAACGATCCGCTTCCGCTTTTTTCTTCACTTCCGCATCATATTGTTTCTCACGCACCGTAATCTCTTTTTCCTGCAAGTCAATCTCACGCTCTTTACGTACAAGTTCGACTTTCATCTGTTCTTCAACAACCGTTTGTCTTGCACGTGCTTCATGGATATGATACGCCTGATCCGCTTCGGCCTTGGCTGTGTCCTGATCACGTTTAAACGCAGCGACCTTCAACTCTTTCTCTTTGGCTGCTTCGGCAATGTTGGTATCCCGCAGCAGCTCGGCCTTCTGCCCTTGTTCTTCGGCATTTGCCTTCTGAATCCGTGCATCCCGCATCGCTTCCGCTTCGGCAATTTCGGCATCACGTTTCACGGCTGCGATTCTTGGTTTACCAAGTGCGTCCAAGTACCCTTGTTTATCACGAACATCCTTAATGGTAAAAGAAACGATCTGCAGCCCCATCTTTTTCAGATCCCGTGCTGCCACGCCTTGGACCTCTTGAGCAAAACGATCTCTGTTCCGGTACACCTCTTCCACCGTCATCGTACCGAGAATGGCCCGCAAATGCCCCTCCAGCACTTCCTGGGCTTCCCCCCTGAGCGCATCAACCGGTTTGCCAATAAATTGCTCAGCAGCCGTTGCAACATCCTCTACAGCGCTTCCAACCTTAATGATCGCGACCCCGTCAGCAATAACCGGAACACCCTGTTCTGTGTACACTTCCGGAGTGGAAACATCAAGCTTGTGTGACAGCAATGAAATAAACTCCGATTGTTGGAACACAGGCAGGATAAACGCACCGCCACCACGCACGATTTTGATTTTCCGTCCTGACTCGTCTTCTGAAATATTTTTACTGCCCAAGAATGAACCGGTTACAATCATCGCTTCGTCGGGACCAACCGTTTTGTATCTCGCCCAGAAAGCTAAACCTAAGATCAAAATTACACCAACAACCACGACAGGAATTAACAATACATCCCAATCCAGATTACCCATTCACATCTCTCCCCTTATCTCGTAAGTATTAAAATCATTCCGCTCTCGTCAGTCCCCCCGCATTATTTAGGAAATTTCACTGACCTAGACATCCTTAAGTACATCTTCTTCCCACTCGGATACGCGCAGTACTCCGTCCACCACATCGATGACAACCACTCGTGCCCCCGCCGCAATGGGTAGCTGTTCGAAGCTGGATGCTGTCTGAATGGTGTTGCCAGAAGCAAAACGAATCATGACTTCACCAAATCCGTTTGCCGGTACCGGAATCGTAATTTCACCGATTTTACCCGCTAACTCCTTCATAGAGAACCCAATTGATACATCACTGTTACGCATCGGTTTGATATATGCGAAGAATACCAGCATGGCTGCAGCAATACCGATTAGCAGGGATAAGATCAGATTCGACATCACACTAAGAGAGCTGTACCGCGTCAGTAGTATGCCTGCTCCACCAAAAGCAGTGATGGACCCCGCCAGTACAACAGGTTTAAAAAAATCAACACCAGGCATTTCGAAAGCACCATCCAGCAAACCGTCAATCAAGTCACCTAGCACCAGACTGACAATGGCAAAAACGGCACCACCGATGAGACATCCCCAATAGATTGCTTCCATCCCCTCTTCCTCCTCTCCGCTGCAATTTCTCCCAACTGTGCATTCCACATGTAAATAAATACGTACATCCAGGCAAAATGTTTCAAAATCTTTCCTGAGTTGTATTGAGAAGCCGCTAATGGGTATTAGCATCATAATATTCAGGAATGCTCCATTTCTCTCTTCCATGCAAATTCACGGTGTGGAATCAAGGATGTGATTCACAGTAGTCCAGGCATTAAAAAACGCAAGCCTCCAAAAGGAAACTTGCGTTTATATCAGTAGTCCAATGATTATTAAGCTTACAAGCCAAGCTTCTTAAACTCACTTACAGCGAAGCTTTGTAGATGGATACCACATCTTCACGTTGCAGCTTTTTAAAGTTCCCGAACGGCCCGAACAGCATCGCTTTATCCGCCATAACCTCAATCTGACTGTCATCAATATCATAGTCGGCCAGACGGTTTGGTGCACCAATGGATGTCCAGAACTTGCTGAGTGCATCAATGCCTTCCTCGGCAATCTGTCTGTCGGATTTACCTTCAGGGTTCACGTCAAACACGTTGATCGCAAGACGTTTGAAACGATCTACCTTCACGTCAAGGTTATGTCTCATCCAGTGTGGGAACAGGATTGCAAGTCCACCGCCATGCGGGATATCATAAACTGCTGATACCGCATGTTCAATATTGTGCGTTGCCCAGTCTCCCGCAAGTCCCATGTTCAGCACGCCATTAAGTGCCATCGTTCCACAATACAGAATCGTCTCACGAAGTTCGTAGTTCTCCAGGTCATCCACCAAACGTGGAGCTGCTTCCATAACGGTACGCAGAATCGTCTCGCAGAAGCCGAGCTGAACAGGTGTGTTCGGATCCAGATGGAAATAATGCTCCAATACGTGAGACATCATGTCCACCATACCGTATACCGTTTGGTCCTTAGGTACCGTGTATGTGTTCACGGGATCAAGGATGGAGAATGCAGGGAAAGAATGCGCACTGCCCCATCCGAGCTTTTCTTGTGTTTCCTGGTTTGTGATTACGGAACCGGAGTTCATCTCTGAACCGGTAGCCGCCATGGTAAGCACTGTGCCGAGTGGAAGTGCGTCTTGTGCAACCGCTTTACGCTGCGCGAAGTCCCACATGTCTCCATCGTACTTCGCCCCGACGGCAATCGCTTTGGCGCAATCAAGCACACTACCGCCACCAACAGCCAGAATGAGCTCAATACCATGTGTTTTACACAAGTCCACGCCTTTATGTACAGTGGACAGACGCGGATTCGGCTCCACACCTGCGAGCTCCGTTACTTCTGCTCCGATTTCCTTGAGCAAACCAAGCACTTGATCATACAGTCCGCTACGTTTGATGCTTCCACCGCCATATACAAGCAGAACCCGTTTGCCGTATTTCGGCACTTCGGTTTTCAGCGCTTCGAGCTGGCCTTTACCGAAGATTAGACGAGTCGGGTTATAAAATTGAAAAGATCTCATGATCTATAATCGCCTCCAATGGAGTTTAGTTTTTAGTGCAACCTCAATTATAGTACCCCTTTTATAGAAAAACAAATCGATAGCCGCTCACTTTAGTTCAATCCGTTGATCTTAAGATGTGCTTGAAAAAGGTCATTCACGGATGGCAACTCTTCGGATTTCGCCCATGTTCCAGCATCCCATATTCCTGCCTGATGAAAAGCACGCGGACAATGAATGAAACATTCCTCGACTTCAACAATGACGGCGGCTCCAATCGTTTTACCACTCCAGTTCATGCTTGCGATGAATTCTTCATCCTTCGTGATCCGAGCTGTTCCATTGATACGCAGCACTTCATTCAAACCCGGAATCACAAACAACATGCCTACACCTGGATCTGACAGGATGTTTAACAAGGAATCGATTCGGCGGTTTCCTGGGCGTTCCGCGTACACCAGTCTATAAGAATCAAATACACGAACAAAGCCGGGTTCATCTCCGCGCGGTGATACATCACATTTTCCATCCTGATCCGAAGTGGACAAGAAAAACAAGGGTGACTTTGCAATAAATGACTGCACATGCGAATCGACAAACGAGATGACTTTATTTCGCACACGTTCGCTGGATTCTCCAACCATGCTTTTAAGCTCCTTGGCATCTGAGATAAATGGAAGATTAAGCGGCTGCTTTTCCAAATAAATCGTCCCCTTTTCCTTATGTAGTGTGGGTCATTCTACTTCGCTCTTCTTTCATTTCCTTATTTCATTATACACCTTATTCCATGTCAAAAAGCACCCGTTCACAATTGAACGGATGCCTGTTGATTTCATTACTCGGTATATCCCATACTGCTTACGAAGCGGCGGAATGCCTGACGCCCAGCTTCATCATGTTTGTACACACCTGCATGCTCCAGAATTTCAGAAAATTTCAAACCTACCTGCTGTTGTACAAGGGTAACCGCTTCTTCCTTCGTCAAGCTGGAGCCATGCCCCTGCTTCAACGCTTCTGCCCACGGTAAATGTTTGTTCAGTTCATGATCTGCTGCCTGGGCCGCTTCAGCAAGCTCTGTATTCCCCGCCAATATGTCGGCAATACCGTCCAGCTCTTGCTTCAGACGTCCCGGCAAAATAGCCAGTCCCATGACTTCGATTAAGCCAATGTTCTCTTTTTTCAAATGATGCATTTCACGGTGTGGGTGGAAAATGCCTTCCGGGTGCTCGTCATTTGTACGGTTGTTGCGTAAAACGAGATCCATCTCAAAGCCGCCATCCGCACTACGGCGAACGATTGGAGTTACCGTATTGTGAGGTACCTTTTCCCCATCGATCTCACTAAACGCTTCGATCTCTACTGCAGAGTCACTGTAGACCTTCCACGCTTCGTAGACCGCGTTACCTGCTTCTAGCAATTCCGCAGGATCATGTGAATGCAAACGCATCACGGACATCGGCCATTTTACAAGGCTAAGCGTCAGCCCTGGTGCATCTGCATGGCGGAAGACCGCCTCTGGCTGTGCGTTTTGAATGGCAAAAGTATGACGTCCGCCCTGGAAGTGGTCATGGGTCAGAATGGAACCGCCCACGATTGGAAGATCGGCGTTAGACCCGATAAAGTAATGCGGATATTCCTGAACAAAGGCAAGCAATCTGCGCAAAGTATCCTTCGTCAGTTTCATCGGCACATGATCATGATGGAAAATAATGCAGTGCTCATTGTAATACACGTACGGCGAGTATTGGAACAACCACGGCTCATTGTTAAGCTGTAGCGGAATGACACGCAGATTCTGGCGGGCCGGGTGATTCACCCGACCAGCATAACCTACATTTTCACGACACAGCTGACATTTCGGATATACCGGAGGTGGAAGCAATTTCGCCATAGCGATTTCCTTTGGACTCTTCTCCGGCTTCGAAAGGTTGATCGTGATCTCCATCTCTCCATAAGCAGTATCCTGCGTCCAATAGACGTTCTTCGATACGCGATCCATTCGGATGTAGTTCGAGTTAATGGACAAATCATAAAATTGCGATGTTGCCGCCTCGATCCCCTCAGCTTGCTCCTTTTCACGGAACGCACGCACGACTTCCGATGGGCGCGCCATCAGGTGACCCATAATTTTCGCGTCCAGCAGGTCACGGAAGGTATCGCTATTTTCAGGAATGAGTCCGATAGTATATCCATAGTCAATCAGAGTGTCCAGCATGCTCTGCGGACTATCAGGGATTGTTGCATCCGGTTCACCAGCGTAAGGCTCCGAGAATCCGAACTGTTCCATCAGCAGGTTGCGGCTATAATCGTAATCCGCTTCCTCAATCAATTTTTTCTGTAAGGCAAATGCGACCAGACGCTCAATGGCATGCAGTGCTTCCTGCTGCTCGGGTGTACGCTCTGTGGCCTCTGCTCCAGGTTGAGTCTGTGACATAAGATGTTCGCCTCCTAGTTTTTTCCGTAGCCTTCCGGGCGTGATTGATGCCAGTTCCATGCGCTTTGAATGACATCTTCCAGATTGGTCCATTTCGGGTTCCAGCCCAGAACGGATCTTGCTTTTGCAGACGATGCCACCAGTACAGCCGGGTCACCTGCACGACGTGGTTCCTGAACAACCGGTATATCCAGGCCTGTTACTTTTTTAGCGGTTTCGATCACTTGCTTCACCGAGAATCCAGTGCCGTTCCCCAGGTTGAACACATTGCTGTTCTCCCCTTTGCGCAGATAATCCACAGCACGCAGATGCGCATCAGCCAAATCGCTAACGTGAATGTAGTCGCGGACACATGTGCCATCTTCTGTTGCATAGTCATCTCCGAATACAGCGATATGTGAACGTTGTTTCAATGCCGTCTGCAATACAAGCGGAATCAAGTGACTTTCCGGCTGGTGATCTTCACCGATTTTGCCACTTTCGTGTGCACCGGCTGCGTTGAAGTAACGCAGGGAAACGTATTTGATATCCTGCACTTTGTCGAACCAGGACATCATGCGCTCCATCATCAATTTGGTTTCACCATATACATTCGTAGGCTCCGTACGGTCGCTCTCTTCAATCGGCACCTTCTCAGGTTCGCCGTAAGTTGCTGCTGTAGAAGAGAAGACGATGCGGCGTACATTCGCTGCATTCATCGCTTCAAGCAGGCAAAGTGTGCCGAATACGTTATTATCGTAGTATTTAGCCGGTTCTTTCATGCTCTCGCCGACGAGCGAGTTCGCCGCAAAGTGAATGACGGCATCAATCGAATTTTCCGCGAACAGCTTCGTCAAGATTTCCTTGTCACGCAAATCACCTTCATACAACTTACCGCCAAGCAATGCCTCGCGATGTCCTGTCTGCAAGTTATCCAGCACAACGACCTCTTCGCCACGTTCAAGCAACGCTGCCACCGTATGAGAACCAATATACCCTGCTCCACCTGTCACCAAAATTGCCATTTTACTTCGCCTCCTTGAGTTCGTTAACACCTTCGCCTACGCCACATACATAAAAATCACCTGTGAGACCGGTACGTACTTCGTACGCCGCCCCCACCTCACTCACAAAACGTTCCACATCATTCTCATGTACCAGGGACACTGTACATCCACCAAAACCTGCACCCGTCATACGTGCACCCAGTGTTCCTGGAATCCGTTGCGCTTCCTCAACCATGACATCCAGCTCGCTGCAGCTAACTTCATACAGATCGCGTAATGATTCATGTGAAGCATTCATCAGCTGTCCAAACGTCTGCAAGTCATTGTTCTGTAGCGCTTCTACGGATGCAAGTACTCGTGCATTTTCTTCCACAACGTGCTGGGCACGCTGTCTGACTTTCTCATCCTTGATCTGATCCTGTAAGGTGTCAAACTGCTCTGGCTTCAATTGAGCCAGGTAATTCAGTGCAGGCAGCTGTTCCTTCAAAATGGCAAGTGCCTGCTCGCATTGAGAGCGCCGCTCATTGTAAGCCGAATCGACCAAACCACGGCGTTTGTTTGTGTTACCGATAATCAGTTTGTAAGCACCTGTACGGAAAGGAACCTTCTCGTACTCCAGCGTATCACACATCAGCAGAATCGCATGATCCTTCGCCCCGTTGGCTACAGCAAACTGATCCATAATACCGCAGTTGACACCAACAAACTCATTCTCTGCTTTCTGGGACAAAAGCGCAAGTTCCACTGTATCGATGTCCGCGATCCCTTCCATCGATTGAATAGCATACCCGGTGAGAACCTCCAGAGATGCTGATGAGGAAAGTCCTGCGCCATTTGGTATTTCACCGTGGTAGAGTAAATCATACCCTCTCGTCACTTGCACACCTTTGCCTTGAAGCTGTACCATGACGCCTATCGGGTAGTCCGTCCACTCTCCCGTTTTCTCCTGACCAATGGTGGCTCTGTCCAGAATCCCCTCGTAAGCCATATTGGTAGAAGCCAGCTGCAATTCGTTATCCTTACGTTCACGAATGAGCAAGGTTGTGCCAAACTCAAGCGCGGCCGGGAGCACATAACCACCATTGTAGTCGATGTGTTCACCAATCAGATTCACACGCCCAGGGGCATGAAATACACGGATGTCCGCTCCACTTTCTCCGTACTTCTCAATAAACTTTTGTTGCAAATCAGTTACATTCAAAGCCGATGCACCTCGCCTCTTTGTTGTGGTTTTCTTAATGTTATTATACAAGGAAGTGATCTCTCTTAAAATGAAACCATGTGTGATTCATATGGATAAATGTGACCTTTAATCATATAATGAATCTAACGACCGAGGCTCTAATCAACGGAAAGAAGGATTCCACATGAAAGATTCCAAAATAAATCCGGCAGAAACATCTCTTAACACAACAGGTTCATCCAGTTCCAGGCCCTCACAGGAAACAGGGGTAAGCAAAAGCGGAGCACTTAGTTATTCGGTTGCCTCCAATCCCACCTATGATAACCGAGGGGCACTTCATGTCCTGTTTGCCGGTGCAAGCCAGACTCTCCCTGGACATGCACTTGGACCGAAGCTATATGATTATTATCTTTTGCACTATGTAGAAAAAGGAGCTGGTACGTTCCGTACGGAGCTGCACACCTACGATCTCGCCGCAGGCGATTGTTTTTTGATCCATCCGGGACAACTGGTAAGCTACCAATCCCACGCCCGCAAGCCGTGGCAATACCGCTGGATTGCCTTTACAGGCAGTGAAGCTGTCCAGCACGTTGAACGGGCCGGGTTCAGGCCCGAAAAATCGGTTTTTCATGCCGGTATAGCCTGTGACATATCCAACTGGTTGTCGGTCATGCAAGATGCTTTTGCCGAGCGAAAAGAAAGTGCCCATTATACATCACTCGGTACACTGTATATGATTTTAGCCGAGGCCCAGACCCATCTCTCCGAGGGGCAGACATTAACATCAGGAGAATCCTCCATCCGGCGGACGGTAAAACAGATGATTCAATATATGTCCACTCAATACGCTTACCCCGTATCCATTGAACAAATGTCGGAGAGTCTCGGATATAACCGTGCGTACCTGTCGCGTATTTTCAAACATGAAACCGGACTCACCCCTGTGACCTATCTGTTGAAACTGCGGATCGACAAGTCACGTCAATTACTGCGGGAACGGCCAGACTTGTCAATTGAACAGGTATCTGCATCTGTCGGTATGCCTGATGCTCTGTATTTTTCCCGTCAATTCAAACGTTTCCACGGTGAAGCCCCCACTCTCTATCGGGAGAAACTGCTTGCGCGTCCGTCACGTTCAAAAGGTACGTAAGATCACTTATCCACATAAAAGAGAGAACATCACATCGTAAAATAAATGAACAAAAAGTACAGAATGTCTGAATTTGGCCCACATGTTCAAAATAAAAAGTGCACCTTGCCTTTATGGCTAAGATGCACTTTTTGGTTATGATTTATTTGTAGACGCTCCCCATACACGGGACAGATTCTAATCTTTATTTTTATTCGTAGACTCTGGTCGCAAAATGGATTCTATCCGCTCCAGTTCGTCCGCAGAAAACTCCAGCTGACTAAGCGCAGCTACGTTCTCTTCAATCTGAGACGGACGGCTTGCGCCAATTAGCGCAGACGTGACTCTTCCATTGCGCAGTACCCATGCCAGTGCAAACTGGGCAAGACTCTGACCACGGGATGCCGCAATCTGATTCAGAGCACGTACCTTACGAAGTGTCTCGGGAGAGATATTATTTTCATTCAGAAATACAGAAGGGCCTTTGGCACGTGAATCTTCCGGAATCCCATTCAAATATTTGTTCGTAAGAACGCCTTGCTCCAATGGACAAAACGCGATACTGCCTGCTCCATACTCATCTAGCACATCCTGAAGCCCATCCTCAATCCAGCGATCCAGCATGGAGTACCTTGGCTGATGAATCAATAGCGGTGTACCTAAGCTTTTCAAAATCTCGGCCGCCTGTTTCGTTTGCTCTGCAGGATAATTGGAGATGCCCACATAAAGTGCCTTGCCTGAACGAACCAGTTGATCAAGTGCCATCATGGTTTCTTCCAGTGGTGTATCTGGATCATAACGGTGTGAATAAAATATATCTACATAATCCAGTCCCATTCGAGTCAGACTCTGATTCAGACTGGAAATCAAGTATTTGCGGGACCCCCACTCACCGTAAGGCCCTGGCCACATATAATATCCCGCTTTGGTGGAGATAATCAGTTCATCCCGGTATGGTTTCAGATCCTGAGCCAGCACCTGACCAAACAGTTGCTCCGCTGAACCTGCAGGTGGGCCATAATTGTTCGCCAAATCAAAATGGGTAATCCCGAGATCAAACGCACGCGTAATCATGTTGCGTCCATTCTCCAGACTGTTAATTCCACCAAAATTATGCCACAGTCCAAGTGAAATCGCTGGCAGCTTCAGGCCCGAACGTCCCACGCGGTTATATTTCATCGTTTCATAGCGAGTATCAGCAGCTACATAGACCATTATGAATCCCTTCTTTCCCCAGGTTCGCGCATCCTGTATCCAAGCCTTAGCCAGGGGATGCCATTATTCCATTCAATCCGTTTACTAAAGCCGGTTCACAACTTTGTATCAACCAATAAGCCGGTCTACACCCTTCATTACCTCGCCAATCGGCTCTGTAATCAACAAGTCTGCCCGGTGATCATAAGCGGTTGGTGTGGCATTCAGGAGAACGGTGTGTTTTCCCTGAAAATACGTAATTAATTGTGCTGCTGGATATACCGTCAGCGAAGTCCCGCCTACAAGCAGTAAATCTGCTGAAGACAAGGCGTCGATGGCATGATACAACGTTGCCTGATCCAGTTCTTCTTCGTACAGGACCACATCTGGCTTGACCACACCTCCGCATGACGAGCAACGGGGTACAACCTCTTTCGATTGCATAATGTCATGTAGCGAATAGAACTGTTTGCAATCCATGCAAGCATTGCGATGAACGGAACCGTGAAGCTCCAGCACATGACTGCTGCCTGCCTTTTGATGCAAACCATCGATGTTTTGCGTAATGACAGCGTGAAGTTTACCCTCCTGCTCCAGCCTGGCAAGTAAACGATGACAACCATTCGGTTCCGCATCGGGATGAAGCATTTTCCCCCGGTAGAAGTCATAAAAAATATCGGCGTGCTGATCAAAAAAATGTCGGCTTAACAGTTCCTCTGGAGGATAAGGGGAGTGTTGCTCCGTCTGGTACAGTCCCGCAGCCGAGCGAAAGTCGGGAATTCCGCTTTCCGTTGAAGTTCCGGCTCCTCCGAAAAAAACAATGCGTGAGCTTTCCTGAATCCAGGCAGCCAGTTGCTCTGTTGCGTTCATCCTCTCTCCTCCTTTGATTTCCCTTATACTTACGAACATAGAGCAGGATCTATAACACAATACCTAACTCATCATAATGACGAATGACGGCGTCCGCATCATGCAAATGCACACCTTGGTCTACTTGAAGGCAGAACCCCAAAGTATATGCCGCTCCTGCATGGCGTCCCATTTGCATATCCCCGTTGCTGTCCCCAATGACTACAGCCTCATGAGGATCAACCGCTAATTCCCGGCAAGCCAGCAGGAATGATTCACCATCGGGTTTGCCTCGCGTTACCCGGTCACAGCCTACTATCGAACTGAAAAAGGAACGGATGCCCATCCAGTCCAGATGTGTCTCAGCCGCTGATGTACTGTCGGAAGTCACCACTGCAAGCTGAATGCCTGCTTCCTTACAACGTTGCAGTAAGTCCAGTAATCCAGGCATGGGTTCAGCGGATTTCCGCTCTCTTACAGACTTCATCGCTATGCTCGAAAACTGGCGTATCGTTGTAATGGCTTCGTTCCATGGCGTACCCGCAGCATAGAGCTGTCCTGCCAGCCAGCCGGTACACTCATCTACAGTTGCAATGGCAAGCGGCCCTTGCACATCGTATCCGCTGAGATGGCCTTCCGAATCATGAACCGTACCCAGCACCTTTTCAAGTTCCACGGTAAAAGAGGCATCTCGTTCCCGCATATATGCTTGCATCTGCACAAGCATACTCTCAGCCCATGGGCCCCATAATTGAAGAAACTCCAGCAAAGTGCCATCTTTGTCAAACAGAATTGCCCTGCAGGGAATCTTCTCTCCCTGCACCTGTAGCAAAGCCATTGACCTTCACCTCCGCTGAAAATTAGACTACTTGATGGTATCTAACCAAGATAACAACGTTTTGACCGTCTGCTTCAACTGATCTTCTTCACTAACTGACGGCTCGCCGTCTCCCTTCTGATGACCATAGTCACCAAACTGAGCGTGGTTCCCTCCTTCAACGGTGTAATACACGGTATCTGGTGGCAAATACATGCGTCCTGCCTGATACTTGGTCATATTCACAACGCCATCATTCGTGCCGAGAATGGATAAGGCCGGAATATCCAGCTTCTGCACACTTCCTTTTTCATCCGGATAGGACGCCAGGAAAAAAATGCCGTGAAGGGCATCTGGATGTGCCACTACATATCGTGCAGCCATGGAGCCCCCTAACGAGTGACCACCCATGACGAACTGCTCTTCAGGGTACGCTGCCAAAATATCATCGGCCAGATCGGGTTTGATTACAGCCAAGTTTACCGGCATCTTAGCAATAATGGTATGATGACCAGCTGCAGCGAGCTCGTGAGCAAGAGGAGCATAACTTTCCGGTTTAACTAATCCGCCAGGATAGAAAAGTACACTTTTTCCATTTGCTTTAGGTTTATCCGGCTTAAAATCGATCCAGTTCTCCTGCTCACTGACGGTAACCCCATCAGAAGTTTCCATCGCAGCCTGTGCTGCTTCCTGCGGGCCATAAGGCGTGAGCAACTTCCATGCAACATATCCGCAACCAATAACAATGAGCGCCAAAAGTACGAGCAGAAACTTGCCAATGCCCCTCTTCTTGCGCCCCGTATGATAACGATTTCTCAACATCATTCACCTTTCTGCACTTCCGCAAATTACCTCGGCTTATGGAAGCGGGAGCCTGCTTGCCGCAGGCTCCCTTCCATCTTGAAACATTATTCAGCCTTGGCTTTGCGATAAGCTTCCATATATTGTTCCGCTTTGCGGCGGACATGACTCAAATCTCCCGTCTTCACAGCTTCCGACGTCAGATCAGAGCCGATGCCGACAGCTACTGCTCCACCTTTGATCCACTCACCCAGATTGGACAAAGACACACCGCCTGTTGGCATGAAGTTCGCCTGTGGCATAGGGCCTTTCATCGTTTTGATAATGGATGGATCATACAGGTTGCCAGGGAACAGCTTGATAATATCCACGCCAAGCTCCAGTGCACGTTGCACGTCGGCAATGGTCATCACACCCGGCAAGATCGGCACGCGATACAGATTACACATCTGAACGGTCTCAGGGTTAAGAGATGGTCCTACGACAAACTCGGCACCTGACATAATCGCAGCTCTCGCCGTTTGCGCCTCAAGCACAGTTCCTGCGCCAATAATCGCGAATTTCTCCGGATCTTGCGTATTCCAATGATACACACGGCTTAATTTTTCGATCGCTTTGAGCGCACCCGGAACGGTCATCGTAATTTCGATCACCTTGATCCCACCCGCGATTGCCTGCTCGGCCATCGCAATGACCTGGTCAGCTGAATCTGCGCGCAGAACCGCCACCACACCATTGTCCGTCATCTTTTGCAACAGTTGAAGCTTCTTCATTTCATTCTCTCCCTTGTTCATGTGGTGGTTGTGTATACAAACTTTACATTTTTAAAGAACGAAGATGAGTCATCCTGATTTTAACGCGACTTAACGCTCGACGTGAGCAACATTATTCAGCTTGGCCTCGACCTGTGCCCATGTCGGGAGTGCTTCCCAATCCCCGACGGCCTGAATAACCATTGATCCGTTCAAATTACCAAGCCGGGTCGCTTCCTGCGGAGTGTAGCCTTTTAACAGGCCAGCTAAAAAACCTGCACAGAATCCGTCTCCAGCTCCGACAGTATCAAGAACCTGATCTGCTTTAAAGTACGGAACTTCCGTTAGGGTACCATCCGCAAGTACGTAGGTCAAATCAGGCCCACCCTTAACAATGCACACGGCATCCATGGCAGCCAAGCGTTCAAGCACCTTCTCATCGCTTTCTTCGTTATATAACAGCTTCATCTCATCCAAACCTGGTAAAAAGTAGTCAGCCTGTTCAGCCAAACGTAGTAATACAGGGCGAGCCTTCTCTGCTGACCAAAGCTTCAGGCGCAGATTCGGATCGAAGCTCACTTTCACCCCTGCCTGCTTGGCAATATGTATGGCGGCTTCAACCGTAGAAAGACCTGATTCGCTAATCGCTGCAGTAATACCTGTGACGTGCAAAATCTTGGCCCCGGCAATATATTCCGGATCTAGATCATCCGGTGTCATCGCACTGGCCGCGGATAACTTCCTATAATAATGCACCGAAGCTTTCCCGGAAGCGTTCTCACGAATCATCAGACCTGTAGGTTCATGATCACTTAATTTGGCCCGGGATACATCCACACCTTCGCCGCGAATAGCTTTTAGAATCATGTTTCCGATCGGATCGTTGCCAAGCCGTCCAAACCAGCCGCTGGAATGTCCAAGGCGTGCTACGCCAATGGCCAGATTGCTTTCAGCACCTCCGAACGTCTTGTCCAGTGTAGCTGCATATTCAAGCCCTCTCGTATCTCTGGCCGTCAGCAACCCCATACTCTCCCCGAATGTAATAATATCAGGGCTTTGAAAGGGACTCGTTGACATATTGCCTTCCTCCTTAATATTGACTAGCTCATCTTCTTCTACCATTGTCATCCCGTATGCAACCGTTGTCAATCCCGAAGCATTCTTTTTGTTGTCACATCTTTGAGAAAAGATAACGTTTACTAATGTGAATTAAATCACAATTATTGGAGTGAATCCATATTAACCTTAGTACAGATGTATATAACGAATGCAGATAAACTTTTCAACGAAGTTTTCGAGGGGGTTACATCATGAAAAAACAGATACTGATTCAACATGATCAGGAATCTTTCTTTTACAATCTTCGCTTTATGTTAATTGTGTGCGTACTTGCGGGAAATGCACTGGAACCACTCATTACCCGCTTTGCTGGAGCAGAGGCATTGTTTCTGTGGATTTATACGTTTCATATGCCACTGTTCGTTTGGGTGACCGGATATTTTGCCAAACCTTCTATCCAGGGTGTCTCGGGGCGCAACGTGCTGAAACAGATTGCACTTCAATATCTTCTGTTCCAAACGTTATATGCATTGATGGATGCGACCGTGTTTCATACACCTCATATGCGCTTATCCTTCTTTGCACCGTACCTGTTGCTATGGTTCCTTGCCAGCCATTTCTGCTGGAGGTTACTTGTCCGGCTCACCATCTCCTGGAAACCTGTATATCGGTTGATTGCTTCAATCGCGCTGGGAGTTATTGCCGGTTACTTGCCTGTCGACGGTTTTTGGCTCAGCTGTAGCCGCACCTTTGTATTTCTGCCATTTTTCGTCATCGGATATGACTATGGTGCAGCCATCCGTGCTCGCCTGCTCCCCGGCTGGGGCCGCAGAGCAGGCGCTATTCTATCAGTTGCTCTGCTGATCTATATTGCATATGGCGGTTTGAACATTCCGCAAGGATGGCTGTTTGGAAGCAAGACTTATGCTGAATTGGGGCATCAGGAGTGGTATGCCGGGATTTTCCGACTTGGCATATATCTGCTGGAGATCATATCCGCCACGCTTTTCCTTGCCTGGGTTCCAAATTTGACCTCCAAACTGACCGACCTAGGTCGTCGTACTTTGTACGTCTTCCTTTTACACGGATTCCTTGTACGGCTTGCGATCTGGTCAGGGATCTACAGTTATATGGGTAGCGCACTCTTCATCCCGGTTATCCTTGGTGTTGCTGTGCTCTTCTCGGTTACTCTGGCCCACCCGCTTGTACGGCATACCTTTAAAGTACTCATTGAGCCGGACATCTCACGGATTTCAATTCATCGACATGGTGTTTTCAAGCGTTCTGCCTGAAGTTTTACTCTTTTCTAATATCCAACCGTTTCCATTTAAGTTGTTTCATACTGGAAAAACTGTGGTAATTCAGCATACACGGTGCAAAAAACAACTTATTATGGTAAGGAGTGATTTGTAATGGCACGAGGGCAGACGTCAGAACGCAAGATGAGCAGGGAAGAAGCCGGACGGTTAGGCGGGAAAGCCACATCGAGAAACCATGACCGGAGCTTCTACCAGACCATTGGTAAAAAAGGTGGTGAAGCGACTTCCGACGCTCATGATGCAGATTTCTACAAGGAAATCGGACGTAAGGGCGGAGAAGCGACTTCTGAAAACCATAGCAAAGAATTTTATCGCGAAATTGGTCGTAAAGGCGGAAGTAGTTAAATTCAGCTTATAAAAGGCGTATACGATTTGAAGTGAACCTGCTTTGATCTCAATTCAGAAGCCAAACTCCATGTCAATGGAATAGTGGCTTCTTTTCTATATGTCTATTGAATGTAGAAATATGACGATGGTTGTGATAGACTCTATAGAAAAACCGGGTGTTCACGGGTTTAAAGCAGCAAAGAAATTCACAAACTACGGGGAGCCAGACACCAGCCCACGGGTTATTTTTTTAGAGTACGGATGAAATTAAACGACAGATGCACTGCCATTTATTTTTCCATTCATGTTGCTCAATATTATAGTTTTGGGGGGAATACACCATGTCAGCCAATAAAATGCGTTCCGATATGATCAAAAAGGGGTTTGACCGCGCACCACACCGGAGTTTGCTCCGTGCAGCGGGCGTAAAAGAAGAGGATTTCGGCAAGCCGTTTATCGCGGTATGTAACTCGTACATCGATATCGTACCTGGTCATGTTCACTTGCAGGAGTTTGGTAAAATTGTTAAAGATGCCATCCGTGAAGCCGGCGGCGTTCCGTTCGAATTCAACACCATCGGGGTTGATGACGGAATTGCGATGGGCCACATCGGTATGCGTTACTCCCTGCCAAGCCGTGACATTATTGCGGATTCCGTAGAAACGGTTGTATCTGCTCACTGGTTCGACGGCATGGTTTGTATCCCGAACTGTGACAAAATTACACCAGGTATGATGATGGGCGCACTCCGCTGCAACATCCCTACCGTGTTCGTAAGCGGTGGACCGATGAAAGCTGGCCGTGACAGCAACGGTAAAGCCCTTTCCCTCACTTCCGTATTCGAAGGCGTAGGTGCATTCCAGGCCGGTAAAATCGACGACAAGAGCTTGCTTGAGCTTGAACAGTTTGGTTGCCCAACTTGCGGATCATGCTCCGGTATGTTCACCGCGAACTCCATGAACTGTCTTGCAGAAGCGATGGGACTGGCTATGCCGGGTAACGGAACCATTCTGGCTGTTGCTCCAGAGCGCCGCGAGTTTGTTAAACAATCGGCGAAACAACTGATGGAACTGATCAAACTGGATCTGAAACCACGCGATATCGTAACTGTAGAAGCCATTGACAATGCGTTTGCTCTCGACATGGCGATGGGCGGTTCCACAAATACGGTACTTCACACACTTGCTCTGGCACACGAAGCTGGCATTGAGTATCCGATCGAGCGTATCAATGAAGTTGCTAACCGCGTTCCGCATCTGGCGAAACTGGCACCAGCTTCTGACCTGCACATCGAGGATGTGCACAATGCAGGTGGTGTAAGTGCGGTTCTGAATGAATTGCTCAAGAAACCGGGCGCAATCCACGCGGACTGTATTACGGTTACAGGTAAAACGATCCGTGAAAACGTGGAAGGCCAGGAGATCAAAGATACAAACGTAATCCACAAGCTGGACAACCCGCACTCCGAAAAAGGCGGACTGGCTGTATTGTTCGGTAACCTCGCACCAGAAGGTGCAATCATTAAAGTGGGCGCTGTAGATGCTTCGGTTGGCGGATACCACAAAGGCCCTGCGATCTGTTTCGACTCCCAGGAAGAAGCACTTGAAGGCATCGCTAACGGGAAAGTTAAAGAAGGACATGTCGTAGTTATTCGTTATGAAGGACCAAAAGGCGGACCAGGTATGCCTGAAATGCTCGCTCCAACTTCCCAGATCGTAGGTATGGGACTTGGTGCCAAAGTCGGTCTGATTACGGATGGACGGTTCTCCGGCGCATCCCGCGGAATCAGTATCGGCCATATCTCTCCGGAAGCAGCGGAAGGCGGTCCGATTGCCTTTGTTGAAGAAGGAGATATCATCGAACTCGATCTCAACAACCGTACGATTGAGTTGCAAATTAGCGATGAGGAATTCGAAGCTCGTCGTGCGAACTGGAAAGGTTTTGAACCAAAAGTCAAAACCGGCTTGCTGGCTCGCTACTCCAAACTTGTAACCAATGCAAGCAACGGTGGCGTACTGAAAATCTAGTTTGCTTGAAGAAGCCACAAATACTGAAACAAGCATATAAAAACCAAAAGGATGGGCTCTGCCACGCTGGCATAGCCCATCCTTTTTTTGAATCAAAAGTGCGTACAAACCGCTCTGCTCAAAAAATTGCGTTATTCAATGAATAATTAAATTCGTGTATAAGTACGTTACACCCTCATCAGAGAATTCAGTCCTCATCAATGAATTCAATTCTGTTCCGTCAAAACCTCATTTTCTATAACAAAGGAATCGTCTTCTGCTTGTTCAGTTACACCTGAAGCGACCGTATGATGTTGCTGTCCATAACGTTTCAATAGTTCCTCGACAGGCATCACAATCATTTTAGGCACCAATTGATCTGTACGCTGTTTCAAGCGCTTTTGCCCTGCCGGATGAATAACGCTAAGCAACAGCCTTAGATATAACCTGGTGGCCAAGCTGAACGGGCCTGGTGCCAGCTCTTGCACAGTGAATCCAAATTTTTCAGGACCACGGTTAATCATGCTCACGCCATAGAGTGCCTTTGCCGAACGTAATTCAGGATCGGCAGCAACAACCTGTGCCAGGTCTGGCAGTTGTTGTTCCATCGCACGAATCATACGAATCGCTAAATGCATCGTTGAACGGGATGTAACACCAAGTTCGAATAATGTTTGATTGTCAAAATGTAGCTCTATAATCGGATCTCCGTTCTGCATCACATAACCATGTTCCATCTCAACTCGCGCACCGTGGTACACACGGGAACGAAAATGGAGCATCGTATTTTTAGGAGAAGCGGCTCGCAGATGGTATGCCCAGTGAAACAGCTTTTCCCATCCTAACCACAAAGCAACCACGGCACGTTTCCAAAGTTTCAGCTTCAAGCGGGGCTCGACTTCTTGCCGTAAAACCATTGATGATGAATCTGTTATTGAGTTACCATTCATCAACGTGTCCACACGTACACTTTCCAAGCCACATCGCTCGGCTTCCTGCAGTACGGCCTCCAGCGCCTCCAGCATCTGCTCTGGCGCGTGTGCATCCGCTCCTAAGGTTGTGCCTCGATCATGGAGCAACATAACCTCTCCGCCCTTTAATTTGTCGAGCATACGTCTTTTCAATTGCTCCGCACCGACGCTACATTTCCAGTCCTCAAACATGGCAGACCACAGAATGATCTTGCGATCTTTTTTGCTGAAAAAATCAAACAGATTCATAATGCCCCAGGGCGGACGATAATAACAGGTTTTCTCACCCGTGATTTCTTGAATAATCTGACCTGTCCGATCGATCTGATCCCGAACCGTTCGTGGACGCATCAACCAGTTTGTTTTGTGAATATAATTATGAATTCCGATTAAATGTCCTTCCTCATGCATACGTCTGATTAACTCCGGATGACTTGCCGCATGTTCTCCCACGACAAAAAAAGTTGCCTTCACATTGTACTTACGTAACAGTTCAAGCAACCGGGGTGTATACAAAGGATCGGGCCCATCGTCAAATGTCAGGGCATAGTGTGTCTCACTTTTCCCCCTCCTGAACACACGAAATCCGAAAAGTCTGCTGATCAGACTCGGAATAAAAGCATAAAAAGAGGACAGATACAATAACCACAGTAAAATACTCTGAAGCATCGTTGTCATGATGTCGATTCCCCACTTCTCCTGCTAATTTACGGCCATACGGCACTTTCTAAAATAAACCGCCTTTAATTTTATCATAGTTAGTTCTTTTATTAAATGCTGTTTCCTCTAATCCCCACTATCATGTACAATGAATACAATCTAATTTCTGCCTGTAAAGGAGTCTATGCCCATGTTGCCGCTTTATAAAAAGTACGGGCGCACCGTGTTTGATATCGCTCTGCTCGTGTTAACCGTGTATGTGATCATGTTTGCTTTTAGTAAATTGTATCATATTGCTGCGCCCGTTTTTCTTTCATTTATTGTCTTTTGGATGATTGAGCCGTTAGCCAAATTCCTTCACCGAAAAGGATTGCCCAAAACAGCTGGAACCGCCATATCTGTATTATTGTTTCTAGGAGTCATTGTGGCTGCCTTTTTCGGTCTAGGCTTTTTTATCATTTCACAAATATCGGATCTTCAGCTCAATTTTCCGGTTTATGTTGAGATGATCCAGCGTGAATTCACGAATCTGGTTATGCTCATCCAGGATAAGTCCAATGCTCTTCCTGACGGAATACTGGATAAAGTAAACGAATATTTTGCCACACTGTCCGGAATTCTATCCCGGTGGGTCACTAGTGGAGCACAGTTCATCATCGGCTTTCTCAGCTCATTCTCCACATTTATTACCAACTTCGGGATCGCGATCATTCTGGCATTTTTTCTCAGTATTGAGATTGAATCCTGGCGTAAGTTTGCTCGTGCCAAAACGCCTAAAACATTAAAAACGGCGAATGAATTTATGCGCACTCACGTGTTCAAAACGATCCGTTCCTATATGAAGGCACAATTGATCATGATGCTTATTACTTTTGTATTGATATATGCGGGGTTGTTGATTCTGGGAACCTCCAATGCCTTTACCATCGCAGCTGTCTGCGCCATCTTTGATCTGGTGCCGTTGCTCGGTGTTCCAGTGATATTTATTCCGTGGATTGTTTATTTGTTTATCGTGGGCAACAGTACACTTGCGATTGGCTTGATTGTGGTTTTGGCTGTGACCATGCTGACGCGGCAACTGTTGGAACCTAAAATTTCAGGAAATTCCATCGGTGTTTCCTCTGCTTATTTGATGCTTTCGTTTATGTTAATTTCCCTGTCGATCTTCGGACTTGCAGGCGTCGTGTTATCTCCTATACTTCTGATTTTGTTAAAGGAACTCCTGCAGCAAGGTTATCTGCAAAAATGGATTCATCTGCCCACTGACGAATTCGAATCGTCACCTTTGGTGGTTGATGCTCCTGTCCCTGATGTTTCAGAGAGAACAGAACATCAGTAGATGGCATGCTCGTAATCCTTCCCCGCTGAAAAATCACGAGCACTCTGCCAGATAGTCCATGACTTTGCGAAATAGAGCCGTAGCCTGATGGGAAGCTTCTGGAGAGACATTCTGTACCAACACAGCAACAGCGTATCTCGGCTTCTCTACGGGCCCATATCCTATGAACCATTGGTTGTTTCTCGCTTTTCCTTGTTGTTGTACCTGAGCTGTCCCTGACTTCCCTGCGACGTGCCATCTCGCGTGTTGCAGGGATTTTCCTGTTCCCTCCCGTACCACGGTATTCATCCACCTTAACAGCAGATGAGCTGTGGCCGGAGAAATCTGTCCTTCTGCTGAAGGAGATGCATGTAAAGGCATGTCCAGCATCGTACCTCCATCCGCGTACCTGATTCGTTGTACCAGCCGAGGGGCGTTTACTTTTCCATCATGCAATAATGTCACGATCAGGTTTGCTGCTTGTAGCGGAGTGACCAGAACATCCCGCTGTCCAATGGCTGTTTGAATTTTGGCTCCTTCGTCTGCAGACTCTACAGCATTGGTTCGAATGCGTCCAGATTCTTCATGGTCAAAATGTTTTAATACCGGCATCCCGCCGATATGTTGTGCTTGCCAGCCGACAGAACGTGCAAGCCCCAGGCGATCAGCAGTTTGTTCCAATTGCTCCATGTGCAGTCTACGTGCAGTTTCAGCGAACACAATGTTACATGACTCCGCGAATCCCTTTTCTAAATTCAATTCTCCATGCCCATGCTCCTTCCAGCAGGAAAGACCATATTTTCCATAAGCTCCTTCGCAGTGGAACTTCTCATCACGAGAAACAACCTGATTTTCCAGGGCTGCTGCAGCCGTTACGATCTTGAAAATAGAGCCGGGTACAGCCGCCTGTATCGCTCGATTCCCCCAGGAGGATTGCAGTGGATCGACATGTTGCGGTTGGTAAAAGGGTACGGATACCATTGCGCGTACATCTGCATTTGCAGTATCAAGAACCACTATGGCTCCTTCCTTCAGCCCGGCTGCTTCTGATAATTCTTCGATGCCTTGCTGTATACGTGCATCAATCGTGGTTTCCACCACTAATGGATAGTGCGAATTCCTAGGAGCAATTACGCGCGGCTCCACCTCTGGAATGACCTGCCCATTGCCTGATACCATACGAGTTATTAACGTTGGGCCTATACCTCTTAGCAACGGCTCCAGCGTTCTTTCCAGTCCAGATGCTCCCGATTTCATGGCAAAAGGCTGTTTTACTTCATCTTGATGTCTGCTAAGCTTCCCATCATCTTTGGGAGATTCATTGAGATAACCCAGCCACTGGCTTCCACTAGCCTCTGGGAAATACCTCCTCATAACAGGGTACACATCAGCTCCTTGGAGGTGCAGGTTCCGTACATTTACAACTTGGGCATCCGTTAATAAAATAGGCTCTGAACCGCCTCCGGTCCAAAGATGTGGCGTTCCCTCCTTATGCCATTCCCTTTTTAACTGGTTCACATCTGTATGAAGGAAGGAGGACAGTTGTTTGAGCTTGAGATCATGCTCACTTTTCCCACTGGATGAATAAAGCACAAGCCCCCATTGCAGCTTCCCTGTCAATGGACGGCCATGGACATCCGTAAACTGTCCACGTCCGGAATCCAGCATCACACCACGTTCACGTTGCAGCACTGACATCTCACGCACGGTTCGCTGAAACCCGGGCATGATTCGGTTCACTTGAACCATTTGAACCCAGCCTAGCCTCAGCACCAATACTGCGAAGAGAAGAGTAAGTCCGGCGCTAATTATGGCTATACGACGTTTCCACACAAGTTGCAACTGCACACCTGTTCCACCCTTACCGTTTTCGTGTATTATGCGTTGTCCTGTCTGGAATTATCCGGAAAACCAAAGAAAACCTGCCTCGATGAAGAGGCAGGTTCGTTTGTAATTTGCAGCTTGTTGTCTGCTGGTTACACAGTAAAACGTGAGAGCGTTTCTTTCAATTCCGTCGATACATTCTCCAGCTTGCCAGAAAGGCTGACGAGTTGATTGCTGATGTTTTGCTGTTCACTGCTCAAGGAAGCCACTTCCTCTGAAGTTGCCGAGGATTCTTCAGCAACAGCGCTGACATTGCTCATCGCTTCAGACAACGTTGCTTGAGATTTGCTCAATTCTCCAATGGAGCCTGTGACCATACCCAGACGTTGCACGAAAGCACCCATCTGTTCCTGTACAGAAGCAAAGATCACATTGGTATCTTTGACAGCATCCATCTGTTCCTTAAACAAAGGATATGCATCGGACAGAGCTTTTACCGTTTCGTTCATCTCTGACATGATTTTGTCGGTAATTTCCCCAACCATATCAATGGACTGTCTGGATTGGGCAGCGAGTTGACGCACTTCATCCGCTACGACCATAAAACCACGGCCAGCTGCACCAGCCCGCGCTGCTTCAATCGTTGCATTCAGAGACAAAATGTTGGTCTGCTTCGTAATATTTTGCATAACATCCAGTACTTTCAATACAGAGGATGTGCTCTCTTTTAACGAATCAACTTTGTTAACCAACGCTCCAATCATTTCTTCGGTCTTCTGCGTTTTGGTCATCAACTGATTCAGATGCTGAGTTCCCGTTTGACTGGATTTCTCCACATGACGGGCAGAACTGCCCATCTCTTCATTGGCTGCAATCACACTTTCCATCTGACGAGAGATATTATCCGTCAACTCATTGCCTCGTTCCGCTTCCGTTGCCAGACTGCCTGCACCACCAGCAATTTCTTCGGTAGCTACAGCAATTTCGGAAGCAGATACAGCTGTTTTCTTCGAAGCATTGCTCAGTTCTGAAGCTGTATCCAATACTTCCTGTGCAGAACGATTAGTCTGCTCGACTAGCTTCGTAATTTGTTCCATCATCGTATTAAATGCAGCGGATAGCTGTCCAATCTCATCTTGGGAACTATACGGAGTGCGCACTTTCAGATTTCCTTTTGCGCCCTCTTGCATCAGATCTTTCAATCCGCTGAGCGGACGAGCAATCATACGAACCATCCAGACGCCGATGACCACAGCAAGAGCTGCAAATGCAAGTGCCATCCACAAGGTCATTGTCAAGATGCCTTTGGCATCCTTAACCAGCATTGAAGTGGGAACCATACCCACCATCTTCCACGCAGATGAATCCAGCGTACTGTATACAGCCAGCATATTCGTCGATTTGCCATCGATATCATATTCGGTATTTGTACTTCCTGCAGGCTCTTTCAAATCTTTCACAAAGGCAAGTTCCGTTTCTTTTCCTGCACGTCCTGCCATAGACGAAGCAACGACTTTGTTATCCGGAGCAATCAATTGAATGACCGAGCCTGCCCCCAGATCCAGTGATTTCAGTTGCTCCTCCAGCACTTCCAGTTTCAACTCAATAATCAGTACATAAGACTGTGTTGTACCTTGCAGGTTCTTCATCGAACGTGCAATTCGGAAAGTCTGTGTTGTGCCATCGGTCTTCTCTTGTGTCGGGAGCCAGCGGTACCCACCCTGTGCTACGAGGTCCGTATACCATGATTCCTGACGCACGCTTCCCATCGTTGAACTGCTGTTCCCTGTGCCCATAACCGATTTAGATTCATCTGTCGGCACCAAATAAATCGCTTCCATGGATTTGTTTGTAAAAGCTACATTCGATAACTGTTTATTAATTGAACTCGAATTGACGAACGTATCATATGCCGTCAGATTCGGATCTGACATTTTCTGAAGCAAAGACTGCATCTCTGGATCAAAGAAGATCTGTGTAGACGTATCCACAAAACGCTCCAAAATAATATCCAGCTTCTGTTTGGTTTGGTCAATTGTTTCCTGATTAGCTCTCGATGCATTAGCCTCGATCGTATTTTTAGCCTTTGCATAGGATAATAGACCCAAACTAATAACAACAATCATAATAGCTGCAAAAAAGATTAAAAATAGTTTAACCCCTACAGATTTGACCGGATTCACTTTTCTAATCTGTTTGAATGAATTGCCTCCAAGCCCTTTCCAATCACGATTCTTCAGTTGTTTCTTCAACCAATCCACTTTGATCCAATCAAACCTGATCTTACTTCGATCAAATTTGAAAGGCTTTTTATGTATCCCTTCTTTTTTGATTTTGACCGGTTTAACTTTCTTTACATTCTGTGTCTTATCAGGCTTAGCCTGCTCGGGTTGTGTGCTGTGTTCCCCACTGTCTTTATCCTTCTTTTGTACCATCCCAATCACCTGCCAGTAATTTTCTTGTTAGATTTTTCAATCTCTCCCCTATAAATATGTAGTATTCGACATCTTTCCTGCTTTCCCTCCAATTCCTCAGAAATATATTACAACTTTTTTCCTATTTTTCTATAAAAAAAAGACCCCCATATACCGATATACGGAGGTCTATTTCTGTACTTTATAACACAAATTTGTGATTTGTTAACATTATTTTGTTACAAACTAGGAATATAAGCCTACTTCTTTTTCCGCATCATGTCAAAATAAGAAACTGGCTGATCTACTTTCATTTTCACCAGTTGCAACGGATGTCTGGCAGCATCGAGAACATTGCCTTGTTCATCCTGAATTTCTCCTACCACTTGTTTGAAAAAAGTACCATTGGGACCGAAGAACTCAATTTCATTTCCCGGCTTAAAGTGATTCCGTTGCTGAATGGTCGCCATGCCTGTTTCTTCATCATAACCCATAACCAGACCAGCAAAGTCGTAAGGCACTGCTTTCTCTTCCGGCTCATAGATATGATCTTCATGATCAGGGGTGTCGTAGAAGAAACCGGTATTCAGCGGACGATTCGCCGCTTTATTCATTTCTTCCACCCACTCCGGTTTCAACACATAATTTTCTGGATCAGCCATGTAAGCATCAATGGCCTGACGATATACGTTAACAACAGTCGCAACGTAGTGAATCGACTTCATCCGTCCTTCAATTTTGAAGCTGTCCACACCCACATCAATCAATTCCGGGATATGACCGATCATGCACAAATCTTTCGAACCCATGGAGAAGGAATTATCCTGTTCCTGGAAAAGCGGCAACTGATTATCTCCCAGTTTAAACGGTGCAGGAGCCTTCATCTGCATTTCCTCTTCGCTTACCCAGACCGTATCTTCTCTCGCATCCTCGAACAGATCATATTTCCAGCGGCAAGACTGACAGCAGCCTCCGCGGTTGGAGTCCCGGTCTGTAAAGTGGTTAGACAATACACAACGGCCCGAATAGGAAGAACACATTGCTCCGTGAATGAAAGCCTCAATCTCGATATCGACATTTGCCTTGATCTCTTCAATCTCTTCAAAGCTTGTCTCACGGCCAAGCACAATCCGCGGCAGCCCTTCGTCCTTCCAGAACTTCACGGCTTGCCAGTTCAATGTGGACTGCTGTGTGCTAAGGTGCACCTCCAGACCCGGTACCGCTCGCAAAGCCACTTCAATAATGGCCGGATCGGCAACAATAACTGCCGAAATGCCTGCATCATACAGGTTCTGCAAGTATGCTTCAATGCCTGCTACATCTTCGTTATGGGCGTAGATATTGGTTGCTACGAATACTTTAGCTCCATACTTTTTCGCGAATTCCACACCTTCACGCATTTCTTCAAAACTGAAGTTATCCGCGTTCGAACGTAGCCCATAAGCCTGTCCACCGATATATACGGCGTCAGCCCCATAGTGAATCGCAAATTTTAATTTTTCCAGATTTCCCGCCGGAGCTAAGAGCTCCGGTTTATCCAGACGGTTACGTTTACCGGAAAACTTCCGCTTGACCGCCACTGTTTCCATCTTGTTCACCTCGTCTATTAATACACTTGTTCTTTATAGAAAAATCCAAATGACAATTCCCGCTCAGGGTCCTGCAGCTCGCGAACCTCACGTAACCATTCTTCGTCGTATGCATACGCCTCCGCGTCTGCTTCATACAGATCTATCGCCTTACGATAAGCACGAACAACTGCTTCGTTGTAAGCAAGAGACTTCAGTATCCCCTCTACCTTGAAGCTGTGCACACCTGCTTCCATCATCAGATGAAGATCTTCCAGAATGCAGATGTCCTCTGAACTCATAATATGCGTTCCATTGATGTCCTCATAAATCGGAAACTTCTCATCCCGTCGCTCGGCTTCAATCAGGAACAATCCGCGTTCCTTGCCGAGATGCCCCTCCACTGGACGTCCTTGATGAGCCATGTAACTCTGAACCAGGCTTCGCTTGGAGTGATAAATATTGGTCATGCCATGAACCTGCACCTGTGCCTCCACTTTTAAAAATGGAACCATCTCCGTGATTTCGTCCATGTTCAACTCACGGGCAAGGACAACGCGACTCGCACCTTTGGTTCCCCAATAATTGGCCGTTGCGTAGTTTGTCGACGTCATCTCTGCGTTCCAATGCAAATGAATATGCGGTGCATGTTCTTTGATCGCAGCCAGTACAGATGGATCATTGAACTCGACCGCATGCACGCCAATTCGGCCCAACGCTTGCACATAGTCGGGCAATTCTTTTAATAATTCATTCGACATCAAGTTGTTCATAGAAACAATAACCCGAGCTTCGTGTTTGGTAGCCGTAGCCACCACTTCTGCAGTCTCTTCCAGGCTAAAACTGCCTGGCAGACGCATGCCAAAGCGATCATCTCCAATCAACAAAGCGTCCGCTCCGGCTTGAAGCAATGCTTCTGCTTCTGTTACATTTGCTGCTGTCACGAGCAGTTCATGTTTTGTACTCATCTAATCCCCTCCGCTTATTGCGCAGCCTTACTTTTGGCTATATTTAGCTGATGTTCCTTGTATGTCTTGGCAAACAGATGCCCTGAAGTTCCATCCTTTTTCGTCACATAAAACAGATACTCCGAAGCTTCCGGATTCAACGCTGCCTTAATCGACGCAAGACTCGGACTAGCAATCGGGCCTGGTGGCAAACCTTTGTTCAAATACGTATTATACGGGCTTTGTACCTTTAAATCCTTGAACAATAACCTTGCCTTCGGTTTATCAAGCAAATACTGTACCGTTGCATCAATCTCCAGCTTCATATCGTCTTTGATCCGATTATAGATTACACCCGCCACCAATGCACGTTCCTGATCTACGACAACTTCCCGTTCCACCAGCGATGCAATCGTCAGAAGTTCATGCAACGAAAGTTTCTTTTCATCAAGCTTCGCTTGCAAATCTGGAATAGAATTCACTTTCGTCTGAAACTCTTCCAGCATTCGTTGCATCACATCATGAGTACTGCTGCCTTTTTTCATTTCGTAGGTTTCCGGGAAGAGATAACCTTCCAGCACATATCTCAATTCTTCATCCACCGGGATACTTTTGATGATATCCACATTGAAGGCTGAAGGATCATTCGCCAGCTTAAGGAACTCCTTCTTATCCACAATGCCCTCAGCCGAAAGCTTGTCCGCCATCTGCAATACGGTGTAGCCTTCCGGGATCGTAAACTTCACCATCTCCTCAGGGACAACCTCGCCGCTGCTCAGTTTGTGAATGATCTCATCGTAAGTTACACCCGGATTCATGGCATATTTTCCCGCCATAAAATTACTCCCCAGTTTCTTCCACTTCAGATAACCTTTGAAGACCAGACTGTTTCGAATAAGTCCTTCCTGCTGCAACTGATCCGCAATTGCGGATATGCCCGAACCGCTCTTGATTTCAAATACAACTGGTTCGGAAGAAGCTTCCACTGGACGCATCATGTTCCATACATAACCGCCAGCTCCTCCTGCCAGAATGAGCAGTACGAGTAGCAAGATGCCTATGACTTTGCCTTTCAACAGAGATACAACTCCTTTACACAACCAAAAAGAGCGGACTTCTCCGCCCTTCCGGTTTTTTCAATTTGAAGCTGGTTAATCCTCGTCAATCGGGAGTGTACATTCATCATAAAGCTCTGAAATACTCTCCCACTCATCGTCATCATCAATCGTAACTAACTCCGGCATGATCTGGTCTTCGCTACCAGGTACAACCCTTAGCAGTTCAACCTCGTCATACGGACGCAATGAACTGCGGAGCACCGCGTACTGCTGCCCATGTACCTCAAATTCAGCGAGCAGTTCATACGGATGTGATTTACCGTTCTCTTCCTCGAGCTCCACATGAGCACCGAATGCCAGACGCAGCGAATCTGTCCATTTCAGGTCCTTGCGATTATATTCCGTCATTTAGTTCGCTTCCTCTTCATCTTCAGCAAGAAATGTATTAAAGGTCTCCTCGACGATATCCCACTCGGCATCATCTTGGATCACAAAAAGTTTGATATCATCGCCATCTTCTTCATAACGGAATGCATACACATCCGTCTCGCCATCTTCAGGTTCAACCGGAGCAACCATCATATACTTGGCCTCCGAACCGTCCACTTCGAATTTCATGATGACTTCGAATTCCTCTTCGTTACCCTCATCATCTGCAATGTAAATGATCTCAGCTTCTTCTTCCATACCCAGTTGATCTTCAGCCATTGTTGATCCCCCTCACCTTGTACTATTGGCATCCAAATAATTTTGCAAAATCAGGCTAGCGGCCATTTTGTCCACGACCTGTTTGCGTTTTTTGCGACTGACATCCGCTTCGATCAGCGTACGTTCTGCTGCCATCGTTGTCAGCCGTTCATCCCAAAGGTGAACAGGTAAATTCAGTTCGCCCCGCAGGCGTTCAGCAAACGCAATGCATAGTTCACCACGTGGTCCTACGGTGCCGTTCATGTTTTTGGGGAGCCCAACCACAATTTCGCTGATCTCATGCTCACGCACTAATTCAGCAATTCGTGTGAACTCGCCTTCATCCCGGCGGCGTTCAAGCACTTCCAATCCCTGGGCAGTCCAACCGAAGGCGTCACTGACAGCAACTCCGATTCTGCGGTCCCCATAGTCCAAACCTAATTTTTTCATCATGCTCTCCCATCCTGAGTCTGTTCAGAACGATATACAATCGTCAGCTTAGACTTCAGTCTGTCTTCTGTCGGTTCATTATCCGTTTGCCTGCACGGCTGCAGACAAACGGAAGTGGCGTATATTACCGGTGATTGGCCAGATAAGATCGAACAAGCTCTTCAATCAGCTCGTCGCGCTCCTTTTTCCGGACCAGACTGCGTGCGTTGTTGTGACGCGGAATATACGCGGGGTCGCCGGATATCAGATATCCAACGATCTGGTTAATGGGATTATACTCTTTATCGACCAGCGCGTCATATACCGTGAGAAGAATCTCTTGCGAAGATGCCTCCTGTTCGTCACCTTTCACATTAAATTTAACCGTCTTATCCATGGAGTCCATTGATGACACCTCGCTCCTGCATGAACATGGGGACCATGTCCTGCCGAATTGATTTCTGTTTATATAATAACATATTCTGACTGCCACAAGTACACAAAGGATAAGGCAATTGTGTTTTTTGCTTGTCCTTTACTGGCTGACGATGGAAATCGCCAGTTTCAATGCTTCATCCAGCTTACTTGCGTCCTTGCCTCCGGCCTGAGCCATATCCGGACGTCCGCCGCCGCCGCCGCCGCATACTGCAGCAACTTCCTTCACAATCTTACCGGCATGCAGACCTTGTTTCACCTGCTCGGCAGGTACTGCGACTACAAAATTCACTTTGCCATCCGCCGGCGCACCGAGTACGAGAACGGCATCTGGCAGTTTTACTTTCAGCTCATCCGCAACGGTACGAAGTGCATCCATATTCGGTGCATCTACACGAGCGGCCAGCAATTGGGTATTACCTGCTTCTACCACTTGATCCGTCAACTGACCTGCTTCCATCGCACTGAGTTTGCTTTGCAGCGATTCAGTCTCTCTCGCAGCTTCTTTCAGTTGCTGATTCAGACCTTCGATACGCTTCGGAACATCCGCTACATTCGCTTTAAGAAGGTTTGCGGACTGTTTGAGCAGTTCCAACTGGCTTTCCACATACAAATATGCACCGCGGCCTGTCACAGCTTCAATCCGGCGTACACCGGAGCCGATTCCACTTTCGCTGACCAGTTTGAAAATTCCAATCTCTGAAGTATTATTTACGTGACAGCCGCCACAAAGTTCCAAACTGTAATCTCCAATTTGCACGACGCGCACAATATCTCCATATTTTTCGCCGAAAAGAGCCATAGCTCCCATTTCCTTCGCTTCATCGATGCCTTTCAGCTCAATGTTTACGTTCAGACGATTCCAGATCTGCTCATTCACTTGACGTTCAATTTCAGTCAACTCTTCCGGAGTAATACTGCCGAAGTGAGAGAAGTCAAAACGTAGACGCTGTGGTTCCACCAGGGAACCAGCCTGATTAACATGCGTACCGAGCACATCTTTCAATGCTTTGTGGAGCAAGTGTGTTGCTGTATGGTTTTTAATGATATCGCCGCGTTTGGTTGCGTCCACTTCTGCTTGAATGACATCGCCCACACGAAGCTCACCGGACTTAATCGTCACCACATGCACGTGCTGTCCTTGCGGAGCCTTAAACAGACCTTGAACAGTTGCTACAGCACTTGCACTACGAAGCACGCCTTGGTCACTGACTTGACCGCCACTTTCTGCATAAAATGGCGTTTGATCCAGAATAACCTGAGCAGTCTGTCCTTCTCCTACAGAGTCTGCAAGAGCATCTCCGGTAACAATGGCTACCACTTTTGCTTCCGTCAAAAGGTCAGTATATCCAACAAACTCGCTTTTAACCTCCAGGTCAGCCAGCGGTCCACCTTGAATCTTCATGCTTTCGTTCTCTTGACGCCCTGCACGCGCACGATCACGTTGCTCTTGCATGGATGCATCGAAGCCATCACGATCTACGGTCAGACCATGTTCCGACGCATAATCCTCAGTCAGGTCAAACGGGAATCCGTACGTATCGTATAGTTTGAATGCTTCTGGTCCGCTAATCACTGTACGTCCTTCGGATTTGGCTGCAGCACTGATATCTGCCAGAATGGAAAGTCCGTCTGACAACGTTTCGTGGAAACGTTCTTCCTCGGTTTTGATCACTTTGGCAATAAATTCTTGCTTCTCTACCACTTCAGGATAGTACATGCCCATCACTTCACCAACAGTCGTTGTCAGCTCATACAGGAACGGACGATCCAGGCCCAATACTTTACCGTAACGAACGGCACGGCGCAACAAACGGCGAATGACATATCCGCGGCCTTCATTGCTTGGCAGTACGCCATCACCTACAGCAAATGCCACGGTACGGATATGATCGGCAATGACTTTGAGCGCAACATCAATCTCAACGCTGTCATTATATTTAACGCCTGCCAGTGCAGCCGTTTTCTGAATCATCGGTTGGAACAGATCCGTGTCAAAGTTGGAATCTACATTTTGCAGAATGGATGCAAAACGCTCCAGCCCCGCACCTGTATCAATGTTTTTGTTCGGAAGAGGCGTGTAGCTACCGTCTTTGTTATGGTTGAATTGCGAGAATACAAGGTTCCACACTTCCAGATAACGCTCGTTCTCTCCACCTGGATACATTTCAGGATCGTTCATATCGTTACCGTAAGCTTCCCCACGGTCATAGAAGATTTCAGTACAAGGTCCACATGGGCCTTCGCCGATATCCCAGAAATTTTCGTCTAACTTGATGATGCGTTCAGCCGGCAGTCCGATTTTTTCATTCCATAGCTTGAAGGCTTCTTCATCTTCCGGGTATACGGTAACGGACAGGCGATCCGGATCAAATCCGATCCACTCTTTGCTCGTTAGAAATTCCCAAGCCCAAGTCACCGTTTCTTCCTTGAAGTAATCACCGATGGAGAAGTTACCAAGCATTTCAAAGAACGTATGGTGACGGCGCGTTTTGCCGACATTCTCGATATCGTTGGTACGGATACATTTTTGCGAGTTTGCCAGACGTGGGTTCTCCGGCTTCTCCCGTCCGTCAAAGTAAGGTTTCAGCGGTGCCATACCTGCGTTAATCCACAACAGGGAAGGATCATTGTGTGGTACAAGCGACGCGCTTGGTTCAATTTTGTGGCCTTTACTTGCAAAAAACTGGATCCATTTGGATCGGATTTCACTAGCTTTCATACTGGTTGCCCCCATCAAATTATAAGTTCCGCAGCGAGATCGCCCCGGTTGGTTAACAGATTGTTTTGTACATTTTTTTGGTAACGCATGTGTAAAAATAAACACAAAAAACGCCCCTGAATGATCAGGGACGATGTTATCGCGGTACCACCCTGGTTATTGTTCATCTCCCCTTATTGAAAGGGTTCATCTCCCGTCATTGGAAGGATAAACGAACAATCGCCTCGTTCATGCGAGTAACGGTCGCGCCCGGCAGGGTTGTCCTGCACTCCGAAATCAGCTTTCTGCCGCTTCAACTTTCAAGACTCTCCCAGCCAGCGAACTCAGCACGTGTCTGAATTCGAAGAAGTCTATTCTCTGAGGAAAGGAACCCTCGGCATACTTCATTTCATCATCGATTTTAATTTAGTAAACATACACCCTCATTATATCGATAGAGTTACCCAGTGTCAACGCGCCTTCTGAGGCGATTCCAGATAATTTCCTGTCGCACTCTGCCTATTTGATTACTCGGTTCTCCGCTTGATGTAATAGGCGAAGAAGTGTTGCACGATGACCTTCAACACGGCAAAGACCGGTACTGCTAGAATAAGACCGACAATCCCCGCCAGCTCTCCCCCGACCAGAAGCGCAAATATAATCGAAAGAGGGTGCAAATGCAGCGTTCGTCCAACCACCTGCGGGGAAACCACATTGCTCTCCAGCACTTGGCAGAGTGTATTCACCGCGATGACCAGAAGTACCATTTTGAAAGAAACCGTTGAAGCCATCACCACTGCAGGTGCCGCCCCCAAAAAAGGCCCCAGATACGGCACAATGTTGAATACCGCCACAATACTTGCCAGAAGCAGAGCATAAGGCATATCGATCACGATATATCCGATGTATGCGAAGATACCCACGATCACACAGACGATAAATTGTCCCCGGATATAGTTCCCAAGTGCGGTGTCGATCTCTTTCATCACGGAAACAATGGCTTTACGGCGAGAACGAGGTAGATAAGCCACTACCGTGCGTTCAAATACATCAAAATCCTTTAACATATAAAAAATCAGAAACGGCACGATGAATACGTTAAACAGCACATTGATCGTTGCTCCGATATTGTCCATCAGCACGGTGATCCCTTGCGTAAGCCGGTCTTCCATCTGAAAAAACCAGCTGTTCATGCCTGTGCGTATGCTTGGCGGCATTAATTTGTGATCCATACTGTTCATCAGGCTTTGCGCCCGCATCGATAGTTCCGGCATATGTTCATTTAACTCTTCCAATTGTTCAATCAGGACAGGAATAACATTCATTAAGATGACTCCGATACAGGTCAGAAAAAAAGCATAGATTAACAAAACCGCAATGGAACGCGGAACTTTGCGCCCGCCAAGCATGCTTACTATCGGGTTAAGTACATAAGATATGATCAGTGCAACGATGAATGGGGCCAGTACCGTTTTCAAAAATCCATAGATATGTAATAATAACGGCCGTAACAGCCAGATAAAATATAAAATGATCAATCCGAGCAAGAGCCAGATCGCGTAACGAAACATTTTATTTTTGGTTAGTTGCTCCATTTCGATTCTCCCCTTTGGACTGCCTCTACAGTTCAGTATATGGACTGGCTCTGAAAGTCAGTATATGTAGGAGAGGGATTTTTTATTAACTCCGTGCAGATGTGGTAAATGAGAAAGAGGAAGGGAGCAAGAATATGTTCGGTGTTCTGAAATTGGTATTCTATATTAAGCTTGAATAATAAAAAAACGCTCCCCTCTAAAAAAGAGGAAAGCGAATTTTATGAGTCATTGCCTCATATAATCAACCATATGCTTCCTGACCACTATGTAACTACATCTATATCCATCTGTCGCCAGATTGCGACATCATTAAATGACATGTATTGTCATGAAACCGCATATAGAGGAAGTTAAACCGCGTATTAAGAAGAAGCGTGAATTTGTGGGAAGTCTTGTGGCAACTCTTCTCCGAAGAACAGATCATCCAGAGAGCTTAACGTGCCGTCCTCTTCCACCTGATACACAGACATTTTCTCACCGTTTACCGTTAACTCAATAAAGCATCCCCAGCAATAAAACTGATGGGAGCCAATTTTTCCGATATCTTTCGAACTACAATTTGGACATTTCATATTCATTCACCTATCCATTAACAGAATGAATGGCATTTTCCAAGCGCTGTTCACTCAGCGGCGGTACCATAATGGCACTTTCCCCGATAGACATATCACTTGTACATGGCAGCCATTTACGGCCCTCGATTAGGTCGGACACAAAACCGTCCGTAATTTCAATCCCTATTATTGTATTTCCCAACTCCTGGTCAAAATAAACATCGGAGACACGTCCGAGCAGCAAACCTTCTTCGGTGAGCACGGACATCTCCTTTAATTTAGAACGACCAAGGAGGTATGTGTATTTTATGTCGTCGGCCCCCGTCTTGCGGACAGCCTGTTGATTACGGATCATGACGGCGTCTTCGCCATAGGCAACGATATCTTCCCATTGCACCATTTTGACATGATTGGTAAACAGGCCTTTATTCTCAAGTTCAATGCCTTCAATCTCCCAATCATCATTCACAATGAAATCCTGGATTTTACCGACCTGCTTCCCATCCTCAACATCAAAAACGGCAAGTCCGATCATTTCCTGAAGCTTCATCGCTGGGTCCCCCTCATCTTCTTCACATTGTATAGGCGCGGCGCTATTGCTAGGTATGCCCAAAGTTGATGAGTGGCAATCAGACGCCGATCATCAAACCGCTTCTATCCAACCGATGAAAATGGAACTTCTCCCCTCCTTCTGTTCCATGTGTAAAGAGCCCCTTAAGGTCTATTACGTAGCCGTTGAAGAATGGTTCCAATTTTTTCGGCGGTTGTGATGATTTCTTTTGTAGTATTACCCAAACCCCAGCTAAATCGAATCGCAGACTGCAAAAATGCTTCTGGCAAGTTCATCGCTTTGAGTACGTGGGATACTTCCAGGGAACCAGAAGTACAAGCTGAACCACTGGCTACAGCGATGCCCTCCATATCCAGGTTCATCAGCATCGTTTCGGTAGATACCTCGGGAAAGCTGATATTGAGGATATTGGGGAGCGTGTACTCGGGATGTCCGTTGACATGAAAATGTTCTGCCCCAACATGAATGGCAAGCTGATCCAGCAGGATTTTTTTTAATTCCAGCGCATGCTGCAGATGCTCTTCCGCATTCTCGGTAATGATCTTGAGCGCCTCGGCAAAGCCTGCGATCCCCGCCATGTTCTCTGTTCCTGCACGACGTTGTCGTTCCTGTAATCCACCATGTGATCTGGCTTCCAATGTTACACCACGTCTGACATACAGCGCACCCACACCCTGGGGTCCGTTAATCTTGTGCGCAGAGAAGCTGATCAGATCTACAGGCAAGTCTCTGCAGGAAATGGGCTGGCTACCCAGTGCTTGAACCGCATCTGTATGAAATAAAATATCATGCTGACGCGCGAGTTCACCAACCTCACGAATCGGCTGAATCGTGCCTACTTCGTTGTTGGCATACATCATTGTGATCAGCACAGTTTCAGGCCTGATGGCTTCACGCAGTTCCTCCAGCTTGATGCACCCAGATTTGTCCACAGACAGATAGGTCACATCGTAACCCTGCCGCTCAAGCTCTTGACATGAATGAAGTACAGCATGATGTTCAATCTCCGTCGTAATCACATGTTTGCCTTTATCCGCTCTGGCAGCAACCGCCCCGAAAATCGCCAGATTGTCGCTCTCTGTCCCGCCACCTGTAAATACAAGCTCGTCCGGTTTACATCCCAAAGATGCCGCGATACTGTCTCTTGCTCCACTGACCGTGCGTTTGGCTTCACGCCCAAAGGCATGAATGCTGGATGGATTACCATATTGCCCTGTCATCACGTTCATCATCGCTTCTGCAACGCGTGGATGCATAGGTGTCGATGCGGCGTGATCTAAATATATACGATTCATCGATATCACCCCGTTGGTGTTGGATTGTATGAAGTCATTGCACTTCTTAGTCTCATATAGAAAAGCCCGATTGACAAATTAATCAAATGCGAACATGTCGCATCTTCGTGTATAATGTAAAAATAAAACTTTGAACGGAGAGAAAAGAGCATGAGTGATGCAATTCTTGGTCAAATCCTGAATCAGCTACAACAGATGGACAAACGGTTTGATACTGTGGATAAACGCTTAGATCAAGTAGATAAACGTTTTGATCAGGTTGATAAACGCTTAGATCATATGGATGAACGGCTCGATTCTTTCGACAAGAGACTCAATGTCATTGAAGAACAGACCAAAAATATTCCACTGCTCCAGCAAGCTGTTCTGGAAACGCTCGATATTACTAAACGCCTTGAAGCAGATATAGAGTCACTTCAAAGCCGTTAGTGGAATGCTTTGCCTGGCGGTTAAACATTAATCTAATTCCGAATGAGCGAGCGATTCCCTTGTCTTAACATAGTACGTATTTACATATGTTCATCTCACTCAGGGTTTTACGCTCCAATTCAATTAACAAGGCCATTTATACATCGGATTTATCACGTAAAATGCCTTTATCTCTGTTGTCACGGCTAAAGCCCCCATTTATTTGGGGGCTTTAGTGTGTCGTCTGGATGATCACTCATATCCTGGCCTAAATATAGAACATGTAGGAATCTTTCTTCTCCTGATCCTCAAACGTAATCAGATCTTTCAATGTCGTCGAATCCAGTACATTTGCAATGCTATCACGGATGCGCAACCACAAATCACGCTTTGCCGGGTCATCTTCTTCCGTAAAGTCTACTGGTGAAATTGGTCCCTCCAGTACACGAATGACATCCCCTGCGGTCACGGTTGCAGCATCACCCGCCAGAATGTAACCGCCATATGCGCCGCGGATACTCTTAACTAGGCCAGCATTACGCAGTGGCGCAATCAGTTGCTCCAGATAATGTTCCGAGAGCTGGTTGCGCTCGGCAATGCTCTTCAAGGATGTTGGACCTTCGCCGGTTCTTGCGGCCAGCTCCATCATAATAGTGAGGCCGTAACGGCCTTTTGTCGATATTTTCAAAGGAGTCACCTCTTTCAATTTTCAGAAAAACAAGGATGGAACGTATGTGTTTACTGTTCTCAAGCTCTATTGCTTCAAGCTGTTTCTCTATGTGGTTCATGACCGTTAATTCCGTGATTTCGCCACACGAACCTCAGGGAAAATAGGCCTCGACCTTCTAATCCTCCGTATTCCGATCATAACCCTCAAGTAATGTTAACATATCTGCATACGTTATGGAAAAGAAAGATTGACGATATTGCAAAATGTGCGCCTGGAGTGGACACTATCCAAAATTGGCCGGGTGTATCGTAAGTTCGGTCGGGTTATGCTAGAATAGTAACGAAACACATTTATATATAGAAATGGTGATAACGATGTCCAAAGCAAATGAAAATACACGGGTCGTCGTTGGCATGTCCGGAGGTGTGGATTCATCGGTTACCGCATTGCTTCTGAAAGAGCAAGGTTACGATGTCATCGGCATTTTCATGAAAAACTGGGATGATACGGACGAGTTCGGCCATTGCACCGCTGAAGAAGATTCAGAGGATGTGCGCCGGGTGTGCGAACAGATCGGCATTCCGTACTACACTGTCAACTTCGAGAAAGAATACTTTGATAAAGTATTTACCTATTTCCTTGATGAATATAAGTCGGGTCGTACGCCGAACCCGGATGTCATGTGTAACCGTGAGATCAAATTCGGTGAGTTCCTGAACAAAGCGCTGGATCTCGGCGCAGATTATGTAGCTACTGGCCATTATGCGCGCCTCATTGAAGAGGACGGCACGTTCAAATTGTTGCGCGGTGTGGACAACAACAAAGATCAGACTTACTTCCTGAATGCTCTTAATCAAAAGCAACTATCCAAAGCCATGTTCCCGATTGGTCACCTGCCTAAACCGGAGGTACGCAAAATTGCTGAAGCTGCCGGTCTCTACACAGCCAAGAAAAAAGATAGCACAGGTGTATGCTTTATCGGCGAACGCAACTTCAAGGAGTTCCTGAGCAACTATCTGCCAGCCAAAGGCGGAGACATGGTTGATATCGTAACTGGTGAAGTTAAAGGCCGTCACGACGGTCTCATGTACTACACGCTCGGTCAACGTCAAGGACTTGGCATTGGCGGTTCCGGCAACGGCGAGCCTTGGTTTGTTGCAGATAAAAACCTGGAGAAAAATCAATTGCTTGTGGTGCAGGGCGACGCTCATGTTAGCTTGTACTCCACAGGTCTGACGGCTACAGGCGTAAACTGGATTGCAGGTGCAGACCGCACTCCTAATGTGCCGTACCGCTGCACAGCAAAATTCCGTTATCGTCAACCGGATCAGGGCGTTACATTGACCTGGCAGGAGGACGGTAGTGTGGATGTACAGTTTGATCAACAGCAAAAAGCGATCACGCCAGGACAAGCCGTTGTTTTCTACGACGGAGAGGTTTGCCTCGGCGGTGGTACGATTGATCAGGTGCAGAAAGTACCCGTACCGGCCATGCAATAACATGCCGGACATCCATGACGGATTGACTGTTATCATTATGCACAGCATGAGCGAGTCAATTCCATGTATTCCTACAAAAAAAGCCGTCTTTCATGTAATACCATGAAGGATGGCTTTTTTCCTGCTTTTTTTTGCAAAAAAATTTAAATATTTAATTTATGCAGTGAGCCAGACTCCTGCCAGACAACCTAGCACCCCCACCACGACAGAACTTACCACGTACATAACCGCTTTGGCTTGTCTTTTCTGTCCCATCAACGTTAATGTTTCATACCCAAAGGTAGAAAAGGTGGTGTACGCTCCGCAGAAGCCGGTTCCCCATACTACCCACATCTCGTCTGGTACAGTTCCCGTCTGATGCCCGCCATATAACATTCCTAGAATAACAGAGCCACTGATATTAATTACCCACGTTCCCCAAGGAAAAGCCGTGCCAAGTTTGCCGGAGACAACCTTTCCCAGACTATAACGGAGTAGTGCGCCTAACACACCTGCTAGTCCAATCCAGATCATCATTAGGCATCACCCTCTTTGGGGGAGGTACTTAACATTCGGTTGCCCAGCTTGATACCAAGGGCGCAGAGCACCAGTCCTGCCACTACACTTAAAAGGAGATAAACCGCGGCTTTGATCCATTCGCCGCTCTCCGATAAACGAACGATATCCAGTGTAAATGTGGAAAAGGTCGTGAAAGCTCCAGTAAACCCTGTGCCGATGGCAAGGCGGAGCTGAGGTGTTATTTTTTCCGGAATAGCCATGGTAAAAAAAAAGCCCAAAAACAGGCTGCCAATCGCATTGATCAACAGCACTGCCCATGGAAAACCTGTATTAGCCGAGGGGAGCATCAGTTGAATGGTGTACCTGGTTAACGTGCCCAGAAACCCTCCGGCCCCGATATATGCTAACTCTTTCATCCTTACAGCTCCCTGCGCCGCTGTTGATTCAGCCTGATCTTCGACTCATTCCCCTGCTCTGTCGCCTCGTAAAATACTCTTCGAGACAGCTGTTTAGGCAGATACTCCTGTTTTACGTAATGTCCAGGGTAGTTATGAGGATACTGGTATCCTTCATGTCCCAGCTTCGCGGCACCAGAGTAATGGGTATCCCTCAAATGCATCGGCACTTCGGCCGACTTCACCTCATCAATGGCACTCATCGCTTTGGATATCGCAGTATATACCGCATTGGACTTCGGACTTTCCACTGCAAACAAAATGGCTTGCGCAATATTTAGCTTGGCCTCCGGCCAGCCGTTATTTCGGTACGCATCAAGTGCTCCAATTGCCTGAGTCATCGCCTGTGGATTCGCCAGTCCAATGTCTTCACTGCTTGCTGCAATCAGGCGTCGGATAAACGTCATAGGGTCCATACCGAGCTTCTCCACCGCGTACAAAAACCAGAATAGTGCCGCATCGCTCGAACCACGAATGCTTTTGTGAAAAGCGGATAATACGTCATACTGTGTAGACTCATCTGCCTTGACAATGGGACGACGGATCGATTCTTCCGCAACAGCCAGTGTGATGTGAACTGATCCATCCTGCTCAGGCGGTGTCGTTAGCGCGGCAAGCTCAAGAGCATTGAGGGCACGGCGAATATCACCATTCGCCATCGTGGCAATATGCGCCAGCGCTTCATCCTCAGCTTTCAGATCCATAAACCCAAGGCCTTTATCCGCATCACTTAGCGCTCTGCGCATCGCAATCAGGGAATGCTCCTTATTTAAGGATTCCAGTTGAAACAGGGTGGAACGACTCATCAAGGCTCCGTTTACATAATGGAAGGGGTTCTCTGTCGTTGCCCCGATAAAAATGATGGTGCCCTTCTCCACCGCTGGTAGCAATGCATCCTGGCGTGAACTGTTAAAACGATGTACCTCATCGAGGAAAAGAATCGTTTTGGTTCCATACAGTTGTTTATTCGTCTGCGCTTGCTCAATTACTTCGCGTACATCCTTCACAGAGGCATCCACGGCATTCAGTCGCACGAATTGTCCTTGAGTGTGCTGTGAGATGATGTGAGCAAGCGTGGTCTTGCCACATCCTGGCGGGCCGTACAGTAGAATGGATGAGATCTGATCCGCCTCAATGGCCCGGCGTAGAAGTTTTCCAGGGCCGATGATCTGTTCCTGTCCAATATATTCATCCAGATGCTGAGGCCGCATACGGTCTGCTAACAATCTGGCCTGTGGTTGTGTATCCTGTTGAAACGAAAATAAATCCATGGGTTTATCACTTCCTTAAAGGGTTGCCAATCATAGTGCGCATCTCAAGCATCACTTGCCATGTAAGAGTGCTTTTTCCGAACTGTTCTCAACCAATGAATCTCCACTTCCTATCATATCACATCCCTGCGGTAGCATTGCCATAAATGCGCCAAGGGCACTGCTGACAAACGCATCCTTGCGGGTAATAAACCTTGTCATCATACGGTTCATTCCGGCAGGAAGAGCATGTTTACATAACAAACCGTTTTGAACTTGCTGCCGTATGACGATTTCAGGTAGTAAGGAAATGCCCATTCCGGAGGTTACACCACTGACAATGGCCTCCAGCGTCCCGAATTCAATAATTACCGGTCGATGAATACCGCTCAGAAGCATCCAGTCCTCCAAAATTTTACGGTAAGAGCACCCCATGCTGTAAACCAATATCGGCTTTCGAACCAATTCCTCCTCTTGCAGACTTGGAGACGAGATAACAAAAAGTTCCTCATCAAACACATCCAAGGATTTAATATCAGGATGGTCGCAAGAACAGCCAATAAACGCGCCTTCCAATTCGTATCCGATAACCTGATCAATGAGCATTTGTGAATGACCTGTAGCCAGCCCTAGTGACACGTCCGGGTACTGGCTGTAATACGATGCGAGAAGACGCGGTAACCTTACCGCAGCGGCCGTCTGTATGGAACCAATTTGCAAAGGGCCAGAGGGTGTATTGGTGGCCTGGAGCGCTTTGGATGCATCGTTCAACAGACCAATGATTTTATCAGCGTAAGTTAGTAGCGTTTGTCCCGCTGGAGACAACGTCATTCCCCGATTGTGACGGATAAATAATGGTGTGCCTACCTCCGCTTCCAAGTGCCTGATGCGTGCCGTGACGTTGGATTGAACGTATCCCAGCTTGGCTGCAGCTCTGGTCAGATTTCCTACCTGGGCTACACATTGAAATATTCGAAGATCTCCGCTCTCCATCATGCCTCCACTCTGACATCACTCAAAATGATATCCAGTTCATTTGTAATCATTATACTCTCTTGCCTGACCGTACTACAATGATGACATATTCAATTGAATTTCATTCGTCATTGAGATGGTTGAAAGCAAAGAAGGAGTGTTCGAAATGACATACTGGACCAATAGAGTGGTTTTCATTACAGGCGGAGGAACAGGTATAGGCCGGGCGGTCAGTACCTTGCTAGCTGAACGCGGTGCACGGGTCGCATTGAGCTATTCCCGATCACAGCAGGCCGCAGAAGAAACCGTTCAGCATATCCTCAATCAAGGCGGGCAAGCATTTTCCATTCAGGGGAATATTGCAAATGATAAAGAGGTTCGCCAAATGGTCACAAAAGTAACCGAAATCTATGGCCCCATAACTGACCTTGTAAACAATGCGGGCATGACCCATCATATTGCCCTCAGCAATCTGGAAGCCGTCACAGATGATATCTGGAATGAATTGATGGATGTGAATGTGAAAGGTATGTTTTATTGTGCTCGTGCCGTAACAGAAGGAATGAAGCAGGCCGGTGGAGGTGCCATTGTTAATATGGGTAGTATTGCTGGCAGCACTGGTTCGGGTTCTTCTCTTCCCTATGCTGTATCCAAAGCCGCAGTCCATGGCCTCACCCTATCTCTGGCTCATGCACTCTCACCACACATTCGGGTGAATGCCATCATTCCCGGAGCTGTCTCCACACGTTGGTGGGCTGGCAATGAGGAACGAATGCACCAACTCGGGGGACAATTGTTACTACAGCAAATCGCTCAGCCGGAGGACATCGCCCACATGGTCTGCGCTGCTCTTGAACAGCGGTCCATGACAGGACAACTTATTACTGTCGATGGAGGACAGACATTATGAGCGCAACAATTCATAATCCAGCTAGGGCGGAACGCGTACCCACTTCCTTAAACCCAGTCAAATACATCATATTGATTATCGTGACAACGCTCATTATGGGGACTTCTTTTCCTGTAGGTAAAATAGGACTCAGTTACGCACCACCGTTTCTATTGATGGGCTTGCGGTACATCCTTGCTGGTGGTTTGATGGCCCTGGCCCTGCGTAAGCAACGCTTACCGAGGGGATGGCGAGCTTGGGGTAGAATCGTGCTCATCGGCTTGTTCCAATCCGCCGGGGTGATGGGCTGCGCCTATTACAGCATGAACTGGATTTCATCTGGTGAATCGGCCATTATTACCTTTACGAATCCATTAATCGTCATTGTTCTAAGTGCGCTACTATATAACCTGAGATATCGATTAAGCCAGTGGATTGGCGTAATTGTTGGGTTTGTCGGCATTTTGTTTACCTTTGGATGGCATATGAGCTTCACCCCCGGAACCTGGATCGGTTTTGGCGGAGCAATTTCATTTGCCGTATCCACACTCCTGATTAAGCGCTGGGGTAATGGATATGATACGTTCGTGCTCACGGCTTATCAGATGCTTGCCGGAGGTGTAGCATTACTTTTGCTAAGTTTATGGACGGAGCAGCCTCATTTTACAGTAACTACAGTTTCCATCATATCGTTGTTATATCTAACGCTGATTTGTTCCATCCTGCAGTTTTCCCTCTGGTTTTATCTATTACAGCACAGTGATCCCGCCCAGACCAGCAGTTACCTGTTTCTCGCACCGTTCTTCGGTGTGCTTTCAAGCTGGGTTTTGTTAGGTGAGGAGGTTCAATGGTTTGTCGGGGCTGGAGGCGTACTCATCGGGGTGGGCATCTATCTAGTGAACCGCCGTTCAGCTAAGAAAAAACAAGACGTATCTCCCACTGTAACCTCCCTATAAGAAACCTACCTTCATCTTCCTATACAAAAAAGGCATGCGTCAGGGTTAACCTGCGTCATGCCTTTATATCTATATAGCTTAGTACTATGTGATCTATTTATCTATAAAACAGTCTCATCAGGCCAGCCTTGAATCGTAACCTGTTCACCTTCGGGATTATGCGTTGCTGCGGCATACGCCGGCATGCTACCGTCGTGGAATAACCACAATTCATGCAGAGCCCGTGTACAGCCGACATAGAGTAGCTTCGCATCACCGGCGCCAGGCAAATAGTGCTGCTGATCAACGTCAGCGACGATAGCCGCATCGAATTCAAGCCCTTTGGACAGATACACTGGCAAAATGGAATGTCCGCCGCTGTACTGCTTTTTGCCGCCATCGATCAGGTTCAAATCCCAGCCCGCCTTCTGAAGCTCGCGATGGAGTTCTTCGGCTTCATGCAATGTTCGCGTGAGGATGGACACCGTACGATAATCTTTCGAGGTAAGCATCTTCAGCGCCCGCTCTAAACTCCGCGTCCTTCCTTCACTCCCGTATGCAAGCGTACGCACCGGATCACCGCTCCGGAACACGGGAATCGCCGTAATCCCACTCTTCACACCCTGCTCCAGGATGGTATTGGCATAATCAATAATTTCCATCGTGGAACGATAGCTTCGGGTTAAGGCAAAATACGCATTCTGTTCCTCTGGAAACAGTGAACTCATCTCTTCCCAAGCATGAACACCACGGTACTCATGAATGCCTTGAGACAAGTCTCCCAGAATAGTAAAAGAATGTCCTTTCACAAACTGATCCAGCAGCGCAACATGAAATGGCGAGAAATCCTGGGCTTCGTCAATGACAACGTGGTCAAAACGCTCCGCTCCTTCAATGTCATGCACCAGCGTATGGATATAAACCAGTGCCGGAAGATCCTCTTCCCGAATGACATCTTGTTTCAGGTCTGCACCGGTTTGTTTCATGATCGCTTTGGGTATCAAGCTACTTAGCTCAGCAGGCACAGACCCGCCTTTTGCCGCCTTGAACAGTTGTTTATACAACGTCAGCGGATTGTACTCAGGCCACTTTTTGGCATAGGATTTCTCCCGGGTTGCTGCCTTTTTCTTACGTTCTTTACGTACCGTTTCTGGCATGGGCTTTTTCAATTCCATCTCGATCCAGCGGTGAACCCGTGCCATGACCCGTTCTTTGCGTTTGGCCAGCGGATAATGTTTGTACTCCGTCCCAAACCAGCTATCGATTTCCTGTTTACTGAGCACCGCACCGTCCCATGGACTGAAATCACCATCCGGCACAGATGCTTCTTCCATCCCAGACAACCACTCCCGAATCAGTTCCATGAAACGAATTGAGCCTTTGTAACGTCCAGGGACATCATCATTCAGTTCAGGCCGAGTAGCAGGGGTTTCAAACCACGTCTGCAACGTCTCTGACGCATCTGCAAGCGGCATATCCAGCCCTAGCAGATTCATCGCCCAATCGGGAAAGGTTTGCTGCTGAATATCCCCTACACCAAGCTCTGGCAATACATCGGAGATGTAATCCAGAAACATATGGTTGGGTGCAAAAATAACCATTTTCTCCGCCGACACCTGCTCCTTGTACTGGTACAGCAAAAAAGCAAGGCGATGTAGGGCCACTGTGGTTTTCCCTGATCCGGCGACCCCCTGAATGATCAATGCGGTGTTTCTCGCCGCCCGAATGATCTGATCTTGCTCAGCCTGGATCGTGGATACGATGTCCCGCAGCTTATTGTCCTTGTTTTCACCAAGGCGGTACACGAGGAATTCATCGGATACGGCCGGCTGGTCACTGTCCCGGTTATACGTATCTGCCACACGTTCCAGTATGCGCTGACGGATCACGACATTTCGTTTCAAATACACCAAACCTTCAATCAGCCCTTCAGGGGCTTCATACGTTGCAGAGGCTTCTCCTCCGGTAAAAGAGTAAAACAGGCTCGCGACAGGAGCGCGCCAATCGATCACAAGCGGATGCTCACCGATCTCTTCGCGGTCTACGCCGATTTTGCCAATATACAGCGGTTTCCGTTCACCACTGCCCTGCTCTTCGAAATCCAAGCGTCCGAAATAGGGTTGTTGCGCGCTCTTGGACAAGGCATTCCGGCGTTCTTCACGTCCGGCTTCCAGCACTTGTTCCGTGAAATCGTGACCGGTATACACCGGAAAGTTCCGCAGCCGTTCAAGCTGGCGGTCCACTTCTTCCATCGTTCGCGCTAACCTGTACTCTTCTTCTTGATAGGCACTTTGAAAGCTGTCTGACATGTTTCAGTTACCTCCTAAGAATAGTTGTTTGCTCTGCATCGCTGTAGATCGCGCAATACAAAAGGATATCCAATATATCACAAAGGGCAACTGAAAGCCATATCGATTTTCTATATGAGCAGAACGAATCATGAAGTCCTTACCATAAAAAGAAGGACTCTGTTGAGCGATACCTTCACAGATATCGCTCTCAGCAGAGTCCTTCGATCCTCATCCCTCTGTCGAGCGAGCATTACTATGTGTTTCGTATTTCTCCATTGCTGCTTGCATTGCCATCTCCGTCCTGGGCCACAAACTGTTTTTGCGCAAGCTCCCGGTATACGGGATGCGTATGGATCAATTCTGCGTGAGTTCCTGTTCCGGTCACGTGCCCATGTTCCAACACCACAATCTGATCGGAATCCACAACTGTAGACAATCGATGTGCGATCACAATGGTGGTTCTGCCCTCCATCAGATTGGATAACGCCTGTTGAACTTCGTACTCGGAGGTACTGTCCAGACTGGAGGTGGCTTCATCCAGCATCAGAATATCGGGGCTACGCAGCAACGCACGGGCAATAGCGATCCGCTGACGCTGGCCCCCGGATAACTTCATTCCGCGTTCGCCCACTTCGGTGTCAAAGCCTTGTGGCAGTTTGTCGATAAAGTCAGCCGAATAGGCCATCTCCGCGGCTCTTCTGATCTCATCCATGGTTACTTCACGATTGAGACCATACGTGATATTGTCTTTAATCGTACCTGCCATAAGTGGACTTTCTTGTGATACATAGCCAATTTTGCTACGCCAGGAAGCGAGGGAATACGTTGTTATCGCTTCTCCCCCATACGAAATGTGACCCGAATCGGGCAAGTAAAACTGCTCCAGCAGTGAGAACAGCGTAGACTTACCACTTCCACTCGGACCCACAATCGCTGTTACTTTGCGAGTCGGCACCGTTAGATGAATGCCATGCAGCACTTCTTCGCCTGTAACATAAGAGAAATGTACATCGTGAAACGCAATCGTTTCATTGCCTTGCGGAGCAAGCTTTGTGCTGTGATCCGGTTCTTCCTCGTCCGCCAGAATCGCCTGAATTCGTTCAGTAGCTCCTACGACTTTTTGCAAACGTGAGTACAACGTTGTGAACTGTCCCATAGGCATAATAACCTGGAACAGTAGCAGAATGAACGCAACCAGTTCCCCCGGCGACAATAGCCCCGAAGCAACCCGCATCCCCCCGACACCTAGAATAACAACGAGCACAGCCGTCATAACAAAAGTAAACAAAGGCCCGATCAAAGCAAGAATACGTGCTTCCTGTAATCCAAAAGCAAACATTTTACGAATGCGGGAATCTCCCGCCTCGGATTCCTGCTTCTCGGTTCCATATGCCTTGACCAAGCGAATTTCACTAATCACCTGACTGAGCACCGACGTCAGTCCAGCCATCTCGTCCTGCTGTTTTTTGGAGATTTTGTACATTTTTCTGCCCACAGGCAACAAGATCAGCATGGTCAGCGGCACCAGGCTTAGAATAATGAGAGACATTACCCAATCCAGATAAAAGAGTAGCGCTACTCCGCCAATTACCGCAACGATGTTGGAGACAAAGGACACGAGATAATCTGCGATTAACGTCATAATTTGGCTGGTATCATTGGTGATGCGGCTCATCGTATCCCCTGTACGATTGCGGTCGAAATATGGCATGCGAAGTGACAGTACCTTGTTCCACAGCTTCGTGCGAAGCGTCGCCACGACACGCTGCCCAGCGTAATTCAACATATAGATGCTAATTCCTGAAGCTATGGCTTGGATCACAAACGCCCCTAGCAACAGAAAAATAACCGATTTATTTAGAGCTGATGTCGTCAGTCCGTCAATGAGTCCTTTGGTCATCAAGGGAACGATGAGACCCGCCGTCGTTTGAATCAACGTCAAGATGAGAGCCACGGTCAGAATCAATTTTGGCGGATTTGTGGAAGTGATCAGTCTAACAAAATCCTTGAATCCTTTTGGTCCGACTTTCGGCTTATTCGACTCCGAGTGTTGCTGTTCTTGCATTCCCTGTTCTTCCATCCATCTTCCTCCCGTTCTCTATCTCATCACTTTTCGTTTCGTTTTACAAAATACCATGCAATATAAAGTTCGCCAGGAACAGAATCGAAATGCCATACATGACGACAGGCACTTCTTTTCCTTTTCCGGCAGCCAGTTTTGCCAGCGGGTACGCGATAAATCCAAAAGCCATTCCATCCACAATGCTATATGTAAAAGGAATCATGACCATAATCAGAAACGCCGGAAACGCTTCGGTAAAATCGCTGAAATCCATATCTCTGACACCCTGTACCATCAAGCCGCCGATGATGATCAAAATAGGTGCAATCGCACTATCGGGAATATACCCGAGTAGCGGAATGAAGAAAAAGGTGGCTCCGAACAGCACCGCTGTTACCAGCGGCGTTAATCCTGTACGGCCACCTGCCGCGATGCCCGCTGTAGTCTCCGCTGCTGCCACGGGTGGACTACTACCCAAAATACCTGCCAGCACCGTGCTAACCGACAGTGCACGCAGACTGCCCTTGAAACGTTCCGGCCGACCAATCATATTCGTTTGCGCGGTGATGAGCCCGATATTTTCAAACACAACAATCAACAGTAGCAAAAAGACAGCAATCCAGAATGCAATATCCGCCAGCTTCATCAGAGATAATTCACCAAACAGACCGCCATATTGCCGCAGTGCTTCCATAGCAGATACCGCTTCGCCGGGATGTACAGCTCCGAGCACGTAAGCAAGTCCTGTCCCAATTAAAATGCTGATGAGCAAACCGCCTTGAACATTTCGGATAAATAAAATAACGGCGAGCACAAGTGTTACGCAAGCTGTAATAACATTGGGATCATTAAAGTGTCCGATAGCAACAAACGTTGTCTGATGGGCAATCACAATGCTGCTCTTTTGCAGTCCGATAAAGGTTAGAAACAATCCAATCCCGACCGTGATGCCATGCTGCAAATTTTTCGGGATCGCTTCGCTGATCATTTTATATAACGACGTAAAGGCAACGACAGCAAACAGGGCACCCGTAACAGCCACTACAGCCAGCGCTTCTTGCCAAGTCAGCTTCATCGAGTGCACAAGTGTGTATGTGAAAAATGCATTTATTCCCATGCCGGGCACCACAACAATTGGTGATTTACCTCCAAAAGCCATAAGCAAACATCCTGCAATGGATGTGAGCAACGTACCTACCATCGCTGCCTGCAACGGCATACCCGCATCGGAAAGAATCTTCGCATTCACCATCACAATGTAAACGACCGCGAAATAGGATATGGCACCAGCCACAATTTCCTTCTTCCACTGATCTTCTGGTTCCATGCCCAGTTGTCTGGACAACCACCCGTGTTTCATTTGTTCTGTTCCCCTCTCCATTCTCGTGTAAAAAGTTAAGTTGAACCTATACGCCGCAAATCAGTATGTATGTATCATCATTTCGCGCAGCACAACATATCATACACCGTTTTCAAAGTGAAGTACATGACGTAATCCTGACATATTGAATCCCCCATTGAAGATGCGGCGCGCAAAAAGAAAAACACCAAAAAACGCAGGTGCTCATAGCACCCGCGCTTCATCGGTTAATCTTATACAATGTTAATTGATTTGATCTGTTGTATGCTTAAGCCTCTGACTTCTCTGCTTTTTCAAGCAGATCTTTCACGGCAACACTGACCATAATCAGACCAGCTACTGGCGGGACAAAAGCGTTACTTGCCGGCGGCTGTTTCGCTTTGCGAATCTCAGGCGCATTCTCGGGAACGATCTTCTGCGTCACGTCTGCACGTGGCTTGAGTGGCTCTTCGGTGGAGAATACTACCTTTACGCCCTTTTTGATGCCGTCTTTGCGTAGCTTGGTGCGTACTACACGGGCAATCGGGTCCATGGACGTTTTCGAAATATCCGCGACCTGGAATTTCGTCGGGTCCATTTTGTTCGCAGCGCCCATGCTGGAGATGATCGGAATTTTGCGTTTAAGACACTCTTTAATCAGATGTATTTTGTAGATAATCGTATCGGAAGCATCCAGTACGTAATCCAGATCGTACTTGAACAATTCCTCATACGTTTCTTCCGTATAAAACATGTTAAGCGCAATGGCGTCGCATTCCGGATTGATCAATTTCACACGTTCTACCATCAAGTCGGCTTTTTTCTGACCTACTGTCGTGGTAAGTGCATGAATTTGCCGGTTGATGTTCGTAATATCCACTACATCTTTGTCAATCAGGATGATTCGGCCAACTCCGCTACGGGCAAGTGCTTCTACAGCAATCCCGCCCACACCGCCGATGCCAAGTACGGCTACCGTGCTATTTCTGAGCGTGTTCAGACCTTCTGGTCCGATTGCAAGCTCTGTTCTTGAAAATTGATGGAGCATTGAAAATCGATGCCTCCTTTATTTCTTTTCCGCGACAGGTTTACGGGCTACACGGATGTGAAGTTGTTCGAGTTGTGATCCATCCACTTCGGAAGGTGCATTCATCAAGAGATCAGTTGCACTCGCCGTTTTCGGGAAGGCAATGGTTTCACGCAGATTTGTGCGTCCTGCCAGCAACATTACGAGACGGTCCAGACCAAATGCGATACCGCCATGTGGTGGTGTACCATATTCGAATGCTTCGAGCAGATAACCGAATTTATCGTTAGCCACTTCTGGTGTAAGTCCAAGCGCAGCAAACATTTTTTCTTGTACATCACGTTTGTAGATACGCATCGAACCGCCACCAACTTCATAACCATTCAGTACAAGGTCGTAGGCTTGAGCGCGGATTGCACCCGGATCTGTGTCAAACAAATGTACATCTTCGTCTTTTGGACGTGTGAACGGGTGGTGTTCCGCCACATAACGTTTCGCTTCCTCATCATAGCCGAGTAGCGGGAAGTCCACAACCCAAGCAAACTTGAATTTGCTGTCATCGATCAGGCCCAGTTGACGTCCGATTTTCAGACGCAGGGCACCGAGAACATCAGCGACCACTTTTTTGGTGTCAGCGGAGAAGAGCAGCAAGTCCCCTTCTTCAGCGCCTGTACGTTCTTTAACCGCTTCAATCTCTTCCGGCGTAAAGAACTTCACGATTGGCCCTTTGAACTCGCCGTCTTTCACTTGAATCCAAGCGAGACCTTTAGCGCCGTAACGTGCAGCGAATGGTCCCAGATCATCGATCTCTTTACGGCTCCAAGTACCGCAGCCTTTGGCGTTCAGTACCTTCACTTCGCCGCCTTTTTCAATGACGGAAGCGAATACCTTCACACCGCTGCCTGCTACGATATCGTTCATCTCCACCAGTTCCATGCCAAAACGCAGATCTGGTTTGTCAGAACCGTATTTGCCCATGGCATCAGCATACGTAATCCGTTGGAATGGCAATTCCAGCTCAATGCCTTTCGTTTCACGAAGCAATTTCGCCATCAACTGTTCCATCATTGGTAACAGGTCATCTTGTTGCAAGAAGGACGTCTCGATGTCGACTTGAGTGAATTCCGGTTGACGGTCTGCACGCAAGTCCTCGTCACGGAAACAACGAGCGATTTGGTAGTAACGCTCAAGTCCACCAACCATCAACAATTGTTTGTAGATTTGTGGGGATTGTGGCAGGGCAAAGAATTCTCCTTCATGCACACGGCTTGGTACGAGATAGTCACGCGCACCTTCCGGGGAACTCTTGGTCAGGATTGGTGTTTCCACCTCAACGAACTCTTCTCCGTCCAGGAAGTCACGGAATACTTTGGACGCTTTGGAGCGCAGCTTCAATGTTTCAAACATTTCCGGACGACGCAGGTCCAGGTAACGATATTTCAAACGCAGGGACTCATCGACCTCAACCCCATCTTCAATGAAGAACGGAGGAGTTTTGGCTGCATTCAGCACTTCGATTTCCGTAATTTGAACTTCGATCTCGCCTGTCGGCAGGTTTTTGTTTACAGTCTCTGCATCACGTTTAACCACTTTACCCGTTACCGCAATGACATACTCACTGCGTACACGATCTGCGATCTGCAATGCTTCACCAGAATATGCCGGGTTAAAAACAACTTGTACAATTCCGCTGCGGTCACGCAGATCGATAAAAAGTACGCCCCCCAGGTCACGGCGGGTCTGTACCCAGCCGTTCAATGTTACTGTTTCACCGATATGTGCGTCTGTTAATGCCCCGCAATGATGACTTCTTTTCATAACCAAACTCCTCTTATGTGAAATTTCCGTTCTGTGTAAGACAAGCATGTAGCCCGCCTTCCACATTCCGGTTACGTGAAGATATATTCGAAAGGCATGCTGTCTCTGGAGAGTACCATCCTTGAAATCGGAATATCTATTCACCATAGCCACTTGCCGATTCTAAGCTTGTCATTTCAACGTAGGTTCTTAATGATTTCCGCGTACCGTAGCCACCAGCTCATCCAGCTTAACAGTCTGCTGCTCGCCGGTATCCATCGCTTTAAGTGAGATTTCACCGCGTTCCAGTTCGTCATCCCCAAGAATCGCCGTATAACGAGCTTTGAAGCGGTCTGCTGATTTCATCTGTGCTTTCATCTTACGGCCCAGATAGTCGCGTTCGCCGGATAAGCCCGATTGACGCAATTTAAACAACAGTCGATTGACCTCACGATCAGCTGCCTCACCCAGAGCGACAAAATACACGTCAAGCGGAGCGAGTGTAGTTACTTCAATATTCTGGTGTTCCAGAATGAGCTGAATACGCTCCAGACCAATACCAAAGCCAATACCCGGCTGATCCGGTCCGCCGATATCACCAACAAGACCATTGTATCTTCCACCGCCACCAACGGTATCAATGGCTCCGATACCTTGTGCCTTTAACTCAAATGCTGTCAGCGTGTAATAATCGAGTCCCCGCACTAAACGATTGTTCACCGCGTAGTCTACGCCGAAATCGTCCAGATACGCCTGCAATTTGGCAAAATGACTCAATGATTCTTCATCCAGGCTGTCCAGGATGGACGGAGCCCCAACGAATTTATCCTGATCCACCTTACAATCCAGTACACGCAGCGGGTTACGCTCCATCCGGGATTGGCAGTCTTTGCAAAGTGTATCTTTCATTGGTCTCAGGAAACCAAGCAGTGTCTCGCGGTATTCCGCCCGACTAGTTGCATTGCCCACCGAGTTAATTTCCACTTTGACATCCTTTAGACCAAGCTCTACACACAATTGATAACCAAGCGCAATAACTTCGGCATCAATTGCCGGATCAACTGCACCAAGAGCTTCTACACCGAACTGGTGAAACTGACGCTGACGACCAGCCTGCGGACGCTCATACCGGAACATCGGACCGATATAATACAGCTTGCTCACGTCCGGTTCGCCGTACAGCTTATTCTCTACGTAAGCGCGAACTACGCCAGCTGTGCCTTCCGGACGAAGTGTCATGCTGCGATTGCCTTTGTCATCGAAGGTATACATTTCTTTCTCAACGATATCTGTCGTTTCCCCTACGCCGCGTACAAACAAAGATGTTTGCTCAAAAATCGGCGTGCGGATCTCGCGATAATTAAAACGTCGACACAGATCCCTTGCTTTTTCTTCTACATACTGCCACTTCTCCACTACTCCAGGTAGCAAATCCTGCGTTCCTGTCGGTTTCTGAAAACCCATCTGTATCCCTCCAGCATTGATTTTCTCTGTAAACGTGAATTCTAACTGTACACTTGACCACTTCGATTGCAGTACCATCTTCCGATCGCTGTTATCCCCGGATTTTCCTGATCTAACATTTAGAAATGTTAAAAATCCGGTGATAAAGGCGAACACTCCGTTTCTTCAGATTGGTTCTACACTCTACGTTCCCGTGTACAGGGAGAATCAACTTGAAAACAAAAAAATCCCTCGCCCTGTTTGCTTATGAAAAGCAAACAAAGGGACGAGAGATTGTATATACATTCACCCGTGGTACCACCCACATTCCGGAAGCCTGAGCCTATAGCCGTTCAGGTTGTTGTTGCTACGTCAGGATATTTTCAATGCTACATCCAGATCAACAGTTCTTCCGCTCTACGTATAACGCACGTCATGCGCAGGCCGGCTACTAAGATCCGCAGATGTTCTCTGCCTTGTTCGCCGTCTGTTCTCGGGGAAGTCATTCGTCCGCTCATCAAGAGAATCCTTACAGCCTTGGGGATTCCTCTCTGGTCATGTGGGTACGGAGTACTTGGTCCCGTCATCAAATCAGTCATATGTTTCAAAAAAAACGACTTTTGTTGACTATGGTCAACGTATTATTTTCTGATTGTAATGAACCGCAGTACTAAAGTCAAGGGCTAACATCCTAAGACAGAAAAAAAATAACCTGCACACGGTGTGCAGGTTCAAAGGATATATAAAAAAAGGGGGTCATGTGTGTTATTATAAACGCACATTGTTAAAGGCTTGTGTTACTAATATTACAGTAATATTACAAAAATGATAGCGCTTTAATTATTTATAATTTTCCACATCCTCTCTTTCTTTTTCGCCAGCAAATTTGCAGGTTTCATCGAATCATTGTGTACAACAAAAAGCCCTTACGTCTCTCCGGCTATAGAAGACCGGGTAGCGTAAGGGCTAGCTTGTTTTTATCAATTAATCGAGTTCTTCCACATAGGCATGATTAGAGCGAAGCTTATGAACGATCGCATCATAATCCTCATCTCTTACTTTGGCAGACAGAACATAATGCAGGTCATCATAGTCGGCCGAAGTCACATCTGCGGCATCCAGCATATCTCCGTCCTCATTCACTCTGTTGCGAGGATCGCGTTCAGCGTCACGATTAACATCGGTGACAACAGGAATTACATTTTCGCTAGCTGGAACACCGGGGGCAGCTCCTACGCCCATTGCACCATTCGTACCTACACCACCAGCCGTGTTATAAGGAACCAGTGGAACCATAACTCGTGTATCCCTGCCAATGGCAGCATCCAGTTGACCTACTTCAAGCTGCTCGGTATGGAACGTCAATAGTGAGGTTCTTGCACCCTCTGCCTCATCCTCGGTTCGAAAATACGCCTGAATATGTTTTGCCATGTCAAACCCTCCTTTATGGAATAAAATATATCATTAGAATGCCATCATCGTATTCAGTTTACCCTTTAATGCTTATATTACTTTCATCAATTCACGAACAAATGCTGGTTCATCTTCGGGTGTACGGGATGTAATATAGTTTCCATCCACAACCGCTTCATGATCCTTGAAATCGGCTCCTGCATTGACCATGTCATCCTTGAGTGGAGGATAAGATGTAATTGTTCGTCCCTTGAGCAGATCCGCGCTAGCCAAAATTTGCGGACCATGGCAGATTGCAGCGATTGGTTTATTGGCCGCATTGATTTCCGTAACAAATTTCAGGATATTTGCGTCTGTTCGCAAATTTTCCGGCGACGACCCACCCGGGATAACGACTGCATCATAATCTGACGCATGCACCTCTGAGATCGCTTTGTCCGTCGTATATGAAGCCTTGCCGCCCTTGCCTTGAAGCGTTTCTCCCGCTTTTAACCCGATAATGTGTACCTCATGTCCAGCCTTCTTCACCTCATCGTACGGAACCTTCATTTCTGAATCCTCAAACTCATTCGCAAGCAAAAAAGCAACTTTACTCATGATCTATGGTCTCCTTTCCGTATTCGAATGTGATTAAACCTAGAGAGATTGATTCTATCCTTTGGCACTTCTTTTGTGCCTCGTTTTGTTATTACCCCAAGGAGTGCCTTTTATAACAATCCATGCATTTGGAATTGATTTTGCAGCCTGCCTCCGGGAAGATGAAATGTGAATCATAACAGCAAAAAGCCCCGGATTGTCAAACAACCGGGGTTTCGAGCATCACTATTTTGTTTTATTAGATGGTTGAGCTACGGTCGTGGATGATGCTCCTGCCTGTCTTTATCTGAAGTTTGCAACGTCCACAATGTGCACACATGAGCAGCGGCAGATCGGGCAAGTTGAAGTGACTCCGCCAGATTGCCAGGCATCATTAGCGGCTCGTTCTGGTTCTTGGTTACTTTTGCTGATTGGCGCATAATTCAGAGAAACTCCTTTGGTCAACAAAGATACAACAACAATGTAACACCAACGTTTACTTCTCTCTCATTATGGCCCCTTCACTGCGCAATTATGCGCAAGCTCAGTCTTACGAAGGACTTTCTACCATCAGGGTAACCGGCCCCCAGTTCGTAAACGTAACGTCCATCATCGCTCCGAAACGTCCCGTTTCCACCCGAATCCCTTTATCCCGCAACAACTGATTAAACGTTTCATACAAACGTTCAGCCGCTTCTGGACGAGCCGCCGCAGCAAAGCTTGGGCGTTTGCCTTTACGACAATCACCATACAGCGTAAACTGTGAAACGGACAAAACCGCACCGCCTACATCCAGCAGGCTGAGATTCATCTTTCCCTGTTCATCCTCGAAAATGCGAAGCCCGCTAATTTTATCTGCCAAGTAGATCGCATCTTTCTCCGTATCCTCATGAGTTATGCCTACAAGCAGCATTAAACCGGATTCGATTCTGCCTGTCAATTCATCACCCACGGTTACCTGAGCCTCTTTACAGCGTTGTACCAGCACTCTCATCTTACGGACTCCTTACTGCATAATTCGGTGTACAGAATAAACATCCTTCACCCGTTTAATTCGTTCCACAACGGCATGCAAATGATCTGTATTGCGAATCAGAATGGTGACGTGCACCAATGCCAATTTATTTTTATCCGTCCGTCCGGTGACAGCAGATATATTCGTTTTACTTTCGGAAACAGCCTGAAGCACCTCATTGAGCAGTCCATTGCGATCATGACCTGTAATCTCGATATCGACACTGTAGCTCGATTCGATATTCTCTTCCCACTCGACTTCAATTACCCGTGCTGCCTCTTCACCATCCGCACTTGTAGGGATATTTGGACAGTCACTGCGATGCACAGAAACGCCGCGGCCGCGTGTAACATAACCTATAATGTCATCTCCAGGCACAGGGTTACAGCACCTTGCAAAGCGAACCAGCAGATTATCAATGCCTTTGACACGAATACCGTTGGTTGGTCTGTTTCTGCGTTCAGGAGCTGGCTTAAGTTCACGCATCTCGGAATTCAGTTCCAGCAGATTGGATTCTTCCTGCTCTTTGCGGAGCTTCTCCGTTGCTTTTGTGACGATCTGAGCGGCAGTAATCCCGCCAAAGCCAACCGCCGCTAGCATATCATCGATATCGTTAAACGCAAATTTTTTGGCCGCTTCCATTAGCTTGTCATCGGTCATCCACGCAGAAGGATCAAGTCCCATACGTTTCAGCTCTCGCTCGCAGCTCTCCCGGCCTTTTTCTACGTTCTCTTCACGACGTTCCTTCTTGAACCATTGTTTGATCTTCGCCCGTGCATGGGAAGATTTTGCAATTTTCAACCAGTCCTGACTTGGACCGTAAGAATGCTTGGAAGTTAAAATTTCGATAATATCGCCCGTTTTGAGATGATAGTCAAGCGGAACAATTCGGCCGTTTACTTTGGCACCAATGGTTCGATTTCCCACCTCGGTATGAATACGGTAGGCAAAATCCAGCGGTACGGAGCCGCTTGGCAATTCAATGACTTCCCCTTTTGGCGTAAATACAAACACCAGATCCGAGAAGAAATCCATTTTGAGCGATTCGACAAATTCGGAAGCATCCTGCGCTTCATTTTGAAGTTCAAGAATTTCCCGGAAAAAGGTGATTTTATCTTCAAACTGAGGCCCTGCCGCAGTTCCTTCTTTATAAGCCCAGTGTGCCGCGATACCAAACTCGGCTGTACGGTGCATATCCCAGGTACGAATCTGTACCTCGGTTGGCTCCCCGTTAGGCCCCACCACAGTTGTGTGCAAGGACTGATACATATTGGCTTTTGGCATGGCAATATAATCCTTGAATCGTCCAGGCATCGGCTTCCATAATGTGTGGATTATGCCGAGCGTAGCATAACAATCCTTGATATTATCCACAATAATACGAATCGCAAGCAGGTCATAAATCTCGTTAAACTGCTTGTTCTTGGTCGTCATTTTTTTGAACACACTATAGATATGTTTCGGGCGGCCAGACAAGTCTGCTTGAATGCCCATCTCTTCGAGCTTGCTTGTAATGCCATCCATTACTGTGTCGATGTACTGCTCACGTTCTGCACGTTTCTTATGCATCAGATTTGCAATACGATAGTATTGTTGCGGATTCAAATAACGGAGGGCGATGTCCTCCATTTCCCATTTGATCGCAGAGATCCCCAAACGGTTTGCAATCGGACAGAAAATTTCCAGTGTCTCATACGAGATCCGGCGCTGGCTTTCTTCCGACTGAAATTTGAGGGTCCGCATATTATGCAGACGGTCAGCCAATTTAATCACGATGACACGGATGTCCTGCGCCATGGCGATGAACATTTTGCGGTAGTTCTCGTTCTGCTGTTCTTCCTTGGAGCGAAACTGGATGCGTTCCAGCTTCGTCAAGCCGTCAACAAGCATGGCACACGTATTGCCGAAATGAGTGCGGATCTCTTCAAGCGACACCGTAGTGTCCTCTACTACATCATGAAGAAGTGCTGCAATAATGGAGATGGTGTCCATCTGCATATTCACAACAATGTCGGCAACCGCAAGCGGATGCAGAATATACGGTTCTCCCGATTTTCGCGTCTGTCCGTGGTGAGCCTGATCAGCAAATTCGTAAGCTTCTCGTATGCGCACCAGATCGGGTTCTTTGATATACGCCCCGGCCTTCTCGAGTAATTGCTCTATGCCCATTCTGATCTGTTCCGTGTCCTTTCTATACAAAATGGAACCCGTGACAATACATCAACACAGGTTCCCCGTAAAAGTAATTTCCTATAATTATGACGCCTTGCCCGTTTCCCGTCAACTGCTGACGAATAAGAGCGTTTATCCAATTTTTAAAAAGTCTCCGTTGTTATCCATTATTGCCGATTATTGCTGAAATAGAAGGGAAATCTGAGAAAATAAGTGATTTACAGTCCAATCCTGAAAATTGTTATTGCTAATTTGAAAGAAACTCTGTAATCTATTGAAAGTTTGTGTATCGGAAAAGGAGATGAGATTCGTTGCAACGCGAAATTCAAGTTAATCAGAAGATGCCTTTTGGCCCAGGTGCATTATTGAGTTTGCAACATTTGTTCGCTATGTTTGGCAGTACAGTACTTGTACCTAACCTGTTCGGAGTGGACCCTAGCATGATTCTGTTGATGAACGGAATTGGTACGCTATTGTACATTCTGATGTGTAAAGGAAAAATCCCCGCATATCTCGGGTCAAGCTTTGCTTTTATTGCACCGGTTATGGCTGTTTTGAAAGGCCATCCAGAGAATGGTTACTCCATGGCTCTCGCAGCTTTTATCGTAACAGGAGTCGTGTTTTGCCTCGTTGCACTCATTATTAAATATGCCGGCACAGGCTGGATTAACGTTGTATTTCCGCCAGCAGTAATGGGCGCGATCGTTGCCCTGATTGGTCTGGAGCTTGTACCTGTCGCCGCCGGAATGGCGGGTCTCATTAATTCTGATCCTGTGAACAACCCCGGTTGGGTTCCTCAAGCCAAACCTATTATTTTATCCATGGTCACGTTAGGAATTACCGTCATCGGTGCTGTAACCTTCCGCGGCTTTCCTAAAATAATTCATATCCTGATCGGTATTGTGTCCGGGTATGCCCTCGGGTACTTTCTAAAAGAAGTGAACACAGATAAAATTGCTAACGCAGATTTTCTCTCTCTGCCAACCATAACTACACCTACATTTGATTGGTCCGTCATCTTCACAATTTTACCGGTAGCACTCGTCGTTATCGTCGAACATATCGGGCATCTACTTGTCACCAGCAGCATTGTGGGCAAAGATTTGTCCAGAGACCCTGGACTGCATCGTTCCTTGCTTGGTAATGGCGTGTCTACGATTCTGTCCGGTTTCGTGGGATCCACACCGAATACGACATATGGCGAAAACATCGGTGTTATGGCTCTGACTCGTGTCTACTCCATTTACGTTATCGGTGGTGCAGCTGTCATTGCCATCCTACTCTCTTTCTCCGGCACGTTCTCAGCACTTATTGCGAACATTCCAGTACCTGTTATGGGTGGTGTCTCCCTGCTTCTGTTCGGAGTCATTGCGGCTTCCGGTCTACGCATCTTGGTTGAACAAAAAGTGGATTTCGCCAAACCGACAAATCTGCTCCTGACTACACTCGTATTGGTTATCGGGCTTAGCGGTACGGAAGTTTCCTTCTATGGTGTACATCTGAAAGGCATGGCACTGGCTACGATTGCCGGAATGCTTCTCAGTCTGTTGTTCAAATTGTTCGAGGTACTTGGTTTATTGAACGAAGACAGTAAAAAACAACCAATTATCGAAAAAACACCTGACTAAGCATCATATGATAAGAATGCAAGTTCGCGTGTGGATATCTCAATAAGAGAACGTATTTCAGCTTCAAAAAAGTAATTTAAAAAGCCTGCCTCCCCAACTTAAGACGTTGGAGAAGCAGGCTTTTTACTAATCGTTAATGCTGTATATTATTTCCCGGGAAACTTGGGAAGTCAACTTTCATAACTCTCAGCAACTCATAAGTTGATTTACGTTTAGTAGTTCATCAACGTAAATACACTCATATTTTCAGGCAATTTGCCACGGCCATTCAGATCTGTCAATTCAATCAGGAATGCAGCACCTACCACATTACCGCCCAATTGTTCAATCAGATTAATGGAAGTTGCAATGGTTCCGCCCGTTGCGAGCAGATCATCTGCGATCAGGACATTTTGCCCTTTCTCGATTGCATCTGTATGCATTGCAAGTGTATCCTTGCCATATTCGAGATCATACCCTGCTTCGATTGTCGCTCCAGGCAATTTTCCACTTTTGCGAATTGGAGCAAAACCAACGCCAAGAGCGTATGCCAGTGGGGCGCCCACAACGAAACCGCGTGCTTCAGGTCCAGCAATGACATCAATTTTCAGTTCAGATACCATCTGTTTCAGTTCATTGATCGCATTGCGGTACATTTCTCCATCTTTCAGCAATGTTGTAATGTCCTTGAAGCTGATTCCCGGTTGTGGAAAGTCAGGAATGACACGAATATACTCTTTAAAATCCAAAATAATCTCCTCCTAAAATAAATACACAAACTTCCATCTAAGATACGCCCTTCATCCGGGATACCATCCATTGTGTCAGTTGAGGTGTAGATGCATCCAGCATCACCTGTTCTGTCTCGGCCATGTTTTCCAGCGCCTGATAATGACGTGCTGAAGTTAAATCACGTTTTGGCGGGCTTTCCGCAACCACGATTTTGCCGTCCTTCCGAGTAATGAAGGCCAGCTCTTCAAAAACATCAAGCATCATCGTGATCATACGCGTAGAACAACCACATTGACGACTGAGTACAGGGGTTATCTCTTGTTCCTCCACAGGTTCCATTTTCCATTTGAACACCAGCATATAAAACCGCTTGAACAGTTCTCTGGAAGGCATCTGAAGTCGGTCTCGACGGTTGCCTGATCCGTGCAGAAGGATGATATTCTCGGCTCCGCTGAACAAAGCCAGCATTGCATCAAGTTGTTCCGGGGTTTCCGGCGTATCAAACACAAATAACGTCCGGACTTCTTCCTGCCCATACTGCTTTGCGGCAGCATTACACGGAAATAACCCGACCTTTCTATCATATACCCAAAGGCACGGTTCATACAATGAATTTCCCTCAGAAACATTGGTTTCTTTTCGAACAATGGCCCCAATCGCCCCCGCTTTATATCGCAGATGTACGTCAAGCGCACTCAGGAAGTGCTTCATTGCGATCAGCGGCTCAGCATGTCCACGCATATCAAACACTTGTGACCCAGGAACGCTGATGTCCTGAAGCATCATTTGCGGCTTTCTCATGCCATTCCATTCATTGATCGACAGTTCCCCCATCACATCGATGACAGAACCGGGGGAGAGAAATTCGGCCAGTGCTCCCTTGCCAAAAGCAACAGTTTCCAGCTGCTGACCGTCTTGTTCAAGAACCAGCTTCAAATGGCGTTTTTCCCGCCCCATGGTTCTGGTTTCCTTGACAGTCACCTGTCTCAATACAAAACGCGGTGATGGATTACTCATGCCAAACGGCTGTAATCGGTCAATCTCCTGAATCACCTTGAGTGGCACATCACTAATTCTGCATTCATCATCAGCCAGGCGCTGAGGTACAAAGTCTTCTTCGGTTAGTACCGTCGCGGCATATTCATTTAATCCCGCCTCAAGCTCTTCCAATTGATCACGATGCAGCGTCATTCCTGCAGCCGCAGGATGGCCACCATAATGATCCATACTATCTTTGTTCACGGTAAGTGCCTCATAAATATCCAGACCCTCAATGGAACGCGCGGATCCTTTGCAGACGCCACTCTCGGGATCAATTCCCAGAATCAGTGTCGGGCGATAGTATCGCTCCAGCAGCTTGGAAGCCACAATGCCGACTACACCGACATTCCACCCTTCGCCCGCTAGTACGATAACATCCGGCACAGCTCCGGAACGTTGTTCAATTTTCTTTTCCAGTTGCGCTGTCGCTTCCTGTAGAATACCCTCCACGACTTGTTGCCGCTCTCGATTGAGTAGATCCAGCTGTCCCGCAAGGGTATGGGCTTCATCCAAATCTTCCGTCGTGAGCAGTGATACCGCTCTTCCGGCATGATCTAATCGGCCGCTAGCATTAATACGTGGAGCCATGGCAAAAGCAATATTAATGGATGTCACCTGACTTTGATCCACACCACTAATCTCAAGTAAAGCACTAACTCCAGGAAGTTTGGAACCTCTCATGGATTCGATCCCGTAACTGACGATCACCCGATTCTCGCCCTCAAGCGGCATCAAATCAGCTACCGTTCCAATCGCCGCAATCTCCATCCATTCACCCGGCACCTCACCAATCAATGCCTGAGCAACCTTCAACGCTACACCAGCGCCAGCTAGGCCCTTGAACGGATATGGACACCCCGGTAGTTTCGGATTGATCAGTGCGTATGCCTCTGGCAAAACCTCAGGGGGTTCGTGATGATCCGTCACAATGACTTCGATCCCCAGTGTTGCAGCATAAGCAATCTGTTCTACAGCGCTGATTCCCGTATCGACAGTAATAATTAATGTAACTCCTTGCTGTTGAGCCCAGTCCAAAGCATGATTATGAAGACCGTAACCTTCATTCGAGCGATGAGGAATATAGATATCGTATGAGGCTCCCAAATGACGCATCAGATGGATCATGAGCGATGTACTGGATACTCCATCGGCATCATAATCTCCATAAATTAAAATATGTTCTTCTCGCTCCAATGCCTGCTTGATTCGAGGAATGGCCTCACTCATGCCTAATAGCAGATAAGGATCATGCATCTGATTCAAGTCAGGATGTAAAAAACGTTCTGCCCCCTCTTCATTGTGCACACCTCGGCTTACAAGCAAACGTCCTACTAGAGGGGAAACGGAAAGCGCCTGCGATAGTGCCGCAGCCGCCTCCAGATTTATATGTGGTGTATTCCACTGATATTGCGAATATAGCAACGCTAACGCTCCTTTCCTGATCTACGAGATCCCAGCGCCATCACTGAATTAATGTCGCTTCATGATCGGGCAGGTCATGATTGGATTTATAAGGATATCCAGGATCATAGGGTATAGCCTGGATCTGAACTTCTTTTACATGGCTGAAACGTGTTAACAGCAATGTCTTGGCTCGGTTTGCAATTTCTTGCGCCTCCAATATGGAGATTCTGGGATTAACACTAACAACTAACTCAATGGTAACATCATGTTCCTGCTCCCGTGCAACCAAATGTTCAATCGTGATAATACCGTATACCCGCTGTACGGTTTCTTTGTAGTCCGCAGCATCCTCCTGCTCAAGTTCTTGAACAAGTGAACCATAGACCGTGTCTACAATCATTCGATAACCTTTATACAAAATGAAACCGGAAGCAATAAGAGCAGCGGTTGGATCAAGGTACAACAGCAGACTCAAACCTGTTTCTTCTCCTGCCATCGCGCCGATGATACCTATTAAAACCGCTAGTGAACAATATAATGCACGTCTGTGTTGCAAGGCATAAGACATAGCTTGGGACTGATTTCGTTTACGGAAATATCGGTACTGAAATTGAAATATAGCTTCTTTCACAGCTAACGCAGCAACAGCTACCAAAAGTACAGACTTTCCAGGTGCTTCGAGTTCACCACTGGATAGACTGCTTAATGCGGAAATAGCCAGCTGCAGGCCTCCCATCAAAATAAGCACTGCTAACAGAACCGTCATGCCCGGTTTTGCAGCCCTTGCATGTTCTCTTAGGCGTTCCTTTTGCACTTTGCCTTTGGGTTGTACAGATCGTGAGGGGAAAAGAGCAACCAGAGAAGAGGCAGCTTCAGAGGCAGAATACAAGCCGTCGGCCAGTAAAGATTTACTATTCGCCATGTGTCCTACTCCTGTTTTGATGACTGCAAGCGCCAAGTTTCCGACGATCCCGCTCCATGTTGCCGCTTGTGCGGACCGACCAGCTTCTCTTGTCATGTTGATTCCCCCTTAATTCTGTACTTAACGTTGCAAAACCGCGCCTGGCAGACGCGGCTTTACATTTCGATGTTTAGTTAGAAGCTTTTGCCGCTGTTTTAGGTTTGCTAATTTGTTTACCTTTAAGCACCAACCAGAGCGGAGCAGCAATGAAGATGGAAGAATAAGCACCGAACAATGTTCCGATTACCATAGCAAGAGAGAACATACGAATGGACTCTCCACCAAAGATGAACAAACAGATTGAAGCAGCAAATACCGTAAACGTTGTGTTCAATGAACGGGTCATCGTTTGAGCCAAACTATGATTCACAACTTCACGTAAATCGGCTTTCGTTGTCTTTTTGGCAAAACGCAGATTTTCACGAATCCGGTCAAAGATAACGATGGTATCGTTGATCGAGAAACCGACAATTGTCAGCACTGCTGTAATAAAGGTCAAATCCACTTCCAATCGGAAGATGGAGAATATACTGATAACGACAAATGCATCATGGAAGAGTGCGATAACAGCTGCAAGACCAAAGCGCCATTCGAAGCGGATGGCCACATAGATCATAATCCCGATACTCGCAATGAGAACGGCATAGATCGCGTTACGCTCCAGTTCCTTCGCCATCTCCGGATCAACGGTGTTGACCTCATAAGAAGCTGTGGAATCCAGCTTGCTAAATTCCTGCTTGAATTTACTCTCCATATTTTCATCCAGTACATTGGAAAAACGAACATTGACCCGATCTGCGCCCGGCGTGATGTGAACATCACCCTCTTTGACATCCATATCCTTGATGATCGGATTAATCTGCTCCGTTGTGATTGCTTTGGATACTGTGATATCCACATTGGAGCCTGATTTGAAGTCAACTGCATAGTTAAGTCCTAACCACAGCACACTGACGATCCCCGCCACGGTTAGAATAATGGAAAAGATATAGGCAAGTTTACTACCTTTTATATAATCATAGTTCCAATTAAAGCGCACGAATTTCACTCTCCTTCACTCCGAAATACTTAGGCTTCTTGATCACGTTACCCCGTACAAGCAGGGTTAACAGGAAGCGAGAGAAGAAAATATTCGTGATGATACTCGTCACAATATCGAAAATCAGTACGAGTGCAAAACCTTTAACTGCACCAGTACCCAAGAAGAACATTACAGCTGCTGCAATAATGGTTGTGATATTGGAGTCAATAATCGTACGGAAGGAGTGTTTACTGCCAGCTTTAACGGATGACAAGATAGACTTGCCGCTGCGCATCTCTTCCTTAATCCGTTCGTACGTAATGATGTTTGCATCAACCGCCATACCTATACCAAGAATAAAGGCCGCGATCCCTGGGAGGGTCAGTACAAACTCTCCAAGATAAAAAATCGCAAGGACTAGCCAAGTATGGGTGATTAGTGCAAAACTCGCGATGATACCTGGTACGCGATACAATCCAATCATGAAGATCAGAATGATGATTGAGCCAATAAAACCGGCTTTAATCGTCTGATCCAAAGACAATTTACCGAGCGTTGCGCCTACGCTTTGGGAGTATTTCTCCGTAAGTTTCAGCGGCAGTGCACCCAGGTTAATCGTATCACGAAGCTGATTCGCTTCCTCACGTGTATAATTACCCGAGATTTGTGCTGAACCATCAGTCAGCTGTTGCTGCACGGTTGGTGCTGAGAGCAACTGATCATCCAAATAGATAGCCAGGGGTTTTCCGAGCAATCGTTTCGTGATTTCAGAGAATTTCGCTTTGTCTTTGACTTTAATGTCGATCATCGGCTGGTTCAGTTGTGTGAACACAACCTTGGCCGCATTTTCAACGAACTCATTCCCGCGAAGCTCAATCTTGGTAAACTCGCCTTCTTTGTCATCCGGTGCTTTACTCCGGAATGTCAGAACAGCGGGTTCTTTCATTTTGGCTCTAACCTCAGCCTCATCTGTAACCCCTGCCAGTTTCAACCGAATCCGGTTGGTTCCTTCTGTAGTTACTTCCGGCTCACTTGTTCCGAGCGCATTGGCACGGCTTTCGAGGCTTTTGGCTGTTTGCACCAAAGAGGCTTTGCTGACTTGCTGCCCTGCTTCGAGCGGCTCTGCTTCATATAAGATCTCGTAGCCTCCCTTTAAATCAAGGCCCAAGCGTATATTTTTGAGCAGCTCCGGGCTTGTACCCACCATAACCCCTGTGGTGACAAGCACGACCAGAATGAAACTGATAATTCTTTTCATGCCATTCCTAGATCCCCTTTCGTTCTCAATATTCCTATTATAGCGATGCCGTAAAAAGCAGTCAATTTTCAACAAAAAAGATCCCTTTCTTCTAGAAAGAGGACCCCCGGTATGCAGACACCGTCATAAAGTTCATAAAGCTTGTTGCTTTCAGTGACAATATGTCGTTCACCAGTTGGTGAAGTGGTGGAATACCCTGTTTTTCGTATTTGTGACTGACACAATTCCAGACATCTTTGCTGGTGACATATTCGTAACCGACAAGCCTTAATTCCTCCGCCTTGCTACGACAGAGTATCTCTATTGACTGTTCCAACTCCACATCATTCATTTCTTCCAACGGGGAGCCTCCCTTCTTACATCCAAGCCTTTATGCGGCACCAATACTACATCATTCGACCCCAACCATTCATATTCCTTCTTGTTGTTTATGGTTCTTTTTGCTAATCGTGTCCAAGTTGTCATGAGATGATGAAAGACCGGCATAGGATGAAATACAACGGCTTTGTCCCATTAATGAGGATAACCTGTACCTTCAATGAGGATAACCTGTACCTTCAACCGGGAAAGAGGGGTAGTTTTGAAGAAACAGACTTTTATTCAGGGGGCCATGATCCTGCTCGCGGCAGGCATTATCAACCGGATTCTCGGCTTCATTCCGCGAATTGCTCTTCCAAGAGTGATCGGTGCAGAGGGTGTTGGCATCTATCAGCTGAGCTATCCCTTTTTCATCGTGTTGGTGACACTGATTACCGGGGGCATTCCTTTAGCTGTGGCCAAGCTTGTCGCCGAAGCCGAAACGGGGGCCAACCGTTATTCGCCCCAACGTATATTACAGATCAGCCTTAGCTTCACACTCACGCTCGGTGTAGTTTTTATGTTTCTATGTATCCTCTTTGCTCCTTGGATCACCCAATATGTCCTTACGGATGAGCGAGTATATCATACGTTTGTCAGCATGAGCCCTATGATTGCGATCATAGCAGTTTCAGCGGTATACAGGGGATATTTTCAAGGTAAGCAAAATATGATGCCTACAGCGATTTCATCCATTACTGAAACCATCATCCGCATCATTTTTGTGATCTGGTTTGCATGGCTTTTGTTACCTAAAGGGATTGAACATGCAGCCGCTGGGGCAATGCTCGGTGCTATGGTTGGGGAACTCGCCGGTATGCTGGTTCTGCTGTGGAATTATGCAAAGTTTAAAAAAGAATTGCCCCTTTCTCGTCATAGTCGTATAAAACAGGCTCCTTCTCCTTCATCTGAGTCTTTACAAGATGACCCTTCCAACGTGCAAGAGAATGATGAGTTCTCTACAGCGTCTGCTCCTTCCCAGAGAGGATTGATCCGCCGGTTGCTGGCTATATCTGTACCTGTTACAGCAGGTCGTCTTGTCGGTTCTTTATCCTATCTCGCTGAAACGATCGTGACAGCCCAGAGTCTCGCCATTGCCGGTATTGCTAAAGGGCTAGCCACAGCTCAATATGGTGCATTACAAGGAATGGTAATCCCACTGTTGCTACTTCCGGGAGCACTGACTTCTTCTCTCGCAACATCACTCGTACCCTCTCTGTCAGAAGCTTCAGCCAATGGTGACCGTGCGCTCATTCATAAAAGAATGCACCAGGCTCTGCGGCTAGCTCTAGTCACTGGTGCACCCTTTTCTGTTTTTATGTATGTGCTTGCCGAACCGATGTGTCTGCTACTCTATGATGATGCATCGATTGGAAGCATGTTAAAGCTGATGGCTCCTTTTGCCTTGTTTATCTATATTCAAGCTCCACTACAGGCCGCGCTGCAGGCGCTTGACCGTCCTGGTAAAGCATTATTAAACACGTTTATCGGTGCTGTCATCAAAATTTCATTAATTCTGATGCTGGCTTCACAACCCGAATACGGTATATTCGGTGCCGTTATTGCCATCTGTATTAATTCAATGGTTGTAACTTTGCTACACGCAGGGAGTGTGCGCCGGTTATTAAATTTTCGTTTCAAGCTGATGGATTGGGTCAAAACCGGAGCTGGCATGTTCATCATGGGTGCTGCCACCTTGCTTATCTATGAACACACAGCGGCGCTATTGCCGTTCTGGCTCCGAATGATCCTTGCGACTTCCGCCGGTCTGCTTGTTTACTTTATAATCATGGGTTTAACCAAAATGATCGACTTTCATGATCTATCACGTGCTCCCCTCATTGGCTCATGGTTCAACCGTCGATCTGGAAAAAAATAGTTTTATTTTTTGTCTTCACGAGCGCTTATATACAACTTGCCATTATGATCAATTGAGCATATAAACACGTCTTTAAAATCGTTGATACCTTTTTGCTGAATTTGATTTTTCAACCAGAAACGTGTTTTCTCGATCATTTCCAAATTCTCATCCTGCACTTTCCCATCCATAATCAGGGGCACGGGTAAACCTTCATATTTGATGTTGGGAAAACCTTTCAGCTTAATATTTTCTTTTTGCCGTGCAGATGAATTGGAAGAACCCGAGTCGGAACCGGAAGCAGAACTTCCCGAGCTCTGATCTTTCGGAAACACTGTCAGTTTCCCGGTTGTTTCAAGGAGCGCAAAATCTACATCACCGATGCTGTCAATATTTTGTTCCCGTAGCTGGAGCAGCAAATCATCCAGATTGTAACGTTGCTTGCGCATTTCATCTCGATGAAGCTTGCCTTTGGAGATTAATACTGTAGGTTTCCCATCGATCATCAGACGAAGCTTGCGACTTTTCAAACCGACATAAGCCATCCCGATTTGCATAACAATGACGGTCAGCATCGGAGCAATACCATGAGATAGCGGTTTTTTAATATCCTCAATCACAAAAGCAGCCATCTCGGCCAGCATAATTGACACGACCAGATCAAACATAGATAACTTGCCGATCTCACGTTTACCCATAACACGAATAGCGCAATACACCAGGAAATACATGAGTATCGTTCGATATATGTGAGGGCCAAAATCAGTGAAATTCATAACAGGAACCTCCTTCGAATTTCAGCATTGTACAGAGATCTGAAGTGCAATCCCTATTTTGACCTGAACCTCACATGCTCATGCAGAAATAATCCGTTCATTTAATGGAAATCAGTTCATAAGTCAGAAGGCTTGACCATACACTGTAATAATTTCAAACTTGTACAAGGGGGTTGCTTTATGCAATTGATTCGCCGCTTGTTCTCATTTCGGATGTCCAACCCAATTCTGTCTGGCCTCTGTCACGCTTTTGTCTGGATGTTTATCGGAGCATTAATTCTTTCTTTCTTCCTGTGGATGAGCGGCATGCGAGAACAGGATCTTTCCACCTATACCTATGTTGTTCATGGTTTGTCATTGCTCATCGGTGGTTTCATTGCGGGGAAACGCTCGGGTGAGAAAGGATGGTATTATGGCGGCTTCACAGGGATCGTTTATGGGCTTCTCGTGTTGCTCATCGGATTCTTGGCACTGGACGCTTCGTTTAACTGGAAAGACAGCTTACAGCTACTCAGCGCATTCCTTATATCGGCTCTTGGCGGCATCTTTGGAGTCAACACACAACGCTCATAATCGACTCACACAAAAAGAGAACCGGATCTACTTCAGATCCGATTCTCTTTTCGGGAATATGCCGGTGCATATTCTCATCATGTATACCATTATTCAGCCGTTTCACGACTTACAGCGCTGCTAATCGCATTACGGTCAAACGTAAGCTTGGTAACGTCGTTTACACGCAATACCACCACGTCGTCTGTAATTTCAGCAATCGTACCGTGAAGACCACCGATCGTTACAATTTTATCGCCTTTTTTCAACTGGCCCAACATCGCATTACGTGCTTTTTGCTTTTTGTTCTGTGGGCGAATCATCAGGAAGTAGAAAATCGCGACCATCAGTACCAAAGGTACGATCAACGAAAAAATTCCACCACCAGCATTAGGTGTTGTTGCAAGCATTCCCTGAAACATCAAAACTCCCCCTTATCGACTATACGTACAGATACTGCTTGTTGCATCGGTTCCGCAAAAACCTCAATCAGAAACCTTTGTCATTGTCATGCAGACCATATTGATCGAAAAATTCATCCCGGAAATCAAGCAAACGATCTTCCATTATGGCTTTACGCACATTGCGCATCAAGTTCTGTAGGAAATGAAGATTATGGATCGTTGTGAGACGCAAGCCAAACGTTTCATCTGCTTTGATCAGATGGCGCAAGTACGCTCTGGAATAGTTACGGCAAGTGTAGCAATCACATTCCGGGTCAAGCGGCCCAAAATCGGTTGCAAACTTGGCATTGCGAACGACCAGACGTCCCTGACTTGTCATCGTTGTTCCGTTACGGGCAATTCGGGTCGGCAACACGCAGTCAAACATGTCCACTCCACGAATCGATCCCTCAATCAATGCATCGGGTGAACCTACCCCCATTAAATACCTTGGTTTATTGGAAGGTAGCAAAGGCACCGTGTAATCCAATACGCCATACATCAAATGTTTCGGTTCTCCAACACTCAGTCCACCAATAGCATACCCCGGGAAATCCATGGAAGTCAAATCAGCCGCGCTTTGACGACGGAGATCCTCGTGCATGCCTCCCTGTACGATAGCAAACAAGCCTTGATCATGGGGACGAGCATGACTTTCAATACAACGCTCCGCCCAGCGAGTTGTTCTTTCGAGTGATTTTTTGACGTATTCATATTCAGCTGGATATGGAGGACATTCATCAAATGCCATCATAATATCTGATCCCAGAGCATTCTGAATTTCCATAGCCACTTCCGGGGAAAGGAACTTTTTGTCACCGTTCAGATGGGAGCGAAAATGTACGCCCTCTTCGGTAATCTTACGCATCTCACTAAGGGAGAACACCTGAAAACCACCGCTATCTGTCAAAATAGGACGATCCCAGTTCATGAATTTATGCAAACCGCCAGCTTGACGGATAATTTCATGACCCGGTCTCAGGAACAAATGATACGTATTACTCAGAATAATCTGAGCATCCATTTCCTTCAATTCTTCGGGACTCATCGTTTTTACCGTTGCTTGTGTGCCAACCGGCATGAACGTTGGGGTCTCAATAACACCATGAGGTGTATGCACACGTCCCAGACGAGCACCAGATTGTTTACACGTTTTGATATGTTCGTACGTAATTGCTGCCATTGGTTATAATCATCCTCTAAAAGTTAATCGGTTTATTAATAAATCAACATCGCATCGCCAAAGCTAAAGAAACGATATTTCTCCTTGATAGCTTCCTCATAGGCATGCATGATATGCTCTCGGCCTGCAAGAGCACTAACAAGCATCACCAGTGTTGATTTGGGCAAATGAAAATTAGTCAGCATACCGTCAATCACCTTGAAGGAGTACCCGGGGTAGATGAAAATGCTCGTCCAGCCGCTGCTTTCCTGCAACACGCCATCTTCGAATTTACTTCCCACCGTCTCCAGCGTTCTGCAGCTGGTCGTGCCCACTGCAAAAACCTTATTACCACGCTCTTTCGTCTGATTAATCAGTTCAGCCGTTTCCTGTGATAAAGAATAATATTCCTCATGCATAACATGATCCTCAACCATGTCAACAGACATCGGTCTAAACGTACCAAGCCCTACATGCAGGGTAATAAATCCAATATTTACACCTTTAGCGCGAATCTGATCCAGCAACTCATCCGTAAAGTGTAAACCTGCTGTCGGTGCAGCTGCCGAGCCCTCATGTTTGGCATATACCGTCTGGTAACGCTCTCGGTCGTCCAGCGTTTCCTTGATATAGGGTGGTAATGGCATTTCACCAAGGCGATCCAGGATCTCTTGGAAAATACCATTGTACTCAAACGTTAACGTACGTGCGCCCATCTCGCCTACTTCATTAATGACGGCCTTTAATTCATCACTGAACACAATGACAGAGCCAGCTCTCAGCTTTTTACCCGGCTTGACGAGTGCCTCCCATTGATCACCTTCGACGTTTTTAAGCAAAAGCACCTCGGCTTTTGCCCCCGTGTCCGCTTTGGTACCAAACAGGCGAGCAGGCAATACCCGGGTATCATTCAGAATCAGTGTATCTCCAGGCTGCAGTACATCGATAATATGGGGAAAATGGTGATGGGCAACCTCCCCTGTCTCCTTGTTTAAAGTAAGCAAACGAGAAGCTGTACGATCCAGCAACGGCGTCTGAGCGATTAACTCCTCTGGTAACTCAAAATCATATAAGTTCACATTCATGCTCTATTCATTCCTTAATGCAATAGTAGTCTTTTATTCCTTTACAATAACCGCGTTCTGATAATAGTGTTTCAATATCGTCTGGTAATCATACCCTTCGTCAGCCATACCCTTGGCGCCCCATTGAGATAAGCCAAGTCCATGTCCATTCCCTTGACCAATAAACATAAAGGTCTGACCTTGTGTCACGGCTCTCGCTTGACCATCTGCACTCATCACAACAAGTGCGTTGCTGGATGAGGTGCCCGTTCCTGAGGCAGACAATATTGAAGCGCCCTGTGATCCGGTTTTGCTGACTTTTTGACCGTCAGCGCCTAATACAGTATAACTTCCGGTCCCTGCAATATCAAATAAAGTGCTTGGTAATCCGCCAAGCGCAGAGCGGTACGTATCCGCATATTTAACAGTCAACGGTTGCCCGTTAGCCGTAACTTCCAGTGCTCGTCCGGAAGGCCCTCGCTTGGTTACTTCCAACGTTGATATGGAAGCTGGAGCGGGTACCGTTGTCTTACCTTGCAATGTCTTGACCAGTTGTGCCGAAGTAAACGGCCCTCTCACCCATGCATAATCATTGGATTGAGCCACTTTTGCCAATACAACAACTTCCGTTCCAGGATTGATTTTGGCAACTGGCTCAACATTGGATTGAATGAGGGGGATCGGTCTAATATTTGTATTTTGAGCCGTGACGGTTGCTTTGGAGAGTCCAGCATCCGTCTTCGTTGTCAATTCTTTTACATTGTCCTCACGAATATATCCGCTCACACCTGAACTCATCAGCACATGATACCATGTATGCAGTCCAGCCTGCGCAGACAGATCGCCACGACTGTCCACATTTGTAAATACACCTGCCCCACCGTTCCACACTTCAGAAGGATGAGCAGTTTGCCCTCCGGCATTAGATGAAAATACGGCTTCTACAATTTTGCCTTCGCTTTTGAGCACTTCTCCAGCCGTTGCATCCACCGCACTTGTTACTTTGTCGTTCTCAGAGTTCATTCCGTTATACGCCTGGCTCAGTGTGGTGTCCACAACATTGGCGATTTTAAAACGCTCACCCTGTTGGAGTGCATAGGAGCGGGCAGCCACCGCCTGTACTTTAAGTGCTTCTGCTGGCCAAGAAGAATACACTTCTGCTCCAACAACCGAGTACAAGTATTGTTCCAATGGCACAACGTTAACTAAAGCCAGATCTCCATTAACGATGCTGATCTCCATATCTCCGCGATATGTACGCTGGGAGCGCTCTACAACTTTTATGCCGTTGCCGCTTCCTTGTACCATTACTTTGGAATCCTGGCCTGCAATCGTGTAATGTGGAGCCGTTTTTAGAGCATCCGTACTCAATCCTGCATCCTGACGGATAATCAAACCTGGACTGTTACCTACAGGAGAGAGGCTAATGCCAGATACACTGGATTCCACACGTTGCTTCAACGTAGATAACTCCGCCGCAGATGTCGCTTCACCCACCCATACGGTATAGCTTTGATTGCTTCCATCTAGTTGCAATACAGGATAAGCTGTAAATCCCGCTGCAAGCAAACTTGACTGTGCTGCTTCTGCTTCCTGAAGAGAAGTGTAACTCCCTGTAGACAGACGTTCGCTTCCGGTTACAACCGGTTTCTGTCCCGCTAATTGAGCCGCAGCTGTCTTTTGAACCCGAGCAACGGCTTGTCCTGCAAGTGCTGCTGTACCGTAATTGCCAGTGTATAGCTGATACAGTGTTTTTCCATTAAACGTCACCGTATACAGCAAAGGTTTATCAGCCGTAACCTGAAGCAATTTAGCTGCCGTTGCGGCTGTTTTGAAATCAGCAGTTTCTAATACTTTTACGCGGAATCCATCTGCACTAAAACGTGTTTGCCCCGATGGAAGAGTCACATTGGTACCACCACCAGACTGAATACTCCATGAACCTGCTGATTCAAGTGTAATTAGAGGTGTTGTTGATTTATATGTGCTCCCTAAATTCGCAAACATAGCTACTCGAATCAATTGTGCATTATCACCAGCCGCATAAGCTGGCACATGCAAGCACCCTACTGTCAACAGAGCAGCCGCCAGTACCTTCAATCGACGACTCCACTTGTTCGTGCGTATTGCTTTTCCCACAATCAGGCTCCTCTCCATACATGTCCTTCACTTTATATCGGTCAGTTTTCACAGAGATTTCAACTTTCTGTTCAATTTCCAAGAATTCCGTTCGCTGTCTGTTTCCTGGCCATCTCAGCTTCTTCATCTATTGTCTGATGAATTTCGCTTCGACGATGTGTAAGAGCTAACTCTTACTTGCTGTCTCTTGGGGGAACAGGCAAACCAAGGTGATGATAGGCTAGATCAGTAACTACACGTCCTCTTGGCGTACGCTGAATCATACCGATCTGTAGCAGATAAGGTTCATACACATCCTCAATCGTCTGAGATTCTTCCCCAATTGTAGCGGCTATCGTATCCAGTCCAACAGGACCTCCCCGGAAGCTGTTAATCATAGACTTCAGCATCTTGTGATCAATATCGTCTAACCCACGCGGATCAATCTGCAGGCGTTGCAACGCCTCCTCTGCCAGTGCTTGTGTAATGATGCCATCACCGCGTACTTGTGCAAAATCACGTACTCTTTTCAACAAACGGTTTGCAATTCGCGGTGTCCCTCGTGAACGCAAAGCAATCTCTTCCGCAGCGTCCCCAACAATCTCTACACCCAGAATATCAGTGGATCGTGAAACGATGTAGGCAAGTTCATCAACCGTATAGAACTCCAGACGACTAATCACACCAAAACGGTCCCGAAGCGGAGCTGACAAAAGTCCTGCGCGTGTCGTAGCACCTATTAACGTAAATGGAGGCAAGTCCAAACGAACGGAACGCGCGCTTGGCCCTTTACCGATCATAATATCCAGAGCAGAATCCTCCATTGCCGGATACATCACCTCTTCAACGGTACGATGAAGTCGATGGATCTCGTCAATGAATAACACATCCCCCTCTTGCAAATTCGTCAGCAGCGCTGCCAGATCACCTGGACGTTCAATGGCAGGTCCTGAAGTGGTCCTTAGGTTTACACCAAGTTCATTTGCAATAATATTCGCGAGTGTTGTTTTACCTAGGCCCGGAGGTCCATATAACAGCACATGATCCAATGCTTCATTCCGCAATTTAGCGGCTTCAATATATATTTTAAGATTTTCCTTCACCTGATTCTGCCCGATGTATTCGTTTAGATATCGGGGACGAAGGCTTAATTCAACGTTCTGATCTTCCATCATCAGGTTAGCGGATATAATCCGTTCATCCATGTTCTTCCCACCCTTTTCTTGCAGGTTACAACTCTAGTACGACAATAAAAATAAATATAAATTAACCCGTAAATAACATTTGCAGTGCCCGCTTCATCAACACATCCACAGAATCGGCGGTCGTCACATCTTTTTTCAGCTTGAGCCATACTTTGTCCAGTTCACTATCCGTATATCCAAGCGCCTTCAGACCTTCACGCGCCTCATCCCATGAGGACCCGCTTCCAACCTCTTCGGATGGTGGTGCAAAGAGACCCGTTTCATACGCTGCTGTACCGAAACCGTCCAATTTGTCCTTCAGGTCCAGAATCATACGTTGCGCTGTTTTTTTACCGATACCTGGCAGTTTCGTCAAAAATGTCAGATTCTCCTGATAAATGGCTGTGACCACATGATCAGGCGTGCCACCGGCAAGAATACCTAGCGCCACTTTTGGGCCAATTCCAGATACTTCAATCAATTTGCGGAACAAACGCTGTTCCTCTCTCGTCACAAATCCAAACAACAGCATCGCATCTTCACGCACATGATGGTGGGTGTACACGATTATCTCGCCTTCCTGCTTGGCAAACGCGTAGGGGTTCGGACAGAACACACGGTAACCCACCCCATGGACATCTAAAACAATGTAATCACTCTCGACATGTATGAACTGTCCTCTTAGAAAATCAATCATTTTCGCAATACCTCATTCAACTTGGAATTTAATGTATAAGAATGCGCATGACAAACAGCAACAGCCAGCGCATCTGCAACGTCATCGGGTTTAGGCACAGCCTGCAGACGAAGGAACATTTTGACCATCTCCTGCACTTGTTTCTTCTCCGCCTTGCCATAGCCCACAATCGCCTGTTTAATCTGCATCGGGGTATATTCCGCAATAGGCAGACCTTTCTGAGCAGCCGCAAGGATCATGACCCCTCGAGCCTGGCTGACAGACATCGCTGTTGTTACGTTACGGTTAAAAAAGAGTTTCTCCAGTGCGACTGCATCTGGTTTATACTTATCAATCAGTTGCACCATGCCCTCATATACGTGAAGAAGCCGATCCTCATCTGGTGTATGTGCTTCCGTCTGAATGCAACCATATTGTACGGGCACAACCTTGTTCCCGATTTTATCTACAAAGCCAAACCCCACAATTGCAATACCCGGGTCAATTCCCAAAAAACGCAAAACCATCTCTCCCTTACAAAAGCGAACATATGTATCGTTCATTTCATTATAACAAAAGATAGGCCTTGCGGCAGGAAAAACTTTGTCTATGCCAAAGCTTATGCTATTTCGTGATCATTCTTCAAAGATCTCATTTTATAGAAGGGTTGACTTAAAAAACGACAAAAAGGACATCCTCACGATGTCCTTCCCTAGCCATCTCTTCACTTATCTTTGTTATACGTTTCCTTTAGGTAACTCTACACCTTTGACTTAGAGGTTGTATTCCTTTATGCCAGTCGGTTTATCCGCCATTTCGAAGCAAATGATGCGTTTCATCCACAGCAAAGTCACTAAACGTTGAAATTACACTGTCATATTCATCTTTATCCTGTATTCGGATGCCTTCTTGCAATTGCTCCAGCACCCCTTCAGGCAATGAACTTTCCAATGTACCTACATCGAGTTGAAAAAACGTGCGAATAACGTTCTCTTCAGCGGGCTTGCCCTCATAAAGATTGAGATGACCTGTAGCATCGATACTGATGTAGGCTTCTTGTTTACAAACGGGTGAAAGATCATCCACGCTTTGATTCAGGTGTAACGTATCCGAGGAAGTAACCTTTGCTTCCCACTCCGGATGTTGTGCAAGCAGCATTTTTAATTGAGGGATATCCATTCTTCCCAGTTGTTCAGTTTCAACACCGCAAATATATTTGGTTTGTAAAACAACACATATTAATTGGTCTGCACCCGTTTCAAGTTGCTCTACAATCACCTGAACTTCCTGTGCCGATCGTTGATCATGTTTAACTGGGCCCATAACATTTAAGGCTTCGCCAAAATCGGTTGTTAGTAAACGCTCAACTGCTGCTGATATAGATAAACCACGGTATGCTAATATCGTAACCGCACATATAGCGGCAACCATCCACAATGTTCGTTTCCATCGCCGCCAGCGTCTCTTTAATTGTTTTCGTAAGGTGAACCTGTTCACATAAACCCCTTCAATCACTTTTTTTAAACCTATTGTGACCTAATGGAGAAACCTTTATGCAAACCCATCTCATTAAACTCTTGAAAGCCTTGACCCTGAAAAGTTTCGGTAATTAAGAGATCCACATTTATGAAGTGGATGTCTATTAAAAATAAAAAATCACCATCTGATTTAGATAGTGATTTTTAGAAATCGGGATGACACGATTTGAACATGCGACCCCCTGGTCCCAAACCAGGTGCTCTACCAAGCTGAGCTACATCCCGTTATATATACCGGCGAGAGGACTCGAACCTCCACGGTTTCCCACTCGATTTTGAGTCGAGCGCGTCTGCCATTCCGCCACGCCGGCAAACTATTAAAATAATGGCGCGCCCTGAGAGATTCGAACTCCCGGCCTTTTGATTCGTAGTCAAACGCTCTATCCAGCTGAGCTAAGGGCGCAAAATATTGGAGCGGAAGACGGGAATCGAACCCGCGACCCTCGCCTTGGCAAGGCGATGCTCTACCGCTGAGCCACTTCCGCATGATAAAATTGTAAAGATGGCGGAACCGACGGGATTCGAACCCGCGATCTCCTGCGTGACAGGCAGGCATGTTAGGCCAACTACACCACGGTTCCAAATCACTTTCGGTTAGGAAAGCTTCAATTGCGGGGGCAGGATTTGAACCTGCGGCCTTCGGGTTATGAGCCCGACGAGCTACCGGGCTGCTCCACCCCGCGTCAATAAAAATGAATATGGTGGAGGCTGAGGGGATCGAACCCCCGACCCTCTGCTTGTAAGGCAGATGCTCTCCCAGCTGAGCTAAGCCTCCATAATATGACCCGTAGGG
>NZ_JAUZUT010000009.1:0-133730 GCF_031844205.1 Paenibacillus sp. RRE4
AGATTAGTCTTTTGAGTAGTCCCGGATACGTGGCGGAATCAGGGATACGTCGACTGGCTCGTACGAGATTTGCGGGCCTTCTTTTGACCAGCTCGCGATAGTCGTTTTCAGGAACTCTTCATCGTTACGCTCCGTGAATTCCGGTTTGTAGTGCGCTCCGCGGCTCTCGTTACGCAGCAGTGCGCCAAGTGTCATCGCCTCAGCAAGCTCAAGCATGTTCCACAACTGGCGAGTAAATGCCGCACCCGGATTGTTCCAGCCGGAATTGTCGTACATGTTGATTTTGCCATAGCGCTCTTTCAGTTCCTTGATTTTGCCAATGGTTGCTTCTAGCTTGTCATTGTAGCGAACCACCGTCATGTTGGCTGTCATCCACTCGCCCAGCTCTTTGTGAATCACATAGGCATTTTCCGTACCTTGCATTTTCATGATGCCTTCGTATTTGTCTGTTTGACTTTTGGTATAACCATCAAATACGGAAGAAGAGATATCCGCAGAAGACTTCTTAAGTCCTTTGATATATTCAGCCGCTTTTGGTCCTGCTACCATACCACCATAAATTGCGGATACGAGTGAGTTTGCACCCAAGCGGTTTGCACCGTGATATTGGTATTCACATTCGCCAGCTGCAAACAGCCCTGGAATGTTCGTCATTTGATTATAATCTACCCACATGCCACCCATGGAATAGTGAACGGCCGGGAAGATTTTCATCGGAATTTTACGAGGATCGTCACCCATGAATTTCTCATAGATTTCAATGATTCCGCCCAGTTTGACATCCAGTTCCTTCGGATCTTTGTGAGAGAGGTCGAGATAAACCATGTTCTCGCCGTTTACACCAAGTCCCATATCTACACAAACGCTGAAAATTTCACGCGTTGCAATATCACGCGGAACAAGGTTACCGTAGGATGGATATTTTTCCTCAAGGAAATACCAAGGTTTTCCGTCTTTGTACGTCCAGATCCGTCCACCTTCACCGCGCGCCGATTCAGACATCAGACGCAGCTTGTCATCTCCTGGAATCGCTGTCGGGTGAATCTGAATGAACTCACCGTTTGCATAATTCACGCCTTGTTGATATACCGCACTTGCCGCAGTACCTGTGTTGATAACGGAGTTTGTTGTTTTACCGAAAATGATACCCGGACCACCGCTCGCAAGAATAACCGCTTCGGCCGGGAACGTTTGTACCTTCATCGTTTTCAGATCCTGAGCCACGATACCGCGGCACACGCCTTCGTCATCAATAACGGCTTGCAGAAACTCCCAGTTCTCATATTTGGTTACGAGACCCGCTGCTTCCCAGCGGCGTACTTGCTCATCGAGTGCGTACAACAGCTGTTGACCAGTTGTCGCCCCGGCAAAAGCCGTACGGTGATGCTTCGTTCCTCCGAAACGGCGGAAATCGAGCAATCCTTCCGGTGTACGGTTAAACATAACGCCCATCCGGTCCATCAGGTGGATGATGCCAGGCGCTGCTTCACACATCGCTTTAACGGGCGGTTGATTGGCGAGAAAGTCTCCGCCATAAACCGTATCGTCAAAGTGTACCCATGGAGAGTCGCCTTCCCCTTTCGTATTTACCGCACCGTTGATACCGCCCTGGGCACATACGGAGTGGGATCTTTTAACAGGAACCAGTGAAAATAAATGAACATGGACTCCGGCTTCAGCCGATTTGATCGCCGCCATCAATCCCGCGAGACCGCCGCCCACAATAATTACATTCGATGATGCCATTGCTAGTTCACTCCCTTAGTAAGTAAGCGTTATTCTTGAAATTTAAAATCAGTACATGTTAGACCAGAACGGATTTTACCGCGTCAATCATTGAAGTAGCTGTCTGGAAATCTACATTCCGGAAAGCAAACAATGAAGCGATAAACATGATGGATACCAGTGCGAACAAGCTCATGCACACATACGAGGACACGCGCTGTGCACGAGGTCCCACTGTAATTCCCCAGCTAACGAGGAACGACCAGAGTCCGTTGGCAAAGTGATATGATGCCGCCACAACGCTGATTAGATATAGAATAAATGTTACCGGATTCATCACGATGTTATGGATAACACCGCCTAACTCTTCGTGAGTTACGTTGCCGAGAGCCACTTGTACGCGAGTCTCCCATACGTGCCAGATCACAAATACAAACGTGATGACACCACTGATCCGTTGCAACGTATAACGCCAGTTGCGCTCATTACCGTAGCGACCCACGTTAGGCTTGGCCTGATAAGCGATGTACAAACCATATACACCGTGATAGAACAGCGGTAGCCAGATCAGAAACGTTTCCAGAACAATAACGAGCGGCAGGCTGTTCAAGAAGGCAACCGCACCATTAAAAGCTTCTTTGCCGCCTTCAACTGCCGAGAAGTTCGTCACCAGATGCTCTAGAAAAAACAAACTGAGCGGAATGACGCCAAGCAAGGAGTGCAGCTTTCTCGAGTAAAACCCTTTCATAAAATGTCGATCCCCTTTCGCTAAATACAACGTTTTCATAAATCCATTCTCATATCATGACACGAATCCTTCTTACATAGGAAGGTTCGACAAATTGTTCCGTTTTGATCAGGTGTGAACAACTTGTGTCACAATTCATGTTACTCCTTTTTTTCTTATAAGGGAATTGCAATATAATTATTAAATGTTATAACCTATAGGTATAAGTAATGAAACAAAGGTTTTGTAAGGGTTATCACATTGCAACGATGCGTTTGTAGCCTAACATATCAATGAAGGTAGCACGTTGAAGTGCCATACAATAAGGCAAACAATTAATCAAGGGCAAGAATCACACTCATAATGAAGAGAGGTTTGTGTTCATGTTCGAGGAATTAAACGCATTTGCAGCGGTCGTGGAGCAGTCCAGTCTAAACCGTGCATCCAAGTTACTGAATCTGTCTCAGCCTGCACTCTCTCGTAAAATCTCCAAGCTGGAGGATGAACTGGGCGTATCCCTCTTTCATCGCCGAGGCAAACGATTGGAATTAACCAGCGTAGGCCAACTCGCCTACACCTTCGCGGTCGAGCAGAAACAACAGCAACAAAAGTTTCTCACCATGTTATCCCAATACAAGGACGAGGAACAGAGCATTATTATGCTGGGAGCGAGCCTGACGACACTTCAGACTACTTTGCCTCCGCTCGTCAACGCTTTTATGGAGAAGCATCCTCATGCAGAATTAAAGCTGTTGACGGGCAAGACACATGAGATCGTTTCTTTTGTTCGTGATAAAAAAGCCGATGTGGGCATTGTAGCCTCGTCCATTAGCGAAGCAGGACTCAACTGTGTGCCACTATTTGACGACCACCTGGAGCTGGTTGTGCCGCTAACGCACCCACTGGCAGGCAAGGAAGCAGGTATGGAGCATCTGCAGGATCTGCCGATGATTACGTTCTCCAAAGGAACATGGTACCGCAAACTGACAGACGATCTGTTCCAGCGCTGCACCGTAATGCCTGACATTCGCATGGAGATTGATTCATTCGAAGCCATTATCCGTCTTCTGCCGACCTGTAAAGCCGCTGCCCTTCTTCCCAAATCTTATCTGCGTCCACAGCTGCTCGCAGATAACGATCTCGTTGCCGTGCATTTACCTCAGTTGAAACAGACCCGAAGAACGACTTGCATGATCTATGGGGAAAAAGAAAACCTCAGCGAAACCGCCAGACAATGGGTCAGGGAGACTGCTGCATTTTTTACAGCAAAGGCGTCATTGCCCTCACGAAGGACAACAACGCCTTGATATAATCCAGAAGAAGCAGCTTACCTGCTCAGCTCTCTTGACTAATAACCTCTTCCTCAAACCGGTCGATATCATCATTATTGCCAATAATGACCATAATATCCCCCATTTGCAGGGAATCCATCGCCGTCGGAGCAATAATGACCCCGGCTTCTTTTTGCAGGGCCACAATGCTGCAGTTAAAGCGTACGCGTGCATTCAGGCTGGAGAGGGTTTTATTGTGCAGACATGCAGGTACCTTCATCTCGACAATACTGTAATCATTGGACAATTCGATGTAATCCAGCAGGTTTGGTGTAACCAATTGGTGAGCGACCCGGATGCCCATATCCCGTTCAGGGTAAACGACACGGTCAATACCCAGCTTATCTAGTGCTCGTCCGTGAAGAACGGATATAGCTTTGGCTACAACCGTTTTGACACCCAGCTCTTTGAGCAGAATGGCAGTAAGGATACTCGTCTGAATATCGTCGCCAATGGCAACGATGCCGCAGTCAAAATTACGAATGCCGAGGGAGCGTAGCACCTCTTCATCCGTAGCGTCCGCCACGACAGCGTGAGTGACCAGGTCACTCATGTCTTCGACAAGCTCTTCATTTTTATCAATGCCAAGCACCTCATAGCCTAGTTCCATTAATTCCTGTGCCAGACTGGAGCCAAACCGCCCAAGTCCAATGACCGCAAACTGCTGTTTTTTCATCGTTCTTCACGAACCCCTCTATCCTAATAATCACTAACCAATTATCATTTTGCCTTCCGGATACCTGTATAAATCCTTACCCTTTTTCTGCCCCAGTGCATACGCCAGCGTAATTGGTCCTAGCCGCCCTGCAAACATGGTAAAACAGATCAATAACTTGCCAAATGTGGTGAGTTTAAGCGTCAAGCCAAGAGAAAGCCCTACGGTACCGAAAGCAGATGTCGTTTCAAATAATATCATTAAAAAATTACTGTCTTCTGTCGTACTCAGTACCATCGTCACCGTAATAATGAACAACAGCGCCAGTAGCGTGATGGTGAGTGCCTTGAAAATACGTTCCTGCACAAGCCGATATCGGAAAAAGACGATATCCTCCCGGCCGCGCATCATGGCAATGACTGCCCCGGCCATAATGAGAAACGTTGTTGTTTTGATTCCGCCTCCGGTTGACCCTGGCGATGCACCGATAAACATCAATATAATCATGAAAAATTGCGTGGCCTGCCGCAGTCCGGCGATATCCACCGTATTTGCCCCGGCCGTTCTTGGTGTCACGGATTGGAAGAAAGACCCGAGCAACTTACCACCCCAGTTCAGGCCGCCCAGCGTTCGCGGGTTGCTGAACTCAAACACGAAAATGACCAGTGCACCAAACACAATTAACAAAGCCGTCATCAGCAAAACGACTTTGGAATGCAACGATAGCTTCTTTGTTTTATGATATTCCACCAAATCGGACAACACCACAAAACCGATCCCGCCCGAAACAATGAGAAACATGGCGGTAAAATTAACAAGCGGATCATAGACGTAGCCCGTCAGACTGCTAAATTGACCAAACATATCAAACCCTGCATTGTTAAACATGGAGATGGCGTGCCAGTAACCGTAATACATGGCCCGGCCAATTGGCATATCGAATGACCAGCGCAGGGCGAACAGCGTACCGCAAATCCCCTCCAGAATAAGCGAATAAATCACGACCTTGCGAATCAGCCTCACAATGCCTTCCATCGTGCTCTGATTCATGGCCTCCTGTAAGATCAATCGCTCCTTAAGCGATATTTTCCGTTTGAACGCAATGGCAACCAACGTAGACATCGTCATAAAACCGAGACCGCCGATCTGAATCAGAATGGCGATAATTACCTGACCCAGCACTGAAAAATAGGTTCCAGTATCCACAACAACGAGCCCTGTCACACATACAGCCGAAGTTGCCGTGAAAAGTGCATCGATAAAGGCCAGGCTGTCCCCACTTCGGCTGGATGCCGGAAGCATCAACAGCAGTGTACCTAGCATAATAATGCCAGCAAAACCTAACACCAGAATACGGGGCGGCGATAATCGCATCCATTGAACATTTGCTTTCACTTCCGTATCATCCACCTCTGCTAAAAAAGAAAATAACTCCACCCTGTGGAGCTCATGTATGATTCATAAAAAACATCATATACTTGGAGTTGATATGCATCCGACTAGAGTTAGTATACATCTTTTACAGAATGTCTACTCTGGATGTCTGCTCTGTTAGCTTCAGGTTAGCTTTGTTAGCTCTTTCCGTTCTATTCGTTCCCTTGTAAGACCGGAGACATGCGGATTTTTGCATATTTGCTTCAAAATTATAAGCGCTGCGGCAAATGCACACAAAACGATTTTTGGGTAAATAAGATCGAATTTGTTCAAAACGGGAAAAACACCTAGACCCGGACAACAAGATCGGATTTTTTCGATCATTTTCATTCGTTTTCATAGATTTACACCCCTTTTCGCCCTGTCATTGGCATTGAGGACATACCCTGTGCTATCTTTACATTACGATTTAATTGAAAAAGGAGGAACACCATTCCATGAATCCCTTAGGGCAGCCTTTACAGCTTAAGGCTAACTTCAAGCGTTTGGGGTTGCTTGCGGTGATCGGCCTGATTTTATTTTTTGTCTTTCAGATCTTTCCTGCGACTTCATCACAAACGACAGAAATTCCGTCAACATCCTTCATTAGCAAGGATCAAGCGATCCAATCTGCACGTTCATTCGCGGCTTCTGTTGATGACTATACGCTCCAAAGCAATGCCAGTAAACCGCTTGTAACGTATCAGACCCATTCGGATATTTACGGTTATATGGCAAAGACGAAACAGCTTGCCACGTACAATAAAAAATGGGAAACAACCTATCCTTACGATGTGTACCGCGTACGTTTGCTTGATCAGAACAACGGGGGTTACCTTAACGTTGACGTACATATGAAAACAGGCAAGGTAGTCGCGTTCAAGCGGATATTGCCTTCCTCCCTGTATACGGCCGTTGAATCAGAGCAAGAACAGGGCATCAGAAGAACTTCAGAGTCGCTTGCAGAAGGCAATATGCCATTGAACGAAAAAGAAAATCTCGCGGCTGGAGTTTTGAAAGAATTCGGATATGATATCCCGACACTCCAACTGGATACACGAGAAGGCGAGCCGGGTCTGAAGTATACGGATGCGAGTAAAACGATTGGCAACTCCAAGCTGGAATTGAATTTCACTTTTGAAAATGGGGCTGTCCGTTCGTTCGATCCGGAGTTCTCCGTACCGAAATCCCACACGGATTATGTTAAAGACCAGACCCAACTAGCCAATTGGTTAACTTACGGTGGTTACGCTTTTCTAACGTTTGTTCTTGGTGTGCTTGCCATCATATACAGCATTCTGGCTCGTGCAAATACATCGTTCAAACGAGGCGTGGTATTGTCACTGGTGTACTTTGCAGCTTCTATGATTGGTACACTGAACATGTTGCCTCTCTTCCAGGCACAGGGGCTTTCAAGCTTCATGTTAGTGTTTCTTATGCTCATTCAGACCGGCATAACCATCGTGATGAGTGCTACGATCTATCTGTCCCTTGTCGCTGGTGACGGCATGTGGCGCAAAATCGGATTTAATCCATGGCCTCGTGCCAAGGAGCCGGGTTACGGCAAATATGTGTTACAGAGTATGTACACCGGTTATCTATGGGCATTTATTCTGCTAGGCGTACAATCCGTTCTGTTCTTTATTCTTGAACGTAGCATCGGCACATGGTCCACCACATCGGCAGATCAATCGACATATAACATGACGTATGCCTGGATCTTCCCGATAATGGCGTGGATGGCTGGAATCGGGGAAGAGGCTGTATATCGGCTGTTCGGTATTCGCATGATGCAAAAAGTTGTGCGTAACACGTTTATCGCCTGTCTGATCCCTACAATTATCTGGGCGCTTGGACACACGCTTTATCCGATCTATCCGGTCATTACACGCCCGATCGAACTGACCGTTATTGGACTGCTGTTCAGCCTAATTATGTTGCGTCACGGCTTCATTGCCGTTGTTTTTGCACATGTCATCTTCGATAGCCTGCTCATGGGGCTCAGCTTGATTTTCATGGGGGACGCACTGAATATCGGTGCCGGAATCTTTTGGATTGTGTTGCCTGCTATTGTTGGATATGTGGTCTACCGTTTCAATCCAAAACAAAAAGAGAAGCCGTATGTCACGACTCCTCATCACGAAGTGCTGCAATAATTTGATTTGCCAGTTTATCACCAATCGATAGAGGCCGGAAGTCTTCGACGCTGGCCTCTTTTATTTTGCGTAAAGAGCCAAAGTGCTTCAATAGCAACTTACGGCGCTTCTCCCCAATGCCTGGAATGGCATCGAGTCTTGAAGTAACCATGGACTTACCGCGCTGCTCACGGTGAAATGAGATGGCGAACCGGTGAACCTCTTCTTGAATCCGCTGTAACAGATAAAACTCCTGACTGTCCCGCGGCAGGGCAATTACCTCTGGCGGATTACCAATCATCAGCTGTGATGTTTTGTGTTTGGCATCCTTCACCAATCCACACACCGGAATGAATAGACCAAGCTCGTTTTCAAGAACGTCTACAGCTGCGGAAATCTGTCCTTTACCTCCATCGACTACGATCAAGTCAGGCTGGGTCAAGTTTTCCTTAAGCACTCGCTCATAACGGCGACGGATAACTTCACGCATCGTTTCATAATCATCCGGCCCTTCGACAGAGCGCACTTTATATTTACGATATTCCTTCTTATCCGGTTTACCGTCGGTGAACACAATCATGGCAGACACCGGATTCGTCCCCTGAATGTTTGAGTTATCGAAAGCTTCAATTCGCCTTAACTGCTCCAGACCGATCCAGCGTCCCAATCCCTCGGAAGCCTTGGATGTCCGCTCTTCGTTACGCTCAATAAGACGGAACTTCTCCTCCAATGCCACCCGTGCATTGTCGAGTGCCATCGTAATCATCTGGCGTTTCAGTCCGCGTTGCGGGATATGCACTTTAATGTCTAACCATTCTTGCAGAGAAGCAGCCATTTGCGACGGATCATCCATCTCGGATGGCAGCTTGGCATTGGATGTTTCCTGCAATCCGGTAGCATTGCTCTTTTCTTCCTCGGTTACCTCCGACCCATAAGCCGCAAGTGTCTCGGCAACAACTGGCATCGAAGCAGCGGTCTGGTTCATCCCGACTTGTAATTCCTCGTGAGTGGATTCAACCGTTCCCTCAGAATGCTTATCCCCGGATGTATTCGCATGATCTACTTTTGCGGAATCGCTTGTTGTCTCGCCAGAGAGCAGTTCTTTCGGCATCTCCGGTAGCAAAATTTCCTGTGGCAAAGCCGGGTTATCACTATAATACTGGGTTACATAGGACATAAAATCATTGTAGGCCTCACCGTAGAACGGGAAAGTAGATACATGACGTTCAATCATTTTTCCCTGACGCATATATAGAATCTGGACACACATCCAGCCTTTATCAATCGCAAATCCAAAGACGTCACGGTCTCTGGCATCCGCCATCGTAATTTTCTGTTTTTCCATGATCGCATCAATTGCAATCACCTGGTCACGCAACTCTTTGGCACGTTCAAAATACAAATCTTCAGCGGCTTCCTGCATTTTGCGTTGCAGGTCCTTTTTAATCTCCTCATGCCCGCCGCTCAGAAATGACCCGATCTCCTGCGAAATCTCGTCATACTGTTCTTTGCCTACTTCCTTCACACAAGGAGCAAGGCATTGGCCCATATGGTAATACAGACAAACTTCCTTCGGCATCACACCACATTTGCGGAGCGGATACATCCGATCCAGCAGTTTTTTCGTTTGGTGTGCCGCATATGAGTTCGGGTAGGGACCGAAGTATTTGGCTTTATCTTTCAGCACTCGGCGGGTCACTTCGAGCCGCGGATGCTTTTCATTCGTTATTTTAAGATAAGGGAATGTTTTATCGTCTTTGAGTAGCACATTATAACGCGGCATATGTTTTTTAATCAGGTTACACTCCAGAATCAGTGCTTCCATATTGCTGCCTGTCACGATGTATTCAAAATCACGGATTTCGGATACGAGACGCTGTGTCTTTCCGTTATGACTGCCAATAAAATAAGAGCGCACGCGATTTTTGAGCACTTTCGCTTTACCAACGTAAATAATGGTGCCTTCACTGTTTTTCATCAAATAACAGCCCGGCAGGTCTGGAAGCAATGCAAGCTTATGACGGATCTGTTCCAGTGCCTTTTCCTGTGCGTCTAACTCCTGCATAAATGGATCCATAATTCGGTGGGTCCTCCCTTCCGAAAAAATTGAAGCCTTCACCTTACATGTTGCACTCCGATGACAGAATGAACCTTCGATCGCTGTTATCCCCAGATTTTTTTGATTCCCTTTTAAAAGGGAAAATCCGGTGATAAAGGCTAAAGCGTATGCTTCCGATGCAGCTTTCTTTCAGAAAGCTTTTAGCTTCGCTTCTCCTGTTCATTTCTGTCCTCTCCGTTAATCATGTAAATTTCCAGTTTCATTTTAATTCAATTATATAATATAAATAATTTTTACATCATTACTTTATTACCTTATTACTTTTATATTGTCCTACATATCACTTATCGACGCAAAACGCCCCCGGCATGTAAACCGGAGGCGATGTGTCAGCCTGCACTTATTTATGTTGTGGCTTGCTGCTTATTGATGTTTTTCGATGATTCCTTTGAGAGCTTCTTTGGAGTTCAAACCAACCACTTTATCAACCGGTTGACCGTCTTTGAAGAAGATCAGTGTTGGAATGCTCATTACGCCAAAGCGGGAAGCAGATTCTGGATTCTCATCCACGTTTACTTTAGCAATTTTTACGGAATCGCCAACTTCTGTGGACAGCTCTTCCAGGATTGGAGCGAGCATTTTGCAAGGACCACACCAAGGCGCCCAGAAATCAACCAGAACCGTTCCTTCTCCTTCGACTTCCGTGTTAAAGGATTGATCGGATACGTTAACAATAGCCATGAAATTGTCCTCCTTATATATACTTACGGTTTTATTTTAACCTGTAACGTCGTGAACGACACTTCCAGTATAACACATGTGCGTTAGACATGTGAAATGAACAGATAATGTTCATCTTCCCAACATGAAATCTTCACAATTACAGGTGTAACAGGTCGGCTGTATAATCTTTACAAACGCTTTCTTTTCCAAGTATACTAAAAATACTCCGGATTGTAGCCCTGCTTGCAGGCCAAGCTGTCAATCCTCAAAGGAGGCAACACAATGGACGCTAATATTCGGATGACCGACCCGCGTGAACATGTGAACGAGGAGCCGCGTAGCGATCTCTTTGATCTGATTATGGGCGTTGTCGGCATGGGCGGCCTGATGACTGTTATCTTTTTTGGAATGGTAATTTTTAAATTCCTGACCGAATAAGATGTTCAAGTCAGTTTCAGGCTCCCGCAGACCAGAAAAGCCCGGTTCTCGCATATTGCGAAGCCAGGCTTTTTTTGGTTCATCAGTATCTTATCTCTTCCCCCGCTGATTCTCGCCCCGCACCTGAATGACATCCACAAAGGGACGAATGCGATCCATCAAACGTTGACCTTTGTTCGATTCCTCGCCATCCCGGTTCGTAAAGCTCAAGTGTTTCTCAAGCCCTTCCAGGTTGTAATTGGACGTATAGAACGTTGGCTTTCGATTCATCCTATAATTCAGAATAGATCCCATCACATGGTCCCGTACCCATGGATTGAGATTCTCTGCACCAATATCATCAAAGATGAGCAGATCACAGCTTTTCAGAACATCCGTCATTTCCTTGAGTTTCTGTCCTTCACTGATCATGGATTTCAAGTCCTCCACGAAGTCAGGCATATAAATAATGACACCTGTATGACCCGCAACCGCGAGTTCATGTAGCAGATAACACATCAGAAACGTTTTGCCGGTTCCAAACGAACCTTCCAGATATAACCCTTGAGTCGAAAGTCCATTGGCCTTGGTCTCGCTAATATAACGAAGAACACGGTTCACCGCTGGCGCACGCATGCGATCTTTGCCCATAATTTCCACATCATTGTATCCAGCGCTTAGAGCACGCTCATCCACATAAAAACTGCGAATCCGCTGTTTGATGATATGTTCGTTTTGCCGGGCGATCTGTTTGGAGCAAGGTGCTTTGATATCTATAATTTCGGGTTTACCGTTGAAGTTTTCTACTTCCAGTTTGCAGAAATGACCCTGAAAATCGTTGGGACAGTTGTCGAGTCCCGGACAATTCGCGCAGTTCTTCGAATCTTTGGCATACTGAAACAGCTTGCTCAGATCGGGCATGAGCTGTGCATCTTTCAGTTCAGGATGACCTGCGCGGAACTCGCGCACATACGGGTCTTCCAATAAATCCGCCATAATTCGCCGCGACTGCTCACGAAAGGAAGGGTTCAGCTGCTGAAGCAGTCCTCCCAAGGATTCCATGGCTTCAAGCCCCCTTTTTGAAATATTAATATTATGAAAACATGGGACAAGTCTATCGCCAAATATTCAATCATTCGTACTGTTCATTCTATAGAAAAGCACACAATAACTCAACTGATACATTTGGAAAAAACATCTCCCCACATCATACAGGTATTTCATTTAACCCTTATATTCCGGATGTTCATGTCTGGAGCACCCGAATAAATAACATTTGGAGCTTAAAGATGTCGTGAATTTAAATGGTGGAACAAAACCCGAGGCAATCTGTTCGAGAATATGTTCATACTCCTTTTTCTCCATTTGTAATCGAAACACATATGCCGCCTGGTCACTTTCTGTCCAGTCCTCGTCGCACTCTTCTGCCAGTGCTTCCTCAATATCATCTTGTTTTAACCGAATACACTCTTGTGCAATTTCATCCGCACGTTCCATCGCATTCGTTTGAACCAAGGCATAAATATATCTACTTACCCAGTCGGGCGACTTGTCGTAGGTGTTCCAGGACTTTTTGAACCAATGTAACGCTTCGGTAAAACACGCAAGCTCCAAGTACAGTTCTGCCACATGTACCTCTCCGACAAAATCTTCATCACTTTCCAAGAAGGCATCCAGTTTGTGTTTTGCTTCAATGGTATGTCCCAGCTGAATTAAACAGTGCACATGACTATACAAGGCGTAATCAGAAGGCCCGGCACTTTTCAAAAATAAAGCTGAAGCCCGTTCCAACTCTCCGAGATGGTACTTCGCAATAGCCAAGTTATTGTATGCCTCCTTGGAAGGCTCCACAGCAATAGAGTCCGATAATACAAGCGCGGCTTCTTCCCATCTCTCCGTCTGAACAAGTAATTCACCAAGCAGGCTATATGGAAAATGTGAGATTGGTCTCAACGCCACTGCTTCCTGAGCCAAATGTATAGCCTTCTCTACCTCATCTTCTTCGTGATAATAAATCCAGGCCAGATTCGTCAAGGACTGAACATCCCTTGAATCATTCAATGCTTTCTGAAATAAAGTCAACGCTGCATCATAATCATTATTTTCAAGGCATTCTATGGCTTTCTGATTCGTAGTCAACGGTTCTGCTCCCTCCTAAATGGCCTGGTGCCCCTGGCTGTCTAAAATCCATCATATCTATTGAAAAAAAGCGAGTCACCTCTTCCAAGGGACCCGCACGTATCTACAACTATAACGTTCCTTTTTGCTTGCTTGCCTGCATCTCCTGAGCAAATCGCATCATCTCTTCGAACTCTTCCTCCGAAACATGTTCCCCATCTTGGCTTATGTCTTGTACAATCGGAATTTCGGGTTTGGCTTTGGTTCCTTTGCCGTATGTACGGGTACGGGTTCCAGCTGCTCCTGCAGCCTGTTTGCCTTTGACCTTCGCCTGATCACGAATATATTGCACAGCCTTCTCATACGTATTAACCTGCTTCAGCAGCATATTGGAGGCAATGGCTTCGACAAAATTACGATTAATCCGTTGCTCGCCGCCCGATACAAGCAATGCCATCAGATAATGAATCAATACATTGATCACTTCACCCGGCAACTTGTAGCTCAGATCAATTTTTTCGAAAATATCAACCAGATTATCCGGTACAGCCCCCGGGAAAAATGTCTGTAACAACCGAGTGTACGGCTCGTTACGAAGCATCATATTATATTGATGGATATCACACTTGGTTGCAAATTGCGGCGGCACCTCGACATAATACTCCATCTGAACAACATGCTCCACTGGTGGTTCACCGGAATCATTATATGGTTGTGGCTCCTCCATATTCTGGCGAAGTGCAACCACCTTGGCAGCTTGTACTGTCTGCTGTTCCTGACGCTTCTTCGTTTGCCTGAATTGCATGCTCGCCTTGTGTTGAAGATCATCCAGCAATAATTGTCCTTGCGGGCTGAATACACCGTCCTCGTCGAGTAGTCGGCATACGTCCTGCACGCTAAGATTAAACTTGTTCACTACAAAATTGACGATCCCCAGCTGTTCATGATCAAAACGAAGTTGTTCCACATAACGTCGGTTCACCGACTCACGCGGGAATCGCAAAATAATGTCCGCATAATTCAGTGTGTTTTCCTCCACAGCATCATTCGTGCCTGTTCGCTGTGCCGATGTGGATACTTCGGATAGTGCCTGCTCCAGCTCGTAATCAATGACATGCGTGTTAAGCTCAAATATATCGTAAAAGGGAACTGAAATATTCTCTTTATTGGCTGCAACGTAAGGTGCTTCCCCATTTTCAACCGCCGAAAAGCCAGATCGCAGGGACAACACAGCAAACTTGCCAATTTTGTCCCGGAGCAGGAGTGTCAGATGCTGTGTGCGGAAAAACTCTCCTGGCGAGAGCGGCGGCTGCAATTCGTACTCATAGATGTAATCATCATTTTCTGGAATATAAACCCGTGACGTCTGGAGAAGACCTACGGCCTCCAGCTTGGATGCCTGTTCAACGAGATATTTACGTCCTTTCTCGCTAGGTTCCAGCCCCAATGTCATGAACAGCCTTCGTTGCTGTTCAAGCGGGGAATAACCGACCTGTTCTCCGGGGAGATGCTGAAATAACAGCCGATACAAGCCAACCGCAAAAGCACCTACCATAGGCTGGTAAGCTCCTGTAAGCATGCGGTCGTCCAGGGCGCTTAATCCAAAGTCCCTGTATACGCAGTAGCGATGATGTTCCGTATAATGATGCAAATTCTTCATGCGCATAGCCTGATCTCCTTCTTCCCCAAAGGTTGTTTTTCTATTCTATCATAAATGTCCGATCCTCAAATGCTCAAAAACAGGTAAAAAACCAACCCGTTCTCTCTCCGTTTCGTCCTAGGTCGACATCATTCACGTTTTCGCAGAATTGGGCGAATTTTCAAATAAGCAAAAGCTAAAGAGTCGCTAGAATACTATAAAAGTTACAGAGCGAGATTACAAGCGAAAATCGTTTAGATCTAATCATCTTATGCTTATGAAAAAAAGCGGACAAACATTCTCCTACCCCGTTCACCACAACAAAAAAGCCTTCCCTTTGCACGCGTAAGCGTTTGCGTCAAAGATAAAGACTTTTTCAAGTTATTGCGGCACATGCCTTCACTTTCCAGTCATTAGAACATCCGATATCCGCCCAGACGCAACTTCTGAATCGTCCAGCCGCTGATAATCGCACCCGCCAGGCCTGCAACCCCGGTCATGTAATCAACCAACTGGAATGATCCAAGATGCGACACGAGCGTAGATGAATGATCCCATAAGGAATATACCACCACAGGCAAAATAACGATGACGAACAGATAGGAAGGAAACCAGGTAGTCTTCATAAGCATATTCAAAATGAAACCGATACCAAACATCATGACAAAAAATAATACCATTAATACAAGCACAGGTATAAACTGCATCGGCTGACGTTCACCTCTTCTTTCACACTTTCGGTTTTCCCTTCTGGATAGTAGTAAGTTTACCGCAAAAAATGTGGCGAAGCAACGAACTTTCTGGACAAATCTACCGATTTTCACGAGAAGATCATTTGCCCTTCTGCTTCATATTGGGATACAATATAACGATAAAGCACTAAACCATCCCTTACCGGGATTTGGAAATATAATCCGCAGGAGGAACAATATCCATGAACGAAGCCGCATCAACCCTGGAGGGCTGGTATGCCCTGCATGATTTTCGCTCGATGAACTGGACCGCCTGGAAAGCAGCCGACGATGAAGAGCGTGCTGTTGCCCTGGACGAGCTTCAAGAGTTTTGGAATGATTGGAAAAACGTTGAGGAGGCTTCCCAAGGCAGCACTGTAGTTTATACAGTCGTAGGCCAGAAGGCTGACTTTGTGATGATGCATCTGCGCGAGACGCTGGAAGATCTGAAGGCAGTAGAGAACGCTTTCAACAAAACGACGTTTGCCAAATACACGACTAAGGCTTATTCATATGTCAGTGTAGTTGAACTGAGTAACTATCTTGGCAAAGAGGGCGAAGATCCGATGCAAAATCCGGAGATTGTTGCCCGTCTTAAACCGGTTTTACCACAGCGCCAATATATTTGTTTCTACCCGATGAACAAAAAGCGTGAGCTGAACGACAACTGGTACATGTTGTCCATGGACGAGCGCCGCTCCATGATGCGCAGTCATGGCATGATCGGCCGCAGTTATGCAGGTAAAGTAAAACAGATCATTACCGGCTCCGTCGGATTTGATGATTGGGAATGGGGCGTTACGCTGTTCGCCGATGATGCTCTTCAATTCAAAAAACTCGTGTACGAGATGCGCTTTGATGAAGTCAGTGCACGTTACGGTGAATTTGGCTCCTTCTACGTAGGAAGCTTGCTGAACGAAAGCACCCTGGAAGAGATGCTGAAACTGTAATTTGTTTTATACATGCAAAAATGGTCCAGCCCTCTATTGAAGCAGGCTGGACCATTTTTTTTATTTCAATACAGCATAAGAAGCACCGCCGGATGTAATACTCCGCGGTGCTTCTTTTCATACCTATTACCTACTTCAAGCTTGATTTAGATTTATTTAAGTTACACTAATTGTTTACACAAAAAACGGAGAGGACAGAAAAAACCTGGAAAAGCGAAGCTAAAAGCTTTCTGAAAGAAAGCTACATCGGAAGCATCTACTATAGCCTTTATCACCGGATTTTCCCTTTGAGAAAAGGGAATCTTAAAAATCTGGGGATAACAGCGATTGAAAGGTTATTCTGTCATCGGAGTGTGCGAGTGTAAACTCTTCTTTTCAACTAACTGAGATCTTAATCCTGCTCTTCCTCATCAACCGCTTTCAAAGATTCGAGAAATTCAGCAGTTGCACGATCACGGTCACGGCTCTTCTCCTTCAGCCGTTCAATTGCCGGCAGGATGAGTATATCTACTTCTTTCTGAACGATGTAAGCCAGGTCATATTGATTTTGATCCTCCAGATACCCACCGACCTGCATCAGGTCATTGTATCGATCCAGTTCCTCACGGGTTAACAGACCTCGAACCTGTACACTGCAATGTCTCATCCGAAAAACCGTCCTTTCCTCAGGACCAGCGGAATACCCCCGATGATAAACAAATAGCGCATATCTACTAATTTTTTTAATTGTGCTGCCTTCCAACCCTTGTATTTCTTATCCCCGACGACAGCAATTGCTTCCCCTTTACCCAAAGAGGCAACGGTACCTTTGCTGGTGAATTCAAAAGGCTGAGGCTGCTTGTTGCGAATGGCTGCGACTATATTTTTTGCACAGTTCACACCTTGCTGCATGGCAATCTGTGCTGTTGGCGGATAGGGTCTGCCCTCCTTGTTAAACACAAGGGAGTTGTCCCCGATCACATACACATGTTCGTGCCCAGGAGCACGCAAATACTCATCTACCTTCACACGACCACGCATCACTTCAAGCCCTGCCTGTTCAAGTAAGGAATTCCCCCGAATGCCTCCTGTCCATACAACTGTGGCTGCGTCAATTTTCTCGCCTTCACCAACAATTACGCCATCAGGAAGACATTGCTTGATGGGAACACCAATTTTAAACGTAACACCTTTTTTCTTCAGTACGTTCATCGCGTGATCTACAAGTTCCGGATCAAATCCCGGCAATGCTGAAGGTGCAGCTTCAACATTATAGATGTGTACATGCTTCGGGTCCACGTCAAATTCTTTGCACAGTTGCGGGATACGGTCAGCAAGTTCTGCGACAAATTCTACGCCGCTAAAACCTGCTCCCCCTACAACGAACCGAATACGGTTTCGTTTATTGTCGTTTTTGTACATTGCGAATTGATATTCGATATGTTCCCGAATCAGCCTAACGGAGTTGATGCTGCGAATGGTCATCGCGTGTTCCAACATACCCGGTATGCCAAAAGTTTCCGGCTCTCCGCCTAGTCCAATAATCAGGTAATCATAGGACAACGTTCCATCCTCCAGAATGACTTTACGATCCTGAAGCCTTATCTCCTTCACGGATGATTTTACCAGATCAATCTTGAATTCATCGATCAGTTTGGAAATAGAAACTCTCGCATGCTCTATTTTATCCGTGCCGGCTGCCGGCATATGTAGATGGGTGGTAATATAGTGATAATCATGCCGATTCACCAATGTGACGTCAGCTTCATTATAGTTGAGTTCCTTCTGCAGCCGCTGCGCTGTCAGAATTCCGCCATATCCCGCTCCGAGAATGACGATTTTGGGAATGCTGCTCATATCTGTACTCCTTCCGGTTTCGCTCGCATCCTTCCTGATATTAAGGTGGAATGCAAAATGCTCTTACTTACAAATATTGCTCAGGTCTTATCCAATATGACGACAAATGTAAAATTTGTGAGTGTATATTAACTTCTGTACGTATAATATCGACGATTATAGTTGTGAAATTAACCACAAGTTTCCACAAAACAAGGTTATTTCTTAACCTGAGGTTATGACTCTAATTTTGACAAAAAAAACACATAGTACAGGTCAAGGATATCTGTATTTCTCGTAAAGATCAAGGTTTTTTTTGTTATTTTTCATAACCTTTCATTTCCAATTTCATCCTATTCTCACCAGAACTTCATCATTTATTCTCAGATTAGTGATCCCGCTAACTTTGCAACCCAGATTACACCGTTTATAATAAGAAAGACAGTTTGGCAACAATGCAGATGATGTGACATAATTTGCGAAAATAATCACTGTTCTCTACCTATTAAAATAAGAAAGGTGTTGTTGATTTTTGACTGCACAGACGTCCGGTCATGAAATGACCGATTTACTTATTATCGGCGGGGGTCCTGCGGGCCTGTTCGCTGCATTTTATGGAGGTATGCGTCAGGCTTCCGTTACACTGGTTGAAAGCATGCCACAACTTGGCGGACAGCTGGCTGCCCTCTACCCGGAAAAATACATTTATGATGTAGCCGGTTTTCCAAAGGTTACTGCTCAAGAACTGGTAAATAACCTGATCGAGCAGATGAGCCACTTTAACCCGAACATTCGCTTGGAAGAGAAAGTGGTATCGGTAGAGAAAAAAGAAGAACAGCATTTCGTCGTAAAGACAGATGAGAATGAATATCATGCCAAAGCGGTTATCATCACGGCTGGTGTTGGTGCATTTGAACCTCGTCGCCTTGAACTTGAAGGTGCAGCGAAGTTTGAGAAAACCAACCTGCATTACTTCATCAGTGATTTAAACGCTTTTGCGGGTAAAAAAGTTTTGATTAGCGGTGGGGGAGATTCTGCTGTTGACTGGGCTCTTATGCTTGAGCCGATTGCTGAACAGGTTACTCTGATACACCGCCGGGACAAATTCCGTGCACATGAGCACAGTGTGGAAAACCTGATGAACTCCAAAGTTAACGTTGTAACACCGACTGAAATTACGGAACTTCACGGAGATGACACCATTACCAAAGTTACTCTTGCTCATGTTAAGACGAAAGAAGCACAGGAAATTGAAGTGGATGATGTCATTGTTAACTTTGGTTTCGTATCCTCCCTCGGTCCAATAGCTGAGTGGGGTATCGAAATTGACAGCAATTCCATCGTTGTCGACTCCCGCATGGAAACATCTATTCCGGGTATTTTTGCTGCTGGCGATATTACGACGTATCCAGGCAAGCTGAAACTGATTGCTGTTGGCTTCGGTGAAGCTCCGACTGCAGTGAACAATGCGAAAGTGTACTTCGATCCGGATGCCAAATTGTCTCCTGGACACAGCAGTAATATGAAACGATAATTCGAAGAAATCACATATTATGGTACAAAAAAGGGTATCTTACTCCTGAGCAATCTCATGATCAGGAGGGATACCCTTGTCTTATATATGCCCGCTGTGTAACGGTCTGGTTGTACCGGAGCAGGCTTGTCCCCACTGCCTTCAGGGACTGTCAGAATGCGGCAAATTAGACGACTACACCGGACCATACAGCCCCTACGAACTTCAAGCTTCCTCTGACATGGCAGACGAAACCGAGAGCGTTTGCAATCACTTGATGTATTGTCACCATTGTCAGACAAGTATGCTACTGCCTGTCTCTTTATGGGACTTGTCCGGAAACCTGTAACATTGCCTGCAATGAGGATCTCTAGTGAAGTATGGCAGATACGTCAGTACCCAGTTTGCGCTTATGGATTTCTGCCAATAGCAGCGCGATGAAATCTCTTTCGAGATCCAATTCGATCGCTTTATGGTAGGAATCCAACAACATCTCATCGGATAACATAGCCATTTCCCGCCACAACCTTTCCTTTATTTTCCTCAAAACTATCATATCAGAGATCGTACAAGAGAACAAGCGTTCTTGTTATCCACAACAATATGTGGAAATCCTGTGTATAGTTTGTTGATAATTGGAAAAAACATAGAATATATATCAGTGGATAATGTGGACATTAATTATACACAGGATGGAAAGCATCTCTATAAAATTCGAGATTAAAAGAAAATTTAGAGCAATTTTCATAGTTTCCATAGACGCTCCGAATGTATTACCCAAAACTTAAAATTTTCAAACGCTTTTCAACCAATTTCTCTTGTATATACTATCGGTTTTTCTTCCGTTTTCTTTAGCGTTTCCAGTAATTTTCATTGAGGTCTGGTATTCACTTCCAAAATCCATATTCTGCCGGATTGATCCAATCCATAATCGAATCCCAGCTGACCTATGCCAGGGAACTGACTTTCCATGATATGTGTGCAAGTTAATGTTAATGAACGCATCTCCTGCCGTTTGTATCGATTTGCGATGTGAGGCAGCGATAAGGCGAGGGCTTTTTTGCCCGACAGCATCGTCCCCCCCTTGCTCAGATTCGTTACACACAGACCTGGACGGGCAAGTCTCCCAACCAAAGAACGAAATACCCAGCCCTGTCCCGTCTTCACTACCTTAACTCTGTAATCCACAGGTCTTCCATGAATGGTGGCGAGATGAATTCCTTGTTGAATGATATATCTTCGCTTGGCCTTTACCCGTACAAGGGAGCGATACATCTTAGTAAAGCTTGCAAAAGATCGAGTAACTTTCATATGTGTATATCTAAAAGCTCCACCGTTGCTGGATACTCGGATTACGCCGTACCCTCCGCCGCCTACAACGGGTTTAATATATACCATTCCGTAACGTTGTAGCATGTACATCAGGTTACCTGAATTAAACACTTTTGTTTGCGGGATATGAGCAGCAGCTACCGGATATTTCATCAGTGCAGCAGTCTTCCGCCATTTGCTTGCTAACTGTCTCGACATAGGTTGAACTCCTCTCTCCAAACCATGATCCTTCTTTATACATACTCACCCCGAGGATGGTTTTCTTGGATGATTGTCCAAGGCAAAGGCCCCTTTTCTGTGGAACATGTCCTGCTATGCTGAGCGAATTCCAGGGCAAACGCCGGTTTACTTTTCAAACGGTTCAATCTGTCGTATGCTACTAAAGAATGACTTGTTTTGGCTAAAAATGAGGATCTAAGGAGCGTTCAAAAGACATGGAAGCATTTTTCAAATCACTTTACGGCGTGGCCTATTTCGCAATGTCCATTGTATTGGTCGCGGTAACGGTACTTCTCTTCGTGATCGGTATTCGTCTGTTTATCAAAAAACGTAATCGCGGCTTTGCCGTAAGTTGTATTTTATTTGCCTGTTTCATCGTCTTTATTATCGTTGTGATGTTCACCACTCCCTTCTCTGCCACGCCTCCAGGCTCACCGGAAGCCCTGGCTGCCCTGTTGCATTACGTGTAACTGATCTTTGTAGAAGGAGATGCTTATGACACGAAATAATAAAACACTTGGAATCGTTGATATTGGCTCAAACTCCATTCGTCTAGTGATCTATGAGGTGAGCGAAGATGGAGCGTACCGCATTATTCATGAAGACAAATACGCTGCCCGGCTAAGCGGGGTTGTGGAATCGGATGGCAGTATCCTAAAACCATCCTTATCCACTGCCATAACCGTCCTGCGTCAATTCAAAGCCACCTGTGAGGCTTATCAGACTGAGTTAATTCGGGCGGCAGCAACTGCGGCAATTCGCAATGCGACCAACGCGGCGCAAGTTATTGCATGGCTGGAAAGTGAGACTGGACTTACAATTGAATGTGTTTCGGGAGATCGTGAGGCCTATTACGGATTCCTTGGTGTGATACAGTCGATTGACCTGACCGACGGTTTTGTCGTTGACATTGGGGGCGGCAGTACGGAGATTACCGTATTCCGCAATCGCGAAAGATTGCACAGTGTCTCGCTGCCAATCGGTGCCGTGAATTCACATGCCCGTTATGGCGGCGAGGATCAATGGACCGAGGCCAATGAACAATCCCTTTGCAATGAAGTTATTGAAGCATTAAAGGGACAGACTTGGACTCAGGAACATCCCGGTTTGCCGCTCATCGGACTGGGCGGTACAATGCGTACGCTTGCAAAAGTAGAACAAAAGCGCACCCAATATTCTTTGCCGGTAACGCATCATTATGAAATTGGAGAGGAAGCGATGGAAAATATCGCCCTTTCTTTGCCCTACCTTACTTCCGCTCAACGAAAAAAGGTACCGGGTCTTGCTAAGGATCGAGCTGACATCATCGTACCAGGCGTATTGATTCTGCGTACCGTCTTCCGCATCATCCAGGGGGATCGTTATGTGGTAAGCGGAGCAGGACTCCGTGACGGGCTTCTGAGAGACTATCTCGCCGCCGGTCAACCATCCGCGCCTGATGCCTTGAAGGATAGCATCCGCAATTTCCTTCATTACGGCCCGCCGATCCCGGAGAAACGTCTGAACCGGATTCATCAGGATACGGTTACCTTATACACTGCCTTGCAAGAGGCTACGCCTGATGCCTCTGATGAGCGAATTTTGTACGCATCCTCTATGCTTCATATGGCTGGCAAACAGATTAACTATTTCCGATTCACGCAACACTCGGCATACTGGATTATGAATGCAAGCATCTACGGTCTGTCCCACAGGGAAACAATTTTAAGTGCCATTGCAGCCGACTATCATCCGAAAAAAAGAACGCCTCAACTGCTGCAGAAGCATGAGGACATTCTGAAAGATTCGGATACTCAGCATGCTCACCGCATCGGCTCGTTACTGCGTGTAGCCGAAGCGATCCATCGTGCAGAAAGTATCCTTGCTATTCATGCAATAAAAGAAAAAGACTCGCTGCAGGTCACGTTAACCTGTACAGACGAGCCTTTACTGGAACTGAACGGCCTCGAAGATGCCGTCAAAGATTTGCAAGAAGCCTGGGGAGTTACGTTAAAACACTCCACCCAGCAGGCTTCCAAGGGATAATGCCCATGGCCTCCGTCTGACTTCTCAGCGGGGGCTTTTGATTTTTTACAAACACATAATTGCCGTTTGGCATAAGCTCTCTCGCCTTCACGTTGTCGTTCAGAGACAGATTGAGGATATCGACCAGCATCTTTTTCAACGAAGGATCAAATACAGGACACATTAGCTCAATCCGCCGATTCAAGTTCCGTGACATCCAGTCCGCGCTGGAAATGAAAACATCGGGATTACCGTCATTTTCGAAATAAAACAACCGGGAATGCTCAAGAAAACGGTCTACAATACTAATAACACGAATGTTCTCGCTCAGCCCTTCTACACCTGGACGTAAGCAACATACGCCGCGGACAATCAGGTCAATCTGCACCCCTGCCTGCGAAGCCACATATAATTGATCTATCATTTCCTGATGTGATAAAGAGTTGATCTTGGCAATGATTCGGGAACGTTTGCCTTTTAATGCATGCTCTGTCTCTCGGCGAATCAATGTGAACAACTCGTCCTTCATGCCATCTGGCGCAACACGGAATGCTTGCAGTGCCTTGGGGCCGGAATAACCGGTAATTTCGTTAAACAGTTCGGATGCATCCTCACCGATGATCGGATTAGAGGTGAACAAACCGACATCCGTATAGACTTTGGCCGTGCTTTCGTTGTAGTTCCCCGTACCAACGTGAACATATCGCCGCAGCCCTTGCTGCTCCCGACGTACAACGAGAATGATTTTTGCATGTGTTTTCAGGCCGACCAAACCATAAACGACATGGCAGCCTGCCTTTTCCAGTTTCCGAGCCCATGCAATATTCCGTTCCTCATCAAACCTGGCTTTCAGTTCCACAACAACAGTAACCTGCTTCCCGCTCTCTGCAGCGAGCGCAAGCGCTGGAATAAGGCGTGAGTCACCATTTACCCGGTAAAGTGTCATTTTGATCGCCAGAACCTGCGGATCTTCTGAAGCTTCCAGTATAAAATCTGTAACCGGTTCAAACGATTCATATGGATGGTGAACCAGCACATCCTGTCTCCGAAGCAGCTCAAAATGACTTTCTCTCGGCAGGAACTCAGGCGGATATACAGGTTGTACAGAACCATACTTGAGATGAGAGAAACCTTCGAGGCTATCTACAAATCCGGCTAAAAAGCTGAGATCCAGCGGCCCATCAATTTCAAATATCGGGTCCTGAATTTCAAACTCCTCTTGCAGCTCCTGTAGCGCGTCACTACGGAAATCCTTGCACACTTCCAGCCTGACAGGGGCTCCGCGACGTCTGCGGCGCAACTCTTTTTCAATGGCCTCCAGCAAGTCTTCCGCTTCTTCTTCATTAATGGAGAGATCTGCGTTTCGAGTTACCCGGAACTCCTGCACAGCCAGCGATACATATCCGCTGAACAAGGTGTGCACATGCTGTTTAATCAAGTCTTCGATCAAAATGAAACTTTTTTTCTTACTATTAGCCCTCAGGGGAACCTTCACAATGCGAGGAAGATTGGAAGGTACCTGCACGATCGCCATAAACGGCTCGCCATCCTGCTCATCTTCTTTTTGCAACATAACGGACAAATAAACGGACTTGTTGTGCACCAGCGGAAAAGGCCGGCTCTGGTCGATAGCCATCGGCGTAAGCACCGGAAAAATAATGTCATGATAATATTGATCCATTGCCCGTTGCTGTGTCACATTAAGATCCACATACTCCTGGATGTGCACACCCTTCTTGGCGAGAAGACGAATGAGCTCACGGTACGTTTTATATTGCTCCGCGACCATGGCCCCGGTTCGTTTAATGAGTCTGCGGTATAGCCCCGAAGGGGTATAACCTGTGAAGTCTTTTTGCGTAAATCCAGCCTTGATTTTCTCCTTGGTCTCTGCGAGCCTGACACTGACAAACTCATCCAGATTGCTGGCAACGATGCCAAGAAACCTCATCCGCTCCAGCATAGGCGTTGTGGCGTCCTGTGCCTCTTGAAGCACACGCCGATTAAATTCAACCCAACTCAAATCACGATTAACATAGTTGCCTGTTTTGAGATCTTTATGCATGTATGGCCTCCGAATGTGATGCATGTTAATTCTTATTCGAACTTCTACTGTAATTGTACTATTCGTAATTGGCTCCTAGCGTCATCGGAATGTTAACGCAGTGTTAAATTTATGTAAATGATAACTCATGACCGCAACTTTTTCCATCCCTTTACAAAGCACATTAGACAAGGTAAAGTGAACTACAGTGTGATTTGATCGGCTGTCGTTATTATCCCAAATTCACGTTATTTTAAAGGAGTATCTCATGAAATCGAACAAACCTAGAACGTTACAAAAAAATATCGAATTTTTCACTGCTGCACTATCCCAATGTATCGTGACGGCATGGCAGGAAGATCCCGCAGGTGTATATTGCGAAGTCGGTCGCGGCATTGTGGAGCAGATCAGTGATGACAGTGTACGGATTCGCAATGATAATGGAACGAAAAGCCATTATGCACGGGAAACCACGATGTTTCAAACCGAAAAATAATTTTTGCGTGAATATGAAAAAAAAGACTAGCTTTCCGAAACAGAGTGTTGTATACTCTTGCCACAAGGAAAGGAGGTGCGTCAACATTTCTAATGTCATGTTGAACGTGTCCCTTACCCGATCCACTACTTCCAAATAAATTGGACGGTAATGGAGGCGCGGGATACGGATCAATGTTTTAAAAAGCGCCACGGGTAGAAAAGCCGTCTTCGGACGGCTTTTTGTTTTGTCTTTTTTAGCATATATAGAAATGTAACGTGTGAAAAAGATGAGAAGTTAAGAAAACAACCAAAATATTGGAAACGGACCCTTTAGGAGCATGATTTCGGAAGGCTATAATGAGGATGCATCTCAACTTATAACCAAGGAGGCATGTTGTTATGTTCAAAAATGTAAGGGGTTTCAAAACGAGTATTTTGCTAGCTTTTGTTTTATTATTCACTTCGATCCTGCTACCTGCAGGCCAGCACGCCAGTGCCGCACCGAGTTTTGCCAAGGGAGCAGACATTAGCTGGGTTCCCGGTATGGAAGCTCAAGGGTACAAGTGGAAAGATAAAAACGGGGTCCAACGAGACATCATTGATATTTTGAAAAAGGATTACCAGATTAACTCTGTTCGCATCCGTGTTTTCGTTAATCCTTCGAATGATTATGGTAACGGTTACATGAATAAAGATCGAGCTGCTGCTCTCGCACAACGTGCTAAAAATGCAGGTATGAGTGTCATGTTGACACTGCATTACAGCGATTCCTGGGCAGACCCAGGGAAACAAACTAAACCGGCCGCATGGAAAAATTACAGTTTCCAGCAGTTAATGGATGTTGTCTGGAGTTATACCCGTGACGTTATGACAACCATGCAGAGCAAAGGTGTCACTCCAGACTGGGTACAGATCGGTAACGAAACCAGCAACGGTATGTTGTGGGATGATGGTAAAGCTTCGGTTAATATGAAAAATTATGCTTGGCTCGTGAACACAGGACATAATGCTGTAAAATCCATAAGCAGCGGTACCAAAACAATAGTGCATCTTGCAAACGGAGACGATAATGCCCTGTTTGTCTGGAATATCGGTGGACTCATCAACAATGGGGCCAATTTTGACATGATTGCCATGTCTCTCTACCCTTCTGCTTCCGGCTGGAATACAGCTGTGACGAACACGGTCAACAATGCAAAAGACATGATTAATCGTTATGGTAAAGAAATTATGATCTCCGAAATTGGCATGGACAATAATCAAGCCGCGGCAGGAAAAAGCTTTGTCGCAGCGATGAAAAATCAGATTCGCAATTTGCCAAGTGGCAAAGGAAAAGGCGTATTCTACTGGGAACCGCAGGCTACACCAGGCTATAACGGAGGATACGGAAAAGGCGCTTGGCAGTCCAATATGATGCCAACGGCTACCATGGAAGGGTTCATTGACTAAGCACGGGAGTTAGAAGCCTTAAGCGCGGGCGGGAGCTGCGAGTGGACGTTCCGGGGGCGGGGCGTTCTTTCGATCGCTGGTTGTCCTCGGATCGTTCTGGAACTTCCCCTTCATAGGGGAACATCCGATGACAAACGCGAACGCTTCGCTTCTATAGAATCGCTCCCGCCCCCTCCACTACGCGCTGCTCCTTAAGAGAGAGCTTCTAAAACGTGCTTTGGCTTTCACGGAAGCCTACTAGACATGAACACCATAACAACTATAAGAGATACAAAAAGACTGAGGATAGCAATCATCGCTTGAATACAGCTAAACGATATATTTTCGATTAGAATCATGTGTTTTCTCCGTACAACATAACAAAATACAAATGAAGGAAGGATAACCGGAAGATATTCGTAAATATCCGGACGATCTGAACTTGGAAATAGTTTATGGAGATATCCCATTGTCGTTTCGTTCATGATCATTCCCGCATACAAAACACCGATGATTACTGAAAAAAGAAACGGAGATATGAAACGAATCCTATTTTCTAGTAGCACGAAACGACCAGACTTGCGCTCTAGCAACTCATCATTAACCATCATCATTCTCCTCCTAATTCATCATTTGGCGATTTTGTTCCTGAAAAGCCCTAAAATTCAGCAAACCCGCAACAATGGCTAAGATGGTCAGTGCAGCCGCAAACAAATAAAGATTCACAATGCCAATGTATTCAGCTAGCCAGGCCATACCTAACAATGAAACGCAAAATATGAGATGCATCATTGAGGCTTGAGCAGATAAAACCTTGGGTAACATCGGATTAGCCACACTACTTTGAATCAACGTACGTCGGTTAATCATAGCAAGCTCAGCAAATGGCCCCATTAACATGACCAGGAACAACGCAACAAAAGGCTGTGAGTTTAAAGCATAGACGGCGGTTAGGATTCCATACCCTGCCATCCCTATCATCATGACTGAAAAATATCGACGTCCAATGATTCTGGCTAGGGCAAGTACCAGCAAACCACCACCAATGGTTCCAGCAAAATAAGCTGCATTGATGAAGCCCCACCATTCTTCTCCCTGTCCAAGCGCCACTTGCACAAACGCAAGCGTGAATGCGCCTACCCAAATAGAGCCGCCAAGCATGTCGATCATATCCATGAACGTAAGCACTCGCAGACGAGGTGTCTTCCATATCATTTTCCAGCCTTCCGTTAACGTATGCCATCTACCTGTGCCCAGATCAGGAGAAATATCTGTTGCTGCATTCACACGCTTCTCTGTTATCCCTCCATGACTTGGTTCCTTAACGCCAAGTGTAAATACAGCCGCCAAGCCATAAATAACGGCTGCAATTAACAACGTTGAACTTGGTCCAATGAATGCAACCACTACGCCGCTTAGGCCCCAACCTGCAAATTGTACAACTTGATCACTGACGCTCATGAGTCCATTGGCTTTGAGCAAACCTTGCTCATGAGTCACCAGTCGCGGAATCAGTGCATTTCGAGCTGGCGTTGTCCACCCATCGAGAAAAGACATCACAAATATAAGCGAAAACACAAGTACTAATGAGGATGCTACGCTATTAAGATGTATGTACACTGCCAGACAGATGAACAACAAAAACTGCCCGGTTTGTGAATAAAAGAGTAGGATGGGCAACTTAAAACGCTGAATGAATAGCGGTGCAACTAAACTACTCACCAACTGAGCCCCGCTGCGAATCAATGGCAAAAGTGCCGCAGACACGAGCGAATTTGTACGATCCAGCACCATAACCGTAAGGGCCATAATATACAATACGTCCGCAGCATTGGCTGCTGTTTGGGTTGTCCACAGATAATAAAAAGAACGAGTTAAATACGAGGACTTCATGAACATCTTTCTCCATTTCTATAGCTTGCTCTGGAAAATCATTAACGGATACTCTTTTTTAGACAGTATATTATCCGTAATCTGCAGTATCACTTCGCGATCGCGCAATTCCAGCACATTTGATTTAGATAGGTCTTCAGGTGTAATCCATCTCGCATCTGCAATTTCTACAGCATCCACTTGCAGAGAACCACCTATAATTTCACCGATAAAATGGAACAAAACCACCTGTTGCTGAAGACTGCTTATAAAATTGTAAATACCTGTTGTAGCAGTCAGTCTAACATCATACCCCGTCTCTTCTCTGGTTTCCCGACGTGCTGCATCCAGTATATCTTCCCCATACTCCACTCGACCTGAGGGGTAATTCCATGTATTTCGCACAGAAGCTTTGTTCTCTTTGATGATAAGCAATTTGCCCTTATGTAAGATCGAAACGCTCACAACGAATACAACTCCCTGTTGCTCCATCCTTTCAACTCCACCACCGTTCAAAAAATCATCTTCTATAATTAGAATGCTTGTTCCTTAATTTGTAAATAGAAGATTTTTTCAAGTTTCCTTCTATATCTTAGATGGTGATAAAAAAACAGCCCTCCCATCCACATGGATGGGAAGGACCAGTATTCCATCATCTTCCGTTATGACATCGACTTCGCCAGTTTTGTAGCACGCATGGATGCAATAGCATAGACGACAAGCGCTATCCAAATGAAGGCGAAACCAACCAATAGCACAGGGGAAACCGTTTCCTTAAACACAAATATGCTCAGAACCAACATAATCGTTGGTCCGATGTATTGCACAAATCCAAGCGTGGACAGCGACATGCGGGCAGCTGCACGTGCAAAGAACAGTAACGGCAATGCGGTTACAACGCCGGACAGCAACAATTCAAAAAACATTGGCGCTGGCAACGTCCAGGCCGTTGTTTTACCCACAATACCCAGATAAATCCAATAACCTAATGCAACAGGCAGGACAACCGCGGTCTCTGACAACAAACCTACTGACGCATCTTGCTTGATCTTTTTCTTCGCCAGACCATATAAACCAAAGGATGCAGCCAGTGAAATGGAGATCCACGGGAAACGTCCGTAGTCGATCGTAATAATCAGCACGGCAATCGCTGCAATAGCAATGGCCAGCCATTGACCCCGGTTCGGTTTCTCATGAAGGAAGACGACGGCAAGCAGCACATTCAGCAAAGGGTTCAAATAATAACCAAGGCTAGTCTCCACCACATGACCGTTGTTCACAGCCCAGATGAAAATCAGCCAGTTGATCGCAATCAACAGTCCACTAGCCGTGAGGGACAGTAAAGTTGAGCGGCTGGTCCAGATTCGTTTTACATCACTCCAGCGGCGCTGGATAGCGACTAAAATCCCCATAAATACAAATGACCACACCACCCGATGTGACAAAATCTCACCAGCCGGCACGTCGTTAAACAGCTTCCAATAAAGTGGGAGGATTCCCCACATGACATAAGCAATAATGGCATTAATTAATCCGCTATTCATGAAACATACCTCTCTTTATGATCTCTGTCTGTAACTCTATTTAATCTCTGATGTCTCAACGGATTATACGCCTCGTTCCTTACATAAGTAAAGAAATACTTATAAAAATACAATTTTGTAACTATATACATCGTGGTCTAAACACACAACTTCATTGAAGTGCATTACTTCGCTTCATAATAGCGTATAATAAGATAAATTCTTTCTCTATGGGGGCCATGACGATGTCACAAGATATCTGGTTTAACTTGCCGGTCAAAGATGTTGAGAGGGCAACTTCTTTTTTTAATGCAATAGGATTTAAATCGTCGAACGTTGGTGGCGAGAGAGCCATGATCTCCATAGGCCAAACTACAATTATGCTTTTTCCACACGAAACTTTTGAGAAATTTACCGGAGCCAGAGTTGCGGACACTTCGCATAGTGCAGAGGTTATCATCTCCATTGGTGCTGAGAGCAGAGAAGCAGTCGACTCCTTTATTCAAAATGTAGAGCGTGCCGGAGGAAACGTCTTTGGCAGACCAGGGGAAACAGACGGTTGGATGTACGGTGCGGGATTTGCGGATCTGGATGGTCACCGCTGGAATCTGCTCTATATGGATGAAAGCAAGATGCCAAAGCGTCAATAAGAGCCCGTTCATAGATAAAACATCTGATAGATCATAAAAATGTATATCAACAAAAACGGACACTCGCTCATATAAGCTTAGTGTCCGTTTGTTTTTTAGTTTTTTCAACAAGCATATAAATTATTACTTCGCTTCGCCAACAACAGTAAAGCGTTCATTTTTATGCTGCGGATTCTCAATCTCATCCACAAGCGCAATCGCATAATCGGCATAGCTGATATAACTGTTGCCTTCACTGTTTACCATAATCACATCATTGCCTGACTGATACTTGCCAGTACGCACGCCTTCCGGATTGAAGAATCCAGCCGGGCTAAGGAATGTCCATTGAATCCCGGAAGAAGCTTTCAAGTCTTCAAGGTTCTTGCCTTGGTTAGTTGCTGTTGCTTTGTACGCATCAGGGAATCCAGGGGAATCGACAACACGTAGCGTTTTGGACTCGTCTGTGAACAAGCTTCCTGCACCACCCACAACGATCAAACGTGTATTTGGAGCATCTTTCAAAATGTTGATCAGGGCTTGTCCTACTTCTACATGCAGGTTTTCTTTGCCCGCCGGAGCTCCAAACGCATTCACAACCACATCAAAGGCTTGAACATCTGAAGCCGTCAGATCAAATACGTCTTTCTCCAATACATTCAGGCTTTTGTCTTCTAATTTGGATGCATTACGCACAATTGCTGTTACCTCGTGCCCGCGGTCTGCCGCTTCTTTCAAAATAATACTTCCCGCTTTACCTGTTGCACCAATAATTGCAATTTTCATCGTCAATCTCTCCCTTAAAATTATGTTTGTTCAAAACTCAATCCCATAATGTAACTATAATTGTTACAACTAATTCTGTCAACCTGCTCCTCTTTTAATCTTTTAACCACAAAACCCTATCACCTAATTATCCCTACAACTAAAAGAATTCATTCAATTTTAAAACCAAAAAAAGACGCACTTCCTAGCGAAACCTCTTCGCTGGAAATGCGCCCTAACCCGCACCCGATTAACAATCTTTATCCGGTACCCCTGCTTCTTCACGTGTACGGAAGGATGAACCGCAGCCGCAAGTGGCTACTGCGTTCGGGTTGTGAATGGTGAAACCGCCGGACATGCCGGATTCTTCGAAATCAATTTCGAGACCATTCAAATATTTCACGTTTTCTTTCTCCACAACAACTTTCATGTCATGAATGTCCATATATATATCCTCATCGGACTCTTTATCGTCAAAGCCCATGGCGTACGAAAATCCGGTACAACCGCCCGGTGCTACGCCAAGACGCAGGAACATTCCAGGGGTCTCTTGCTGTGCAAGCATCTCTTTCAATCGGTCTGCAGCCGTTTCGCTGATATTAATCATGCCAGGTCACTCTCCTTTTCATCACTCTTCCTTAAATTATACTCCACCCCGTCAAGGGGCTCAAGTCATGTTTGTCCGCTTCCGCGTTCCCCCTGAACTCCTTTTTCTTCCCAGTGTATTGAACCCCTGCGGCACGAGGTTTATAATGGATAGGTGGTCACTCTGAAAATGTCAATATTTTGTCATGAGATATTCGGATGTTGGTCATATATGGAGTTGTAATTTTTTTCACATTTCGAGACTGGTTTTCAGTCCCCAATGCATATAGAGTCACTTTGACTCCTTTTGAAAAAATAAACTTTTCGATTGCAGCACACGCTGCACCGGGTAATAAGAGTTAGTCTTTCACAGGAAGGCGGCAGTTGACCGCATCTTTGCTATGTAGTTCTGTTTAATGGTTCAACATACCACAACTCGAATTCCGGTAAAGAACAGGAGGAAACAGCATGTCTACATTGGTAACACCGTTCACCGACAAAAGAATGGCTGAAATCGTTGAGAAAGTGCAGAACGGCGTAAGGCTGAGCGTAGAAGACGGCGTATATCTGTATCAAACAGATGATCTGCTGACTTTGGGCCAGCTGGCCAATGAGGCCAATCTGCGGAAGAACGGCAAGAAAGTCTATTTTATTGAGAACATGAGCCTTTATTTCACCAACGTATGCGAAGCTCGCTGCGCATTTTGTAATTTCCGCAAAGACCAGGGTGAGGAAGGCTCTTATACGTTATCCGGTCCGGAAATGATCGACTATGTGGAACAGCATATTCATCCAGGCGTGCGTGAGTTCCACATTGTAGGTGGACATAACAACCATGTTCCTTTTCAATATTATGTCGATTCTCTGCGTGCTTTAAACGAAAAATATCCGGATGTCACGTTGAAAGCTTACACGGCGGCAGAGATTGACTTCTTCACTCGCATTAGCGGCCTGAGCATCAAGGAAGTTCTGCAGGAGCTGCAAAAAGCCGGCTTGAAAACACTGACTGGTGGCGGCGCTGAGATTCTCTCGGATGAATACCGCAAAAAAATGCGTGTAGACAAAGCCAACGTGGATCGTTATCTTGAGGTGCACCGCACAGCTCATGAGCTCGGCATGCGTACACATACTACAATGTTATATGGTTCCATTGAGTCCTATGAGGACCGCGTGAACCATATGGCACAGATTCGTGAGCTTCAAGACGAAACCAACGGATTTATGGTGTTCATTCCACTGTCCATGCAACCAAAGAGCAAATCTGCAAGCATTATGCGCCGCAACTCCGCTTATGAGGACCTCAAAACGATTGCGATCAGCCGCTTGATGCTGGATAACATTCAGCACGTAAAAGCTTACTTTATTAACATCGGCCCACAACTGACGCAGGTTGCGCTCAGCTTTGGGGCATCCGACGTGCATGGTACGATTGTACGTGAAAAAATCAGCCACGCTGCCGGCGCGCTTACACCGGAAGGATTAACACGCAAAGAGCTGATCTGGCTTGTCAAAGGTGCAGGCCGCATCCCTGTAGAACGTGATACGTTCTACAATGAAATTCAAGTTTACGAATAGCTCTGATTAGTCTCATCGATCTAGGCAAGGGTTACAGCAGCAGAAGCATCACTCATCAAAGAACGATACTTCTTTCAATTAGAGGGACGTTTTATCAGAGTGATGCTTAACTGTGGTCTCATATTTCAAATTTTTATTTTCTAATTATTAATTATTCAAATTATTCAAACCAAAACAACACACGGAGTAGCTATGTAAAGACATAGCTGCTCCGCAGGTTACAGCCCCAGCAGTGGGACTGATGCAGAAAGGAAGCCGAGTCATGAAAAATTTCGTCATTCTTGGAGGCGGCTATGGCGGCCTCACCATCATCAAGGAACTTTTGGAAGGTAAAATCCCGTCAGATACGCAGATTGTATTGGTGGATCGAAGCCCCTTTCAAGGGTTGAAGACCGAATATTACGCACTCGCAGCAGGAACAGTATCGGATTACGACCTGCGTATCCATTTTCCGGTAAATGAGAAAGTAACACACCGTTTCGGTGAAGTTACAGCCATTAACCTGGAGCAGCGTCAGATTGAATTCGAAGGTCAGGAACCGCTTGAATATGACAAGCTTGTGATTGGACTAGGTTGTACAGATCGTTTTCACAACACGCCCGGTGCCGAGGAATACAGCTGCACAATACAAAGCTTCAGCAAAACACGTGAGACGTATCTCCGTCTTAATGAAGTCAAAGCTTATGGGCATGTCCACATTGTGGGCGGCGGCTTAAGCGGTGTTGAGATGGCTGCCGAATTACGTGAAAGCAGACCCGACCTGAATATCAGTATTCTGGATCGCGGTGAACGTGTATTATCCGCATTCCCTCAACGTCTCTCCTCTTATGTTCACGAATGGTTCGGCGAACATCAGGTTGAAGCACGAGGACATATTGCTATCTCACGAGTCGAGCCTAACGCGATCTACAACCGCGATGAACAGATTCAAACGGATGCTGTCGTATGGACGGCAGGCATTCAACCGGTGAAAGTCGTTCAAGACCTAGATGTAACGAAAGACCCGCAAGGTCGTGTCGTATTAAATGAGTATTATCAGATTCCGGAGTATACCGACGTTTACGTGGTAGGTGACTGTGCCAGTGTACCTTATGCACCAAGTGGTCAGGCTGCGGAGGTTCAGGGTGAACAGATCGCTCATATTCAGCATGCCCTCTGGAAAGGCGAAAAGCCCAATCCGCAGCCTCTTAAGCTTCGCGGCACACTTGGCGCGCTTGGCAAGAAAGCTGGATTTGGGCTGATGGGCAAAACGTCCATGATGGGACGAGTGCCTCGTATTTTAAAAAGCGGCGTGCTCTGGATGTCGAAACGCCATCTCGGTTAATCGAGATCCAGCGCGTCCCAGGCATCCGCTTCGGCAATTTTGGCCAGAATGGCGTTATATAGATCTTCTACTTTATCTGTGGTTACGACTTCACCATTGACCAAGGCAAAAGGAGTCATATAACATTGACCGCAATTGGTCAAACAGCCGTATTCAATCACGTCATAGTCCGGATTTTCATCCAATTGATCCATGACTTCATCCGTGCCAAAATGCATATTGTTAGCACAAAATTCAATAATTGGTCTCATTTCAGTTCACCTGCTTTGTTTGACCATTTTAATTTATGGTCATTTGTAATATAATATAGGAAGGAAAGGAGTTGAACAATATGAGCGAAAACGCACAAAGCACCATGTATGATGAGGTATCTGATGTGCTTGATAAACTTCGTCCGTTCCTGCAACGCGATGGCGGTGACGTGGAACTGGTCGACGTGGAGGACGGCATCATTAAGCTGAAACTGGTCGGTGCCTGCGGCAGTTGCCCAAGCTCCACCATTACCTTAAAAGCCGGGATTGAACGCGCCCTTCTTGAAGAAGTTGAGGGTGTACAAGAAGTCGTACAAGTATTCTAATCAATCCTTCACGAAATAAACCTCAGAGAGCCTTTCGCTTCGCAAGAAGCGAGAGGCTCTTTTTTTTGTAATTCCATCAGATTGTAGGCCGGATCGGATCAAGTCCTCCAGATACATCCATGATGTTGCCTGTTATAAAATCCGAATGATCCAGACACAGGTACGTGATCACTCGCGCAATATCTTCCCCACTACCAGGCCGACCTCTTGGTGTTTCTTTATCGGTTATGCCCGCAATCTCATCAATTGTTTTCTCTTTGTTCGCACCACGAATATCTCCGGGGCAAACCATATTGACCGTAATCCCATAAGGGGCCTCTTCAACCGCAAGAGTCTTGGTAAACGAAACCAGACCTACCTTGGCAGCAGCATATACGGCACGATGAGGCCAGGATCTTGCTTCACCCGCGTGACTGAAGCCAAAATGAATAATACGTCCCCACTGCTTGCGGCGCATTTCCGGCAAAACCAGCTGATCCAGAATCATTGGCCCGAGCAGGTTGCCCTGCACTAACATTTGCACTTCAGCTTCAGAATAATCTGCAAACACCCGACGCTCTCGTACAAACGGGCCGGCATTATTCACCAGAATGTCTACATGACCCAGCTGTGTCTCTACCTCTGTAACGAGTGTGTGTATCTCTTCTACTTTAGATATATCCGCCTGAACCGCAATGCAGCGCACCCCTTTGGCGACAATCTGAGCTTGCAACGATTCGGCTTCTGTTCTGCTATGCACATAATTAAGGGCAATGTGGCATCCCTGATCCGCCAGTCTGAGGGCTGTCATTTTACCAAGGCCTTTGGCACTTCCCGTTATGAGGGCAATCTTTCCCTTCACGTTCATCCCCCTCTTCAAAGAGCAGTCACTCATTCAGTATAAAAGATTTAGGCTTGCCTCACAACTTGCATGTGCTCACAATCTGTTCCAGTTGATTTCTTGGATTTTAATCTCTCCTTTATCACCAGAAATATCTTGTCCAAAAGCCAAATATTGTGATACTCTCGTTAAGTCATTATGATCATATAGTGATAAAACATAATAAATAACAACGTGTAAATCTTACATCGTTTGAAGGGATTGCTGAAATGAAAAAGAAATGCTTTACCATTGGCTTCACTTTATTTCTCCTTGCCACACTTCTAATTTCAACATTGAAAGCTGATGCAGAAAGTTACAGTTCAGCTGACAGATTTGAATGGCAAAAAGGCCCCGCAACAATATCGTTAAACGGTATAGCTTCAATCAACATCCCAAAAAGTTTTTCTTTTTTCGACGAAGAAAATACTAAGCGGTTTATGGCGGAGAATCCACCTGCTCCGAACGGTAGCGAAATTGGCTCTATTTATAGCATGAATATGGATTCGCCTTGGAATGTCATATTTGAGATTCATAACATCGGATATATCGATGATCGTGACAAAAATGACCTTGATGCCGATGAACTCTTAGAAAGTCACAAACGAAGTCCTGAAGGACAGCAGGAGAAAGCGAGCACAGAAAATGACTCTTACGTGTTGCGTTGGGATGTTGAGCCTACGTATGAGGATAGCAAACATCAATTACGCTATTCCTTAGGATGGCGAGATCCTCTATTGCAGAACGGAATAGTAAATTACAAAGTAAACTTTTTAACACGGGAAGGTTATATTAGCGTCATACTTGTAACCCCGAGTCATTATTTTGAAGAAAGCCGACAGCAATTCGAAGAAATGGTGCTCCAACATGTTAAAATTAATAAAGGTCATACATACGAAGAATTCGATGCTTCCGTAGATAAAAAATCTAAGCTTAGCCTCATCAACTTAATTCCAGGTGGAGATGGAGCTGCTACTACCAAAAAAACAGAACGGCTAACCTTACTCTTAAAAGGCTTGATCTTCATCGTTGCTGCCAGCGCCGTTGTTTTTGCATTTTTCACGATACGCCGCAGACAGAAACATCAGACTTTCATTGCTTCATCATTGAAAACAGAATCGACAGAAAGCAATATACTTACACACAAAAATGAGACTGACTAACAACGCTAAATGTTATTATTTTACCAATAAAGCATAAATATAAGAGATCTTAATGCATTCGATTTTAAAAGGAAAACCCCGTACATCTCGTTATGAGATGTACGGGGTTTTGACATTAAGGTAGCTGCATGTTGATCTTAAAATGCAGGTTCAACTGCACCTTGGTAACGTTCTTTGATGAATTTTTTCACCGTTTCGGAGTGAAGAGCTTCTGCCAGTTTTTTGATAGCATCCGCATCTTTGTTATCTTCACGGGACACGAGAATGTTCGCATATGGATTGCCTTGCAAATCTTCGATCAGCAACGCATCTTTAGATGGATTGAGGTTTGCTTCCAGCGCATAGTTGGCATTGATAAATACCAGATCGGCTTCATCCAGCTGACGCGGCATCATGGCTGCATCCAGTTCGATGATTTCCAGGTTTTTCGGATTCGCTGTAATGTCTTGTTTAGTGGATGCGATGTTTGTATCGTCTTTGAGGGTAATCAGACCTTTTTTCGCAAGCAACAAGAGTGCACGTCCACCATTCGAAGGGTCGTTTGGAATAGCCACTTTAGCGCCATCTTTCAGTTCATCCAGGGATTTAATCTTTTTGGAGTAACCACCGAAAGGTTCAACGTGAACTGGAGTCACAGCAACGAGGTTAAAACCACGCTCTTTGTTCTCTGTATCAAGGTAAGGCTGATGCTGGAAGAAGTTTGCGTCCAGTTTCTTATCTGCCAGCTGTTGGTTAGGTTGCACATAGTCGTTAAACGTCACCACTTGCAAACGAATGCCTTGTGCTTCCAGCTCGGGTTTGATGCTTTCCAGAATTTCAGCATGTGGTGTAGGCGAAGCGCCGACTTTCAATTCAACGGTACGCGGAGCACCTGCTGCGTTATCCGCACCACTGTCCGATTTCTTGTTGTTGCCGCAAGCTGCGAGCACGGCAATCATCATCAAGCTGAGTAAAATAATAGACCATTTTTTCATCTGTAAAACCCCTTCGCATTTTTATTTTTCAATCTATCTGTTATTTCCGGGTGAAATAAATGACCAGACGATCACCAATCATCTGCAGGAGCTGAACCAGAATAATCATGGATACTACGGAAATGATCATGATCTCATTCTGATATCGGTAGTATCCATAGTTAATGGCTAGTGTGCCCAGACCTCCACCGCCAACCATACCCGCCATGGCCGTATAGGACACCAGCGTAACGATGGTGATTGTAATTCCGGCAAGCAAACCCGGTAAAGCCTCGGGTAACAACACCCGTCTGACGATCTGAGCCGTAGATGCCCCCATTGCCTGAGCTGCTTCAATGACACCGCGGTCTACTTCACGTAAAGTATTCTCCACCAGACGCGCAAAATACGGAGCAGCCGAGATGACCAGCGGTGGGATGACACCAAGCACACCTGTAGCGGTGCCCACCAGCGTACGCGTAAACGGAATAAGAGCAACAATTAATATGATGAAAGGTACCGAACGTAAAATATTAACAATAACAGATAATATGATGTAGGTCAGTTTTGAACTAGGTGCAGCCGAGCGGCCTGTCATAAACAGAATGACACCAAGCGGCAAACCCAAGAGAACAGTAAACAAACCGGATACAGCTAGAATTTGCAATGTTTCAATGGAGGCCGTACCGACCTCTTCCCAGCGCACTTTGGAAAAATCCATTATCGAAGCACCTCCACATCAAGTCCTTCTGCGGTTAGTTCAGACAAGGTTTGCTGGATCGCAGCGGAGTCACCTTCAAAACGCACCGTCAGTTGACCATAAGGAATCTGCTTGATTGTAGAGATTGTACCTTGCAGAATTGCGAAATCCACACCTGTTTTGCGAACCGTTCTCGACAGAATCGCCTCATAGGTTTTATCTCCAAGAAATGAAACCTTCACCAACTTGGAAGAAGTACCTGCCGGCAACTCCGTTCCAGCATTTTCCATAACCGTTTCCTCCAGTGCCAGTCCACCTTCGCTGTCCCGTGAGACAAAATCCCGTGTGATCGCATGTTGCGGTTTCAGGAACACTTCCGTCACCGGACCTTGCTCCACGATACCACCTTGATGAATAACAGCCACTCGATCACATATGTTCTGAATAACGTGCATTTCGTGAGTAATTAGCACAATCGTCAGATTATACTTTTCATTGATATCCAGCAATAGCTTCAGGATCGAATTGGTGGTTTGCGGATCAAGTGCCGAGGTAGCCTCATCACAGAGAAGAACATTCGGATCACTCGCAAGTGCCCGTGCTATACCTACCCGTTGCTTCTGTCCACCGGACAACTGTGCCGGATATTTACTGCTATGTTGCTCCAGACCAACCAGAGCGAGCATTTCCTTCACCTTACGATCAATCGCTTCCTTAGGTGTGTTGACCAGTTTTAAAGGGAAAGCCACATTGTCGTATACCGTTGCAGAAGACAGCAGATTAAAATGCTGAAAGATCATACCGATCTTGCGTCTTTGCTGCTGTAATTCACTTTTGCTAAGCTCGGTCAGGTTAATGCCATCAACCCAAACCTCACCTTCCGTCGGGCGCTCGAGTAAATTAATACATCGAATCAAGGTACTTTTCCCCGCACCCGAGTGACCAATAACTCCAAAAATCTCACCCTTCTGAATTTTCAGATCAAGGTGTGATAACGCCGTCGTTGTTTTAGCACGTCTGCCGTATGTTTTGGTTAATCCAACCAATTCAATCACTAATACTGCTCCTTCCCCATCACCTACATATATCTTTACCCGAAGGAAGGGAAAACTCCCCGTTCTACGCAAAAAAAGAGCCCTTTGCAGATACAAAGATGGCTCTTCACGTGAAATGACCTTCTCATCTGCCAAAATCATGTGCAACATGATTCTGTAGGAATTAGCACCTAACATCAACAATGAGAACCATTCATGCCATCATCGTTGATCGGTTGCCGGGCTTCATCGGGCCTGTCCCTCCGCCACTCTCGATAAGAGAAATATAAAGTTGTAGGATTATATAGATTCATGTAGTTCATCATGTATAATGACCGAACTGCATCAAATGCTGTATTAAAGACACGATTCCATGTAAGATTTGATCTGGAACTCAGTATAATCAAAGTATTCCGATTTGTCAAATGGTATTATTTAAAACCATTGCTACATCTAGTGTTTCAAAATCTGTTTACGCCAGATTCGATTAATGTATCGATAGGCCATATTCAGTGTTTCACAGACCATATCTACCCCTTGCTGCATCTCAAGAAGATGCTGATCCAGATCCTCCAGCTTCACTTTGCCACGCAACGTCTGATGTAACTGCCACAAATCATCCTGCATTTCCGAATTCATGTAATGAATCTCCATGTTACGCCGCTTTCGCAATTTGCTCATCGGTTCTCGGTATGCTTCCTTGATTTTAATTAATTGCTGTGCCAATTCATGATGATCCCGATAATATTCGAATTGCCTCAGAACGGTATAATAGGAGAAATGTACTTTTGTTTTCGATGTATTCAGTTGGAAAACTTCATTCAAAACCGTACCTAATTTGTCCAGAATCGCGAAACATCGAATAAACGCATCTTTATAGAAATAAACGTACCGGGCGTATTCTGCTTTCTCAGCAGAACTCATATCGCCCGTCGAGCCTGCAACCACTTTTTTACGAAAATGTGCGGATGCAAAATAACTCTGCTCCAGTTCATCCAAAGAGGAGATTAGTCCCTGTGTCCACACATACAACTTCCGATAATCATGGTTTGGATCATGATCCACATACATTTGTTTTTCAAAAGACTCCAGTGTAAACGCCATGGTATCCATGGCTTCTTTCAGTTTCCCTTGATTCACTCGTGGCTTTTCTCCCAGTAACGTACGTAGCATAGAAGACCTCCTCTTTCCACTGATGATGCAAAATATATATGTTTTCACAGCTGTTGAACAGCTGAAGATGAATCAGACCCTATGTGAGTTCGGTTAATCAAGACAACTTGATTTAGGTTGCCCTGCTACCTCCGACATCAAACAAAAGTCCACCTCTCCAATGATCTACATCACCGGATGGTGGACTTTCCAACATGGCCCAGCGCAGCTACAGGACAATGCAATAAACTTACTTTTTACACAAAATTATTTATTTAGAAACGGTTCACCGGGCGGTACAGCTTGTATACGAGGAAGCTCATATAGGTCAAGACACCAAAAAGTATAGCGATATCCAACATATGTGCCAGCGCCACAAACATGTAAACTTCCGGGCGATTGATCGTCCACATCATAAACATTCCAATAACCACTTGCAAAAGAATCAGAACGACGGATAACACACCGAGAGTACGCAATTCACGGTTATCCGGGTGTTTACGATAAGCAAAGTGTCCCAAGACCGCAATCACGATCACAAGTGACACAGCTGCCAGACGATGGGCAAAAGCCACAGCTACCCCGCCAGAAAGTTCAGGCACAATCTGCCCGTTACAGAGCGGGAATCCGGAACAACCACCTGCAGAGTCGGTATGGCTTACAAATGCCCCTGTATACACGACCAGGTACGTATAGATCGTTGAAAACCAGACCAGATTGCGGAACCCCTTACTAACGCGCGGATACTGGTTCAGACGCTCCAAACCGCCATATCTGGCCTCCTGCCTGATCCCAAGAGCCATCATCAATGAGCTGGCAAAGGCAATAAGCGCAAACCCAAAGTGTAGCGCCATGACCGCTGACGATTGTGAAAAGACTACGGCAAAAGCGCCCATAATTCCCTGAATAATCACAAATAAAAGGGTTAGAAACGAGAACAATTGCAAATCACGACGCTGTTTGCCAAAGCGCAAGAAAGCAACAAAAGATGCGATAGACAATAGTCCTGCCAGTGCACTGACAGCACGGTGGGAGTATTCAATCAGAGAGGCAACCGTGTGAGCCGGTACAAGCTTTCCGTTACATAAAGGCCATTCTGTTCCACAGCCAAGGCCTGATTCCGTTTTAGTCACGATTCCGCCTCCGAAGGTAGCCAGGAACATGACGAGACAGGTTAATACGGTTAACCATTTAAACAATGTTAAGTGCTTCAATTTTTTCTCACCCGCTGTTGTTTTAAGATGGCGAAGAAGTTCTTCGCTTGATGATCATGCTGATTCATTATTGATGCTGGTATTCTATTGTTGCTTTGAACGTTGTTATTGCCTTACCTACTGCTTTGACTCCATAAGAAGGCTCATTACAGCATTGTTTTGTACTTTGACACTAATTTCACAACTAAATTCATTATACCGGATAAAAGCATCATTGACGCCGCGCTTTGTGACAAAATGTTAACGTCTGTTAAAAATTTGACCAGCAGGTCATTATATTTCGAAATTATGTATGTAAATCACGGCGGACTCGCGCCTAAAGCCCCTCATTTATCTTCCAGCTCCAGTTATGAGCTATGAGTTTTCAAATCATCAACTATCCCAACTTTGAATTCTAACGATCACCACGAAGCTTATTTTGCCAAAAAAGTTCCTCTTCAGAATGTAACGAACACCATGGAGCTTATTTCTAAGAAATAGTCTAATAAATAGTACAAATGCGCCTTTTAGCTCAAAATAACGTCACTGGTGATCGTTAGAATTTCTGAAAAGTTATTTTCGAGTGAATAACGTTCCTGGTGATCGTTAGAGCAGGAGTTACGATGCCGTGTCTGCAAAAAAATAAAAACAAGGCCGTCTTAAGCCCAGTGCAGCTCAACCGACAGCCTTGTGTTTGCATACTTAGTCCACATTCTTCCCTGTGTTGGGGTAATTCATTCCTGCTGCGCGACGTGAAATTAAAGTTATAAAATTACTCAGACATTACATCATTTCGCATATCCATCTCTTCGCAACATAGCCACCTAGGCCTTACTTGTGAATGGTATTGTAGACCTCAACCGCACGATCCAAAAACTGCTCAATCTCTTCTCTCGACTTACGCAGCTTGTTCACATAGCGCACCAGTTCACGTCCATCTGTGTAGGCTACAAAACTTGGAATACCCAAAATATTCTGCTCCTGACTTACTGTGCCCACCTGATCAACATCCACTTCAATCAGGGTCAAGTCACGTGAATACTTCGTTTCCACCTCAGGCATAAACGGATCGATGTATTTGCAATCCCCGCACCAGTCTGCCTTAAATACGGCCACTGTCAAACGTGGAGATTGAATCGCCACATCAAATTCCGGCTTGGATGTAATCTGTTCCATGGTCACATCTCCCTTTCTGTACCTTGTCTCCTTCTAAGTGAAGCAAATTGGTGATTGGAAGTCAAATGTTCAGCGCATACTTAGAATAACCACAAGTCCTGGCATATCAAACACAGATATTCATGAAAGGATGTTCCATTCATGACTTCCACCAGAAATGACTCTTCGGAAAACCAGCATTCAGGTTCCATTGTACAGATCATCCGCTCCATTCCCGGAGCAGCCCTGGAAGTATGGCGCGGTAAACAGGCCGCATGGCATGCATCTGCACAGCTTAGACATCCTCTGCGTGACCTGAATTGGAACGCAGATACGGCTGCTGCTCTGCAAGCTGAGGTGGAGAAGCTAATCCCTGCAACAGGCAAGCCATCTCCTGCTCGCAACAATCAGGCACAACGTGCACTGGTGTGTGAGGAGGACTGCATTATTCTCGAAGAAATCAAAACCTTAACACAGCAGCAGAATCGCAGTAATGTGAGTCGCACCGCCGCTTATCTGGAATGCTACGAGCAGTATCCCGAGCTGCATTGGGCGCTACTGGCGCATATGGTATCCCGCAACGGCGGATATCATATGACCGACCTGCACAGTGACCTGATGCATAATCTGCAAAATCAGAAGGATCGTGAGCATATGTATCGCTTGCTGGAGCGGTGCAATGCCCTTATTTTTCAGGATGCCTATCCTCAGTTGCAGCTGTATATCCACAGTCGCCGGCTTGGACGAAGCTGCTTCCATCTGTTGTCTCATTTTCACGTATCGTCGTTTATGACCCCGTTCTGGGAGCGATTTTGGCTCGAACGTTGCAGTTCCATACTCAGTGTGGCCTTAATTATTAATGAGCAGAACTATATTGAGAGTCGTGTGGTGCAACATCCTTATTTTCAAAAAGAAGTGCTCTCCAAACCTGCTTTTCATCTGCACAATCTGGCCGGGCTGAACCACATTGTTTTCCCTCTTGCACAAGGAGGCGGGCTCGTCGGGCGGGTCATTGAGCATTTTGGCAAATTAAATGAACGTATCCAGTTCGGCAAAGGGCTGTATGCCCTGTTATTCGGCGTAGAGCAAGTGCTTCAGCAAGTACTGGACTTCGCACGAACCGTGCCTCATGGTGGCTCACGAGCCGAATATTGGCCAGATCTGTTTACCAGGCAACATGAAGGACCAGGAGACCACGCCCTGTACACGGATGCTCTACTCAATGAGGAATGGCTACCGGAAGGTCAGCGTCTATATTCTCCTGAGTTGCTCACCGTCTGGGGGGACACACCGTATGAGCCAATTACAAGACATGACTGGCTGGAAACGCGAGATTGCCTCGGATACCTGACTGCGCCACGCCGGCCTTGGCTGTTTGAGATGAGTCATGAGCATCGGTATGGCATGTTAAAAACAGCACTCGCTCATGATGTACAGGCGATAACTCACTAATCTGGAAGTAACATTGCGAAGCAAACAATGCACCCTTAAAAATAATTTCCGCCATAACGGAAAACTGCCCTTGGCAATAAAAAATAAAGCGCCGTCCGCTACAAGAGCAGACTGCGCTTTATTCAGGAGGGATAGATCCCCCATACCAACCAGACTGAAATGCATTCATTCGGAACGTTACGCGTTACGCTGGCAAGACGGGAGAATGTCCATTAACCTGGCAACACACGTAGAATATTCACGTTGTGAATGGCTTTTATGTTATCCCTGTTGTCCGGCGCCGCGTTGCAGACGCATAAGCGGACGGAGAATTTTTTGCAAGATCCGCGGGTAACTGCTTAGCTCGTCATTACGCAAGACACGAAGAACAACCATCAGCACCAGATATACCACAACGACCAGCACACCCACGACCATACAGGTTAACAGGAAGGATACCCGTGCAGGCAAGAACGCACCAAAGATCTGGTTTCCGCTCCAATTGGCCGCAAAACCCACAGCTGCCGCGAGAAGCACCGTGATGATAAATCCAATCCAGCGATCCCCCATAATCGAGAAATCCACAATTTTACGCAATACACGCAGATTCAGGTACGTAATGACCAAGAAACATAACGCAGTTGCGATAATAATCCCGTAAATACCGAAGATCGGCGCCAGGATAAGACTCGCAATCAGCTTCACGATAATTCCTGCCGCTACGCTAATCATCGTGATTCGTGGTTTCCCAACCCCGAGCAGCATGGAGTTCGTCGTCATCATCGTAATCTGGAAGATGGTGCCGAACGTCAGCAACGCAATAATCGGTGTACCGTCCGGCGTTGTGAACAGCAATCCGTTTACCGAATAAGCCGCCGCACACAGGGTAATCACAATCGGCATTCCCGTCAGAATGGAAATACGTAGCGCCAGCGTCACCTGATTTTTCAGATGCAGCTCATCTTTGCGGGCAAAAGCCGCGGAAATGACAGGCACAAGGGACTGACTGAGCGCTATGGCCAGAATTGGCGGGATACCGGCTATACTTTGGGCTTTGGCGCCAAGAATCGCAAGTACGCCTGTGGCTTCTTCCAGGCCGATCCGCCCACTAAGCAGGGGAACGACGAGGGAAGAGTCGATAAAGTTGATTGCCGGAACAGCAAGTGAAGATAAAACAATCGGAATCGACAGTTTGAAAATATCAGTGTAGATTCCGCGCATCGGCAATTGCTCTGCACGCTCATAATGTAGTTGTGCCGCACGATCACTTTTGCGCAGCTTTAATGTGAAGTACAGCATCACCGCAAATGCACCGATACTACCGAACACACCACCGAAGGATGCCCCGGCTGCAATCGTCTGATCATCGTAATTCCATTGTAACATCACATAGGCCACAATAATCGCTACACCTACGCGCGCAAACTGCTCCACGATCTGCGAGATACCACCTGCGGTCATATTGCCGCGTCCCTGGAAATAACCGCGCATCATCGCGATCGCCGGGAAGAGTAGCAGGGCCGGAGCAAGCGCCCGGATGGCACTCACGGATTCAGGTACTTTGGAAATATGGGTGGCATAAAATGGTGCCGCGAACCATAACAGAACAGACATGACCACACCGGCCACGGCCGCAAAGATCAAGGCTGCACGGTATATCTGCTGCGCTTCACCCGCGCGTCCGAGCGCGTAGCGTTCCGAGACCATTTTACTCAGCGTACTCGGTATGCCCGCCGTTGCGACAGTTAACAGCATTAAATACACCGTATTGGAGATCGTAAACGATGCGTTACCAATATCCCCCAGGATATGCTCCAGCGGCACACGCTGCACCAGACCGAGTACCCTTGCAATCAATGCGGCAGCCGCCAATATGAGCGTACCTTTAATAAATGTTTCCTTCTTAGACAAAACGAATTCCCCTTCTTTCCCCCACACCGGACCTCTCCGGCCCTAAGCTAGCTACCTGATATTCTAGGCGAATCGAACCACCCAAATAATGAATAGAACAATCATCACGAGTTGCAAAATAATTTTCATCACCGTGCTGGTAAACAGCCCGACGACGGAGCCAAACCCAACTTTCGATGCTTTGGAAGGCGAGGAACCGCCGATCAGCTCTCCGATAAACGCACCGATGAATGGCCCCAGGACAAGTCCAAAGGCCGGAATCACGAACGGGCCAATAATTACTCCAATGGTACTCAGCGTTGTAGACAGCTTGGAGCCGCCGAACTTTTTCACTCCCCAAGCACTCACCACATAATCCGCCACAAACAGTACTACCACGATCAGAATCTGAATAATCCAGAACCAGACCCCAAACGGATCAAAGCTGAAGAACCAGCCGTAGACCAGAAATGCGAAGAAAATCGCGATTGCACCCGGCAGAATCGGGTACACCGTACCTGCCATACCTACTGCAAACAGCAGTACAATTAAAATCCAGCCAACGGTTGCGAGCAAAGGTTACTCCCCCTTCAGAATATGTTCACGAATCAGATGTGCGATGCCATCCTCATTGTTGCTTCCGATAATTAAATCTGCCGCTTGTTTCACTTGCTCCTGTGCATTGCCCATCGCAACACCCAGACCGACCGCTTCAATGACAGCCAGATCGTTCAGACTGTCGCCAACAGCGACCACCTCGGACATGTCGATGCCCAGCAATTGGCATACTTCAGCTACACCGGTAGCTTTCGATACGTTCTCCGGGTTTACCTCAATGTTTACAGGAGAGGAGTTGGTCATTTGCAGACCGCCCATGTCCTGCAGTTCCATCATAATCTGATGACGAATCTCATCATCCTCGGTGGTAAATCCAAATTTCAGCCATTCTAATCCTTCGATGTTATCCGTCCAGCGATCACGGTTATACAGCTCTTCCACGGAGTATGCCCAGTACCAACTGTTATATTTCTCCCCGATCTCGTGCATCTTGCGAATTAACGCCGGGTCCATCAGATGGCGCAGGTGAAGCTCATGTGGAGCTTTCCAGACCTCGCTACCGTTGACCGTAACCATTGGTGTTTCCAGCCCAAGCTGCACCGCATATGGCATGGCGTGGTATACGGCTCTTCCTGTGGACAAGCACACATGCACCCCGCGACGAATGGCAATCTGAATCCATTTGGCCGTCTCCTGTGTAATTTCATGATTATCATTCAGCAACGTGCCGTCCATATCCAGGGCCAGCAGTTTATATTTCAGTTCGCTCATGTTGTGAATCCTCCTCCAGTATGTCTCTCTCCTCTAAAACAACAAGATCGCCCGGTATCCGCGAAATGGCGGACGCCCCGGACGTCACAGCTAACGACATTTTACCACAGATCACGCGTATGCAACAAAGTAACCTGTATTTGAATCTTTGAAGCTGCATAGCCCATTTTCCGAAAAAACTGGAATATCAAAAACCGCCTGCTATGCAGACGGTCATCGTCATTTATGAAATCATGTTCAACGTGCGGCATATTTACGGCGAACATAACGAAGTACAATGCCATGCTTCGGTGACAGAAGTAACGCAAGTACAAACAGAATGCCAGCCACAGCCACCATGCATCCTGCAATGGAAGCATCCATCGCGTACGCCATCAGGTAACCGCCAACAGAGGAAGCTGCACCGATCAGTACCGCATACAGAATCATTTTACCAAGCTGATCCGTGAGCAGATAAGCCGCAGCCGCAGGTACAATCAGCATACCTACCACAAGAATGGAGCCTACACTTTCAAAAGAGGCAACGGACGTCATGGATACGAGTCCCATGAGCGCATAATGAAATAAAACCACCGGAATGCCGCAAGCCGCTGCCAAAGCCGGGTCAAAAGCGCATAATTTGAACTGCTTGTAGAACAGTCCTACAACAACGAGAATAACAAGTAACGTAATACCCAGCATCCAGACGGCTCTAGGTCCTACATCCATTCCCCACAGCGTTAACGTATCCCATTGCACATAGGCAATTTCGCCGAACAATACACAATCCAGATCCAGATCGATATGCTGGGCATTCAGACTGATCAGGATCACCCCCGCAGCAAAGAGTGCCGTAAATACAATACCGATGGATGCATCCGAAGACAGTCCTCCCGCTTGGAGAGTCTGAATGAAAAATACCGTCAACAACCCGAACACGGTTGCACCCAGCAACATCCACAGGGAGTCTCTGGAGCCGCTCCACAGAAACGCAATCGCAATCCCCGGAAGCACGGCGTGACTGATTGCATCTCCGACCAGAGCCATACGTCGCAGAATCAGGAAGCAACCGAGAATGGCGCAAGCGGAGGAGACGAGTATTGCGGTTAGAATAATCCAAAATGTAGCCATCTACATCTCCCCCTGCTTCTGTGTTTGAGGCTGTGCAACATGTACCTGCAGCGCGGCCTGCTCTTCACGCATATAAGTCGATTTCGCCTGGATGCTCCGTAACTTGCGGGCAAGCAACCCTCGCCTTGGTGCGAACAGCGCAGATCCAACAAACAGCACCGTAGCCGCAAGCACAGTTACCGGTCCGGTAGGCAGATTAGGGACAAGCGTGCTGAAGAGTGTTCCTACGGCACCGCTTAATGCGCCGAACAATCCAGCCAGCAACACCATCAGTGCAAGCGAATTGGTCCAGCACCTCGCCGCTGCTGCTGGAGTCACCAGCAGTGCCGCTACAAGCACTACACCTACCGCCTGGATTCCGGCGACAACAGCTATAACCGTCAGTAGCAGAATGAATTGCTCCAGTACTCCGACCGGCAATCCCATACCTCTTGCAAAACCCGGATCAAAGCTCACGAGCTTGAATTCCTTAAACCAGACAAGGCAAGCGATGAGTAATACAAGACTTACCCCACCCATCACATAGACATCCGTAAGCACCATCGATGCCGCTTGCCCGAACAGGTACTTGTCAAGCCCGCTTTGGCTTCCACTTGCACTGTGCTGAATACGTGTCAGCATCACGACACCAATACCGAAAAATACCGTCAGTACGATGCCCATTGCCGCATCCTGCTTAATCCGTGAAAACCGGGTTATCCATGAAATACCGAAAGTGGCTACTATTCCTGCAATGAGTGCGCCAAACAGAAACAATCCAATCGACTTCGTTTCCGTCAACATAAACGCAATACAGATTCCAGGCAATGCAGCGTGTGCCAATGTATCGCCCATCAGACTTTGACGACGAAGAAAGGTAAATGAGCCGATAATGCCACTGCTGAATCCGAGGAGCAGACAACCGAGCAAAATCCAGCGTGTGTTCGGGTCTGACAATATAGAAACAACCCAATTCCACATCACTACACCTGGCCTTTCTCCGCTCGGCTGCCGATCATCGCAATGCGACCTCCGTAGGTTTCCTGTAATAAATCCGGTACAAATACTTCTCTTGTTGGCCCGGCGGCAACCAAACGTCCGTTGAGCAACAATACATGATCGAAGTACTCTTCTACCGTTGCCAGGTCATGGTGAACAACTAGAACGGTCTTGCCCTGCTTTTTTAATTGCTCTAGCAGGGAGATGATCGCTTTCTCTGTCGTTGCGTCCACTCCTGCAAAAGGTTCATCCATGAAATACAAGTCTGCATCCTGTACCAGTGCTCTGGCCAGAAATACGCGCTGTTGCTGTCCGCCGGACAACTGGCTGATCTGCCGATACATGTAATCCCCCATACCGACTTGCTCCAGACAATGAGCCGCAAGATCTTTTTCCTTTTTTCCCGGGCGGCGGAACCAGCCCAGATGTCCGTATCGTCCCATCATGACCACATCCAGCGCATGTGTCGGAAAGTCCCAATCTACGGACTCTCGCTGTGGCACATAACCGATACGCCGCCTTGTTTCACGATAAGATCGTCCAAAGATCTCAATGTCACCGTGCATTTTCGGAACAAGCCCCAGAACCGCTTTGATTAACGTTGACTTGCCTGCACCGTTCGGTCCAAGAATGCCGATGAGCTGCCCTTCAGGTACATCGAAAGAAACATTGCTGAGCACCGGCTTCTTGTGATAAGCCACGGCCAGGTTTCTTACACGAAGAGGCGAAGAGACCGTTGCCTTTTCCTGTCCGAGTTGATCGTTCTCTATAGTTTCTAACGCTTGTTTTGTTGTATTGGTATTTTTCATCATCGTAGCTCTCCTCTCTTCAGATGATCTATTATTTTAAAGCCGCCGCGATCGTTTCGACATTGTGCCGCACCATTCCAATGTAGGTGCCTTCAGCCGTTCCTTCGGCTCCCATCGCATCAGAGAAAAGTTCACCGCCAATACTCACCGTATGTCCCTTCTCAGCCGCTCCGGCTATGATGGCCTCCATCGCTTTCGCAGGTACACTCGATTCGATAAATACGGCTTTGATTTGATTTTCCACAAGGAAATCTCTTAGTTCACTTACATCTTTGGCGCCATATTCTGCGGCCGTGCTGATACCTTGGAGACCCATCACTTTAATGCCATAGGCTTGGCCAAAGTAACCAAATGCATCATGTGCTGTGACCAGCACTCGGCTTTCCTCAGGGATCTGCCCGATTTTCTCCCGGACTTCCGCATCCAGCGCTTCCAGCTTCTCCAGATATGCTGTTGCCTGCGTCTTATACTGTTCCGCATGATCCGGATCTGCTTCCACCAGCGTGTCACGAACGGCTTCGGTTGCACGCATCCAGTGCTTGACGTTAAACCATACATGCGGATCATACTCCGTTCCACCTGTTGCTTGACCGGAATGCAGTTCCTCTACCGGGATTTTTTCGGCAACTGCGGTAACAAGTTTGCTTTTGGACATTTTCTCCAGAATACTGGTCATTTTTCCTTCCAGATGCAAGCCGTTATAGAAGATAACCTTGGCTTGCTCCAGTTTGCGAATATCGCCTTGGGATGCCTTATACAGATGTGGGTCTACTCCCGGTCCCATTAATCCGGTAACCTCAACATATGCCCCGCCCACCTCTCGTGCTACGTCCGCAATCATGCCTGTGGTTGCCGTAACCTGCACTTTGCCGTTAGCGTCTGTTCCCGGAGTACCAGAGCAAGCGGTAAGCACAATAATAAGTACAACACAAGCCATCGTCATGACTCCACGTCGAATACTCCTCATCTTCACCATTAACAAACCAACCTTCCCCTTTCCCTGTCCTAAAATATTTGTCCATAACTAATTAAGTTGTACAAGGTACCAACTTTTAAACTCGTCTAATAATGTTTCCCTTGTGCAAATTTTATCCGATGGAAAAACAAAAGGCAAGGGATATTTTCCCTTGCCTGTCCTATTTCTTATGAAGTTCAATATAAAGCCGTTTATCCAACATTTTTACGAGCATGCCGTTATTCTCTGAATTTTATGCCCTTAATCATCAATCTTGTTCTTTATTCTGGTCCTTCTTCCCCTTGGGGATGCCATCCAGGCCATACACTTCATCGTATGCATCAAAAATTTTGCGTGCGATCGGGGAAGCACTGACCGATCCAAAACCGCCTTCCGGCACGATAACCGCTACAGCCAGCTTCGGTTTGTCTCTTGGCGCAAAGGCAATAAATACACCGTTCTCCTTTTTATTCGGTCCGGTTCCTTGCTCGGATGTTCCTGTCTTTCTGGCAAAATCATAAGGGAACCCGTCGAAGGAGCTTACTTTGGTGACCATTCCTTTATGCACTTCGTTCCAGTGTGCATCCGCAAACTGCACCTCATTAAGAACCTTTGGCTCAAACTTCTTCACCACATTGCCATCCGCATCACGGATTTCCTTCACCAGGTGTGGCTCCATTCGTTTGCCCTTATTCGCAAGCATAGTGGTGTATTGTGCCAGCTGCATCGTCGTATATTTGGCTTGCTGACCGAATGACGCAAACGCAAGACGTGTCAGTGCAGACTCATCATTGTCTGCTTTATACTCCAACTGACCAAGAAATTCTTTGGGCAAATCAATCCCTGTCGAGACACCCAAACCAAAATCCTTCATGTATTCGTCCCACTTATCAATGGCCTTGTCTCCACCATATTTACTCAGCAAACGTTTGCCCACCATATCAATCATGAATGCATTGGACGACTTTTCAATCGCTCTCCGTGCGGTTATATTACCGTTGTAGGCCGAATGTGAGTTCTTCACTTGTCTTCCATCCTTGCCTAATACAGCGTAACCTTTATCATGATAAGTACTCCCCGCAGTGAACAGCCCTTCTTTCAGGCCGATGAGCACACTCAGCGGTTTAATGACCGACCCAAGCAGAACAACGGACTCTGCCCGTTTTCTAGAATCATCAGGAGGAAAAGATTCTGTCGTCCCGTTTCGGAAAACATACTTGATTTTGTCATAATCCCAGTCATTCGGATCATAGTCCGGCATACTCGCCATGGCTACCACATTACCTGTGTCCACTTCCATAGCTACGGCGTAGCCCGTAATAGCCTTCGGCAGCTTTCGTAATTCATCCGTAATAGCCTTTTGCGCCGCAAGCTGAACCTCCTTGTTGATCGTAGAGATCAAACTGTATCCTTTCTCCGGAGGAGTCAATTCCATCGTGCCTGTAGGCAAATTCCTAGAGTCAATATCAATGGATTGATATCCGCTTCGTCCGCGAAGTTCCTGCTGATATTGCAGCTCCAACCCATCGAATCCAACCCTCTCATCCTGAGAGTAGACCAGTCCAGGATCACGCTGAGACCCAGATTGCTCTATGATCGATTTGTACTGCTTGAGTGTTGTAGGGACTCGCTTGAATTCCCGTGTATAACCAATAACCTGGACAGCAACACGATCAGGGTCATATCTCCGTACATTCTCTTCCAGCACCATAACGCCGGGATACTCCGTTTTTTTCTCCAGAAAAAAAGCAATTTCCTGAGTCGTCAGATCGGACTTGACCAGTCTCGGCACATAACCGAATGTCTTCTGATGATCCAGATCCAGCCGTTTAATAATCTCCTCTGCATCTGGTTGCTTCTCGTCTCCTGGGTTAAATCGTTTGAATATATCCGCAAGTTCACGAGCCAATCCTTCGGCTTCCTGCCTGCGATCATCATTACGATAATCTTCATACAACAGCACATACAGTGACTGTACTGGCTCCGAATAAGCAAGCGCCACTTTCCCGGTAGCATCATAGATCGGGCCGCGCACCGGGGCTAAAGGAATATCTTTTGTATTACGCGTAGATTCCATATACGTCAGTTCAGGCCCTTCGACAAACTGCACAAATGCCAGTCGGAAGATCAGAATGCTGAATATGACAAATGCCACGAAAAAAAACACATTCAGCCTCGCGCTGGAAGGTTTATTTACCGCTCTCTCATCTTCATTCGGCGGTTTATTTTTAAGTCGATTAAACATATGCTCCCCTCTCCGTTCTATGTACAAGTGTAAAAATTACGCTATCTATTCATACCAAAACTTCATAACAGACCCAAACAGACAACAGAGCCAAATGGAATGGCAAACACTCACCTCTTAAGTGTAGCAAATGCCGACTGTAACGTCTTTCTATTTTTGGTTACATTTCCGTAATACGAATCATTCATAAAATAATATAACAGTGCGTCCTACTCTAGATTTTGGCTAACGCCCTGCCCTATGTATATAACGTAAGAAGACTGTCTGGGTTCCATAAAAATAGAAACAAAAAAAGGCCCCGTTCTGGGGGCCTTTTAACCTATGGAGAATACGACCTCCATCACCGCATCACTGCGTACTCGTTTCTGTTTCTTTATCTTTATTTTTTTTCGGAACACCATCCAGGCCGAATTCCTGGTCGTAAGCATCGAAAATCGCACGTGCAACCGGAGCCGCACTGTTGGAACCGAAGCCCCCTTCAGGAATCATGACAGCAACAGCCAGTTTTGGATTGTTACGGGGTGCATAAGCGATAAATACCCCGTTATCCACCAGCTTCCCTCCGATATTTTGTGTCGACGTACCTGTTTTTCTGGCAAAATCATAAGGGAAGCCGCCAAAGGCAGAAACCTCGGTGGCCATACCACGCTGTACCTCATTCCAATATGCATCACTGAAGTCTGCTGTGCTGAGTACCTTCGGTTTCACCTTCTCCACCACATTGCCTTCGGAATCCCGGAACTCTTTAACAAGCTGTGGTTCCATGCGTTTTCCTTTGTTGGCAAGCATCACAGTATACTGCGCGAGCTGCATGGTTGTGTATTTTCCTTGTTGTCCAAAAGATGCATATGCTAGTTTGGTCAAGGAACTTTCCGTTTCATTTTCATATTCTTTACGCCCAGCCCATTCATTCGGCAAGTCCACTCCTGTTTTTACACCAAGACCAAACTGCTCCATGTACTTGTCCCAGACGCCAACGCCCTTAGCACCATATCGTGAGTACAGCTTCTTACCAATCTCGTCAATCATAAATACGTTAGAGGAATGACGAATGGCGTCACGAGGGTACATGGCACCGTAAACGTGGCCTGATGAGTTCTGTACGCGGCGGTTATCTCCACCAAATGTGGTCGAACCTCGGTCGATATACACCGAGTTCGTGGTAAAGAAACCTTCCTTCAAACCGATCAACACACTCAGTGGTTTAATCGTTGAGCCGAGCAACACGACAGATTCAGCCCTTTTTCTGGACTCACCAGGCAGGAATCCCCTAATTGTACCGTTCTGGTAAATATATTTGATTTTATCGTACTCTTCTGTGCTAATGCTGCCTGTTCTCCACACATTCGTATCATAATCAGGCATACTGGCAACCGCTACAACCTTCCCTGTATCCACTTCCATTGCTACAGCAAAGCCTGTTTTGGCATTGGGATGCAGTCTGCCGGATACCGGATTACGGTGCAGCCAGCTTAGCTGATCCATGATCGCTTGCTCAGTTTTCACCTGCACATTTTTGTTAATGCTGGAGATCAGATCATACCCTTTTTGTGGCGGGGTTGTACCCGCTACCCCTTCAGGCAAGTTACGCAGGTCAATGTCTACCGATGTATATCCACTTTTCCCCCGCAGCTTATCCTGATACTGTAACTCCAGTCCATCGAATCCGACAAACTCATTCTCCGTGTAGACCAGACCTGGATCGGTCTGCGTTTTGTTCGCTTCATCTACCTCTTGATACTTCTTCAATGATTTCGAGCTTTTGAATTTTTTCAAATAACCAATGGATTGAACGGCCACCGTATCCGGATCGTAGTAACGTACACTTTCCTCTACGATCTGAATGCCTTTGAATTCATCCTTATGCTGGAGGAAATAAGCAACCTCTCCTTCGGACAAATCACTCTTGATCAGACGTGGCATAAACCCGTTGGCCTTGCGAGAATTCAGATCCATTTCCTCCATGATCTGATCCACGGTCAAGGATTCGGAATTCGGGGTTTTATATTTCTCAAAGACATCATGCAGACGCGTAGCCATCTCTTGCACTTCACCAATTTTCGGATTCGGCTGTCCATCCACATCCCCGTAGTTTTTGTACAATGTAAGATACAGTGACTGAATCGGCTTGGAATACGCCAGTTTTACCGTACCCGTGGAGTCGTAGATGGTTCCTCTCACCGGCGCAAGCGGCACATCTTTCGTAATGTTACTTGCTTCTTCCTGACTGAGCTCAGGTCCTTCGACAAACTGTAAAAAGGCCAAACGTACAATAATTACACTAAAAATAACAAAGGAAGCGAAGAAAAATACGTTCATCCGGTAGCTGAAACGCCGTTTGTCCGCAAGTTCATCCTTCTCATTGGAATGCTTTTTCATTCATCCTACCTCTTTCATGACTTGATGCATACCGCAGAACCCTAACTTCCCGGCATGATAACCTGGCAACGTCGTCATATTCCGAACCTTATCCGTGTCCGGTGTACTATCAGGCTGACTGATCTTTCAGATGCGTGTCGGCAAAGTTAGGCGGGTTAAACCAATCTCCGCTGATGGCCCACGTTGGATCAAGCGGAACCCAGCGATGAGAATCACTCAAATAGACTTCATTCCATGCATGAGGGCCGTAGCCTCCCTGACCGTTATATCCCAGACCTGTAACAACCTTCACATCAAGCCCTTGGGAACGAGCCATCACCGCATATAAGCGGGCATAATCGATACATACCCCTTTGCGTGTATCAAAGGTATTCTGAGGGGTCTGTTCATGCCATATTCCCCTCTGCTCATAATCGTCCACTTTCCCGTAGTCGTATTGAACCCGGGTGCCAACCCAGTCATACAGAGCCCTGGCTTTTGCCTCATCCGTAGATTTTCCTTTGACAATCTCCTGCGCAGCTTGCTCAATATCGGCCGGAATATTGTGGTCAATCACTTCATACTTTCGTTGTAAAATGCCCCCGAGTTCCTTCTGCACAGCCTGCGTGAATACCGGAAGCTTGTCCTTGATAAACGTACCCGACAAAGGCTCAATCACCGATTTAGCACCCTGCATATAGATCGGGGATGCCTCCACATAACGGCTGAACATACTACCCGGATAGAGACTTACAATCATGAACAATACGGCAATCACCATGATCCCTCGGACCGAACCGATGACTGTTCCAATCACTGCGCCTGTCAGTCGGCTAATAATCCCTTTTGGTGCAGCTTGCTCATCTCCTGCATGTCTTCTGCGAAATATGAAGGAAGTTAAAAATCCAAGAATCATGCGAATCAAGCCGTAGCTTAGGACAAATAATACGGCAAATCTCATTAGCGGGAAATCTGCGATCGCTGTAACCAACGTATAATACAACTGCTCCCACCGGTTCAACTCACGATTAGGCATATCCGCGGCATGTACAGACAACCATTGCTGTACATAAGGCGCAAGCCATAACGTCAGACCGATGGATAACAAAATACCAATGACCGCCATAATACCGTCCATCAGGAAACCAAAGAGTCTCCCCGCAGAACGTGAAGCCCCTCTGGACCATCCCTGTAATAAGGATGCTGCTACGATTAGTACCAGCAAAATGGTAATCCCATTAAACTCCTTCAGGCTGTCCAGCCAAGTTTGCAACACGTCTTCATTCCTCCTTTAATAACTATGAAGCAGGTGCTGTTTTGTTGTTTTGTGCCTGTTCGACAAATGTACGGATCGTTTCGTTGCCCATCTTCCATTCTCCAAGCGAAATGCCGCGGAACGTCACATCGACTGTATCCGACTTCGTGCTACCCTTAATTTCAACATTAGGACTGGTAATCGTAAATTCACCATTTTGCCCCGCCGTATAAGTTGCCTTGGAAGCTTCCTTCAGCATGATGCTTGTTGCTTCTTTCTTGAGTGTGTCCATCGTGCTGGATTGCACGTCTGTGACGGTTTGTTTGATCTGTTCAATGGAGATGCCGCTGTATATCAGCAGAGCCGCAATAATGATGATGGCAATCGCCCATTTCAACATCGTTTTGACCACATTCAGAACAAAGAACAAAATGATCAGTGCAACGACGATCACCAGCCAGTTCTGCATCACAAACTCTTTGATTACTTCTATGTTCATGATTACACCTTCCGAATTAGAATTGATTCATGACTTCCCGAATATTATACATGATTTCCGAACCTGCTGTCAGCTAAGCCCTCTCCGGCAAAAATAAACGGTCTAAGTTCGTCCTGCGGGGCGTACAAGTAGTACCATGAGGATTCGTCCGACGAACGTGGACACGTTCAAGACCTGTGTACAAACAGGCATCGCCTAACAAGGAGGGGCTCTAGTGAAAACGGCCATCTGGCTATACCTGTTTTTGTTTCTAGCTGTGTTTGATCTGCATGCCCAGTATCCCATTCTGACGCCATTTGCGATATCGCTCGGTGCGGCTCCAACCTTTATCGGCTGGATGATGGGTATCTATTCCTTAACCCACCTGCCTGGCAATCTGATTGCTGGAACACAGATTGATAAACACGGGAGCCGTCGATATATTGTGTTCAGTCTGGTCGGTGCGGGGTTCATCCTACTTCTGCAGGCTCACATTCATACCCCTTGGCAACTGCTCGCGCTACGTTCTATCAGCGGCTTTGTATTAGCCTTTCTATCTCCGGCATGTCTGGCCCTGCTCGCTCAACTCTCCAATGACCCGGTGAAACAAGGAAAATACATGTCGGGTCACGGTGTCGTTCACACGCTGGCTTCGGTGGTGTCACCAGCCGCAGGTGCCGTGATCGTCGGTGCTATGGGGTTCTCTGCCACCTTCTCGAGTCTCGGCTATCTACTCATTCTGACAGGTGTCATTGCACTGCTCACCATGCCGCGTGGCCTCGTTCGCCAGCCGCAGCCATTGACCGAACCCGCAAAACCTGGCCTTGCGCCTTCCGGCTCGGCTAAAGCTAACTCTGATCATTCGCCAGCAGAAGCGCCAAAAGCATTCCTGCCCGTTTCCTGGCGTTATTTCATGCTACCCTTGGTTATTGCCTGCGCTCAAGGTATTCTCTTCTTTGAATTACCGCTGCGGGGAGGCGGGCATTCCTCCATGATGTCGACAGGTTTACTGTTTTCAATCATTAGCATCGGTGCGCTCTTTACACTCAGCATGCTGTTTCTTAACCGTTATTCGCCCAAACTGCGTTTAGTTGCTGGTGTGCTGCTGATGTCCTTGAGTTTTTTCGTGATGGCAGCCGTTCCGCAAATTTCGTTATCCATCGTGTTATTTGTGCTCGGGATGTCCAAAGGTATCATTTTCCCCGCGATGGCTACACTTTTTATTCACTTAAGCGGTGGTAGCAAGCTTGGGCGTATTTTCTCTCTGCAATCGATTGCCACCTCTATTGGTTCGTTTATTGGTCCGATTACGGCTGGACAGCTGAGGCTGGGGGTATCTCCTTATTTCATTGCTTTTATTTTGCTGATGATCGGCATCTTGCTACTCCCCTATTATACGTCAAGACATACTGCCCCGCTCTCATCTTCCGATGCGAAAAGCATCCTGGGGTGAAGTATCTAAGCTTGTCCTGACCAACTTATACGTTAGAGCCTTCTGCAGAACAATTTAAACTTTGCATCATTCCCCCATTTCCAGATACACTATAAGTACATTCAGTCGATTTTCGCTGTAACATTTCCCGGGGAATGTCGACATCAGCTCTCGAATCAGGGGTGAATAAGATGCCTATTCATGTCATTGTGGAAGGTAAGAATGATCGCAGTAAACTCAAACGTTTAGTGGGTCCAGAGATCAATATTTTGTGCACATTCGGAACGCTGAACTCCCTTAAACTGGAGACGCTACGCAAGCAAGTCGGATATGATGAAGTTTATTTATTCATGGACAATGACAGCTCAGGTAAAAAGATACGTGGTGTACTGCGCGATGCTTTTCCCGATGCGGTACAAATGTATACAAGACGTGGGTACGCAGGGGTTGAAGGCACACCTGATGAATACATCATCTCGCAATTAGAGAAGGCAGGACTGGAGGAATACATCCAGTATCCTGACGAACCTTCGTATTAAAAGGAATAACGACAAAAAGGCTGTTTCTGGTTATAGCAACCAGAGACAGCCTTTTCTAAAGACTTCGTGCTTAACATTTTACGGTGTTATTCTTTAATCAGCCTGCGAATGTCCTCTGCGATAGCTTCCGGCTGCACATCTTCTGTATTAAAAGCGTTATAAACCTTGCGAAGCTGGTTATTCTCATCCACCAGCCCAATCATGTTCATATGGGCAAAATCATCCTTATTCTCGCCTTCGATCAGAATCTGGAACGATTCTTTGGCGAACTGCTTGGTTTTATCCATATCCCCACGCAGGAAATACCAGCCAGAATAATCCGCGTGGAAACGGTCGGCAAAGGTTTTGATCTTCTCCCTCGTATCTACTTTTGGGTCGAAGGAAATCGATACAAAGGATGCCTTATCTCCGAATGTTCCATCTTCTTTCAACAAGTCCTGCACCTGAGACAGTGTAAATGTCGTAATCGGGCAAACATCAGGGCAACTGGTGAAATAAAAGTAGAACAATCGCACTTTGCCTTGCGTATCCGCCAGCGATACGTTACGACCATCCACATTTTCCATGGAAAACGATTGGATCTCCCGAATCTCGGGTAATTTCTCCTGGCTGGCAAATGCCGTATTCCACATTAAATACACCGCCATAATCAATGCAATACCGAGCAAAATCCATGTCCATTTGTATTTCTTAATAACCTGCATCCTCTTCTCTTCCCCCTATCAATGACTAGTGAATGCGCATACATATTTGTTCCATAAAAACCCTCTGTTAAGCTGCCCTGGCTTACTGATACAAAATGATTTCGGTTAACGTGATAAATTAAATCTACGTTATCATTTCAGCCAAGGGATACATATGTATAATACAGTGCCTTCATTACGGGACATATCTTGGCTTATGACAAGGTCGTTGTTCACAAAATATGTCTCATCGCGACATGTTTATTAAATCCACGCGACTTCCGATATAAATTTTATCACAAGAAACCACGGAATAGTTTGACAATGTTCGTACATTTGTTGGGAAAAGGACAGATTCTTCCCAGGGCTTAGCATGTTTTGCATCCATGCGGGTGGATAATATACACTAGAATTGGGTATCACCTAGATAGAGAAGGTTAATTTTGATGACGATACACTGACGTTACACCTTATAAAGGAGAGATTTATGGATACCTCTACACATTTTGTTATGGGCATTGGTTTGGCGGGTCTAGCCTATGTTGATCCTGTCGTTGCAACCGACCCCATGCTGGCAGCCGCCGTCATGGTAGGCACGATCGCCGGCTCCCAAGCCCCTGACATTGATACTGCACTGCGTTTTAAAAGTAATTCGCTCTATATTCGAAATCATCGGGGACTGTCCCACTCGTTGCCGTTTCTGTTGTTATGGGTACTGCTAATTACGGGTGTGATCGGATTGATTTTTTCAGGAGTTTCACTTGGTCATGTTGCCCTCTGGACTGCTGTAGCTGTAGGCGTACATGTCTTTACCGACTTGTTCAATACGTATGGAACACAGGCTGCCCGTCCTTTTACAGAACGCTGGATTGCCTGGAACATCATTCATATCTTTGACCCGTTCCTATTTACTACACATGTGATTGCGATTCTATTATGGGCTTTCGACCTTATTGCACCTGCCCCACTCTTTACTACGTTGTATATCCTGATTGGAATATATTATGTATGGCGTACCATCGCGCGGGCAATGGTAGTTCGAAAAGTGAGACGTATGGATAACAGTCCGGAACCAGCCAAATACATTGTGATTCCAACGATTTCCTGGAGCCGCTGGCATGTTGTCAAAACAAATAAGGATGGAAGTTATGAGCTTGGTAAGATCGATGGTTCTGAGCTGAGCTGGAGCCTGCATGCCACCTCTTCCACTCATGCAGCCGTTGTAGCCTCACGCAAGGCACCGGAGGTTAGTGCATTCCTCTATTTCACTTCTTATGCTGTAGCCGAGGTGGAGGAACTTCCTGCCGGATATAAAGTTCGCTGGGCTGATGTTAGGTATCGACACCGGAAACAGTATCCCTTTGTCGCCGTAGTGGTCATGGATCGTAACTTCAAAACAATTGATACTTACGTAGGCTGGCTAAGTGATGAAAAAATGGATAAAAAACTTTTATCTGCTCGCCCTTGACGCAGACCTTGGTTGCAGGGCACAATCGTTATAGGAACGATTGCGCGGGAAAAGCCCGGAGCGTTATCCGCTCCGGGCTTTTACTGCTTTGGTATATAAATTATTTGCCAGACAGAGACTGCTCAGCGATTTGTACCAGACGTTTGGTGATATATCCACCCAAAGATCCAGTCTCACGGGAAGTGTAGTTACCATAGTATCCGTCTTGCGGGATAGTTACACCCAGTTCTTGCGCAGCCTCCATTTTCAATTGTTGCAGAGCTGCTGTCGCTTGAGGCACCACCAAGTTGTTAGAAGAGCGAGATCCTTGAGCCATATTTAAAATCTCCTTTCAATCTGTGTCTGTAATGTATTGCAAGCTTGCAAGATTATTATGGCTCGCACGCTTCAGGTTATACGAAAATTCAATAAATTTGTACATGGAGGTTTTTCCCAATGAGCAAAGGCTTATCCTTATGGTTTGCATTTTCTTCGATAGTTTTGTTAACGGTTACAGCAATCACGATTTCTTACAACGGCTGGCTTGCAGCCCTGCTGTTTGTTCTATCCATGGCTAATATCGTTTGGGGATTTATCATCCGGGCGAAAAAAGAACGTCAGGAAGCCCGCTCGGCTTCCGAATCAGCTTCATAAGCTATCGCTATCATATGAAGTTAATAAGTCAAAAAAAAGGAGGCGGATGGATTCATCCGTCTCCTCTTCTATGTTCACATGATTAACCGTTCATGTCTTTATGCTAAATTGACTTTGCTGAACCTGTATTCCCAATTACAGCTTACGTCTAGGAACGAAACCCATCCGCTCTTTCACCGCATCCAGCGTCTTCGCAGCATCTTCTTCAGCACGACGTGCCGAAGTCTCTAATACATCTGCAAGCTCACCAGACTCACGAATTTCGTTGTATCTTGCTTGTAACGGTTCGATAACAGACACAACGACTTCGGCGAGTTCCTTTTTGAATGGGCCGTACATTTTGCCTTCGTAGCGCTCCGCCACCTCATTCAGTGTCATACCCGCACATTCCGCATAGATGCTCATCAAATTGCTCACCTCTGGCTTATTCGCCGGATCATAGACAACTTCACGACCGGAATCCGTCGTAGCACGGCTAATTTTTTTGCGAATGACGTCCGGGGGATCTAACAGGGCGATATAACTTCCTGCATTGGGATTACTTTTGCTCATTTTTGAGGAAGCATCATCCAGTGACATGACACGCGCACCGACCTGTGGAATATAAGGTTCAGGAATGGTGAAATATTCTCCGTAACGATGGTTAAAGCGCCCTGCCAGATCACGAGTCAGCTCCAGATGCTGCTTCTGATCTTCTCCAACAGGCACGAGATCTGCGTTATATAGCAAAATATCTGCAGCCATCAGGGATGGATAAACGAACAGTCCTGCGCCGACAGAATCTTTGCCGGAAGATTTGTCTTTAAACTGGGTCATACGCTCCAGCTCACCCATTGAGGTGAGCGTTGTCATCAACCATCCGAGCTCTGCGTGCTGTGGTACGTGAGATTGCAGGAATACGTTTGATTTACTCGGATCAATTCCTGCCGCGATGAACAATGCGGCCACAGCCTCGGACTGTTCACGCAGTGCCGCTGGCTCCTGTGCCACTGTAATAGCATGCAGATCTACAACCATAAAATTACATTTGTAGTCATGTTGTAATTTCACAAAATTTTTAATCGCGCCAATGTAATTACCCAGTGTAAGCTTACCGCTCGGCTGAATGCCTGATAATACGGTTTTCATATCCCAATACGCCTCCCTGATTCACGTAGATTCTAAATAAGTTGAACTAAAGATTTTACACAACCCACTTCGATGACAGAATAACCTTCCAATCGCTGTTATCCCCAGATTTTTTTGATTCCTTATTCCAAAATGAAAAATCCGGTGATAAAGGCGAACGCTTCGCTTTTTCAGGTTTTTTCTATCCTCTCCGTTATCGTGTAAATGAATCGTCCAACTTAACTAGAAATTAGAATTCAAAACTTTGAACTTCTTGACTTTCAACGCTTGGACACGAGCATGTTCGCTCGCTGCGAACGCAAAAAAGCCCCACATCCGCAAGGGACGTGAGACCGTGGTGCCACCCTTATTCGCTCTCTACTCCTGTACCCCTCAATATGCAAGGATATAGCAGGAAGAAAAAGCCTTCATTGTTCCGTAACGTGGAATAACCGGCATAACCTACTGAGATCTCTCTGCATGAGCTCGATCTGTTCAGCCATACACTCAAGGGTCCATTCAAAAAAGAGTTCACACCAGTTCACATCAACCACTGGCTTTCTGAAGAGAATACTCCTTGCCTACTTGTCCCCGTCATCGCTTTGATATCATTCAGTTCATAAAAACCTGTTAGAACTCCATCTTAATGCGCATAAGCCTGAATGTCAAAATGAAATGAGTTTTTTTTCGCGAAGCTTAAAAATCTGTTATGATGGTATTGCTTATCCTGTGAAGGCTATGAAGCTGATTGCAGGATGTCTCAAAAGTTGGAATGATCACAATGACACGCCTGCAGCAGTTCAGCAAGCACGACTGCACGCAGACAGATTTTAAGTGGGAAAAGGAGCATCGATATGAAACAAGTGACCAAAGGTCAATGGAATGGTTACGACACGTATATCCTACATAGCCGTGAATTGGAAATCACCCTGCTGCCTCGTCTGGGAAATAACATCATCTCGATTCGCGATTTGGTGCAGAATCGGGATATCGTTCGTCGCCCGGACGAAAACGATCTGGCTTTCTATTTACAGAAGCCCTATCATTTTGGAGTCCCGTTGCTCATACCACCAGGACGTATTCACCAGGGACAATTCGAGTATGAAGGTGTACGTTATCAGTTCGATCAGAATACGGCAAATGGCAACCATATTCACGGTCTCCATCGTAGCCAGTCCTGGTGTGTCAGTGATATTGAAGAAGATGAAGACGGCTGTGCAATCACAACCGAATTATTAACCGAAAACGAAAAGCATTGGATGGAACAGTTCCCCATTCCACTGAAACTTGAAATGACATTCAGCTTGAAAAATGCCGTACTGACCCAGAGACTGCGTGTCACCAATTTGAGTTCAACGCCTGCTCCCTTTGGGATGGGATATCATACATGGTTTTTGTTAGACGGTAAGCCTGCTGACTGGACATTGCAGCTACCTGTTTCCGGATTGTATGCTCAAAATGAAGAACAGCTGCCTACAGGCGAAATAGAAACGTTGCAAGAAGAATGGTCCTCTATCGGGGAAGGAATCAGCATGCAGGGACGAGACTGGGATACGTTGCTGCGTGCGGCGGAAGGTCAACCTGCGGTGGCTCATTTGCGGAGAAAAGATGGATATACACTGAAATATTCAGTGGATGAAGCTTATTTTAAACACTGGGTTTTGTATACCAAAGGGGAATCCGATCAATTCTTGTGTATTGAACCTTACACCTGGTTGCCGGATGCGCCGAATCTGCCACTGACTGAGGATGTAACCGGACTGATTCGGCTCGAACCAGAGCAACCTGTGGAGTTGCTTAGCCATATTGAGGTTGTTTCACCGATTGACTAAGCAATACTTCTTTTTACAATAGATGAACTACCTCGACTTTTGCTATTCTCGCAATGATTCAAAACAAGCCGATCCGCACTGGATCGGCTTTTTGAGTTAACATGCCTTCGTTTGATTATCCATATATTCCCTTACGCCATATCATGTATATTTCCTCATTCTTGATCCATACTAACATCACTAACCCACAAGGAGGTGAGACATATGTACGGAAGTCAAAACCAAGGTGGCGGAAGCCGCTCTAACAATCTGGTTGTGCCTCAAGCGAACGCAGCATTGCAACAATTGAAAATCGAAGCTGCGCAAGAGCTGGGTGTAACAATTCCTCAAGATGGTTACTACGGTAACTATACTTCCCGTGAGACTGGATCTCTGGGAGGATATATCACAAAACGTCTGGTACAAATCGCTGAGCAGCAATTATCGGGTCGTTCGTAAGCTCGTAATTATTGCTTGAGTGTTGCTGAAAATGAATGGCGGCCTTCTTCGGAAGTGCCGCTTTATTTCTATTTGTACTAAACATGTGTAACAAACTTAACGATATCATTCTCTCGGTTTGCAACATTATGAGCCAGATCCCGTACCCGAATCCAGATATGTATTCGTTCTAGGGTAGCGAATCATCAAGTTCGCCATGTTGTAATTGGATTCCATCGTCGCATCGATCATAATCATGCCTTGTCTGACGGTAAAATCATAGCTAATTTCACCATGTGTCCAATTCCGCTTGAATTTCAGTGTCTCCAATGCCATAGCGCGAAAGGCAGTACGTTGCCCTTGATTAAGTCCCTCACCCTCCATCTCCATCCGTCCATCTTTACCCGTTATCGGATTATGTCGAATTCCAAATTTCCCAATAACGTTATTTCGTATTTGCACAAAAACCACCCCTGAATCTAATCCTGACAGCTCCTGATCAAGCTCTTTAAACACCAGATCTAACTGTCTTGCTAATGAAAGTTGCTCCATTTTCACGTTAACACTCCTCCTATTGTGCTTTTAGTCCTATATTACAAGGACTTACGACTCATTATATGACATCATATACGCTTCCTCAACAAATATAAACAAATTTGGGTAATTATCCCTATAATTTGCGCAATTAATTGCCATTCCCACTCCTTAAAACGAGTTTTTTCATTTATTTACGACAAAAAATACATTCAACTCAAAAAAGAAATTACAAATAAAAGAAGCCATGATAGATGTCTGTCAGACAATCCATTATGGCTCTCTTTTTATTGAAATGAGTTTGCTTCTCTATTATTTTATATTTGACGTCATCTCTAAAAATTGCTCAATATCGGCAATAACTAAATTCGCAGCATTTTGCCAGAAGTCCGGTTGTGTCAGATCTGTACCCAGATGTTTCAGAGCCAGTTCCTCCACAGTCATTCGTCCGGTATCACGCAGCAAATCATCATATTTCCCCGCAAAAGCCGTACCTTCCTGTTGTGCCCTAGCATAGATTCCCGCACTGAACATATACCCGAAGGTATATGGGAAATTATAGAAAGGTACGCCTGTCAGATAGAAATGTAGCTTCGAAGCCCAGAAATGAGGATGATTTGATGCAAGAACGCCGCAGTAAGCCTCTTCTTGAGCCTCTACCATTAATCTGCTCAACTCGTCGGCACTTACCAGGCCCTTCTTACGTTGCTCATAAAAACGATTCTCAAACAGGAAACGGGCATGAATGTTCATAAAGAACGCAACACTACGCTGAATTTTATCTTCAAGCAACGCCAGCTTCTCCTGTTCATCACTTGCAGTTTGCACCAATGCATCGGCAACGATCATCTCTGCGAATGTAGAAGCCGTCTCAGCTACGTTCATCGCGTAACGCTGATTCAATGCCGGCAGCTCTTCCATGATATGCTGGTGGTATCCATGACCAAGTTCATGCGCGAGTGTGGATACATTCGACGCCGTTCCAGAGAAGGTCATAAATATCCGGGTTGCTTTACTCAGCGGCAATGAGGTGCAGAATCCCCCTGGACGTTTACCTGGACGATCTTCGGCTTCAATCCATCGTTTCTCAAAAGCCATCTCTGCAAAGCTCGACAGTTTGGGACTGAACTTGGCAAATTGCTCCACGATTGTCTGAGCTGCCCCGTCATACGTCACTTTACCAACAGACTTGCCTACCGGTGCTTCTACATCGCTCCAGCTCAGCTTATCGACACCCAGCAATTGGGCTTTTCGCTCCAGATACTGTACAAGTACCGGTTTGGCTCCGTTGATGACTTCCCACATCGTATCCAGCGTTTGGCGTGACATCCGGTTGATGGAGAGAGGTTCTTTCAAGATATCATGCCAGCCACGCTTCTCGTACAATTTCAGACGGAAACCCGCGAGATGATTCAACGTGTCTGCGCAGAAATCCTCCACATCTGTCCAGGCCTGCTCCCATGATGCATGTACCTGCTCACGCACTGCACGATCACTGTCACTGAGCTTGTTAGCGGCCTGTCCAGCGGACAGCATAACTGTCTCCCCATCCTGTTCAAACGGGATATTCACTTTACTTACAATTGTATTGTAGAATTTGCCCCAACCATGATAACCATCCACAGCCAGATCCAGAGCAAGCCCCTCCAGCTCCGGTGACAATTTTTCTTTCGCTTGTGTACGACTCTCGTTTAACACAAAGGACAATGGTTGAATTTCAGGACGTTCAAGCCATTCCGCCCATACATCTTCTGGCATCTGGCTAAGCGTATTGTCGAATTTGGATTTACTGCTGTTCAGCATCGCTGCAATGGAACTGACGGTCCCTTGAAGCTGAGCCGCTTTTTTATCTTGCTGATTTTGAGCAGACAGACAGGATACAAAGGCAGATCCTTCAGAGATTCGAACATAACAACTTTGCAACAGTTCAAGAATAGGGTTAAGAACCTCTGTGTTTTTCAATGTTGCTGGAGCCGCCGTTTGATTCAATGTTTCTTGCAACTTTCGCACATCCGCTTCCAGTTCATTCAGATATGCGGCGAATGCTTCGGAAGAAGAACCTCCACTAAAGATGGACTCCAGATCCCATACAGGATGTAATGGCATTTTCATCTAATAAGGCACCTCTTTCTATAGATTCGGGTGAATAGAATTGAATTAAAAACTGGTTTTATACGCAACGTATCTCTATACTAGAGAAATAATGAGCAACTTTTTCAGGAGGTAAGTGTATGAAACCTTTACAAGTATCGGCTGAAACAGCCGTCAAATTAGCAGCATCTCTGGGCGTGCCTCTGGAACATTTAATGCATATGCCTCAACATATTCTCATGCAGAAGATTGCAGAACTGGCCAAGGAAGAGGCCGCTAAACCTTCAGATCAGGAAAATAAATCCGAATGATTCCTTTTGAGAACAGTTGGCCCTACGATGTCATTATGGGGGATATCTATGTACAGCAATGCCCTTTTTGCGGTGCAAACAATGTGTTACTTCCCCTCAAACCCAAGGAACTCATCCGTATCCGTGAAGGAAAAAAGAAATTGCTTGTCTTTCCATGCTGCAATAGCAGCATGACCGTCATTGATACCGATAACGATTACCTGTTGTCCAGTCGTCCTGTTCGGTAAATACGCCTGCAATCAACTTAGAGGGGGCTGCGCTTCGCGGCCTCTTTGTCTGCTTCCAGCATCTCTTGGGGCAGCTCCATTTTTCCTGATATCATCTGTTCACGCAACAACGCCCATTGTTCTCTGGACGCACGAATCATCGCTGCATCCGTAATGCGCTTGTCATGAATGACTCTGCCGAACCATTGAACCGCTTCATGGAACCTTCCTACTCTGCGATTCAGTTCCCCAAGCAGATACAGCAACTTGGCCTCATTACCGCCTGTTCCTTCCCGTTCAAACACCTTGATATAAGCTTCCAGGCTGAATTCGAGAAAACGATGCTCCTGTGCATGATCTTCCATATACCGATATAACCAGGCAATATGATGTAGCAGGCCAGCAACGACACGATCCTTTTCCTGAATAACCTGAGCACATAGCAGACCCAATTTGTACGTAGCAAGTGCCTGCTCCAGATTTCTTGCTCCACTATAATCTCGCTTAACCCAGCGGTTTCCGATCTGCTCAATGAACGCCTTGCGCTGCATCTCGTTCAGATTACCTGAAGAATTTTCGGTAGAGGCGAATCCACACGAAGGACAGATTCGGACAACATAAAAATCTGGATTTTCCTGCTTGTAATAAGCACAAAAATCAGAATCTGTCCGGTAAGGCCGTTTCAAGCTAGGTCTAACTCGTGACGTTTCAAATTCATTCTCGCAATAATGACATGTCACCTTCACCTTATACAGCGGCTCTAATTCCACTTGTTCCATCCCTCTCCCGTAAGGCTTGTCGTAAATCCGGAATTACGGCGTATTCACAAAATGGTGGGCTGGCCCGGATAAACGTTGCAAAATAAACGAATGCAAGGGTTCTTCCACGCCAATTTGTGTTAACGCTTGATTCATACATGCAAGCCATGCCTCTGCTCGCTCTACGGTCACCTCAAAGTGCATATGACGAGCACGCATCATCGGATGCCCGTAAGCCTCAGAGAACAATGCAGGACCACCAAAAAATTGAGACAGGAACATGTATTGCTTGTCCATTACCGGAGTAATATCTTCCGGGAAGAGCGGTGCTAGTTGTTCATTCTGCAATACGATTGGATAAAAAGCCTCCACCAGCGCCCGAACACCTTGTTCACCGCCAAGATTGTCATAAATACTTAAACTGGAATTCATACTTCTGCCCCCCTTCGATATGTCGAATTTTGTAATATAACACATGCTACATGAACATGATAAACAACAGATCAACAAGCTGGCCCTAAAGGCCAACATCTTTATTCTATCAAAAAAAACCAAAAAGTCCTATATCACATGAAAGATCAGATTTGACCAGAGCCTTACGTACCAAGGAGTTCCGGGCCAAAATGACAAAAAAAGCGCCAACCTTCAAGGCTGGCGCATCACATATTCCATTAATAACTTCGCCAATCTTCCTCTTCAGTACGAACCAGCGAGGCACGTATCACATACACAAATGCACAGACCAGGACTCCGGCGACAAGACTCATGATCATCACTCCATCCTTATTGATTCCACCTTTATGACAATTAGGTGACGTTCAGGCGTTTTTACCATTTTAGCATACATTTTTCAAAAACACAGCCACTTATGCAAGCGCTTTCTCATTATTATTTTGTACTGTTTGTCCGATCTTTTTCATATATTTATGGCAAAAGCTCCGTCATGGACTGCGATTCCTGCATCTTAACCCTAAAAGGAGAGAATTTCATGAACGTTCCAAAGCGCATCATGCAAATCCTGATTATCCTTGCTCTCCTTTTCTTTTGTGTTCTGATGGCTTTGTATCCATCCGAAACCTGGCATGCCGGTGTGAGGGGACTATCGATCTGGTGGGATGTTCTATTTCCTTCCCTGTTTCCATTTCTGGTATTATCCGAGTTGCTACTCGGTTTTGGTATTGTGCATTTCCTGGGCACATTGCTTAATCCACTTATGCGGCCGATATTCCGCGTTCCTGGAAGCGGCGGGTTTGTCTTTGCTGTAAGCTGTGCTTCCGGTTACCCTACAGGAGCTAAACTGACCGCACAATTATGGGAACAGAAACTGGTTACAAGAGAGGAAGGTGAGCGTCTGGTTGCTTTCACCACCTCATCTGATCCAATCTTTATGATTGGGGCTGTGTCTGTCGGTTTTTTCCACAATACGTCCATCGCTCCAATTCTTGTAGCCTCCCATTACTCTGCGGCTATTCTTGTAGGCATGCTCATGCGTTTTCATGGTCGTCCCAATGCAATTCTACCGTCCGAATCTCCTTCCGCTCACGAAGAGCATCGCAACCGTTTCCTGAGTGCGATCTATGCGATGCACGAAGCGAGACAAGCCGATGGGCGGACCTTCGGGGAATTGCTTCGGCATGCTATTTCCTCTTCCCTCCGGCTTATTATTATCGTAGGCGGGCTCGTTGTATTCTTCTCCGTCATTATGGAATTATTGGTTCAGACCGGCTGGCTAGGCATACTATATGCTCTAACGGAACAAGGACTTCAACTTGTCGGTTTACCACCATCCCTGTCCCACAGCCTAGTCGGCGGATTATTTGAGGTGACCCTTGGAGCCAAAGAAGCTGGAACTGCATCCACCTCCATTCCTCTTGTCTTTAAAGTTGCCGCCGCTGCATTTGTACTGTCCTGGGGCGGATTATCCGTGCATGCGCAAATTATGAGCGTGTTAAGCAATACGCCAATGCGATACGGGCCTTTTTTACTGGCTCGAGCAATTCATGCGGCAATTGCCCCTCTACTCGTCATTTTGTTATGGCCGCTATTCATGAACACATCGGCCTCACCTGCATTTTTGGAGAACACGCTGAACCCTTCTGCCCTCGAATACACGACCGGATGGAATGTCATTGGAATAACCGGAATAAAGATGTTCGTCGGTATGCTGGCTCTCCTTTTATGTCTTGCCTGGATTCGTTCGTTCCTGTTGCCCAAACATAGCGGAAAATAATGCTTTGTCCAAATAGTTTGCCCAGAAGTTGAATCGGACGTTGTGTTCTGGCGCGGAATTGATTATCATCGGTATTATAATGACCACAAAGGAGCTTTCATCTTGAGATACTATGTTCAAGACCGCGGAGACCAGTTATCGATTGATCTCAGTCAGCAGTTTCATGCGCTGGCGAAGGAAGAAGGATTCAAGCTCGATGCAGAATCGCCGGAGATAGTCATCTCCATCGGAGGCGATGGAACGATGCTTCAAGCTTTTCACAATTTCATCGACCGCATTCCGGATATCGCTTTTGTTGGGGTTCATACGGGCCATCTCGGCTTCTATGCCGATTGGAAGAAGGAAGAATTAAGGGAATTGGTTCGGCTTATGAGCGGTAAGGGTGATTCTGATCTCCTGAAACCTCGTATTGTGAAATATCCACTGCTCGAACTGGAAATTCGTAAAAAGTCCGGCAATGCCTCGTACATCGCCCTGAATGAATTCACGTTAAAAGGGGTAGATGGTACCGTTGTCGCGCAAGTGGACATCAATGACGTTACATTTGAGATGTTCCGGGGGGACGGGATCTGCGTATCCACTCCTTCAGGCAGTACGGCGTATAACAAAGCACTCGGCGGAGCCATGGTGCATCCAACCATTGATGCAATTCAAATTGCCGAAATTGCTTCCATTAACAACCGTGTCTACCGGACGCTCGGTTCACCTGTCATTTTGCCCAAGCATCACCATTGTGACATTTTCTCACGCAAAGATCAGCGTCTGTTGCTAACCATTGATCATGTCAATGTAATGGTGGAGGATTTGATCTCCGTTCGTTGCCAGGTCTCGGAGCAAAAGGTCAGTTTTGCGCGTTTTCGCCCATATCCGTTCTGGAACCGGGTTCGCACTGCCTTTCTTGATTAGGCAACCAACATGTCTGACTAGAAAAACCTTATGTACACGCACCAAAAAAGCGGTCCTTCTCAGGAACCGCTTTTTGCTTTGGCTTGTGGTTGCTCTTTGCACTTCTGAAGTACGAAGTATGCACAACCAAAGTTACAGTACTCGTTAATATAATCCACAAGATAAGAGATGGTTGAATCCTTCGTTGCTTTGGGGTGATTGTCTCGATAAAAGCCTTTGAGTCTAAGCTGGCTATAACCCCAGTCACCAATAATATAGTCGTAACGCTCCAGCACTTCGCTGTACCGGTCACGGAACACTTCAGGGTTCCAACCCTGCTTGTGGTTCTGTACAATTTCATAATTTTTGCCGCCGACTTGCACAATGACGGGTGCCTTAGGCTTTTCCTGTTCCTGTACAGACTCCTGTTCCGTTTCCTGCAACTGTTGCTCGTTATGTTGCTCATTCTCCAGCTGCTTTTCCGTGTTTTTATTCTGTTCCAATCCGGATTCCTCCATCACGCGTGTGTTGCCGCCTGCTCCGTATGCTGATTCGCTGATTTTACCTGTTCGTGGGCATGATAAGAACTGCGTACCATCGGACCGGATTCGACGTGACTGAATCCACGCTTCAATCCTTCTTGTTTCAATGCCGCAAATTCTTCAGGCGGATAATACTTCTCAACAAACAGATGTTTCTCGGATGGCTGTAAATACTGACCAATCGTCATAATGTCACAGTTCACCGCACGAAGATCATCCATCGTTGCTAAAATTTCGTTATATTCTTCACCTACACCGAGCATAATACTCGATTTCGTCGGAATGTTAGGTTGCATTTCTTTGGCACGAGCGAGCAATTCCAGTGAACGTTTATACTTGGCTTTGGCACGCACCTTGTCTGACAACCGTTCAACGGTTTCGATGTTATGGTTCAAAATGTCCGGTTTGGCGTCCATAACGATCTGCAGTGATTCCCGATCACCCATAAAATCCGGAATAAGCACTTCCACACTGCATAATGGCAAGCGCTTGCGTACAGCTTTTACCGTTTCGGCAAAAATGGTTGCTCCCCCATCCTTCAGATCATCCCGGGCCACACTTGTAATGACACAATGTTGCAGATTCATTTGTTCAGCTGCTTCGGCTACACGTTCCGGTTCCTGTAAATCGAGTTCCGTAGGCAAACCGGTATTGACCGCGCAAAATCGGCATGCTCTTGTGCAAATATCGCCCAAAATCATAAACGTCGCTGTTCGATTCGCCCAGCATTCATAAATATTCGGACACCTTGCTTCCTCACATACGGTATGCAATGTTTTGGAACGCATCATGTTTTTAATTTCCTGATAGTTATCTCCGGTTGTCAATTTGATCCGAATCCAGTCCGGTTTCGGTTCTTTAACACGTTTAGCCAATGCATAAACCTTCTTTCTACTGAAGTTAGGCTGTTGCTCGGAACATATTATACCATGAAAGGCTTGGAAAAACCCCCATTTGTCACATCTTGTGCTTACACAACGAAATGGATAAAAACAGAACGTTTGAAGAACGCTAAGATATAGCTTGATTTATCGGGCATAAGTGCATCATCTCAACGGAAAGGGGCTGCTTCCCTGTGCAGCATCAGTGGATACTCCGAAATACGTACAGCTTTTGCCTCAAAACGTTACTCGCAGGCGCGATGCTTCTCCCATTCCTGCCTGCTGATGTTTACGGTGAGTCTGTCCATACAACAATGACCCAAACCCAAGCTGCAGAGCCCAAAGCAACCGACATTTTTGCCGCACGTCGACATCTGTATGAAAGTATTGGCCAGATGACCCAAATTCCATGGTACAGGCTGGCCGCCATTGATCAGTATGAACGAACGATTACGCGAGCACATCCCAAAGATCGCAAACACCCTGATCGTTTGACTGGTATTTTCTTGACCTCTCCTGCTTGGAGAGGCTGGCTGAACCCGGATGAGACAGACCAGCATCCCCAATCGATTCTTTTTTTCAACGGAAAAGGCAGAGACGGTTCAGGAGACGGGATTGCGGACCCGAACAATGATCTCGATGTACTCTACAGCATGGCGTCAATCATGCAACAATACGGAAACAAACAGGAGGACTTTGGCATAGGCCTGTGGGAGTACTATCACAATTCAAGAGCCGTGCAACGAATTCAGCAATTTGCGAAATTATATGAGCATTTTGACAATCTGGATCTATTCAGGCATGCTTTTCCCGTTCCTTTGGGTACCAATTATTCCTATCGTAGCACATGGGGAACCAAACGAAGCTGGGGTGGATACCGTATTCATGAAGGTACTGATATTTTTGCTCCACATGGTCTGCCTGTTCGCAGTACATGTTACGGCATTGTGGAGATTAAAGGTTGGAATCCATTCGGTGGATGGCGGATTGGTATCCGGGATTTGAACAATCATTATCATTATTACGCTCACTTGTCCGGCTTTGATAAAGGGGTTCGGATCGGTGATGTGGTCACTCCAGGTCAGGTTGTAGGCTGGGTTGGCAGCTCTGGCTACGGCAAGCCGGGAACTCAAGGCAAGTTTCCTCCGCATCTTCATTACGGGATTTACCGGGACAGCGGTCTTCATGAATGGTCTTTCGATCCCTATCCGTTACTCAGACACTGGGAACAGGAAGAACGAAGCCTGAGAAACAAGAAGAACAAATAAAAGGTAAACTGCACACGCAACCAAATGGTTAAAAACAGCTGGATTATGTGTCATTAAACATGATTCTGAAAAAAGGGGGAACCTCTGCAATTGACGAGAGGTTCCCCTTTCTCTTTCTACGGTTGAGCTTGATAGCACATGAAAACTTTAATGCCCATTTTGCCCGGACTGGAAACTGCCGTTCAGATCAGGCGGGTCCAGTTCAAGTTCAAGCCCGTTTGACTGTGTATTGCTTCCCGGCGTTTGCTGCGGACTTGGAATCTGTGGCTGATTACCTGGTGTCTCTCCACTATTGTGCGTGCCGTTTCCATTCCCATTAACGTTACCACTGTTCGTACCACTCCCACTTCCACTTCCACTTCCATTTCCATTTCCACTTCCCGTGTGACCGTTGCCGCCGCTAGATACACCTGCTTGCCCTGAAGGCAATGCAATTGCGGGAGCATTACTACCGTTGCTTCCGACAGGCCTACCCTGATTATCGTAATAATACATCGGTACATCACCCACAACGAGTAAATAGGAGATCGGGATCTCGGTATCTACGGTCTCGGGTTCCATGTCAAAAGGCACTACAACGGCAACCTCGGCAATGATGTGGATGTATACCTCGACCAGAATCATGTTAATGCCTGCATTCTGCTGACGGGTGTTCAGGTCAACCTTCACCGCCCCCTGAGGTTCAATACGAACGGGGATGCTTGGGCCAAACGAAGCCATAACCGGGCTACCCAGCGCCTGACCCAACGGTATTTTTTCCTTCAACATATGCACGTTCTGAAGGGTAGACTGCACGACATTCATCGTACTTGCCGTGATGCGCATATGTTCGTTATAGTTCAGCATGAAACCTGAAACCTTGCCCGCCGTATCGGTTTTCCAATCAATCAAACCTTCCGTTGTCTTGCCTTCAGCAACCTGGGCGGTAATTGCTTTATTAATCGCTTCAGTTGCAATCTGCTTCACCCTGATCTTGGCCAAGTGCATAATGGGCGGTTTCATTTTTTTGTCCACGTATGCAAAGCCCTGCATCAAACAAAATATCGCTACGAGCAAAATAATCAGCCACATTTTGCGCTTGCCACTAGGCGGTTTCGGCGGCCGCCGTCTTCGGCTTCGCCATCTCTTTCGCATCATTGGAGCGTCCCTCCCCTGCGGGATGAGCCATAGGCTTATATGTTATCCATATGCGATGTTGTCCCGAAAAAGAAGGACAGCGCCCTGTAATGTAATCCGCGTTGGAGTGGCCTGGTCAGCAAATCCGCAGGATGTGCACATCAGGATACTCCAGGCGCAAAAAAACCTTCCGCCCGTAGCAGATATGCCATCTGCACAGGCGAAAGGTTTACTTTTTACAAATAAGGAATCTTTGGGTTTGTTCCAATGAACAGATTAGTTTTTCTCCACCGCATGTCCGCCGAATTCGTTACGCAATGCTGCAACGACTTTACCCGTGAACGTATCGGTTTCCAGGGAACGGTAACGCATCAGCAAGGACAGGGCGATAACCGGTGTAGCCGTTTGAAGGTCAAATGCCGTTTCAACGGTCCAGCGGCCTTCGCCGGAAGAGTGCATAACCCCTTTGATTTCATCCAGGTTCGCATCTTTGGAGAACGCACGCTCTGTCAATTCCATCAGCCAAGAACGGATCACGGAACCGTTGTTCCATACACGCGCAACTTGTTCGAAGTCGAAGTCAAATCCGCTTTTCTCCAATACGTCGAAGCCTTCACCGATGGAAGCCATCATACCGTACTCGATTCCGTTGTGCACCATTTTGAGGAAGTGACCGCTACCTGCTTTACCCGCATACAGATAACCGTTTTCTACGGAAGTGTCTTTGAAAGCAGGCTCAACGATCGCCCAAGCTTCCGGATCTCCACCGATCATGTAACATGCACCGTTACGCGCACCTTCCATACCGCCTGAAGTTCCTGCATCCATGTAGTGAATGCCTTGTGGTTTCAGCTGTTCGTAACGACGGATGGACTCTTTGTAGTGGGAGTTCCCTGCTTCGATGATGATATCACCTTTGGACAGCAACGGGCTCACTTCAGCCAGTACAGCGTCTACAACGTTGTGAGGAACCATAATCCACAGCACGCGCGGAGATTCCAGGGATTCAACCATTTCTTTGTATGAGGACACGCCTTGAGCGCCGTATTCTTTCATTTCATTAACCGCTTCTGCATTCAGGTCAAAGGCAACCACTTCGTGTTTGTGATCAATCAGGTTTCTGCCCAGGTTCAAGCCCATTTTTCCGAGTCCGATAAGTCCAAGTTTCATGATAAATTCCTCCTGTTTTGCGATTGTTTAGTGTTGAGTCAGGATACAGAACACAGCTCGCTTTCCCCAACAACCGTTCCGGTTACGGATCGTTCTTTCGATCGCTATTGTATTCCAATTTTTATAATTTCCTAGCTGTACGGGTAAAATTGGACTACAAAGGCGAACACTTCGTTTCTACAGAATCGATTCCGTCCCCTCCACTACGTGGTCAATGGTCATGTGTGCTCAAGCCGTGATGCATCTGCCATCTATATATAAAATGTTTGCGGCCTTCTGGCTGAATGAGTCAGAAGGTCTTATGCAAAATTGGAACGGTATAATTTAAAGCAATGAAATATTTAGAAAATAGTTGAGGAATGTTTCCTCTCTTACCACCAACGGAATCCATTCTCCGCAGTCAGGCGATCGGCTGATTCAGGTCCATTCGAACCTGCACTGTACGTATCCAGTGGAATAGTACCTGCCGCAAAGGCTTCCTGAATCGGTTGTACCCACTGCCATGCCAGTTCAACTTCGTTCCAGTGCGCAAAGAAAGTCGAGTCTCCACGCATCGCGTCAAAGATCAAGTTCTCGTACGCTTCAGGAACGTTACGTTCTCCTGAGTTAAAGGTCATATGCATCGGTCCTACCTCTCCGTGTTTCAGTGGGTTCTTCGCATTTAATTGAAGAGAGATACTTTCGCCAGGACCAATTTCAAGCGTCAACAGGTTTGGAGCCATCGTGTTTTCAGACTCATGTCCTGTTTTGAGCGGGGCCTTGAATTCCACGACGATTCGGGTTGATTTCTCAGCCATGCGTTTACCTGTACGGATATAAAATGGAACCTCGTCCCAGAACGGATCATCCAGCCACAGTCTTGCGGCTACGTATGTTTCATTCTGTGAGTTTGCAGGGATACCAGGCTCGTCCAGATAACCCACAACTGCGGAACCTTGAAGCTCGCCTGCACCATATTGGGCACGAACCACTTCAGAAGTCACATTTTCTTTGGTCAAAGGACGCAAAGACTCAGCGATTTTTTTCTTTTTATACTGTATCTCTTGCGGTGTGCAACGTTTTGGCAGATGCAGTGCAATCATCATCAGCAGTTGAAGCATATGGTTCTGGAACATGTCGCGGAGCGCACCACTTTGGTCATAATACGCAGCACGTTCCTCGACGCCTACGGTTTCACTGGCTGTGATCTGTACGTTCGCAATGTAACGGTTAGACCAAAGTGCTTGGATCACCGGGTTGGCATACGTCAGTGTTTCGATGTTCTGCACCATTGGTTTTCCTAGGAAGTGGTCGATCCGATAAATTTCTTCTTCCGCAAAGGTATTGCTCAGCTTCTCATTCAGCTCACGAGCAGATTGCAAATCATGTCCAAATGGTTTTTCGATAATCAGTTTCTTCCAGCCTTTCGTGTTACCCAGACCGCTTTCTTGGATATTCAGTGCGATTGGCTCGAAAAATTCAGGTGCAACCGACATATAGAACATGCGGTTTTCCGGAATATTCAATTCTTGTTCACGCTTTTGCACCAGTTGAAGCAACCGGGTGTAATCTTCAAGCTTATTATTGTTCAGCGAGCAGTAACGGAAAGCTCCGATGAAATCACTTACCTGTGATGCCTCCTCCGGCTTTTGACGGGAGAATTCCTGCAGTGACTTTTCTACATTCGCCTGAAAGTCTGCATCCGACAGTTCACGACGGCCCAAACCGATGACGGAGAATGCCTTCGGCATTTTCTGATCTACGTACAGATTGTATAATGCAGGGTAAATTTTACGTTTGGCTAAATCGCCTGTTGCCCCGAACAGGACAAATGTCATTGCATCCATTGGAGTGCCTCCTATGATCTGTGCAGTATAGTATATGATGTTGCAAAATGGTCAAATCCAAGCATGACAAAAGACGGAATAAGTGGGCACCTCGCCCGCCTTGCCTCCGTTTATTACCATTGCCTCAATCCAACCATGGGAACATTCCTTCTCTCCACAACCTTAATCAAATTGATCAGGTTATAAATTGTAACCTTTAGAATTAACGTTACCCATATTACACCTGTCGTCACAATTCGTCAACATTCGTGTCCAACCTGTGAACTCCAGTGTTTACAGGGGTTTTGTTGAATGTTAACGCTTTATGTGGTAAGTTTAATAGCAATTGGATTGTGACATTTTATACATATACCTTGTGGACAAGAAGGTTACAATAAGTATACTAAGTATATTACAAGGGATACTAAACCAAAGGAGTACAGTTATGAACGATGATGAGAATGCCAAACAAATGTGCTCAAAAGTGGAACAATCTTATCAGATCATTGGCCGAAAATGGGTAGCTCTAATTATCCATGCATTGATGGAAGAACCCAAACGCTTCAGTGAAATTCATGCTTATATTCCCGATTTGAGCAAACGTGTATTGAATGAGCGTATGAAAGAATTGGAAGAAGAGGGACTGGTCGTGCGGCATGTCGTTACTGAACGTCCCGTTCGGACTGAATATATGTTGTCCCGCAAAGGAAGCGAATTGGGGCGCGCGTTAAGCGCTGTCGAGAAATGGGCGGAAAAGTGGTTATGAGCTTTGAGTAATGATTATTAAAGTAGGATATCCAAAAAAGATACCTTAGCTCGTGATCCAAGCTAGGGTATCTTACTTAACTTACTTTTTTAACTTATCCTTTATAGGATACAAAGTGTTCATGATTTCATTCCTTTAGCGACGGATTTGCTTAAGCAATTGAGACCGTTTTTCCACTGCATCTTTTTCAATAGCTCTATTAGTTCACTTGAGGTTCTTTTGGGAATTTCAATTTTTTCCTCATTTTGCCCCCCCCCCCCTAACCGACCCGCCAATTAATTTACCCGTTGATTTAGCAGCGAATGTCCCCAGTTCGTTTAAAATCACATATCAAACGACTCCCTCTGTTAATTATGTAAACGTCAGATCTCACAATTTTCTTACTTCGTCTTTTTTTTAGTTGTTGCATCAACATCTAAAACACCCAACTCTTTCTTCAATGTCACCATTCCTGTCACTGCATCAAGGAGATTATCTTGAGCAAGTGCAGTATCCGTATTCATTTCTTCGATGTCTTCCAGTTCACCCTTGGAGTAAAAGTTACTGAGTCTCCACATCGCATTAGATTTGAAGGTATAAGAATGCTCAAAATCTTCTTGAATGCCCTTTAAGTCACTTTCTCGTTCTGTGGTTAGCCCTCTTGGAATATCAATATCTTTAATCTGATTTGCCGCCACTCTATACTGTCTTTCAGCTTCCTCGATCAGCTCCAAATTAGGAATGGCTTCTATCGAAAAATTTTTCAATTCTTCGGCTACTTCCTTTCCCAATTCCGATAGACCCTTATCAATTTCATTAACTTGCTTTTCAAATTTAAGGACAATTTGACCTTGTTCTTCAACAGAGCCTTCGCTAAAATGTTGAACAACACTATTGCAACCTCTAACAATGAGAATGACCAAGAAAATCAACACGACAATAAAAATAGTTCCCCATGTACTACTCGACTTTTGTTTACTCATCTGAATTTCCCCCATATTGAATGAATGATAGTGTAATTATTACACGTGAGATTCTACATATTTCCATTGGTCATAATTCCAGTATTTTTCTCATCTTGCTATCACTCCTCATGTTGTTAATACTTTCAATTGATACCGCTATCTATTATGTCGGCAGTTTAGTAGGTCAAATTTACTATATAGATAATAATTAGTGACGGTATTTCAAAATAAACCTCAGTCTTCTGCCTGAACTGATGGACACACCTAATGAGGTGATTCCTGATTTTAGTACAAAACCTGTCACTGATGAGGATTTTAATTTGGTCATTAAGGGAGGCAATAATTCAGAACTCAGATTTGGAGACTCGAAAAAATCCATTGATTCACAATTTGGATTTGTATTGGGTGAAAGCACCATATCCGATGTTATAAGCCGATATGGATCAGCAGGAGTAAGAGGAAATGGGATCATCGATTATTACTATAAAAAGCTGAACGAGCTACTTATCAGGAAATTTCCATCTATGGTCGGATATCAAATATGGAAGATGTATGTATGATCGCGTTTCTGGTTGACGATAAAACACAGGTGGTCTTTGATATTATCGTAAAATCATCACTAAAAGATGCATTTTAGCTTATTTCCAGAACATAAATGATTAAATTCTCGTTACTAAGGTACTTAGAATTTTGTGGAGAGAAAAAAGACTGGGAATTGGGCACGATAATAACTGCGCAATGTCCAGTCTTTTATGAACTGAAGAATAGTAACTTTAGATCTGCTTATGCTTCTTTCTGCAGAACTCCATCTTTCAAGCGAATGATGCGACTTCCATATGCGGTTGCTTCTTGAGAATGTGTCACTTGTATAATTGTTTTGCCATGTTCCTTATTGATTTTTCTGAACAGCTCCATAATTTCCATACCCGTTGTGCTATCCAGATTACCTATTGGCTCGTCTGCTAGAATGAGTTCAGGTTCATTGATTAATGCTCGTGCAATGGCCACTCTTTGCTGCTGTCCACCGGACAACTCCCTTGGTGTATGTTTTCTTCTTTCCGACAAGCCGACAATATCGATAATATCATGCAATTTATCACGATAGCTGCTTTTAGGCTTTCCATCCAAAAGCATAGGCAGCATAATATTTTCCTCCACACTCAAATTCGGAATTAAATTATAAAATTGGAATACAAACCCTATATCACGCCTTCTCATAATACTTTCGTCCTTGTCTTTCATCACGGAAATTTCTTTACCGAGTATCTGGATCTTACCTGCACTCGGTTTGTCTAAACCGCCTATTAAATATAATAATGTGCTTTTTCCAGAACCCGATGAGCCCATAATACTAATAAATTCGCCCTTATTAATTTGGAGGTTCACGTTTTTCAAAATTTCTGCCGAAAAATTGCCCATTTGATAGCTTTTAGACAAATTTGTAGTTTCAACAATAATACTCATTGCACTCTCTCCTTTTGATATTCTATTCGTATTTAATTACATGAATAATATTTAACTTAGATGATTTAATCATTGGACTAATGGAAGCCACAATCGCGATGCAAATGGAAGCCAGGAAATATAACCATACTTGGTTAAGCGGATAGAAAATATATACCGGTGGAATGTATACCGCTTTATAAATATAAGGAAGCAGCCAAATAAGTAAATACCCACCCAAACATCCAAACACACCACCAATGAAGCCAAGCGTTATTGATTCAATACATATCATTTTAACCGTCTGAACTTTGCTCATTCCGATGGAACGAAGCATAGCTAGACTTCGTCTTCTCTGGATCAGATTGATTACGAGATTATTAAATACACCAACAATGCCTATCAACATGGAGAGTAATGCAAAACCTTTTAATATACTAAATATCTGCTCGTTGCTTTTGACGTTTTCCTGTTGCCAATCTTTCACCGTTATAATCTGAGGTCTGTCAGAGAAAAACTGCCGTTCCAATTTTTTTGCAACCGTACTTGGGTTTTGATTTGTTTTAATATACATATTAGAAAACATGCTCTTGCCCAAATCCTGTTTCATATACTTCTCAGAAATTAATGCATAATTGCCTGTATACATCAGAGTGTTAAAGCTACCTTGAACTTTGTATTCTTTATTCCCCTTAGGAAACGCCAGCGTAATTGTATCTCCATCTTTAACACCAAGTCTTTCTTTTACCTGCACAGCAAGCAGAATATTACGCTCGTTATCTAGGCTTCTCAATTGCTCCTTAGCATCACCAGCCACATCTACTTTCCAAAAATCAAGATGCCTCTTCGTATCCACACTGTCTATGGCAAGAATATCTCCTTTTTTATCAATCACTTTTACATTTTTTGCTTCATAGTTCGCATATACGTCCTTTACTCCTTCGACTTTCTGAATATTATCTACAAGCTGTTGATCCGCTCCCGAAGCGGTCATTTTAATATCAAAGGTAGAACTTTCTGAATATAAATTTGTAGTTGCTGTCAATACGCTGTTACTTGCTGTATTGACAAACATAATCGAAGTGATACCAATCGCAATTAACGATATAGTATTCATCATATTGCTATTTCCTCGGATGTTCCTCAACGCAAGCGATCCTATATTACCGAAGATAAGTGTATATAGTTTCTCAAGAATTGCGGCAACAAGTTCAGTCAAGAAAGGAATCACTAGTGTTAATGAAACACCTGCTAAAATAACGCTAATACCTATAACTACTACTGCTAATTGACCAGTAACCATTGGCGCAAATATCACAATTAATGCAATAAAGAAAAGACCTATAATAAATTTCTTTGTTTTCCCTAAATCCCTTATCTCTGTAAGGTTCAAAATCACTTCTTTAAGTGGAACTTTTGAAGTTTTGAAAATAGGCATGATTGAGCTTCCCAGGCACAATAGAATGGCAAATAGTAAGGAAGCAATTATATGTAAAGGTGAGAACAGAGACATTATTGGGGACTGCTCAATATAACTCGGAACCGTCATGGAAGTGATGTATTTAAGGATGACAACACCTAGGGTGGTACCCAATACCGCACCAATCAAACCATAAAATAAACTCTCTGCAATAAGTAATAAATGAATGACCTTCTTTGTAGCTCCTATACTTCTAAAAGTTCCTACAATCGGGAGCCGCTCAATCGTCAGCACCTTAAAGCATGTATAAATGATGAATATGCTCATAAAAGTAACTACAACAACCATAACCATAAGAGCGGTACTTAGAACGCTCGTTTGGCTTTTAATATCTTCTGGAGATACTGGATCTTTCACTATCTGGTCTTTATATATATCTGACAGCGCCGTAATGGCTGCAGGCTTATCAGTAACGTCCGCAAGTTTGATATTCACTTGATTAACTAAACCTTTGGTCTGGTATATTTGACTAAGCAATCCTTTGGGTACGATTGCAGAATAGAACTGAGACTCATCCATAAAATAACCCATTGGATTCGAAATTCCATATATATTTAAGGATTGCTTCTTGCCGTTAATCTCCAATGCAATAGCATCACCCATGGTAAGATTAAATTGATCAGCTACTCTCTGACTTACAATGATCTGATTTCCTTCGAAGAGCTTGGCATTTTGTTTTTCTACGAATGTGATTGGATTCAATTTTTCAAGTTCGCCCTCCTCCAATCCGTGTAGGTTAAACCAATTTATGCTACTACTCTCAGTTATATATAATGCCGGGCTCTGTATTTCACTAATTATATAGGCCGTGCTTTTGCTCAAATTCTTAGCCTGATCTGCTGAGAAAAACGGTTCAGTATTTTCTCCGCTTTTAATTATAATATCTGCATTCCCCTGTGCATTTTCCAGCTTCTGTGTATACACATGGGTTAACGCATTCGAAATTGTAATAGAGGAAAAAAATAGCGCAGTAGCAATCAAAATTGAAAATATAATTAGGCAGGTGCGAAATTTTCTTTCAGCAATGCTTTTGATAATACTTCTAGCAATAATATTCATAATTCACTCTCCACAGCCAGTTTACTTTCGAAAAACCATAACTATATTTCTTTTTTTGAGATAAAGTACCATCCAATTGCAAAAAAGAAGACGGATGCAACTAAAGTTAGCATGGTTCCCACAACGATGTTCGGATTCATAATAATATCCATAAGTCCGTCTACAAAAACGACCCGTAGTGCTTTTATCGATAAAACAGCCGAAAGCCCCCCTGCTATAATCAAGCTGAGAACAATTCCAAGCTTGCTCTTAAGACTAATTACAACAAAGTTGAACAATGAAATAGCGAGTAAATAAGCTCCAAACTGGTATATGAACATCCCCCAGATCCCATGTTGATCCCAGTTGAGAATCTCAATAATGTTGAAGTAGGTTTTGTAATTAACAAACACATTAATCTCAAGTAAATACCACACTATATTGAATAAGGAGAAAATCACTGTGAACAGAAGATATGTAGCGATACTCCCAATATAATACTCACCACGAGATGCACCCAAGTTCAAAATACGCTTGAATAACAATATGGGTAAAATGATAGCCATCAAAAGGAGAAAGGACGTAGCGATATTCCCTGCCGACACTTCAGGATTCTGATTCAATCCGCTGATGCCTAAGATAGAGTTGATCAGAAAATGTAGTCCTTCCAGCCCAACAACGATAAATAAGTACAGCTTCAAAAGAGAGTGTGCACCGATCATAACGCCTCTTATTCTAGTCATTATTTCTCGCTCCCCCCACCAAATCAGTAAACAACCTTTGAAGTGGCAATCCTGTAATAGATATGTCGAGCTTCTGTGAAGCTCTCTTCTCCACATCACTTATGTCATCAAATACAGTGGCAACTTCCATGTTTCCGTAATCCTCTACTTTTAATATGTTCTTATTGGATAAAAAAACTTTAAGTGCACTAGGTTTTCCTGATACAATATAAGATTTACTCCTGATCTCTTCCATAGATTCATTCAGAAGTATACTCCCTTTATTGATTATATAAATCTCTTCTACAATTTTAGATATCTCATCTAATAAATGGGTGGATATTATAATTGTCCGCGGATGATTCACATAATCATCTAACAACACATTATAAAATTTCTCTCTCATTATGACATCCAAACCTAGCACGGGTTCATCAAACAGGGTTATTGGAGCCCTGCTCGCAAGCCCTATTATATTTCCAACGAGAGACTGTGTGCCTCTCGACAATTGACTTACCTTTTTATTAGGATTCATATCGAATAATTGCAATAATTGTTTGGTAAACTCCCAATCCCAATTCTCATAAAAGGAAGCTGCTACCTTCATCACTTCAGCTACTTTTAAACGTGAGAAATGGATATTTTTCTCCCTTACATAACACATACCTTTAGGGGTATTCCCCTGTTTTAAAACCTCGTCTTGCACCTTAATCGTACCGCCACTTGGAAATATTCCGCCGCTAAGCATATCCATCAGCGTAGTTTTACCTGCTCCATTTGGCCCCAGCAAACCATAAATTGTATTGTCTTTGAACAATAGATCAACATTTCGAATAGCGTGTAGATCCCCATAAGTTTTTACTAGCTTTTTGGATTCCAATACTATAGCCATTGAAGTTACTCCTTTAGCCCATTATTAATCATGTCAATAATATCTTTAGTCTCCAGACAAATTTTATCCGCCTCTACTAATAGCTTCATCACATAATCATGATAAAATGTTTTTCTTCTCTGGCTTAAAATTTTTGCCTGGGCACCCGGTGTAACAAAAATCCCTAACCCCCTTTTCTTGTAGAGAATCTCATTATCAACAAGCAGGTTTATTCCTTTGACAGCAGTCGCCGGATTTATATGATACATATTGGAGAACTGCGTTGTTGACATAATCTGACCATCCTCTATATATGTTCCGTTAAGAATACCATCTTCAATCATTTCAGCAATCTGCTGAAAAATCGGCTGCCCTTCATCAAAGCTAGCCTTCAATTAAATCACCCTTCACTTATCTAGTTAGTTACTCATGTAGCTAACTATATAACACAATCAGTTAGTTGTCAATTTTTCTCAAATATTTTAAAAAATAAAAACAAACTCCTGATCAAACAAAGCAGCTTATTACCTAAAACATAGAGCAGCTTCTCTCTTATAATGAAAGAATCGCTGCTCTGTTGTTTTTCTAGCCCCAAAGTGTCGCTTTCTTTCTACATTATAGGTAGTCCCTTATCTCATGCTCTTGTGCAAGAATAAAACTGAAATGAAGTAACAAGACCCATTTTATTATTTGTTTTGAAAGAAGTTTCTTAACGGCTTGTTTCGATGTGCTAACAGCGCAACAATTAATAGCAGAACTCCTGAAATACTGACCACAAACGTCCAGTTAACTTTCTCCAAAGCAAGCCCATAACCCCAAATACCTAAAGGTACAGCGATTTGGATAGCCGTGTTTACTACACCAAATACACTTGCCCTTAGCTTCTCCGGAATGTGGAGTTGCAGATACGTTAACATGGGAATATTAGTCATCGCATTAAAAAATCCGCCAATTCCTAAAATAATACAGTATATCGCAACAATTAATGAGTGATTACTGGCATCAATATTTGATAACTTAGGGAAAGCCCACATGACAATTATGATTGATTGTAACTGTACCAAAATAAACAGTTTATTAATCACTTTTTTACCCACTGCCTGAATAGATACAACGACGGCTCCTCCAATAAAACCAACCGACCACATCGCCTGAACCCAGGAAAGATGCGTTGCTGTCAGCTCAATTCCTTTGTAAATGATAAATGGAAGTACGACTGACATTAATGGAATAAGCATAAAATTGATAATAACTACGATGGTTAGCAGATAAATAATAGTTTCCTGAGACTTTAAATACCTCCATACATCCTTAAAGCCCTCCATATAACTTTTATGTTCCTGTTGTTCATCATCAACTCTGAAAATAAGGAACATTTCAACAATACCCGCGAGTATAAAACAAATGCCTTCAATCAATAAAATATCACCAAAGCCAAATTTCCTGTATAACAATGCCCCTAGAATAGGCCCTAAAATATTGATAATTGAACCTAAACCTTGATAGATGGAATTTAGTTTGGTTACGTGCTCTTTTGCTGCTAAGTTAGGAATTGAAGCATTAAGGGCAAGAGCAAAGAAAGCATTAATAATACTTAGTACGATGGAAAAGCAAGTAAAGAGAATTAGGCTAGTAGAATAATTCTGGAACAGAAAAAATAGTGAAAATAAGGCGATAGCGCTGATCAGTTCACTCCAGACAATGATCTTCTTTTTATTACTTTTATCTACCAGTACTCCTCCAAAAATATTCACAAATACCCCTGGAAATATAGAAAGCGCTAATATCATAGAAAAAGCTGCTGCTGACCCTGTTATGTCAAGAATATATAAACTTAAGGCGAACTTAAAAATAGAAGACCCCAGTTCAGCTATCAGACGGGCTAACGTAAAAATGTAAAAGTTCCTCTGTGAACCTCTCATAGGCTTCGTTAACATTAGGTTTTTTTGAGTTTCCATGCTCCACTTCTCCATTATTCCATTAGTTATTTTAAGATTTTAAATACGACCTATAGGATTATATAATTTAGCTTGTACACATTCTTCAAATAATGCCTCATCCACCTGATAAGGGAAAATTGCCTTGAACACCGTAGTATGCTCTCGACGAATGGCCTCAAACAAAATGCGATTATGAGATGCAAACTCCAACTTCTGTTCAATCACCTGTTCTACATGATGATGTGGATCACTCGAATAACCGATAAAATTAAATATAATTTGAATATTATTCGGCACGTGCTGTAACAACTGACCCGCATTCGGGAACCTTTCTTTCAATTTTTCATTAAATATTAGTCCAGCAAAATTGATATTTTTCTGTTGTGCATTTTGTAACCTTTCCTTCACATCAGTAGTCACTTTGTCAGGATTATCATTGCTATCAAGAACAAATGGCATAGTATCGATAAATTCACCGATGGTGTCGTAATATGTTGTTCCCATGTATGCTCTTCCATAGTTCACAACATAGAACGGGATTCTCTCTAAACCGGATAAACGACTCATAATCAAGCCAGCCAAAGAGAGCAGGAAGCCTGTTATATCTTCAGGCAAGGCTGTGCTGGAATGGTCAATTTCATACTCCACTTTTGTTATATGACCAAAATTCTGTACTTTTCCATACCGAGCAATCTTTTCAGCTTGTTCCTTAAAAATACGTAGGTGGTAGAGATCCACCAGCTCAGAATCCGTTATTTCACAAGGACCATCCAAGATTTGATCGACATAATTCCAATAACTCTTTTTCTGCACAGATAGTACTTCTTTATTTGCATCAATAGCGTTGATAAATGTTACTAAATCTTTTTTTATTATTTCACTACTCATAAAATCGAATTTAGCATGTGCAAAAGGGAGCAAAAGGGAATATTCTTTCATGTTCTCTTTAATCAAAAGCACACGATATTGCAATGAATTAAATAGACTATAAGGTTTAAAATACAACTCCTCGATCAGCGTATCCATGCATTTTTTCTTAGAAGCCTCGGTATATGACGACAAATCTAAATAAGGTAATGTTATGCTATCCGGCATTCCGTGCATGTTCCATTTTCCTTCGTGCACCCCTTCACTCAAAGTGCATCTTAAAATATCATGCTTTTTTAACAGTTCATAAAATGCTTTATTAATGGTTTCTATGGAAATCATGTCGTTAATCTTAAGAGACGTTCCTGAGAAATCCATTGTTGACAGATGATATTGCTGGATTGGCGCTACGTTTTGCTGATTTACTACCTCATGGTGCGTAAGCTGTGTTTCGAACAATTCTTGTGCCTTCCATATATGGCTTAACGTACCGTTAATTTCGGATTCATCTAGACATCTTAGATTCAATGCTTGATCAAATTGCTCCTCCGTTTCATATTCAGTTGCACATTCAATCCCCATCGGGAGAATATAGTGAGGGTAAATCGACGGAGACAATTTTTTTTTGATAAGTGCTTTAAGTTTGCCTGTTGATGCAGGATCCGTATACTCTGAATGAACACAATAGTAGGAGTTGCCGCCTACACTAGACTTCGTAAATTTCACTTTAAAGCTTAGGGCATTCTCCAACATAAGTTCTGCGGCCTGCTCATCTTCAACTTGAACTGGATCAGTTAACTCTGTTTTTTCAAACTGAGTAGCAATGCTTCTAATGGTCTGGAGCTCAAATAAACTATTAATTCGCAATGTAATGCCCAAACCTTTTAATTTTGATACAATCTGTATGGCATTTAAAGAATGTCCTCCAATGTCTGAAAAGACTTCGTTCATACCAACGCTCTCTCTGTTAAGTACTTCTTTCCAAACGCCGCATAGGATTTCTTCCGTTTCGTTCCGAGGCTGATCGCCCTCAGCATTGGAGTCAATACGGTCACTAAATTTCTGAAGCGCCGCGCGATCAACTTTGCCGTTCCTAGTGAGCGGCATACTTGTCACCTGTATGAAATGTGAAGGAATCATATAGTCTGGCAAAAAGTTTGCCAGATGCTCTTTGAATACAGTAGGCATGCAATCCCCATTCGTTACAAGAAATGCATATAGCTGTTTATCTCCACTGCTTATAATGTCGATAATCTCGACTTCTTTTACCATTTCATGATTCAATAAATGATGCTTAATCTCGTCTGTCTCAATTCTAAAACCTCTAATTTTTACTTGATGATCAATTCTTCCTAAAAACTCAATCTCACCATCCGGCATCCAGCGCCCCATATCTCCTGTCCGATAAATTTTCTCACCCAAACTAAATGGACTATCAATGAATCTTTGCTCTGTTAATTCAGGCTGGTTTAAGTAACCCTTAGCAAGTCCAACCCCGCCAATACAGATTTCCCCGGCCATCCCGACTGGAAGCAGATTGAAATTTCTGTCTAGTACGTAAACCTGTATATTAGACATTGGCTTCCCAATGGTAATTCGGTTCTCTGGATCGATACAGTCTGAAATAGTTGCACAAACCGTTGATTCTGTTGGTCCATAGGCGTTAATAAACCTTCTCCCCGTGGCCCACTTTGTCAACAAATCCTTACTGTAGCTTTCACCAGCAGAGATAACACTTGTTAAGTCAGGCAGATTTTCACTAGATATTATCTTCAGCACTGAAGGAGGAAGAGTCACTACGTTAATTTCTTTGTCTCTTAGTATTGTATTTAGGTTGTAGACAAACGCCTTATCTCTTTTCGGAAGATATAAGGTTGCTCCACTAGTCAATGCCGTAAAAATTTCAGAAACAGAAGCATCAAAGCTAAACGAAGCAAATTGTAACAATCTGCTTCTATTGGTGATACCAAATGATTGATGTTGAGATATAGCGAGATTAACTAAACCTTTATGTTTTAGCATCACCCCTTTAGGGACACCTGTTGTACCGGATGTATAAATTACGTAAGCAATGTCCTCCGGACTGTTCATATTCGTTGGATTCTCTTCTAGGAAAACAAGAGCCTCATTTGCAACCTTTTTAAACAATCGTACATGGCTACCTTTTGATTCAACGTCATGAATAAACTTTTTGGAGAGCTTATTCGTAATTGTAGATTCATCTGTTATCAACAGCTTTATAGCACTATCTTCGATAATATTGGTGATTCTCTCTTCAGGATAGTATGTAGCATCGATGGGAAGATAAGCAGCACCTGCTTTTAGTACGGCAAGTATTGAAATAATCATTTCTTGAGGCTGCTCCATTAATAGTCCTACAAGATCGCCTGGTTTAATTCCCTGTTGTCTGAGCAAGTGGGCAATCTGATTCGACTTTCTATTAAGTTCGGAATAAGTTATACCATTCAATATCTTAGGCTGTTTGCACATTTCAATATTGGGTTGTTTGCGGAATATTTTCTGATATAACGGTGTATTTTTGAATTTTCGACCGAACTGTAAAATATCATAATTGAAAGGAACTTGTTCTCCACTCGTTCTTTCAAGATATCCTGTTAAATTAAAGTCGGGATTTAATCCATTCTCACACAGCGTACGAGTACATGTTGCAATGATGCGATCCCCTTTAGATACTTGAACACCAGGATAGAAAACGGGAACAAATACCGGTAACCAGCAGTATTCGTGGTCAAGGATATCAATAACTTCATCCTCTGAAACATATAAATTCAACCATACAAGAAATCCTTGGATCTTCGTATCTTTATTAATCAACAGTTCGATTTGCTCCGAGGTTTCTAACTCTACCATGCCGGTATGATCTAAATCCTCAAAAATACCCGAATTTGAAATCAGATGTTGCTTATCGAAGTTTTTGATGCAGATACGTAAGTCGAATTCTCTTCCCACCTGTTCAAATACCTTATTTGTATACTCCGCAGCCAAGTGTGAAAAACCCACATTTTCAATGAACTCATCCGGTAAACTAATGGCTGCGATCATTGTTTTACTTCTAAGCGGAATCATTATGCCATCTTCCTTGAGTAGTCTCCATGCACTATTAATAATGACTGCTGAACCTTCCGCACCACCAATTGCTCCCACAATTTCCGAAACGCAGACATCTGCTTTCTCTGGTAATTTGATTTTCGTAGCATCGCCATGAATGAGTATTATTTTATCTTGCAAATGAAGTCTCTCAATGACTGCCTTCGCCTTTAAATAACTGCTTTCCAATATTTCGATTGCATATACTCGCTTAGCCCCAGCTTCTACACTAAATCTGGAGAGAATCGCATCACCTCCAGTGCCTATGTCCACAACGATCTTATCCTTCACATACTTGTTAATAACCGCTTTATAACTTGCATTTCGGTGCTCATCAAACGTCATTGCACTGTACAATAAGTCATCATAAATAAAATATTCTGCTACCGATGGCCAAAGTTCCATTTGTTTATCGGATTCAAATTCCAGCGCGATAACATCGGGTGTAAGTTCCACCTGTTGCTCAAATAACTGTTGAATGGATCTCCGATCAATCTCATGTACCGGATTATTGAATTTTGAGACAATCATAGCTTTCTCTTCTGCTGTAACCAGCTCAATCTGTTCAACTGCTATGGATTCGTTCATAATCACAATTTGAATGATCTGCATTATATATTGTTCTATTCGTTTGACCATCTCAGGCTCATACAAGGATGTATTAAAGCCCATTCTAAAGATGTAATCCTTCCCAGGTATGATCATCACGCTGAAATCATAGTTTGTCCGTTCGTAAACTTGCAAATCACTAAATTGAAAACCAAATAAATGGTTATTTTCTTCAGCTTGCTCGATATCTTGCTCCAGTGGCTGATTCTCAAACACAAAGACGTGATTAATCAGTCCCTGCTTTAACTCTGTGTTTGCCTGAATTTCAGACAAGCTCATATATCCATACTTTTCTGCCCATAACGCATCCCTTTGCACAACCTGTAACAACTCTGCAAAGCTCGTATTACTTCTGATTCGAACAGGAACTGTATTAATGAATAAACCAACGATGCTTTCTATTCCAATAATCTCTGGGGGTCGCCCTGAAATAACTGTCCCGAATACAATGTCATTGCAATTGTTGCTTTTTTGTAAAAACACTCCCCATATCGTTTGAAATACTGTATTAATGGTAACTTGATGTCTCTGTGCTAACTTCGACAAAGCCTCGATTATTTCTGGTTTTATTTTAAAACGATACTCCTGGTACTCATATGATTTATTCGAAGGATGCATAAATGGTACAAAGGATGGCTGCATAAAATCAGTCAGATACTCATTCCAATACAGTCGGGCTTCATCCCTGTCCTGCTTCTCCAACCATTTAATATAATTTACGTAAGGTTGAACCATCCCAACATTCGGAGTTTGCTGCATTATCAAAGCATTATATATTTCAAATAATTCCTTAGTTATGATCCCCATGCACCATCCATCCATAATAATATGATGGAAACTCCAGATGATGAGATGGACATGCTCGCTTTTTTTAATAATACTCATTCGAATCAGAATATCTTTTGACAGTTTAAATCCTCTCTGAATATCCTCTTCCTTAAAATCTTTGACGAATTCCTGCTGTTTATCGCTTGTCCAATTGCTAATGTCCTCCACCACAACTTTGGCTGGACGCTTTTTTAAAACAACCTGCTGGGGAGTTTTGGTTTTCTCATGTACGAATAAAGTCCTGAATACATCATGCCTTTGTATAAGAATATTAAAGCTCTCTTCAAATAAAGGAATATTAAGCGAACCACCCAATTCAAACGAAGTTTGTTCAAAATACGCATTTGAAACATCTTCCATGAGGGAATGAAATAACATGCCTTCCTGCATGGGGGATAGCGCATAAATTTTTTCAACTTCCAGCTTAGTGTTCATATAGTTCTCCTTTTAATTAAGGTCATTAACCATGTCAAGGATATGATTAACTTCTTCAAATGTGAGCTTCTCGTTCCCAAAATCGGTGGGAGTAAATTCGGTATTGCCTTTCTCACAGCAATGTCTAATTATCTCTTGTAAACTACTTACAAAATGATGAGAGAACGCTTGAACCGATTCCTGACGATACTGCTTTTGACTGTAGCCGATTGTTACCACTAGCTGATTAGATTTTACAATACCGACTAGGTCAATTTTATGCAGACGTTGCGTTCTTGGATCTATCGATTGACCGACTCCAGACTCCGATATCGTGAAAAAACCACTTTTTGCATTTTCATCAAACTGTCCTAAGTAGTTAAAGCTAACATCGGGTATAACTGTCCCCCAATTCTCCTCTCCTAAATACTTGAAAGAACCATAGGCAGCACCATTATTCGGTATTTGCCGAATCATTTCTTTTACGGACTTGATTACATAAGCTAATTCCATTTCATCTGTGACCTCTAACTGGATTGGATAAATAGAAGTAAACCACCCTACTGTTCTAGATATATCTATACCTGGGCTTAGTTCCTCACGTCCATGTCCTTCCATCTGAACGAGGATTTTGTCCATCCTCTTCCATCTGAATAAGGCTAACCCTAAAGAAGCAACCAGCAAATCATTAATTTCTGTATTGTATGCTTGTCTCGCTTGCTTTAACAAACGCTCTGTCCATTCTTCTGTCAAACATACTTCTATCGTTTCGGTGTCCTTTTGGACCCCATTTCCGTTTGGAAAATCGGTTACTAACTGCGGTCCATCATAAGTGTTCATCTTTTTCCAATAGGCCGATTCCCCACTATTCCTTTTATCCAGCACATATTTCGAATGAATTTCCGCCCATTCCAAGTATGGGAATGTTTTTAGGGGGAGGATGATTTCCTCACCTTTTCGCACTTTCCCGTATCCTTCATCGAAATCCTCTAATAAAATACGCCATGATATTCCATCAACTATGAGGTGATGGATGACAAACAACAAATAATCTCCATGGTCGGTATGGAACAAAGCAAACTTATACAGCGGCCCTTCTTCTATATTGATGCTGCTTTGAATCAAATTTGCTGTCTCCTCTATACTGGATGAACATTCTCCTTTGCCCAAAAGATCGTAAACTAACAATTGTGGCTCATGTTCCATGTTCATATTTACTTGTATCCTTTGTTCATCTCTAATCGGGAAATACATTCGCAACGCATCATGATGACGAACTAGAGTATGAATAACCTTTTGAACATCTGATTTTACGAATTTATTATTTGCAAACAGCAGCACAGACTGATTCCAGTGGTTTTCATTGTAAAAGTCATTTTCAAAAAACCATCTCTGAATTGGCGTCAGTATAGCTTCCCCAGTAACAGACTCCTGGCTAGCGGCATTGGTCCGAATATAAGATACATAAGGACCTAATTCTGCGATCGTGGAATGCTTGAATAAATCCTTCAGGTCAAATCTCAAATGATATTTGTTTAAATATGCGGCAATCTGTATAGCTCGAATGGAGTCGCCACCGAGTATGAAAAAGTTATCATGAATTCCTATTTTGTCGATTTTAAAGACTTCCTGCCAAGCTTCAATCAACTGTTCCTCAATCTCACTCCGAGCAGGTATAAAGTTCCGTTTATCTGGTCCGGCTTGTAGCTCAGGTAGTCGTGCTCGGTCAATTTTCCCAGTTGAAGTCAAAGGTATCTGATCCAGTTGCTTGATTAATTTAGGTACCATATATTCAGGCAAATGATCATACAAGTATTCTGTCACAACATGAGTATCCACCCTCTCAGATGCAACAAAATAAGCGCGCAAGCTGGAGTTCCCTTCGGTATCCTGTCTGGCAACTACGACAGCCGCAGTAATCTCCGGTCGTTCCAGAAGTTTGTGCTCAATCTCTCCAACCTCAATGCGATAGCCTCTGATTTTAACTTGATGATCGACTCTTCCTAGGTATTCGATTTCACCATCGCTGTTCCAGCGTGCAACATCACCTGTTTTATATATTTTTTGCCCTGCCACAAAACGATTGAACACAAACTTATCCATAGTTAATTGATCTTGATTGAGATAGCCTCTTGCAAGTCCAATCCCGGCAATACAGAGCTCGCCCGGTACGCCTACTGGCAATAAATTCCCGTCCGAATCCAATATATAAATCTTCGTATTGGCAATAGGTTTGCCTATTGTAATTACTTCATTCGGCTGTATATTGCGCTTTGACGTGGATACAATAGTTCCTTCCGTTGGACCGTATTCATTTATGAGTTCAAGATTAGGGTGTTTCAGTTTACTCTGTTCTACAATATGTTTTGTCATCTTCTCTCCTGCCAAAACAACCTTCCTTAAAGATTGAATCTCTTGCTTTGACATGTTGTCCAAAATGACTTGAAAAAGGCTAGGTATGCTGATCAGATAGCTAACTTTCTCACGTAAAATAAAGTGCCTGATAGCATGTGGGTCTTTTCTTTCCTGTTCTTCCATAAGTACAATCTTGGAACCAGACAATAACGGAGTAAAAAAACTCGTATTAAAGCCATCAAAAATGAAAGGAAATAATTGTAAAGCACAATCACTGGAAGTTAAATTAAGTTCATCACGCTGCCATTGAATTCTACTTGCAAATGCTCGATGTTCAATCATGACACCTTTAGGTATCCCTGTCGTACCGGATGTATATATGATATAAGCTAAATCATTCGGTTTATGAGTAGGTTCAAGCGTGTCTGAGGACCATTCGCATAGTGTCTCTTCATCCAAATTAATAATGATTCCTTCATATCCATTAGGAACTTGTACAAAAGAAGACTTTAACAAAATTGATACTTTGCAATCTTTCAACATATACAAATTTCTTTCCATAGGGGAAGATGGCGACAACGGAAGGTATGCTGCACCCGATTTCAACACTCCTAACAGACCAACAATAGACTCCATCGAAGCATCTGCCAAAATACCAACAATTGTTTCCGCCTTTGCTCCATGGCTTCTAAGTAATCTGGCTAACTGATTTGTCTTGGTATCAAGCTCCTGGAAAGTCATTTTACTATTTTTTGTAACAATGGCTATTCCATCTGGAGTCCTTTGAACTTGCTTTTCAAATAACTGATGAATATATGTTTCATCCTGTATCCTATCTGTATCGTTAAATTTCCAAAGTAGTTGCTCTTCCTCCTGCTGAGATAACATATTCAACTGATGTAGAGGACAATCTAAGCTAGCTTTTACTCTTTTAAGAATTGTAATAAGATGCTCAGCCATCCGATGGATTGTTTCCTCTTTAAATAGTTCTACCGAATATTCGAGTATAAGCCCTAACCCATGTTGATCTTCGGTTGCAATTAAAGTTAAATCAAATTTAGAAACATGTTCGTTAATGCTGTATGGGATAAATGTCAATTCATCTAATTGAAATTCGTGTCCATCTGTATTTTGCATTACAAACATCACATCAAATAATGGATTTCTTTCGGTTGAACCTTCTAGGCCCATTTTCTTTACAAGCTTCTCAAAAGGATATGATTGGTGATTGAACGCAGATATGCAGTTCTCTCTGACCTCTTTCAAGAATTCTCTAAAGGTAGTGCTACCTCTAGGTTGATTCCGCATGACTAATGTATTTACAAACATTCCGATCGTATGTTGGATACTGTTATGTATTCTTCCAGCCGCAGGCGAACCCACGATAATGTCCTGTTGCCCTGAATATTTAGCAAGTAGTACATTAAAGGCGGATAGAAGCGTCATATAAAGGGTTGAATCATTCTGGTTGGAAATCTCTTTCAATTCATCCAACACTACTTTATCAAGATGGAAGATTTTACGGTCTCCTGAAAAACTATTTTCATTCGGTCGCGGATAGTCCGTTTGTAAGTTGAGGACTGGCAACTCCCCAGCTAATTTATTCAGCCAATAGTCTTCCAGCTCGCTTTCCATACCTGAATTAAGCTGATCGTTTATCCACACTGCATAATCTTTGTAATGTAAATCGACTGGATTTAGAGATTCTCCGTTATAATGTCTACTTAATTCTTGAACGAAAATAGATGAGGATACACCATCCCAAATAATATGATGGGCATCGAAGATAAAAAGATGCTTCTGCTCTTCTAATTTAACCATGCCTACACGTATCAAAGGAGAGTTATGAATATTAAACGGTCTTATGAACTCCCCTATGATTTGCTGTAAATCCGTATCGTCATATTTCAATGTTTGGATGTTGATAAATGCTCCATCATGAACGATTTGTACAGGAAGTCCTTCCATCACATCAAACGATGTTCTCAAAATCTCGTGACGTTTAACCATGTAATTAAGTGACTGTTCAAACTTGCTTACATTCAGTTTGCCCTCGATCATAACAGCATAAGGCATATTATAAACAGTGCTATGCTCATACAGCCTATTCATTATAAACATGCGCATCTGAGCCGGCGAGAGCGGATACCATTCCCGTTTTTCGGTACGTGTGATCATTGAACGTTGCTGCATTTCATAATGATTAATTTCTTGAGCAAGCTCTCTAATTGTCGGAAATCTAAATATATCCTGAATATTCATGTTCAAGGAAAATTGCTCATTAATTTTGACAATTAATAATGCAGCTTTTAGTGAATGTCCGCCGACCTCAAAAAAGTTATGATCAATCCCCACATTAGAAAGCTGAATGATCTCTTTCCACAACTCAACAAGTTTTACTTCTATTGAATTCGTTGGATCAACCATGTTCTGTGAATGGATCATATCGTAAGGATTCGGCAATTCCCTTAAATTTATTTTCCCATTGCTACTTATTGGGAAGTAATCAACCTCAATAAAATGGGTAGGAATCATATAGGCAGGAAGACATTTCAGCAGAAAGCGTCTAAGCTCATGTGGAGTTAGCCCACTCTCAGCTACATAATACGCACATAAGGTAATATCTCCCTCACCTTCCTCCAAGGACATCACCGTAGCTTCGACTATAGCCGGATGAGTAAGCAAATGACTTTCGATTTCTCCCAACTCAATACGATAGCCTCTAATTTTCACTTGCTGATCGCTTCTTCCTTCATAATGCATGTTACCGTCAGGCAGAAATCTGGCGATATCGCCAGTTTTGTACATTTTGCTTTGTGGAATATACGGATTGTCGATAAATTTTTCTCGGCTAAGCCTTTCATTATTTAGGTATCCTAGTGCAACACCCACTCCCGAAATATAAATCTCCCCATATGTTCCAATGGGAACCGGACGAAGCTTGGAATCGAGCAAATAAATTCGGGTGTTATCGGCCGGTATTCCAATGGGAACGGAAATTCCTAAGTCCTTCTCTGGGTCATACCTATGAATCATACAGCCTACAACTGTTTCCGTTGGTCCGTACTCATTATAAATACTCACTACACCATTAAATGCACGAGATATGCTCAAAGCCAGTGCAGTTTTTAAATCTTCCCCGCCGACAATAAAAGCGCGTATCATGGATTGGCTGAAATCCATGTTTGCAATCAATTTCATATGGGTAGGAGTTAATTTGATGATACCAACACGGTTATCTTTAACTATTTCCTGTATTAAGGCTGCCTTATCCTCTCCCTCATACACAATAATTTTATTGCCAGAAATTAAAGGAGTAAAAAGAGAAGTCACCGTTAGATCGAATGAAATTGAAGAATATAGCGGAAAATCAGTAGGTTGGTCTGCAATATACACTTTCTTTGCCCACCATATATAGTTGACCAAACCGCTGTGCTTAATCATAGCGCCTTTTGGATTCCCGGTTGTTCCCGAAGTATAGATGACATATGCTCTACCTTCAACAGGAAGGTCCAACTCCAAATTCCCATCTTCTATTCCAGAGAATGTATGCCATTGACTTAAGTCGATGGTTTGTCCCACGAATTGAACTTGAGCCTTGACCGAATTCGTAATAATTAACTTTGTACCGCTGTTGTTCAGAATATATTCAATCCGTTCCACGGGGTAATCAGGGTCAATTGGCACGTATGCTGCGCCTGCTTTCAATATCGCAAGAATGCTAATAACAACCTCAACTGAATTGCCCATCATAACACCCACTAGGCTTTCAGAAGTGATATTATGTTTTATCAATACCCGTGCAAGTTGGTTAGATCGACTGTTGAGCTCTCTGTAACTTATCTGAATATCATTATGCTCAACAGCAATCTTATCGGGAGTTATCCGAACCTGTTCTTCAAATAATTCATGAATTCTTTTATTTTTAGGATACGGTTGTTCAGTTTTATTATATCCATGTAAGAGCCAGGCTCTTTCTTGTTCCGATAAAATCAGCATCTCCGACAATTGAGAAGTAGGATTTTCAACTATTGATTTAACTAAATTCCGATAATGATTCCCCATTCTTTCAATAGTCTTTGCTGTAAATAATTTCGTGCTGTATTCAATATTTCCATTCAAGCCATCCTGTGTTTGGACTATTTCCATCGTCAAGTCGAATTTAGCTGTTTTCGTCTTGATTTCAAAAGGCTTGAAACGGATGTTATCAAATGAAACCTCATTAATTTCTAAATTTTGATACATAAACATCGTGTCAAACAGGGGGTTCCGGCTACCGTCCCGTTTAATGTCAATTGCCTCAACAAGCTTCTCAAACGGATACTGCTCATGCTCATATGCGGAGAGAAGATTCCTCTTCATATCCGCAAGAAATTCAACAAAAGTTTTCTCTCCTCGAGGGTAGCTGCGAATGGCTAGCGTATTAACAAACATACCTATCGTATAGTTCAACCTTTCATCCGCTCTGCCTAGAGTCGGTGTTCCTACAATTATATCCTCTTGAGCACTATAGATAGACAGAAGCACATTATAAGCTGCAAACATAATCATATGCAGCGTTGCTCCATGCTCCCTTGCAAGGGTCTCTAGCTTCAAAGTTAATTTTTTGTCAATGTTAAAATAAATGTGATCTCCTTCAAAGCTTTGGCTGATTGAACGTGGATAATCCGTTGGTAGATCCGATATAACTATTTCATCAGCAAATACACTCATCCAATACCCTTCATGGATTTTGATGTCTTCTGAATCAAGATATTTATTATGCCATGCAGCAAACTCCTTATATTGAATCCTCACCTCAGGTAAGTTTTCTCCCCGATAAACGCTAATCAATTCCTGTACAAAGAGCTTCATGGAAAAACCGTCAGTTATTATATGATGCATATCAAGGAGCAACACATGATTTCGTTCTGATATACCTAACAGCCGAGCCCTTATTAAGGGGGCTTTATTTAAAACAAAAGGTTTCGGAAACAACTGAATCTCTCTATGTAAAGCTTTTTCCGAAATTAAAGCATATTCCATATTAACAGAAACGTTGCTTCTTACCCGCTGCATAACTTCCGTTCCATCCAATTCAAACTCCGTTCTTAGAGATTCATGTCTCTGAATCAATGTATTCAAGGCGTATCTAAGCCTCTGAACATCCAAATCTCCTTCAATACTAAGACCACCAGATAAATTGTAAACCACACTCACGACATCATCATTCCTTCAAATTGATTTAATAGAAAAATCCGTTTTTGGGCTGCTGAAGCTGCATACTTCTCCTGTTGTGGTAGTGTAGCAATGTCAATTGGTTTTTCTTGGCTTCCGTTACGGATGTATGCCGCGAAATCAAGTATGGACTCCAGATTAAATACCTCTTTTAGCGGCACTCTAATACCAAATTCCTTATGCACCGAGGCGAGCATCACTGTCGCCTTCAGTGAGTCTCCTCCTAGCTCCAGAAAATGATCCTCTACAGATATTTCTTCTCTATTTAGCACTTGTCTCCAGATGTTGCGCAGGCGATATTCAATTTCACCCAAAGGCTCTTTATTTTCACGGTTTCTATCTGCAACCGCTCCATTCAATTGCAAGCCTAGACTGGATAATTTCTCTCTATCCACCTCTCCATTCAGCAGTAACGGCAGACTGGTTAGACACACAAAATGTTTAGGAATGGCATGTCCAAGCAAAACATCCTTTACACGCTTCATTAATTCTTTTTCCTCCAACATCATTGGTGACGCCAGATAGGCAATCAATTGATTTTCTCCAGTTTCAGGATCACGACTCAACAAAACGGTACAAGCTTGTACCTCAAGATAATGTTGCAGAAACTGCTCTAATCGCTCTAAGTTTACTTGGTGCCCATGCAAATTATGTTGCAACTCTACTGCTCCAAAATGTTCAATTGTATAGTTAGATGTATAGCGTGCAATCTGTCCTAACTGAACATGATTCGCATCGAACAGTTGTCCCCATACCCCTACCGGAGCGGGTTGCATGTAGTGATCCAGCACATAACCTATTGCCCGATTATCATTGATATACTCCATATTCCCAGGTGCCAATAATGATAGTTCCTTTATCTTGCTTTCCGAATTTGTCGCTATGGCTTGTAATACATTGCTATAGTAGCCAACCCATATCTTCATCATGCTAGGCTCAATCAGTTCTGTGCTAAAATCAAAATCTAGTTTAAGTTCACCTTGGATCTCTGTAATATTCAAAAAAACATCGTATTTTGCGTTTGGACTGATGTTCTCTATCATTTCCACTTCCAAATGTGCAAAATCAAATCCATTTATTGGTCGGTCCATGTTAAATACAGCACGAATTGGTGGGATAAATGCCTGCTCTAACCGCTCTGCTAACATGCTAAGAGAGAATTGTTGTAACTTTTCGACTGCACTCATACCGACTTTCACCTCTTGAAGATGCCGACTAAACGCTTCTTCTTGTTGGATGACCGTATATAACGGAAGCATATTTACACAGTTACCCATTAGACAGTTTGATCCCATTTGTGATTGACCCGAAGTCGGAATACCAACCACCATATGTTTATTCCCGGTTAATTGATGAAGCCATACGTTAAAGGAGCTTAATAGCGTAGAATATAAGCTACAACTTTGCTGAATACTTAGCTTTCTCAATTGCTGTGTGAACCCTTTACTTAGAATGACCGTCTCTCTTTGTCCGCTAAATTTCCGTTTCTTGAACATGTGATTGTTTGAAGGAATCTCAAGCATATCCATTGGCTTAGAAAATTGATCTGCCCAATAACAGGCAGCATCATTACTCTCCTGACTATGCATGATTTGTTCCTGCCACAATATATATTCCTGAAACGAGCCGGGTTTCTGCAAGACGGGTTGTTCTCCCCGAAAGGCAGCCGTATAAATCAATTCTAATTCTTTAAAAAATAGCGCTAATGACCAACCATCTGTAATGAGATGATGGAACGTACATAACAGATAATACTCGCTTTCCGACGATTTGATCATCGCGGATCGAAACAACGGCTCTTTGTTATCCAAATAGAATTGCTGAGTTCTATCGGCTTCAATTACCTCATTAATTTGTTGCTCCTTGATTGCTGGGCTGAGCATTGAAAAGTCATGCAGTGGAATATTGCACTTATACTCGGCAAGGATACTCTGCTCCTCCCCATCATGACTCATGACAGTTCGCAATGCTTCATGCCGATCAACAATGGTTTGTACAGCACTCCTCATAATTCTTTCATTAAAAGTCCCTCTCATCTTTAACACAATGCTTTCATTTAGTGAAACTGATTTCCCCTCTTCGATTTGTGAAGCAAACCAGATTTGTTTTTGTTCACTCGTTAGGGCATAGGTCGGGTTAGCTAGCTTCACATTTGAGACCATAAAGCCTCCACGTGTTAAATCAGCTACTGTTTCCTTCACCGCCTGAATAATGAATTCAATATCTTCATCGGAATGTGCCGTAGATAAGAAGCAATTTCGGCCTTCCCAGATATACAATTTCTTATGAATAAGATGATAAAAAAACAATTCTAAGTCACGATAGGAAACAAAACGAAACAATGAGCCGAAATGAACCATTTGTATGGATACATTGTTTTCCTTAAAGAAGGTATTGAGCCGATTTACCATAGTGGCTGTCTTCTCGTTTAAGCTCGTATATAGTGGCTGACCTTGCTCGTTTAAATACCGAAGAGTCGCATAGGCTACATCCATCGTAAGAGGATGCGTGCAGAATGTTCCCCCGACAAAGGTCTTTTTTTCAGCGAATGGGGGGTCAGATTGATCATTGAAACTCCAATACCCTCCATCTATAACGTCTAGGTACTTTGCTTTTCCTGCAACGATCCCTATCGGAAGACCACCACCTGCAATTTTCCCATAGGTGACAATATCTGCTTGGATATCCAACCATGCTTGGGCACCACCAGGATGTATACGAAAACCTGTTATAACTTCATCAAAAATCAAAGCAACTCCAGCCTCTTCTGTCAGTGTTCTAAGTTGCTTTAAAAATGCAATAGGCTGTAAATCGGGCCTACGGCTTTGAATCGGTTCCACAAGTACAGCTGCAAGTTCGTGAGTATGTTCTTTAATAATTTCAAGAGACACAGGACTATTGTAATTAAGTATAATTACATCCTCCATCATACTCTCGATTATGCCTGGAGCCATCGGTAATGCTCTGCCATATGAATCCTCCGGATCTGCCACTGCGAGAATGCCATCAAATGTACCATGATAAGATCCTGAGAAGATGACCACTTTTGAACGCCCGGTCGCCGCACGTGCTATACGTAGAGCTACCATTATTGCCTCTGTTCCAGAGTTGTAGAAGGCTACTCTTTCTGTAAATGTCATCTCGGATATAAGCGCTGCAACTTCTCCCGCTTTATTAGACATTGGTCCAACGGGAGGCGGACTTAAATTAGCGCTCGATAGCATGGTATTTACAATGAAATCAGGATTATGACCCAATAAATTCACGCCAAATCCCATCGTAAGGTCTATATATTCATTCCCATCAACATCACGTATTTTAGAACCATTGGATTGCACCGCCATAATTGGATACACCAATTCTTTCCAATACGATCGGTAACCCGAGACGTTCCGATTGTTGGCATGTACTAGTCGATTCTGTTGCGTTTGAGACTTAGATTGCCTTGTCTGAGCCGTATACTGTGCAATAAATTGGTTCAGGTATTTTTGTTGAGATAGGGTAAAATTACCTTTTTCGAAAATTAAAGGCTGATAGGGTGTAAATGGCTTAGAAGCACCCTCTTGATCAGTATTCACCTGATGATGTTTTGTTTCTCGCACTGTTGCATTTTTTTCTTTAACTTGAACATTATTTTCAGTTAGATTGGCATTTGAATTGCCATTTAGCATACTTAATTTCATAATTTCAAGTTGTTGATTAAATAAAACATTGCTATACTCTTGTTGCTTTGCGATAAGTTCCAGCTGCTTCTCCATAACAGACTTAAATGTTCTGTTATGATCGCTATCTAGACTCTTGCTTACCTGTGGTGAATGTTCTGATACATGGTCATCCCTCGTCCCGATTTCCGAAGGTTGAGTTGTAGATGTTGCTGCTACAAGGTTGTTTGAAGATAGGGCAGATTCTACATAGTCAATCAGCTTATCTAAGCTCGTTACCGATTCAAAAAACAGATTCATAGGGAGGTCTAGGTCAAATACCTCCTTTAATTCCTTTCTAAGTGAAACAAGCATAATGGAATCTAGACCCATCTCTAAAAAATGGGTCTTATATTCGATTGCTGCCACCTCAATACCCGAGGCCCGATGAATCATACCTTTTAATATCACAGCTATCTCATTTGCCATAGTCTTCTCCTGACTTATCCTATCTTCTGTACTACTTTCTGTTTTTCCGGCATAATCAATCCAGCAACTGGTATTTTCGAACGGATATAAGGGCAATTGCATTTTCGTTCCTCTTTTGTTTAACATGCTCCAGTTCACATCCGCACCTTTGACATATAGATCGCACAATTGCTCCACATGCTCGAGGCTATTTGATCTTCTCTTCAGTAGGTCGTCTAGGAGCACCTGGGCAGAATCAGTTAAAGCGTTCTGACTAGCGGCCGATCGCTTACTCAATTGCGATTGTTCTTTATGCTCTCTGAATAAGGGGGAAACTTCACCTTGCTCCTTCTTTTGAATAACTGATAAGAGCCGGTCTTTGAGTTGACTTTGATTTATTACTGGAAGTGCGATTCTGTATTGATAATGTGATTTTTTTGTATTAGTTGAATAACATAAGTCTTCTATGGAGATGTCTTCAACACTTAATATATGAAGATATTTATCCGCCAAACGCCATAAAGAGGTTTCACTTTTAGCCGAAATTGTAAAGATATTCACTTTTGCGGGTTGCAGTTCAGTCATAGCCGGAGGAGCTATGTATTCCTCCAATGCAATGTGGCAGTTTGTTCCGCTGAATCCAAATGAGCTTACTCCGCAACGACGCGGGTGTATTGTTTCCTCCCAATCAGACAGTATGTTATTTACATAGACTGGGGATTTTTCAAATGAAATATTTCGGTTAGGCATCCTAAAATGTACCATTGGCACAAGTTGTTTGTGTTTTAAACATAAAAGCGCTTTTACTAAGCTTGCTATGCCAGCAGCTTCGTATAGGTGTCCTATATTAGATTTTAGAGAACCTATTGCGCAAAATTGCATACGATCTGTATATTTACCAAACGCTTTACGAATACCCTCAATTTCAATCGGATCGCCTAATTTTGTTCCCGTTCCATGGGTTTCAATATACGTAACAGTTCTCGGATCAATATTACCTTTCTCCCAAGCTTTCTCAATTACATCTGCCTGAGAAAGAGGATTCGGTGCTGTTATTCCTACGGTATTCCCATCTTGATTAATAGCACTGGCTTTGATGATGCCATAAATATGATCCTTATCTTCAACTGCTTTATGCAGTGGCTTAAGTAAAACCGATGCAACCCCTTCTCCCCACCCAGTTCCACTTGAGCTGTCATCAAAAGCTCTGGCTCGATGATCTGATGACTCCATCCCAATACCCAACTTGAAGGGCATCAATATGGTTTTCACACCGCCAGCAATCGCCATCTCACAGTCTCCATTATGAATTGCTTGACACGCTAAATGCACAGCAACCAAAGACGATGAACAGGCGGTATCAACAGTCACAGCTGGCCCCTTCAAATCAAGTAAATAGGAGGCTCTGCTTGCAAGCACAGATGCCATATTTCCTATCAAATGGTTAGGAATCGTACCTGGCTCAACTTCTGAAATCAATCGTTCATAATCAAAGCTTGTTTTCGAGAAACCCGCATAAATCCCTATATTTTGCCCAGAAAGGCTTTCAGGAGTGAAGCCTGCATCCTCAAGAACATGCCATATATTTTGCAAGAATAACCTTTGATTTGGATCCATCATAACAGCCTCTTTAGGCGTCATTTTGAAAAATTTATAGTCAAACTGATCTATATGCTCAAGGTAACCGCCCTCAACAAATTCAACTTTGTTCTTGTCAAAATTAAGATAAGATATGTACCTATCTGCCTCGTCCTGTCGATTCCCGTTTAATTTACTTACGCAATCTTTCCCTGCCGCAAGATTCATCCAAAATTCGTCCAGATCATCCGCCATTGGAAATCTCCCTGCCATACCAATAACAGCGATATCTTTACTCTCATTTTCCGTACCTTTGGCAGAAGACAATGTCTCCTCTCCACCCTTGATTGCTAGAAAGGCTGACATTTTAGCAATAGTAGGGTGAGAGAAGAGATCTGTTACATCGATTTTAATGTGAAGAGATTGTTCAATCTCCTCAGCAATTTGAGCCATATGTATTGAGGTTGCTCCCATCTCAAAATAGGTATCTCTCACGTCAATTTTGGGTTTGTTTAATATGTTCATACAGATTTCAGTCAATTTTTTTTCTAACTGATCCTTGGTCGGAGAATCCCCGTCACTTATTTGAGCACTTTGATGTGCCAATTCCTTCAGTTGCTGCGAAATCTCAGCATATTTCTGTGCTTGGTAATCATCACTTAATTTGTAACGCTGTATTTTGCCGCTTGTCGTCTTTGGAATTTTCCGAACAGGTATAACATCCCAGATATCCCACCCTCCCTTTTGGATTAGATGGCTTCTAAGCCTTTTCGTCAGAGGTATGAAGCTTGCTAGACTCTCTTTGAACAATACAAACAGGACAATTTTCTCTACGTCATCTTCTTTAACTCCACACGCAACAATTTTATTTAGTTCTATGCCCTCTATTTCTTCTGCGACTCTTTCTATATCATGCGGATAATAGTTTTGGCCATTTACAATGATAACGTCTTTAGATCTTCCGATTACAACTAAATTTCCATCTTTAATAAAACCGATATCACCAGTACGCAACCATCCTTCCTTTATTTTCACCTTTGATGTCGCTTCTGGATTGTTATAATACCCTTCTGTCACGTTTTTCCCTTTAATGTGGATGTGACCAACAATGTCTTCACCTACGACTTGATCCACATCGTCGCACACTCTCACATAACAATCAGCTATGGCTGAACCCACAGATACTAAACGCGTCCCCTCAGGATGGTTGGCATCTACCTCCATCACGGTACTTCCTACATTTAAATGTTTCCGATGAAAATAATATGAAACCATTGGCTGGTTAGGACGAGGGAAAGACACACCTACCGATGCTTCAGCCATCCCATAGACAGTAAACATAGCCGTTCTTTTTAATCCGAATTTATCCATCTTATCTAGGAAAAGATTGCATATTTCCACTGAAATCGGTTCAGCACCGTTATATATCAAACGTATATGGGAGAGATCCCAGTTCGTCGCATGCTCTGGTTTGAAGTAGTTTAGAAAATATTTGTAGCCAAAGTTCGGCGAAGATAAAACCGTTGCTTTATGATCATTAGCTTTTTTCAACCATAAGATTGGGCGACGTATAAATAATGAAGTAGGGATATTATATTGATCTGCGTTAACCACAAGAGGCATCAGATGAAAACCGATCATTCCCATATCATGAGTGAAGGGCATCCAGTTTAGAAAAATATCATTTGAGGTATTGGCAGAACCCTCTATTATGCTATAGATATTAAACATTAGGTTTTCATGAGTTAAAATAACCCCCTTTGGCTCACCAGTCGAACCAGATGAAAATTGAATAAATGCAATATCTGTAGAATCAGGATAATACACTGTTCCCTTTCCTGAGGAGTCAGCAAATTGATCTACGTATAATGCAAAGCTACTTATCGTTAAATCCCCTAATAAGCCATGATCCTTCGCATATTTATCTAAAGACTGCAACGTTTTGGCAGTTGTAATCAAACGAGGTTTACCCATTACTTTCCATACCTTAAAGACCTTAAGCTTACTTTCGTCAGTATCGCCAATGGTAACGGGCACTGGAATAATGCCACCTAATAAGCAGGCCCAAAACATTTCAATAAATGATTCATTTTCTCCAATTTGAAATAAGAGCTTGTCTCCTTTTTGCAGTCCCAATTGTTGAAAATCAAATAGAATCTGTACCGCCCTAGAATATAACTGTTTATACAGAACACGTCTTTCTACTTTATCACCATTAATATATGTAATTCCTTTATCAAACTTAGATTGTGTTTCAATTGCTTCAACTAAATTAGCACATCTCATATGTCAGCGCTCCTAATCAACTAAAAATAGTAAACTTATTCCACTTCTTAATTGGAATGGGAATCGAACTTTGCAATTATTATATGGATCATCTGATCTGATAACCCTTTTACCGCCAGTATGCTTTTCAAACGATCTATTATCTCATTCTTTTCGCCCTTACTAAGCATGCCCCGTTCTCCGTGAAGTTCATCATACCTTTGTTTCATGCCTATAATGGGCTCTATTACACCAGTAGAAAATTCATCTTTGTCCCAATTCTGGTTACGAGAACTAACTGCCATAGTAATGCAGGCTGATAGAAAATCCTTATCTGATTGCAACTTATTGCCCAAGTCCCTCTGTTCCCATTTCGGTAATGTGTCTGTCATTCGAATTAATTCACTCAAGTCACGTTCGAATGAATAGGGATTGATTTCCTTCATATGGTTAACAAGAAGGTTGTACAATACTTTTTTAGGCCCAATTTCGATACCGGTATCTACTTTCTGGCTTTTTAGAAACATCATGCTTTCCTGCCATCAATGATTTTGCCACCCTCCTATTGGCGACTTCAGCATATAATCATATATCCCATCTATAATAGTAAAATCACAATCCAACTTACTCTCACGACGTATGTAGCGGTAATTTTCCGTTATTCTGAGATCTGATTTTATAATTGGAAGGAAATATTCCTTTAGCATGGGGTCTTGAAATATTTCAGAGGGCGTCCCTCCCATTGCCATAAGCTCATTTACTAACGCTGGTATCGGTAATGTATGCAAAATTTTATTGTTGCTTGTGTAATCTGGGGGTTGCTTGGCGGCAAAGAAAATATGATGAGGATTTAGTCCCAGTAAATCTTTAATTTTGTGTGCAAGTTCATATGCGATTAAGCTGCCCATACTATAACAATAAAGCAAAAGGTGTTTCCTTAATATTGAATCTTTCATGCATACGTGCGTATATATCATCAACAGCCTCATGCAAATTTCGATATAAGGCTTCATGACTCCTAGTTCCTCTCCCTGCAAGCTCAATCAGACATAATTCCACCTCAGGATTAAGTGATTTCCTCCATTTTTCATATAAAGTCACTGAACCTCCGGCATATGGAATACAGATTAGTTCCATTTTCCTCATAAAACACATTCCTTTGAAATATATAGTAAAATAGTACTATTCATATGATAACATATAGTTATTTTTTTTCAACTTTTATCCAAGGTAATTATTTGAATATATAGATATCAGTATAATAAAATGTAATTTGAAAATTTTATTCCTCTTATATAATCAAATTGAATATATTCCCAAAAGCACTATCATAAAATACCTTACCACTTTTTTTCAGTCCTTCCGATTACACATAAACGAAAAATTACTAAAGAAAAATAATGTGAACTAAATAAAAAAAGTTCTGAAGATCGAGAGATTCTTGATCTTCAGAACTAAAACGTCTTATGCATAAGATGACAGATGTTTTACACAACCTGTAGTTTTTGCGTTTTATTACATACTAAACATCCGTTGCCGCATCGCCTCGAACAACAATATCGTTGCTGCCATAGCCGCGTTAAGCGACTCTGCCTGTCCTTGCATAGGAATCGTAATTGCGTCATCAACGAGCTGTGCCGTGGTGTCCGAGATGCCCTTGCCTTCATTGCCAATGACTAGCCACGCCGGCTGGGTAAAATCATAACTGTAGCACGAATGCTCTGCCTGCAAAGAGGTGCTAACCAGCCTCACACCCGCCGCTTTTGCTTCAGGAAGCAACGACTGTAGTTCTCCCTCCACAATGGGCAAATGGAACAAAGAGCCCATCGTTGATCGAATCGTCTTGGGATTATACACATCCGCACAACCAGCGCCAAGAACGACACCTGCCGCTCCGGCAGCATCCGCACTGCGAATGATCGTGCCCACATTTCCGGGATCTTGCACATTGTCCAGCACAACCACCAACCCTTGCGGCTCTGCAATCAGACTTTGCAGTGGCTCTTTGCTTTTTCGTACAATGGCAAATACCGGCTGAGGGGTCATCGTATCCGTACATTTGGCGATCACGGCAGGAGACACACTGACCCACTCGACTCGCTTCAATGGATTCTCCAGTCCAGTCAGCTCTGCAGGCACTCCCTGCTCACCGTCGTACACGATACACTCCAGATCAGCTCCGGCGCGTAATGCTTCCTGTACGAGATGAATGCCCTCAATTATATATTTATGTTGACGGGTTCGATGCTTTTTCTCCAGCAACTGAGCCCACTCTTTTACACGTGTATTTTGCGGTGATACAATATCCATCGTTCCATCCTTCCCATTTTCGGGCTCACTATTATTCCTTAATCACTTCGGATAGGCCAGCTCCAGCTTGGTCAGATGATCCTTGTGCCCGACAATAACCAGCACATCTCCATCTGCGATCCGATCCTCGGCATAAGGAGAAATGTTCATCGAACCCCCGCTTTTAATCGCCATGACGTTACAGCCAAATCGTGCCCGAATGTTCAGCTCCAGCAGGTTTTTGCCAATCATCTGCTCAGACGCCTTCATCTCCAAAATGCTGTAATCCTCGGATAATTCAATATAGTCCAGAATGTTAGGGGACGTTAAGTGATGCGCTACACGCAGACCCATATCCCGCTCCGGGTAAATCACTTTGTCCGCACCAATCTTCTGCAGCACCTTGCCATGTAATTCATTCTGAGCTTTTACAATCAGTACGGGCACACCCATATCCTTCAATATCAAAGTAGTCAAAATACTCGCCTGTATATCTTCGCCAATCGCTACAACGACAACATCAAAATTACGTATGCCCAGCGCTCGTAGCGCTTCTTCATCCGTTGAGTCTGCCGATACCGCATGGGTTACCACATTGGACATTTCCTGCGTCCGCTGCTCGTTCGCATCAATCGCCAGCACGTCAAATCCCATGCCGCTCAGTGCATTCGCTATACTTGATCCGAATCGCCCCATACCGATTACAGCATATTGTTTCTTCGCCATCAGGGTATTTAACCTCCCGCTGCATTACGGCAAGACGTACCCGTTCTGGTACGATGCCAACGTAAATAATCCTTCGTAGTATACCACAAAGACGGAAAAACTTGAATGCGCTCACCCTTCACAGGGAACAGTAATACAGCAGCCGAATAAACCGAGGAGGGAATTGCGATGCCCATTACTTTAAGCCTGCGTGAAGCGATTGTTCATAAGGTTCATGACAAAAGTGATGACCAGCTCCGGGAGATGATCGAAGGTTCAGTAGACGGACCCGAAGCAGCGTTGCCTGGACTTGGGGCCATTTTCGAAATGATCTGGAAGAACACAGAGCCTGCCAAGCAGGAGGAACTGATTCAGATCGCGCAGGAGCATCTGCACACCATTCCCGTTCAACCGCTTCGATAATCGAAGCACTGGCGGGTGAAGGGAACCATCAAACCGTTTGTTCTGTCTGCAAAAAAAACTCTCCTAACCCGGCAGGATAAATGCTGCCTATAGGTAAGGGTAAAACAAGAAATCCCTCCACCAATCGGCGGAGGGATTTCATTATATCAGGAACATTAAGGCGCAGTTTCAAGGAACTTCGCTGTCGGATTTTTATCGATCGCCGTTCTCATCGCATACTCATTCTCGAAGAGTACAACATAGTTTCCTTTTTTATCTTTTACCAGGGCAGAGTTAATCCGGAATTTACTCGGGTCTAAGTTCTCGTCCACGATCCAGCGGGCAAACTGATACTGCATCCGTTGCAACTGCACATCTACCCCGTATTCACCCTTCATTCGGTATTCGAATACCTCGAACTGGAGCTGACCGACTACGCCCAGAATGGTCTCATCAAAGCTTACCGTGTTAAATACCTGAATCGTACCTTCCTCCGTAAGCTGATCGATCCCTTTTTGATACTGCTTGTGTTTCAGGGCATTTTTAACCGTTACTTTGGCAAAAATCTCTGGCGAGAACGTTGGCAATTCATCAAATACCACTTCACTGCCCTGACTCAGCGAATCTCCAATCCGGAAGATGCCCGGATCGAACAGACCGATGATGTCGCCTGCATAAGCCTCTTCGACAATATCCCGATCCTGTGCCAGGAATTGCTGCGGCTGGGACAGCTTGATTTCTTTGCCTACACGATTATGCTTCACGCTCATGCCGCGCTCGAATTTACCTGATACAATCCGCAAGAAAGCGATCCGGTCGCGGTGCGCAGGGTTCATATTCGCCTGAATTTTGAATACATAACCAGAGAACTTCTCATTCGTTGGTTCAATCTCGCCTGCGGTACTGCGGCGCGGTTCCGGCTTCGGAGCCAGCTCCAGGAAGTTCTCGAGGAACGTCTGCACACCGAAATTGTTGATGGCACTACCGAAGAAAATTGGAGTAAGTTCACCCTTCTGTACCTTTTCCATATCAAACGGGTCACCTGCTACATCCAAAAGCTCTAGCTCCTGACATAGCTGATCATGAAGGTACTCACCCGCCATCTCGCGGATAATCGGATCTTTATATCCATCGACTTTTTGTACTTTGATCGTCGAATGATCGTCGCCTTGGAACAGCTCCACCTGATTTTTCATCCGGTCGTACACACCGCACAGATCACGGCCCGTACCGATCGGCCAGTTCATAGGCACGGAGCGAATACCCAATACGTTTTCCAGTTCTTCCATCAGGTCAAACGGACTTTGTCCCTCACGGTCGAGCTTGTTGATAAACGTAAAGATCGGAATGCCACGCTTCGCACACACTTGGAACAATTTAATCGTCTGTGCCTCGACACCTTTTGCCACGTCAATCAACATTACCGCGCTGTCGGCAGCGGTCAGCGTACGATACGTGTCTTCACTGAAGTCTTGGTGACCTGGAGTATCCAAAATATTAACCCGATGATCCAGATAATCGAACTGCATGACAGAGGACGTAACCGAGATCCCCCGCTGTTTCTCGATTTCCATCCAGTCACTTGTCGCGTGTTTGCTTGCTTTCCGGGCTTTAACCGTTCCCGCAAGACGAATCGCGCCTCCGAACAAAAGCAGCTTCTCGGTCAATGTCGTTTTACCCGCATCGGGGTGAGAGATAATGGCAAACGTGCGACGTTTGTCCACTTCCTTTTGAAGAATGTTATTTGCAGCTTTGCTCATAGCGTCTATCCCTTTCATCCGTTCATTCACGTTAATCCGGCCAGCGCCGGTCATCCATAGATTCTCTTTGTAAACTTTCAAACTTAATTGTAAAATCTCAAACTTTATGCCACCCGGCTAAACCGCTGGATTATAAACTTGCATGTCATCCTCATCAACAGAGGTACACGATAAATTCATTTTACACATTTACAATGGAGTTCATCCTTTCAGATCAGTGCTTCCATTCATGCTTTTTCCCTCGTTCTCAATTCAACTCTCCTATTGTACCATAATCTGTACCGAAAATAACCGATTACGTTCCATCAATTCAACACTTTTCTTCGCAAAAAAAGAACCCTTCCGCCATGTAACTGGCATCCAGGTTCTTCTCATGTCTTACAGATCATTCGATTTTAGAAAATCAGTGCATCCAGCGCATATTGCCCGCCGCCTGTCAGAGCCAGAGCTACGCCCACCACAAGGATGGCTAGGTTATACTCGAATCCGTTCTGTGTAGACCAGTAACCGTTAGCACCATGTACTTTAACGATGGCAATCACCATGGTCAGTGCGATCAGGATTCCGCCTACCGGTGTCAGCAGACCCAATGCCAGAAGCAAGCCCCCGCCGAATTCAGCAAGTCCTGCCAGCAGAGCAAGCAGTGCGCCCGGCTTCATGCCAATCGATTCAAACCAGCCGCCAGTACCTTTGATTCCGTAGCCCCCGAACCATCCAAACAGCTTCTGTGCCCCATGCGCCATAAACGACAAACCAATCACCAAACGAATCAACAACAATCCTACATCCAACATCATTCTCTTTTCCTCCATTCGATATATACAAAATAGTATTCTTAGATTAAAGATATTATGCGAAAATTTTTTCATGATACTGTCTGCCCGCAAACCCCTTCAACTGGTTTACCTTTTATCTCATGAATGTTCCTCTGTGTCGGATTTCTGTATGATGTTTGCCCGAACGCAGCAGGTCTTTTGCTTAACTCTTTAACTCATGTGTTGAGTATAAGTTATCGACTTACTTTTTGTCAACAACTTAATTTAAATTATTTATTTCCTTTTGGTGAAATCTCTTAGGATCTACTTCTTTGCCCGTGATTTCGATTCACTATCAACGAAAAAAAGCCCGAAAAACCGCATTTTCATGCCATTTTTCAAGGCCCTCTTCAAACTGAAAAATCCAATGACAACCTCACCTATAGGATGTCGGTTATCCCCGATTTACGAAATTCCTTATGCTCCCTTACCTCATTATCGCTTACTTTGTGCCCTTAACCATTTACATGCCAAATGACGCTATCCTCATCCTGCCCGTTCACCGGCCACCAGTGGAAACCATCCTGCTCCAGCAGTTTGGCTGTCGCCTCCGGACCCCACGTTCCTGCCGGATACGTGTGCAGTTCACCCTGATTACGCCCCCAAGCGGCCGCGATCCGATCGACAAAAGACCAAGCGGTCGCCACTTCATCCCAGCGGGTGAAGTACGTGGAGTCGCCTTCTGCTGCATCATGCAGCAGGCGCTCATAAGCCTCGGGCGAATTGATTCCGATCATGCAGCTCTGGCAGAAGTCCATCGCCAGGGGCTGAATCTCGGAATCCGAGCCCGGCTTTTTGGCATTGATTTTGATATAAATGCCTTCCATCGGATTTACCCGAATCACGAGCAGATTCGGCTCCAGCTTATATTTTTTGCCGAGGTATACGTTATTCGGCATCGATTTGAACTCAACCACAATTTCCGTTGTTTTCACCGGTAGACGTTTGCCTGTCCGAATGTAGAACGGCACACCGGCCCAGCGAAAGTTATCAACGAATACACGTGCTGCAAAGTACGTCTCCGTATTGGACTCCGGATCAACCTTGTCCTCCTGACGGTAGCCCGGAAGCTGTTTGCCGCGGGACTCTCCTTCCGTATACTGGGCACGTACAACGTTGCTACGCACATCTTCATCCGACGTAAATTCGCGAAGGGATCGAAGCACCTTCACCTTCTCATCCCGGATATCCTCCGGGAACAGACGGCTTGGCGCTTCCATCGCAATCATCGTCAGCATCTGCAACATATGATTCTGACCCATATCACGCAAGGCGCCGGAATGATCATAATATCCACCGCGCTCTTCAACGCCCACCGTTTCCCCCAGTGTAATCTGAACGTTTGCGATGTGTTTATTGTTCCAGAGCGGTTCGAAGAAGGCGTTCCCGAAGCGAATCACCTCGATATTTTGCACCATTTCCTTACCCAGATAGTGGTCAATCCGATAGATTTCCTCTTCCTTAAACACCTCGCGGATCTGTTCATTCAGCTTCTCCGCCGAAGGCAGATCATATCCAAACGGCTTCTCAATCACCAGACGATTCCATCCGCTGCTCTCCAGCATGCCGCCATCTCTCAAACTGTACGACACGCTGCCAAACAACTCAGGCGCCAGTGCCAGATAGAACAGCCGATTTCCCGGTGTTTTGAATTTAGCTTCCAGTCGTTCTGTCTGCTCCCTCAGTTCTCGGAACCCGTCCACGTTGTTAATATCCAGTGATTTATATTCGAAATGCTCGGCAAAAGCGTTCCACTCCTGCGTATCCCCTGCCGGGTAACGGCAGAACTCCTGGATAGATTCAAGCAGATCGTCCCGGAACTGTTCCTGTGACCTCGGACGGCGCGCTACGCCAATAACCGCAAAGTCATCAGCAAGCTTGCCTTCACGGTATAAACTGTAGATGGCCGGAAACAACTTCCGGCGGGCCAGATCGCCCGTTGCTCCAAAAATGAAAAACACTGCACCTGGTGTCTGTACTTCACTTTGCATCTGTTTATTGTCCATAGGCTCCTCTTTCCTCCGGGAAGATCTTCTAATCTGCTTCCCGAGCTATGTAATAGTGTTCAGTTCAGCCGATCTCATTAAACTAAATGACAATTACCAGCAAGTCCCAACTTGGATGTGATGCTATTTTAGCATATCGCCTGCCGGGATTCAGCTACAATATCATTACCTCCGTCACTTAATATTCAATCGTGATCACCGGAAAACCGACAGTAACACGCGCATCATCCTGCCCACTGACTTGATGTACCGCAAGCTGCATATTTAATAGGTGTGCACCGCTTTGAATCTCCAGCGGTAACTCTGACACCTGGTAGGAAACACTGGCTGTAGCTCCATCCTCATAACGCTCAATTGCTACCATTTCCAGTTCACCAGAGAGCTTGCCCTCCAGCGCCGCTAACTGTTCACCGGCCTTTCTCTCCACACCAACCTGAGCCATATTGGATATATCTATTGTGGATGGATTGCCATTCCCCTTGCTCATCTTACTTAACTTGCCCTGCACGGACATATTCCAGCTTGCTTGCAAGCCGAGTTTATTCATTACCTCTCCCACCTGTTCATGTGAAGCAAGCAATGCCTGCCGATCCAGTTCTGCTCCTCCTGCCAACTGTACGATCACATAATATTCATCCTGTTCTGTACTCGCCACATTAAGCAGCAACCCTATTGGAGATTCAGACACGCCAACATTCCCTTCACTTCGATATACAATATGTCCGGTTTGAACATCCTGAACGGGTGCTTCAAGTCCCAGATCGGCGGCCAGCTTATCAGCTTGCGTACGAGCATCTCCTTGGCCTGCGACTTGCCATTTGATCACCCATTGATCTGCATGTTTGATAACTGCATCTGCTGTATGTAACAGTTGCTCCAGTCCTGCCACTTCGGTACCAGAAGCTTTCTTTTCTACTTCTACATTCGTTGCATATACCTGTGTAACTCCGATTAAAATTATAATGGCTATGGCAATGACCCCTATATTCATCCAACTTTTCACCAAGTGAATCCTCCGTTCGCTCTGCCAATCTATGAATCTATCAACAGCATGCCCCCTTCCGGCTTGACCTATACCCTTTTACGAAACTCACTATGGATGCACAAAAAAAAGCCCCTCCACCACCTTAGGGCAGAACGAGCTTTCTGTTATATTCAACCTTGATTCTTTCATCTGAAATAATTCAAAATTTTGTTTATTTCCATTCCAGACCCATACCTTGCGGCTACCTGGCTATCGTATCAACTTACTCGGCTAATCCATTCTTATAGGCGTAGATCGCGGCCTGTGTCCGGTCATCCACATCCAGCTTCGCCAGCAGGTTGGTTACATGGAACTTAACCGTCTTAATACCGATGATCAATTCGTCCGCAATATCCTGATTGGACTTGCCCTGGGCCAGCAAACGCAGAACATCCATTTCCCGTTCGGTTAACTCTTCATGTAAAGGTGCCGCCGCTTGCGGCTGTCTGAACCGATTCATCATCTTGGATGCTACCTGTGACTCCAGAACAGATTGCCCACGGGCAGCAGCACGAATCGCATCAGCTACCTCATTGGCTCTGGACGTTTTCAGCAGATAGCTGAAAGCTCCTGCTTCAATGACTGGATACATTTTCTCATCGTCCAGATAACTGGTCAGCACAATAACTTTGCATTCCGGGTTCATTTTGAGCACCTGACGTGTCGCTTCGATGCCATCCATGCCTTCCATGACAAGATCCATCAGCACAACGTCCGGCTTATACTCCTGGGCAAGCCTGATGCCTTCCTCTCCGCTTCCGGCTTCACCGATGACTTCAATGCCGTCTTCCGTATCCAGAACCGCGGCAAGACCTATACGCACCATCTCATGATCATCCACGAGCAACACTCTGATCGACGCTTCCGTCTCCGTTTCCACTTCCGGTTCCATTGACATGTTCTACCTCGCTTTCATCGTTCATCAAAGGGATGGTAATCTCAATCCGTGTTCCTTTGCCAGGTGCCGTCACAAATTGAATGGCTCCCCCAATCTCAGTAACCCGTTCACGCATATTCGCCAAACCATAGGAGGCCTGCTTCTGTTCATCCAGATCAAAGCCCTGCCCGTCGTCCCGAATCAGTACACGAACCGCATCCATTCGGCGCTGTAACCTGATCTCCATTTTCTCCGCTTTTGCGTGACGCAACGTATTCGACATCGCTTCTTGCACGATCCGGAATAAATGGTTCTCAATCCCTTTGACCAGATGAATATCTTCGTCCATCTCCAGCACGATCTCCATCGGTACTTTGGTTTTCAGTTCCATCACCAGATCACGCAAACCTTGCTCCAACTGTTTTCCCTCCAGGTAGACTGGCCGAAGATGCAACAACAAAGCCCTCATCTCGGACTGAGCCACGGAAGCCATTTCTTCAATCAAGGCAACCTGCCGCTGTGCCCGTTCAAAATCCTTCTCCATCTTCCGGCCTACCGCCGTTGCTGTCATCGAGATCGCGAATAGCTGCTGTGATACCGCGTCATGCAATTCCCTTGCAAGCCGCTGTCTCTCCTCTACAATGGCTGTAATTCTGGCCTGTTCGGCAAGCTGTGCATTGTTCGTGGACAACCGCTGGAGGGATGACACCTGATCCTCCCACTTTTTGCCGATGCGACCCAGTTGTTCACTAAGCCGGCCGACATCATCCTGCCCGAGGTCGGGTACGGTGCGGGAGAGCGATCCCTTTTCCCATTGCAGCAACGTTTCCGTTAACAATTCTAGCCGCCTTTTCACCCTGTAACTCTGATAAAATCCAAATACCGCCCCGATTCCGATCAGAAGCAGCAACAGAGCCAGCCCGGATTGAATAAGATGACGCCAGCCTGCAAACGGAGCCAGATAACCATATGTATACAATACATATAAAATAACAGCAAACACAATGAAAACAAGGAGGATCCCTTCACGCATACTTCGGGTAACCATATCGGTATGTTTTCTGTCCTTCATCCGGGACTCCTCCTTTTCCTCATCCATTTCTTAGTACTACGGATTATGAATATTTAAGTCGCCAACAATATACGAAATAATAAATTTCACTTTATATTCACTGGATTCATATCCAGGAGTTCTCCATACCAATTTATTCATCATGCCGCTATCTTGCTCGCCTAACAGATTGATTCGGCCAAACAGCACCGATGCCTCAATCTCAACCCCATAATCCTCAGGCAGCGTTAGACGTACATTGCCCATAACGCCTTGCAACAGCACAATCGTTTGCTTCTCCTCAGGAATAGAGAGGGACAGATCCGCATTGACCTCGCCTATGGCATGCCATAGGCTCATACTGCGCAGCCTCCAGGAGGACTGATCCCAGTAATAACGGGCCATAAAATTTTGTTTTTTCATGACATCATCATGCAGATGAATCTTTTTGTTCTTGGAATAAAAATAAGCTAATGAAGCGAGTACAATTATAAAGACAATCATCAAGTTATCTAGCAATAGCAGGGCTGCACCAACACCAAGATAACGATACCCTTTTTTGGTTTCTCCTTTTCGAATCTGAAGCATTCCAACCGTTAACAGAATAAGTGCGGCAGCCGTCAGCAGGTTCATATTCCGGTTAAAGAGCATGAGAAAACCAACCACAATAATAATGACTGCAATCCAGTGACTTTTTTTACTCATTTCTGCCGCACCTCCTCTGTAAGTTCATCTACGATCTGGATTTTCTTCATTCGACGGAAAAGCCATAGCAGGCAATGAAGTCCTGTATGGCTTAACTTTTGTTCTACGAATCGTATAGGCTACACGATCTATAGAATATCATATTGTCCAGCAAGCGAACAGTTATTCTTTAGAAGTATCGATCGCTTCGTTCTTGGAACCATTGCCCATTTTGTTTTTCAGAGCCTGCAATTGTTGATCTACTTTGAATTGTTTCTCCAGATCAACCGGATTGGTGTAGGATGCTCCGGTATTGCGGTATGGTGCACGGGCTACATCTGCTTCAGCTTCAAGTTGCATGATTTTCTCTTCCATGCGGTGGAATCCAAGGGATGCGCTTCCGCTCTCAATGGAATGCAAGCTGTTGATCGAAGACATTTGTTTCTTAGCTTTAGCCATCTGTGCACGGGATACAAGCTCATTACGTTTGTTGCGCATTTTGTAGAATTCATCTTTCATATCATGCAACTGTTGCAACAGATCTTTCGCTTGTGCTTCAGATTGAGCGTGCAGATCGCGGTATTCCTCAATTTTTTGATCAAAATAAATTTTCTCTTCCAGCAATTTGCGTGCTACTTCTTCCTGACCATTCGACAGAGCAGCTTCAGCTTGGGACTCACGTTGTACCGAAGTACGTTCTGCTTCATCCAGACGTTGCTTCATGCGGCGCTCGTTAGCCATTTGTTTAGCAACAGTCACCTCAGCCTCATGAATTTCGGCCTCCATATCACGCAAGTACTGGTTCAACATTACAATCGGATCTTCCACTTTATCCAACATATCATTTACAGATGCCTTCGTCATATCCTTAATCCGTTTAAATACTCCCATTTTACTTTTCTCCCTTCTCGTAACGAGATAATTTTTGGCGAAGCTCTTCAACTTCTTTTTTCAGTGCTTTCTTCTCAATATCTTTCATCATGGAATCCAGTTCACTTTCGTGCTGGCTTCCTGCGCCATAAGTGTTGTTGTCATAAGAACGCGGGCCGGAATGCGGTCTGCTGTTGTATCCTGGACCAGGACCAAAGCCGGGACCCGGTTGATTAGGGTTGCTGTTAAAAGGATCTCTTGGAGGCTGATGGTCATAACCACCATACCCTCTGCCAGCACCCGGGCCGTAACCATATGGATCATATGGCGGGAAAGGCTCTTTTGGTACGACGAGAGCGGCGATGAAGTAGATTAACAACGTCGTGCCCCCGGTTGCGAAGATACTGATGACGAAGATGATCCGTAGCAGCGTAGAATCCATTCCAATTGCCTCGGATATGCCGCCGATTAGACCGGTCATCATTCGGTCACGCGTTGAGCGGTATAGTTTGCTCATGTGCTTGCTCCTTTCGTTTACTTGTAACCTCTACTGTGATCGGGACCGTATACGTACGGATCTGCGTAGTTAGGTTCCTTAGGTACAACCAATGCTGCTATGAAGTAGATGAATAGAGATGTACCACCCGTTGCGAAGATACTGATGAAGAAAATGATCCGTAGCAGCGTGGTACTTAATCCTAGATTTTCAGATATGCCGCCGATCAAACCTGTCAGCATACGGTTACGCGTTGAGCGGTATAATTTATTCATTTTACTACTCCTTTTTATCGTTATTGAGCTTTTGCTTCAAGCGCTCCAGCTCTTTGTCCAGTGCAGAGGATGACATGTTACCGGATAAGCCGGAACCATCCTGACCCATTCGCCGGATTTCCCGAAGACTCTGTGCCTCATATTCGAGATCGGAGACTTGGTCATCAAGCTTGTTAAACATACCGGGTACGTTTTGACCACTGTAGTTTCCACGTTGATTCATTCGTTGTTGCAACTGAATGGTTTGCATTCGAGCGTAGTAATATTGGCGTTTGCTATACACATTCTGATACTCTGCCTTCAACTGATTGATCTGTTCATCGAGTTCCTGCAGTGCAGCAGCGCTTTGTGTGTACAATTCAGTGTATTGATCCATTTTTTCCTCATGGAGAATTTTCTCTTGCAAAGCCAGCTTGGCGAGATGTTCCTCTCCGGCTTTCAAAGCCATAGATGCCTGTTCCTCTCGTTTGTTAACCATAGCGGCGGCTTGATCTGCCTGCTGTTTCATTTGTCTTGTATGACTCGCATACTGGTGTCGAAGCTTCTCGGCTTCTCCAATGTCTTGGCGGGTCGAGACCAGGAACTGATCAATCAGTTTAACCGGGTCCTGACTTTGCTCCAGATGTTCGTTCAGACTAGCTACGGTGATATCCCGCATTCGACGAAATACACTCATTATGTTCTGTCCCTCCTTTTACTTTATCGTGAAAATTTTTAATAACGGCGACGTGAATTGCGATTGTTGCTCAGCATCGAGATACCGAAGATAATCAATCCGATTGCGATAATCGGCCCGATCAGCCAAGCCAGTTTGCCCATCAGAGATACGATACCGATGATCAGAACGATCCATCCGAGCGTTACATTTCCTCTTTTAATTCCGTAGTACCCTAGTGCAATCATCAAGACCGGAATCAGGTAACCCATCAGATGTCCAAGCAATGGTGTTAACTTTCCGAAGAGAATCAGAGCACCTAGTACAATCAATACAATCGCCCAGCCATTTCCCTTGTTCATTCTCATAATTGTTGTTCACCGCCCTTCCCGATTTTACTTTTTTTGTTCTGAACTTTAACCTAATCGCTGTTAGCCTAATCCCTGCATTTGTTCAATGACTCGTTTAATCCGTTTGTTGAGAACTTGCTTGTTTTTGTTTCCGTGTTTCTTGTTTAACCTTATGTCCTTATTCTAGGGGATTCAGCAACTTTTCAAAACAGACTGCGGACGGTTTTTGATCCTAGACTCAGGTCGGGGATCTGCTTGGACCTTGGACTGTCTGCGGGCAGGACTCGGGGCATTCTCACCAAAACACCGCACTCCGGATACCTGTTATTACCCCTATAACGGAAACATCTCACGGAAGTCCCACCTTCTAATATGAAAAAGCCGTTATCTCTATACGTACGTGAATTATACGTTTTCGTTTCCAAAATTACTTTTTTATCCAAATAAACAAAAATTAGATTGTTCTAATTGAAAGCGTTTACTAAAATAAAGAAGTAATGAAATATATTTTCCATCAAGGGGTGGACACGTGCGATCACTAAGCTATCTCCATAAAATGATTATCTTCGGACTTATGTTAAGTACAGTGCCAATTCTGCTCACGGGAATTGCTGCTTTTATTTATTCTTCTAACCAGACAGAACTGCACCGGACACAAGCGAATCAACAGCTTCTCGAACAGATCCAGTCCAATGTAGAGCACAAACTCGCTACGGTCAGTTACATGCTGGACCAAGCAGTGCGCTCTCCGATTACACTTCGTTCTCTTACGGGCTCTAATTCACTGGGGCGAGTCAGCAAGTTACAAGCGGGCGACCTGCAGACAGAGTTCCAGCATATGAAGTCATGGGAACCTCTGCTAGATATTATCTTGGTCAACCAATCCAAGGATTGGCTTATTAATCATGCTGGCTTTTATGCCAACACTCGCTTCCCGTTATCACTGCCCATGAAAGATCTAATTGCGTATACACTGACCTCGGGATGGCAACTCGCGCCCTCAACCATATTTAGTAACGAAGATGATGACGAGCAGAGAATCTCAGGCCAACGTCTTACAGGTAAAGGCTGCATTTATCACATTACGCTCGCAAGAACGATTCCCGATGCAAGTGCATCGTCCAATGCAGCATTGATTGCTGGAATTCCGGCATGTTATATGCAGAATCCGCTGGCGCAATCTCCGACAACTGAAGCCTCAACCGCCGGTTTAATCATTATAAATCGGGAACAACAGGTCATTGCCCATCCGAATGAATCCTATATTGGACAACCTTTGTCTGCGATAGGCCTGCTTGATCGGGATAACGGAGAACTCATTCAGACATTACCACCTGTAATGTACTCTGACGCCTATGCTGAGCGTGAAGTGCAACTTGCCAATGCAGATTATTCGTTAACTTATAGTCCTTCTACATTAAAAGGGTGGACATATATTCTCATTTCTCCCGAGAATACATTAACTCAAGACTATATTAAAATCGGATTCCATACGTTATATATCAGTATGGCCATACTCTTGCTTTCACTGCTGCTCGCGTGGCTGGGCTCTCAACGAATGCTCGCGCCCATCAGACGAATTCTTACTCAATTAGGCGATAATATCATTCACAAAGGGCATTCCGTGGTACCACATCAGTCTGTGAATAAGCCCGATGAACTGGAACAAATTCGCTTGGGCGTTTCTCAGTTATCTGACGCACACTCTCAACTGGAATCCACTTTAAATCAGCATCAGAACCAAATACGCACCTACGCTATGATGCAGTTACTTCAAGGCAAAACCAGCTTTAAAACATTACACAGCACATTACGAGAACAGGGATATGCTAAACATCCTTCTACGTGGCAACAAATTGCCGTAGTAGCACTACAGCCTGAACTAATAAACCACTCTAAATATAGAATGGAAGATCGCGCTCTGCTCTTGTTTGCCATCCAGAACATGCTTGAAGAGACGCTTCAGACTGATCAGCAACTACTTCCTATCGTGTTGGAACAACATGTTGTAACCGTGATTGGCAGTACGGAGGGAGATCTACTGCTGTTCTCGGAGCATATCTCAAGATTAACAGAACGATTACAGCAACAGATCGGTGAGGTTTTGGATTTGAAGGTCAGTATCGGTCTAAGTCAGCCACATCCATTCATGAGTCACATTCCACAGGCATACAACGAAGCTATAGATGCGCTTAAACATCGGATGCGTCTTGGGACAGGCATTATCGTACAATATAAGCAACATGATTTGGCTTCAGCTGCATGGGCCATGACCTATCCAGAGGCAATAGAGTATTCGTTGCTTCAATCTATTCAGCAAGCAGACGAGACTGTTGCTACCCAACAGCTGACTGAACTGCTAGAGGCTTTATTTTCACTGGAGTGCACTCCAGAAGAGTATCAATACGCCCTCATGCGGCTGTTAACACATATCTTGAAGCTCGCACAAGACAATGGCATTCGACTTGCACAGATCAGTCAGAGCCACCGTTCTCTTTTTCAAGAGCTGCATATTTTACAATCCGCTACTGAGGTGGAGCATTGGTTCAGCCATCAGGTGATCATGCCTGTCATCCACATTTTTAAAGAAAGACAGGTGGCACAATCTCAGCACATTTCAGAGAAAGTGATCGCCATAATCCAGCAAGATTACGACAAAGATCTAACCCTGGACGAATGTGCAATGCGGCTTCATTACAATGCTAACTATTTAAGTAGCGTTTTCCGTAAAGAAACTGGGGCTTCATTTAGTGAGTATTTGACGAGGTACCGACTGAATATCGCCAAAAGATGGCTAGACGAGAGAGATTGGACGGTAAAAGAAATCGCTGAACGTCTTCGCTATACCAATCCGCAAAATTTTATCCGTTCTTTTCGAAAATGGGAGGGGTTGACTCCCGGTAGATACCGGGAGCGTAAAAGACACCCCGAGCGGGCTGTCAAAGGATAGATTAGAACTCCATCAGAAAGAGGGGGCATTTGTTAAACCTTGAAGATGCATTCAAGTTTGTTTTCATGTCTACTTTTGGGCTGCGGACACTGTTTTCATATGTGCTTGTTCTAGCTGAATCAGCATTTTACCAAATCTTGCTCCGCGAGAAAAGGGAATTACGCCGTTCGTATAGGTGTCACGAATATATGTTTCAGCTTTACTTAACGCTACCGCATCGGTGGGCATTTCATAGGTGTGAAGCCACTCAGGAAGCTTTTGAATCAATTCTTCTACCTGAATCTCAAAATCATTCACTTCTCTTGTAATAATCATTGTATATGAATATCCTTTAAGGTAAAGCAACTGCTGGAGGTATGCCATGTCCCCTGCCTTGTAAGGAGCATCCACGCCAAGCACTGTTCTGAGCTCATCCATCAGTGTATGCTCCTTGGCACCGGCAATCGTACTGACATAGAGATACTTTCGGGCACAGTGAATGGCCTGCTCAACCGTTTCCCAATCAGACATCGCGGGGCACATCGAGGCAAAGACGATATCATATTGTTTCTCCCAGCCTTTATCCTGTATAGAGATTTCTTCGAATCGCTCGGGTACAATCGTGATGTTATTTTCCAGTTCAGCAGGAATGGTTTCCTGCATTAACGAGACAAGTAGCGCAGAAGGCTCAACTGCAGTGACTGTAGCTCCCTTTTCTGCAAAAGGAATTGTAAATATACCAGAGGCCGCACCCACATCCAGCACCGAGGCTCCTTCAAATGTTACACCCTGATTTTCAATCCAGCCCATAATGCGTGCCGAGCGGTTCTTGCCTTCCTCGGTAAACGACTGAGCATGATAATTCCGGGCCCAACGTTCGAATGCTTCCTCTGTATCAAAAGGGGCACTTTTTTGCTTATATCTTGAACTTCTCGGGCGGTTCTTCCACGCTTCTTCCCACACACCAAGGTCAAATAATAGTTCTGCATTCGCTGTACTCGGTTGAGTCGTCAGCTTCTTCACGTCCTTCCACATTATAGACTTAATATATCTACAATATACTGAATAAAATTACACGTCAACCTTTATGTTACTTATGTTCAAACGTGAAAACAACACAGAAGGGGGTGAAGCCCTCTTCTGTGTTGTTTTTTAACACTATGGCACTCATTGAGTACGCAGAATTACAACAATCTCTTCTCTCCGGCTTGTCTGAGCTATGGAGGAGTGTTGTCCAGCCATGTATGCAAAAAGAAAGCTGTGTCATGCTGTAACCTCTTAACTTGAGCGAAATATCTGTGGACCACGCGGAGCAAGTCCCGTAGAATCAGGCTCCAACGTAATTGCAATGGAATCATAGCTCCATGCCTGGTTGCCCATAGGAATTGCGAGCACAGCAAGCCTCATCTGATTTTCTATTTTTAGCTTGCCTGCGTTATGGTACGCCTGATCCTTATTCAACCATACCTGATAAACCTCGTTCTTCTCCGTCTGTGGAGGGTTGAACAGGTAGACGACAAACTGCTGATCTTTGCCGGTGCCTACAATACAAGCTACTCCATAACTCGTTCCAGAGGTGAGCGATTCCAACTTCATAACCTTTTGTATTTCAGAGGTCGGCAAATCCCTCGAATTCATCAACGTTACAGATTGTTCGATGCGCTCTTGAATTAAAACTACATTTCCTATCAAACTGGCACCAAGAAGGATAAGTACAGATGCTGCTACAAGATTCACTTTTGGATTATAGCGCTTCGTAAGCCATTTGAATCTGCTACTGCTTTTATGTTGTACAACATCTGGCGCAGAGATTTCGTTGCTTTTCCCCCATGCCGCTTCCATCACCTGTTGTTTTAAATCAGATGGCAACTCCACCTGCTCCGTATGCGTTGGAATCGCCTCCCAACCTAGACGTAATTGCTCTAATTCAAGCTTACATGACGCACAGTCAGCAAGATGCCTTTCGAAAGCTTTGCCCTCCTCTGAGCAAGGATCCGATAAATATTCCAGCATGTATGAGCAGACGGTTATTGACGACGACATTACCACTCTTCCCCTCCCGCAAGCAAATGCTTACGCAGTATTTTCAGTGTCTGGTGCAGTCGGCTTTTAACTGTGCCCAAAGGCTCCTGATAGTGCGAAGCTAACTCACTCAAGCTGTATCCTTGCCAATAAAAATGTTCGAGCAATTGGAGTTGCTGCTGAGACAAGAATGCACGCATTCCTTTAATTTGCTCCTTCAACATTTGTTTTTCAACTTGGCTTTCGACCGATAGTTCTGCAAGCTCTGCCACTCTCTCCAGCTTCTCAGATGTATAATAAGACACCGCCTGGCTCGACATACTTCGTTGCTTACGTAGCCAATCGATAGCTATATGACGTGTGATCGTGATGATCCAGTTCCTGCAATGACCCTTGTTGGGGTCAAATTCAGCCTCTGTTGTCCATATCCTGACAAAAACAGACTGCACCACTTCCCGGGCACCGTCCTCCTGTTGAAGAGCCTTCCAGGCGAATGAGTATATGAGAGAAGCATAACGATCATATAGTTCTGATAATGCTTCTTGCTTTTTTTGTTTAATCAGCAGAATTAGCTGGTAATCGGAATACTCCTGCATTCAAAAGTCTTCCCCTCTCCTGTCAGATCGAGCAATTTCAATCACAGGATTACTTGGAGAGGACTTTAATGACCCCTTTCATACTTGGATGAGGCCCACAGTGATAATTGATCTCGCCCGCCTTTTTAAACGTAACCACTGACTTCTCTCCCTCGCCCAGTAGTCCTGTATCGAAAGAATCGTCTTCTGCAACAACGGAGTGCTCAACTTGATCCTTATTCACAAATTCAACACGATCACCGACCTTGATCTTCAGATCAGCAGTTTGAAATGCAAAATCAGAAATTTCAATTACATACGTTTTGCTTTTCTCTACTTGGGTAACCGCAGGTTTTTTAGTATCTTTAGAAGATTTCGACGTATCATTCTTCTTCTTTGTAGACTTTTTCTTATCTGCAGTCGCAGACGCTGATTTCTTCGGTTTCGTTGGTTGGGTTGGCTTGGCCGCTTTGTTAGCTGTAGAACCCGTCGTTTGTTTGGACGATGGCTTTGAGTCCTTTTTGTCTGTTGATCCCGTCATGTGATGGTGAGCCGATGCTTCTGCACCCGCCAACTGTGGCAATGTTAAACATAGTCCCAATACCAAAAGCAAGGATACATATTTTGCTGATTTGTTCATTACTGCTTTCCTCCCTAAAAATAAAAATTTGTCGCATAAATGTATTCAATGATAAGAAACGAATGATTTCCTTAATCGGTTTGATATCCCTGAATTTTTATTTTAAAGAGCCCTCACGCAACTTAATCATGAGTAGAGTATTGTAGAGTATTAAAACGCAATACAAAAAGAGTTCACTAGAGATAAACCCTAATGAACTCTTTACATAAATACCGGCGAGAGGACTCGAACCTCCACGGTTTCCCACTCGATTTTGAGTCGAGCGCGTCTGCCATTCCGCCACGCCGGCTTATTTGATTGTAGCATATAGTAAAAATATGCTGGAGGCGCCACCCAGATTCGAACTGGGGATAAAGCTTTTGCAGAGCTGTGCCTTACCACTTGGCTATGGCGCCTTATTATGGAGCGGAAGACGGGAATCGAACCCGCGACCCTCGCCTTGGCAAGGCGATGCTCTACCGCTGAGCCACTTCCGCATAATGGCTGGGGATATAGGATTTGAACCTATGCATGACGGAGTCAAAGTCCGTTGCCTTACCGCTTGGCTAATCCCCATTAGAAAACAAAGGGGCGATCGAGGGGAATTGAACCCCCGAATGCCGGATCCACAAACCGGTGCGTTAACCACTTCGCCACGATCGCCATATAGAAATTACTATTAAAAATTAATTGGCAGGGGCAGCAGGAATTGAACCCACACCAACGGTTTTGGAGACCGTTGTTCTACCTTTAAACTATGCCCCTAAAACTGGTGGAGGATGATGGATTCGAACCACCGAACCCGTACGGGAGCAGATTTACAGTCTGATGCGTTTGGCCACTTCGCTAATCCTCCAGGATTACATGGTGCCGGCGAGAGGACTTGAACCCCCAACCTACTGATTACAAGTCAGTTGCTCTACCAGTTGAGCTACACCGGCATATTAAGTTTTCTATCAAGGTGGCTCGGGACGGAATCGAACCGCCGACACGAGGATTTTCAGTCCTCTGCTCTACCGACTGAGCTACCGAGCCATAATAAAGTTTAAGCTTGAGTCGCTACACTTTATCCAGGGCATCAGTGCCATACAGCAGATGTAGTGAACAACTTCCCTCATGTTGAGAGTTAAATGGCGGAACCGACGGGATTCGAACCCGCGATCTCCTGCGTGACAGGCAGGCATGTTAGGCCAACTACACCACGGTTCCAGATCACTTTCGGTTAGGAAAGTTACAATTGCGGGGGCAGGATTTGAACCTGCGGCCTTCGGGTTATGAGCCCGACGAGCTACCGGGCTGCTCCACCCCGCGTCATTAAAAAATTATATGGTGGAGGCTGAGGGGATCGAACCCCCGACCCTCTGCTTGTAAGGCAGATGCTCTCCCAGCTGAGCTAAGCCTCCGAACAACACATTTATGATCTTACCATAAATTCGATATGAAAATCAACTCTTTTTTGAAGTAATGAGTTTCTCATCTCAGTATATAGTTTGAAAATAATGGTGACCCGTAGGG
>NZ_JAUZUT010000010.1:0-125771 GCF_031844205.1 Paenibacillus sp. RRE4
CATCAGCGACGTTAGACGCTGTGAAACTCATCGGGGTATTGAAAAGAGCGATAAGCTCATTTTGAATCTGACGAGATTAAAAATCTCATTTGTGTTCCAGTTTTCATACAGCCAGATGGCATGTACCAAAGACCTTCACGTCATCCTGCAAGCAGAATGTTTACTCACTCGTTGTTCAGTTTTCAAAGATCAAACACGATTGTTTTACTTACTCCTTGCCTTCACCAAGTTTCGGCGGCGACTTGAATAATGTAACACATTTCGTTTGTTTTCGTCAAGAACTTTTTTTTAATTTTCTTTTTCATTACTTCATGTTCTTCACTTTTCCTCAACTGAATTTGTCATTTTCTGATGATTCACTCATTTGGGGAACGAAATATAATGTACCATAATCTACAGATCAGAGTCAACACCTAAACATATAAATTATTAAACAAACAAAAAAGGAAGGTTTCCCCTCCTTTTATACATCACTTCTCAACAGCAGATTCTGCAAACAGGTCAGGTCTCGATCCAATAGCGAATTTCCCTGCCTTCCCCTTCCAGTGAGGGCCATCCAGCTGATTCTTTTACTATAGAACGAAACACAAGTTTTCGAAGTACCAGCGGCAGGTCCTTACGAACAAATCTTAATTGAGGATGATGAACAAGTTCATTAATACTCCATGGCTCTTTTCGGCTTCTAATCACACGGAGCAGAAGTTCAGAGCATTCTCCCATTTTCGACATGACAGAAAACTCACAAGCGAGCAATACAAGCTCCACGCGCTGTTCCAAAGTTTCAGAACTTACCGTCAGCTCCTGATACAGCTTCCATAATGCACGATCTAATTGCTGCACATGAGTCCAGACGGCATGATCAGGGTAGATGCCCTGTTCAATAAGCACGATCCTAGCCCAGCTTCCCAGCGCCTCCAATGCATTGTAATAGGCATCTACAACATGCCCCTGCTGGATATGACGCTTCGCCTCAACATACATCCTTAGAAAACTGGTAAACTCGTGAAACAGTTTCTGCTCACGCAACTCATTCCCAAACGAAGATAACTCTTCTCTCAAATCGCTAATCTGGTTGCCCGTTTCCCAGATAATCTCCCCTTCAATCAGGCATTGCATGAGATTATCATGTTCTCCCGTAACCGCAGTAATCTGTAAATCAGACTGGCTGACATAGATCAACTGATAACGAAGATCTCCGTATCTGTAATGTTCGACCGTTGACATCGATTGATCTGTGTTATGCACAATCAGTACCATCAAGTCAAAATCCTGGATCAGGGAGCCGTGGAATCGCTCTCCCGGGTGGGAATAAGCGATAGCCCCAACTGCCCCTGTCTCTTCCGACTGCTCGGACAAAAAAGCAAGGTTCTTTAATTCCACGATTCCCTCCATACAATTTATACAATTCATGGCAGTTTAGCGCCAAGTCAGTTATAATGTAATTCGACATGATATACAATGTTTCCTTCTTTTTCAGGTCCGATACTACTCATACGATAGGAGCATTTTTTATGATTTTTAAATCAGCAAAAATTAATGCTTTTCGCACTTGGGGATTACTGTTAACCATGCTAGGAATGGGCCTAATGATACTCGGCACAGCCGGAATTGTGTTCTGGGGACATGCCGGAAAGGTTATCGCAGCGGTTGGCCTTGTAATCGGGCTTGTTGCCATGCTGGGCAGTTTGATCATTTATTTCTGGGCAGGCATGCTCTCAACCAGTGCTGTGCAGGTCGATTGTCCAGAATGCGGCAAGTTAACGAAGATGCTGGGTAAAACAGATCGTTGTATGTTCTGTCACACGATTCTGACGATGGACCCGAACAAAGCCAATACGATGAGTCCGCCTGTGGAACCAACGACTCCACCCGCCGCGCCTTCCAAGTAACTCACATGCGCCCGGAAATCCATTAATGCATTTTGTCCATAAATCTTCACCGTACACTCTTAAACTCCGTACTCAATCTACAAAGTCGGTACACGTTATCCAGCGCGGTTTGTAGTGCATAGAGTTGCAGGTGTATCTGTTGTTAACGTTCTGAAACAGTAGTCGTTCATCAAAAAAGGACCCGGTATCTTTACCGGGTCCTTTTTTGATATTGCACATGATGAGAATGATAAGTGCGATTTATTATAATTTACTTGGAATAACCAGCCTCTTTGAGGGTTTCCCAGGCTGATGCATTAGCAAAGCTTCTATTCCATGCAGCTACTCCGCCCAGTTTCAACGAAGAAATAAGATTCACCCTGGCTTGCAGGGATACGGCATCTTCGATCCAGATTTTTTTTACGGCGCCATCTTCCTTATACTCTACATAGTTTTGTCCGCTTGCTTGATCCAGAACAGGTTTGAGTTTCTTCTCTTTAATTAACTCCTGAACGGAATTCATACCTACCGCTTTGGAGGAAACTTTGATCTCTCCCTGCTCATTCGCTTTTTCAGTCCAAATCCGTGTATATAAAGGAACGGCCATAATAAGCTTATTCGAAGGGACTTCATCTTCTTCCAGTATGCGACGCATCGAGGATTCGGTCCATGGCAACGAGGCGACAGAACCTGCTTTCGGGCTGGCTGCCCAGTGCTCGTCATACGCCATCACGATAATATAATCGGCAAAAGCTCCTAATCCACGACGATCTAAAAACGCAGACCACATTTCACTATTTGATTTTGGCGTAACATCCACCGATAACATGAGTCCATGAATACGAGCCATCGCCTTCATTTCACGTACAAACTGGGTAACATTCGCTCCATCTTTGGTATACACATTTTCAAAGTCGATATTGATACCGTCCAGCCGGAACGTTTTGGCATAATCCAACATTTGTTCAATGATGTGTGTACGCTTGGCGTAAGTAGACAGTGCCTCCTTCGTAATGTCCGGATCGAAACTGTTATCCATCAATCCCCATACTTCCATCCCTGAGCGCTTGGCCCAGTTCACATAGGCTTGGTCTCCTTTGCTTTTCACTGAGCCATTGCCATCGGTAATATGGAACCATGTCGGGCTCACTACGTTTACCCCAGGCATCTTTCCAATGGAGCCCACGTCAGGCTGGCGATTGTAGACAGCTTCCCATACGAGATTCACAGGTTTGTTTTTCCACTTTTTCTCCGCCTCAGTGGGTGTAAACTTCGGCGTGTCCAGCGTCTTTTTCTCACCCAGAACAAGATGATCGTTATCTACATAACCTGCATAACCGTTATCCATCTGTACAAAGCTCTGATCTTTACCCGTCTTCCACACACGTACTCTGGTATTCTGCTTCATATCCGTGAAAATGGGAGAAGACTCTTCTCCGCTTTTATACAGAGGAACGGTCTGATCTTCTTTGGATGACAACGTATCAATCGTTGCATATTGGATCGTGTCCCCACCGCGCAACAAAATAACGGCTCCTGTTGTCGGATCTTCCTGAACGGCCAGCCCGTATACCTCCTTCAACGGTTGAAGGGGAATATACGCCTCATCAGACTTTACCTCCGGCTTTACTTTCAGCGGATAATTTTGATGATTCAGTTCAGCCCGGGTACTGCCCTCTTTCATATGCAGCACTCTCTGCGGAGAAGCAATAATGATATCCCCCGAATCAGGTTCATATCGTATTCCCGGATCTACCGCTTCTTGCAATACCTTCACGGGCAGTTTAAGCTGACCACCTGTGCCAGAAGCATCCTCATCCATAAGCTGTCCATCTACAAAAATAGGCTGATTTCTCCCGAGCCAATCCGGGTCCTCATAGACCTTATTCAACCATACGCTGGTAATAAGCCAATAGGCACCACCTGCCACCAAACATGCGCCAAGTAACCCTGGCCAAAATGAACGTCGTTTACGACGTGTATATTTGCTTTTTCTACCCAAACGACTACCTCCGTTAATTCCATAGATGATGGTAAACATCCCAAAAATCATAGATAATTTCACATGGATGTTTTTCTTAAAACTCTGTATAAATAAAAAACGTGAAGAATCCATACTGAATTCCACACGTTAATATTGTAAATCATCTCTATTGATGCCTGCAACTTTTGCACACACCATATACTTCCAATCGGTGACCATGTACCTCAAATCCCGTGCTCGACTCCGCCTGAAGCTCCACACTCTTTAACGAAGGATAACTGAAGTCTTCAATCTTGCCACACTGGTCACATATCACATGATAATGATCCGTCACATTGGCATCAAAACGGCTTGAATTATCTCCGTAAGTCAGTTCCCGGACCATACCGGCTTCCAGAAACATTTTCAAATTGTTATATACGGTCGCCACGCTCATACTAGGAAATTGGGGTTCGAGTGCCTTGTAAATCTCATCGGCTGTCGGGTGCCCCATCGATTCCATTAAATAGTTTAATATGGCATGACGCTGGGGTGTAATACGGACACCGGTCGTTTTGAGCTGCTCCAACGCATGTTGGACACGTGTTGCCATAAAGCCCACCGCCTTACCTTTCATTCTCTGTTTGAAAAAATGTATCCTCGTCGTCATACAGAGTATAATTTCCCGGCTGTACACAACGACAAATGCTCTTTCACGTCATGTAACCTTGCCAGTGTACATTTATTGTACGGCGATTGCAAGTTTATTGTCAACGCGGCGATGCAGGAACTTCGGTCGCATCCTCTTCGGAATTCTGACCTTCACCCGTCGTCTGCTGCCCTTCCCCATTCGTATCCACAGACTCTTCCAATATGGATTCTTGTGTAGAAACTGCCGGATTACGCTCTACCGTAAGATCACTATTCCCTTCAATTTTGATTCTATATTCTCCCTCACCCAGTTGCCCTTCAATCGTTTTGTTTTTGACGTCGAACGGCATATCCGTCTTTAAATCCCCGTAACTGCTGGAGCCCGAAAGACTATAATCACCACGGTCAGGGATCACAACGTTAATGGCTCCCACTGCACTATATACATCCCAATCTCCACCGACTTTAGCGGAAACAATGTTAATACTGCCATTCAGAGACTGAGCTTTCACGCCCAGATTAGCACCATCCAGTGTAATATTGCCATTCCGGGTTTCAGCTGAAAACTCGCCGAAGGAGTCTGTAATACTGACATTTCCAACTTGCGTGGTTAAATCTACATCTCCCGAAACACCGCGTGCTTTCATATCGCCACGGTTGCTATCCATGTCCACGTTCCCTATAGCATTCGCTACGATTACGTCCCCGTTTAGCGTTTTACCCGTGATATCGCCAACCGCATTCGTAATCCGAATCCGTCCATTGCCTGTCTCGGCAAGAATGGTCTTGATAGCTTCAGGACGGTTTAACAAAATGGCACCATTCGATGTGCGGATATCCAGATTGAAACGGCGATCGTCTGGAATGGTGATCATCATGTTCATGCGTGGTTGCGTTTTTTCATTTTCACCATACGCTTTACCTGTCGCTTTAATATGAATGACCTTATCCCCTTCCGCTTCTACAAAAGAAGCCGCGGCTACTGCCTTGGCCTGGACCTCAGATGCTTGGTCGACCCAGACAACAGTATTCACTTTAATCTCATCCGTATCTCCACGCTGGATTGTTATATCTCCGTTCACGCCTTCGACCACGATATCCGAAGTATCCATACGGACAGGAACCCCGATCGTGACCTTATCTTCCTTATAACCGGCAGCCTGACTGTAGTCCATTGAGGCAGCTCCCAGATTAAGACTGACGCGGTTCCACAGATGCATGTAGTGATCCTGTTCAGTCACAATAAATACAGAAGCGGTTAGAATCAAAGAGGCCAGAATGCCTTTGGCATCCGGTCTAAAACGTGCTTCTGGGCGCTCATCGGGCGGGGACAAACGATCTAAATCCCGTTTACTTCTCATGCGTGTCCACAGAAACAATACAATCCATTCCACACCCAGAGCCACAAGCAAAAACGGCCACCAATCCACGAATTCGTAGAGGTAGTCTGTTCCCCACTGTTTATCCATAATGAGCAGTACACCAACACTAGCTATTAGAGCAGCAGCCGTAAAACGTCCTACCCGAATTTTGCGGTTCATTCTTTTCCCTCCTTCCGTCCATATCCGTTGCCTATATTTTCTTCTTACGCAGCATAACCCAAAATTCCCGACCGAATAGCAATAAGCCGCCTGCGATCAACAGAATAGCAAAAGAATATCCGCCATACATGGCAATCAGCTCTTGAAACCAACGTGGTTTACGGAAGAACAGCACCATCAGCGAACCTCCCACAATTAACAGAAGGCCAAACGAAATGCCACGTTCCCACACCATCATGCTCTCCCGTTCAGAACGTTCGCCAGATTGCGGCTTGTCCAAATTACCTTGCGTTACAGCCCGGCGTCTGCGCAACAAAATCCAATCAGCCGATTGTAGCACATCATATACGTTGTAGAAGTAAATCACCGGAATACAAAGAGCCAGCAAGATCAGTAAAGGCACATTGATCTGTATGCCGATGGACGAGAAGTACAACAGAGCGGACAAATCAAGCAAAACAAGCAAAATAAAAGTCAATCCTCGCATGTACAGACGTAAATAAATATGTCCCATGCCCGGAACAATGGCACTTAAAAGCCCCGCAATAAACTTATGTGTTTTATTCCGTACCTTCTTGGGTTTCCTAGTCTTTCCTGTTCTTGCGCGATCTGTATGGTCCTTCTCCTTCTTCATAACATGCTCCTTTCTCTGAAAAATGACCGTTACCCCTCATCATGCATTTGGTTAGATAGTACCCTAAAGCGCCCGAAGAGTAACTGGAATAAAAATGGATATTAAGAAAAACCCTCTGCCATGCCTGCGCTCAGAGGGTTAAGAATTCCTTTATTCAATCGACACTTTGGTCATGTGTTCCCACTGTCTTAACTTGGAGACAATCTGTATTGTCTTAAAATCATGCGGCACTTGCACATGCAGTACAATTTCTATTTTCCGCTCAACGGATACGACTTCTGCAAAAGCCAAATCTGGTTCATTCACGGTAATTTTACGAACTCTGATCTTCTCCTGTTCCATAAAAGACGAGACCTTCTCTAACGTCCCTGGTTCGGACAAGGTATGAAGGGTTATGACATGCAGCTTATTGCCGCGCAAATACCTCAGCTCTAATTTGTTAAAAACCCAAAGATTCAAGAGTACCAGCACGGTGGAAACGATGGAGGCAAAAAAGAATCCAGCTCCTGCGGCAAGACCAATCGCGGCAACCACCCAGATCGACGCAGCGGTTGTGAGTCCCGTTATGGACTTACCCGTGAAAAGAATCGTACCTGCGCCTAAGAAACCGACACCGGTAATTACTGCTGTAGCCAGACGCGCAGGATCAATCCGCACGTTTAATTCATGCGCAAAATCCTTAAAACCATAGATAGACAGCATCATAATCAGCGCTGATCCAAGACATACCAAAATATGGGTTCTTAGTCCGGCAGCATGATTGGAACGCTCACGTTCCAGACCGACAAGTCCACCAAGCAGCATAGCCAGCAATAAACGAAGCAAAATATGCCATTCATCAATAAACCAAGGATTGCTCAACGTTCCAGTTCCCCCTCTAAGTTGTTCACATGCTTAAAGCTTATTCTTATGAAATGTCGTTAATTCCACTCCAGGAGCGATCTCTGCCGCATCGACAGGTTTAAATCCAAACTTCATATATAGATTCACCGCCGCTGTATTCAGCGTTCCTGTACATACGATGTAGCGTGGCAGATCGGGATATATTTCGAAGACATGCTTCATTAATGTAGCGGCAATTCCTTTGCGAAAGTGGTTCGGATGTACCATCATACGTGTGATCGTTAGTGTGTCCCGTTCTTCCTCCATCACAGCCACTGCACCGAGCAGCTCTCCATCCTGCTCATCGACACATCCGTAAAAGGTTTCCCCGCAATTCTGTAGTGTTTCCATCGTATCCAGCAAAGGCGGAATGTCTTGAAATCCGATAATCTTTGCTTCCAACCGGTAAGCCATATGTTGCAGCCTCCACAATTGGGCCAACATATCTTCATCACGTAGTGACAATGTTTGAATACTCATGATTAAGCACAACTCCTCCGTATCAGACTTCATAAACCGTTAAAATCTAAATAACACGGTGCGTCAGAATTTTATATACCAAAAAAGAGGCTGTCACAGGGACGAGCCTCTTTCTGTCCGACCTCACTGGAAGGATTAGCGGTTCAATACATCTGCGAGCAGTTGATTAGCAAGGGCCGGATTCGCCTTGCCTTTACTTTCTTTCATGACCTGACCTACGAGGAAACCGATGGCCTTTTGTTTGCCAGCCTTGTAATCCTCGACAGATTGCGGATTGTTCGCAACGACCTGCTCAACAATGGCGAGGATCGCTCCTTCGTCACTGATTTGCACAAGTCCTTTTTCTTCAACGATCTGTTGTGGAAGCTTACCGCTCTCCAGCATTTCCTTAAATACCGTTTTAGCGATTTTGCTGTTGATGGTGCCTTTCTCCAGCAATCCGATCATCTCACCGAGTCCTTGCCCCGTTAGCGGAACTTGCGTTACCTCAAGGTTATTGGTGTTAAGATAACCAAGCAGGTCACCCATAATCCAGTTGGAAACGGATTTGGCATCTTGGGTATATTTCAGACTGTCTTCAAACAGGTCTGCAATCGCTTTGGAAGAGGTGATCACCTCGGCATCATAACTAGGCAGACTGTAATCCGCAGTGTACCGGGCTTTACGCTGATCCGGCAGTTCAGGAATTGAAGCTCTGATGCGTTCCTTCCATTCGGCATCAATATGCAGTTTTACCAGATCCGGGTCCGGGAAATAACGATAGTCATGCGCTTGCTCTTTGCCACGCATCGACAAGGTTTTGCCCTGAGCTTCATCCCAGCGGCGCGTCTCTTGAACAACTTCTCCGCCGTCATCGAGAATTTCGGCTTGACGATACTGTTCATATTCCAAACCGCGCTGTACACCACGGAAGGAGTTCATGTTTTTGAGCTCCGCCCGGGTGCCCAGCTTCTCCTGACCATGTGGACGCAAGCTGATGTTGGCATCGCAACGAAGTGACCCCTCTTCCATCTTCACATCAGAAACGTCACAGTACTGCATGATCGCACGAAGTTTTTCCAAATACGCACGCGCTTCTTCCGGAGAAGAAATCTCGGGTTCGGATACAATCTCTACCAGCGGAGTTCCGACACGGTTGAAGTCTACAAGGGAGGCATAACCGCCATCTACGTGTGTAAGCTTTCCTGCATCCTCTTCCAGATGCAAACGTGTGATACCAATTCGTTTCGTTTCGCCGTTAACTTCGATATCAATCCAGCCATTCTCACCAATCGGCTGATCAAATTGTGAAATCTGATACGCTTTGGGTGAATCCGGGTAGAAGTAGTTTTTACGGTCAAACTTACTCACATCGGCGATTGTGCAGTTGAGAGCCATTGCGGCTTTCATCGCATAGTCAACAGCCTGACGGTTCAACACAGGCAATACGCCCGGATGTCCGAGACAGACCGGACAGGTGTGTGTATTAGGCGGAGCTCCAAAAGCAGTGGAGCAACCACAGAAAATTTTGGAGTTGGTATGTAACTCCACGTGGACTTCGAGTCCAACGACCGTTTCATATTTAGATGCGGACATTTCGTTTTACCTCCGTTCCGGGCAGTCTACAGCTGCGGACGCTGCTTGTGGAATGCTGTATTTTGTTCATACGCATGCGCTACGCGCAGTACGGTTGTTTCATCAAAAGCTTTACCGATAATCTGCAAACCAACAGGCAGACCGTCTGCGAATCCGCAAGGAATGCTGACCGCAGGAACACCCGCCAAGCTGACTGGAATCGTCAGAATGTCATTCAGATACATCGTAAGCGGATTATCTACCTGAGAACCCATCTTAAATGCCGTTGTAGGTGCAGTAGGTCCAATAATCACGTCAAACTTGGCAAAAACATCATCGAAGTCCTGTTTGATCAATGTACGTACTTTCTGAGCTTTCAAATAATACGCATCATAGTAACCGGAACTGAGTGCATAGGTTCCAAGCATAATACGCCGTTTTACTTCCGGACCAAAGCCCTGACTTCTGGACTGGTGGTACAGATCCAGCAAATTCTCCGGATTGTCCGCACGTACACCGTAACGTACACCGTCAAAACGAGCCAAGTTGGAAGAAGCTTCAGAAGAAGCAAGCAGGTAATAAGTAGCTACTGCATATTCGGTATGCGGTAGCGACACTTCTTCCCATGTCGCTCCAAGACCTTCCAGCACTTGAAGTGCAGCAAGAACTTTCTCTTTTACTTGCGGGTCTACACCTTCACCGATGTATTCCTTCGGTACGGCAATGCGCAATCCTTTGACATCCCCTGTCAGTCCGCTCAAGTAATCCGGAATATCTACCTTGGCAGATGTCGAATCTTTAGCATCATAACCCGCAATGGCTTGCAACACATAAGCAGAATCTTCTACATTTTTGGTCAGAGGTCCGATTTGGTCGAGGGATGACGCAAAGGCCACCAAGCCAAAACGGGAAACCAGTCCATAAGTAGGCTTTAAACCGACAATTCCGCAATAGGAAGCCGGCTGACGAATAGAACCGCCCGTGTCTGATCCAAGTGTGAAATACGCTTCTCCCGCAGCAACCGCTGCAGCAGAACCACCTGAGGAACCACCCGGAACACGATCAAGTGCCCATGGATTATGCACGGGTGAGAAGCTGGAATTCTCGTTGGAACCGCCCATGGCGAATTCGTCCATATTCAGTTTCCCCAAGGTTACGGTATCTGCTGCTTTAAGCTTCTCGACAACCGTTGCATCATACACCGGGTCGAAATTGCGAAGGAACTGACTTCCGCAAGTCGTACGCAGTCCGTTCGTCACGATGTTATCTTTGATACCTACCGGTAAGCCAAACAGCAAACCTTTCTCATCACCGCTGACAAGTCGGTCATCCAGCTGACGAGCGCGTGCGCGTGCGTTCTCCTCGTCCAGTGTCAAATAAGCCTTCACTTTGTCGTCATGTGCGCCGATATTCTGATACGCCTGATCGACCAGATCACTGACCGATAGTTCTTTGGCGTGCAGATTGTTATGTAACTCAGGCAACGATTGTTCAAATAAACTCACAGTGCTTGTCCTCCTTCCAATTATCCGTTATTCCATCACAGCAGGCACTTTAAACTGCCCGTCTTCTTCATCTGGTGCGTTGTGCATCACCTGTTCTATGGACAGGCTTTCCTTGGTTTCATCCTCACGCATCACGTTGCTGACATGCAAAACATGAGTTGTTGGCTCAATATTGTCCGTATCCAGCTCGTTCAGCTTCTCTGCATATTTTAAGATCGCGTTCAGCTGACCTGTCAACGTCTGTTCTTCTTCAGCAGTTAGATTAAGCCGAGCCAGCTTGGCTACATGCTGAACGTCATTGTTCGAAATACTCATTACCGGATGCCTCCTTCAATCGTTCTGTGCCTGAGACAAACCTGCAAACGAAGCGTTCGTTTAACGGGCTAAAGTCCCAAGATAACTTTTCTAATTATAGGTGAGATAGTTCGACAATTCAATGCAAATGCAAAAAAGGAGCCGGCATCAGCCGACTCCTGAAATTCTAATCCTTAAATCCATGCACGCAGATTAACCTGCTTTATAAAATCCGCCTGGGACATTACATCATTCGCGGTTTCTTCTTCCTCTTCCACAACTAGAGGTTCACCGTTCATCAGATGATGAAACAGCTTCTCATTATGTGTCGCAAGGGCGTAATCTATCAACGCTTCTCGCTCGACCCGCTCAGCTTCCTGCTTCAGCAGAACCTCTTCCAGATCGACGTCGCCGGATGGAACAAAAAAGTTCCGATTAACCAGCGGCACTCGAAGCACGTAATCGAACGCATTGTCCGGATTCCGGTCATAAGCGATGATGTATCCATATTCCCCCACAGGAAGATTTTGCTCAAACGCATCCGCGACGATGACAACCTTCTCTCCTAATCGCAGCATCGTCTAACCTCCTGGTAGTCTATCATTCATATTTATTTGTATAGTCTACTAGAAAAGAATAACGATGTCTAGGAATACTAGATTTAAACAACATATTTGTGCAAAATCTTTTTGGAGTTTTTCTCAAGACAACCCTAATCGTTCCCATATCATCTGTTATGTTTACTTCTTGCTGTGTCGTTTCATGTCTGTACGAATGACAACTAACCAGTAAATTAACAATGGACCTGGAACACTAGTAATACCCCACAATCCCCATAACCAAGGAAAACGTCCTCGTTTACGTGCGTCCAGAAAAATCCAAGTCCCTTGAAACAACAGCAGGAGCGCAAGGAATACAAGTAAAACCGGTGGAATCTCTTCTAACGAATAATGCAATCTATTCATGATGCATCGTCTCCTTCCGGTGCCGGACCAACGATACGACAGCTACACTGACAGCAATAACAGTACCCAGAACTTGTATACCCAAGTACACGGCAGGAGAAGAAACAAACAACAACGTTCCCAGTGTAATTATCGTCAGTGCGACGAACCAGAAGCAGATAATCTCAACCAGATTGGCTCTGCGCTTGATACGTCTTTGTTCCCTTACACGGGATTCGAGTGTTGCCAGGGATGGAATATCAGCAGGTTCACAGACATCATCCAGCGCTTTCATAGACTGTTGTAATCGCTGTACGATTTCCTTATCCTGTGACTCGTTCAATCTGCTCATTTTATTCCAGCTCCTTTCTTAATTGACGGAGACCATAAGCTGTCCGGGACTTTGCTGTTCCGGCAGGTACGCCTAACATCTCCCCGATCTCATCGTAACTATAACCATAATAATGTTTCAGCAGCACAGTAATGCGATGCTCGGGGGTTAGCCTCGTCATCGCGTCCATCACATCTGTCCATTCCTCGTTTCGACTTTCGAGTTGCCAGCGAAAACGTCGGATTGCCTGATGGCGAATCAAGTCAAGCCAGCTCTGCTCCCTCTTCTTTCGCCTGATTCTGTCTATGTAGATACGAGTTCCGATAGTGATCATCCATGATGAAAATGCTGATGTGCCATCATAACGCCGAATATTTTCCATACAGCGAATCATGGTGTCCTGCACAATCTCTTCAGCCAGATTAGGGTCCATCGTAACTTTCACAAGATATTTATAAACAAATGAGTAATGTCGCTGTAGTAGTGTTGCAAGTGCACTGTCATCGCCCTCTGCCGCTCTGCGCACTTCCTCCAATTCAGCTGTTCTCATTATGATGATCACCCGCTTCCTGTTCAATCTAAAGGTAATACGATAGATACTGCTCAAACGTTCAACGCTAAATGAATTTTTTTGAAAGGGCCTTATTGTTTTCAATTCTCGAGTAATATGTATACGACAATTTCCCGGGCAATCAGACTCCATTTCGGTAATCTTGCAGTTTGTCGAACCACCGCTGATTACGGGCTCCGTTTTGCAACACACGACTAGTCCATGTATTTTGCTGAAACATAAGGTCTGGTTTAGTACGATTTAATTTAGAATGCCCCTGATCAGAGCGGGATTGCTTTGTTTTTTTATAAATGGAATGATCTGTATCAGTACTAGCTTGACCTACACTCCAATGAGGATGTTTATTTCTATAAATTGGATTCAAACTGCTATTAGGTATGTATGCTTTCTGATGAACCGCTTCCTTAATAACCGAATTCATGACGGAATGTAACTCACGTCGTCGATCATCAAGACATGTGTATTCTGATTGCTTCGGCTGAAACATGTTTATTTTCTCCACATCGTTCTCCCTCACTCTCGCTTATGAATACGTACTCCTTATATTGTTCTAATCCAGCTAAAAAGGGCTGAAAACAAAAAAAGAACGCAAACCGGGTATAGACCACAGTCTGCGTGCTTCGCAAGTTAGGGTATTTCTATTCAACGCTTTAGTTAAGTGATGCCTTAACGCTTGTAACAACTAATTGCTATTCTAATGAAAAAGCTAACACTTGTCCAGACTTAATTCATAGATTCTGTCGAATTATCTGGCACGAACGTAAGGATTATTCTGTTTTTCATAACCTATCGTTGTTTTGGGACCGTGTCCCGGATATACCTTAACCTCATCGGGGAAACGATACAACTTATTCTGAATGGAGTCTACCAGATCGCGTTCACGTCCACCTGTGAGATCCGTTCTGCCTATGCCCATCCGGAACAACACATCCCCGGCAAAAAGATCATTTTCGCAAAGGAGACTGACACTACCCGGAGAATGTCCTGGCGTATGGTATACCTGAAACGTATGGCCAATCAGTTGCAGCTTCTGACCTTCATCCAAGGCAAACTCTGCCGGATTCGCTGTAATCGGTGGTGTGACTTGCGGCCAGTTCAGCGACCCGTTCAGCTTGGCCGTAGTCAGCCAATCACTTTCCAGATCATGCAAGTAAACGGGACAGCCCTTCAGCTTACGAATCTCCTCCAGACCGCCGATATGATCGAAATGAGCATGGGTCAGAAGAATCGCTTCAATCTCCAGATCCTGAATAGCCTTGAGTAGCGGGCCGGGATTCATGCCTGGGTCAACAATAACAGCTTTACCCGGGTCCTCGCCCTGTAACAGGTAGGCATTGGTTTGCAACGGCCCGAGCGTAAATGTACGAATGTTAAGCATATGAATTAAAAACCCGAAATCAGTTCACGCAGCTCACGAATGATCACTGCATGGGACTCCGTTCCTTCCCCGTAACGTTTCAAAATCTCTTTGCGCGCTTCGGCCATATTGTCCTGATAGTCTGCAGCTTCACGGTCAGGATTCAGTCGTTTGAACTCGACCATAACCTCTTGTACGTGCTGCGGGCGCGGCCCCCATTGACCCAGAACATGTCCGCCTGTATCTGCTACGATCACAATCGGCACAGAACGGCCACCCATCGTCAGGAATTCATCCATCACATCCGGATGATTTTCCATAATCAGAACTTCAGTCGGGATGCCTGAAATCTCCAGCGCTTGAAACACAACCGGAATATTACGCACAACGTCACCACACCAATCTGCGGCCAGAATCAGCACACGAAGGTCGTCACGATAGTTCAGACTTTCAAAGAACTCACGATCCTCTTCGTTTGCCCAGACAAAGCTGTCATAGTTCGCCTGAAATTCACTTTGATTTTTGGTCATACTCGCGATAAATTCCTTCGGTGGCAAGCCTTTACCGAATTTGTGAGACAAGTTAGGTTTGGACATTACTTCGCACTTCCTCTCTTTTTACGTACATTCATCCATTTGATAACAACATAAATAATCATAAGAGCAAGCGCGACAAGCAAGATCGGCGTAATAAAGGGAGCCGCTTTCTCGTCTACATGCTTCCACTGATCTCCAAGAATCATTCCTAAATATATAAACAATGCAGTCCAAGGTATAACAGCGAGTGTTGTCAGCAGAATGAATTTGCCTGTGTGCATTTTCGTGATGCCAGCCGGAATCGAAATCGCATGTCTTACGACTGGAACAAATCGTGCTGTAAAAATAACACCTGTGCCATATTTGCGGAACCACTCTTCGGAATGATCGATGTGTTTTTTCTGGATCAATATGTATTTGCCGTAACGTTCAAGTACAGGTCTGCCGCCATAACGACCGATCCAGTAAATAAACAGCTGGGCCAGCACTCCGCCCACTGTACCGAAAATCATCGCACCGAAGAAGTTAATGTTATGCTGAGAAACGAGAAAACCGCCATATGCCAGCACAATTTCACTTGGGATAACCTCCAGCATTAACCCGAGCATGATGCCAAAGTATCCGAGACTTTGAATCCAGTCGAATAATTGGCTGACAATGTTATGAATAACGTCCATCTCAACCCTCTTTCTTTTTCCTGAATGGCGGTGCCTGTCGCACCATGGATGTTCGTCCTTATTTTATCACAGCCCCCTGAACGTGGCTACTTAAGAGAACTGGACAGTGTCCTGATGGCCCTGCTCCGCATATGGTATGGGGAGAGGAGTGTGGGAACGTGACATTTAAATCCACGCCCGGGTCTCCCCCGGTCAAGCATAAGCAATCCGGACAACAACTGCCCTCTGCCCGAGGCATTCGCCGCGCCTGTAGTAAGGAGTTATACCGGACAGCCAAGAGATTGAAATTGTATATCTCCCCAGAACGTATGAAGCAGGCCGAGGAAAAGTACTACGCCAAAGTTATTGCGAATCTGCTCTGGATTGGAGAAAATCGCAATGACCGCAAAAAATTGTGCGAATGGTGGAATACCGAAGTCAGTGCAGATATTGCTACGCTCTGGGAGGTTGAGGTTGAACCGCTGAAAGAAGCATTCAAACACGCCTTTGGTGGTTACCGTCTCTAGAAAGTTAGAACAGGCAGGCGAAAGCATTCTCGTCCGCCTGTTCAAGACCCGCCGAGAAAAAGCAACATGTCCAAGCTTTCTTTTTACAATGAAACTGCAAGGCTTTCAAGGAACAAGAGCAAGCGTAGAATGCCAAATAAAAGGTTCGTTCGTCAACTGAATTAACGATTGCAACGTTGTTGAATTAGCAGAAACGAGTGAGCTATTCAAACAGTATCTTGGTTCCTCTTAATCTGCACTTCTCTGATCTGCTTCAGTGCCACAGCCATATATAATGGATGCTACTTTAATTTTTTTTGCGTAGTCACTTCATGACCAAAGGAACCCGCAACAATTCTGTGCAAATTCTCTGCAGTCAACGAAGATGAAGGATGCATATGAAAACGACGATCGTTACGCATCCGTTCTGTATTTACCTGAGATGCTAGTTCTCTGTAATGTTCATATATTTCTATCCCGATCGCCGCAGTCTTTTGGGCTTGTCGGACTTTTCCTTCTGAAATCTCACGCATCGTCGCCTGTTCCATCCAGTAGAGCACCGTCCTCTGGGTTATAACGTCATAACGATTCATGGCATTGGCTGAAATGAAATATGCACCCGCTTGCTTCCCTTCTCCAGATTTGGCTTCCCATCGACCAAGCTCCACATAAAGGTCCGGATTACTAGGTGAATGGGACAAGCTGTTCAATAAGACGGGTCTGGCTTCCGCTTGAGGCAACATACGCGCAAGAGAAATCGCTAAATCAGGCCGTTCTGGATTCAAACGATATGCTGATCGAAGATACCGGACACTCGCTGTTGTCCCCATTGGCTCAGTCAGTGCATGGCGATACTGCACATCCGCCCATGCGCAACGTGCTGTAGTCCAGACAGTACCCCCAAGCCAGCATGTAAGCAGAAGTAAGACTGCATACCGTTTGATGTGGCCTGATATGACATATGAAAACGACGTAGGGGTGCAGGTACGGATGTAACTACAAACGTTATCATAGATGTGGGTCTGAGCACTGTAATTCGTAAGACAGTGTTGATGCGATGAGGCTGCTTCCGCTTCTATTCTCAGCGCAACCGCCCATGCCGTGAGCCAGATGAAGAGCATCCAGCTGAGCGCATAACTCCAGTCGAAGTCCACGATTCCATGCAGGACGAAGACAAGCACAGGCGGCAGTAGCCGCGGCGCGAAGCGGCGGATACTGCGCAGGGTGAAGAGCATCCACCCTGCAATCAAGGCGACGCCGAGCAGGCCCGTATCCAGGGCCAGGTCGAGCAGCCCGCTGTGTACCTCGCCGCCGACATACGGCGAGGACTGGATGGCGCGGAACATGTTGCGCCATGTATTCCCTCCGTGGCCGAGCCATGCGGCCTCGGTCCATAACCGCAGGGCATCCCGCCACAGCTGCAGGCGGGATGCCCCTGTGCCGACACCTGCCGCGAAGCGTTCGGCGGTGGAGGTTGCGGCCATCAGTGCGGCGGCGATGCACGCCAGCACGGTGGCCGCAAGAGCAGTGGCGCGCCCGGCGGGGCCGCCACTGTGCCAGAGACGGCACAGCAGCAGCGTGCCGAGCAGCGCAGCTGCCCATGCCCCGGCCAGGGCCAGCAGGCCGGGCACGGGTGCAGGCGCCAGCTGGGCAGCAGCCAGCTGGCGGTACAGCCAGGCCGCGCACGCCAGGGGCGCGGCCAAGGCCAGCAGCAGCGGCAGGCGGGCACCGCGCCGCTGCAAGAAGGCGGCGGCCGCGGCACAGCCGGCCGCTAGCCAGGCGCCGCGCGACTCGCTCAGCAGGAGCGCGGCTTGCGCGGGCATGAGCGGCAGCACCGCCGCGAAGAGCCGGCGTGCCGGGACGGCTCGCCCAGCCAGCACCCCCGCGGCGGCCGTCAGCCGCTCCAATGCGTACATGCCGACAACGGCACCGTACGCATTGGGGTACTGCAGCAATCCGCCGAGCCGGGCACCGGCGGAGCTGATCTCGGGGTCAGCTGTCCGCATGACCCCGTAGGGCAGCGGCAGCACACCACACACGGCTAAAATGCCGCTTAGCACAAGCAAGCCGCCCGCCAGCTGCCAGCCAAAGGCCAGCCAGCGCACACCATCCTTACTCGCTGCCAGCAACACAGCGAGCAGGGCAAACATCGCGAGCAAGCTCCAGCGCAGCATCTCATGGATACTGCCCTGCGTACTTACCGAGCCTGCCCAAGCATGCAGGGCATAACACGCCATGATTGCCAGAGGAATCCCTACATGCACTAAATCTACGACTTCCAGCCGAGTGGATTCCGACCGAACGGAGGCCATGCCATCAATTCCCCTTATCAGTACGCCTCGTTTATACACCACGAGAGAGAACAGCATGACAACACCAGTCATCAGAATAACGGGGTACAGGTCGGCCGAATGGAACAATCCTCTTCCCAAACATCCTGCCAGCAATATAGCTGCCATGCTTACACCTAAGACTACAATCCACCATCTGGATTCTCTATTACGATTCTCACTACCCTTATTGCCCGTTTCAATCTCACAACTGGACGCGGATGCCCCATGCCCAGAGATCAAGAAACGACGCGGACTGGCTATACCGTTATATGTATTGTGATCAACTCTGAAATAGCACCCCTTTTTCAGAGGATGACTTGCACCCACATTCATACTCACCCCTATGAGTTCTGATCGGTTAGAGGCTCCTTCTCTGATCTCTTTCCTTTCATTCAGAAAGCTCTGATGTTGATCTACATTTCCTACTTGTTGTCCATTCTGCTTTGCCTCCCATGCACCCTGATCTGGATGTAGCTCTCTGTTCTTCACCCCGTTTCCTCCTCCCTTCATTATTTGAAAAATAAAAAAGGCAGAAGAATCCCTATTCGGGTCCTTCTGCCTTGGTTTACACCCTCGCCGTCAGATCGGTTTATGATCTGGATCGGCAACCGTCGCTGAACGGGAATCGGATGCACACGCACAGCCTTATTTTAATCATTCATTCTCTTAACCATCATGAACTTGTTCACGCATCATGCCGACATCAATGGCATCCTATATCTTGCACATCAAGTAAAGCGACCCTGGTACCAGTATGTCCTCTTCTTCATGTATGCAGACCAGTCATGCACGAAACATGCCTGCTTCGGTGCTTCTTGTGTTCTTTATTGGACTATTTATCATCCATTACCTTCATGCCAAACATTAGTGAAGATTACACTTCGCAGACCGCTCCAGGTTTTCCCTGTCCACTTTTCCACCCGTTATGCTCCCTTCAACCGGCAACAGATCCGCACAAGCACGCTCCAGATATGGATCGGCATGAATGAAATCACGGAATGCGGTGTATTCACCCCACAGGTCCTCCACTTGACCCGCCTGACCGCGAACGGCGCGAATCAGAATATTTTTCGGTGTATTCTCCAGATCAATGAATTCGAGCAACTGTGTTTTATATCCCATAATATCCAGCAGTTTGGCGCGAATCGCATCTGTTGCCAGTGCAGAGAAACGCTCCTTCAAAATGCCATGGGACAGAAGCGGGTTCATCACCGGAGACTCAACCTGGTCATACAGCTCATGCTGACAGCAAGGAACCGACAGAATGACAGAGGCTCCCCAGCGCACGGCTTTCTCCAATGCCGCATCCGTAGCCGTATCGCAAGCATGGAGAGTAACAACCATATCCACTTCGTTCAGTTCATCATAATCCGCAATGTCACCCACAAGGAACTTCAGATCACCGTAATGCAAACGTCTGGCCAGGTCGTTACAGTGTTCAATGACATCCGCCTTTAAATCCAGGCCGATAATGTTAAGCGAACGTCGCTGTTGTACGGACAAATAATGATACAGGGCAAAAGTCAGATACGACTTGCCGCAGCCAAAATCTACGATGGTGAGCGGACGTCCTTCCGGTAGATGGGCAATAACATCCTGCACCATTTCAAGGAAACGGTTGATCTGCCTGAACTTATCATACTTGCGTGCAAGCACACGTCCTTCCTCGTTCATAATCCCAAGTTCAACGAGGAAAGAAACCGGAACGCCCTCTTCAAGTACATATTGCTTTTTGCGATTATGGGACAGATCCACGGCTGTTTTGGATGGGGATTTGGTCAGAATCGATACTTTATATTTTTTGCTGATCAAAATTTGATAATCGGCCTCTGTCGTACAGAGCAGTCCCTGGCGAAATGTCTCTTCACATAACAAAGTCATACGCTCCAGCGCTTCAGCCGGGGTCAAATTCTCATGCAACACTTTATTCGCGTAATGAAAAGCAAACTGGTAATGAAGCTGATTCTTTAGCGTAACCGGCTTCACCTGCACTTTGGTAAACGAGACATTGTCCCGTCTGCGCAGCTGACTCCAGGTCGCCGTAATCAGCGAGTTCTGTTCAAAAATATCTTGTATAAGCTTTCGCAACGAATCCACGGGGTACATCTCACTTTCGGTTTGGTTTGGTCAACCGTTACCATACCATAATTCCGTTCCCTCTCCAAGTGAAGAGCTACTCTCTATAAGTTCAGTCATCCAATATTCTATAAGTTCAGCGATCCATTCGGTTATTCTTCTGTTACGACCTGCTGACGTTTGGTTTCAAGTGCTGTAATCTGCGCCAGCCCCTCTTCGACCTCAGCTCGCGGCAAACCACCCTGTTCAAGCTGCTTATCCGTAAGTTCCGTCAGCCTCTGATAAAATGCTCGCGCGTCCTCTTCATACTGTACCGGATAATCCGCACCCAGATGCATCAGTCTGTACCAGCCGTTCTCCGCCGCATCATATCGGCCCTGTTGCTCCCGATATAACGCAAGTTGCTTCTCCGTTCGGGCAGGAAGCTCGTACCCCTTAATTTGCTCTATAATTCCTTCTATACGGTCAGGCCCCTGTAACAACTCGCGATTAGCACCATGATTCTGGGCATACAGATAAAAATGTAACGCTCGCATTAAACGAACAAGCGCCGCATCCTCTGTGTCCATTTTCTCCTCATCATCGATGCCTTCGACTCTGGCCTTCTCGTGATAGATATATGCTTCTTCCTCGATCAGTCTTGCCGCTTGCTGCAGATTGTCTACCTCAATGACACCGCGAAAACGGAACATCTCGATCACATCCTCCGCAGGCAGAGAGTTCAGGAGATTGAGATTCATGCCAAATTGCCTGCGCATCAACTCATCCAGTTCAGACAAAGCCTCCGTATGTTTACGTTGCTGTCTAAGCGTAAAAGCCTTGCCGATCGCCTCTGTCATTTCCTCCATCATGCGGAGCAGATAATCCTTCCTGAACATCGGTGCGCCCCCTTAGATCTTCACTCATTGATCGCATACTTTATATCGCGTATTCATATGATTTATTTTAATTCATGCCGTGAAAAAAAGCGAAAGTCCGGCTTCCCCATGCTTTTGAAGCCGGTCAGCAAACACATCAAAGCCCCTGCTTGTCCACATGGACACACAGGGGCTTCATATATAAACTCGATTGATTGAACTTATGGTTAGTCAGACAATCCCGTCATAAACTGTTGAATGACCTGAATCAATTGTTCTGGCGCTTCATACATACTCATATGTCCTGCACCTGCAATGGTAGCCTGCACAATATGAGGCTTGTCACTCGTAAACGTACGTTCCGGTGGAATCAACCCATCCTTCTCCCCTGCTACAAGTAATACTGGAAGCGGTGTGGCAGACAACACATCACGGCGATCCGGACGTTCACGCATAGCCAGTGCCGCGCCAACCGCACCTTGAGGGGCAGTTTGATAACCAATTTCCTTTACACGATTCACATGTGTCGACATTGGTTCAATATGCTCCGGAGCGAAAAGACCAGGTACCAGCCCGTCCACAAAATTCACAATACCTTCGGTCTGAATCGTAGATACTGCACGCAAACGTTTCTCCTTCGCTTCGTCGCCGTCCGGATACGCTGTTGAATGGATCAAACCGAACGCGTTGAGTCGCTCCGGATGGTGCTGTGCAATAGAAAGTGCAATATACCCGCCCATGGAATGTCCCAGAATCACTGCTTTTTGCACGTCTAGCTCATCCAGCAGTTGCAACACATCGTTGCCCATCTGTTCAATGGTGTAACTGCCTACAGGTGCATCCGTTTTGCCGTGCCCACGCAGATCAGGTACGATACAACGATAGCTGCGAGCCAGCTCCGGTACTACTTCATCCCAATAGGAAGAACTTCCGCAGTATCCGTGAAGCAGTACAAGCACTTCTCCCTTACCCTGCTCAGCATAACAAATCGTTGTTCCATCACACATCACTTTTTCCATATTAATCCCTCTCTCTGCGCGAATGTAATATTTCAGGTTGTATATTATTAAGCATTCATCTCATAAATGAAACGTTCATCATCCATTCCAGGCTTCCGTCACCGCATCTGCAATCGTTTGTGACATACCCATGACCAAGTACAGCGAAGTCATCTGCAAAATCGAATAGGGTCTCGGTCCGTTGGCATTTACAACCGCAGCTACACTGTATTCTCCAACAGGTGGCAAATGACCACCTACGGATTGAGCAGGGCGCAAAGATGTTACCGATACATAGTATGTCCCGGTAGCATCCTTTGGGCCCAAACATGCATCTATTGCTATAACCTTATGGTGTGAAGGAATCTGGGCCAGTCTCTTTTCAAGAGTATCTGCATCGCAAGGAGTTGCCAGTGTACCGATGACATGAGGTATGCCACGCTCCTCCAGCAAAGTCCCCGTCATCGGTCCAAGTGCATCTCCGGTCGAACGATCTGTACCGATACATAGAAACGTAATCTCGTCCAGTTTATGGAGCTCGGAGATCTCCTTGAAAAAAAGGGCCATCTTGTCTCCAGGCACACCTTTACGTACACCTCGGCTCTGTTGCCGGACAAGTTCCCGTTTATATACGGCCAAACTGAATTCCCTCCTTGTTACACACGAAAATATTGGACAACCCTGGTGCTACCTTTACTTCCAGTCGTTGTGATCTATTCTCATATTGTAACCGATGCTCCATTCTCCCGCAAAATTATTGGCTTGTCCCCTTCCACTCATGCTACAATAACAGAAGTTCCGTTTGGACAAATGAGTAACCCATCTCCGGAGATGGAAAGGATGAAGTTAACGATGGATTTAACACAAGTAACAGCAGAAAATATCGAATATATGATTGAAGCCATTAAGACCAAATTGCGGATGGCCAGTGGTGCCGCTATGCAGGGTTCATCATTCCCGCTTGAGAAATATGAAGATTTGCAGGATTTGTACGAAATGGTGATGAGCAAAGAACATTTGAGCATCTCCGAAGTAGAAGCGGTCGCTTCTGAACTCGGTAAACTCCGCAAATAAACTTCTCTCTACAAATGCGATTATCTTCACACCTGTTACAAGATAAGCAACAAAAAGGACCTGTCTTACATCAGAGCACTGATGCTGGACAAGTCCTTTTCTCTGTATTAAGGAAGATCCACAAGTACAAATTCGGCAGGCTCACTACCTGTACTGGTCATTTGTAAATCACAGCTTTTACGGATGCGAGCCGCATCTCCGGGCTTGAGATGAAAGTTTCCATCGGAACACTGAATTTCCAGATGTCCGTTAATGAGAAACAAATGAGTACGACGCTCCTCATGTTGCGGAAACATTAATTTCTTTCCTGACTCCAGTTTGGACAGATAACAGGTTACATCCTGAGCGATGCGGAGTGAATTGTCGTCTATCGATTCATCCGATGGACCAGAGGCACCTGACACAACTGGACATAGTCGGTTGAGCTGGGCGGACTCTTCTATTTTCCGATAAGCATAAGATGGCTTCAGCATTCGCTGAGAGGGCAAAAACCACATTTGCAAGAAACGTACCGGTTCATCCGTGGCTGGATTGGTTTCGGAGTGCTCTACGCCTGTGCCTGCACTCATCACCTGAACTGTCCCCGCTTCCAGCAACTGTTCTGTGCCCATACTGTCTGTATGTTTAAGCGTGCCTGATATCACATAACTAACAATTTCAAGGTCGTGATGTGGATGTTTCTTAAAGCCTTCTTGCGGCATCAGTATGTTGTCGTTGTGGGCTAACAGACAGCCAAAATGAGCATTGCTCGGGTCCTCATAATCCGCAAAGGAAAAGCTGAATTCGCTGTGTATCCAACCGCGATCCGACGTGTGTCTTTCTTCCGATGTCACTACTTTAATCATATTCATCCACCTCCAGAGGATTGGAACTGCCGTATGGCAGTAATCCATGCGTGTTCAAAATGATATAGGTCAATACCAGTTGGTATGTGATCTTTACCCGGGGTCCGGTCATTCTAATCACGTTCCTTCTAAAGGTTACACGCTATCTTTTCATGAGTGGAGCACAAATTCACTATCCATTTTACCAACGAGCGTCCCTGCATCATTGCGTATGTCTGCAGGAAACACTTCTGCCAGGCGGGCAATGGTTTTGGGATTGGAATAGTTCAGTTGCTTCAATATCGATTGCGCAATGGAAGCCCATTCTTCCTCAGAGCCATCCAGCACTTTGAAGGTGATGCCCAGTCTTTCTTTTTTCAGCGCAAAACCAAATACACCCTTGAATCCGCCCTTCGCGACAATATTATCGTCCTCCAGCAACACTGAATCCACTCGATTCTTGCCACCGACCATCAGAGGGTGCTGATTCATAGCCGAAGTGATCGTCTTTACAGCCATGCGTGTAGGCTCATCTGCAATCAGGTCAGGACATGCAAGCTTGAGATATGCATTGGCCAGTGCAGACAAAGGCAACGAAAATACCGGAAAACCACAGCCATCCGTTCCTAACTGAATGTCTTTTACTTCAATATCCGCGAGACCTGCCAGTGTTTCAAGGATTTCCCGTTGCACTGGATGATCTGGCTCGGCATAGCTCTCCAAATCCAATTTTCTCATCTGACTATAACCCAGAATGCCCAGATGTTTACCCGAACAGTTATGCAGTATTCTGCGTTTCTCTCCTTGCGCCCTCAACCAGTTATTGCGGCTTTCTTCATTAAGCGGATAGCTTGGTGCACAGATCAGACATTCCTCACCAAGTCCGATTTTATGAGCCAGATGCTCCAGCACTTGAATATGCTCCGGCTCAGAACGATGTGATGAAGCCATGATCGCAATCTCTTGTGGTTTAAGACTATAATGTTCGCCTATTCCAGCCCGAATCCCTGGAATCGCTTGAAACGGTTTGGCGGATGAACGTGTAAACGCTCTGAAATGAGGATCACCAGCCGAATAGACAACCCGGCCATGCTCATCTGTAATACATATGTGTCCGTAATGAGCGCACTCCATCACGCCTGCACGGTATTCTTTAACTAACAAAGCACTCTCCACGCGAGTTTCTCTCCTTTTAAATTCCCAAATTCATCTCTGCTTTGCTTCACGGCGCTGCATGGGATATCCTCATTAGTATAGTACAAAAACGACGGTTTTACAGTTTTTTCGACAGTTGTTTCGGGTAAAGCTTTATCAGCCTGACTGAAACAATAGACCTTTCTTGAAGGAGATACTGCTTATGTTGCGCAATTCTCAACATCTATCATCTGAATCATCTCATGTAATGTCTTTGCAATCTCTGCTGAAATACATCCTGATTGCTTCTCTGCTAAGTTCAGCTACTGTTTTATTATTGGCTGGTATCGGAGCGTGGATGGGTCTGGAACGTTTAATTCGACTGGACAGTCAAGTTCAGCAGCTATTTTACCTTCACTCGCAATCCCGTCTGTCTCTGCTACCCTACACTTCCTTCATCACGGCACTCGGTTCATTTAAAATATCAGCACTCGCTGCAGCAGGGTTCGCACTGTTATGTTTCTTACAGCGTCATCCCAGAACAATGATGTATGGTTATACCATCTGCGCAAGTTTCGGAATGATGTGGATTTTGAACACGTTCTTAAAAGAAATATTTAGACGAAGCAGACCCGAACTGGATCATCTTCTCGTTGTGCATGGATATAGTTATCCCAGTGGTCATGCCATGATTTCGATGGGTTTTTACGGTATGCTTTTTGTCATCTGGGCCATCGAATGGAAGGAACGGGATGTAATTAGAAGATGGCTTCCTGTTATTTGCGGTATTCTATTTGTTATGTTGATCGGCGTGAGTCGGGTTATGCTGGGGGTTCATTATCCTACCGATGTTTTTGCCGGATTTGCCGCAGGCTTCGTCTGGATTGGCTGTATGATTCAGGGAATAAAACACCCTGCCATTTGATCCCCTGTATCTAATTTCCAGCTTATTCATCGGACAGTTAGTTGTTTCACCATGTTGCACGGCGTTTATATACGAAGTAAGCAAACGCGAACAGACAACATCCTGCATCAAGTTGAAAGGAGGCGGTTGTTATGTGGGGCATTATTATCAGCATTGTCATGGCGATCATTATCGGTTTGATTGGAGATGCACTTGCCGGTCATAACATGCCGGGCGGCGTGATTGGTGCGATGATTGCCGGATTCGCCGGAGCCTGGCTGGGAGCACTTTTGCTTGGTAACTGGGGACCGGTTATCGGTAACTTTGCCGTCATTCCAGCCATCATTGGTACAGCGCTCTTTGTATTCTTGCTGGGGCTTGTGTCCAGACTGCTAAGACAGGCTGCCTGATTCGGGTTAGATGGTGTTCGTTGTTTCGTATTTGTTTCTCAAATTAATGAAGGAGTGATTAGACATGAATAAAGCAGAAGAACAATATCCTGTACAAAGTGGTTCGACTTTCGCCAAAGGCATTTTCATCGGAGGTTTGCTGGGCGCTGCAGCTGCCTTGTTATTCGCCCCTAAACCAGGACGCGAATTGCGTGGTGATCTTTCCGAAAAGGTAGGTATGGTGACTGACCGTACAAAGGAAGTAGCCACTGTTGTTGGTGACAAAGCTTCTGAAATTGCCAAAACGGTATCTTCCAAAACGTCCGATCTGGCAAGAACAGTAAACCAAGGTCGCAATGACGTTATGGATTCCGTAAGAAAAGCATCAGCAGATGTTGCTGAGGAAGCAACACGTGCATCTGAAGAAGTGGCTGCCGCTTCCGTAGAAGCGAAGGAAGATGCGCGTAAACAATTGAACTCGACAAGCCTGTAAGGCCTGATGAGATCGAGCAATGAATAGCCAGCTGCATTCCAGCTGGCTATTTTTTATCCAAAGCGAACGGAGGAATGACAGATATGAGTAAAGTCACGATTAATGGCAACACCTCAGTACCGGGAGGAACACCTGCACAGCAGTATGATACCAGTGAACATCCATTCGAATTGCGTCACGAGGTCAAGCGCCTAAACACACGGCTTGATCAGATTGCCGACAGTCTGGAGAGGGCTCAGATCAAAGACATCATTGAAAATTACAGTAGTCCCAAGAAACGAATCATTACCAACTTTACCGCAGGTATGGCTCGTGGACTTGGATTGACCGTCGGTACGTTTGTTGTGCTCGGTTTGCTTGCCTTCATTCTTAGCCAATTTGTCAATATGCCTATCGTGGGTCAATACATCGCCGACTTGCTCGGTTACATTGAGGATTACAAAAAATAAAAAAGGAACCGCCCGGTCTGTGACTATCGCGGTTCCTTTTTTCCTCTGTCCCAGTTCCCCCGTGCGGAGGACTGTGCAGATTTTACTTTTAACAAATCCCCTGTCCATCCTTTCATCATCATCCATATATACATGCTGATCATGCTACAGATGATGAGCGCAATAACAAGCACGACTCCCCATGTTTTGTCGATCAGGGGCAAATTCTCAAAATTCATCCCCCATATAGCACCTGCGGCTGTTGCAGGTGTGAATACGGATGTCACAATCGTCAGTGTCTTCATAATTTCGTTGCCGCGCACGCCTGATATCGCGTTGTCTATCGAGATTAAGGTATCAATCTCCTTTTCATAATGCTGGAACAGACACTCCATTCGCTCCACACGGTACTGAAGTTGCTGATAGAAACGATTCTCTGTAATTTCATGAAGGTAGGCTTCCCGGGAAGCGGCCATTAATTCGGTGTAAGGAATGAACAGATTACTCCAGTACAGCAATTCGAAACGCGCTGCCAGAATCTGATCCATTAATGTCCGCGCATTCCGTGATTCCATTCTCCGCTCCAGATCACGCAAATTCATCTCAAAATGATCCATTCCCACATGATAATAATGTAATATGGCCCGAAAAAGCACAAACATGCCTTCTCTGGCCTGCGTACATTGTTGCAACATATGCATTCGTTCGCCCGATTTCATAATGCCCCTCGTATTGTCGTCCAAATTGAGCGTAACCAAATGTTGCTTGTCGACATAAAAAAATATCTGATTATCTCTTCGTTGATCTTCTCTCTCATTTTTTACAGCATATAAAAAGGAGCCAAAAATAACCGCGTCTTTGCCATTAAAATAACGAACGGACAAGTAGTTTGATTCGGCTTCCGGTATTTTGCTTAACCAGTATTGCATTTCTGGAAATGCCTGTTCCAGATCACGAAGTGCATTTTCCATACTACTAGAATCCGGTGCTACCCAATCCCACCACTGCCAATCTTCGGAGCAGGATAACTGATCACGCCGAGCTTCCAGTTTGACTTGATTCACCTGACATACCTCCTGAACATATTTGTTTTACTGCAGCCAAGTCTCCCCCTCGATGAATTCAAAAAGGACACGTATGCAATCCAGTGCAATACCGTGTCCTCGTCAAGCCGTATTGGGGCAACAATTGGAATAGTGTATCATAGCAAAGAAGCGTTAGACATAATCTGCTTCAGTTTCTCCGTAGCCCTTTTCTGGATCCGGGAGACGCTCATCTGCGAGACACCCAGTTTCTGGGCTATAGCCCGCTGTGACTGTCCATCCTGAAAGGCTAAAATAAGTACTTTCTGTTCTTGCTCCTTAAGCTGACCTAATGCCTGCTGTAAATCCATTCGTTTTTCCACCGAATCAAAGTCATTCACATCCGCGCTGATCAGTTCACCAAGTGTCGCGGCACTGTCATCCTGAGATAATGGAGAATCCAGAGAAACATAGTGGTAACACTCCCGACCGGCCAGAACTTCAATCGTTTCCTCCGGAGTAAGATCCAGGTACTCAGCAATCTCATTAACCCCGGGTGAACGTTCTAGCTTTACCGTCAGCTCATCAATGGCATGTTGCACCAATGCCCCTTTTTCCTTGATTCTTCTCGGTACTTGAATGTACCATGACTTATCCCGTAGATAATTTTTCATATGACCGATCATACTTTTCATCGCATACGGTTCAAATGGAATCCCCAGATTGATATCATATTGCTTCAACAATCGGATCAAAGCCATTTGACCTGTCTGGTACAGATCCTCATATAAATCCGGTCGATTCCGGGCAATTTTACCCGCAGCCATTTTGACCATCGGCTCGTACTTGCGGATCAGAACCGTAGCGATTTCGTTGTCCTGTGTTTGTTGGTATTCCCAGATCAAACCAATCGCTTCAGACATGGACTCTGGGGGAGTCACTTTCTCATTCATACTTTCTCCTCACTTTTTGCAAGACGTTTTACGAGTACTACTTTCGTACCTTTGCCCGTCTCACTTTCAACACTGACATCATCCATCAAGGCTTGCATCAGGTAGAACCCAAGTCCGCCAATCTGAGCGTCTGTCAGTTCTTTGTCATGAAGTCCGGAACGTGATACGGCTGGGTTCACATTCTCGAAGCTGGAACCTTCGTCTTTGACAGTGATCGCGAGAGTCTCACCATCGACTTCAAAAACGACTTCAACCATGCCGCCTTCATGAGAGTAGGCATACAATACGGAATTGTTACAGGCTTCGGACACAGCAACCTTCATATCCTCGATGTCTTCATAAGAGAATCCCATTTTGGACGCAACACCATATAGATTAAGTCTTACAATATCCACATATTCAGCTGTCGCCGGTAAATTCAGCGTAATTCTTTGGACTTCTGCATTCATTCCTTTTTCGATCCTTTCCTATTGGGAATTCTTCTGTGTAACAAAGAATTTGGCTATACCCGTCATATCAAAAAGTTTCTGAATTTGCGCAGGAACTTCCTGTACTTCAAAGCGAGCTTCCATTCCGTGTCTAGCCTTGAGAACAGATAACAGGATACCAATCCCTGTGCTATCAATGTACTTCAGATCTTTCATGTTAATAATCAGATCCTGCTCCTTATTGTCCACGAGCGGTTCCATTACCAAACGGAAGTCAGGAGCAACCGACAAATCCAGTTCGCCAGTCAGATACACTGTGCATACACCGTCATGTGTTTCGGTTCTTGCGTTGAATTTTTCATTTTTATTTGTATTCATTAGACATCTCTCTCCTGATCAATGGTTTCCTTACCTTATAACCCAACTTACGCACGAGTGAAACAGGAAACATAACTGGTAAAACTTTCAATTGGCCTGATCCATTGCTGAACCACCCGGATTAATAACCTGGCGTTTTTTCTGATAATGGGAAAGCTTCTGTTTGACACTACCCATTTTCACCGGCTTGCTGATATAATCATCCATTCCAGCCTCGGTACAGCGCTGCTGTATACCTTCCATTACGTTAGCTGTCATGGCTATAATGACAGGTTGCTGCTTCTGGGACACGCTTGCGCGTATTTTTCTCGTACATTCCAGACCATCCATCACTGGCATCTGTAGATCCATAAAAATAAAGTCATATGGCGACGGGCTTTCCATCACCATGTCCAGAGCCTTCTGCCCATCTTCCGCAATATCGGAGAGAAGTCCAAGCTTATGCAACATGATGGCCATCAACTTCTGATTGATCGGATGGTCATCCACGATTAATACCGTTGCATGTTTATCTTCATGACTAACGTCTGTCAGCTTCTCTTCGCCGCTCCCCTGAACCAGTTCCGTTTCAATGTAACGCTTGGCCTGAATGGTAAACACAAAGGTAGCTCCCCGCTTTTCAGAGGTATCGAGATAAATCTTCCCACCCATCATCTCTACCAGTGTTTTACAGATCGCCAGACCAAGGCCAGTTCCACCATATTTTCGAGTCATGGACGTATCAAGCTGAGAGAACGGCTGGAACAAGCGATCCACTTTCTCAGGTGCGATGCCTATTCCTGTATCTTTGACAGCAAACTCCAAAGACATGTTGCCTTCCTTCTCTTCGTTCACGGACACAATGAGATAAACACCGCCCTGCTCCGTAAATTTCACCGCGTTGGCGATCAAATTCAGAAGCACTTGGCGGAGGCGTGCCATATCTCCATAGATTAATTCAGGCACAGCATCTTCCAGGAAAAAATCCAGTTCCAGACTTTTCTTACCTGCTTCTGCAGCGAACAGACCGAGCACTTCACGTATGCAGGAAACAAGTTCAAATGGATGCTCCTCCAGCTCCATCTTGCCGGACTCCATCTTGGTAAAATCTAGAATATCATTAATTACCGTGACGAGTGCATCGGCGCTACGGCGAACGATATCGACATATTCCTTCTGATCTTCCTTCAACTCGGTTTCCATCAACAGGTCCACCATGCCAATGACTCCGTTCATCGGCGTACGGATCTCGTGGCTCATCATGGCCAAAAACTCCGTTTTGGCATTAGCGGCAATCTCGGCTTCTTCTTTGGCCTGCACAAGCTGCTGATTCATCTTCTCCAGCTCCTGCGTCTTCTGGTGAAGCAACATCGTCTGTGTCTTTAGTCTTTTGTTCGAGATAAACATCTCTACAAAGCCCTCGATTTTGGATTTCAAAATCTGGGGAATAAACGGTTTGACCATATAATCAATGGCTCCCGCTGAATATCCGGCAAACAAATGCTCGGCCTCTCTGCTATTCGCCGAAATGAAGATGATGGGCACATCTTTGGATTTGTCTCGTGCCTTGATTAATTTCGCTGTCTCAATCCCGTCCATCCCAGGCATTTGCACATCAAGTACAATGACCGCAAATTCGTCTTTAAGTAGACACCGGAGTGCCTCTTCTCCGGAATTTGCCTTGACTAGTTTGTATTGCTCTGATTCCAGAACCGCTTCGAGCGCAAGCAGGTTCTCAGGGCGGTCATCTACCAGTAATATGTGGATTGGTTCATTGAGCCCCATAACTAAGCCTAACCCCCTATTTGATCTTCCGGTATATTTTTTCGGTCCGGTCTAACGGCTCATAGGCATCACTATATTCTGTAAAATGAATGGATTCTTTCGATCCCAGAACGAGTATGCCAAAGTGGCTCAAGCTCTCATGAAACAGCCCATGCACATGGTTCCGCAGCTCATCGTTGAAATAAATCATGACATTGCGGCAAAAGATAACGTTAAACTCATTAAATGACCGGTCTGTTGCCAAATTATGTTCGGCAAAAATAATGTTTTTCTGAAGAAACGGGTGAAATATAACGGAATTATATTTCGCTGTATAGTATTCGGAGAAGGCTTTCGTGCCCCCTGCCTCCAGATAATTTGTTGTAAACAACTTCATTTTCTCAATACCGTATACGCCTTCCTTGGCCTGTTGCAGTGAGCGGTCATTCATATCCGTTGCATAGATTCGTGCCTTGTCATACAGACCTTCCTCATGCAGCATAATCGCCATGGAATACACTTCTTCACCCGTAGAGCAGCCTGCATGCCATATCCGAATATAAGGATAGGTTCTCAGAATAGGAATGATCTTTTCGCGAAACATGCGAAAAAGCGATGGGTCTCGGAACATTTCCGTTACCGGAATGGATAAATTCTGTACGAACCGTTCAAACGATGAACGGTTGTGCAGTACCTTTTCCTGTAGCCCGGATATGCTTTTCACTCCTTCTGCATGCGCATAATGCCATATTCTTCGTCTCAGGGATGGCAACGCATAATTTCTGAAGTCATACCCATACAAACGATGCATTCCTTCCAGCAGCAATTCAATCTCAATCAGTTCCCGTTCTTCATCTTGCGGTATACGGATCGTATCTGCTCCCGTCTCGTTAGGTTCCCACGGTGTCATAGCTTCTCTCCACTTCATCTTTGGTTACTTGCGTATGCGTTATTGTCCTTCATTACCCAAACCATACGCTTACGAATACAGCCATACCCGCATTAACGATAACAATTGATCGGTTTGAATCGGTTTTTTCACATAATCGGATGCTCCAGCCTCAATACATTTCCCTCGATCCTCTTTCATCGCCTTCGCTGTGAGCGCAATAATCGGCAATTTATCAAATTTCGGATTCTGTCTGATCCGTGTCATCGCTTCGTATCCGTCCATCTCTGGCATCATCATATCCATCAGCACCAGATCAAACTCCGGATTTTTCTCCAGTGCCTCCAGCGCCTCACGACCGTTCTCAGCAAACGTAACATCCATTCGGTACCCTTCAAGCACACTGGATAATGCAAACACATTCCGGATATCATCATCGACTAGCAATATTTTCTTGCCTTCGAACAAGGTCTCTTTGTTATGAAGCTTCTGCAAAATACGGCGTTTGTCCTCGGGCAGGTTGGCTTCTACCCGATGCAGGAACAATGTCGTTTCGTCCAACAATCGCTCCGGTGACTTCACGTCTTTGATAATGATCGATTCCGCATATTTACGAAGTTTCATCTCTTCCTTGGAATCCAGCTCTTTACCCGTATAAATGATGATTGGCAAGTCATTCAGATATTCATCATCCCGAATCTGATCGAGCAATTCGAAACCCGTCATATCCGTCAGCATCAGATCCAGCACCATGCAGTCGTAACGCTGGCTGTGCAGTTCATTCAGTGCCTCTTGCCCTGTAGAAACAGCCGTAATAGCAACATCATCATGACCGATCAATTCAATGATTGCTTTGCGCTGAATTTCATCATCTTCAACGATGAGCAGTCGTTTTAATTGATTTTCCGTATAGGATTCGATATGGGAGAATGCTTTATCCAGCGAATCTTTGCTGGATGGCTTTTTCAGATATGCGATGGCCCCCATCATCAAACCTTGTTTCATATCATCCACAACCGAAATGACATGCACCGGGATGTGACGTGTTACGGAGCTGCTCTTTAGCTCGCCCAAAATCGTCCAACCATCCATCACAGGCAGCTGGATATCCAGAATGATTGCGTCAGGCAAGTATTCACGGGCCATCTCCAGCCCCGTATCTCCCTGAAGAGCAACCAATGCCTTGAAGCCCCGGCCTCTCGCCATATCCATCAGAATGTGGGCAAACTTTACATCATCTTCGATGATCAGCAACGTTTTATCACCTTCTACGATGGCATTAGCATCGTCTTCTATGCGTGTCAGCTCTGCACTACGAGCAGGCGATAATTCAGCCACACGAGTTCGTTCCGGGTCAGAGACAAGAATGGATTGTTGCGAAGAACGGGCAGGCTGAATATCCGGCACTAGCGCTTGTTGTTCTGAAGATACCGCTGCTTCCCTTGCTGCTTCTTCCTCTGCCCATTCAGCCTCTTCATGATTATCCGGCAGGAACAGGGTAAAGGTGCTTCCCACTCCTTCTGAGGAATCCACCTGTATAGCCCCACCGAGCAGACGTGCCAATTCGCGGCTAATCGATAAACCAAGTCCCGTACCACCGTATTTACGACTGGTTGTGCCGTCTACCTGCTGGAACGCTTCGAAGATCAGATCCGTCTTGTCAGATGGAATGCCAATGCCGGTATCTTTGATGCTGAATCCAAGGTATTCCTGATTCGTATTCAGATATCCCGGCAATTCCTCTGGCTTCATACGCTTAGCAATCAGACTCACCGAGCCACGGTTTGTAAACTTGAATGCGTTGGACAACAGGTTTCTTAAAATTTGTTTCACCCGATGACTGTCTGTATAAATCCATTCCGGAAGTGAGCTATCAAAATCAATATTCAGATCCAGTTCCTTCTTGTTAGCCATCGGACCAAAGTTCTGGGTGACAAAGCCCGTTAATTCATCCAATCGGACGGTTTCGTAGTTGATGTCCATCTTGCCTGCGTCTACTTTAGACAGATCGAGAATCTCATCAATCATCTTCAGCAAATCTGCACCTGACATATAAATGGTTTGTGCATATTCCTGCTGTTTGCTGCTGAGATTGCCATCCTTGTTCTCCGACAATAACTGAGACAATATGAGCAGACTGTTCAGTGGAGTACGAAGTTCATGCGACATATTGGCCAAAAATTCCGACTTGTACTTACTGGTCATCGACAATTGCATCGCCTGTTGTTCCAATTGTGTCTTCGTTTTCTCTATTTCATCATTTTTCTCTTCCACTTCACGTACCTGTTCTTCAAGCGCACGCGTTTTGGCAATCAGTTCGGTATTAAAATGTTCCAATTCCTCCTGCTGACGCTGTAGCAACTCCTCCGAACGTTTAAGCGCATCCGTCTGTTCTTCCAGATTCTCATTGGAACGGCGCAATTCTTCCTGCTGTGTCTGCAGTTCCTCGGATTGCACCTGTAACTCTTCCGTAAGCGCCTGCGACTCCCGCAGCAACTCTTCCACACGAAGACGTCGCCGAACATTATTGAGGATGACACCCAAATTCATAATCAACTGACCGAACAGCTGCTTGTGCATCTCATTAAAACCTTCGAACGAAGCCAGCTCCACCACACCGATTAATTCGTCTTCAAACACAACCGGGTAGATCATAATTCCTGCAGCTCGCGCAGAACCCGAAGCAGAACCGATGCTCACATATTCGTCAGGTGTATGATCCAGCACAATTGGACTCATATCCAGGGCAGCCTGACCAATCATGCCTTCCCCGATCCGATACACCTCTTTACCGAGCTCTCCATTTTCTTCAAAAGCATATGAACCATAACGTCTCAGCTCATCTGGATGCTTCTCTTCGTCGATCAAGTACACTACACCCAGCTGCGCACCGAGCACAGGTGTAAATTCACTGATAAACATCTGGGAAATTTGACGAATGGAGCCGATTCCCCGAAGAAGTTCGGGCACTCTCGCAATGTTGGAACTCATCCAGTTCTGATCCTGCTGAGCCTGCACATAGGCTTTCTCGATCTCCAGCTTCTCTTCCAGATCGTTAGACACATCTTTGAACACGGTGGCAATTTGACCGATCTCATCCGTGGACTTGATTTGAATCCGGCGGATCGTTTTATAGCGACCTTTGCCAAAACTCGTGATCATCATCGACACTGTATTCAACCCACGCGTAATACTAGGAAGCACCCACAGGATGACTCCCAGGGCAAGCAGTAATCCCGCGACCATGATGCTGACCGTAATCTGAACCGCTCTGGTATATGCGGCATTCGCATTCTTGATCTCGGCATCAATCTCCTGATCCTGATAACGAGATAGGGCATTCAGGCTATCTACGGCTTCCTTCTGAACGGCAAGTCCCGTAGAGTTGCGATAGTTGTTCGCATCCTGCACCCGGCTCTGGGACATCAGACTGATGACTCTTGTCGCATAATTCGTGTAAGCATCCCAGGCATTATTCACACGATCCACGAGTTGATGCTCCGTAGCCGTATCTGCGCGATCTCTTACCTCTTCCAGATAACCGACACCTTTTTCCTTCATTTCCTTCAGATCTGCTTCTGTCGCACTGACCGAATTGCTCGGGTTTAACAACAAGTTAGCTACTACTTTGGCAATATCATTGACTTCCCCACGTGCCGCGGAAGTAAATCGCACCTTGAGATAACGTTCCTGATACATCTGGTCGATCTGTTTATTACTGCTGTTAAGCCGCTCATAGCTTACAAAAGTAAGAGCAATCATAATGGCCATCAAGGCGGTAAAACCAATCAGCAGTTTATTTCTGATTTTCATTCCATTACCGCCCCTTTATCTAGCGTAATCCACACGAGACACTTATCATCGTCCCGTTCCGGATTCAATTCATCATCGAAGAACAATTCCTGCATCGCCTCTTCATTCCATGCATGGGAGCCTCTTAATTGCTCTTTCAAAAATTCCAACTGTTGCTCCTGATCGCCCTGAACGGCTTCAAGCAAGCCATCCGTATACATCGCAATATGTCCATCGCCTTCGTAATGAATGGTCTGCGGTTCAATTTCCATTTTGTCGAACAAACCCACCGGGTAGCATACGCTGTCAAATGAAGTTACACTGCCGTCACTACGGAAAAACAGAGCTGGAGGATGCCCTGCATTGACATAATCAATCCGTTTCATACGCGTGTCTACGACTAAATAGATCGCGGTAAAGTAGTACTGCACCAGTTGTTTGCCCAGATGCAACTGGTTAAAGCGACGGTTTAACTCCTGAATGACCTTCTCCGGGTCTACATATGTCGTCACTGTATCCTTAAGCACAGATGCGATAAACATCGTGAACAGGGATGAAGATATGCCATGACCCATCATGTCCAGAAGCAAAACCCCATATCGCCCCTCTCCAAGCGGGAACCAGGAGTACAAATCACCTGCTAGCTCAAAGGACGGTTTATAGATGGCATGTACCTGAAATAACGGATCTTCGATGGCATGACTCAGCACGGCGCTTTGCACCATCGCCGCCAGTTTGAGCTCATCCTGAATCCGCTGGTCACGCTCCTTGTGCCAGTCTTTCTCCTGTTTCAGACGCAAGGCTAGCCGGATTCGGGCCATCAATTCCACTTTGTTAATCGGCTTCGTTACATAATCCGATGCACCTGCATCGAGCGCTTCGGCCAGCTTCTTGGAATCACCAATAGCAGTTACCATAATAATCGGGATATCTTTCAGATTTTCATATTTCTGTACAATACTGCACGCTTCGATGCCATCCATCTCCGGCATCATCATATCTAACAAGATCAGGTCAATATCCGAGGGTTTTGGACGCAGTTCGCTGTGATCTTCACCAATTCCCAATACTTCGAACATCTCCATAGCTGAGCTTGCTGTCACAATATCGCGGTAATTTTCTTTTTTCAAAATTTCTCGAATGATAATGACATTCGTCGGATTATCGTCAACAATAAGTATTCTCATTTCTATCTCCTTATCTTTGGCGTCCGGGTTTGTCGATAGTTATCTATTCAACGAACAACCTTATTTATACATATTTCGCATCCAGAGCGGGCAGTAGACATAACAATTCCTAGTCTAACTATAATGATAAATCCAGAAAATGACTATCAGCAAATCAAACCATTAGAGGTAGCTTTCCCTTGATTTTATGGTTTTTGCAACGGTTTATACCAGGTGCCTGGCCCATTACTGAGGCAGAACTTGCAAAAACATAGATAAGGAATGGGGTTCCCCCCATTCCTTATCTATGTTTTTGGTTAAGTCTGTCCCGGTTCACCGCAGGGCACTATTTGATATAACACTCCTGCGTTCAGGATGTACATATTAGTCTTTCTTTTTGGCAATGATCAGTACCTTGCCTTTATCCAATTCACTTTCATAGAAATCAGCCTCGGCTTCGGTAAACCCCATCGATACGATTTTGGCCCGAAGTTCGTCACCGCGTGAACGGAACAGATTCGCCATGGAATCAAATAAACCTTCCTCCTTGATGCCAATCTCGTTAGCATCTGCGGTATCTGCAATGCGATCCGTACGATCCTTCTCATGGGCTAGAACGAAGATATGATCAGCTAAGTATCCAGTAGTCTGCAACTCTTTCACCGCTTCTACTGCTTGAACTCCGTTTTCTACCACTTTGGCATACGCCTGTGCGTTGGTTGAATTCATCGTTTCCACTCTCCTCTGATTAATCTTCTTTATCGCGCTCTTATAGTATATAACCATACTATTTTACGTTGAAACGTAGGCTGGATCAGAATCTCAGGAAACCGTATCGTCGAAAAAGTCAACAGCATCAATCTGTTTAGAGCCTGATTTCATATATACTTTGATCGCGTAATGACCACGAAGAAATACCTCGCCATCTTCAGCAACAGCGTAAGGCTCGCCCAAGATTTGATGTATAGCATCCATATGCATTGGGACAGACTTCCCATTCAAGTTCAAGTAGTCATGCGAGCCATCCACACGGATGAACTGAATCATGTCTGTGTCTTCACATATCCCCACATTCACATGACGGAAATGATATTCCGGACATCCCATATAAGGATCTTCTTTGACGGCAACTGGCTGACCTAACTTGGCAAATAATTCATGCTTTCCATCCTCCAGTGAAACGCCATTCAGAGTCCGAAACTGCTCGAACGTCCCGGAACGATCCATAGCCAAAGTCATCTCTGGCTCCTGTTCCTCCATTACCGTCCATTGCATGTCATGAGCAGCTGGTGTTGCTGCCGGTTGAACGGAAAAGGGAGAAATTACGCTAAACATAGTCACTAGCAGTAGTTTCATCATGATTCTCACCCTTTCATCAAGTTCATCACCGCCCTGAAGGCTTCACCAATTTTCAGAAAGCAGTCACGTTATTTACGCATCCGTTGCCACACATTAGCGGCAAGATCAACATAATTCATCCAGTTCTTCCCGCCCTTTGTTTTATCCTGATATGTAGCTTCATAAGATTGCACGGTACGCTCCGCGGGCGTCGCAGGTGGAGCTGTTACCTGATTGGATTGAGACGGTTTGCCTGCTTCTGCTTTGGAGGGTCTATTCTGAAATCGAGTCATCAGTGTAGTGGACACCTGCTTGGCAGCCGCCGTTACTTCACTTAGAACTTCTCCCAAATTCTCAACGGATTCCATTACCGGGTCAATCTTCTTCATTTTGTGTTGCACATCAGCCGTAATGTCATTGGCATGTCGTACTGTCTGTTTTACTTCATAACTGAGTTCATCAATCGTTTTCTGCACTTCCTGCAATGTCTGAGAAACATTGTCCAGTGAGCTCTGGGCAGATTTTAATGTGCGAATCAAAAAGAAAACCAGTACAGCAAATGCCACTGCAATTAGGGCCACGCTCAGTTGATAGATCATAAAAGAACCTCTCTTTCCATGGTTGCGTTCGGTTTTGTTATTGCTATAGTTACCCGAGGCTTTCCCGGGCGAAACAAAGAAAAATGTCCCTCCAGCGACGTATAGAAGAAGAAAAAAACACCATGTTTCAAGTCATTTGACCTCGGTTAAGGTTAGACTACACAGGGCAGTGAGACACTCAACTCACGCCACAAACTATAACACGAAAGGATGGATTCTCATGTTAAAATGGTCTGTCATTTTTCTGATTATCGCTCTGGTTGCCGGAATCTTCGGGTTCTTCGGAATTGTTGAAGCAGCTGCCTCCATTGCCAAAGTATTGTTCTTCATCTTTGTTGTACTCTTTGTCATTTCCCTTATTACGGGACGAAGCCGAATGCGATAAATGTGGATGTCTAAATCTGATGATTGCATTACATACGAAAGCCGATGATGCCTCCAGGCATGTCGGCTTTTGTGCGTTCCAGGACAGGTAGACCTACCTATTTTTCTATATTTATGTATTACACTCCCTTCTGCTTTATTCCAGAAAACACCGCCGAAGAGTTCTCAAAAACAGGACTTTAATGATATGGTCAGCCCGATTTCATGCCTCGTAAGTCTGATTTTTACAGGCTTTCTATATACCCACATATGCGCCAGTTGACTCTGGAGGAACCAAGAAAAAATTGTTATAATTTGTGATTCATAGGTGAGCTTGCTTGGTTACTTTTAACACAGGACACCAAAAACTACATATTTAACCGAGGAGGAAAAACAAATGAAAAAAATCGTAAGTTTTGCCGCTGCTTTAACATTGATGGGTTCCATGGCTGCCGCTGCAGGTGCTGAGGAAGCGGTTACCGGCACGGTAACACCAACAACTTCCGGTACTGAAGCAACTACAACTACACCGGCAACAACAAAACCGGCTGTAGAAGTGAACAAACCTGCTGTTCAGACTGTTGAAGGCAAGGTTGAAACCGTGACAGGCAGTACCTACAGCGTAAATGGTAATAATCCTGTGCCTGGATCTGACTTAATGTTCGAAGAGCCGCTTGTAAAACCGGGTGACGAGGTTGTAATGCCAACCATGTTGCTCAACTTGCTGGAACGCACATGGTTCTATGATGCACCAAACGGTAAACCGATCGGTGCTCTGAGCGCGCAAGTCGTTGATACAACAGGTGAAATTGTTGACGGATTCGACGGCGGCGAATGGGTCCAAGTATACACTTGGAAAGGCAAAGCCTGGATTCACGTTGCGATTCAATAATATCGTATAATCGTTTCTAACATAAGTAAAGAGGACAGTACGCCACACTCGCGTCTGTCCTCTTTTTGCTATATCTATTTTGTGAAAACTCCTGCTTCAAGTGATTTATGACAGGTGTATCTCTTCAGATCGAGGCTCAACATGTACATGAACGTGCATAATGTTATGCGAACGTTTCAGTCGTGACTCCACCTGATTACAGATTTCATGACCTTCTACCAGTGTTAATCCCCCGTCGACTTCAATGACCACATCTACCAGAACATGGCTACCATGTACTCTCGCCTTCACATCCTTGATCGTTTCTACACCAGGAACCCGGGCAACGGCAGATCTTAGATCCGTCAATTGCTTTTGATCAAAGCCATCGGTAAGCAGATGAGTCGAATCACGGAAAATTTCCCACGCTGTTTTACAAATCAGCAGCCCTACCAGTATAGCAGCTACTTTATCCAGCCAAGGAAGTCCGAATTGTGAACCAACGATGCCAACGGCAGCACCGATACTCACCCAGGCATCGGAACGATTATCTTTAGCCGCCGCATGCAAAGCCTGGCTATTAATTTTTTGGGCTAGACGCGAGTTGTAGCGGTACACCCCCAGCATAACTACAGCACAGATCGAAGCTACGCCGGCCGCCCATAGGTTCGGAGCAGTGTAATCGCCAGCATACCAGGATCGGACCGCCTCAACCAATACTTGAAGTCCTACAACCGCCATAATAAATGAGGCAAGTAATGCCGCGATCGTCTCAGCCCGAAAATGGCCATAGGCGTGATCCGAATCCGGCGGCTTTTGCGATATGCGCAGGCCAACTAATACTGCCACAGATGCCACAATATCCGTAGCATTATTGATACCGTCTGCAACCAGAGCGCTGGAAGCAAACAGATATCCACAAATCAGCTTAAATGCAGACAAAACGAGGTACGCCGCGATGCTGATCCAGGCTCCCCGCTCTCCTTTACGTATTTCTTCATAAGCGTTCAAGGGGACGACACTCCTTTTCACGATTCCAATAACTAAGTTTTTCCATAGTACCAAATGCAGGCCGTGTGGGTCTATAGAAACAGTGTTGCCGGGTAGCATGGCTGTAGGCAAGCCGAAACAAAGTTTCCAATAGGCAGGGCTTTAGAGATGAAGAAACAATGTTGGTTCAGGTAAAACTGGTGGAAAGCAGCATTTTATCAGGTTGCCCTTGTGAGGCCTTTATAAAACGTATAAAATGAGTACATCCCGTCCTAATTGGACGGCTTACTGCAAGACCGGGAGGGATATATAATGAGCGAAAATAATGAACCGAAAAAGATCAGCCTGCAAGACGCGATCCGTCAAAAGCTGGCACAAAAGAAAGAACAGCAAAACTCCGGCAACCAGTCCGGTGCTTACTTTGAAGGCGGCCCTAAAGCCATGAAGAGCCAGAACAATAAAAAGCCAAACAACCAGCGTCGCCGTACAGGAGGCTCTTAGGTTGCAACAGATTTACTGGAGCGATTCAGCTGCAGTACAACAACACAAAAAAGCCGCAGGCCCTCTTGAAGGACCTTGCGGTTTTTTGTGTGTTCTTATTTTGGAAAGGAATTAAGCTTCAACAGGATACATCTTGTTACGCAGCTCTTTTACTTCTTCGCTTTCCAGATATTCATCATAGCTCATCTGACGATCGATGAGGCCCGTAGGCGTAATTTCGATGATACGGTTTGCAATCGTTTGGATGAACTGATGGTCATGGGAAGTGAACAGCATCGTGCCATCAAAATCGATCAAACCGTTATTCAGTGCCGTAATGGATTCGAGATCCAAGTGATTCGTCGGTTCATCCAGAATGAGCACATTGGCGCCTGTCTGCATCATTTTCGCGAGCATACAGCGTACCTTCTCTCCCCCGGACAATACACTTGCTTTTTTCAAAGCTTCTTCCCCGGAGAACAGCATACGGCCCAGGAAGCCACGCAAGTACGTCTCATCCTGGTCTTTGGAGTATTGACGCAGCCAATCCACGAGGCTCATCTCTACACCATCGAAGTATTGTGAGTTATCTTTCGGGAAATACGCCTGAGTTGTGGTTACACCCCAAGTATATTCTCCCGCATCCGCCTCTGTTTCACCCATCAGAACATCAAACAGCAGTGATTTCGGGTTGCCGTTCGGGCCAACAAAAGCGATTTTGTCGCCTTTGTTTACCACAAAGCTGATATCGTTCAGCATGCTCTCGCCTTCAACTGCTTTGCTTAGACGATCCACAGTCAGCAATTGTTTACCCGCTTCACGCTCAGGCTTGAAGTTAATGAAAGGATATTTACGGTTGGACGGACGAAGGTCATCCAGCGTAATTTTGTCGAGTTGTTTCTTCCGGGAAGTCGCCTGTTTGGATTTCGAAGCGTTCGCGGAGAAACGTTGAATAAAGGCCTGCAGCTCTTTAATCTTCTCTTCTTTTTTCTTGTTTGCATCCCGCTGCAAAGCAAGCGCCAATTGGCTGGACTCGTACCAGAAGTCATAGTTACCTACGTACAGCTGGATTTTACCAAAGTCGATGTCCGCGATGTGCGTACATACTTTGTTCAGGAAGTGACGGTCATGGGATACCACGATAACGGTACCTTCATAATCCATCAGGAAGTTCTCGAGCCATTGAATGGATTCGAGATCCAAGTGGTTGGTAGGCTCATCGAGCAACAGGTTGTTTGGACGACCAAACAGCGCTTGTGCAAGCAATACGCGGACTTTTTCGTTACCGCTAAGCTCTACCATTTTTTTGTCATGCATATCGCGATCGATCCCGAGACCGATCAGGAGTGCTGCTGCATCCGGCTCAGCATCCCAGCCGTTCAGTTCAGCAAACTCACCTTCAAGCTCACCTGCACGTAATCCATCTTCTTCTGTGAAATCTGCCTTCGCATACAAAGCATCCTTCTCTTTCATGATGGAATACAAACGAGCGTGACCCATAATGACGGTTTCGAGAACCGGGTACTCATCATATTCGAAGTGGTTTTGCTTCAATACGGCCATACGTTCGCCCGGGGTGATGTGCACCTCTCCCGAGTTGGCTTCAATCTCGCCGGACAAGATTTTCAAAAATGTTGATTTGCCGGCTCCGTTCGCACCGATCAGGCCGTAACAGTTGCCTGGCGTGAATTTGATATTCACATCTTCAAAAAGTGCACGTTTTCCGTAGCGGAGCGTGATGCCGCTTGTACTGATCATTAAGCATACCATCCTTTATTGGTTAATCTGCATACTGCATGAATAGCAACCTGCGTAAATCATGGATTCAATATCCGATGCCTATTCTGGCACCATATTATAACACAAAAAAGCGGCAAATTCGAAAATCAGCCGCTTTTTACGGATTAAAGTTTTGGTAAATATGCTGTTCATGCACGTATGTTTATAGATTACCATATCTGCCTGACTTTTGTTAGGCCCGGTTAACATACTTTTCATGGAATTTTTAATTCATGCTCACTCGGTCTCATCGGCTTCATGCCGGATGCGAAGAGTTTCACCATGTCCAAGCACTCTAATCCGTTCCTTGGCGATGTCGAGTCGTTCCCGCTCCGCCTCCAGCCGATCCAGTGCTTCCTTGGGTGTGTCGTCCGCCAGCTTGAAGGTTCCGTAATGCATAGGCACCATAAGTTGCGAACCTGTTTCTACGAATCCCTGTAATGCCTCCTCTGGTGTCACATGCTGGGAGGTCATGAACCATTCGGGGTCATACGCGCCAATCGGCATCAGCGTTACGCCAATGTCGAAGCGTTGACCAATCGTTTTGAACTCCTTGAAATACCCGGTATCCCCCACAAAATAAAGGACAGGTGGATAACCTGTTGCTTGTTTGTCATCGTGAGCTTTCCGTGATTCAGGATTTGCTGAAGCAGACCGGTCTGGCATTTCTTTTGCTGCTGCGCTCTCTTCTGACACATGTACGGCGTGATTCGGCTCCAATACGTAACCGCCCCAATGAGACGTATTCGTATCAAATAACGTTCGGCGTGTCCAGTGCTGAGCAGGCACAAACGTAATCTTCACTCCACCGAGCACCATATGCTCCCACCATTTCATCTCCTGACAGCGATGGAATCCCTTACGGATCATCTTGCGTTTCAGGCCGTCCGGCACAATCAGCAGTGTCTTCGATGTAATCAATTTGCGCAGGGAAGCCAAATGTAAGTGATCATAGTGGGAGTGAGAGATAAGGATGACGTCGAGCGGCGGAATATCCTGAATCGGAATGCCGGGGGCACCGAGTCTGCGTTGAAACCCCATTTTTTCCGCCCACACCGGGTCGGTCACAATGTTCAGTCCATAATATTGGATGAAAAAGGTGGAGTGTCCGATCCACGTGATCGTGGTTTCTTCCCGGTTGGCATGTAAATAATCCAGTTCAGGCTCGTGCTTCGGCACCTTGTAGGAATAGTCCTTTACTTTGCGGCGCCGCTGTTCTCTCCACTGCTTGAACTCCTTCAGCGTTTTGTCTGTACTGACATTATCGATATTGTTATAACGAATTTTGGGCATGAAGGGGCCTCCTCCCTTCCTCAGTTCTTAACATCAGATTACCCGCATCGGCAGTGGACGTACCACCTGACATAACTACAGCGGCAATGTAATCATTCCTTTGGATTTTTGCATACCGCCATATAGATAAACAGAAAGACAATCGCGGTCACCATAATCAGAGGCGGAGCATACATGATCGTAAACGTCTCAAAAAAGCTGAGCCCCGTGATCCCCGGTATGCCTTTCACCCCTTCTTCCAAAAGCGGATGCAAGTGCACACCCGGATAAATACCAGCGGGCCACGCAGATCTCAGCACCGAAAGTTGCCGGGGTAGCAGAGCAGACAGCATATAGAGAATATTCAAAATCGTCGTCGCAAACATGGCGAAGTCATCCTTTCCTTTTCCCGGCGTTACCGCGCACATAATTGGCATCAAACAGGAACAACTTCATAATCAGCACCAGCGATGGGATGAGCACCAGGAGCCCGAGACTGAATGCCGTGATCAGCGCAATCCCCATCGTTCGGTTCGTAAAGCTATCGTAAATGTTGATGTACGGGTACAGAATATAGGGCAGATGTGAGCGACCATATCCGTACCAGGCAAAGGCAAATTGGAGCATCACCGCGATAAAACACCAGCCCAGGTATTTCTCCTTCCACACAAGCGACACTGCGATAACAAAACAGATAAAGGATGCGATAAACATCCATGACATGTCCACCATACGTTCAAAGTGAGCCGGATTTTGTTTGTTAATTTGCAGGAAGGCCAGGAAACTCGCAAAAATCGTGGGCAAGCTCCACAGCAACGCATACTCCCGAAGTACGCCAAAGGCCGGTTCATCGCCCGCTCGCTTCGCGTAATAGGACAGGAACATCGCCGAAATGTACAGCACACTCACCAAGGCCAGCAATACAACAGACCATGTATAGGGATTTGTCAGAAATTCACGCCAGCGAAAAAATACCTTTTCGCCTACCTGCTCGATAATCCCGCCTTCGGATATCGCCAAAATGGTGGAGAACACTGCCGGGATCAGCAACCCCGTTGCTCCGTACAATGCCAGATAGATGCTGCTATTTTTCCCGTGGTTACCATAGGTATTGTAGGCGTAATACACCCCCCGGATTGCCAGTAGCACAATCGCTAGCGAACCCGGAACAAGCAGAGCTGTACCATAAAAGAACGCACTATCCGGGTAGAAGCCGACCAGCCCCACCACAAAGAAAATGAGAAACACATTCGTCACTTCCCACACCGGGGAGAGGTAGCGCTGAATAATGTTATGAATTTTGTTTTCATGTCCGGTCAATATGCTGTAAAAGCTGAAGAATCCTGCGCCAAAGTCAATCGACGCCACGATCAGATAACCGAACAGAAACGTCCACAATATCGCGATGCCTGCAATTTCAAAGTTCAATGCACGATGCCTCCTTCCAGTCCAAGCGAATCCAGTTCCTTCTCCGCTTCCTTATTACGGAACAACTTGCTGATCACGCGGATACAGGAGAAACACAGCACCAAATACAGCAGAATAAACAGCACGAGCATCCATCCAACCGAAGTCGAGGTCGTTGCCGCCTCGGACACCTTCATATATCCGCGCAAAATCCAGGGCTGTCTCCCCACCTCGGCAAACATCCAGCCAAGTTCAATCGCAATCATCGCCAGTGGGCCGAGAAGCACGATGCCAAGCAGCAGCCATTTGGGATAAGGTTTGCGTCCCGGAAGCCAGCGACGAAGCACGTACAGTACCGGAATCAGCAGGATGATAACCCCTGTTGTCACTTTCAGGTCAAACATGTAATGGATGGACAACGGCGGCCTGAGATCGGCAGGATATTCTTCCAGTCCCTTCACTTCTGTATCCGGTCGATTACCAGCCAAAATGCTCAGCGCATAAGGAATTTCGATAGCATATTTGACCTCGTTGTTTTCATCCAGAATCCCGCCATAGACGAGCGGTGCTTCCTTCATCGTTTTGAAATGCCACTCGGCAGCCGCAAGCTTCTCAGGCTGATATTTCGCCAGAAATTTGCCTGAAGAATCACCGATCATAACGGTGCTAATCGCAAACACAAGCGCAGAAACGGTTGTGAGCTTGAGCGCTTTTTTGTAATACACATGATCTCGTCCACGCAAAAGACTGAACGCCGCAATCCCTGCCAGCACGCCTGCACTCAGCGTGTAGGACGAAGCGAGCACATGGGACACTTTCGTTGGTGTCGCCGGGTTCAGCATCGCGGCAATGGGATCGATATCTTTCATGATGCCGTTAATCAAGGTGAAACCTTGTGGCTGGTTCATGAATGAGTTCACGGTTGTGATAAATATCGCGGAAGCGGATGAGCCAAGAGCTACCGGAATAAGCAACAACATGTGCGTGTATTTCTTTTTGAAACGATCCCAGGTGTATAGGTAAATTCCGAGAAATATCGCTTCTACGAAAAAAGCAAATGTCTCCATAAAAAGCGGCAATGCAATCGCTTGACCAGCGACACGCATAAACATGGGCCACAGCAAGCTCAGCTGTAAGCCGATGGATGTGCCTGTAACTACACCTACGGCCACCGTGATCACAAAACCTCTCGCCCACCGACGAGCCAGCAAGGTGTAATGAATGTCATTGGTACGTAGCCCCCGCCATTCAGCCAAAGCAATCATGAGCGGAACACCTACACCAATGGAAGCAAAGATAATATGCACAAACAGGGTCAGACCGGTCAGAATCCGGCTGAGCAGTACAGGGTCCAGAGATGACATGGATACACTCCTCTTTCAGCGTAATCGTTATCGTTATTTGATTGTTTCGTTGTATCGTTATGGGTTATGTACAGGCCTAGACAGGATTTTTAATAACTCATAATGCGGATGATGCTTTTGACCACGGCGTACAGTACAACTACAGCCGCCACCAGACAAACGATGATGAGCGTTTTCTCTTGTTTGCGGAACATATACGGGTTGCCCTCCTTTTGCATAGGATGCAAATTATGGCTCTATATACAGTGTGCAAAAATTCCCGTTTTTTTATCCCAGATGAAGAAAAACAAAGTTAGAACGATAAAAAAAGCCTTTACCTTCCGCACGGTCACGTGCCAAAAGATAAAAGCTCACGATACGATATTAACTTACGGTAAACAGACTAGAGGACAACGTCCTGTTTGGGCAGCCTGACTTTGAACGTACTGCCTTTCCCTGGAGCCGACATGAAGGTCAGACTCCCTTGATGGTCCTCCACAATTTTGCGGGAGATATATAATCCGAGGCCCGTGCCACCAATCTGACGATGATCCGAATTATCTACACGATAGAATTTGTTAAAGAGCAGATCCTTCTCACTCTCGGCAATACCTATGCCATAATCCCGTACATCAATGCATAGGGCTCCCTCTTCTTCCCATAATGTGACATCAATTCGCTCTGCTCCTGGAGAGTACTTTACCGCATTACCTATCAGATTATGCAATACTTGAACGATCCGGTTCTGATCCGCATAAGCAAAGAGATCACCATTAAAGGCATGCACATAGATTCGCTGAGAAGACTTCATGTTCCACTGCTCTGCTACACCTTCAACCAGGTCCACGAGAGGAACGTAGGTCATATGGTAAGTCATGCCTTCGTTATCCAGACGTTGAATATCAAGCACATCATCAAGCAAGCTGCTCAGACGTTTGCCTTCAGATGCAATGGTCTCCATAAATTCTTTACGTTGGGATGCCGGAAGGTCATACATTAACATCAGTTCAACATATCCCATGATGGTAGCCACAGGTGTACGAAGTTCATGGGAAACCACGCTGATCAACTCATTTTTCATCCGATTCAGCCGCTCTTCACCCGTTAAGTCACGAAATACGAGCAGGAATCCATGATTTTTCCCCGGCACGTCCATCTGTTTCATATACAACGAAAATACGCTTTGCTCCACATTGTCAAAACAGAAATTGGTCTCGATGAATGCTTGTTCTCCATTCAGAAACGCTCTTGTCTGTTCTGTCAGATTGAAGTCGTTAGTCTGCACCATTGAATCGATGGCTTGAGCCAAGTCAGTTATGGATTCTCCAAGGAAATTACCGAGTCCGAACATCTCTTCGATTCTGCGATTCACAATCGTGATCGTACCTGAACGGTCAGACATGACAAGCCCTTCGCGAACCGATTCAATGAATTGTTCACTGATATCGCGCTGTTCCTGAATCGCTGCCTTCTCTTGGAACAGCTCCAGATTAAGGTGCTCCAACACAAGGGCATGACGCACCCGATCTTCTTCAGCACGAGTACGTTCTGTAATATCTTTGATGAACAGATTGTACAGCGTCTCGTTTTTCCCCAATTGAATCTCTACGATTTTATACTCGATCGGAAATACGGAACCGTTCTTGCGAATACCTGATATTTCATCAACTGTTGTGTACCGCTTGCCTTCGACAAACGGATATCGCTCTAGCAACACTTTAATTTCCTTACAGCCGACTCCTTGAAAAAGAGACGGGGCTTGTTTCTGTTGCACAACCTCTTCCCGCTCAAGTCCAAACATTTTCTCGGCCTCGGGATTAAATTCAATAATGATCCCGTGAGAATCAACCGCGACAATGGCATCAATCGAAGATTCAATGATGGCCCGTTTGATGCCTTCGCTGTTTTTAAGTTCTTTTGTACGGGCAATTACTCTGTCTTCCAGCGTTAACTTGTCTAATTTGATCTGTTCAAACTGTTCAAGTAATACATCCGCCATTTTGCGTAAGTTTCCGATGAGAATTTGCACCTCAGTCACATGACTGTTTGGCCAATCCATGCCTCCGTTTCGAAACAATAAACGTGGAAGAGAACCTGTTAGCCGGGTCAAGCGAAGCAAGGGTCTTACCACTTTGCTGCTCAAAGGGGCTGCCACAATCATAGATGTAACGATAATAACGAATAAAGATTGCAGCGTCGTCAAATAGATCTTTTCAATCTGCGTGTAATACTGGGACGAATTGGTTTCAACCAAAACCTCGTAAGGAGTTTCTGCCGTTTCCTCAGCCTCATAAATGAAAGAAGCCTGTCTCCAATGATTCAGGATATCAGTGTAATGAGCTTTCTCTGAATTTAACAATATTGGGCCGCTCGCCGATGTAATCACTTGGAAATGTTGCATATTCATGAACTCTCCCGGCTGATATTCGGGCAGTCCAGAAACAACGATCGCTTTACGCTGATCCAGCAAAACTACATTCATACCCAGCAAATGGTGGTAACGCTCTACATTTTCTACAAGGTTATCCGGTGTTACATAATGCTGATCTAAATCCTGAACAACAGCATTCGCTGCATGCCTCATATCCCGTAAGATGGATTCATTCATCTGGCTCAATTGTCTCCGGGCATCCACAGACAAGAGAACAAGGGATACAAAGACAACAAAAGCAACCACATATTTAAACGCAATTCTGGATAGGGGAATCGTGCCTGCGCGTTTTGCCTGATGTTCCCCCAGCGTGATCCAAAAATCAACTACAATGCCTGCAATCAGGGCATTTACCATGCTCACGACAGCCATGTACATAAATTCATATTTGATCACTTCCACACTCAGACCTAATACGTAATATCCGTAACCAATTACAGGAAGCAACATTGAAACCCAGAACACAGCATTAGCTTTGATCAGACTGCCTTTTTTTGAAGAACGTAGTTGCCAGCCCAACATCCAAATCAACTCTATAAAATGTCCTGCCATAATATAAAGGTTATGCGTATCCATACCAACGATCAGGCTTTTAATCAGATAGATTAACGCAAGTGTTACAAAACCGTAGATCCCTCCATACAAACGAAGGGCAACCAATGCCGCAGCACTAGTGAGTACAAATTGCACGCCATAGAACAATGTAAACGGAAAAATGGCACTTAGCGTGCCAAAGATCACGAGAAGGCGTGCTCCAATCCATGGTCTTCTCAGGTGCAGTAGAATCCGTTCCAACAGGTTCCTTGCTTCCGTTATCCCATACATATACATCTGTTCCCCCTAATAGCCGGTGATAACTTTGAACCTTTTTCCCCTTTAACCACTCTGATTCATTATACTTTAAGTAACATTCATTGTACTTATGGCAAAAATTATGATTCGGCAAAAAAAGTAAACTCATGATAAACTACATTATCAAGTAAAGTCATTTTGCAAGTTGGTGTCACTTCCTATATTCTGGAATAGAACCATTAAATTTTTTGCAGTATTTTTAATCATTTTATCGTATTTTCTTAACAAATCCTCGTTCGTAAGGAGTGTGAAGCTATGTCAATCAAAGTACTTCTTATAGAAGATGAAAAGAATTTAGCGGACATGATCGCTTTTTTTCTTGATGAGGAAGGATACATAACCGAGCGGGTTCATCATCCCCGTGAAGCACTTCATTTATTTTCACAGTTTCAACCTGATATTGTGGTAACAGATTTGATGTTGCCCGAAATTGACGGTAACGAGCTTGTTGATGCTTTTCGGCAACATTCCACCGTTCCTGTCCTGATGATATCTGCAAGTACGATGTTAAATGATCGACTTCGTGCCTTACATAACGGTGCTGACGATTTCCTCTGCAAGCCGTTTAGTCTGAAGGAGTTGGACGCCAGAATTAAAGCATTGCTACGCAGGTCGATTATCACTTATCAGGATAAATCGGTTAAAGAGAATCAGCCATCTGAAGTGACGGGGCACATTAATGTAAACGAATACAGGAGAACGCTATTTGTAGATAGTGTTGAAATCGATGTAACCCATATTGAATTTGAAATTATGAAGGAATTGTATCGCAACCCGGGCAAAGTGTTTACCCGTAATGAACTGATGGACCGTATCAAAGGCTCTGAACGCGCCTATCTGGATCGAACCATCGACGTACATATCTCTAGTCTTCGCAAAAAAATAGAGCCCGACCCCAAAAATCCCCGTTATATTAAAACGGTATGGGGTACAGGCTATAAATATATGGTCTAGTTGGTCTTCGAATAAAGCCGTCACAAAACATAAACATAACAAAGGTTATAAAAACAGCTGCAAGCGCCATGCTTCTTTCGTTTTACCTGATGTGTAAAGCGGAAGGCATGGTTATCGGTGTTTCATACCCGAAAGTTTGCAGCCACTTCTCAATGCCGCTAACCAATTGATCGGGGGCTTGCTCGTTCCAGAGCATCAACTTCATAACACCAATACCTGTAACCTGTTGCAGATGACGTTTACGAACCAAGGATGTAAAATCGGTAATGACCAGTAGAGGCACATCCGGTACAAAAGCGCGAATGGCTTTCGCCGCGGCTATTGCCTGATCAGCGTTCCTATAATCCACAATGCAAAAACGGGAATTCTCCCAATCCCCTCTTCCTGTTCCCTTTACTGAATCTGATGGCGCAGAAGCAATCCAATCCTCAAACAAAGGTTTGATTTTCTCAAAGTTAATACAACGCTCTCCATCCGTTAGCACAGTAACAGGCTCCATAGATATAACCTCCAATAGCTTCTTACCTATATTGTGTCAGGTTTCATTTAAAAATGTTTGTGCACGAACATGAAAGAAGTGTTAACAATCTTCGCACTTCTTCACATACCTGCGCCGATGCTTCTCCTCGGCATGTAATTTCGCAGTTTTCCTGATTTCATGTAAAATAGAGGTATCCGTTAAAATAAAGGTACTGTGTGATTTATTTTACGGGAGCTTATGTATCAATCTGCTATTATAGGAGGTTTCACCCATGAATATAGTTTCCATTGAACCAACACCGAGTCCAAATACGATGATGCTACATCTCGACGAACGTCTGGAAGACGGGATTCGCAAAACCTATACACTGGACAACGAACGTTCAGCCCCGGCGTTTATTCGCCAGATGTTACACATTCCAGGCGTGAAAAGTGTATTCCACACGACCGACTTCGTTGCTCTGGATCGTAAAGGCAATGCAGACTGGTCTGTGATTCTTGGTGAAGTGCAGAGCCGTCTGGGTCAGGAAAGCGTAAATCTGGACTGGATTGAATCAGAAGATGCTTCAGGTGAACACTTTGGAGAGGCACAGGTTTTTGTTCAGTTTTTCCGCGGAGTGCCGATGCAGATTCGGGTTAAAGCCGGAACGAAAGAGGAACGGATTTCACTGTCAGACCGTTTTGTCAAAGCCGTTACGGAAGTTGCCAGCGCTACACTGATCAAAGAACGTAAACTGAGCGATTACGGGGTACGGTATGGTGAGTTACCGGATATTGCGCGTGAAGTTGAACAGGAACTGGAAGCGGCTTACCCACCGGAACGATTGGAGCAGGTCATTCAGCAAGCTATTGCGCATGGTGCAAATACAGAAGAATTCGTCGAGCATCGGCGTGCGCTGGCTGGACCGGAACTGGAAGAAGCTCTTCAGAGCGAAGACTGGAATGTACGTTATGCCGCACTCGATGGTATGGAACCGACAGAGGAAAGACTGCCTCTGGTAGCTCAGGCGCTACGTGACAGTAAAATGCAAATTCGTCGCTTGGCCGTTGTCTATCTGGGGGATATTCGTACACCTGAAGCGATGGAGCTTCTGTACGAAGCGCTTCGGGACAGTTCTCCCGCTGTACGGCGTACTGCCGGGGATACGTTATCAGACATCGGCGACCCTGTTGCCACACCGGCCATGATTGAAACATTAACGGACAAGAGCAAACTTGTGCGCTGGCGTGCGGCTCGTTTTCTGTATGAGGTCGGAACCGAAGAAGCGGAGCAGGCCTTACGTCTCGCCGCGGAAGATCCCGAATTTGAAGTGAGCTTGCAGGCCAAAATGGCGCTGGAACGTATCGAGTCTGGGGAACAGGCCGCCGGAACGGTGTGGCAGCAGATGGCAGGACGGAATAAAAAGCAGGAATAGATTTATCTTTTAGTTTTGTCCTTTAGTAAGCCTTCCAAGGAACAATCCAACATTTGTTATTGCGCTGTAAATCGATGAGCGGTATACTTGTTGTCTGTTTGATTAACAGATTACACGCTGTTTGAAGCGTGATTTCTAATTTCATAAACAATAGATACACCTCATCCATTGCATGGTGAGGTAGAGGTCGCGGGTGCGATCAGTAAGCTGAAGAAGGCGCTAGGAGCCGCTGTTGAGATCAGCCGAAAGGTGTACCCGCCGAAGTTTACTGGACGTTCCTTTATCGGTCCGGTGAGCTGGGGCTGCAGCCGAAAGGTGCAGAACTGTCACAGCAAAATTCGTATCTTTTTCTAAAAAAGGTATGACTTCTTCTGTGTTGAGCTATCTTAATCATCTGGGACATGGTGCGGATATAAAATTCAAGACCGCTGGCTCATGCCTGTGGTCTTTTTTTGTTTATGGATCTATGAACTGCATCAGCAATACAAATGAAGGAGTGTTTTCATGCAAGACCGCAGTAACCATTCACACACTACAACTGGACCTACACTGAAAAAAGGATTGCGTGCACGTCACATGACCATGATTGCCCTGGGCGGCTCGATTGGTACCGGTCTGTTTCTGGCAAGTGGTACAGCCATCTCGACTGCCGGTCCTGGGGGTGCATTACTTGCCTACGCGGCTGTTGGAATCATGGTTTATTTTCTCATGACCAGCTTGGGTGAACTCGCAACCTTTATGCCGGACTCTGGTTCTTTTAATACGTATGCCGCACGTTTCGTTGACCCCGCTCTCGGCTTCGCCATGGGCTGGAACTTCTGGTACAACTGGGCGGTAACCATTGCCGCCGAGCTCGCTGCAGCTACCGTTCTGATTAAATATTGGTTTCCGGACAGCTCTTCCATGTTATGGAGTCTGCTATTCCTGGTACTGATCTTTGCCTTGAATATCCTGTCCGTGAAAGGATACGGGGAGTCGGAGTACTGGTTTGCCATTATCAAAGTGGCCACCGTCATTATCTTCCTGAGTGTCGGCGTGTTAATGATCTTTGGTATTCTAGGCGGTGAAGCTGTTGGCTTCAGCAACTTTACAGTCGGTGATGCACCATTCCACGGTGGCTTCTTCGCCGTGCTCGGCGTGTTTATGGCCGCGGGTTTCTCCTTCCAGGGAACGGAATTGATCGGTGTCGCCGCAGGTGAAAGTGAGAACCCGCGCGAAAACGTGCCTCGTGCCATTCGCCAGGTCTTCTGGCGTATTCTGATCTTTTACATTTTGGCGATCACTGTAATCAGTTTGATTATTCCTTACACTCACCCGAATCTGCTCAAGGGTGATCTGGAGAACATCGGGGTCAGCCCGTTTACGCTCGTCTTCGAAAAAGCAGGACTTGCCATTGCCGCTTCTGTCATGAATGCTGTCATCCTGACTTCCGTGCTCTCGGCCGGCAACTCCGGCATGTACGCTTCAAGCCGAGTGCTCTATGCACTGGCCCGTGATGGCAAAGCTCCACGTTTCCTTGGCAAGCTGAATAAACGAGGCATTCCGATGAATGCGCTGCTCGTCACAACCGCTGTTGGCATGCTTGCATTTCTGGCTTCCCTGTTCGGTGACGGCATTGTGTATACATGGTTGCTGAATGCATCCGGCATGTGTGGATTCATTACGTGGCTGGGTATTGCCATCAGCCATTATCGCTTCCGGAGAGCCTATGTTGCACAGGGTAGGGATCTGAGAGATCTGCCTTACCGTGCGCGGTGGTTCCCTTTTGGTCCAATCTTTGCCTTTGTGCTGTGTATCATCGTTATTCTGGGACAAAACTATCAGGCATTCACAGGTGATCAGATCGACTGGAGTGGAGTCCTGGTTGCTTACCTGAGTGTACCGTTATTCCTGATTCTGTGGCTTGGTTACAAATGGATCAAAAAGACCAAAGTTGTTCCGCTACAGGAATGTGACTTCACGCCTACCGAATCGTCAGGTATTAAGGAGTAGGACCGTCGCTAAGTTAGTCACTTTTGCTCAACTCTACTTCAGGTTTAACCCTAGGATATGGATTCAGTATTCCCCTGTTCTACAGAGACTTTTTTTGTAGAGCAGGGGATTTTATTTTTCAGTGCCCCCTGCATACTGAACATCACAAAGAGCGCTCCGGATACCGGAGCGCTCGAATCTCTAATCATTGAAAGACACGTTGCTGTGCATATGCTTTATCTGTTGTGCGTGGACTGAATCCTAATCCTGTCCATTACAAGGTCCAATTAATTTTGACACGCAGGTCTGATGTACCTTCCATCTTGGAGACAAAATAGGAGATCGACTTCATACCCAGCTGGTACAGATCCTGCAAATCTTCGATCAAACTGCTCTCTGTGCCCTTATATCTAAAGGTTAACGAAGTTCCGCCCTCATTTAGCACACCCTGAACTTTGGTTTTGAGCACTGCCCGTTCCTTGACTGCATCCTGTTCATCGTATAAGGAGTACTCCAGAGCACGGTAGAGCTTCTCATAAACCTCCTGCTTGTTCCCATCCGACTTCGCCAGTTTAAGCAGAGCGTCTCGGTAAGGCGCATAAGCTGCAGGATACTTGTTTTTACCTGTCCAGACATGGTCACGTGCCATCTCTTTATCACTTAGCAAGTAATAATTATGGCTAACCACACCTTTGCGATCAGGCGTTGGATCATCCCATGTTGTATCGAGGTGATACCATTTGCCATCCAGCTTCACCAGGTTCCAGGCATGGAGTTGCCCGCCTGCTTGACCTTCAACGATGCGATTTTCAATCCCTACCCGCTCCAGCATGCGATATGTGAGCAACGAGTATCCTTGACATACGGTACTGCCTGTCGCAAGTCCGTCATAAGCCGTATATTTTTGTAATGAAGTATCATAAGCAAGATTCAGCACAATCCAATCATGAATCACTTTAACCTTCTCATGACTCGTCATGCCGGGTTTAATAATTTCTTTGAGTACACTAGCTACTTTCCGATTTACATAATCGGTCTGCGCCTTCGTTTCCCGGTAAGAGAGGGTCACATCCACCTCGGCCGATGTATTGGAGCCTTTATAGTTAAACGCATAACTTTTCACTGTATATTGAATATAAGGATCACTCTTCATTGCTTCATCGATCGAGGTCTGTAGCTGTTTCTTGAGGCCCTTTACATTCCCCTTATAGGTAAACACCACTTTCTCTGTACGCTGCGACATCGCATTCAACAGTGTCTGACGCAAATCCGTCGCTGTAGATAGTTCGGACGTGCCTGACGCTGCATACAATTGATCCAAATCAACTGTACGCGGCAACCAGGCGGCAACAAGACAGCCTGCGAGCAACATGGTGATTACTCGTTTACCGTTCTTACCCATGAAAGGACCCCACCCTTCTTCGTAGCATTCTCATGCCTTATTGTATCATAAAAGGTCTTGTTTTCAGTGTTCTATATAAGTTGAATTAAAAATTTTACACAGTCCACTCCGAGGACAGAATAACCTTCCCATCGCTGTTATCCCCAGATTTTTTTGAATTCCCTTTTCCAAAGAGGAAAAAGGGCCTTCTCGGAAGGCCCCTTGAACTTTAGTTGCAGTCATCATGTTTGCCGCTTCACTTCATCCTATGTCTTCCTGGAGCAAATTATGAGTGGCTTTGCATACGCACGGATACGTACAAATGAATGCAGGTGAGCCCTGCCTGGAATTAATAAAGGCGGCTACCCGTCATAAACGTGTCCGTTTTGCCCTGTAACTTGGCAAGTCGTTCAAGAACTTGAGATGCCTCGGCTACCGTGACTTTGCGTGCGGGCATGAATCTTCCCTCAATAGAAGGTAACAAGCCAAGCTTCAAGCTCAGAGAAACAGCACCTTTATTGTTGATCGCACTTGCATCGGCAATGTTAGGCAAATCTGACGGCTGCATATAGAATCCGGCGAGCTTCTCATAACGCAGAATACGCATCAGCAAGACCGCCAATTCTTCACGTGTCATTTCTTCCTCAGGTTTTAGCTGCTTCTCAGGGTCAGCTCCACCGATCCAGCGTTGATCTATAAGGACTTTCACTGCTTTGTAATACGGACTTTCTATCATTACATCAGCAAAAAGTTTTTCATTGCTATCGCTGTTATAGTACATGTCCATGTTCGGATTAATCGCTCTTGCCAGATAATTAAACCAATCTCCCCGGGTAATGACCCGATCCGGAAATACACGTCCCTGCTCGTCAGCAATCAACACCTTATGCTTGCTCATGTTACGCAAAGCTGATTCAGCAATATGACCCGCAATATCTGTCGGTTCGATCTGAGATGCCGTATGGTCCAGACCATACATGAAGAACCATTGACCTGTATTGGCATCAAGCAGTACATTCAAATTGTACAGAGATTTCTTGTCGCTTACCGGCACATATGCCAAATTCACTCCTGCAGGTACAGGTTCGCTAGAACCCAAACCGTACCCACCATAACGAGCATAATTCAACGTTAACGTATATTTCTTCAGATAGAGTTCTTTCGCTTTTTCGTAAGAGATTGCAGGTGTAATATCTGCCGGTAGCTGCTCAGGAGATGCCGCGAGGCGTGTATAGAATTCAGTAATATCCCCGTTGTTCTTTACCTGCACCTGTGCCGTGTCATCTTGAACACGAATCCCGTTCAAATAACGCTGAAACACAAACGTACGAGCATCGTCTACTTCTATCATTCTGGCAAGCTGATACTGCTCTTTTGCTTGCGGTACAGTGGCAATAATTGTATTCATTGCCAGCTTCTCGGCCTGTTGTGAAGTAACCGTCTTTTTCTCCTTCTCTTGAGGAGGCTTCTCCTGTCCCATCTCTGGTCCAACCCGTTGCATCAAGTTGTAGCTGTAGACCTGTCCGGTAACCGCATCGACCTGTGCCGAAATATCACGCATGAACATATAGGATATGTTTGCATTCCGATTGCTCCAGCTCAGACTCCATACCTGATTGTTCATGTTGCTGTAATAACCTTTAGTTAATTGACTGTGTTCGAGTTTGTAATCCTTAGGAATGTCAAAATTGGCCGCAACCCGCTCTACTGCCTGTTGCACATTTAAGCGCTGACCGCTGGCTGCAACAAATGCCGGCCCATTGCCTGTTACTTTTTTATTTTGTTGTGAACTGCTCTTTTCCACGGCTTTTCCTGTCATCACGTCAATTCGATCTAACGTGTTAGCGTTGATCGGCCCCATACTATCACCTTTTGGCAAATAACCGAGAACATATTTTTGCCCTTGTCTGGATGACCATTGTTCTTTGGAGATATAGGCAAGCTCTACATCAAATCCATCTTCAAATACCTGTCTGGCCTGCTCTTCCGAGGCCCTCGGCTTGGAGGAAGGATATTTCGCCGAGATGGTCGAACGTGAATACGATGTGGCCTGACCTCTCTCATCCACAGTTATGTAGACTGTCTCTGCATCCGACACGACGCCATCATGCTTCAAGTTATAGACAAACTGATATTCATTGCGACCAAATAACGCTTGTTGCTCCACAGGTGAAACCATGTCTCCTAGCGGCACATACTGTCCTTCCTGTAGTTCAGGAATTGCCTGATGTAGCAGTTCCAAAGCTGTTTTTTCAGCTTCTTCCTTGGTAAGTTGAACATCTGAAACGGATGACAACTGACTCTCCACAAATTCAGATGGCAGATGTACGCTTAGGACTTCTCCCGTACCTGCATGCACATTCGCGCTGAATCCCATGGTGTGATTACCTTGTACAATCTGAAATCCGATATCCCATACCTTGTAATCCGGCGGTGGATAGGAATTGGATACATCAAAATTGGCAGACGAGATCGTCGCTTTTTTTAATAATGGAAACAACTTTACTATATTTTCAGCGGCTTGCCTGGATGAAATTTTTGCACCCTCCGGCACGTCATTGCTTGTTATCTCTAGTTGATCAATTTCCCCCGACACTGCTTCATTCACTGAGCCAGCTTCCGCCTTAGCAGCAGATGCACTCCCCGTCAAACCTGGCACCTGTGTCGTCAACAGCAGAGTTGCCATTGCTGTTGCTGCGGCTTTGGCTGTGAACGTTTTAAGCCTTCCATTCATGTTCCAATCCCAACTCAAAATGGTTACCTCTCCCTTCGATTTCATGCAGGATGCATGATAAATACTCTTGCATGAATTTTGCCATTCTAATCTATGATACCATAAGCTTCCTTTTTAATCGCTGTTTTCCGGGTAATTTTACAATTGTGAATTTCTGTATAATAAAAAGGCACAACAAAAAAACGCCAATCAAGTTGGCGTTTCCATCTATCAACCTGCGCTATGATTCAGATCTGTTCCGTCCTGATTTATTGTAGCTTCATCATGTGTAACTCGCTCTGGAGCAGAACGGACATGCATTTTCAGGAACGGAATGACCGTGGCCCAGAAAGCCGGGTCTTCCTCTGAGCAGCTGTGTCCTTCACTGTTAACCCATAGATGCTCTACCGGCGGATCGGCTTTGGACATAAAATATTCCAGTTCACTCGGTGGAATAAAATTATCGCCTTTGGAGTGTATCATCAGGAATGGCAACTGCATGCTTCTTCGCCGTTCATTCAACATCATTACGGCATCATTCTGCTGATATGTCTTTAAAGACTCACCTAACCGCCAAAACCAGATTCGAGGGATCAACTGTGCCAGCGGGAACAGCGGCAGGCGCCGGCGTCTCAGTTCCGAGCTGACGATCACCTGAAACTGGGATGGCATGGAGTCGGTAACCACGGCGGAAACCGGAATGCCTTCTGTAATGGCAAGAATCGTCCCCAGTCCACCTAAGGAATGCCCCAACACTCCAATCGCTTCGGGATCAATCTCGGATCGGCCTGACACATAGGTCAACGCAGCCAGTAGATCGTCCCTGAACAGATAGGCCGATGCAGCGCGAACGGGATCACTGGCTCCATGACTACGTACATCATACATAAACAGTGCATACCCTGCCTCCCAGATGGGGCGCGCATAGCGTAACACACGAGAACGATTGGAACCCCAGCCATGTGCGATGATTACGAGCGGCCAGGGCTTAGGAACATCGGGTCTCGCTGGAATGAACCAACCTTGCACCTGTCCCCCTCCACTTTCAAAGGTAATATCCTCAAAAGGCATCGGCGGTGTCAACGTAATCGGAATTTTTTTGGGTGTCTGGCTTTTTACCGCTGCCTTCCATAAACCACCCGCAGTTACAGCGGCCACCGCCAACATACCGCCAATCATCGTTCTCGCTTTCACAAGGCCTCTCTCCTCTCTGGCTACTGACATACACTTATCATACGATAACAGGATCAACTACACGTTAAATGATCTCCACTTTTTGTTTGTTATAACGATTAACCATGTAAACTATTTTATATATACCCCATTACGCCAAATTTACTTATTTCTTCTTAAATTAAGACTTCTACTCTACTTTACTCTATTCCATACCGTTACCTAACCGCGTTGTCTGTCTGTCTGCCTGCCTGTTCTTACTGTCGCCGCCTCCACAAATGCCCTTGCTCGAGCTGAAACCTGTGTGCTATCTCCTGAAGCCAGAGCCTCTTTTGGCAAAAGTGCACTTCCCAAGCCTACTGCGGCTGCACCTGCCTCATAATAGGCATCGATATTCTCCAGTGTCGCGCCACCCGTTGCGAGCAGTGGAATGTGATCGAGAGGTGCCTTGATTTCACGCAGGTATGGAATACCCAGACTGGCCATAGGAAACAGCTTAACAGCCCGTGCCCCTGCTTCATACGCAGCTACAATCTCCGTTGGTGTCATCGCCCCTGGCCAAATCTCAACACCATGTTCTACAGCATATTCAATAACAGACAGATCGACATTGGGGGAGACCAAAAATTGTGCTCCTGCAGCCACGGCTTCCTTTGCCATGCTCACATTAAGTACCGTACCTGCGCCGACATAGGCTTGTCCTTCGTGACGTTCGCGCCAATCAGCAATGATCTGATGCGCATTCGGTGTATTCAGCGTCACTTCCATTAGACGAATGCCACCCTCGGTCATTCCCTGACCGGCTGTCACCGCCGCTTCCCGGCTTATGCCCCGTACGATTGCGACCAGTCTCGATTCGAGTAGTATTTCTGTCAGATTCATATCCATTCACTCCCTTAGTTCGTTCAGATTCGGTAGCCAAGAACCCGTGAGGACAAATTCTGGTGTTCACTGCTTTTCCGTTAAAAACTATTGTAATGCATATGCTTCATTGGAAGAAATACATTAATCCATATTAGGTATTATGAAAATAGGGGATGTAGACATAAAAACAATAAGTCTCCCCGTGGTGTCAGAACGACCAAGAGATAGAGGTGTCGAGGTATCAAGACATCAAGACATCAAGACATCAAGACACTTCCATTTTTTCATTGCAATTTATTAGAGCCGATTCCGTTTAGGCATAGCACTATAGCATTAAAATCTTCTAACGATCACCAGAAAGCTTATTTTGCCTGATTCGCCACTTTTTATTTTCTAACGATCACCTGAGAGCTTATTTACTCAAATTAGTTATGATTTCACCCGATTATGTGCATTTTTAGCGAAATAGCGTCTGTGGTGATCGTTAGAATCCTCGAACCCTCAAAAATCTTAAAATAAGCTCTCCTGTGATCGTTAGAATAAAGTCGGAGCCAATTACCCTCGCACCATGAATCCCATTAACGTAATGTAATAATCGCTCCGACATTATAATATCCACTCCGAGATACACTAATATTGGCGCACATTGTCTCTAAAGAAAACTCAGAGCGTTGGTTTTCCACAAGCTTCGGGATTGAGCTCTTCCGCGAGATTCCCAATCATCTCTGTATGATTCTCGGATAAATTTTACCGTTTGATTCTTGAATTCTTCATTATAACGTCGCTAATCCCCCCTGTGAAACCACCTCCTTAATTATAGTTTTTTAAAATAGAAATAAAAAAACCTCTTCATCGCGAAGAGGTGGACTCTGCTAGTCTTAGGATTCATTCTATTTTTTTGAAAAAGAGGACCTACCCACGCAACATTTCCGTGCACTACATGCATTACGGCAACGAACGTGCTGATCATATATCGCTATTGAAGCCCATTCAACTGACTTTAAGTGTTTTCCATTACACTTTCCTTCGCCAAATCCTTAAAATATCGATCATTGTACAACATGCTGGGGTGAGTAGGATGATAAGTTAGGGCAATGTCGTTGTGCTCCTTCGCTTTCGCCCGGTTGCCCATTCGATCATAACATACGCATAATTGCAGATGCGGCATCCAAGTCCACGCTGCTTCATTCAGTACAACCATCGGATCACCCGGACGGATTGCCTGCACAGCCTGTTCATACCAGAATATAGCTTGGCGGTAGTCTTCTCTATCTGCAAAATATCCCCCCAGTCGGCAACACACCTCTGCTCTCGGTAAATCATAGGCAAAGGAACGGAACAACGCGGCCGATTCTCGTTCCGGACGTTTCAGTACTGCCTCGCAATCGGCAATTTTCTGACAGGCCGCAATTCGATCCTCCACCCATCCCAATCCGGTATCCAGAAATTTCTCATAGTAGGTTACGGCTTCTTCATGATAAGCATGGTCTTTCAGTTCATTGCCAAAATAATAGAGGTCACGTGGTGAGAAGTCTTCACCTGCCTGTTCCCGTTTGCGGTATATTCGCAGATTTCGATCTGTATACACCTTATCTTTCTTATGGGTTACAGCCACCTCACTATGTAGCAAATTGCCTGCTACAGCGAGGTATTCATGTACTGCCCCAATCCAACGAAACTGGCGATCCCGACGCACCAGACGATTTCGCCGCAGACTATACGCGACCTTGCCCTCTGGCGTGAAGGAGAGGTTGTAATCCATCGTTACACTATCCACCGCCGGATCAAGGGACTGTTTCAATGCAATCAGCTTGGCGCGATCCTCCGGTTCAAACACATCATCCGCATCCAGCCACAATATATATTCGCAGGTGGCTTGGTCAAAGGCAAAGTTTCGTGCCGCTGCAAAGTCATCCACCCATTCAAAATCGAAAATACATTCGGTGTACTGAGCCGCGATTTGCCTTGTACGATCCGTGGAACCCGTGTCCACGATGACGATCTCATCGGCAATTCCTTTTACAGAATCGAGGCATCTGGCGAGGGAGGTTTCTTCATTTTTCACAATCATACATAAGCTAATACGAATGCCCTCTTCGCCTCGTCTAATTCTGCAGTTATAGGCCGCTGCCCCCGGTAAGTCGGACAAACGATAGATATGGTAGGCTGGATAGTGAGTGTCCACAAACAGTTGAAACCCGTACGCCTGAGCACGAATGCAGAAATGACGATCCTCTCCCCAAAAAGACACATTCGGGATACGGTCAAAATTCACTCCCGCTTCAAGTACGGATCGCCGAATTAGAGTACAAGCACCTAACCCGCCCACCTCATAACACCCCGGAATACGTAGCTGGTTTAGAAAGGCACTCGCCTGTGCGTCCTCATCCTGCGCCTCTGTTGCCTCAAGAGCTGAACCACCCCGCCGATAGAGTGCGTATTCATCCTGAAGCCATACCTGCGGCATTTCCTTTGTTCCCGGTTGCCAGCTGGTCCAAAAAATATTGGATACAATCTCGTTTGAGCTCGATACCAATTGTTCCAGCGTTCGAGGGTGCAACACCAGATCAGAATCGATCAGAAACACGCCGTCATATTGTTGCTCACGTGCGTAATGTAAAATGTTATTTTTCAGCCTGGCTACTCGCCATACCTGTTCATTTCTCCAGTAGTGACCACCTTCATCTTTGTTGTAGTTTCCTGGGTCATCCGCGTCCCCACTCTCCGTATCATTCAAATCGCGGGCACGAATCACCTTACCGTTATGTCGAAGTACAAAATCGTTCAGCATGTGGGAGGAGGCTTCCTCCTCATTATCATCTACAAACAAATAGTCTGTACGCACCGTCTTTCGCTCAAGTCTCTGCAAGGAATCCAGAAATTCATTCAGGATGGCAGCTGTCTGCCGTACAGGGCTAGCAATGAGGATAAGCTCACGGGTACTTTGCAGGATGTCCTCTTCCACTTTCATTTCCACTTGTTCTTTCTTTTGTTGTGGCTGTGATTGTCGGTCCCCCTTCTGCCCTGTCATTTGTTTGGACTGTTCCATTTGCTTCTGTACTCGTTCTTCCTCTTGGGATTGCTCTTGTTTTATCCTTAACGTTTGCACTGTTTCCTTCTCAGACTTGGAGGGTATGGTATCCGCTTGTGGTTTACCTTGGACACTTTTGCTACTGTTCTTACGGTCTAGCGGATTTTTCATCAATGAAACTCACTCCCTTCCCTTAATCAGACCATGGAATAAGCCGAGGCTCTGCATCCAATATCGATTCATATTGCTCTTTCCAGCCATACTGTGCTTCGGGATCCAGTCTCTGGTATCTCTCATATTTACGAACACGATCTTCTTCTCTTGCCCAGCCATAATGCTTTACTCGCGGGGGATGACAGGCATAAGGCAGATGCTGAATGCTCAACGGGAATCGTCCGCAATGTTGCGGTGTTTCCTTCCATTCATAGACCATCCCGGGACGATACTTGACTAGAAAAGGCCGATAATACATATGAGCCTGCCAGTATGCATCCTCCCGGTACGCGGTCTCACTCCACATATCATATAAACGGAGGTAAATCGCTTCTTCCATTCCACTTAAGATGTCATCACGCAAAATCCCGAAATCCGGCGTTAAAACCTCATCCGCATCCAGATTAAGAATCCACTCCGGGTTAGTTGAAAGGGTCTCCTCCCATTGTTGCTTTCGCAGACTCACCTCATCGGAAAAACGCGAGACCGGATTCTGCACTAGCACTAGAGGGATACCTTGTAAAAGCTCTCTACACATGGCAACTGTCCCATCCGTGCTTCCATCATCAATAATGACAGCCTGATCAATCCATGCACGATGTGTCATAAGTGCCTGCCTAAGATAGCGTTTCTCCTCGTTGCATACAATCATGGATAAGGTGATATGTGGCCTCCCCTTTACCGATTTTTCCTTTGCCTGCCCATGCTTCTGTTGTTCTTGTTCTTGTTCTTGTTCTTGTTCTTGTTCTTGTTCTTGCCCCCGTTCTTCCACCTCCACACCCCCATGCTTCCGATTCTTTTAGATGCCAACCCTCTATATCCAATCTATGCTAAGCCGGAATCCGGTTATGCAGGGCAAAGTGTTCCGACATAGCCACCTCAGAATTCACTTCTACACCTAACACAAAAAAAGCACTCGCTTACGCGAATGCTTTTGGATCAGGATACTTCTATTCAGTTTATTTTGAATACGGACTACTTATGAAACCTTCGATTTAACGATATGCCGCTAAACGATCATTCAAACCACGTGTCTGTCCATATACCTCCTGATAAAGAGCAAACAAACCGTCATATACTGCTACCGTCTCCGGATTTGGTTCATAGGACTTCGCTGGACGAATAAATGCCGCCGCACACTCTTGCATCGTCGGGAACCAGCCACTGCCATAAGCCGCCAGCATGGCTGCCCCCATCGCCGGACCTTGCTCGCTCTCCAGCTTCACAATTGTTGCATTGAAAATGTCCGCTTGCATCTGCAGCCAAGCTTCGTTCTTCGCCCCGCCTCCAATGGAGATCACCTCGCTGACCGTCTTGCCTGCGCCACGCAAAATATCAATCGACTCACGTAACGAGAAGGTGATGCCTTCCATTACAGCACGTCCAAAATGCTCCAGCTTATGCCCGGCATCCATGCCGATAAAACTGCCTCGAATGTTCGCATCCGGGTGAGGTGTACGCTCCCCTACGATATATGGCGTGAACAACAGACCGTTACTTCCTGCCGGAATCTGGTCAATGCCCTGCAAGAGAACATCAAATGATTTGTCTGCTGCAAAGGTATCTTTAAACCAGGAGAGACTGTATCCCGCCGCCAGCGTCACACCCATAATATAGAAGGCATCTTTCTCACCATGGTTAAAAAAGTGCACTTTCCCTTCGAAATCAAGATCCTTTCGTTCTTCGTATGAGAGAACAACTCCGGACGTACCAATGCTACACATTGTCTGTCCTTCACTCAGAATGCCTGCACCAATTGCCCCGCAGGCATTATCGGCACCGCCAGCAAATACTTTGGTTGCTGGCGCTAAGCCTGTTTGCTCTGCAATCTCAGGCAACAAGGTGCCGACTTGGTCGAATGATTCAACGAGGCGCGGGCAAAGCGTCATCGGCAAGTTGAATGCAGATGCGATCTCCGTGCTCCATTGTTTGCCTGCCACGTCCAGCAGCAACGTACCCGCTGCATCGGAATAATCCATCGCGTAATCGCCAGTCAGGCGGTAACGTACGTAGTCTTTTGGCAACAGGAACAAAGATGCTTGTTCCAGCAATTCAGGTTCATTTTCCTGCACCCACAAAATTTTAGGTAACGTAAACCCTTCCAATGCACGGTTCCGGGCAATGCTGAGCAACTTGCTGTCAAGCACCTTCTCAATCCGGCGGCACTGTGCTGTCGTTCGGGTATCGTTCCACAGGATGGCATTGCGCAACGGTTTGCCTGCTGCATCCACCAGCACCAGCCCATGCATCTGGCCGGAGAAGCTTAATCCTTCAATCTCGGAAGGTTGCACTCCAGATAATTCCAGAAGCTTGCGAAGCGATACAATCGTCTGCTCCACCCAATCCTCTGGATTTTGTTCACTATATCCAGCTTTAGGCTGGTACAACGGATAAGCCTCCGATGCTTCGAAAGCCACTTTACCTTCACGATTGACCAATACGGTCTTGACTGCACTCGTTCCGAGATCAACGCCAATTACGTAACTCATAAGTGTACTCCTTTCTTTTATACAGGATTGAAATCTTAGGTGGGACATGGAAGGTCACTCCGTGTGCAGAAAACCCTGCGATCGCCCTGACCCCCGGATTTCTTCTCTTTCCCCTCTTCAAGGGTGAAATCCGGTTGTAAATGCGTAGCATATGCTTACGATGCCAGCTTTCCCCCTGAAAGCTTTCAGCTCCGCTTCTCCGGGTTCTTTCTGCTCACTCCGTTTCTGCATGCCCCTTGTAACGTTGCTTTCAAACGGTACAAACGTACTCGTTTGGGGCAACGAGCCTCAAACCAACAAACCGTCCCCGCCTTCCCAGGGGAAAGCGGGGACGGTTTGAATGTCACGCTTATTCAACGTCCAGGGTGCAACATGCTTTTGCACCGAATAGGAAGTGATGATTCCTGCTTTATGTGCGGCAATGATTTAGTCATAGAGCCATAGCCAGTTCATTCGGACATGATTTTACTCTTCCTCTATGACTGTGATTAGTCAGCCAGGATGTATTGGTTGAGTTTTGCTCTCAGCAATTCCTGACGTCCGGATTGGTTTTTGCGTGGGTTTTCGTTGTTCAAAGCATACTCCGCGAGGGAAGCAAGTGTTGCTTTACCTGCAACAACCTCTGCACCGATGCCTTCGTTGAAGCTGCTGTAACGTTGCTCGATGAATTCATCGAATACACGGTCTTCGATCAGCTTGGAAGCTACTTTCAGACCTTTCGCATACGTATCCATACCTGCGATGTGAGCCAGGAACAGATCCTCAGGTTCGAAGGAGCCACGGCGAACTTTCGCGTCGAAGTTTACGCCACCTTTGCCCAGACCGCCGTTTTTCAACACTTCGTACATGGTCAGAGTAGCATCATACATATCAACCGGGAACTCGTCCGTATCCCAGCCAATCAGCAGATCGCCTTGGTTTGCATCCAGGGAACCGAGCATGCCGTTGATACGAGCAACGCGAATTTCATGATCAAAAGTGTGACCAGCCAGCGTTGCATGGTTCGCTTCAAGGTTCAGTTTGAACTGTTTGTCGAGATCATATTTTTGCAAGAACGCAATGGAAGTTGCTGCGTCGAAGTCGTATTGGTGTTTTGTTGGCTCTTTTGGTTTAGGCTCAATCAGGAACTGAGCGTCGAAGCCGATTTCTTTTGCATAATCAACAGCCATATGGAACATACGGGCAATGTTGTCCTGCTCCAGTTGCATGTCCGTGTTCAGCAATGTGTCGTACCCTTCACGGCCGCCCCAGAAGACATAGTTTTCTGCACCCAGACGTTTACCTACTTCCAGACCTTTTTTGATCTGCGCTGCTGCGTGAGCATATACGTCTGCGTTGCAAGTGGATGCTGCACCAAACATAAAACGCGGGTTGGAGAACATGTTAGCCGTGTTCCACAGCAGTTTTTTGCCGCTTGCTTTCATGTGCTCTTCCAACAGATCAACGATCGTATCGATGTTGCCGTAGAATTCACGCAGCGATGCGCCTTCTGGAGCCACGTCTACATCGTGGAAACAGTAGTAAGGCAGATTCATTTTTTCCATAAATTCAAAAGCCGCTTCTACACGAACTTTCGCTTTATCCAATCCGGAGTAGCTATCCCATGAACGTACTGCTGTTTCAGCACCGAACGGGTCACTACCGCCTGCAGTTAATGTGTGCCAGTAAGCCATACCGAAACGGAAGTGCTCTTCCATCGTTTTACCAGCGACAACTTCTTGTGGATTATAATGTTTAAAAGCAAATGGATTCTTGGAATCTTTACCTTCGAATGCAATCTTATTAACGGATTCAAAATAGGCCATGTGATAAATGCCTCCTCAAAAGTTTTAAAAGAGTTTGTATAAGAAATCGTTTACACCGTTATCCTAACACATTGGATTTACTTTGTCTATCGGTTAAACAAAGTAAAAATAAAATTGTTTTTTCCCGGTTCGTTTACGCTATAATAGTCGAATAGCTTCTTAGCGGATATACATGAAATCCTTTGTTACAAAGAATAGGAGTGCCTTAACGATATGAAAATTACCGGAGACCAGATGCTGGTCAAAAAAATAAACAAGTCGATCGTACTGGATACGATTCGCCGTCATGCCCCCCTTTCCCGGGCGAAATTATCCGAAGTGACCGGTCTCAACAAAGCAACGGTTTCCAATCTGGTAGCGGATCTGATCAGCGATGAGTTGGTGCAGGAGATTGGGCCAGGAGAATCTAGCGGTGGACGTAAACCTCTAATGTTGCTTTTTCGAGGTACGGCTGGATATGCTGTTGGTCTGGAACTGAGCGTAACCCGTTTGAAAGGTGTTCTCACCGACCTCGAAGGTCATATCGTTGCCGAATATGCCGTTGATCTGGAGCAGCATGATGCAACGTCTGTATTTGAACAACTAAAGCTGGCCGCGAGGCACTTGATGGATCAGGCTCCCTCCTCTCCACACGGAGTCATCGGCATTGGCATTGGAGTGCCAGGGATGGTGGACGAGCAAGGCACCGTGCTGTTTGCACCCAACTTGAAGTGGGAAATGGTTCCCTTGCAAGCCATGATGGAGGAAAGTTTCAACTTGCCCGTCACGATTGATAATGAAGCTAACGCCGGTGCGCGTGGTGAATTGAACTTTGGTGCAGGTGTTGGTGTACGTCATCTGATCTATATCAGTGCAGGGATCGGAATTGGTTCAGGTATTATGGTTGATGGTGAATTATATAAGGGTGCTTGGGGATACGCCGGTGAGACTGGACATATGTCCATTGAAGCAGAGGGTCTGCCTTGTTCTTGCGGTAATCGGGGATGCTGGGAGTTATATGCCTCGGAAAAAGTATACGAACACCCGGATCAGCAGCACCTGCCTGCATATACGACCAAAGAACTGATTAAACACGCACGGAATGGACACAAGGACGTGATAGCATTGTACGACATTATTGGACGCAAGCTGGGCGTCGGCATTACCAACATCGTAAATAGCTTTAACCCGGAGCGTATTATTATCGGCGGTCCGCTTTCAGAGGCTAAGCCTTGGATTGAATCGGCGCTCAAACAGGTGGTCGAGGAACGTACGCTCCCTTACCACCGTCGAAGTCTGCAAGTGGAATGGGCTGCACTCGGTAGCCGTTCGACCAGAATTGGGGCTGCCTACTCTGCAATATCCCAATTTTTAGGGAATGTACGGGTGTCTGTTTAATATTTTGCACAAAAAAATATAAAATGGACAAGATTTTGCCCCATTTCCTCCCTTTTTGTTAAAGAAATCCAGAGGTATAATGAGACTATGTGATTTTTGTCATGGCAGCGCTATAGTTGCTGTGTTATCCGATAATGAAACGGAGTGAAAACTCGTGACCTACGTGGATACATCAGATATCTCGGCGCCAGTATTTGTCACCGTACTCCTGTTCCTGATTGTGCTTGCGCCCCTGTTCAGCCTGGGCATACTTCGATTTTTTCAGAGCAAAAAGAAGGCTGGTTTCATGTACATGCTGTCAGGTTTACTGGTGTATGTCGTATTTCAGACGTGTATGAGTATTTTTTTCTAGCTCAAAAAGAAGACGCTTATGCGCAGTGTCCTTAAGTCCTGACGTTGCCTTACGCGTCTTCTTTTTTTCTATCCATTCCACATGTAAAAACAGAAAAACCGTACCTCATCCGGTACGGCTTTCTTATTCACTTCTATATTCAAACGGCTCGCGCGAACCGGAATAGCTTCAACTTTTCTAAACTACATTGCCAGCAACCAGAGCTAGGCAAGCGTTAATTAAGCGTCCAATACTTTTGCAAATTGGGTTTTGTTCATACCCAGAATGCGGTGTTCACCGATCACAGTCAGAGGAACTGCGCGTACGCCCATGTCCCATACTTGTTGTGCGAACTCGTCGCTTGTCTCGATGTTGCGCTCTTCATAAGCAATACCTTTATCAGCCAGGAAAGACTTCACGGATTTGCAGTTCGGGCAGTTCGTGGATGTGTATACAATTACGTTTTCCATGTTTAGTTCACCTCATAATGATTATTTGATTTATACAGTTAATTTATAAGCTAAATGAAGAACTGTTTAAACACCGGACTTTCCGAATTACAACGCTACTGCGCTGTGCTCCAGGCTTTCAATGAATTTCTCGGTGTCCATTGCAGCCATACATCCGCTACCTGCAGCGGTGATCGCTTGTTTGTAGCGTGTATCCTGAACGTCACCACATGCGAATACGCCTGGGATGTTCGTTTCAGAAGTTCCTGGTGTAGTCAAAATGTAACCATGCTCGTCTGTAGTAATCTGACCACCCAAGAAACCTGTGTTTGGTGTGTGACCAATCGCTACAAATACGCCGCTTGCCGAAATCACTTCTTCTTCACCAGTTGCGTTGTTGAGCACTTTCAAGCCAGTTACGCCGTTGTCGCCAGCAATCACTTCAAGTGGTGTGCGGTTCAGGGCCATTTCTACTTTCTCGTTGCTACGTGCACGATCTTGCATAATTTTGGAGCCACGCAGTTCTTCACGACGGTGCACCAAGGTTACTTTGGAACCGAAACGGGACAAGAAACTCGCTTCTTCCAATGCGGAATCGCCACCGCCAATAACGATGATTTCTTTGTTGCGGAAGAAGAATCCGTCACATGTCGCACAAGTGCTGACACCGCGGCCCACGTTTGTTTCTTCTCCCGGGATACCCAAATACTTAGCAGATGCGCCTGTAGACAAGATCAACGTCTCGGATACGAGTTCGCCCATACCTTCGACTTGAATTTTGAAAGGACGCTCGCTCATGTCGATGTTGTTTACCCAGCCCGTACGGAATTCTGCGCCAAAACGCTCCGCTTGTTTACGCATGTTGTCCATCAGTTCAGGGCCCATGATACCATCAGGGAAACCCGGGAAGTTTTCCACTTCTGTCGTTGTTGTCAGCTGTCCACCAGGTTGCGGTCCTTCAATAACGAGCGGGTTCAGGTTGGCGCGTGCCAGATAGATTGCTGCTGTCAGCCCTGCAGGGCCTGTTCCAATAATAATTGATTTATACATGTATAGTTCCTCCCCCATGTTCTGCAAAAAGATCAAGCTCTCCGGCATCAAAAGCGCGAGCCTTTGCATACACTAGAACGGATAGCCCACATCATGTCCATAAGAGCTGCCTACGAATATGACGATTCACCTATGCAGAAACGGAATTCTAATTTATAATCATTCTAATCTGTTGTTCATTATGATCTCTTTTACGTACGGTGTCAATGCTCGGCAGCGATTATGAAGAAGTCTTCATCAGGAGGGAAAATGGAAGCATGAACGACGCTCTACTCGGCAGTATTATTTCGGCCATGTCGACTGGACTTGGAGCCGTACCGATCTTATTTATGCGTAAAATATCACATCGTCTGCGCGACATTTTACTCGCTTACGCAGCGGGTATTATGACCTCAGCCTCGGTGTACAATCTCATTCCCGAAGCACTGGGACAATCTAATTTATTTGTTCTTGCTTTTGGCATTATGCTCGGCAGTCTGGTTCTGCTGGTGCTGGAGATGCGGATTCCACACGTAGATCTGGAAAACCCCGAAAAGATGCCTTTCAAAATTGAAGGCAAAGCCTTCATGATTATCGCAGCCATTACGATGCATAACTTGCCGGAGGGCTTGTCTGTCGGTGTAAGTTATGCAAGTACGGATGAAAATTTAGGGAATCTGATTGCCTTTTCGATCGGTTTACAAAATGCACCGGAAGGTTTTCTGGTCGCTCTCTTTCTCGTCAATCAGAACATCGGTCGCTTCAAGGCACTTGGCATTGCAACATTGACCGGGGCTGTAGAGATTATAACGGCCATGATCGGATATACACTCAGTAGTCTTGTTGCCGGACTGGTGCCTTACGGTCTCGCGTTCGCAGCAGGTGCGATGATGTTCATCGTTTATAAAGAGCTGATCCCTGAGAGTCATGGTGACGGCAATGCACGCGCAGCTACAATCTCCTTCCTGTTTGGTCTGATTACGATGATCGGACTAACCGAACTGTTCTAGATTGGCGAAAGGCAAAAGAACCCGGACCCCAGCAGATGCTGAAGTTGGGTTCTTTTTTTAGCCATAAATGAAGATTCCATGAAATTACTGAAATTGCTGAAATCATCTGTAAGGCAATTTATACTTTCTTTTTGATCCAAACGATCAAGATTGAATAAATCGAATCAGTTCAGCATTGTATTTTTCCAATTCATCGTAAAAGGCACCGTGTCCACTTTCTTCAAACACAACCATTTCAGCCGAAGGGATCGCTTTGTGCATCTCTTCAGCGAATTCGAATGGGCAGATTTCATCTTTTTTACCGTGGAAAATGGCTGTAGGCACCCGGATCGTTTCCAATTCCCCACGCAAATCCTCATCACGTAGCGCCATCGCACTGCTAATCGTACCATAAGACGAAGCCTCCATGCCTAGTGCATGGAACCATTGCATGAACGGCTCGCTGTGCTCTTTTGCAAAAAACATTCCGCCGAACGTATCCAGCAGCTTCGCACGATCCGTGAAGATCGGCTCAATAATCTGCTCATTCAGCTCATCCGGCGTTAAACCGTACGGATAACGTTCACGCTGTGTAAATACAGGAGCCGCCGCCGATAACAAAGCCAGCTTCGATACTCCGTGACCCTCATGACGCGCCATGTAATGTGCCGCGATAGCACCACCCATGGAGAAACCAGCGAGTATGGCATCTGTCAGCCCCAGGTCGTCAATAACAGCACGAACATCGTCTGCCATACGGTCATAATCATATCCGGTTGACGGCTTATCGGATAAACCATAACCTCTGAAATCCATTGCAATGGTACGAATGCCGTGGTTCGGTAGCACATTCAATTGGTATTCAAACATTTTATAATTGACAGGCCAGCCGTGTAAAAACAGTACCGGAGTCCCTTCACCAACATCTTCAACATATACTTTTACATTCGGTTCAACTTGTACGTAACGGCCCATTGATCACAGCTCCCTTTATCGTTAAAAGTAATTATCGTCAGTGAGATACATTGCATTTGCATTGTATCGTCTCTTCGACTATTACCCTCTGACCACAGGTTCAAACGGGAACTGCTGAAGCACTGTGCGTCAAATCTGGTTGTCCCCATGGCCCTCTCACAACTTAACGCAACAGCCGAAGCCCATTCAGAATCACCAAAATAGTACTGCCTTCATGACCAACCACTCCAAGTGGCAAAGCAATATCTTGTAAGAAGTTACCCGCGATTAACGCCAAAATAACTGTAATGGCAAAGCACATATTGTATTTCACCGTGCGTTCTGCTCGCCGAGCTTGCCCGATTACCCAAGCAATCTCTTCGATATTGTCATTCATAAGCACCGCATCCGCTACCTCGATCGCTGTTCCACTGCCTGACAAGCCCATGCCCATCCCCACCGTTGCTACCGCAAGCGCAGGCGCATCATTAACCCCGTCACCAACCATCAGCACATGACCATATTGCTCACGGAGCGCTTGTACCTGTTTGACCTTATCTTCAGGTAGCAGATCAGCATAGACCAGACTAACCCCGGTTTCACCGGCAATGACCGAAGCTGAACGGGCACGATCACCGGTTAACATCGCTACTTTGACACCCATATTCTCCAGCTTCTTCACAGCTTCAGCCGCCTGCGGACGGATCATATCCCTCATCGCAATCAAACCCGCAAACTCACCATTGACGGTTACAACAGATATCGTTTTGCCTTCCCGCTCCAGTCGGGTACATACCGTTTCCCAGTCTGCTTCACCGTTTACGGGTACATCATTAGTTATGGACTCCACAGCTTTGCCATTCTGTAATTCGCCAGTTAGCGTAACAGCTAGCGTTTCCGTAGCTCCTCTCTCTTCCATCGTCTGCTTCTCTTGTATCTCATGTATCTCTTGTGCCCACACTGTTCCATCCAGCCGTCCAATCTTCCACACGACGCCATTTACGATTCCTTCAATGCCGTGTCCTGTAATAGACTGCACATGCTCTGCCTCTTGTAGAGGTACGTTTTCCCTGCTCGCCTGTTCCACGATAGCCCGAGCAAGGGGGTGCATCGAGAGATTTTCAACAGACGCCACTGCGGACAATAATTGCTCTCTGCTTACTCTCGGTGCAGTTAGGATATCCGTTACTTTGGGAGTTCCCATCGTGAGCGTGCCTGTTTTGTCAAAAGCGACCACTTGGGTATGAGCAATATTCTCCATATGCGCCCCTCCCTTGAACAATATCCCGCGGCGAGCGCTGCTGGACATTGCAGACAGCATCACAGGCATGATGGAGGACACCAGTGCACAAGGTGATGCCACCACAAGAAAGACCATGGCTTTGTAAAAAGCTTCATTCCACGTCCATCCCAAGAGTAGTGGTGCTCCTCCAATAACAAGAAGCGTAACACCTACAACAATTCGTGCATAGATGCCTTCAAAACGTTCCATAAAACGTTGCGAATCCGGTACCTCGGCTTGCGCTTCCTCCACCAGCTTGATGATTTTTCCGAACAGTGAGCCCCCGGCCGACTTGGTGACTTCGACATATAGCGCCCCCTCACCATTTACTGTACCAGCATAAACTTCGTCCCCTGCACTCTTATCGACTGGCATGGATTCCCCGGTAATCGACGATTGATTGATAAAAGAACTTCCACGATAAACAATTCCATCAGCAGGAATCAGTTCGCCTGGCTTCACGAGTAAAAGATCCCCCGGTTTCAAATCCTCAATCGCCACGACATTCATTTGTCCATCCTCGATCCGCAGTGCCGTCTCCGGTTTAAGTGCCAGCAAGGATGAGATGTCTTTGTGACTGCGCTCCGTCGCGTAGCTTTCCAGTGCTCCACTAAGGGCAAAAATAAAGATCAGCATCGCGCCTTCATTCCAGTAACCAATCGTCGCCGCTCCAAGTGATGCGGCAATCATTAGCAAGTTAACGTCCAGATCACGATCCTTAACCAATGTTTCGACACCTTCCTTGGCCTTCGTCCAACCGCCAATCCCGTAAGCGGCAATGTAGATTATCACAGACAACGTTGCAAAATAAGGTGCTATTCCCCATGCAATCAGCATCATGATGCCACTGCCCAGCGCTGCCTGCATCTCCTTGTTTTGCAACATCGCGCGGAAATTCGGTTTCTTGCCACGTTTAGGTCCAGGAGTATGGGCCGATTGTTGCTTGGCTTGTTGTTTCCCTTGTAAAGGCTGATGTATCGCTTGCATATAAATCACGTTCCCTTCGGATGGTTTTGTTCTCATCTGACTGCATTAACCCAGGTTGTATTGAGAATGAGAGCCATTGTTATTGCCCTAAAAATGGCACATGCTGCTACGGGAATCCCGTAGCAGCATGGTTTAGAGACGATTGACATTTTCATTAGATCATTAATCCAGTGAGAATGATAATCATTTTTGTACTTATGCAATTATTTTTACTCAATACAACTTTTGTTCAATTATATGCCTGCGCTGTTCATTTGTAAATGGGTGTTTCTTGTAGATTTTAGAACATATCAAAAAATCACAAACTCACAAACTCATCTAAATAATCCAAACACATTAAAAAAGCCGCTAACTGCGGCTTCATGGTAAAGAACATTAAATTTTTTTGTCTCTAATCCAGGAGATATACCGGACAATTGATGTACCTGTCACACAGGTCAACATACCCCATACAAGTAAAAGCATGCTTGCTCTTCCCGTCTCCGATAAACCTTCAAAATTCCTCACAATAAAAATCAACAAACCAATGTCAGTAGCAACAAAGATTAGAACTGGGATGGCGTAACCTATACGTAATTTAATACTTTTCGCCCCCTCTTAAAAAATATACATAGATAAGTATATCAAAGCTAGGTACTTCTCTGTACATCCTTCTCATGCAAACTTTATATCTTCTCAGATTCAATGAATTCTTCTTCTCCTCCTCCTATCCCTTATAACTCCCCTCTGCATTCCACTTGACCATATTACACAGAGACAGCAGCATGCTAATTTGCTGGGTGCTAACCATATAGCTCTTCATACTAAAAACTTCCCATACAAAAAGGTCAAAGCCCCTCTGAACGCGGCTTTGACCTTTCAATGTACTGCATGTTTTTTCTGTTACACCACTTTAATTCTGTTACATCGCTCTAATCCATTTTACATGCTTTGATACACCTACAGTTGTAACGTACTTTTTAAGCGCCTACGCTTGCACCTTGGCTCGCTTGAATCGCTTGCTCCAGATCGTAGATGATGTCCTGAATATTTTCCGTACCGATAGAGAGTCGGATCAATTCCGGATTTACGCCAGCCGCTGTTTGCTCTTCTTCCGTCAATTGAGCATGGGTTGTGCTTGCCGGGTGAATGATCAATGACTTGGAATCGCCTACGTTAGCAAGGTGGGAGAACAATTTTACGCTTTCGATTAATTTACGTCCTGCATCTACGCCGCCTTTAATACCGAACGTCAGAATCGCACCTTGCCCTCTTGGCAGATATTTCTGTGCAAGTTCATAGGATGGATGACTTGGCAGACCAGCATAGCTCACCCACAGGACATCCTCATGTTTCTCCAGATACTCTGCAACTGCCAGCGCATTGCTACTATGACGTTCCACGCGAAGGTGCAATGTCTCCAAACCTTGTACCAACAACCAGGAGTTAAATGGTGAAATGGACGCTCCCAAGTCACGTAGCAACTGTACACGCGCTTTAATAATATAAGCAATCGGGCCGACCGCTTCCGTATACACAACCCCGTGATAACTTGGGTCTGGTTCAGTCAGTCCCGGGAATTTACCACTTGCTTTCCAATCAAATTTACCGCTGTCTACGATGACACCACCGATGGACGTACCATGTCCTCCAATAAATTTGGTCGCCGAGTGAACGACAATGTCTGCTCCATGTTCAATTGGACGAAGCAAATACGGACTCGGGAACGTGTTATCTACGATCAGTGGAATCCCATGTTCATGGGCAATCGCTGCCACCGCTTCAATATCCAGTACGTTTCCCTTCGGGTTACCGATCGTTTCAGCGTACAACGCTTTTGTTTTCTCCGTAATCGCTGCACGGAAGTTCTCCGGATCACTGGAATCTACAAATTTCACATCAAGACCTAATTTCGGCAACGTAGTTGAGAACAGGTTATATGTTCCGCCATACAGACTTGCCGAGGACACAATCTCGTCTCCAGCACCGGCAATGTTCAGCAAAGAGAACGTAATGGCTGCTTGACCCGAAGCTGTAGCCAATGCGCCTGCCCCACCTTCCAGAGCCGCAATCCGCTGCTCGAATACATCGGTTGTCGGATTCATCAGACGTGTATAAATGTTGCCAAACTCTTTCAAACCAAACAGATTAGCAGCATGCTCCGTATCACGGAATCCATAAGATGTGGTCTGGTACAAAGGTACAGCTCTAGATTGGGTTGTCGGGTCAATCTCTTGACCTGCATGAATAGCTAATGTTTCAAATGAAAGCTCACGTTCGTTTGACATAATTCTGAATCCTCCCTTGATATATGCATTCTTGTGCATCCTGATCTCAATTGCTGGCTTCTTGATGTCTCATCATGGCGGCTTATGTTTTCCATATTCTCTCACAAGATGTCGGTTTTGAAAAGAGTTATTTCCGATTTTTCCGATAAGAAATGTTAATATGCAAAAAACGATCCTGCTGTACTAAAAAAACCTTTGCCTCAGCAAAGGTTTTTCAGTTCATTCATCGTTAGAACTTCTTCTACCTCATCTTACCTTCACAGCGTCCCATACCGCTCGCAGATGCTTGGCAGCAGGCACAGCTTCTTCTGCATTCACACCTTCCAGCGAGATATCAATGTGTGGTTTATACGTCTTGAGCAATTCGAAGAACAACGGATAATCCAGAATGCCCGCACCAGGAACAGGGTTATACTTCTCACCCTGTGCATTGAATGCTACATCTTTTGCATGAATCACGATGATTTTCTCATACAGCTTCTCCATGACTTCACGCAGAAAAGCTCCTTGATCTGCTGTATTTTGTTGTTTAATCAGATTGCACGGATCAAACAACATGCCCAGATTGGATGACGGAATCTCTTCAAACAACCGGGTCATATGCTCATGGGTATGAAGCGTATGGGTGGCCACGGGTTCAATGGCAGCATGTACGCCCCATTTTTCAGCTTCCTCCGTGATTTCCTCCAGCGTATCTTTCAGAACACTCCATGACTTTTCATCATATGTGTCTGGATGAGAATCCTTATAAGTCGTTCGTTCTCCTGTTTCTGTTGCCACCATACTGCACCCAAAATCCCGGGCATAACGCAGATGTTCCTTGAACCGGTTAATGTCTGCGCGGCGGCTTACAGGATCAGGATCAATCGGATTGATATAACAGCCTAGAACGGCAATTTTCACCCCGCGGCTGGAAAATTGTTCCCCTACCTCATTAGCGAATCCAGGACTCAATTTGCCGTTCGCTGAATCCATGTCCGACAATGCTTTGGCAAGAGCCAGTTGCACGGAGTTGAATCCGTTGTCCGCAATGATTTGCGCCAGCTCAGCTGTAGGCCGTTTACCAAACGTATGGGCCAGAACACCAAGTTTCATCTCATTGCCTCCTTTTGCAAAACGGATCTCAGATGACGGATTAACGCGCCATCCATCCGCCATCCACATTAAGTACGTGACCATTCAAATAATCCGATGCGGCAGAAGCCAGGAATACCACTGGACCTTTCAAATCCTCTGGTGTTCCCCAGCGACCTGCTGGAATACGCGCCGTAATATCGCGGTAACGGTTCTCGTCCGCACGAATTTGGGTTGTATTATCCGTTTCCATATAACCTGGAGCGATACCATTAATCTGGATGCCTTTGCCAGCCCATTCGTTGGCCAGAGCTTTAGTCAATCCGGCAACGCCGTGTTTACTAGCCGTATATCCTGGAACATTAATGCCACCCTGGTAGGAAAGCATCGATGCAATGTTAATGATTTTGCCGCTTCCACGTTCAATCATATGTCTACCCGCCAGCTGGCTCAGGAAAAATACACTGTTCAGGTTCAACGCGATGACATCATGCCAATCCTGATGTGCGTGATCCGCTGCCGGAGTACGGCGAATAATGCCGGCATTGTTGACGAGAATATCAATTCTGCCTTGGAAAGAAAGTGCTTTTTCAAACACAGCTGACAGTTCTTCTTCCTTGCTCAGATCAGCTTCAATGATATACGCTTTACGTCCCAGTGCTTCAATTGCACTTGCCGTCTCTGCCGGTTTGGAGTAAGACACCAGCACCACATCTGCCCCCGCTTCAGCGAGGCCAACTGCCATCCCTTGCCCGAGCCCTCCTGAAGTACCTGTCACCATTGCAACTTGTCCGCTTAAATCAAATGGGTTCATGAACATTTCCTCCATATGTCTTTGATATGCAAATTACAACTGTATCGTTCGTTATTTCATCCCGTTAAAAATACATGAAGTTAACTTGTGTAATCCACGTTGACACCACTCTGCCTGTATAAAGCCGCTGTCTCTTCGTCCAGATTCCGGTCGCTGATAATATAATCCAGTTCAGAGCACTGTGCGAAGGTACGGAGTGCGAATTGCCCGAATTTGTAATGATCCACCACGCCAAATACCTGTTGCGCGGCCGCAATCATTGCTTTCTTCAGAGGAACCAGATCGCCTGTATAGATTGACAAGCCAAATTCAGGATGAAGTGCCGTTGTTGAAATGAAGGCTTTGTGAATGTTCAGACCGGAAATAAATGCCGCCGTATCTTCACCCACCAGCATATTACGCACACGCGCTCCACCAGGAACGACCAGTCGCACCTGCTCCTTTTTCGTCAGCTCTGCGATGATGTATAAATCACTAGTGATCACCGTTAGCGGCTGGTTGTCGAGCCGCTTGGCCATCTCTAGCGTGGTGCTGCCACCGTCCAGTGCTACAATATCCCCGGGCTTAATGTACGCGAGGGCTCGTTCGGCAATCTCGGTTTTCTCGGACTGGTGTTTCTCCAGTGCCCCGCGGCTGTTCAGAATCCCGTATTGGTCATTCTGAGCCAGCATCGCTCCGCCGTGTACACGCACAAGCAATCCCATACTCTCCAGCTTATCGAGATCCTCTCGCACCGTTTTGCCAGTCACCTGCAACAGTTCGCTCAGGTCACTAACCGTGACCTCCTGACGCTCCAGCAGAGCCTCCATGATCTTTTCATGTCGTTTCAATGGATTCATCTAATCAACTTCCTATTTCTTTCTTATTTCAGATCCTTCATCGCTACGCCGTCCATGTCTTCGAACGTTTGGTTTTCTCCAGCCATTGCCCAGCAGAAAGTGTAGTTGCTTGTGCCCACACCGCTGTGAATAGACCAGCTTGGAGAGATGATCGCCTGACGATCACGTACAACGAGGTGACGCGTTTCCGTCGGCTCACCCATCATATGGAATACTACGCCATCTTCGGGCAGGTTCCAGTACAGGTACACTTCGGAGCGGCGGTTATGCGTATGTGCCGGCATCGTGTTCCACATGTTACCTTTGTTCAGTTCAGTGATCCCCATCACCAGCTGACAGCTCTTGATTCCGCCTTCACCTTGGTGAATGTAACGGTAGATGGTACGTTCGTTGGAGGTTTCGATGCTGCCGAGGTGGTTCGGCTGTGCTTGCTCTTGAGTTGCTTTTACCGTTGGATAGGTATGGTGAGCCGGTGTAGAAACAAAGTAGAACTGAGCTGCCTGCTCTGTGCCATTGCTCTTGAATACCACTTCCTTTACCCCTTTACCGATGTAGAGGCATTCTTTGGCTCCAATTTCGTACACTTCTCCGTCCGCTGTTACTGTACCTTGTCCACCCACGTTGATGATACCGATTTCACGACGCTCCAGAAAAAAGTCCGTTCCGATATCTTTCAAGTTGACTTCAAGGGTAATGTCCTTGCTCTGTGTAACCGCAGTTCCGACAATGTAACGATCCACATGAGAGTACACAGTCACCAGTTCGTCTTTGGCAAACAATTGCTCCATAAGGAATTCCTCACGCAAACGAGCTGTATCATACGCTTTTACTTCATTCGGGTGTGCTGCATAACGGTTTTCCATTTGTTATCCATTCCTTTCGTCTTGTGAATTAAGTTTAGAGTTGAGCTCATTGATGCTTTGTGGCATTCAATAAGTTCACTATTGTTTATTAAAGTTCATATAAGTTCATTTTAGTTCATTTCCTATCATTTGTGTACCCTTATTTTATGATTCATGCAAATCATTGAATTTTGTTGGCTATTTCTAGTAAAACTTGTGACTCCAGTTAACCATACAACTCACCACGAAAAAAAGATGATTTCTGCAAAATGCAGAAATCACCCTTTTTTAGTCAACTCTCTTTTTTAAGATCGCTTGATAAATTGAACTGTATTTACATTAGATCAATTCGGACTTTTGAAGAAGCTTCTGGATAATCGTGGCTACCTCAGCTCTTGTAATATAAGCCTTAGGTACAAGTGCTGTGGCACTTCTGCCGGATATGATGCCTGCTTGTACACTTTCCATAACGCTACTTTGTGCCCACTGAGAGACACTAGCCGCATCTTGGAATGAATGAAGTATTCCATCTGTCGAGTGTACAGGTTGCTTTTCCTTCAATCTGGTCAGAGTCATTGCCTTGGAAAGGATCACCATTGCCTGTTCTCGTGTAATCTTATCCATCGGTCGGAAGGTACCATCTGGATAGCCATCAAGCAATTCGTATGCATAAGCCGTACTAATTACACTGCTGTACCAATCGGAAGACTTAACGTCTGAGAAAAGCCTAGTCTCGTTCTCAAGTTTAAGCCCCAGTCCTCGAACAATGCTGGCCGCGAATTCGGCGCGTGTAATATCTTGGTCGGGATTGAACTGTTCATTGCCGGTACCGTTGACAATCATTCGGGAACCCATATCGTTCACAGCTTTTTTAGCCCAGTGCTTCGCAACATCACTGAATTCTAACGGGTGCCAGACAACCGTATAAGTACTGTTTGTTAAACTGTTGATCCGAGCGTAATACATTCCCTCCTTGAAAATCACTTTGGTTGGTACATGTCTTACTGATCCATCCGGCTCTACCACCAAACCTGTTGTAATCTTATTCGGATCCATACCGTTCGGAAGAGCAACGCTTCTTTCAACATATGCGTTAAATTTTGATACGTCAATGGTCGTGCTTCCATATGTTGCGCTAATCTTGAAATCCGTCGGTGGGGCAACGAGCGTGAGCTCATTCTTCCCTGCCGCTTGGTCTACCACTTGCATCATATCCGTTATTGGAGCGGCGATTTCAATGCGAACTTTGATGTCTTTCAGGTTCAACTCTTTACCCAATTGGGCGGATAGGGCATTAATATTTATTTGTTGAGCTGGCAACGTATATGTTGCTCGGGCTGTTCTAATCTCCAATGTTGCACTATAGCTTTCCAGATTTTTAATCATCTGACCGTTCAATTCACCAATCACAATATCCGATTTCGTATTAACCGGTAAAGTCACTACGGCTCCAGAGCCTTCCGATGCAAGCTTGTTGTCCAGCTTGTTCTGGTCGACGGATATCGTGGTTACGCTTTGATTGTTGCGTTGCGATGTCGTGGCTGTACCCGCACTCTCCACTTTCCCGTTAACAAGAATGTCTACTCCAGTAGTGCCGCTTGAAGGAGCGCTGCTACCAGAACTGCTATTTACCGGACTAGTCGGCGAACTTGGTACGTTAGGTACGTTAGGCACGTTTGGCACGTTTGGCACGTTCGGTGTGGTATTCGTCGATACGTTTGAGACCACATTCGATGTACCGGCATTCGTACCGCCAGTAACCACGAGACGGAAGTCGTAGGACGTGGCTGGATTCAATCCCGTTACGGTTGCATTTGTGGCATTAGTCGCTAGGGCTCCGCTTGTAGACGATGTTGTCCACGTGTTCGCACCTGCTGGCGATTGCTCGATCACCAGCCCTGTTGCTCCGCTGGCTGCTGTCCAGCTAAAGCTTGCCGTTGTACTCGTCTTCGCCGAATTGGCAAAGTCGGTGAGCGGCACGCTCGGTGCATTATCTGTCGTGATGTTCGAGACCACGTTCGATGTGCCCGCATTCGTACCGCCAGTAACCACGAGTCGGAAATCATACGACGTGGCCGGGTTTAATCCTGTTACGGTTGCACTTGTGGCATTGGACGCAAGGGTACCGCTTGTCGATGCCGTTGTCCACGTGTTCGCACCCGCTGGCGATTGCTCGATCACGATTCCGGTTGCTCCGCTGGCTGCTGTCCAGCTAAAGCTTGCGGTTGTACTCGTCTTCGACGTATTCGCAAAATCGGTGAGCGGCACGCTCGGTGCATTGTCCGTCATGATGTTTGAAACGACATTCGATGTGCCCGCATTCGTACCGCCAGTGACCACGAGGCGGAAATCATATGACGTGGCCGGGTTTAATCCTGTCACTGTGCCACTTGTGGCATTGGTCGCAAGGGCTCCGCCTATAGACGCTGTAGTCCACGTATTCGTGCCCGCTGGCGATTGTTCGATCACCAGCCCTGTTGCTCCGCTTGCTACTGTCCAGCTAAAGCTTGCGCTTGTACTCGTCTTCGCCGTATTCGCAAAGTCGGTCAGCGGCACGCTTGGTGCATTATCTGTCGTGATGTTCGAGACCACGTTCGATATACCAGCGTTCGTACCGCCAGTGACCACGAGTCGGAAATCATATGACGTGGCCGGGTTTAATCCTGTCACTGTGCCACTTGTGGCATTGGCCGCAAGGGCTCCGCTTGTGGACGATGTTGTCCACGTATTCGTGCCCGCTGGCGATTGCTCGATCACGATTCCGGTTGCTCCGCTGGCTGCTGTCCAGCTAAAGCTTGCGCTTGTACTCGTCTTCGCCGTATTCGCAAAGTCGGTCAGCGGCACGCTTGGTGCATTATCTGTCGTGATGTTCGAGACCACGTTCGATGTGCCAGCGTTCGTACCGCCAGTAACCACGAGTCGGAAATCATATGACGTGGCCGGGTTTAATCCTGTCACTGTGCCACTTGTGGCATTGGCCGCAAGGGCTCCGCTTGTGGACGATGTTGTCCACGTATTCGTGCCCGCTGGCGATTGCTCGATCACGATTCCGGTTGCTCCGCTGGCTGCTGTCCAGCTAAAGCTTGCGCTTGTACTCGTCTTCGCCGTATTCTCAAAGTCGGTGAGCGGCACGCTTGGTGCATTATCCGTCGTGATGTTCGAGACCACGTTCGATGTGCCAGCGTTCGTACCGCCAGTAACCACGAGTCGGAAGTCATACGACGTGGCCGGGTTCAATCCTGTTACGGTTGCACTTGTGGCATTGGCCGCAAGGGCTCCGCCTGTAAACGCTGTAGTCCACGTATTCGTGCCCGCTGGCGATTGCTCGATCACGATTCCGGTTGCTCCGCTGGCTGCTGTCCAGCTAAAGCTTGCGGTTGTACTCGTCTTCGCCGTATTCGCAAAGTCGGTCAGCGGCACGCTCGGTGCATTATCCGTCGTGATGTTCGAGACCACGTTCGATATACCAGCGTTCGTACCGCCAGTGACCACGAGTCGGAAGTCATATGACGTGGCCGGGTTTAATCCTGTCACCGTGCCACTTGTGGCATTGGCCGCAAGGGCTGCGCTTGTAGACGATGTTGTCCACGTGTTCAATCCCGCTGGCGACTGTTCAATCACAATTCCGGTTGCTCCGCTGGCTGCTGTCCAGCTAAAGCTTCCAGTCGTACTCGTCTTCGCCGTATTGGCAAAGTCGGTGAGCGGCACGCTTGGTGGGGTATCCGTCGTTATGTTTGAAACGACATTCGATGTGCCCGCATTCGTACCGCCAGTAACCACGAGTCGGAAGTCATACGACGTGGCCGGGTTCAATCCTGTCACCGTGCCACTTGTGGCATTAGCCGCAAGGGCTGCGCTTGTGGACGATGTTGTCCACGTGTTCGTGCCCGCAGGAGATTGTTCGATCACGATCCCGGTTGCTCCGCTAGCAGTTGTCCAGCTAAAGCTTGCGCTTGTACTCGTCTTCGACGTATTCGCAAAGTTAGAAATTGGTGCCATCCTGTTGATACTGATCTTGTAGTACAAGGTTGTATTGTCTGCCGCAACGACTTTGATGTATACATCTGTTACTGAACCCGATGTAAGGTTTACAGTCCCGACCTCAGGCGTCACGAAAGTACTGTCTGTTCCGTAGAAAGTCACCGTTGCACCTGCGTCCTGCTTGACGATATCCCCGGCCGATACAGATGATACTCCATTGCTTACCTCGATGGTTGCAGTCTTCGGAGCTGACGTCGTACCCGCTTCCGAACCTGTCGTTAGGGTCTGCCCCAATACACTGCTCAAACTTGCATCGTCGCTTAAGCTGGAAGAAGCAAAAAAGTCGGTTTGTTTTCCATAAACATAACTTGCCTTATTTGTGTCCTTTTCAAAGTACTGCAACATCAGATTCCCGGTTGACGGAACAAAAGGATGCAACCAGTCCAAATTCTTGCCTATCATATTGTTTAATTCGGGAATATCATTCTTCCCTTTCATCCAAGTATTACTTCCAGCGAATTTTCCATAATAATAATAAGAGGTAGCCGCATAATTTGATGGATCAATGGAAGCTGCAAGGACAAGCATATTATCATTCGCATCGATAACCAAGCGGCTCACCGCTTGAGGAGAATCGTTTGAAGTTGCGACGTAGTCGACATTATCAATTACTGTTGTTTCCCATGAACCCCCGTTTCCGGTATTAGATACAATTTTAAAACCTTCATACCCATAGAGAACATGAATGTGATCCGATGAATCTATTGCGGATCCGTAATAAGAATAATAGTTATTGTCTCCAGTTAGTACTTTAGTGGAAGTAGCAAAGGGGACGCTGGATACATAGATATCCGGACCAATCCCCGTCTCAACTGAATATACAACACTTAAATTTCCGTTATTATCGCTCAAAAGGCTATTAATGCTTACGAAGACTCCTGTATTCAATATGGTCTCGGACCAAGTGGTATTTGTATTCGAGCCAGTTTTAATTTTTATGTGATAATTTTTTGGATCTACGTTTGTGTTTTTGACATAGGCAATAGTAGCGTCACCCGATGAATTCACTTGAAGTTGCAGCGAAGTATAATAGTCATGGGCTACATTTACATCTTGTGTAGGAAGACTCTGTGTCTCAATTCCCGTAAATCCACTTGACCATGAGCTACTGTTCGTATTGTATGTACCATAAAATACGCCCTTGGAGTAGGAATACCAATTCCCATAATTTATAGAACCAGTCTTTAAGAAAGCAACGTGTAATGTGCCGTTGGTGTCAACTGCCATCTTTAATTCCCCATAATAGTCATTAAGTTGATCCAGTCCAACCGCTGCGTTGACACTTGTTTCTAGTGAAAAAGAATTGCTCGCTGAAGTCCATTTATAAATTTTAAAATCCTTAATACCCTGGCTTCCACCTTGAATAGTTCCCATTTCAGGATATGCGAGATACAAGTCTCCATTCGCGGCTTGAGTCGTTGCAGAAGGGATACCGTAGAAACCGGGATATGAAATGCTTGTAATCCCTGAAGCAGCCGATACAGGAAAAGAATGCAAACTAACGAAAAGTACAATTGCCATGAATGAAGAGAACACCTTTTTAAGGTAGCTCTTCGCATTTTTTGTTGGATGGGATAAATGTCTTTGCAGCCCGATTTCTTCAGCTGTGGCCTTTTTCATCGCTATTCTCCTTTTTATTGAACCGTAGACTATGCAAAAGTTATTACAAATCTTATTTTGCTCGAGATTACATCACTGATTTTAAAATCCTAAATTTAAAGTTTTGCCCCAGCCCCTCCCACAAATCATCCCTATAAAGTCTATATCGGTTTGTAACCATACCGCCATCAGGCCTAATTGAAAAAAAAAGAACCTTCCTGTCTGAAAATTCAGACAAGAAGGTTCTCCTTAAAGACTATTAATGTGCAACTGCGTTGTTCAGCATGATCCAGATCGAACCAATAACGATGGTCAACATCATCAGCAATCCGAAAATGAGAGCCATCACGTTCCAGCGAGGTTTCTCTGTTTCACGGATATGCATGAAGAAGAAGAGTTGAACGACAAACTGCAGTGCCGCAGTTCCCAAAATAACAATCATCGTTCCTGTTTTACCCATCATGTCGTTCAGCACCACTACCAGAGGAATGATGGTCAGAACGATGGACAGGATGAAGCCGATGACATAAGACTTCAGGGAACCATGTTGTTCATGGCCATGAGAATCATGTGCGTTGTGCTGTGCCATCTACATCACCCCCATCAGATAGACGATGGTCAGGAGGAAGATCCATACAACGTCCAAGAAGTGCCAGTACAAGCTGATTACGTTGATTTTACCGCGAGTAACATCGGTAATACCCCGTTTTTTCAGTTGGAACATCAGGCCGATCATCCAGATCAGACCGAGCGATACGTGAAGTCCGTGAGTACCTACAAGCGTGAAGAACGCGCCGGATGCCGCACTTGTTGTGTAGCTGAATCCTTCGTGAACCATCTCAACAAACTCATAGATCTCCAGGGCAAGGAATCCTGCACCCAGAACGGCTGTAACGATCAGCCAGTTAATCAATTGTTTTACTTTGCCTTGGTTCATCGCCAGAACCGCAAGTCCGCTCGTGAATGAACTTGTAAGCAACAAGAAGGTTTCAGCAATGACACCAGGCATTTTGATCAGTTCAGACAAAATCGGTCCGCCCGCCGTATTGTCACGCAACACAATGAAGGTTGCGAACAATACGGAGAACAGGATAACGTCGGAAATCAGGAAGAACCAGAATCCGAGAATTTTCATTTCCTGTGGATCATGGTGGCCATGGTCATGACCGTGTGCATGATTCTCACCGTGTTTAGCGGCTGCTTGAGCCATCTATACCGACCCCCTTAACGACGCTTCGGTACGCTTGATTTCATCGACCGGAATGTAATAATCCGTATCGTAAGAGAAGGAACGAGCAATCATGCAGATACCCACGCCAGCGAGTCCGAGGATTGCCATCCACAGCCATCCAAAGACGAAGCCGAAACCAGCAACGAACCAGAAGACAGACATAATGAACGGAATCGAGGAATTTTTCGGCATATGAATTGGCTCATATACAGGCTCAGGCGGATGAATGCCTTTCGCACGACGTTCTTTCTCTTCCCACCACTCATCCACATCATCTCCGCGCGGTGTAACAGCGAAGTTGTATTCTGGTGCTGGTGAAGGAATCGACCACTCGAGCGTACGACCATCCCATGGATCGCCAGAAGCTTTGAGTGTTTTGTATTTGCGAATACCGTCTGCAATTTGTGCAACTTGGAACAAGAAACCAACGCCCATCAGGAATGCCCCGATTGTGGATACGAAGTTCAGTTCCCACCAGCCGGTATCCCAGCCGTAAGTGCTCAGACGACGAGTCATACCCATCAGACCGACAGCATACTGCGGCATGAAGCACACATAGAAACCAATATTCCAAGTCCAGAATGCCCATTTGCCCAGTTTCTCTTCCAATTGGAAACCGAACATTTTTGGCCACCAGTAGTACAGACCTGCGAAGTATCCGAAGACAACGCCACCGATCAATACTTGGTGGAAGTGGGCAATCAGGAAGTAACTGTTGTGGAACTGGAAGTCAGCAGGAGCAACGGATAACAGAACGCCCGTCATCCCCCCGACGATAAAGCACGGAATAAAGGCAAGTGTCCACATCATCGGAGTGGCCATGCGTATCCTTCCCTTATACATCGTAAACAGCCAGTTAAATATCTTAACCCCTGTTGGAATGGCAATCAACATCGTCGTAACCGCGAAGAATGCATTCACGTCTGCTCCTGAACCCATCGTGAAGAAGTGATGCGCCCATGTGAAGAAGGACAGGAAGCTGATGATCAACATCGCGAATACCATCGATTTGTACCCGAACAGTTTTTTCTTCGAGAACGTACTTACGATCTCGGAGAACACGCCAAATGCCGGCAAGACGACAATGTATACCTCAGGGTGACCCCACATCCAGATCAAGTTGATATACATCATTGGGTTGCCGCCCAGATCAAGCGTGAAGAAATGCGCCCCGGCAAACCTGTCGAGGAAGAGCAATGCAAGCGTCACGGTCAAGATTGGGAATGCAAACAAGATAATGATACAAGTGGAGAATACCGACCATGTGAACATCGGCAGTTTCATCCATTTCATTCCTGGCGCACGCATTTTAATGATGGTAACCATAAAGTTGATACCGGTTGCCAGGGAACCGATACCCGATATCTGGATACCCCATATATAGAAGTTCTGTCCTACCCCCGGACTGTGTGACAGCTCCGATAGAGGCGGGTAACTCAGCCATCCTGCATCCGGTGAACCACCGATAACGAAGGACAGGTTGAACAGCATTGCGCCCAGGAAGAATAACCAGAAGCTCAGTGCGTTCAGGAACGGGAATGCCACGTCCCTTGCTCCGATCTGCAACGGCACAATGACGTTAAACAAACCGAACATGAATGGCATCGCCATGAACAGGATCATGATCGTACCATGTGTTGTGAAGACCTGATTATAGTGTTCTGGATGTAAGAAATCCATATTAGGCATAGCCAGCTGCAGACGCATCATCAATGCATCCACACCACCACGGAACAACATGATAATGGAAGCAATGATATACATAATACCGATCTTTTTGTGATCGACAGTAGTTAACCAGTTACGCCAGAGCCAGCCCCATTTTTTGAAATAAGTCAGCACCGTTACGATGGTAATCATCGTAATCCCGATCGCCACGTCTGCTCCATAGATCAGCGGGTCGCCGGTAACGAAAAACTCCGATGCAAACTCCTTTAATCTCTCTAACATTGGGGGCCTCCTTTCGAATCTTTAGTTCGTACTTGTATTTAATTTCGGTACAGACAAGGATTTATCTCCAGCAGCAGACTCGTTCGAGCTTGAACCTTCATGCTTGCTGTGAGCACTTTTACCGTCAACAACATATTTAGTTACGATTTTCTGGAACAGTCCTTCAGGGAATGCAGAATAATACGCAACATTGCTTGTTCCTGGCTTAGCCAGCGTGTCATACGTTTCTTGAGTCATTGGCTGGGATTGTTGCTTCACTTCAGCTACCCATTTATCGAATTCTTCATCCGACGTTGCATTGACATCAAAACGCATCTCTCCAAAGTGTTCACCAGTGAAGTTCGCGCCTGAACCCCAGTATTGACCCTCATGGTCAGCTTGCAAATACAAGGTCATTGCCATTCCTGACATCGTGTAAATTTGTCCACCCAATTGCGGAATCCAGAACGAGTTCATGGGTGAATCCGCAGTGAGCTCAAATTTCACAGGCCGGTCTGCAGGAATATTCAGTGTGTTAACTGTTGCAATGCCCTGCTCAGGATAGAGGAACAACCATTTCCAATCCAGTGAAGATACCTGAATCGTAATTGGCTCTTTCTCATGTGCCAGTGGTTTGGAAGGCTCCAAATCATAGGTGTAGCGCACAGTAACGATGGCCAAAAGTCCGATGATGACAATCGGAATTGTCCACCAGATGACTTCCGCCTTTGTACTATGAGCCCAGTTTGGCTTGTACTCGTTTTTGTTTTCTGGTTTGTCGCGGTAACGCCAAACGATTACTGCAGACATAATCAACACAGGGACGATGACAACAGCACACAGAAGAGTTGAAATAATAATCAAATCTTTCTGTGCAGCGCCAATAGGCCCCTTCGGATCCAGAACAACATACTGCCCGCCTGCCAGCATTGGCCAGACAATCAACGCAATTGTAACCAACGTCAGGACTACCGGAATAATAATCCGGATAAGCGACCTAGGTTTCTTGTTCATTTTGATCCCCTCTCCTTAAATATTCGCTAATACTAAAAAATCAGTATACTACTCTCTTCCTACTAAAGATATCAGAAACGAGCGACTTTTTTGTTCATGTTAACAAATTTGTCGATTTTACACCCTAAATGTGTGAATTTTTTCTCACAAATCGCTTGATCGGTTGATATTTGTACATTGTAATCTTTACACTTCAGGTCACAAAATAAAACCCTTTGCAGTCCCGTTGAACAATTGTCAACGAATCCGCAAAGGGCTTTATTGACTGGATTTCCGGGGAATATTCCAGTCTTATTATGGACGATTTTACGCAAGATTATAATTAATCTGCACCTTCATCTTCATGCCGTGTATGAACCAGACCAATCGATTTGGCAATAACGTAGATAAATACGCTACCTACGAGAAAACCAATGCCGACCATTAATCCTAAATTACGATCATTAAAATCATTCAAGTTAATCAGGCACAGTACGACTCCAGTAATGAGTGCAACCCATGCCAGAACTGTCATCGTCAAAACTGCGCGACGCATATTTTTATCTTTACGCTCTAATTGGCTGACCATTGCTGTTTTAGATGCCATAGTAAACACTTCCTTTTCCCTTTTTGTAAGTGCTTTCCTAATACCAATATACCACATCAGTATGAATTTTAGTCAACAAATGTTCAAATTTTCTTCTTATTTTTGACACTTTATTTCTCCGAAACATATTGACAAACACATCATTGACACCACCATACTTCTTATAACCCAAAAACAATCATTTTATAACAGAAATTTAGTTAACCCTTATGACAGTTAAGAAATTTCAATTTTACTTGTGACAACAGAGATGCTTAACGATTATCTGGCTCTGTTCTTTTAGTTAAACGAAGAGGAAGTTAGATTGGGAATGTTAAGATGCTGAGACGGCTCGTTTTTCTAACGATCACCAGAGACGCTATTTAGGGTATTTCACACCTTTTTATTTTCTAACAATCACAGGAGAGCTTATTTGAGTTGTTTGGCGCCAAAATGGGCTTGTTTCTTCTGTTTTTGTTGAAATAAGCTTTGTGGAGATCGTTACAATTTCAGAAGGCACTATTTCGTTCAAATAAGCTCATCTGAGATCGTTAGAATAAGAAAAAGACGGTCTATCGGAGAAGTCCGACAGAACCGCCTATATAATAGTAGAAAAAATAATTTCTGTTAAAGAAGAAATTCGTTTAAAGTTTAGTTCCGGATCTCCAGCCAATTATTTTTAATCACGCTTTGATACCAGTAAAAGCTTTCCTTAGGCGTTCTCACAAGCGAACGAAAATCAACGTGCACCAAACCAAACCTCATCCGGTAACCTTCAGCCCACTCATAGTTATCCATCAGCGACCAAGCCATATAGCCCTTCAGGTTGATGCCATCATTGATAATGCGGTGGATCTGCGCCAAATGTTGCTCATAATAAGAAATGCGACGATCGTCGTTAATTTTGCCGTTTTCCAGATCGTCGTTAATACATGCACCATTCTCGGTAATATACACATCCACGTTCCCATACTTTTGCAAGTAATGCATAAATTCATACAAGCCTCGTGATTCAACCGGCCAGCCGATATCTGTTTTAATCAATCCCATGTTCATTTCTTCCGACTGAAGCACACCCGCTTCGGGATTATGACGGTTAATGCCCATCGTATAATAGTTAATGCCAAGCAAGTCAATCGGCTCTGAGATAATTTCCATATCTCCGTCTTGAATCGGTACAGTTGCTCCTGCTTCAGCAAACCAGTCCACCAGAAACTGAGGATAGGAGCCTTTATAGATTGGATCAAGGAACCAGTCTGTATTCAGCGCGATAGAGCGGTCACACGCTGCCTGATCCTCAGCAGATTTACTATATGGTTCAGCCCAGCATACATTAGGTGCAATACCGATCTGACCGGTAATCCCCATACGGCGGAAGGACTGAACAGCTTTACCATGTGCAACGAGTAGACCGTGAGCCACGTTAATTGCCGTTTGCACATCTTTATTACCTGGCGCATGAATGCCCAGCATGTTGGAGAGGAACGCAATACACCATGGTTCATTGAAGGTCAGCCAGAAGTTGATTTTGCCTGAAAATTCTTTGAAGATCACTTCAGCATATTTGACAAATGCATCCACCGTTCTGCGGTTTCCCCAGCCCCCGTCATCCTCCAGTGTCTGCGGCAAATCCCAATGGTACAATGTGAGGAACGGTTCAATACCAGCATCTAGCAGAGCATCTACAAAACGATGATAGAAATCCAATCCTTCACGATTGATCTCTCCATCCCCATCTGGAATAATGCGCGGCCACGCAATAGAGAAACGATACGTATTAATGCCAAGCTTCTTCATTAGTGCAATATCTTCTTCATAGCGGTGGTAACTGTCACACGCAACATCACCATTATCACCGTTAAACACTTTACCAGGGGTACGTGCGAATGTATCCCAGATGGATACTCCACGCCCTCCCTCTTGTGCAGCCCCCTCAATCTGGTAGGATGCGGTTGCGGTCCCCCACCGGAAATCTTGCGGAAATTGAAAAATCGTCATAGCTAAATCCTCCATTTCAGATGACGTACGGATATCGTGCATCCCACGTCATTCAATAGTAATAGGGTCATGCATGTAAGGCATGATTTCCATTGATTCCATCTCGCTTATCGCTTAAATTATTTCATCTTCCGAAATAGGCAATAGCGAAACTGGTTTCCTAAAACGTTTTCGAAAATTCATAAATAAAAAAATAACAAAGTTGTAAACATGAAAATCTTAGAATTCATCCATTATGTTGGCTGGAAGTGCTTACAATAAGAGGATTATATGCGATTTCAAAAATGACGTCAATGCTTCTCGTTACAGAATTAACAAAAGATATAACTACAGAAAAAAAGCCCTCACAATGAGGGCCGTTTCCTATTACTTCGATTTGAAATTGAAATAAAGATGAACATTATTATTTCACATCTTTACCTGTCCACAGGGATACACGATCTTTGATCCATTCCGTGTATTGTTTTTCCATCTCCACTGCACCGGCTTTGTCGAGTTCAGCCAGGAATGCATCATAGGTTGCATCGAAGTTCGCCGGTGAAGTCAGAACAGCTTCCGGAATACGTTTGCGCACGATATCCTGTGTTTTCTGGAATTTCACACTGTAATCTGTACCGGAAGGTACGGGCATATTGTAAGCCGCCCCCCACTCTTTCAGCTTCAGATCGTCTTCAGCAGGATAGAAATCCTTCCACGTGTTAATGCCATAAGCTTTCAACGTTTCCTTCTCAGCTGCCGTGTATCCGGCCTGAATCTGTTCAGGGAAGTTGGTTGTGAAGTAATTGTCCGTTGCATCCTTCACGCCATCACCGTATCTGGCACTGAAAATGTTATACATGCCGATACCCGTTTCTTTGGTGAATGCGGAGTTATCGTTTACTTTACGATCCTGTATATCCTGCGGAACGACACGTTTGCCATCCTCTACTTTGTAATGTTCATTTTCAATGCCCCAGTTTCTCAGGACTTGACCTTCGTCGGATGCGAGCCAATCCATGAACTTGATGATGCGAACCGGATCTTTGGCAGACGTCGTGATTCCGATGCCGTAACCGTCAAAGCCGGTTGGTTGGAATGTATGGTCTACGATGTCCTTGTTCAGAGACACAGAGAAGTGAGCATACGTGCTGTCATCCTTACCTGCGGATTTGAGCGCATTCTCGGCTTCACCATAGTTCCACTCCTGATCAATCAGACCCAGAACACGGCCGCTGGCGATTTTGGACTTGTACTGGTCATCCTTTTGCACAAATGTATCTTTGTCCAAGAGACCTTCGTTGTACATTTTGTTCAACCAGCGGAAGTATTCTTTCTCCTCTGGACGTTTATAATGAAGCATCGCTTCATACGTCTCAGGATTGATGTAATACTCCCCATCATCCGGTGCACCCGTTGCCTGGAAGGCCGGATTCGTAACGGTAATCATGATTTTCCAGTCATCGGCATTCAGCGTCAGTGGAATCGTTGGCTGACCATCGATGGTAGGATGTTTTTCATAATATGCACGAAGTACATTTTCGTAATCTTCCAGTGTTTTTACTTCAGGGTAACCCAGTTCTTTCAATACCTTTTGCTGGATTTCGAATCCGCCTGTAGCGTCAAAGACAACGTTGTCTACCCCCATGTTGGTCGGGATGGTATAGATCGCTTGATCTTCGGTGCTATATTTCAGACGGTTCATCTGATCACCATAGATTTTTTTCAGGTTAGGAGCATGCTCCTCGATCAGATCGGTGAGGTCGATCATTGCACCTGCATCCACCAATTTTGACAAGTTTCCTTTTGGGAAAATCATGTCTGGATAGTCACCGCTGGCCGCCATCAGCGCAACCTTCTGGTCACCGCCATTGTTAACATCATACTCAGCCTCAATCGTAACGCCGGTTTGCTTTGTGATTTCTTTACCAACGGCATCCTGCATGTTGTTCCAGGTTGGACTTGGGTCCGCACCAAAGAACGAGATCGTAATTGGGTCGGTACCGCTGGATTCAGTAGTCTCCTTAGTGCCGGAGTTACCGCATCCAGCCGTAACCAACATTGCACTAGCCAACATTAACATTGCAAACGTCTTGGGTGTTTTTCCTGTCATTCTGCCTTTCATTTTGCCTCTCATTTGTCTATCTCCCCTATTTATGAAGGTTTTATCTGTATAACAGGCTTAGTGCCTGTGAATACCACATCTTATTTGAGCGAAGCTTGATCCTGAAAAATATAATTACAATTTCCCTTCAATGCATTGATCATGCTGAACACTTATTTCACATCTTTACCAGTCCACAGGGATACACGATCCTTGATCCATACGGTGTACTGTTTTTCCATCTCTACTGCGCCTGCTTTATCCAGTTCGGCCAGCAACCCGTCATAGAGACTGTCAAACTGATCCGGCTTCGCCAAGATCGCTTCCGGAATGCGTTTGCGGATGATATCCTGTGTTTTTTGGAAAGTAACGTTGTATTCGGTATCGGAAGGCACCGGCATGTTATATGCTGCACCCCAATCCTTCAGTTTCAACTTATCCTCAGATGGGAAGAAATCTTTCCATGTTGTGATGCCATACGCTTTCAACGTTTCTTTCTCCGCTGCTGTATATCCAGCCTGAATCTGTTCAGGGAAGTTCGTTGTGTAGTAGTTATCTGTGGAATCTTTCATACCATCCCCATATCTGGCACTAAAGATGTTATACATTCCGACTCCAGACTCTTTCGTGAACGCGGAGTTATCGTTCGTTTTACGATCCTGTACATCATCTGGTACGATGCGTTTTCCATTCTCGACTTTGTAGTGCTGGTTCTCAACACCCCAGTACCGGAGCACCTGTCCTTCGTCAGAAGCAAGCCAATCCATAAACTTGATGATACGAACAGGATCTTTCGCAGACGTTGTAATACCGATACCGTAACCGTCAAAGCCGGTTGGCTGGAACGTATGATCTACGATGTCTTTGTTCAGGGAAACGGAGAAGTGGGCATATGTGCTCTCGCCATTGTTTTTGGATTTGAGCGCATTCTCAGCTTCGCCATAGTTCCACTCCTGGTCAATCAAACCGAGAACGCGGCCACTGGCGATTTTGGATTTATACTGGTCATCCTTCTGAACAAACGTATCTTTGTCCAAGAGACCCTCGTTGTACATTTTGTTCAACCAGCGGAAGTATTCTTTTTCCTCTGGACGTTTGTAGTGCAGCTTTGCTTCATATGTCTCTGGATCAATATAATATTCACCATCGTCTGGTCCACCCGTTGCTTGAAAAGCCGGGTTTGTAACCGTAATCATAATCTTCCAGTCATCCGCATTCAGCGTGAGCGGAATCGTAGGCTGACCATCAATGGTTGGATGTTTCTCATAGTAAGTTCGTAGTACATTTTCATAATCTTCAAGAGTTTTCACTTCGGGATAACCCAGCTCTTTCAACACTTTCTGCTGAATCTCGAATCCGCCGGTAGCATCGAATGCGACGTTACCTACACCCATATTCGTTGGAATCGTATAAATTTTCTGATCTTCATTGCTATATTTCAGACGATTCATCTGATCACCATAGATTTTTTTCAGGTTAGGTGCATGTTCCTCAATCAGGTCGGTTAGATCAAGCATTGCACCTGCATCCACCAGCTTCGACAGGTTTCCTTTAGGATAGATAATATCAGGGTAATCACCACTAGCAGCCATCAGCGGAATCTTCTGGTCTCCGCCATTATTCACGTCAAACTCAGCTTCCAGCGTGACACCGGTTGCCTTCGTGATCTCTTGCCCAACAGCATCCTTCATGTTATTCCAGTTCGGACTTGCATCGGCTCCGAAGAATGTAAAGGTGATTGGCGTTGTTGTATCCCCCGTATCCACCGGTTTTTCTTCAGCCGATTTCCCTCCGGTAGTTCCGCATCCTGCTGTGATCGCAAGAGCGCTCGCTAACAAAAGCATTGCAAATGTTTTTGGTGTTCTGCCCTTCATGTATAATCCCCCTTTGGATAAAATGAAGCTGTGTATTTGTACAACAGGACACGCCTGCTCATACCATATCCGGGTGAATCAAATTGCATTTCTCAGATCCCATTGACATTAAAAGCGCTTACCTATTTCCTAAAACGATAAGGGATGCAATTCTGACCTAACCAAGCTCTGATAACTTCTTGTTCATACAATTTAGTACTAACTTAAGAGATTATCAAAATTGCACAAGCAATTGTAAGTGCTTTCACAGTTGAATCATAATCGTTAAAAAAATCCTTGTCAATAGCTAATTTAACAAAACTAAAACGGTTTCACTAAAACGTTTTCTGTATAAAACAAACCCGATATTCCGGGTTTTATTCTATTTTTGAAGTAGACAAGTCTGTACTATTCCAACACTAATCAGCGTTCCACAAACGAACGCGATTTTGAATTAAAACCGTATATTGTTTTTCCATTTTTTCTGCTCCCGTCTGGTTTAGTTCAGCGATCAAACCATCATAGATGGCATCAAATTGATCCGGCGAACTTAAAACAGCTTCGGGAATCCGTTTGCGAATGATATCCTGTGTTTTCTGGAAAATGACATTATAATCCGAGTCCCCGGGTGTAGGCATGTTATAAGCCGCTCCCCAAGGTTTAACCGGAAACTCCTCTTCCTTTGGAAACAAATCCTTCCAAGTGGATGCACCATATGCCTGTAGAGTCTCTTTCTCTGCCTGGGTATATGAAGCCTGAATTTGTTCAGGGAAATTCGTCGTATAATAATTATTCGTCGAGTCTTTTACACCATCCCCGTAACGTCCGGACATATTTTTATATAGTCCAATGCCAGACTCTCTCTGGAAAGCAGAAGCATGGTTTGTTTTCTGATCCTGGACTTCTGAAGGAATTACACGTTTGCCATCCTTGATCTCGTAGTGCTGGCCTTGTATGCCCCAGTTCATCAAGATCTGACCTTCTTCGGAAGCCAAATAATCAAAGAACTGGATGGTACGCACCGGATCAGGGTTTGAAGTCGTTATGCCTATTCCCCAGCCCGATACAAATCCCGTGTCTTGAAAAGAATGATCCTTCATGTCTTCGGACAACGTCACCGGAAAATGGGAATAGGTTGCCTCCGCTTTGCCCGCCGATTTCAATGCGTCCTCAGCGTCGGCATATCCCCAATCCTGATCAATGAGACCCAGCACGCGTCCACTCGCAATCTTGGATTTATACTGATCTGATTTTTGTACAAAGCTTTCCTGATCTAACAAACCTTCGTTGTACATATGGTTCAACCAGCGGAAGTACTCCTTCTCCTCTGGGCGCTTATAATGTAACTTCGCTTCATAGGTGACTGGATCAATGTAGTATTCGCCGTCATCCGGCGCGCCTGTCGCCAGAAACGCAGGATTCGTAACGGTGATCATGATTCTCCAATTATCAGCATCCAGCGTTAACGGAATGGTCGGTTGACCATCCGTCATGGGGTGTTTCTCGCTGTAAGCTCGCAATACATTTTCATAATCCTGAAGCGTACGAACCTTGGGATATCCCAGCTCTTTGAGCACACGATGCTGAATACCGAATCCCCCGCCGGCATCAAAATACTTCTGGTCCACCGCATAATACGTCGGCAATACATAAATAGACTGATCCTCGTTGCTGTATTTCAACCGATTCATGGAATTACCATATAGCTTCTTCAGGTTGGGAGCGTGTTGTTCAATCAGGTCTGTCAGGTCGAGCATCGCTCCGGCATCAACCAGCTTGCTGAGTTCCCCTTTCGGGGAAACGATATCTGGATAGTCTCGACTTGCTGCCATCAGGGATATTCTATCCTGTCCCCCGCTAACGGCAAATTCACCGTTTAGGATGATGCCTGTTTTGGCTGTAATGACCTTGCCCACTTCATCCTTCATGCCATTCCAGTTCGGACTCGGATCAACACTGAAAAAATCGAATGTAAGTGGAGATGGCGCTCCGCTTGTATTCGTAAGTGACGTTTTACCGCCAACGCCTCCATCACAGGCTGTGAGCAAAAGTAAAGCCAGAACAGGCGCCAGTGCGACCTTCATTTTGAAACTGGACATAATGGTAATCCTCCCTATTCATACGTCTGTCTTATACGGAACTGTTCTGTTCCTCTCTATAGCTTCATGAACATCCTCTGCCGCAGTAGCTGTAAATCATGCCGTACGGCAGCAGTTCGGATATTCCGAGCTTCTTGTATAAGTACTTTATTATAGGTGTACGATCCATTATTAAACCAGTCTTCACATGAGATTACAGGTCTATGCTACGAGATTACAGGTCTAAGCCTTTACGGCTCCAAGCGTCATCCCGCCAACAAAATACTTTTGCAGGAATGGATATACAATCAGAATTGGTACGGTAACGACGATCGTAATCGCCATTTTGATCGACTCTGGAGAGATTTGCGTCATTTGCTGTGCCATATCATTCGCATTCCGTCCGGCTCCCGAACCTTGTTGTGTACTTTGCAGTACTTTCATCAACTCGTATTGCAACGTCGTCAGATGTGCTTTCGAGCCGTTATACAGATACGTATCAAACCACGCATTCCACTGACCTACTGCCAGGAACAAAGCAATCGTTGCGAGTACCGGCTTACAGAGCGGCAAAATAATGCTGTAATAGATTTTAAAATCATTCGCACCGTCCAGCTTGGCTGATTCTTGCAAGGCATAGGGCAATCCGTCAATGAATGAACGGATGATAAATACGTTCCAGGCACTGATCATGCCAGGCAATACGTATACCCAGAATGTACCGATCAGGTTCAGGTCACGCATCAGGATGTATACCGGAATCAGACCACCCGAGAAATACATCGTCAGCGCCAGCGTTGTAGATACAAACTTCCGAAGACCGAAGTCAGGTCTGCTCAGCGTAAATGCAATCATGGAAGAACTGATCAGCCCAAGCAGTGTACCTACAAGCGTACGCATAATGGAGATTTTCAATCCTTGGAGCAGACCTTCATACTGGAAGATCGTCTGATAGTTCTGTAATGTAAATTCACGAGGCCATAAGTAAATTCCGCCGCGTACCGTATCCGCTGAGTTGTTCAGTGAGATCGCCAGTACGTTAAGGAATGGATAGAGTGTTACAATCAGCACCATGGTCATCGCGAGGATATTGAATATATCGAACACTTTATCGCCCCGTGTGGCATTGAATGTTTTGTTCGCCATAATGTCTCCCCCTCCCTACATGATGCTTTCTTTGGTGAATTTTTTGAACAAACCGTTAGCCGTGAACAGAAGGATGATACTGACAACAGAGTTGAAGATACCTATCGCTGTACCGTACGAGAATCGGCCCATATTCAAACCGTAATTGAGTGCGTAGAGATCAAGGACTTCCGAGTAATCCAGGACCAGACTGTTTTGCAGCAAAAATTGTTTCTCAAAACCGATACTGATCAGATGTCCGATGGACATGATGAACAATACGGAGATCGTCGTCCGGATACCTGGCAGTGTAATATGCCACATCTGTCTAAAACGGTTTGCACCGTCTACACGGGATGCTTCATACAGTTCCTGGTCAATACCGGTGATGGCCGCCAGATAGATGATCGCATTCCAGCCCGTTTCCTTCCACATATCTGAAGCGGTTACAATGTACCAGAACAGATTGCCTTTGGCCATAAACTGAATGGGCTGATCAATAATATTGAGACCGATGAGCAGGTCATTGATAATGCCTCCATCCGTGGACAGCATCTTGGTAATAATCCCCGCGACAACGACCCAGGATACAAAGTGAGGCAAGTACGATACGGTCTGTACAGCCCGTTTGAAGAACATGCCTTTCATTTCGTTCAGGAGGATTGCGAAGAAAATCGGCACGATAAAACCGACAACCAGTCCCATCAAACTCATCGCAAGTGTATTTCGAAGCACCAGATAGAACCGGTCATCACTGAACAATTCTACAAAGTGTTTAAAACCAACCCAGTCCTGTTCACCGAACGACCTAGCCGGTTTATAGTTTTGAAAAGCCATCGTCCATCCCCACAGCGGAAGATAGTTGAATACAAAAACCCAAGCAACGAATGGCAATGACATAAGATAAAGATACTTCTGCTGTTTCATTCTGTCCCAAACTCCGTTACGCCTTGGCTTCAATGGCGGCTGGGAGTCACTGCCTCTTTTCGCGGAAGCGGATTTTTTTGTTAGCGTTTCCATCTCCGTTCCCCCTCCTCTGTTTTTATAAAATAATCATAATCGATAGAGCGTTTTCAAAATACCATCTGGATTTTAGAGAAAATCATATAGAAATTAGATATCCCCCTCTAAAATCAGACATTTATCCGTTAAAATTAGAGATATTAAATACTTATTAGTGTTATAAAATCTATATGAAGTAAAAAATAACTTTTTTAACTAAAATACGAAAACGTTTTTCGGAAATCGTTTACTTCACATTTTATACATCAAAAAAAGAGACCTGGTCAGGTCTCTCTAGTGTCTTGATTCGTGTCTTATCACAATGTGAATTGAATAGGTTGAAGTTTGAATCCCCCCAGCAATTCGGCGGCTGTAACGGAGCTTTCCGGATGAAACTGCGCTCCGCGGGCATAAGACAACATCTCTTGAAAAAGAAACGCAGCTTCCGGACGCTTCATCAAGGCTGTATCGGTAAAAGGAAAAGAGGATACCAGGATACTCCCCTTCCCCGCTCTGGCCTCAAAAGCATAAGCCAGCCGTTTCGCTCGGTGGAAATGATCTACCACCTCGATCAGCGGTGTAGCCCCCTGCATGGTATCCAGGCATATGGCCGGCGTACCATTCACAAGATGATACCAATGCCAATCCGAAGCTCCATCCTGCGGAAAAGCTCCGAGAAGAGCCGTTTCTTTCTCGATATACATGCCCATCGTAGCCCCCGGCTGTGTGGCAAACATGAGATAATTCCAGAACACTGGCAGGTACTTCGTTTCCACTGGATCATACAGATCCGTTGCACCCGGCATAAGCCAAACTCTTGCACCATTCAAGAGAAGATCCAGTACATTGGATGTTAACGACTTCACGATCAACAGGTCATGCTGATTTTCCTTTAACCATCGGAAGCCATTCACATGATCTACAGCATCATGATAAGAATCAGCGAGTAGGGGCTGTAGTTCCTTTACCGTATTCCAGATGCGCTTCATCTCTCCATGACGTTCGTTTTGCATCTTCATCTGTGGGAAAGACCAACCATGCCACTGATTCCGGGCTATCGTAACGGTTGCTAAACGATGGGAAGAGTAAACGGTGGAATGCTCCGCATTACCGGAATGCAGCGGATCATTCACATGGTCGCAACGTAGCTCAGCCTCCACTCGAAACGCAACTACACCTTCGGCCGGCGAGTTAACCATAATACTCCCGAGAGATGTTACCGCACCGCAAGGCATATCTCCGTAGCTCCATTCTCCTTCAGCAAGCTTCCGTTCGTCCGTAACCGTAACCATTCTCCAGTGAATGGAAGCATTTTTCAACACCTTTTTGCCAAAGTGGGATACACGTACTTCGATTTCGATCGGTTCTCCAGCATAGTATGTCCGCTCTCTGGAGCCAAGAAGGATGACCACCTCAGCATTGAATTGTTTCACTTCATTCGGTGTGGTTATCCCTTTATCTTCCCAAAACACATCCAGAAAACCCGTGGTGGCATGTCCCTGTCCCGGGAAATCACGGATATCCAGTAGCTGAATGCCCGCAGCATCTGGCGTACGTCTTACTCGCTCCATCGCTTCTTTAAGGGATCGCATCAGATGGATGCCCGTTGCCTGCTGATATTGTTCCAGCTTTGCAATCATGCCTTTACGTGTAAGCGACTCTTCGACAGGATCTAACCACGTAGGACGAAGGACACCTGTATACTTCTCTCGTTCCTGCGGACGTACATACATCGTAAATTGCGCATGTTCATGCCCGATCACCGGATGTGATGCAAGCCGTGTAACCGCATGATAATCCAGCGTAGTGTCGGGTACCGCCGCCAATACAGATTCCAGCGGGGGATGCCAGTTGAATGATTGAATAAAATAATCGGTCTCCCTGCCTTGAGCTGGAAGTTGTCCAAATCCTGTGTTATCCGTATATAGTCTCGACGGATCTGTATCTCTTGCTCTTGAAATAAGCGCATTCAGTTCAGGATGCCCGTTTGCGCCAATTAACTCATTGCCGAGGGAGAACAGGACAAAGGAAGGATGGCGATGCAATGCTTCCAGCAACCGATCCAGCTCCTGTGTCAGATACGTCCGTATTTCAACTGGAGCAGGCATATCCCGCTGTTCAAAAAAACGTGACCAATGGGGAAGCTCTGCCTGTACAAGCATGCCCTCTTCATCGGCGGCTTCCCAGAATGGTTCCGGTGGACTCCACCCGTGTAAACGAACATGGTTGAAGCCGTATGACTTGGCTATGCGAAATTGCTTCACATAGTACTGTGCATCCCAAACGGGATATCCCGTAAGTGGAAAGATACAACAGTCCACATACCCGCGCAGAAACACTGGTGTTCCGTTCAGGACGAGTTGTTTTCCCTTGGATGCAAAAGAACGCATGCCAAACCGCTGCTCCACCTGGTCAAGCTTCTGTTCGCCTGCCTGCAATTGGACTACCGCCCGATATAAGAGGGGCCTCTCATCACTCCACATGGCAATCGCTTTCTCGGAGTCCAATGCAATCTGGCATCCCCCCGTAACCCACCCCTTCTCAACACTGCTATTCAAGGAATCATCATCACTTCCAGTGTTTGCACTGTTCCCAGTACAATCGATATCAAAACACTCTCGCTTAAGCCATGATCCATCCGGATGCTGGATATCGATTAGAAGCTGCAACGGTGCGACTGAGTCTGCAACCGGATTATTAACCGTATACCGAACTGCTATCCTTCCGTTAGCAGGATCGGGTTCAATACGCACCGTATGTACTCGCTGCATGGGTTGCCTCTCCAAATAGGCTCCTCCTGTAATACCTCCCCAAGCCGTAGCCGTATGTAATGAATGAATGTGACTGCCCGCGAGAGGAAGCTTCATCGTGTTATCGACCCGAATCTCGACACGGTTGATTTCTCCTGCCCTTACCCAAGGGGTCACATCCCACGTCTGTTCCGTCAGCAGACTATCTCGTTCTCCCGCTTCGTTCCCATTGAACCATAGCCTTGATGTCCAACGTACACCTTTAAGTATGAATACATAGTGTCCGTTCTGTGGATCAGAGGGAATATAAATGTCCTGCGCATACCAAGCTGCCCCCTCATACTCCCGGATTTTGGTCCATGTGTCGATTCTGGCGTACTCCGGCGCTTCCCCGTATCCTTGCTCTTCCCATGACCCCGGAACTTGAATCGTATTCCACAAGACATCATCCCTGTGCGGAGGATTACATGGCCCAGCATTCCCTCGTTCTCCTCGTTCTCCTCGTTCTCTTCGTTCTCCACTCTGTTCAGCTAATTGGAAATGCCATGTTCCGTTCAACTTGATCGTGTGACGTACAGTCGTTAAATCAGTACGATTCATATCCTGCAGCCATCCCTTCATCTGGACTCTTGTACTTTGTACAATCAGTCTACGGTGTACAGCTTGGACAAACCATTGCTTATTCGGGGAAGTACATGGACTATATTATGAAGAACTCCCGTACCACCGCGGGTTATTTATTCCTCTTCATTGTCATGGTGATTTGTTTCTCTCGTGTGAGATTGGGATCTGGATTGTTTATACGCCGAAGGAGATTCTCCTACGTATTTTTTGAATTTACCGTGAAAATAGTCCACATTGGCATAACCGACTCTTGAAGCCACCTGATGCACCTTTAATCCTTCGTCAAGCAAAGCTTTCGCTTTCTCGATTCGAACTTTATCCAGAAAGGCGTTAAAAGACTCGCCCGTGTGGTTCTTGAACAATTTCCCCAGATAACTGCTGTTGTAGTTAAACACCTCGGCCAGAACCTCCAGCTTGAGATTCTCACCGGGATTCCGTTGAATGAACTCAATCATCTGTTTCATCACGGTATCGGTACTGCCGCCGCCCATACGCTGAATCAGACGATCCAGATGTTCCGCCGCCATCGCTTTAAGATCAGCCATCGTGAACTGATGATACACCTCATTAATCAGCACGGAGTGATCCTGCATAATGGTTTGCATATGCTGATTCGCTGCAGCAAGTTTATTGAACGCGAGCGAGAACACCTGCGAAAATGCCGTTTTGATCGCTTGCTCCGTCCAATGATACGGAATCAGTCGCTCCTCCATCTCTCCAAGCACACGCATAACCGATTCACTACTGCGAATGTCCAAGGCATAATACAGCTTGTCCGCAAGTTCAACTTCATCAGGCTCTTGAGCGCCGTCTGGCTGGGCTCCCGTACCGTTACCCTCCGCACTTGAAGGAGACAGTCGCCCTTCATCCCAGCGTTTGATCCGTTGCTCTGTGAACAGGAACCGTTCTGCCATAAGGCTACTCGCCTGTGTGTATGATCTGGCAATCTCAGTAGTAGACTGTACCGGTTCTCCAGCGGTAGCGTACATGTGAATGTTCCATTCTGCGAGTAATGCTTGCAATTCATCATAGAGATTCTGTGATGAGGTATTCTGAGTAACCGCTTCTTTGATCAATAACCCCAAGCCGGAATGATATGAAAATACGATACCTTTGTCCTTCTGATCGAATGCTTCAATCAGTTTGCGTTTCATCTCATTCCCCCGCTGCAGATCAAGCGTTGCATGAATCTCCAGCAAAATCACTTGATACTGTGGCCAGTGCAGTCCAAGGCTGTCCTCTTCCTCGCTCCCCTTACCTTGTAAAGAGTCATATAACAATGCCTCAATCTGATGTTCTCTGTATGCCGTATCTTCTCCGGCGTAGCGAGCCTGCGTTTCCTGTTCCTGATGAAGCTGTCCCGCAATTCGTTCCAGTTCAGCGATGATCTCTTCTTCGTCCACCGGCTTCAGCAGATAACCATCCACGCCGAAGCTGATTGCTTTCTTGGCATAATCAAAGTCAGCATAACCGCTCAAAATCAGAAAATGTGCATCAGGTTCATGCTGACGGATCTCTTCGATGACTTCCAGGCCAGTCATGCCTGGCATCCGTATATCAATAATGGTCAGGTCCGGCTTGATTTCGTTGAAACAGGCGATGGCCTCGCGCCCGCTTCCGGCTGTAGCCATGACCTGGAAGCTGTATTTTTCCCAATCGATAATCGTGGTCAATCCCTCGCGAATGCTTGGTTCATCGTCTACCAACAATACTTTATACATGCTGGTTCCCTCCTGCTGGCAAGGTGAAAGAAACCTCTGTTCCTTCCCCGTACACACTGTTAATCTGTAACCCGGCATTTTCCCCGTACGTCAAAGTCAAACGCTGATGCACATTGCGCATGCCAATCCGGCTCTTCTCCTCTTCTTCAGGACCGCTGACAAACTGCATCACTTCTGCAAGTCGTTCCGGCGTGATGCCCGCTCCATCATCTTTCACTTGTACCGTGACCATACGATCCACCATACATATCAGAATGTGCACCCGCACGGTTCCTTCTTTGTTCTCTAATCCATGCACAATAGCATTTTCCACAATCGGCTGAATAATCAAAGGCGGGATATACATCCTCTCCACCTCAGGGTCGAGATGAATTTCAAAGGCTAACCTGTCCCCATACCGAAACTTCTGAATCTCCAGATAAGAACGTACCATTTCCAGTTCTGCGCGAAACGTTGTTTTGCCGCTGCCAATCTCCAGGCTTTTCCGCATCAGCTTGCCAAGCAACCTGACAATATTCGCAATCTCCGCTTCTCCCTTGATATGAGCCTTCATACGAATGGATTCAAGCGCGTTAAACAAAAAATGAGGATTAATCTGGCTGGCCATCATTTTCAGTTTAATCTCTTTTTGCGCGATTTCCAATCGGTTGTTCTGCTCCGTTGTCTCGACCACCTGGGTCATCAGTTCGTTAATACTTTTCACCATGTAGTTGAACTGACGTGATAATTGCCCGATCTCATCGTTCCCGTCAATGCGCGAAGTGACGTTCAAATCTCCAAGAGCCAGCTTGTTCAGATGTTTACTGAGGCGTAGTAGCCGGTTCGACGTGAGAAATGAAATAATGTACACCAGAAGCAACGCAATCACCAGCACCATGGTAATAAAAATCATGCCGATCTGACTAATCTGGTTGGCATCTTTTACGATATTTTTGGTCGCAAACACCGAGATAACCTTCAGCTTGTTAAAGCTCGATCCCGGCCCCAATTCATCAATGACAATATTCGAGGGTTCCCCCTGGAAATCAGCTTCAATGGTGCCCTTAGGCTGGCTCTGGAGGTCTACGCCAAAATCAAGCTCTCCCAGCGTCTTCCCGACCAGGTCCGTATTTTTCGCTGCAACAACGTACCCCTGCTCATCGGTAATCAGTGTCTCGAACTGCTCCTGGCGCAGCAAACCGTTAAGTTCCTCCTGATTGATTACGATCATCAGCACACCTTCGGTCTTATATTCGGCAAAAGGAACTTTACGTACCAGACTAAGCCGGTGAACCGGATTGTCTTCGTTGCCAGGGATGTAAAACCAGCCGATGCTCGTTGTTTTCAGCGCTTCTTTATACCAGTAACTCTGCTTGGTTCGTTCATTGACCGGAATAAATTCCAGGTTGTTGATCAATGTCGGGTTCGTCGAGTAAAAACGTATACCCGTAATTTCCCGATATAGCCGCCGATATTCCTGGAAATCTTTATATGCGAGGTAAGCCGAGGTCAGCTCCACCACACTCTTATACTGTCGATTCACGATCTCCTTGAGATCGGTGTTAAACATGAGCAAGTTGGATATGTCTGTAGGTACGCGAAGCATCGTTGCCGTCTGGCTTTTAATTTTATCCACATTGATGATCGTTTGCCCAATGGCATTATCCAGCGCTTGCTGACGAAAATAACTGGTCACCGCGAGACCAATAATCAGGACGGGAACCATGACAACAAGCACGTAGGAAATGAGCAATTTATGCTTTAATTTGAGATCATTTGTAATACGAATCAGCCGTTTTAACATATCCGCACCTTCCGTCATCTTGTATAAGCGCTTACAACTTGCGATCATCCGAAGAGTTCATTCTCACCTGCGCATCCATCATACCATATAACTGCGGCCTTCGATTCGACATTAAAGTGGAGATATGGACCTGAGTTGTTATAGGTACATGAGTGGGATTCAATAAAATATGCCAAGCTAAAAAGACACTTCCGTGATTGGAAGTGTCTTTTCATTCAAACTAACGTTAGATTTATCAATAGATCTGATGTTGTTCTTAAGCTTAAGTGAAAGTGAAATTAAAGCTTTTTAAGGACGCGGTGTGCTCACGCCGTTGAGGATCAGCTTCGGATGGATATCTGCGCTCAGTGATGCGGAAACGGCGCAGTATTTCTCTTCAGCCATCTGGATGGCTTTCCAGATCCGGTAATCCGGGATGTCCCCGTCCACTTTGAAGATCAGGTCAATGGACGTAAAACCTTTTGGCATATCCTCGCTCCGTGTGCCTTGTGCTTCAATCTCAATCGAATCGATCTTGTCCAGAAAAGCATCCAGAATCATCGTGATGTCGATTCCCATGCAACCACCAAGGCCGGCGAGTAACAATTCCATCGGCGTAGCGCCCTGGCTGTCACCGCCATATGCCGCTGTGGCATCCATGCCTACAGCATACCCTGAGGGTCCTTCGGAGGTAAACGCGCGTTTTCCCTTCCATACTGTTGTTACATTCATGATGTTTTCCTTCTTTCTATAGTAGTTTACACATACACTGCGATGACAGAATAACCTTCCACTCACCGGGTGGTTTAAAATTCCGTGATCTGCCGCAGGAACTGGCGTGTACGCTCTTGCGCCGGATGTTCGAAAAAGGCTTCGGGGCTTGCCGTCTCCACAATGGAGCCATCCGCCATAAAAACAATTTTGTTCGCCACGTTCCGGGCGAATTTCAGCTCATGTGTCACGACCAACATGGTCATGCCTTCCTGCGCCAGTTCTTTCATGACCGACAGCACCTCTCCAACCAGTTCGGGGTCGAGGGCCGAGGTCGGTTCGTCAAACAGCATCACTTCCGGCTCCATTGCCAGTGCCCGTGCAATGGCTACGCGTTGCTGTTGTCCACCGGATAAACGGGAAGGATAGGCATCCTGCTTATCCGACAGTCCTACACGATCCAGCAAAAGCCGTCCGCGTTCAGCGGCTTCGTCCCGCTTTATTTTTTTCACCGTCACAAGACCTTCCATGACATTGCCAAGCACGGTCTTGTGCGGATACAGGTTAAACTGCTGGAACACCATGCCGGTCTGGCGACGAATCTCCAGCACCCGGGCACGTTGAACGCGCAGCGGATCTGCGCTGTTTACTACAACGCCGTTCACTTCGATCTGTCCGCCGGACAACTGTTCCAGTCCATTAAGACAGCGTAGCAGGGTACTTTTGCCTGAGCCACTGGGACCCAGCAGAACGACAATATCCTTGGCATCTACATGCATATCGATATTGGTGAGCACTTCATGATTTTGAAAACGTTTGGTTAGTCCGGTTGTTGTAATCATCGCTTCTCTCCCCCTCTAGTAAGCCCGGGCCAGCCGGCGCTCTACTTGCTCCAGAATGGCCGAGAAGCCGATGCTCATAATCCAATAAATGACACCAATCGCCAGGTAAAATGGCATATTCAGCGCATACTGCGATACCAGGAGCTGTGCAGAACGCAACAGTTCGGTAACGCCAATTGCAGCGACTAGCGATGTTTCCTTGAGCATGCCAATAAAGGTATTGCCCATCGGTGGAATGGCAATGCGCACAGCCTGCGGGAAAATGATCCGTCTCATCGCCTGAGCCGGAGTCATACCCGTAGCGTATGCCGCTTCCGTTTGCCCTTTCGGTACAGCTTGAATCGCACCTCGGAACGTTTCCGACAGGAACGCCCCCGCATTCAGACTGAGCCCAAGACAAGCGGCCGTTAGTGACCCGAGGGTTACGCCATAATCCACAAGCCCGTAATAGATAACGAATAATTGCACCAGCAGCGGGGTTCCCCGCATGATGGATACATAAAATCTGGCGATCAGCCTTAACCACATCGGTCCTTTAAGCCGGGCAATAGCGACCAGCACCCCGATAATAAAGGCAAAAAACATAGAAATCACCGTGACATAAAGCGTATAATAAGCCCCCTTCAGAAAGAAGGGGATGTTTTCGAATATCAGTTCCATCGATCAGACTTCCCTTCGCCTTGCCGGTTCATTATTGCGCAGGCTCTTCACCGAACCATTTTTTGAAAATGGTATTGTACGTGCCGTCATCCTTCATGCCTTTCAGTGCATCGTTCAGTGCGGCTACAAGCTCAGGGTTGTCCTTACGTACCGCAATACCTGCCTGGTCGCTCTTGATTGCTTCGCCTACAGCTTTAATTTTGAATCCATTTGCATCTACGATGGGCTTCAAAGCATACAGGTTGTTGATCGTGGCATCAATCCGTCCTGCGTTCAGGTCTTTCAGAGACGAGATCACATCATCATATGTTTTGATTGTAAAATCTCCGACTTTGGGCAGCACTTCGTTCCGCAGGTATGTTTCATCGTTTGTGCCCAAACCTACACCAATCGTTTTGCCTTTGAAATCTTCCAGTTTCGTAATATGGTTGTTGTCTTCTTTAACAATAATTTTGACCTGGTTGGTGATATACGGATCACTGAAATCCAGCACTTTTTTACGATCGTCCGTAATCGTCATTTGGCTGATAATCGCATCCAGCTTTTTCGCCTGCAAACTTGGTGTCAGACCGGAGAACTCCTGAGATACAAACTCAACCTTAACGCCAAGACGCTTCGCTACTTCACGTGCGATATCCGCATCAAATCCGTCCATTTCTTTTTTGTCATTCAAGAAGTTGTATGGACGATACGTACCCATCATGCCGACCTTCATGACACCTGCTGATTTGATCTGCTCCAGTTCGTTGCCGCCAGACTGTGCTGCATTGTTTGTATTGCCATTCTCCGCCGCTGGTTTGCTGCCGCACGCACTTAGTACAAGCACAACCATGAGCAGAATTGCGGTGAGTGACCACCCTTTGCGAATTTTAGTTCCATATGTGTTGTTCATGACGTTAACTTCCTCTCATTCATCTTATGTTCTCTTGGTGATTCCATTATTCCCTGTGACTGGCTTAATCATGTGAAGAAGTGTGTTAAATATGAAGCCTTGCTGCCTCTTTTAAATGTAAAATAAAGCCCCAGGCCTTGCCGACATTATGTACCGAGCAGGCCGTAAAACTCAAAACTCGCCGCTTCAGTTGCCAATTCAGTAGCGCTCATCTCCGCGAAACGGCCGTGTAGCTCCTCTGAGCCGAACAACCAGCGCGAGATCATGCCCTCGATCATGCTTACAAGCAATGCCGCGCGTAAGGGTACATTCATATCTGCTGGCAGCATCCCCAGTTCGATGGCACGCTCCATATTGTGACGGAATGCTGTCTCCACCGCATTGCGAGTCTCTTCAACTAGCCTCTGGACGGATTCTTCGGTCACGATCCCCTTAAGCAACAACTCCATGAAATATCGGTTCTGCGCTGCAAAGGTGAACAAGTTGGTAAACAGCTTCTCCGAGGCCTTCACCATATCTTCAACCGACCCGGCATCCTTCCGGTACCCTTGCCCGATTGCTTCAAGCAATTGTTCTCTGCCCGTTAACAAAATCTCGGAAGCAATGGCTTCCTTGCTCTTGAAGTGCCAGTAAAAGGTTCCCTGAGCGACTCCAGCTTCGCGAACAATATCAGAGATTTTCGTCTGATGATACCCTTGAGTTGCGAATCGTTCCATCGCTATACGAATAATTTGGTCCCTTCGTTCTTCTCCGGGTCCCAAACCGTTGACTTTGGCCATGCTTTTTACCCTCCCGATTGATCAGTCAGTCAGTTAATGTATATCCTATGGGATAACTAGGTTTTTGTCAATATAGTTTTAAACAACGGGTTACAAGCATAGAGTTGAAGTGGGAGGCAATTCTGAGCATAATAGAGGATAGTCTTGTTCGAAAGGACAGACATCGTTATAGCAGGACAAGCCTTATGGCTGTCATCTGCATCTCAAGGAGGAAGAGAATTGGACTTTATATCATCCATTATTATGGGCATCATCGAAGGTTTGACTGAGTTTTTGCCCGTGTCCTCTACCGGACACATGATTCTGACAGCTCACTTGCTGGGTCTATCAGAGGACAACGAGTCAGTCAAAACGTTTGAGGTGGTTGTCCAGCTTGGTGCTGTACTGGCTGTTGTCGTACTGTACTGGAACAAATTCATTGATATGTTTCGCTTCACTGGAGGCAAAAGGCCGTATTCCCGCCGCCTCAATCTGGGACATATCATTCTGGCGATGGTTCCTGCCGTTGTCATCGGACTCGTGTTCCGGGACTGGATCAAGGCTCACTTGTTTGGTCCGCAAACCGTACTGTACAGCCTTGTGATCGGTGGTATATTGATGATCGTCGCTGAACGCTGGAGCCATAAGAGCTCACGCATTACCACACATGACGTTGACGATATTACCTACAAACAAGCGTTTGCTGTGGGTATGTTTCAGATTTTGGCGTTGTGGCCGGGCTTCTCCCGTTCCGGCTCCACGATCTCGGGCGGCCTGTTTGCCGGAATCAGCCGGGTAGCTGCGGCAGAGTTCACCTTCCTCGTGTCCGTTCCAATCATGATTGGTGCCACGGGATATGATATGTACAAAAGCATCGATCATCTGAACAGCGATGATTTTCTGATCTTTGCGATCGGATTTATCGCCGCATTCATCGTTGCCATGCTGGCGATCAAGACATTCCTGTCTATTTTGAAAAGATTGAGCCTGACCGTCTTCGCTGTGTACCGCTTTGTACTGGCAGCTGTATTCTTTGTGATCCTGATGATGTAATTGAATCTGTGTAAACACCGTTCAATTCATATCAAACATCAAACAGATGAGTTGATTTAATTGGAAAATGGCGGCCCTATCTTCCTCACGGAAGCCGGGCCGCCATTTTGCTATCACTTCATATGTAAATGTACCATTGTATTTCTACGGCATGTTCAGGAAGTTGATCGTTACTCCCAACGGTCTGCCTGAATGCTTCGTTGTCTTCTCCGCTCCTTAAGTCTCCCCAGCCAGCGATATCTGTTCATCTTCTGTTCATGTAACATTTGTTTAACCCCCATCATCAACAAGTGATATCGGCGGTCGTCATTGTGGCTTAATTGGTGCATCTCATCTATAATCTCTCTGCTCATGTGGCTCTTGTTCACTCCAATATTCAGTTTGTTCTATTAAGTATAGCGAACGATACTGAACAAATTCTAAACAAGATTTTTACTGCTACTGTCCGAACAATTGTAATGCCGTTTCCACAAACAAGCGCGAAGCTGGAGAAGCCTCCGCAAAGGAAGGTACAGCAAGCTGAACGGGTCGATAGGCTTTCGGCTCCGTTGGCAGAGCTCTAACACCAGGTGGAAGCCATGATAAAGAAATGGCAGGTAATATGGCCGTTCCCAATCCTTGTTCGATCATGTTTAGACACGTATTGACATTATGAACAATAAAGCCGATGCTAAGCTCTGCTTCCGCACGGGCAAATAGATCTACAATAGGCATCTCATAACCACCGTTACAGATAATCATTGACTGCCCGCTTAGCCGTTTCACATCCAGTATGTCCTGATCAGCAAACGTCTCGTCCTCACGGAATACCACAAGCATCTCTTCGTTGTACAGCGGCATTGTCTCATAGTTTAGTTCTACCGCCTCCTGCTCCGTTGCAATCATTAAAGCCACATCAATTACACGCGAATGCAACCACTGCTGAATCTCCACAATATTGCCTTCGTGCAACTCGAATTCGATCTGCGGATAACGATCACGGATAGATCGAATAATTCGAGGCAATAGATGAGCCGAGGACATCGGAAAAGAACCGATGCGAATGGTTCCAATCTCCAGCCCTTTCTCCGCAGCAACTACTTGTTGTACCTTATCATACTGCTGTAAAATTCTGCGGAAAATGACTAGTATTCGTTGCCCTACATCGGTCAGCATAATACCGTTACGTCGGTCTCGAATGATAAGCGAAACATCCAGTTCATTCTCCAGTGAGGAGATGGCACGGCTCACCGCAGGCTGCGTCATATTCATCTCTTGGCCGGCTCGTGTGAAACTTCTCGTCTCGGCTATTTTAATAAACAACTGTAATTGTGAATTGTTCATAACAGTTCTGGTATGCTCCTCATAAATAACATGCATTTCAATTATTACGTTTGTTATTGTATCATGGTGAACACGGACGATCAACGACTGGCAAATACAATGGCCAAAGAACATTCGAATGGGTTGATTCAGATGAAAAACTAACTGTACTGGCCTTTGCCTTTCAACAGACTTTCGCATATAACTTGAAGGAGAGATAATCTATGGCTTTATCACGTTCAAAAGCAGGCTACATCTTGGCTTTTCTGGTTCTCATGTGGGGAATCAACTGGCCACTGACCAAATACGCATTAAACTATACACCACCCCTTCTGTTTGCCGGAATGCGCCTGCTGATTGCTGGACTGGTTCTTAGCATTTACGCATTTCCTCGGTACAAAACAATTCAGTTTCGTAAAACATGGTATATTTACGCCATTTCTGCCGTACTTAACATCACTTTCTTCTATGGCTTCCAGACGGTCGGTCTGACCGAAGTGCCCGCAGGACTGTTCTCTTCCATCGTGTTCCTGCAGCCTGTCCTGCTGGGCATTGGGGCATGGCTGTGGCTGGGTGAGACGATGTATGCCATGAAGATAATAGGACTAGTGCTCGGATTTGCTGGCGTAGCAACGATCAGCATCGGTGGCATGACTGGGAAAGTGTCCCCGGAAGGTGTCATGCTGGGATTGTTCAGTGCCATCAGTTGGACTGCAGGCACGATCTATATGAAGAAAACTTCAGCCAAAGTGGACGGAATCTGGATGACAGCCATTCCGATTCTTATTGGCGGAGTGATTCTGACATTAACGGGAACGGCAACAGAGAACTGGAATGCCATACAATGGGTGCTGCCTTTTGTGCTGGATATGCTGTTCATCTCTGTATTTGTCATTGCTCTCGGATGGCTTGCGTTCTTCAAACTTGTCAGTTCCGGGGAAGCCAGCAAGGTGGGCTCCTTCACCTTTCTGATTCCGTTAATTGCTCTGCTGTGCAGTGTGCTGTTTCTTGGAGAGTCGATCACCTTCAACCTGATTGCCGGACTGATCATGATTATTGCAAGCATTCTGCTTGTCAATCTCAAGTCAACAAGAAGTAAACTTGTTAAACTGTAACGCCAACGAAGCGATCACAATTCAAAAAAACCCCTGCTTTGTCATAAGACAAGCAGGGGTTTGCTAAGCATCAGCTTACACTTTGGATTCAAGAGTCTGCAGATACTCGGAGATTTGGGCAGGGGTTTTGGCCCATTTACTGTGAAGATGTGCAAGCTTTTTACCGTTCTGGAACACGAGCAGGCTCGGAATGCCACGTACGCCATTCTCTTCCGCAAACGGCTGGAATTCTTCTGCATCCAGCGCATAGAAGGTTTTGTCGGTATGCTGGTCAATAACGTCACCGATGAATCGGTCCAGGTTTTTGCAGTCCGGGCACCAGGTTGTATCAAATTTAATGACCGTTAAACCGTCGGAGTTAATCAGGTCGCGGTATTGCTGTTCACTTTGAATTCTTTCCATATCTTTTCTCTCCTTATATCGTTCTAGTTAATGGTTGTACTTTGTGTAGAGTTTGGTGCACTTCATAGTTCAGGCTACTCATCTTGCTGCATCTGTTGCCTGTCTTTATTGTACTTCAAATAGTTACATTTGAAAACAGGCAACCTGCCCCTCAGCGATGCTGCGTATAACGGTTGGCAGGACTATGCTCCCGTATGAACTGAATCTCGGCAGTGGTGAGCGGCGCCGAAGAAGCAGCCGCAATGTTATGCAGCAATTGCGTTCTGGAGCTGGCTCCTGGAACGACAGCTGCAACCGCCGGATGCGCAAGTGCATAACGGATCGCTGTCTGTGCCATGCTGCGATCATCGGTGACCATTCCAGCCAGACCTTGGCGAATGTGATGCAGCTGCTCTGGCGTGTAGTCCAAATATCCTTTATCCGCCTTTGCTGTTCCGGATGCTGCCAGTACACCACTGGCAACGGGACCACGAGCGATGACACTGATTTCTTTTTGCTCAAGTAAAGGTAAAACTTCCTCTTCAGCACGGCGATCAAGCACACTGTATTGGTTCATTACGCTGACAATGGATGATTTCTCTGCATACTCCCGAATCACGTTCGGACGAATGGAAGAGATGCCGTAGTCTCGGATAAGTCCTTCCTTCTTCAACTCTTCGAAGGCTTCAATGGTCTCAGCGATTGGATCATCCAGCGTGCCACCATGAAGCTGATACAAATCAATGTAATCAGTCTGCAGTCGTTTGAGGCTTTCATGCACGGCCTGTTTAATATAAGCTTTGGACGGGTCCCATGACCAGCCCTCTTTGCCAGGAATACGGCGGTTCCCCACTTTGGTTGCCAGAATGACTTGATCCCGGCGCCCTTTGATCGCTTGACCCACGATCTCTTCGTTCCGACCGGCATCATACAGATCAGCTGTGTCCAGCAGATTAACCCCAAGATCCAGCGCTTCGTGAATCAGTTCCACCGCAGGTTTTAGTTCCGTTCCAAGCGACATGCAGCCCAGTCCGATCTCCCCCACCATTAGTTCAGATGTGCCCAAACGATTTTTTTTCATCGAAGTGCCCGTTTGACCTTTTTCCATAAGTGCATCTCCTCTCCATACGTTCTGCAAGTATTCATTGTAACATTCTTCATGGAAAAAATCGCATAGGAAGCGATCTCCAGTGATACTTAGACAACACATCAGAAAAACCCGGAACAATCGTCCCAGGTCTCTTTGATGTGCTCAATCACCATATGTGCTTGCAAGTAGCAAGTACGTACATGCAAGCTACTTATATGTTTAACTTTGTGTAACTCAAGTTATTCGAGGTATTGCTTAGTTTCTCCAATCTTGGTTGCTAACCTCTACCCGCGGTCTAGCGGTACGGGCTGAAGATGATCCGTTTTTTTTCACCATATTGGATACGGTGCTGATCACCTTGTCCCTAGCCTGTTTATTCCTCATCAGATACGTCACGCCAGCTCCAATCGCCGTCATAAGCAATTTACGTTTCGACATGTAGCTCTCCTCCTTCTGGATTCATGTACATCGTGTCTTGTTTGAGTTTTACCCGATCCAGCACAAACGAAACGATATCCAAGCATGCCTGTAAAAAAATAAAATGTTTCTCCAACTGGCACACCCGGCTATTACGATTCGGCAGTACAAAAAAGATGATTACCGAAATGAAGAATGGTTCGGTGATCATCTTTTGCTCGGTTATTATGCTCCGTAACGTGAGTCTATATGAGCGATACAGGGCTTGGTTTTGAATCCATATGAGTTTATAGGCATCATATGGATTCATCGTTTTATTGAATTGCTATTGACCTAACCCCTCGCCATTAGTCGGATGGTCGGGCTACTTGGCTCATCTCTTCATGCTTGTAGGTCGAGCCATCGGCTGTCAGATAAAAATGACCGGTCGGGTGCAGCTCTTCGTTCAACTCGTAGACCAGCGGAATGCCTGTCGGGATGTTGAGCGCCATCACGTCTGCTTCGGACAATTGGTCCAGATGCATGACAAGTGAACGGAGCGTATTGCCATGCGCGGAGATCAGCACCCTTTTTCCCGAAGAAACCATCGGTTTAATCTCTGCATCCCAGTACTCCAGCACCCGTTTGGACGTGTCCATTAAATTCTCCGTACGCGGGATCGTGCAGCCAAGGCGGTTGTACTTGTCCAGATCCTGTACATATCGATCATCGTTCTCATCGAGTGCTGGCGGGGAAACGTTAATCGAACGACGCCATTCGTGAACCTGATCTTCCCCGTATTTCATCGCCGTTTGCTGCTTGTTCAGCCCTTGCAGCGCACCATAGTGGCGCTCGTTCAGCTTCCACGTCTTCTCAATCGGAATCCACATCAAGTCCATCTCATCCAGCGCTATATCCAGTGTACGAATGGAACGTTTCAGCACCGACGCGTAGGCACAGTCAAAATCAAACCCCTGCTCCTTCAGGATTTTTCCGGCCTTGCGCGCTTCACCATACCCATCCTCGGTCAGATCCACGTCCGTCCAGCCCGTAAACCGGTTTTCCACGTTCCACATGCTCTGTCCATGGCGAATCAACACTATTCTGTACATCACGTGCCCCTCCTTCCTTGGATACATTACCCGAAGAACCAGCTAAATTATACATCTTAGGCGTATGCGTCATTGGTGAATATAACCCATTCAGAACGCCATTTCCGCTCAGAACAAACAATATTCATCATACCAATGGTTAATGACGTAAAGAAATCAATAATACGGTGCCATCATCAAGTAAACGACTACACCTGTAGAGCTGACATACAACCAGATCGGCATCGTCCAGCGTGCGATTTTACGGTGCTTCTGCAACTGGTTTGTCCAGCCCCAGACGAGCGTAAAGAGCGCAAGCGGCACAATCAGGGCAGCCAGAATGCTGTGTGTGATCAAAATGAAGAAGTAGATCGAACGAACGATGCCTTCGCCACCAAACTTGGACGTTTCCGGAGACAGATAATGGAACGTCAGATACGTGACTAGGAACAGCAGCGTGGTTGAAAATGCCGCCAAAATAAAGCGTTTATGCAGCTTGACGTTACGTTTGATAATCGCGATCAGCGCAGCCAGCAAAAAGATAAAGGTAAAGCTGTTAAACACGGCATTAAAGCGTGGCAACACGGTGATGTCGAACGTAACCTCACCTTTGTACCCGATCGATGGTGCGAAAAACAACAACAAGATGATAACGTTAGCAAGAATGGAGATGGTAATAATGATACCTGCGAAATTTTTATTACTGGTCGGGGTGATCTGATTCGATGACGTGTTCAGGTCCCCTCTTTCCTTTTTAGCCAATGCAAAGTCCTCCTCATATCCTAACTTTCTGTGTTCTATATCATTATATCTCGGTAAATCAGGGCTGTTAAGTGACAACACTCTGAACAAAAGCTGCTCAGTCATTTATAATTTTACTACGTTATCGTTATCGCTGTGTAAATCACTCAGCTTAAGTGGATTTATCCTTACAACATAAGTCTTTAGGGTCTGTTACCTTCACCGCATGTTTACGATATCTCTAATTTGTGTTATAATTAATATAAATAATCACATACGCGTTCGAAATTGGAGGAGCCTGTCACCAAGGGCCCTCCTTTGTCTTTTTTAAGGCTTGGAACGGCACGTTTTTCGTTGCCCTTTTATGCCTTTTTTTGTTTTCACCCCTTAGGATAAGGGGCTCTTGGCTAGGAAAACCTACACGAAACGCTACAGTTGGAAGGAGTCTGCTATGGAATTCATGTTAGTTCTTGCACTTATTTTGATCTTCACCAAACTTGCTGGTGATCTGTCTGTCAGATTAGGCCAGCCGTCCGTACTCGGAAAACTTATCGTGGGTGTTGTTCTTGGGCCTGCATTGCTCGGTTGGGTTCAGCAAACGGATTTCGTTCATTACATGGCTGAAATCGGGGTATTATTACTTATGTTCATTGCGGGTCTCGAAACTGACCTGGAACAATTGAAGAAAAACTGGAAGGCAGCCTTTGCTGTGGCGGTCGGGGGTATCATTTTACCATTTATCGGCGGATATGGATCAGCTATTGCTTTCGGCATGTCACAGACCCATGCATTGTTCTTCGGATTATTATTCTGTGCAACGTCAGTAAGTATATCCGTACAAACGTTGAAGGATATGGACCAGCTTAGTTCCCGCGAGGGTACAACGATTTTAGGGGCTGCTGTTGTAGATGACGTACTTGTTGTTGTTTTGCTCGCTGTTATGATGAGTGTGCTCGGAACAGGCGGCGGAGATGTCTCCATCGGCTTGTTGATTGGTAAAAAGCTGTTATTCTTTGTGATCATCATTGCGGCCGGCTGGTTGCTGGTGCCACGCATTATGAAATGGATGGCTCCTCTCCGAGTAACGGAGACCGTCATAACGGCGGGTTTGATCATCTGCTTTGGTTTCTCTTACTTTGCAGAGTGGATGGGCGTTGCAGGCATTATTGGCGCATTCGCAGCAGGTATTGCGATTTCTCAAACGGACTTTAAACACGAAGTTGAGCATAAGGTCGAACCTATTGCTTACAGTATTTTCGTACCTGTATTCTTCGTTAGTATCGGACTCAATGTGACATTTGAAGGTGTTGGCTCTCAAATTTGGCTCATTGTGGTCATTAGTATAATTGCTATTATTACCAAGTTGCTTGGTGGCGGTGCAGGTGCTCGTTTAACCGGTTTTGATCGTTCTTCTTCCATTGCCATCGGGGCAGGCATGATCTCCAGAGGTGAAGTTGCGCTCATTATTGCCTCGACTGGACTTGCGTCAGGTTTACTTGATCCTGAATACTTTACCAGCGTCGTGATCATGGTCATTGTAACTACACTTGTCACTCCACCGTTGCTCAAAATCACGTTTGCTCGTAAAAAAGGTGATAAACGTGTAGAACGGGGTATTGAGGAATCTCACCTGAACGGGTAAGGTGCTTGATAAATGTAAGATATTAACCTGTGAGATTCTACTTGTGTCAGGTATAGGATTCTCCAAAAATGGTGATATTCCTGAATTGATATAAAGACTTATTGCTAAATCAATTGATTTTGTATAAGCGTTGCTCTGAATAGTTGGTGTGAGATATACTTATTTGAGACACCGAATTTAGAGTAATCTGAATGCTCATCATTCTGACCGGGCCTATGTGTTATAAGAAGATTTCGAACTTCCAGTAATTTAACTTGGACTTCACTGTAATTAGTGCAGAAGTACAAGGATAGTAACTACTTTCTAATTTAAGCTACTTTCATAGCACCTAATTGGTCGTGAAGCACACGCCGCTTTGTTCATTTTCTACTCTTCCTATAAGGAGGATGGAGATGAATAGAGCGGCTTTTTACATTTTGCCGCTATATTATCTAGGAGGTATTTATGCCATGAGTACAATAATCCAAAACTTTGATGAAGCATATGAAGAATGGATGAGAACTCTGCTCACAAAAGAAACCAACCCCCGCGTTCGATCACGGATTGAACATGGGCTTGAACATGGTACATTGGAATTTTTGCGCTCCGTCTGGTTTCCCGTCATGAAAAATTTCAACCATTTGCATCCCGAGTGGGAAGTTCGAGATTTTCACAACGGTTATCGTTATCTGGATCTTGCCTACTTACCAGGGAACGGTGTGAAAGGCGGTATTGAGATTCAGGGTTATGGGCCTCATGCTCGTGATCTTGATGTGAGACGTTTCAAAGATCTATGCTGGCGACACTGTCTGCTTACGTTAGATGACTGGATTTTTCTGCCGATTGCCTATCTCTCTATTAAAGACGAGCCAAAACAGTGTCAGCAACTGGTGCTCGCTTTCATGGGTAAATTTATGGCTTCAGATGCACCCGCATCCCTCAACTGGCTGGATGCTGAGGCCGTGCGGTATGCGAGACGTATAATCCGGCCGTTTACACCTTTGGAATTGGCAACACATCTGCGAATCTCTGACGCACATACGAGAAGAGTCCTCCGCAGCCTGTTAGATCAAGAAATTATATATGTTGCGAGCGGCATTCAGCGGTATCGAACGTATGCTCTACGAACGTAAACGGGTGGGGTGGGGTGCGGATGGCTCAGATGTGGCTCGGCTGGGCGGATGAAGCTCAAAGATGCACTGTTAGCGTATCACATACATAGTGAACGTGACTTCGTGGAATAGCGGTTAGACACATAGCGCCAACGTTGTTAGGGTGCGGGGTTGGGCGTGCTGGCACACGTTGTTCCTTGATGCGGTGCTGGCGTGCTGGGCACACGTTTTTCCGTAGTGTAACGATTGCATTTGATCCGTAGTAGCTGGTAGGTGGATTGGCATCGAGTATCTAGGTTTTTGTTAATGATTACTTACTCGCGGCTAATTTATGAGTGAATGAGTCTCCCCTGTGTCATGTTAGATGTGTCTCAGATGTGTCACATTATGTGTGAACGTTTCTTAGCAATGTGCTGAGATATTAATGCTCTATATATCCTGCTTTACACATCTACATATCTAAATATGATTCCAATGGGCTCAGTTAGTCATCATCCCTGATAGCTACACATCGTTTCAACGTTTTTTTGCTGTGGATGATGGAACGGCCCGTAGTCTTGCGCGAAACTATGAGCAGAAATTTTCTAACGATCACCAGAGACGCTATCTGGCGTATATCTTACCTTTTTATTTTCTAACGATCTCAGGAGAGCTTATTTCGGTCATTTGGTGTGGAAACAGGCCTATTTTACGTGTTTTTGCTGAAATAAGCTCCCTGGTGATCGTTAGAATTTCAGACAACTCAAAATCATGCAAATAAGCTCATCTGTGATCGTTAGAATTTTCAGGAAGAGTGTTATATCTCATTGGCTCTACTTTAGCAGGTTTTTGGAAACTTCTAATGGGGACTTCTAATTGAGGTTTCTAATGGAGACTTCTACTTTCTGCGTATTACGTTTATGTTCTGTTTCTGAGTTTCCATCTGTTGTTAATGATGTCATCAGATGTGTGCCATGTGCAAAGCAGACTGGCTCCTTAGTTGTAAAAGTAAGGGGTTGGGTTGGGTTGGGTTGGGTTGGGTTGGGTTGGGTT
>NZ_JAUZUT010000011.1:0-105730 GCF_031844205.1 Paenibacillus sp. RRE4
AACACACTTGATGAAAATCAGGTGTGTTTTTTTGTGCGGACAATTAAGTTTAAGCTAAGTGGGAAAACAGTTTCAGTTATGGTACGAAACAAGTCTGACGAAACACCCTTATTTTGACTTGCTTTATACATAAAATACTGTCTTTCCATTGTGCCAAGCTGTGATACAATAGGTGAGGTCTATATAGAAACGGAACACGCATAATTACGAGGAGGAACCGTAACACCATGAAATCAGCCCCGTTTATAGCTGTTGAAGGTCCGATTGGAGCGGGGAAAACAACGTTAGCTACGATGCTTTCCCAGGAATTGAATCTCCCATTGGTTAAAGAAATTGTCGAGGAGAACCCATTTTTGGCCTCCTTTTATCAAGATATCGACGAGTGGAGTTTCCAACTCGAAATGTTTTTTCTGTGTAACCGATTTAAGCAACTAGAAGATACCGGCGCCCAATTTATTAAACAGAACAGCCCAGTCGTTTCGGATTATCATATTTATAAAAATTTGATCTTCGCTGAACGTACCTTAAAAGGAACGAAGCGGGATAAATACCGCCAAATCTATCATCTGTTAACGGATGACCTGCCCAAACCCAATCTGGTGCTCTACATTGAAGCTGAGCTGGATACATTGATGTACCGAATTAATAAGCGTGGGCGTTCCTTTGAGCAAGATATGGACCCTGCGTATATGGAGCAGTTAATTGCCGACTACAAAACAGGGATGGAGTATTTGGCCAATGGAACGAATCCGCCAGTCATTCTCAAGATTGATGCAGAGCAACTTGACTTTGTGGAACATCCTGAGGACTTCAGACAGATTGTTAATCAAGTAAAGGAGCTTATCATATGAATAACTATGGCATTCCAGCGAATGCATTAATTACAGTAGCAGGAACCGTAGGGGTGGGGAAATCCACACTAACGGCGGCACTTGCAGATCGATTGAATTTCAAAACGTCGCTTGAGCAGGTTGATCATAATCCGTATTTGGAAAAGTTTTATCATGACTTTGAGCGCTGGAGTTTTCATCTGCAAATTTATTTTCTCGCTGAACGTTTTAAAGAACAGAAAAAGATCTTTGAATTGGGCGGTGGTTTTGTACAGGATCGCTCCATCTATGAGGATACGGGCATCTTTGCACAGATGCATGCCGATCAGGGCACGATGTCTGCTACCGACTTTGAGACGTATAGTAGCTTATTTGAAGCGATGGTCATGACACCTTATTTTCCACACCCGGATGTTCTGATCTATCTGGAAGGCAGTTTGCCATCGATTCTTAACCGGATTAACGAACGTGGACGTGAGATGGAGATTCAGACAGATCGCTCGTATTGGGAGCATATGCATGAGCGTTATTCCGTGTGGATTAACCGGTTTACAGCGTGTCCGGTACTGCGTCTGAACATTGATGAGTACGATGTGCATGATCCCGCTTCAGTCGATGCTATTCTGGGGCAGATTGCGGCTGTTATTAAGCCTTCCAAAGAAGCTCAGGTATAAATTAATTATATTGATCCTCCGTAGGACAAGTTTAGGCGAAATAGACATCTCTTTTACAGTGATTCAGGCTGTGGAAGGGGTGTCTTTTTTTGATTTTTATATAAGTCAATTCCAAAAAAAAGGATTTAGTTGATCAAGCTTTATTGGAATATGTATGTATATAGCTATAAAAATACAGAAAAATGTTGAAATTTGAAGCTTTTTGTGGTTTTATAGGAAAGGTGAATTATGGAAATACAGTATAAGCATGACTCAGGAGGGAAAGACATCGTGGAAGAAAAGCAAGGAGTACAGATTGGAATGCCGATCATCGGTGGTTTGATTGCTGCCATACTGGGAGGTGTGGTATGGGCTGCGATTGCAGCTATGACGGAGTATGAGGTTGGACTTATTGCGATACTGGTTGGCGTGCTTTGCGGGTACGCTGTCGTGTTGTTCTCGAACAAAAAAATCGCAACGGTGCACAAGATTATTGCTGTTGTTTTCGCGTTGGTGGGTATCTTGCTCGGTAAATACTTAACAGTGGTTTATTTTACATCTGAATTGTTTACCGATACAAGTATGCTGACTCTGGTATTTGACGGAGAAATGATTAGTGCGTTTGCAGAAACGATACAAGAATACTTTAGCGAGCCTACAGATTGGTTGTTCATCGTTTTGGCGATTGTTTCTGCTTGGCAAATTCCAGGCCGGATGGCGAAAACAAGCATGGCATCAGAAGCATCAAGCTCTGATCAAGCACCAAGAGCGTAAGGAAGGTAGAAAGTTCTCGGAGTGGACATCGATATCAGGATGGTTCACATTGCGGCCGGGATCGGTGAAGGACGTAACGCCTAAAGGCGTTACGTCCTTTTTGATGTTATGGATTCTGCTCGGCGAATACAGCCATGGCATTACACATGAACTGTGCCAGCCCCTCCCCAAACTGATCGATGCTCCGTGTGAAACGTTCATCGTCTACATACATTTGGCCAAGGACTTTAAAGGCTTCCGGAGAGTAGCTCCCCAATCGATTCAGAACCATGTACCACTGTTTAATCTCGGCCTGTGCTTCGGCAGATTCGGGTGCAGTGTGGCGAATGGTAGCTAACCGTCTGAAGATATCATTCATCTGGTTAGATAGTTCATTTTGTTTGTCACCCGGCTGGTCATTTAATTTCTGGTTTGCCTCATTGACGGCTTTGTCACCCCAGCGCTCACGGGCCTCCTGTTCGTACGGATTTTGACTAAAATCGAAACCCTGAAATTGTTCTGTAGGGGTCATTTCAATCTCTCCTCTCAGATGTAATACGGTTTTATCGATGGTAGTAATCATTTGATCCAGACGCTGGCGTTTTTCCAGCAAAATGAGTTTGTGCATATGCAGTGCTTCCTCCGCATCAAAGGCGGGGTCATCTAAAATGTTTTTGATTTCTTTTAACGAGAAGCCGAGTTCTTTGAAAAATAAAATCTGCTGGAGTCGTTCCAGATTGGTATCCGAATACATTCGATATCCGGCAGCAGTGACCTCGTCCGGGACGAGTAACCCGATCTCGTCGTAGTGATGCAGTGTGCGCACACTGATCGAAGCAAGTTCGGAGACTTCCTTTACTTTCATGGCCATGGGTGAAACCTCCTTACACCATAAATTGTACAATGTCACGTTACGTGAGAGTCAATATGTTCATTTGGTTATGAAGGAGAAAGGCAACCAAGTCGAATAACTGTTTTTCCTTCATGTAAAGGACACCTTTTCCATTCAAGGGCACAAGAGGCAGATCAATGGAATTCAAAGCAAAGTATGCGAAAAAAAGGTTTTTCTTTGTTATCATGCTCAACTACCTTTGATGCTATATGCACAATCCCTGCTCATTTCTGTAAGCTTATCAAAGATAGCAAATGAACATTTGAGCTATCCAAAATACAGAATAAAGGGGCTTTCAATGTGATTTTAAACGAGATGGATTCCATTAAAGAAGACATATATGCCAAAAAACAAGGTCTTCCATGGGTTGCTTTGCTGGCGTTAGCTATGGCAGGGTTTATCTGCATACTTACTGAAAGTCTGCCTGCAGGACTACTACCTCAAATTGCCAATGATCTTGGCATAACGCAGGCAAAAGCCGGACAACTTGTCACGTTGTATGCTGCAGGCTCTCTGGTAGCTGCAATTCCGCTGACTGTGGCAACACGGGGGTGGAGACGCAGACCTCTTTTGCTGTTATGTATACTAGGCTTTCTCATATTTAACACGGTGACTGCCCTATCATCTGTATATGTTATAACGTTGATTGCACGTTTCTGTGCAGGGGTGGCAGCGGGGGTACTGTGGGGAATGACGGCTGGTTATGCACGTCGCATGGTGCCTGAGTCATTAAAAGGAAAGGCTGTAGCTGTTGCTATGGTAGGTACACCTTTGGCATTGGCGCTTGGTGTTCCGATCGGCACTTTTTTTGGAACTTATGCAGGCTGGCGCTTAATCTTTGGGACGGTATCCATACTGACGCTTGTCCTGATCGTATGGGTGTTCTGGAAAGTTCCAGATTATGAAGGCGAAGCCAAGCAAAATCAACTCCCGTTGCATCAGATTTTCTTGCTTCCTGGAATCCGGCCGATTCTGTTTGTAGTGCTTGCCTGGGTGCTGGCTCATAATATTTTGTATACTTACATTTCTCCTTTTCTGGCAGAGACAACACTGGCCCATAGAGTTGATCTGGTTTTGCTCATATTTGGCGTAACTTCAGTAATTGGCATTTGGATGATTGGGCTACTGATTGATCGTTACTTAAGGACACTGGTTCTATTAAGTATTGCAATATTTGCTTTTGCCTCAGCGGCGATGGGGATCTGGATCGATCAGCCGGCCGTTATCATTATAGGAGTAATCGCATGGGGACTGACCTTTGGCGGAGCGGCAACGTTGCTACAAACAGCCATTGCACATGCAGGAGGCCACAGTGCGGATATTGCTCAATCGATGTTGGTAACGGCATGGAATCTAGGGATCGGTGCGGGAGGTATGGTTGGTGCTATCCTGCTTCATTGGATCGGAGCTAGATTCCTGCCGAGCTCATTGGTGCTCTTGTTGTGTATTGCTCTTCTCATCACGTTTTGCTCTAAAAGGTATGGATTTCCCAGTTCGCGCTAAAAGGGGATATTTCCATAAACAAATCTGAGAAGATGAATGGTTAGGAATCCTTTGTGATCAGGAATTGGGGTTCTTCAATCAGGTTTTTGCACGCAATTGGCGAAGACATTGCGATAAGTGTAGTATAGGTCCCGTATTTATCACATTGATTTCCGAATGCCTCCAAGTCGGCAATAGAATCTGTCATGACTTTTAATAAATAGTTGTGTTCTCCGCTTACGCGATAACATTCTACAACTTCAGGCGAGGTACGGCAGAAATCAAGGAAAGCAGTGCATTCTCTAGTCTGAAATAGTAGATAGGATATACTTTGCTTACCTAATTTTTGCGGATTAATAATAGTGCGATACCCTTCAATAACACCACTTTCCTCCAGTCGTTTTACGCGTTCCGTGACGGCTGGCTGTGAAAGTCCCACCAATTTTCCTAATTCGGTCATGGACAATCTGGCTTGATTCTCCATATGAAACAGGATGTTTCTATCGATCTGATCCATAAACTCACTTCCTTTTATTCTATAGGAGATTTTTTGGAGATGCTTTTATATTCATAGTAATTAAAAGATAATGATCTGTAAATCTAAAGTATTATAGTAGAAATGATTTATATATTAAATGTGTTTGGGATGGAAGGGAGGGGGATGAGATCGATATGTGCGTGATGCAAGGTGGGAAGAAGGTGAGAAGAATGAAAGAATTTAAAGAATGCAGAAGGAGGTAAGGGGGCGCAAAAGGATGCACAGGTTGCGGAAGGATAAGGATTAAAGGGATGCAGGAGGATGTATAGATTGCAAAAGGAGGCAAAGGAAGCGAAGAATAAAACAAGAATGGAAAGGGGCGAAGAATAAAACAAGAATGCAAAGGATGCAGAGCGAGTGGCTGCATCCTTTGCATTACCGGGCCGGGAGCATGGCTATGCCTGCTCCCGGCGGGTGATCGCAGCGAGCTGTGCAGCCGCTGCGTGCACATCGGCCGCGCCCGCGATGGCGGAGATGACGGCTACGCCGTCGGCTCCAGCCGCCATCACGGCGGCCGCGGTATCGGGCATAATGCCGCCGATACCGACCACCGGAACTGCGATGCCTGCGGCGCGCAGTTCCGCAACCCCGGCGGGGCCCAGCACAGCGTGGGCATCCGCTTTGGAGCGCGTCGGGTACATCGGCCCGACGCCAAGATAGTCTGCGCCCGCCTGCACGGCACGGCGGGCTTCAAGGGCGGAGTGGGCGGATACGCCAAGCATCCGCCCATCTCCGATGCGGGCGCGTACCAGCGCCGCGTCCGCATCGTCCTGGCCGACGTGCACGCCGTCGGCCTCCACCGCCACAGCCAGCTCCACATCATCGTTCACGATGAACGGTATCCCGTGCTGGCTGCACACCTCGCGAAGCCGCAACGCAAGCGTTATGCGGGCTTCGCCTGTCAGGGCACCAGTTCCCTTCTCGCGGAACTGGAACAGCGTGATGCCGCCAGTGATCGCCTGGCGGAGCACCTCCACCGGGTCACGCGTCGTATTGACGCTGCCCATCACCAAATACAACGGCAGCGCGCGGCACACCGCTTCCGTATCCCATCTGCGCATCAGCGTTCACCCCGCTGTCTGCGCCGGTACGCAAAGTGATTCGTCGGCCCGTGCCCGGTCCCGAACCCCAGCTCATCTTCAATGGCTGCCTGAATGAATGCTCGCGCGGTCGTAACGGCAGCCAGAATAGGTGAGCCCTTCGCGAGTTCCGCCGTAATGGCAGCAGAGAACGTACAACCGGTTCCGTGGGTATGACGTGTCATAACACGAAGGTTCTCCAAATAATGAAAGGAATGCCCGTCATACAGGACATCAACAACCACAGCGCTCCCCGTATCATGTCCTCCTTTGATCAAAGCATACGTTGAACCCATCTGCGCCAATTGCTTGGCGGCTTCCTCACGCTCGCTCAGGTTCCGAATCGGCTTCCCGATAAGCAGTTCGGCTTCCGGGATGTTAGGTGTGATAAGCAAGGCGTGGGGAAGCAGATCCTGAATGAGTGCTTGCACAGCCTCCTGCTGAAGCAGAGGCGCACCGCCTTTGGCAACCATCACGGGATCAATCACCAGATTAGACCAGCCGTACTGCTGGCATTTTGCCGCGACAAGACGAATAATCTCGGCACTATATAACATACCTGTTTTAATAGCACGCGGCTGAAAGTCGGCTCCCGTTGAATCAAGTTGCTGGGCAATGCCGTGATAATCAATCGGAAACACCCCTTGAACCCCTGTTGTGTTCTGCGCGGCAATTGCAGTAATGACCGTCATGCCGTATACACCAAGTTCCTGAAAGGTTTTGAGGTCCGCCTGAATTCCTGCACCGCCGCCGTTATCAGACCCGGCAATCGTTAACGCTTGAGCAATATTCATCACACACCCCCACGAATCTGACGGATTTGTGCTTGCTCGGAGAACAGCGAAGGTGTGATCTGCGCCAGTTGATTTAACAATTCAATCTGGAAGCTGCCTGGCCCCTGATGAGCCGTTCGTGCTGCGGCCTGTTCAGCGGCTATACCGTAGGTTGAGACAGCTTCTACCACACTGTTCAGCATATCGCGTCCCGGCTCGCCAATCGCAGCAAAAGCACCAATGACTGAGCTGAGAAGACAGCCTGCCCCGGTAACTTGGGTGAGCAATGGATGTCCGTTGCTTGTGAGAAAAGTATGAAATCCGTCTGTAATAATGTCGTACTGACCTGTAATGACAACAATACAGTCAAGCTGTTGCGCTGCCTGCTCGGCAATGCCAATCCGGTCTCCTTCGCCAACCCCGGCATCCACACCTTTGATATTCCATGGTACACCAATAACATGAGCGACTTCGGCGACATTGCCTCGTAATACCGTAAGCCGAAGCTCACGAACCAGCATCTGTACTGTATCGGTGCGATATGTCGTGGCTCCTGCACCAACAGGATCAAGGACAACAGGCACATGATGTGCATTGGCCGATTGTCCGGCTAGACGTATCGCTTGAACGACCTTCTCATCCAATGTGCCGATGTTCAGAACCACCGCGCCGGCCATGCGAGCGACGTCAGCGACTTCTTCATGGGCATAGGCCATAAACGGAGAGGCTCCGAGAGCAAGCAGGCCATTCGCCGTAAAAGGGGCAACCACAAGATTGGTAATATTATGAACCAAAGGATTGAGTGAACGTACACGTTCAAGATAAGACATCTTCATTTCCTCCTTGATTTAGAATGATCTTGATGGTGATGAGAGTGAACCACACTCAGATATAGACAAAAAAAGCAATTTGTATCTTGCTCCCAATAACTACCTTCTTCTCATGGGATTACAGAGATTTCATATTGAGAACATTTGAATCCCAGCCAAATCGCCAAAATACAAAAAAAGCCCCGCCCATTTCCGGAGAAATGAGCAGAGCTATACGTGTGAACTGAAGTTGATCCCCGTCCAGGATAGAGATCATCCACTGCCAATAAAAGCCGCTCCACTTCCCTCCGCTGGTATAATCCAGATCAGGTTCGAAGGGTCCGAATCGTCGTATTCGTCTCAGCCTTAAGGCTCCCCTAGTGAAAATGTACAAGATATGCAGTTATATCCTCAGCATATATCCATCTCGTCTTAATGTAAATAGGACGTCAACGAAGTCTTGAAAATGGGCGGGGAATATACCGGAACTTTGTATAGATCCGCTATTGTGATTTACCTTAGCTCGTTAACCCGATATAATGGGGATTGGCCCATATGGCCGTACTACGAATGAGGGCAGGACCGTTGTTCCTCCCGGCAGAATGGGGACCCTGAGTTGAAAACGTTCAAGAAAGTATATATTGAAATTACGAGCATCTGTAATCTGGCATGCAGCTTTTGTCCACAAACGAAGCGAGCCAAAGGATTTATCGACCCTGAAGTCTTTAATAATATATTGGATCAGATCAAACCACACACAAAACATATTTACCTGCACGTCAAAGGGGAACCGCTGCTTCATCCCAAAATTGACCTGTTGCTGGATATGGCTCATGCCAAGGGATTTAAAGTGAACATTACGACCAACGGTACGCTACTACCGAAGACACAGCATAAATTATTGGGCAAACCTGCACTGAGACAGATGAATTTCTCGTTGCACAGCTTTGACGGCCATGAAGGTTCTACGGATCGCGACGGATACTTGCATAACATCTTGTCTTTTGTTCGTGAAGCGGTGAAACATAACGTCATTGTCTCGTTCCGACTATGGAATCTGACGCAGGATAACTTCACCAATGCTCAGATGAATCGCAATCGGGAGACGCTTGAGGTGCTGGAAAAGGAATTCAATCTGGACTTCCGTATTGAAGAAAAGGTTGTTGCAGGTAGTGGCGTGAAAATTGCACCTAACGTATACCTGAATCAGGACCATGAATTCCAATGGCCAAGTCTGGATGCACCTGAAGATGATGGAAAAGGTTTTTGTCATGCATTACGCAGTCAGGCAGCAGTGCTGGTTGATGGAACCGTGGTTCCATGCTGTTTGGATGGAGAAGGTGTCATCAACCTTGGAAACATTCATGAAAAGTCTTTTTCCGATATTGTGGATGGAGAGCGTGCGAACAATCTGGTATACGGTTTTTCCAAACGGGAAGCTGTAGAAGAACTTTGCCGCAAATGCGGATACCGCCAGCGTTTTGGAGCAGGAGCCTAAAATCATACGACAGATAACTAATGTGTTATTCGGTAATATTCCGGATAGCACATTTTTTTATTTCCATGTTAAGAGGAATAAGTAGTTACAATGTGATTCATGATTTCAACTAATATGTAAAATGGTAGTCTATTAATCTTGTTTTTATAAATATACATGGTATTATTATCCTACTGAACATAAAAGGAGGAGTAGTTCTAAAGTAATGTTTTTCTGCGCTAAATACCCTAAGTTTAAGAGGAGTGTGTCGAGTTTTGAATTCAAAATGGAAAAAGTTTAATCGAAAGTTGTCAGCAGTGCTCTCTACATCATTGATTGCCTCTATGTTTTCTATGCAATTGCTAGCCTCGGCGGAAGTGATCCCGTCATCTGTAACGTCATTTAAGGATGTTGAACAATCGTATGCCAAAACAGAAATTACGAAGTTAATTGAAAAAGGCATTTTATCCGGATTTGCGGATGGAACATTTAAACCCTCAGATTCAGTAACACGTGCTCAATTGGCAAAGATTATGGTGGGTGCGCTTCAATTAAAGCCTGACTCTACTGTAGCTAGTTCCTTTAAAGATGTGGAGCAATCCAAATGGTACGCTGGTTATGTATCTGCACTCGTTCAATCTGGTATTGCCCAAGGAACCTCGAAGGATACGTTTTCTCCAGATAAAAAAGTTACGAGAGAGGAACTGGCTGTATTCTTCGTAAGAGCATTCGGCTGGGAAACAAAGAACGCACCAACTCAAACAACGAAGCCACAGCTCGCTGATTTGGATAAAGTATCAGACTGGGCGAAGGATTCTGTGTCACTCGCATATCAATCCGGATTTATTAAAGGCATTGTTCAGAAAGACGGAACAACAACGTTTAATCCAACGGGTGTAGCGGATCGACAAGCATTGGCAAGACTTGCTTATGAGTTTGTCATGAATAAGTCTACATATGATAATATTATGATTCCTGCGAAGACAGACGAAGATAAAAACAACTCTAACCCCACAAAACCAGAAACAACGAAGCCTTCTGAAAACAGCAATAAAGGTAACAGTAGCAACAATAGCTCTACCGGAGATAATGGAAACAATAACAACACAGGTGGAAATAATGGTGGAGGTCAACAAACTTCCAGCAAAAACCTTACTTCTCCAGGCACATACACTTTGGGTAACGTAACTGGTAATGTCACGATTGGTTCTCAAGGTGTAATTCTGAAAGACACCAAGATCAATGGTAACCTTCAAGTTCTTGAATCTGTAGCTAATGGTGATGTTACACTTGATCACGTTACGGTTACAGGAACAACTAGCATTAAAGGTGGAGGACCTAACAGTATCCATGCACTGAACTCTGTTCTTGCGACTGTAATTGTGGATAAGGCAGATGGAAGTGTTCGTTTGGTTCTGGAAGGTGCGAGTGATGTACAACAGATTGAGATCAAGTCTGGAGCCATCGTAAAGAATGATTCCACAGGCGATGTTGGTCCAATTGAATTGACAGACTCTATTCCACATAATGCTGCGGTAGTGTTGAACGGAACGTTTGACTCTATTATGGTTCATGCAGAGCAGATTTCAGTAGAGTTTGGAGACAACTCCAACATCGGAAATCTCGAGGTGTTCCAACAAGCACTGAATACGGTTTTCAAAATCAATCAAGGCGCAACCGTAAATCGCGCGATACTGGATGCTATTGTGCAATTCTCTGGAGCGGGTTCGTTAACTTCTGCACAAGTCAATGTAGAGGGAAGTGACTTTAGCGGGCTGCAACAGCAGCCAAGAATTGAAGCAGATCCTACAGTGACTAGTTTGGTATACTTACCTGAAATTAGTGATCTTTCAGCTGTAAATGCTACGAAACAAATTGTGCTTACAGGCGTAACAGGCTCAGCGAACAAAGATGTGACGTCTCTTGCAAGCTGGGAAGTAGAAAATAACGGCATTGTCACTGTAAACTCGGGTAAAATTCAAGCTGTAGCTAACGGTACAACCGTTGTGAAGGCTAAATATGGAGAATATCAAATCCAAGTTCCAGTGACTGTTGCAGTATATAATGAATTGACACACCCAAGACTTGAAGGTGTTCAGGTTACCAATGGAAGTGCTAAACTGACATTTACCAATGGACTGGACGCATCTGAACTGACTGCTGAAGACTTTGTGGTACATGCATACTATAACGGTCAAGAGCGGGAATTGAGTAATTTGCAGTATCGCAATGGGGAATTTACATTTAGCCCTATCGATAGCTACGGTTCCACATTGTACATTACAGTTGATTCCAATACGGACAAAACTCAGTTTGCAGGAAGCCAAAGTGCTTCTGTAAAACTTACCGGATTCGGTGGACGTATTAAAGATGTCGCTGGAGCACCAGTAGCCAATTTGCAGATTTCCTTCAGAAAAGGTCTGGATAACAAAACGGGTGAGATTGTTGGTACGGTAACGACGGACACTTACGGTAAATATTACATCAATATGCAGCCAGGCATCTATACAGGTGAGCTTGGAGGCGGAGATACAAAGTACATTAGAACATATCTTATTGGTGTATCGGCAGTAAATGTAAATAACCAAAATGAAAATCAAACAGCTATTGAAATTCCGGCAGCTAATGAAACACGTTTTGTATTAACCTGGGGTAAAGATCCAGCAGACCTGGATTCACATCTTATCGGCCCGGCAGGTGATGGAGGAGTGTTCCATACCTACTACGTGGATAAACGTTATTATTATGATGACGAACTGATGGTAGATCTGGATCTGGATGATACTACATCTTATGGACCAGAGACGACCACGATTCGCCAATTGCTTCCGGGAACATATACCTTCTACGTACATCATTATTCAGGCACGAGTACAATCAAGATGTCCGGTGCTAAAATTGATGTATTCCACGGAGCTGTTCCAACGCCAAGTGCAACCTACACGGTTGAAGAAGGAAGCGGAAATGAATTGTACTGGATCGTTCTGAAAATGATTGTTGCCGAAGACGGTACAGTGACTTATGAAACTGTGAATCAATTTACGAATGTTAATCCGCTTCATACGCTAACACCAGAATCTTCTTCCCAAGAAACAAATGGGGCAGATGAGTAAGATAATCTTTGGTTAGACGAAGTATATATAGAACTCCCTGTTATTTTAAAAACAGGGAGTTCTTTTTTAGGTTAAAGATGATATCCAGACAATAAAGACGGCATATTCGAAGTTGATATCGGTATATATCAATGTAAAAACAGAATGTATATGTGCGAACAATGCAGAAGGGATGCCGAAAAATGTAAATATGGTCTCAAGATTATTCCTGTAATCTCCCTTTTTTTGTAGGATTAGGACAGGTTCCGAGCGTTGTTCTCTTCCGCAGTTTTGTGAGACAGGCTAACGTGCTTGGAGACAAATTCACTCATATTAAGGGAGGATGTTCATGATGAAAAAAATGTTAACGCTGTTGTTGTCCGCCGGTCTGGTCGCTTCCATATTTGGTGTACTGCCCGCAGCGGCTGCGCCAACGGTTGTAAACTCAACGATTGTTGTACCTAAGGGCACGACGTATGATGGACAGGGTAAAACCTTTGTGGCTAATCCATCCACCTTGGGTGACGGTTCTCAAGCAGAGAATCAGAAGCCGGTCTTCCGGCTGGAAGCAGGTGCTACACTGAAAAATGTCATCATTGGTGCGCCAGCGGCAGACGGTGTACATTGTTATGGTAACTGTAATATTTCGAATGTGGTATGGCAGGATGTGGGCGAGGACGCGTTGACATTGAAATCGTCAGGAACGGTAAACATTACAGGCGGTGCGGCATACAAAGCTTATGATAAAGTGTTCCAGATCAATGCTGCAGGCACAATTAACATTAAAAACTTCCGTGCCGATGATATCGGCAAGCTGGTGCGGCAAAATGGAGGCACAACATTCACTGTCAACATGACTCTTGATAATTCCAACATCTCGAATGTAAAAGATGCCATAATGCGTACAGATAGCAGCAGCTCCCAAGGCAAAATTACGAATACACGTTATTCCAAAGTGCCAACGCTATTCAAAGGATTTGCTTCGGGTAAAACGAGCCAGTTCGGTAATACGCAGTATTAAACTGTGCCAAGCTTAGTTATCCAAACCAGGTAGACTGGATCAGTGTACCAAGTTTATCTGTCGTACAGTGCGTTAGGAATCACTAATATAATTAAAGCCATATGCACCAAACAGGGTGAAGCAGCGTAAATGCTGCTTCACCCTGTTTTTTTGTGCTCATAACCGTACGACAACATCTAGCCTATTTGATTTGCATATGGGCAACAGGAAGCATCTTGTGATAACATGTGCACTAACTGTACCAATCGCAAGATTAAGAGGGGATACTTATGTCAATTCGCATCAAAATGTTGCTTTCGTTTACAGGCATGCTTGTTATCAGTCTCCTGTTTATTTTGCTTACAGCAAGTCTTTATACCATTGCGGCAACAGGAGATTTGCAAAGTTTTCGAGATATATACAAAGTCCATTATCAGATCAATCCACTGACGGAACAGGGAGAGACGATCTTTCAAGAGATGAAGTTTACGGCGAAAAGTAATCCGGACGAGCTACAGGACAAGGTATTGCTCCGGGAATATGATATGAAGCTTCGAGCCGAGAAATCGGGGCTCTACGTGAGGCGTGAGGACAGTCCGATCTTTGAATCGCGGACATTCCATCAACCCGGATTGGGACAGGCCCTTCCCGCCTATGATCTGAACAACAACCAGATTCGGAGCACGTTTAACATCGGTGAGCGCTTCTACGCATATGCCAAGTTTGATTTTCAGTATTCAGATGGAGAACGAGGCAGTATCTTTGTCATTCGGGAGAGAAGTCCGTTTGCAGAACTGACACGCAAGTTGTTACCTGTGATGTCTCTACTGTTGATTGGTGTCCTGATCATCGCTAACCTGCTTCTGTTCCGCTGGATTACACGCAGTTTCATTCAACCGTTGCATCAGTTACGAAGTTCGGCCGAACAGATTAAAAACGGTAATTTGTCTTTTAAGCTTAAACCTTCCTCCAATGACGAAGTTGGCCAGCTTAGTGAGGCATTTGAGAGTATGCGGAACCAGTTGCAGCGCTCCAATGAGTTGCGGCAGCAAGATGAGATTAACCGCAGAGAGTTGATCTCCAACATTTCGCATGATCTTCGCACGCCGATTACTAATATTAAAGGGTATATTGAGGGGATTCGGGATGGGGTAGCGAACACACCGGAGAAGATGGACACCTACGTCAACATTATTCATTCCAAAGCGGTTAGCATGGATAAACTGGTGGATGAATTGTTTCTATACTCCAAACTGGATTTGAACCAGGAACCCTTTGTGTTCAATCCGATAGATCTGGTTGATTTTATAGAGGATAGCATTGAGGAATTGCGATATGATCTGGAGGATAAGGGTGTAGTACTTGAATGGCATAACCGAGCATCAGGCTCCGTGGTGTCTGCTGTTGATCTCGATAAATTACAACGCACGGTAGTTAACATCGTAGAAAATGCACTGAAATATATGAATGATGACGACAAACGATTCCGCATTATACTTGAAGCCGATCAGGAGTGGAATACCATTACATTCCAAGATAATGGAAAAGGCATATCAGAGGAAGATCTGCCTTATATATTTGAGCGTTTCTACCGGGCCGAGCAGTCGCGCAACTCGTCTACGGGCGGAAGCGGTCTTGGGCTGGCTATTGCCCGCCAGATTGTAGACGGACATGGGGGCTTAATATGGGCTGAAAGCAAACCCGGTGAAGGCACGAGCATCCATATTCAATTGAGACGACTCAAAGACGAGAGGGGGATGAATCCATGACTGATATTCTGATCATTGAGGATGAAACGACCATTGCCGAACTGGAGCGGGACTATTTCGAACTCCACGGATTTACGGTAGATCTGTGTCATAACGGGGATGAAGGTTTGCGTCGTGCTCTGGGAGAGAATTACCGGCTTGTCATCGTAGATTTAATGCTTCCTGGTATGGACGGCTTTGAATTATGCAGGCTCATTCGTGAAGAGAAGGAAGTGCCGATCCTTGTTGTTTCCGCGAAAAAAGAGGAGATCGATAAAATCCGCACGTTTAATCTCGGTGTCGACGATTTCATTACGAAGCCGTTCAGCCCAAGCGAACTGGTCGCCAGAGCCAAGGCCCACCTGACCCGGTACGATAGATTGCTTGGTAAGAGCAAACCTGCCGAACAGGATGAGATCCACATTCGCGGACTCCACATCGACAAGGGATCACGCCGTGTATTTTTGAACGGAGAAGAGGTGGGCATTACCACCAAAGAGTTTGATTTGCTTGTATTTTTGGCGAGTCATCCGAACCGCGTGTTCAGCAAATCCGATCTGTTCGAACGAATCTGGGGCATGGAGTCGAATGGCGATATTGCAACGGTGACGGTGCATGTTCGCAAGCTGCGCGGGAAACTGGAGATTGACCCGAAACATCCGGAATATATCGAGACGGTCTGGGGTGCGGGTTATCGTTTCACCGTATAAGTTTAGAGAAAGATTCGACGCAGTTTATATATTGTTAATATATTTGTCCTTCGGAGTTTCTTTTTATCCCCTACGCTATAGATAGATGTAATAACTACCTACAGAGGGGAAGAACATTTCATGAATCTTACAGCTCGTAAACTAGTAGCACTGTTAACCATAACCGCAATGGGAACAGCGACACTCCCATTCACAACACCTCAAGCTCAGGCAGCTGGCTTCACAACTTCGATTTCAGCTACAGCGACACAGCTTACGAATCAACAGGTGCAGGCGGCCATCAAAGAACTGAACCGTCTGGGGATCATGAACGGATATAACGATCAATCGATGGGCGAGCTTCGGGCGATCACACGTGCAGAGTTAGCTTCATTGATATATAGAACATTCGATTTGCAGAACAAGACAGGAGACATTGCAGCAACGATAACGGATGTTCAGGCGAATGCTTGGTATGCACCGTATGCTCTGAAAGCAGTGGAGATGGGCATCATGCAGTCCGTGGAAGGAGAGTTCCATCCTCAAAGCCCGGTAACTGATGCGGAGCTGGAAGAGGTCGTATCTAAAGCATTAAAACGGGATGTAAAGTCAGTACATCACTGGATGAGTGCTTTCTACGAAGAAACGGGCTCTGTGACACGGGGCGAAACGGCAGTGTTGCTTCAGAAGGCGTATCAAGCCGTTCCTTCGGTTCAAGTCCGCATTGAGAGTATCAAAACGTTGAATAACATGACGCTCGTGATCACTTTGGACAAGCCGCTTACGGCAGAAGATGAAGTGTTTGCCAAATCCCGAACAGACTTTGCGTTTAGCGGGGGACTAACCTTAACCAATATGCCTCGTTTGAAAACAGGTTCTGTTGCTACATACATCGTGCCGACATCCGTTCAACAAGCTGGGGAAACGTACACTCTGACATATAAAGGTCAAGATGCCGGTTCATTCAAAGGCAGTGACGTTAAAGTAAATATGACTCAAGTGCATCAGGTTACGAATGATACGTTTGAGATTGAAGCTTTAAAGGAAAACGGAGTAGTGGATTACGGTTATATTATTTCGGCATACAGCGCTGGTCGGGGGGATAACGCCTTCATCCTGAACGATCAGGAGCAGGCAGACGGCAAAACATATCAGATTATTTCGTCCATGCAGGCAAGACAAGTTACCATTACGCCGGAAAGTGGCGAACCGATCATTGCCAAGTATGTTCCGTTTACGCAATCGACGGATGGCAGACAAGAACCCAAATTCCGATTGCCAGAAGGTCAGATTCTGAAACCAGGGGTATCTTATACCGTGACTTCTGAGTGGGCGAATATCGAACAAGCTTCGTTTACGGCGAAATCGTTTGAATCATTAGTGGTTGAGCGTGCCCAAGTTGCAGGGGAAACGTCCATTGAAGTGACACTTGCCCAAGATCCGGGAGATGAACTATTCTCTGGACGGAGTGTTACCCTGAACGCACCAGATGGGCAAGTCCTGACAGCTACGTATAAATATTCGAGCCGGAAAGGTGCAACAGGTGTATTTGAACTTGCGAGTGGAGAAAAGCTGATCTCCGGCACAATCTATACGCTGAACCCGGTTGGCGATTGGAGTATTGCATCATCGGTAACGGTGGTACAGCAGTAAGGAGGACCTATGAACAAATCCCTGATGCTGATTATTCTGATCAGCAGTGTGCTGTTCGTTCAAGGCTGTATGCTTAACGAAAAAAGTAATCTAAAGGAGGGAAGTCACATGGCTTCACTAAATCAGCAGTTATTCAGTGCAGCTGAAGCAAAAGATGCGAAGAGTATCGAAAAGCTCCTTCAGCAGGGGGCAGAAGTTCAGGCTCAAGATCAGAGCGGAAGAACGGCCCTGATGATTGCAACGTACAATCAGGATACCGCATCTGTGCAAAAGCTGATTGAAGCAGGTGCGGATGTTAACCAGCAGGATGACATGTTAAATAGTCCGTTTTTATATGCGGGTGCTGAAGGGTATTTGGATATTTTGAAGTTAACTATTCAGGCAGGAGCAGACCCTGCTATCACAAACCGGTACGGAGGAACGGCGCTCATCCCCGCTTCGGAGCATGGATACGTTGACGTGGTGCGAGAGCTATTGACCAATACCACGGTAGATGTGAACCATGTGAATAAATTAGGATGGACAGCATTGCTGGAGGCGATCATTCTAAACGATGGCAATGAACGGCAACAGGAGACCATTGAATTGCTCATTCATCATGGGGCTGATGTTAATCTGGCTGATGGCGATGGTGTGTCTCCCCTCCGTCATGCCAGAGCAAAAGGCTTTAAGGAGATCGAAGCTATTTTGTTGCAAGCAGGTGCAAAGTAGTGACTCGCTAGTGCTGCGGGCAAGCAGGTATCTGCGAAGAAAAAACTGAAGAAACAACAAAAAACGGGATGGAGCAGCTTTGGCTGTCTCATCCCGTTTTTTGTTGTTGTGAATTATTTTTGTTCCTCAGGTACTTCAACGATAACCTTGCCTTTGGCTGGCGTAGCAGAGCCGCTTTCAAGTGAGCCTTTCTTGTTCATCATCTCGTATGAGGTTTCCTCCAGCATGAGGGAGTATTTGAAGGATACGAGTGTTTTACCTGCAACAGAAGGGCGGATTCCTGCTTCAGCAACGGGCTTGGTTTTAATAAAGAACAAATCACCAAGCGTTCCGGCTTGTTTACCCAGATTTGCCTGCCATTTCAGCAGGGCATTGCCGTTTGCAATTGTATAGTAGCTGACCAGATCATTATCCTCAATCATGAAGAAGTGATCCTTTTTACCCTGCTCAAAAATATAAGCTGTCGATGAATCCACGGGTCCAAGCGGGCTTTTCACCTGCAGGCGCGGTTGACCGAGACTTGAAAGCCGTGGCAGCTGCAACGCTGCTTCACGGGCAACCGTCAAATCGGAGCCGTTGTAGTCCTTCACTACGGAAGCATTGGTGGTGTATATATAAGCTTCCTTGGCAGCCTGATTCCAGCGTACTTGTGCGCCAAACGTTTCACCGATGGCACGAAGCGGAAGCATAGCTTTCCCTTTGACCAAGATTGGAGCCGAGGACAAGGAGGCATTTTGTCCATTTTTTTTCATCGTTTTACTATTGGGTGTCAGCACGTATTGGTCACTGCCTGTTTTGATGGTGATTTGTTTGCTCTTATTATCATAACCGAAGGTATAATCTCCGAGAAATTGCAGTTCAGTCAAGGCAATGTACGTGACTCCTTGGCGGATGACCACCTCGTATTCTGCTGGCACATTGTTAACATAGGCCATAGGTTTTGTTGCAGCGGCGGCTTCAGCCACCGTAGGCGTGAACAGTGCAGGAGTTACTCCTGCGGTCAGAATGGAGGCGGCCAGCAGCATCTTCCATTTTTTCTGCTTCCAAATGGAGTTGTGTGATAGTGTTTTGTTTTTCATAATCAATCTCCTTTCAGATCATTAGACGGACTGATTATCCTAAAAGTTGCATATTATTGGAACATCCATAAGATATTAACCTAATTCTTGTATATTAAACTGTAGGATGAGGACGTAAAATGAAGCTCAGCTAAGGAAGGCACAGATATTGTGAAGTTGGACATACAATAGAGTATAGAGGATATGATTTTTCCAAAATTCATTCGGAAAACAGGTAACTTTTTGAGATGGGGAGCGTCATATATGGAAATAACTTCTATTGGGGGATGAATGTGTGTGAAAAAGGAGCGTAATCAGAGCATATGGCGTTATACTTGCTGCGTTACCTTAACGGGAATTACCGTGCTGCTGCTAACAGGATGTATGACGCCAGATCCCCAAACGTATGCGTTAGGCGGACAGGCTCAGGACTCAACGATAAAGGCCACTGATATGAAAGCTCCAATTCAAGTCTCCGATACGATTTATAACGACTTAGCGTTGCCCGGTTCACCAACCTCGCTCTCAGCGAAGCAAATTTCCGCCAAGCTCCCCTACAAGAAGGGAGAACAAGTAAAACTCGGAGAGGGTTTGCCTCTTTACAGTGGCCGGAAGGATCACCGCGTTGCGATAGATCAGATGAAGATTACATATCTTACTATACCGAAGGAAAAGTATACGCTGACTGGAGTTCAGGGGGAGTGGATGCAGGTCAAGAACCAGCAGCAAGATAGCTACTGGCTTCCTGCCTGGTATGCGCTTAAGCAGAGTGACAGCATAACGCAAACCGATCCTCATACGTTCACTGTTCGTACAGGCGGCAAACTATATCTCACTCCGGACAGTACGATAACTTGGCCTTCCGACCAGGAGATATTGAAGAGCGCATTCACCGTGGCTGAGTGGAAGGATTGGGTCGGCGTGTCCATTGCTCCCCGGATTTGGAGCAAGGAATGGACAGGTTACCACCATGCACTGCTTTGGATTAAGAAAAGGGATGTTACAGGTCAAACGCCTGTATCAGATGGATGGTTTGTAAGTGAGCCATCGTTACCAATCTCTATGATCCGCCATCTAGTAGATACCAAGCTGAATCAGACCACGACCACCAAGCAGGTTGCCAAGTGGTTAGGGGAGCCGGATTGGAAGGAGCAGTCCAGAAATCTGAATGAACCAGGTGATCCGATGCGAGTTAGGCAGACCTGGAGATATGAGAGGCATGATGCACATGTATTGTTAACCTTTAATAACAACGGCAAGCTAACTGAGATTCGCTGGAATATGCCAGCGAGTCAGGATAATGAGGCAGATCTCCGAAGTTACGAGCGTATGGGTACGTTTAGTTATATCACTCAGGTTGCTGTAGGGAAGTCTCTCCCGCCAACACTATCATGGAAACCGGATTGGGTGAATCAGGGAGATCTGAACTATACCTTTTTACAAGCGGGTACAGATGATGTGCTCCTCATGAAGGGGGACGACGGCGGGTTTAGCGGCATGCATTATGATGATTCCTACTACGCGCTGGATCGACATACAGGGAAACTACTCTGGAGAGTGCATAACGGATATGGTCCAGCTCAAGCGGTTTTAAATACCAAGCGGGATGCCGTTACGCTATATACAAGTTATGACACAGATCGCAAACAATATCTGGATCGCGTACGCCATATCAATCTGAAAGACGGAAAGCTTTTATGGGAATATAAGCCGCAGGGACAAGATAAGCAGAATAACGATACAAACAAGAAGAATACAGCTGACGATAGGGTATGGTTGAACGGCATTAAGGCTGCCCGAAATGTAGTTATTGTAGATATCCCTGCGGCTGAAGGCTCCAGCAATGGATGGATTCATGTGCTTAATAGTTCAACCGGTAAACGGTTATGGACTAAGAAATTAACGACAGGATATCAATTGGTTAATCGGAATGCCGATGAGCCTTGTGTTCTGTATCAGGAGAAAAATCAGCTTGTTGCCGCAGATCCTCTAACGGGACGAACGGTTTGGCAGGTGGAGGCAGCACCACCCGCGATAGAACTTATCGAGAACGATTCCTATTTTGACGGCATCCATCGTTATGATCCTTTTGCCTCAGCACCCCTTGGACGCTGGATGTTGCTGGAAGATCAATGGGTGTTACTTGATCTGACTTCTGGCAAGAAGCGATCTCAATTTCCTGCCCGTACAGGGCAGCAGTTAGAAGTGCTGAATGACGGTATGGTGCTGATTCGTGAGAATCAAAAAGGAGATCGTTACGGTGATTACGGCGACTATACAACCTCCTTGTTTGACCCAAATACAGGCAAGATTCGCTGGACGGTTGATGCGAAGATTGAACGCGGACTTCGAGAAGCGGATCAGCTGTATGTCATTAGAAACGGATATCCTGCCTCTATCGATTACCGTACCGGGGAGACAAGGTGGGATACGCAAGAATCTGTTGGAGCAAACCAATATTCGACCAATCAAGGCAGTTACCTCATTATCGGAGATCGTTTGTTGCTTCCGCGAAATGAAGACTTGCTTGTGATGGATAAAAAGGATGGGACGCTGCTAGGGCGTGTGCATGATGTAGTCATGGGCGCTCCGGAGCATCGGGATCGGGATGCAAAGAATGGCATGGTCAACCGAATTGACGATATGGTTTACGTTGGCTCAGCTAATGGACGTTTCCGTGTCCTTCCAGCTGATCTGCTGGAAGGAGAGATCTCTTTTTAAAAGCTTGTCTGAGCTGCCATGTTGTTTTATTATATATGAACAGGATTGCTCGCGCTCCGGTTATCGGCTGTGCGGGCTTTCTTCATGTGTTCTTGAAAGATTCTTGAGAGATACTTGAAGGAACCATACATGATCATTCACGGGAGGAATCTCCATGATTTCATTATATGGTGTGAGCAAACGGTTCAACGAGCGCGGTTCCCGTGCGGATCAGGGATTCGAGGCCTTGCGATCCGTCTCGCTTGAAATAGGTAAAGGGGAGATTCATGGCATTATTGGTTCCAGCGGGGCAGGAAAGTCGACCTTGCTGCGGATGCTCAACGGTTTGGAACAGCCTGATGCTGGAGAGGTCACCGTCAATGGTCAGCAACTAACCGGAATGAACGAGCGAGACTTGCGTCAGGCACGGCGGTCCATCGGTATGATCTTCCAGCATTTCAATCTGGTCAGCAATCGCACGGTGCTGAGCAATGTGAGTATGCCCCTGGAACTGGCGGGCAAATCACGTTCGCAGCGGCGAGAGCGAGGGTTAGAAGTACTTCGATTTGTAGGACTGGAGGACAAAGCGACCCAGTATCCGGCTCAGCTGAGCGGAGGACAGAAGCAACGCGTTGCTATTGCCAGAGCGCTTGCCAGTCATCCGGCTGTATTGCTCTGCGACGAACCAACGTCTTCACTTGATCCGCAGACAACAGGTGGAATATTGGATGTGCTTCGTCATGTGAACGAAACGATGGGGGTAACGATCGTCGTTGTTACCCATGAGATGGAGGTAGCTCGTCGGTTATGTCACCGCATTACGGTGATGAAAGAGGGTCAGATTGTGCGTACCCTATCTGAATCAGAAGTTCGCAGTATCCCGGTTCCGCAGCCGGATATTCTTACTTCACTGCTTGCAGACGACACTATGGGTGGAACAGGAACGAAAAAGGTAACGGGAACGGGAACCACTCTCCACCGTCTGGCGGAACAGGAGGACAGGCGATGATGTTACCTGATTCGGTCCTTAAATATCAGCATGAAATCTGGCAGGCCATTGGAGAAACATTTGTGATGGTGGGAATATCCATCGCGGCAGCAGTGCTGGTCGGTTTGCCTCTCGGTACGCTATTGTACCTGTTTCGTAAAGGGCAACGATACCAGAATCGAGCCTTGTTCACGGTTCTGGGCAGTCTTGTGAATATCATTCGTTCCTTTCCATTCCTGTTGCTAGTCGTCTTCATGATCCCGTTCACTCGGTTGGTTGTAGGCACATCCATCGGTACGTTAGCTGCAACGGTGCCTTTATCGGTCATTGCTATTGCTTATTATGCCCGCCTTGTCGAACAGGCGCTACTCGATGTGCCTAAAGGTGTCATCGAAGCGGCCTCCTCTATGGGAGCCTCGACCGTGCAACTTGTCCTTAAATTCCTTTACGTGGAGGCAAGGTCTGGTCTTGTGCTGGGACTTACCACAGCAACGATCAGTTTTGTTTCCTATTCTACCGTAATGGGGATTGTGGGCGGCGGCGGTGTTGGTGATTTTGCTATCCGTTACGGTTACCAACGCTTCGAAACGGAAATTATGATATTTACCATTGTTATCATGATTGTGCTGGTACAGATGATTCAATTCACCGGCAGTCGACTGTCTCGCTGGCTGGATCGCAGATCCTGACGAACCCGCTAAAAACGACTATACATTACACAGAGAAGGGGTAAACATCCAAATGAAAGCAAAATTAATGCTCATGTTGCTCGCGGTTATGCTCGTTGTATCCGCCTGCGGTAAAAAAGAAGAAACGCCTGCTACTGAAGGGGCGAAGCCAGAATCACAAGCCGGACAGGAAGTTACACTAAAAGTAGCGACATTGATTCCGCCAATGACGGATGTACTGGACATCGTTAAACCGCTTCTTAAAGAAGATGGCGTAAACTTGGAAGTTGTTGTACTTTCGGATAACGTACAGCCGAATACAGCACTGGCGAACAAGGAAGTGGATGCGAACTTCTTCCAACACGTGCCGTACATGAAACAGTATAACGAGGCGAACAATGCGACGCTGGTGCCTGTTCAGCCCATCTACAACGCGATCTATGGTGGATACTCCAAAACGTACAAGTCCATTGATGAACTGCCAGAAGGTGCAACGATTGCGATCGCGAATGATCCTTCAAACATCGGGCGCTCCCTCGTCATGCTGGAGCAAAACGGCCTGATTAAACTCAAAGAGGGTGTAGGTTTTAATGCGACACAAGCGGACATCACAGAGAACAAAAAGAACTTCAAGTTCAAAGAAGTAGATTTGCTGATGCTTGCCCGCATGATGGATGATGCAGATCTGGTAGCCATGACTCCTGCCTATGCGAGCCCGCTCGGTTTGACACCGAAGAAGGATGCCCTGCTGACCGAGAAGGACGATTCTCATTTTGCAATCACGTTGGTAGCTCGTGAGGATAACAAGGACTCCGAAGCCATTCAGAAGCTGGCTAAACGTATGGCTGGCCCTGAAGTGAAAGCCTTTTTCGAAAAAAACTACGCAGATATTGCTATTCCCGCATTCTAAGGTACAGACCAGTATAGAGATTTAAACATAGAGATCCGAGCAAATATGCTTGGGTCTTTTTGTTTTTGATCTGACTTCTGTTAACAACTGTTTAGAAACTTAATAGGACGAGAGTTAAATTCGTTTAATTTAGTTAATATTTTTTTTGTATGTTAGTGCAAATATCAATTTAATATGGAAGAGGTAGAGTGAATTGTCGTTGAAAAACAAAAAAACAGGTTGGTTAGGAAAGATGGCAACCGATTTTAAGGTCAAACTGATCATGTCCTTCATTATCTTTTTGGCGGCCCCTTCTATCACTATAGGTGTATTGTCTTATAACAATGCCAAAGAGGAAGTAAGGAAACAAATTCTACATAGCGCAGAGGAGAACGTGAATTTAGCTAATAGTACGATTGATTTAATCATCAATGTGAAACGTAAACAGGTTGAATATTATGCGAAGGTTTTTACCGCAGACACCATGAAAAATTCAGAAGCAAACATGCTGGAGGAAATAAAGGGATTCATCGGACAGAACCCGGATGTGGTTCTCGTCAGTGTAGGTGATCAAAATGGTAAATATATATCTTCTTCGGATACAGCTACCCCACAAGATTATGATCCTCGAACCAGACCTTGGTATACAGAAGCGATGAGTCAACCTGGTCAGGTTATCGTCACAGACCCGTATACCTCCACATCAACGAATTCAGTTACGGTTTCAATTGCAAAGGCATTGGACGACCGCTCTGGTGTAGTCAGTCTTGATCTGGATCTGAATGATATTAGCAGTAGTATAAGCAAGATCAAGGTAGGGGAGCAGGGATATGTGGTCTTGTTGGATCGTAGCCAAAAATATATCTCTCACCCGGACAACCCGGCTGGTTCAGAGGCGAAAGAGCCATTTTGGGCAGAGGTATTTAATCACGAATCGGGCACATTTGATTATCTCTATAATGATGAACCCAAGTTTATGTACTTTTTAACGAATGGTTCAACGAATTGGAAAATCGCAGGTACGATGTTCACCGCCGAGGTGGATGAGGCGACAGCTCCGATTCTGCATCGTATGATCATTGTGCTGTTATCTTGCCTTGGCGTTGGGGCCGTAATTATCTGGCTTGTCATGCGATCTATTATTAAACCGATCAGAGAATTGAAAAATCAAGCGATACAAGTGAGTGAAGGAGATCTGACACAGACTATTGTAAGTAAAAGTTCGGATGAGCTTGGTGAACTTAGCGACGCTTTTGGCAAAATGCAGACGAATCTGCGCTTGCTGATCCAGAATGTAGAGCATAGCGCAAGTCAGGTCGTTTCTTCATCCGAAGAGATGACGCAGAGTGCAGAAGTGACCAGTGCTGCGAGTGAACAGGTGGCTAGAGCCATTCAGGAAATTACGCTGGGGGCCGAGAAACAAATGCATGGTATTGAGCATAATCATGAGGCCATGCGCGAAATTACGTCTGGTGTGACCAATATTGCGGAGAGATCGGTTCATGTGTCCGAGTTAGCCAAACAGACCACGTTACAGGCAGAAGAAGGTGGAAACACGGTTAAGCAGACGGTAGATCAGATGAAATCCATTCAAGAGACCGTCTTACAGATGAGTCGTATCATTCAGACTTTGGATGAACGTTCTGAGCAAATCTCGGCGATCACAGAGCTGATGGGAAATATGGCGAAACAAACGAATCTACTGGCGCTGAATGCGTCGATTGAGGCTGCACGTGCAGGTGCACACGGGAATGGGTTCGCCGTAGTAGCTGGAGAAGTTCGCAAGCTCGCAGAACAATCCCAGCAGTCTGCTCAAGATATTACTACACTGACATCTGCGGTCCAGAAGGATACATTGGAATCCGTTGATATGATGAAGAAAGTGGCATTAGAGGTCGAACAGGGCATGGAGGTTTCCACTGAAGCTATTCAGAAGTTCGAACGTATTCTGGAGAGTATGCGTGAGACTACACCTCAGATTGAAGAGATCGCAGCCACTTCACAGCAGATTACGGCTGGAGTACAGGAGGTTGGGGCTGTGTCTAGCGAACTGGCAGGTATTGCTTCAGCGAATGCTTCAACTTCGGAAGAGGTCGCAGCCTCATCGGAAGAACAGCTGGCTTCGATGGAGGAGATATCCGCTTCTGCAAGAAGTTTGTCAAGTATGGCAGAACATCTGCAACGTCTGATCCAACAGTTCAAGTATTAGGGAGCCGTGAGGCTCCTTTTTACATTGTATCAGATGTTATATGTTAATATATGGAATCTGTATCGATGGGTAAATGTTAGAAGAAAGGAGGCAGAATTGTGGAGATATAAGGCAATATCCGCAATTGAATAAGGGGGGGGCTCGTAATATGATTTGATTATTGCAGAGATAAAATCGGCCAATGGGACCTTTTTTCATAAATGAATTAGCGCTGAAGTCGTAACTTGGATGGTGAACTTTGCTACGTGATATTGTTTTAAATTTTACTTTAATTTTAATTTTTGTCTTCCTCATTCATCACTATCTGAATCAATTAAGCAATCGGCATAAGCCATCATTTACCTCTCGCCTGATTATTGGGATAGCAATGAGCATGTTAGGTACGGCGTTATATTACTTCTCCATTATATTGGATGACGGTACGATGCTAAACTTTAGATCCATTGTATACCTTCTCGCCGCTTATTATGGGGGAGGCGGAACGGCGTTTATTACCTTTGCAGGTTTGTGGGTTTTTAGAATTAATGCCGGGTTTTGGCCGTCCATTGAAAATCTTGATTATGCTTTGTATGAGCTTTTGTTTGTATTAGCTGCATCCCTGAATTTCAAGTATATACACCGATTTATTTTCCGATGGTTTTCCGGATCGTTCCTGTTCATTGCGGTTTATCAGTTCACGATGTACATGACGTATCCGGCGACACCCTATAGTCATGGGATTACCTTACTGTCTCAAATTCTATGTATGCTTCTGATTGTATTGTTCATCTATTTCCTGAATCAGAATCATCAATACAGACAGTTGGTGGTACAAAAAGAGCAGGAAATGCTGGAGATGCTGCGTAGACAGCCAGGGTTTACATTTAAACTGCACAAGCTGAACGGAAAGTTTGAATTTCTTTTGCTCGAAGGGGAGATGTTGTCTCATCTGGGTATGGACATGCGAAGTCTGGAGCAGAGCTTCCAGCTGGGAACCATTAACGCACTGCCTCAGGAGAAAATTCAATTTTTGAAAACACAATTCAACCGCGCCTGGAGAGGCGAACACTTTTTTTTCGAGATTGAGCACAAAGGAAACTATGCTCTGGTTAAGCTCGGGCCTTTTCTGGAGGGCAAAATGGTGAAGTATGTTATTGGGTATGGACTTGATATTACAGAACATCGTGCTGTCAGGCGAAGGATTCAGGAAAGTGAGGAGCGCTATCGTTTGCTGGAGCGAGTGTCCTCCAATTGGGTTGCAGGATTGGACAGTGCGGGAAACATCGTCTCCATTAACCAGAAATTTCTCGATGTCCTTCAGGCGGATCGGCAACAGGTCATTGGTCGTGCGCTCGCAGATTTACTCGTGATGGAGAAATCAGATTGCTGGGTTACCGTTTTGCAAAAGGTTATCTCGTCTAAAACCAATCATGAAGCGGAATTGACCTTCCGGATCGGAGAAAGTGATGAATTGCATGTTCGTGTTCATCTTTATCCGCTCAAGTCATCCGGTTCCTGTGAGCAAATTAAAGCTGTCTTTCAAGATATGACAGATCAATATCACAGGGTGAAGGCGGATAAAGCCAGTCAGGCGAAGAGTGAGTTTCTGGCCTTGATGAGCCATGAATTGCGGACGCCTCTGAACAGTATTACCAGCTTCAGTTCCTTGTTGCAACGAACAGATCTTACTCCTCAGCAACAGGACTATCTTGGCAAGATCACCGTATCCTCACAATCTTTACTTGCGTTGATCAATGATATTCTAGATTTTTCGAGAATTGAAGCAGGTATGTTTAATGTGGAGAATGTCCCCTTTTCCCTGGAAGATGTATTTAAACGAGTGGCGGATCAGATCAGTACAGCTATCGGTAACAAGGATATTAAAATTATTTTTCATACCGATCCCGAGCTGCCTTTAACGGTCATTGGTGATCCGTTCAGGTTGGAACAGGTTCTTATTAATCTGCTTAACAACGCCATTAAATTTACGGATGAAGGGTATGTCATATTTCATGCAGAAGTGCTCACATTTGAGGATAAACATGTTGAAGTTCGGTTTGAGGTAGAGGATACCGGGATTGGCATCTCCCCCGAACAGATGGAGCGTTTATTTGTTCCTTTCAGTCAGGCCGAACCATCGACCTATCGAAGGTACGGAGGCTCTGGCTTGGGTTTGGTCATTTGTTACCACCTGATCACCTCTTTAGGTGGAAGTTTGCAAGTAGAAAGTGTGCTTGGTGAATACAGCATGTTTACATTTGAGTTGGTGTATGAACTGACAGAAACAGAGGATATTTCTTTCTTGCCAACCTACCCTTTGTTATATGCAGTGAATGATGTGATGATTGTGGAAAGTGATAGAAGAGTTGCGGAAAATCTGGAGCAGATGTTGCGCTCATTTGGCCTCAGGCCTCGAATCTATTCTTCTGTTCGAGAAGTGCCGGGCAACGATAAATATGATGACGAGGGGGATGAAACATCTTCTCTTTTGATCATGCTCGATATGGATACGGAACCTGTACACGATGAACCCAGCTGGGAGCGTTTGAAGGACCGGCTGAAGGATACCCGGATTCAGGTGTTAGGGTATACGCGTGGGGTTGGTGAGAATGCTCTTGAAGGCAAGCAAAATTCGATTGATCCGAAGGCACTCTTGTTTAAACCGATTACCCGTGTCGGGCTGTTTGAAACGTTGTTGACATTGCAGGATGGAGAAGTGCAGAATTTGAACCGAATTACAAATCAGGATGAGTCATCAAATCGAATGAATCAGGGAGCCATTTTGGTGGCAGAGGATCATGAGATCAATCAGATCGCCATTCGGGCGATGCTACAGCAACTTGGCTTTGAAGTGAAAGTGGTGAAGAATGGAAAGGAGATACTTAGCGAACTACCTGTTCAGCCATGGAAGCTGATTTTGATGGATTTATTTATGCCGCTAATGGATGGACTAGAAGCTGTTAAACACATTCGTCAGATGAGACAGTACGATCACTTACCCGTTATTGCACTTACGGCAAATAGCATGAAGAAAGATCATAAGGAATATATAGAGGCAGGTATGAATGCTGTTCTGACGAAACCGATTGATGAACAACAGCTCCAAGATGTACTGGTAGCCTGGATTGATCTGAGGGGCTTGCATGAAATCAGGGGGATTGATACGGATAAAGCCCTGAAACAGATGGATAACAAACCGCACATTTTGCAGTACGCGTTGAATAAGTTTGCTCTAGAATATAGCAGATTTGAGCAAAAAATGCAGATTTATCTTGAGCAAAAGCAAATGAATGATGTTGTACGGAGTACACATTCTCTCAAAGGTGTTGCAGCCCACCTGCATGCTGTGAAACTGCTGCAGGCCGTTCTGCATCTGGAATCGCTTTTGTCTCATCCATCTTCGGAAGTAGAGTTGACCCTCAGCCTGCAACGGGTTCAGCAAGAAATTGATCATATTTCAGAATCACTACCATGGTAAAGATGGCTAGCAGAGGTTATGCCTAAGGTGTGAATTTATACCCGACCCCCCATATGGTTTGAATATATTGGGGGTTTTTCGGGTTATCTTCAATTTTTTTGCGGAGTTTCGTAATATGTACATCAATGGTCCGATCATTAATATAGGCATCTATTCCGCGAATGGCCTCAATTAAAGCGTACCGACTGAACACTTTGCCAGGATTAAGCACAAACAGCTTCATGATCTCGAATTCGGAGAACGTCGTTTCGACTCTGCGATGGTTTAACAGAATGGTCCTACGTGCCACATCAAGGCTTAACCCTGATTCCGTTTCGGTCACTACAGAGTTTTCCAATAAAGCATAGCGGCGTAAAACAGCCTCGATGCGAGCCTTCAGTTCCTGCATGCTGAACGGTTTACAGACAAAATCATCTGCGCCGTCGGTTAAGGAGCGAATACGTTCAGACACCTCAGTTAACGAAGAAATGACAATCATCGGTAGGGAGGTATGTTCACGCATGATTGCGCATGGATTTTTCCCACCTGAATCAGGTAACATCAGGTCTATTAAAATGATATTTGGTCTGGTTTCAAGCTGCAAAAGTGCACACCCGATGGTGTCCACACGGTCTACTTCGTAGCCTTCACCTTGTAAATACAGGGATAAAGTGTCGCCCAGCATGTTGTCGTCCTCTATAATAAGCACTTTAGTCATGGTGTTCCTTTCTGAATCCACGTTATATAGGTATGTTAGGTAATAGATGTCGCTCTCCCTGGCAAGTAAGCAGTTCAGGATTCATTACTTCGATCGAGCAGTTGCATGAGTTTACGCTCTGTTGCCGTTTCTGGTGCGGGTGTATAAATGCTGCATCGCAAATCGGAATTGCCTTGAATCTGTAGTGAGGTCAGGTCGAATAACATTTTTCCCGCTCTGGAATGTCTGAATTCAATCCATACATCAGGAGCACTGCTTACGCTGCTTTGTTTCCACAATGCTTGAAAGTCAGGGTGGCGATTCATCATATCATCCAAAAATAAATTATACCATTCATCGTCGACATAACGACCATAATAGCCACGAAAAATAGATAAAAATCCGCTGACGAAGTCCTCCCAGTTCACTGCAAGCCTGCGCAACTCTTTTCGATCAAATACCAGACTAATCATATTCCGCTGCTCTAAGGGGATCTGTTCAAAGTTCATAAAAACTTGTGCGGCAGCCTCATTCCAGCCGACAATGAAACAGCGCCGATCAGAGATAATGGTAGGACAATAGCGCAGTTCCTGCAAGATTTTCTGCAATGACGGGTGAAGCTGAAGCGTGTCTGGTTCCGGCACGGGCAGATTTGAATAATGCTCCGTAGCTAGAGAAAACAAGTATTTACGTTCATCTGCAGTGAGTCTGAGAGCAGAAGAAATGCTATCCAGTACAGCATGTGAAACCTGAATGCTTCGTCCCTGTTCCAGCCAGGTATACCAGGTCGTGCTAACGTTAGCTAATTGGGCGACTTCTTCTCTTCTTAAACCAGGTGTTCTTCGCCGGCCTCCGGCAGGCAGGCCAACGGATTCCGGAGAGAGTTTGGAACGCTGTGTTTTCAAAAAAGTGGATAACGCCTGTAGTCGAATAACATCACTCAATGGATCACCTTCAATCTGTTTATCATGGTAGTCATTATACTATGATAAATGACAACTTGTAATAGGATATACAGAAATGGCACTATGAATGCATAAGCATCAGGAAACTGAATGAAGAACGTTACAAGGAGGACAAACCGGGATGAGTATGGAACGAGTTGTGATTACAGGAATGGGAGTAATTTCTCCACTCGGCAATGATGTAGATACATTCTGGGGCGCTTTGAAGGAAGGCAGATCAGGAATTTCTCCGATTGAACATCTGGACAGCGCTTTGTATAAAACGAGAATGGGCGGATTGATTCGTGATTTTGATGGTGAAGCCAGATTTGGACGCAAAGAAGCCAGGCGTATGGATCGGTTTGTACAATTTGCTGTTGCGGCAGCAGATCAGGCGTTATCGGATTCCGGTCTAGTGCTGGAATCGCTGGACCGGGAGCGAGTAGGTGTATATATTGGCTCAGGTATAGGCGGTATTCAGACCTTGATGGATCAGGGCAGTGTCTTGTCGGAACGCGGAGCATCGCGGGTTAGTCCAACGCTTGTTCCGATGATGATATCCAATATGGCGGCGGCCACCGTTAGTATGAGATTCGGATGCTGGGGGCCAACGCTCTCTCCGGTAACGGCTTGTTCCATTGGCAACACAGCTATTGGTGAAGCGTACCGGCTGATTCGCCACGGAGGAGCAGATGTTATTTTTGCAGGAGGTACAGAAGCAGCAGTCACAGAAATATCGCTTGCGAGTTTCGGCAATGCAACAGCATTATCTACCCGAAATGAAGCTTATACAGCGGCAAGCCGGCCCTTTGATGCAGGCAGAGACGGGTTTGTGATGGCAGAGGGGGCAGGGATTCTGGTCGTGGAGGCCCTGTCTCATGCACTGGCAAGGGGGGCGAATATTCTCGCTGAGGTGATCGGATATGGAGCTACCTCTGACGCGTACCACATGGTAGCCACCCATCCTGAGGGTCGGGGAGCTTATCTTGCCATGAGGGCAGCGTTGCGCGATGCGAAGCTGGAGCCTCAAGATATCGGTGTGATCAACGCTCATGCGACCAGCACAGAGGCGGGTGATCTTTCTGAAACGAGAGCGATTAAACAGCTTTTTGGTGAGTTGGCCTATCATATCCCCGTAACAGCGAACAAGTCCATGACAGGGCATATGCTTGGTGCCGCAGGGGGAGCAGAAGCGATATCTCTCGTTCAAACGCTGCGACAAGGCATCATACCGCCAACCATTAATCAGGAGCAGAAAGATCCCGAATGCGATCTGGATTATGTCCCAAATGTCGCGAGAGAAGCAGTCTTGCAGACGGGCATGTCCAATTCTTTCGGATTCGGCGGACATAATGCGGTTATTATTCTTCAGAAATATTCAGCATGAGCAGATGGCTGGATAAACGGACATTATAAAAACAAACAGCGCCGCCAATATGGCTGCGCTGTTTTCATGTGTAGGCAAGGAATCAAGACGTCAGGGAAGTTGAATCCGCAATACCTTTGCCACTTCTGCTTAGCCAGCTTACCCGCCAGCGGGATTGCATGAAGAGAACAAGGCACATCGAAGCGGCAGCGATGAGACTGAGGATGACAAATCCTGGCGTGTAAGATTGATAAGTGCTGTACAGTTGGCCCAGAATGAGTGGTAACGCGTAACCTCCCAAACCTCCGGCAGCACCTACGATACCTGTCATCAGGCCGATCTCGTTGCCAAAACGTTGTGGAACCAGCTGGAATACAGAACCATTCCCGGCCCCAAGGCACATCATACCGAGGAACAGCATGGCGATGACTACGGGAAGCGGCGGCAGGAAGGATACACCCAGAAGCATGATGCAGGCGCCGGAGTACAAGAAGGTAAGCATCCGGGTTCCGCCAATTTTATCCGCCAGAAAACCACCAACAGGCCGGAAGAAGCTGCCTGCAATGACACAGAACGTCGTAATGTCGGCGGCATGAACGGCAGAAAGTCCGTATTGGGTATTAAAGAAAATGGTCAGATAATTACACAGTCCAACGAAACCGCCAAAGGTGACGCAATAGAAGGCACAGAAGACCCAGGCATCTTTTTGCTTAAGCAAAGTTCCGTACTGGGATAACTTCTTAGGCTCTGGACGATTCGGACTGTTTTTGGCGAAGATGGAAAAGAGGATAAAGACGATAACAATCGGGATGATCGCGAGTCCGAAAACAACTTCCCAGCTACCAAAATGAGTGGCCAGACGATTGGCAAACAGGGTAGCGAGAACCGTTCCGCTATTACCTGCCCCGGCGATCCCCATGGCAAGACCTTGATGTTCTTTAGGATACCACTGACCTGCAAGAGGTAGTGCGGCTGCAAAAGAAGCGCCCGCTACGCCGAGTAAAAGAGCTACGACATACAGTTGGCTGAGCGAATCCACCCATAACCAGCCCAATATCAATGGAACGAGGGTGAATAACATACCGATTTGAGCGGTTAATTTGGGACCAATATAGTCGGACATGAAGCCAAGCACCAGCCGCAGAATAGAGCCCCCGAGAATGGGCAGGGCGACCAGATTCGCTTTTTCCAATGGGGTCATCGGATAATCCATGGCAATAATAACAGCGAGCGGACCGAGCATACCCCAGATCATAAAACTGATGTCAAAATACATAAATGCTCCGAACAGCGTGGGCTTATGCCCGCTTTTCCAAAAACTTTTGCTCTCTACCATTCCTCATCGCTCCTCATCCAAGTAGGTTCTTTGTTATGTCTCTATGTTTTCGTTCGGGCAGAAAAAGGCCGCAAGCCGTCCTGAATTAGAACGATTTGCGGCCCCGTTGCCGACAGGCGGTACACGTCTTTGTGTTCCCGCTTCTGAGATGATCACATCGCTGTGATTTTGATTCAAATTATAAAAAGGGAAAAAGGTAATGTCAACAAAAATAACATTAAATTTTAAAATATTTATTCCATGATCCAATTTTCATTATTTAATGTCAATTTAGTTGACATATATTTTAAATTCAATTAATCTGAATTTAATAAGAATCTACACAATGGCGTGTAGAGCTCGGAGGCAATGGTGCCCCTTTTCCCTTAATGGAAAAGGGGTTGTTCTGTTTTAAATCGAAAAAGGGGTCTTTGCGTTTTCAATCAGAGAGAGGTAATTCTGTTTAGTTTGCAGATGTGAAAGGGATAGGGGGCAGCCCATGAGTAGAAAGAAATTAGTGGTTATCGGCAATGGCATGGCTGGAGTGAAATGTGTAGAAGAGATTAATAACCTGGAGCCGGATATGTATGAGATTGTGATCTACGGGACGGAACCCCGCCCCAATTACAATCGAATTATGTTATCCAAAGTACTCCAAGGTGAGCATTCCATACAAGACATTATCATCAATGACTGGACCTGGTATGCGGAGCGTAATATCCGGCTGTGCACAGGTGAGACTGTTCATCGGATTGACACCCGTACGAAGTTCATTGAGACGGAAGCTGGCAAAAAGGAAACCTACGACATATTGATCCTCGCGACAGGGTCCTCTCCGTTTATTCCGCCAATTCCGGGCATTGATAAGGAGCGTGTAATGTCTTTTCGGTCTATTGATGACTGTACTCGCATGTCAGATTACTCCAAAGAATACCGCAAAGCGGCTGTCATCGGTGGTGGATTGCTTGGGCTGGAGGCTGCAAGGGGGCTGTTGTATCTAGGGATGGAAGCGGTGGTGGTCCATAATGCACCGTATATTATGAATCGACAACTGGATTACGAAGCTGCAACGATGCTTCAACGTGAGCTTGAAGATCAGGGCATGTCCTTTCTTTTGAATAAAAATACGCAAAAAGTTACCGGACGTTCACAAGCGCAGGGTCTGCTTTTCACAGATGGCTCCAAACTGGAGGCACAACTGGTCATTGTTGCTGTCGGGATTCGGCCGAATGTGGATCTGGCCAGGAGAAGTGGCATTGCTACACAGCGTGCTGTTGTGGTTGACGATCATATGCGTACCAGCGTACCTGATATATATGCCGTGGGAGAATGTGCAGAGCATCGGGGGATCAGTTATGGTCTGGTAGCACCGCTGTATGAGCAGGGAAAGGTGCTGGCGCGCACATTGTGCGGACAGGAGGTGCCGGGGTATACAGGTTCTGTTCCTTATTCTCAGTTGAAAGTATCGGGGGTAGATGTTTTCTCGGCAGGAGAAATCAGCGGTGACCGAATGCAAACAGCGATTCAGCACTTCGATGGCATTCAGGGCACGTATAAAAAAGTGCTGATGCAAGCTGGCAAGGTTAGAGGTGCCATTTTGTTTGGCAACACGGTTGAGGGCACGGCCCTCCTTGGTCTGGTACAACGTGGAGCCGATGTAGCTGAGCTTGCCTCCAAGGAAGATGCGCCAGATCCTGCAGTAGCAGCAGCTGCTGCTCTTCCAAGCCAGGAAACGGTCTGCGCTTGCAACAATGTAACCAAAGCAGCGATCTTAAAAGCCATTCAGGAGCAAGGATTGGAAACGGAAGAACAAGTGAAGCAACAAACCAAAGCTTCAGGTTCATGCGGTGGTTGCAAACCTATGGTATGCGCTCTGCTGAAACACGCTAAACGTCTGGAACTTGATGGAGGTGTTAGCACAAGTGCTGAATCAGGCGGTACGAAGGAGAAACCTGCCGTGCTCCCTGTATGTCACTGTACGGAGATGAGCCACGCAGAGCTGAAGCATCGGGTGAGCGTTACCTTGGAGACATATGAAAAAGAAGCTGACATTTGGAAGGTTGGATCTGGGGTCATTCCATTAAAAGACACACAGATCAATTCACTGTTGAAGGAGCTGAACTGGCATTCGGAACACGGGTGCCCGGCATGCCTTCCTGCAATTCGCTATTATATTTATGTTTCAGGATTAATGCTGTCCTCTACAGAAAATGATATGAAAACAGAGCTTAACGGACTGGAAACGGAAGATTTACAAGGGGAACTTGCGCAGGAACATGATCAGATGGTTCACATCTATTCGGAGCAACATGTATCATCACTGGCTTCCAATATTACTGTAAGCGATCTGGAGACGAGACTTCGTACCGATTGGGACACTGCAACGATGCCTTCCGAAGTGAACATCGCTATTGCTTGGGGTTCTCGATCCCCGGTGAATGTACTGGTTTCCGATTTAGGATTGCAGGCTTCCCCGGCTGGATGGGAAATTTACGTCGGAGGTCATGCTGGGCATCCGGTGAAGGAGGGCTCTTTGCTCGGGACAACGGAATCAGAGCAACAAGCGTTCATTCTCGCATCGGCCTGTCTGCAATGGTACCGACAAACGGCTTGGTTTGATGAACCTTTATGGATGTGGACTGAACGTCTGGGAGAGATTTCGATTCGGGAAACGCTTTTGGATACACAATTCCAGCGAGAACTTACGTTTAATCGTGCACAGGAGCGCGAAAAGGATGCTGAGCGTGGAACGGAGACTCTTTTTGAAAAAAACATTGCTCAGGTGAAAGCTTGAAGGCTTAAATGAATAACCCGGAAAGGTAGGAGAGCATGATGATGGACGCGGTAAATACAGAACAAGCGAAGTCGAGGTTATATGTAAAAGAGACCCAATGTCCTTATTGCAGTGTGCAATGCAAAATGTCCGTAGAAGAGCTTGCCGCTCCCGTTGCAGGTCAAAAAGTGGCGGAGTATACGGTTCAGGGTGTGCCTAATAAGGCTTCGCAGGGCCGCCTGTGCGTGAAGGGAATGAATGCTCATCAGCAAGTGTTCAGTTCCGAGCGTTTGATGTATCCGCTCATTCGCCGTCAAGGAGAATTGGAGCCATGCTCATGGGATGAGGCAATGCAGACGATTGCTGATCGGTTGCAACAGCTTCAAACGACGTATGGTTCTGATTCCGTAGGAGTATACGGCGGGGGCTCGTTGACCAATGAAACCGCATATCTGCTTGGAAAATTTACACGTATAGCACTCGGCAGCAAGTACATCGACTATAACGGCCGCTTCTGCATGTCAGCAGCAGCTTCTGCCGGCAGCAAAGTTCTCGGAATGGATCGCGGATTAACGTTTCCGCTCTCGGACATCCCTAAAGCAGCATGTATCATTCTGGCAGGAACGAATGTAGCTGAGTGTCAGCCAACGCTCTTACCGTATTTTAATGAAGCCAAGGAAAATGGAGCGTATATTATTGTGATTGATCCTCGCAAGACAGCAACGGCAGCCATTGCCGATCTTCATCTCCAGGTCAAACCGGGTAAGGATGCACTGCTGGCCGATGCAATGCTAAAGGTAATCATGGATGCCGGCTTGGCTGACTCCAGCTTTATTCAGAAACGGACAACCGGATACGAACAGCTTGTGCAGGAGATGGAAAGTCTCAACCTTGAGCAGGCCGCGAAAGCATGCGGGGTTGAAGTGGACTTGATTCGTCAGGCGGCACTGGCTTATGGCGAAGCTCCTATTGGTATGATTATGACGGCACGCGGGGTGGAGCAACAGACGGACGGACATATGGCTGTCCGACATTTTCTAAATCTGGTGCTGGCAACCGGAAAGATCGGCAGAACAGGTTGCGGATATGGCGCAATTACTGGACAAGGCAATGGACAGGGGGGACGGGAGCACGGACAGAAAGCCGACCAGCTTCCAGGGTACCGTTCCATTGAAAATGAGGAAGACCGTGCATATATAGCATCTGTCTGGGGGGTAGACCCCACTCTTTTGCCAGGCAAAGGTGTATCTGCTTATGAGATGATGGAACGTATCCATGAGCAGGACATTCGCGCATTGCTCGTGATGGGTTCTAATCCGATCGTTTCAAATCCCAATGTAAGCTTGGTAGAGGAGGGCTTGCGTAAGCTTGATTTTCTCGTCGTAGCCGATATGTTTCTGTCTGAAACGGCCAGATTGGCCGATCTTGTACTGCCCGTAACCGCTTATATGGAGAACGAAGGCACACTCACCAATCTCGAAGGGCGTGTTCTCCTGCGGGAACAAGGAAGGTCTGCACCGGGGGAGACGTTAGACGATTGGGACATTTTATGCCGGATTGCTGAGAAACTGGGCAAGGGTTCGTTGTTCCAATATGCGAAGGCCGAGGATATTTTCAACGAATTGCGAGTCGCGAGTCGTGGCGGGGTAGCGGATTACTATGGGATTACGTATGAACGACTTCGAAATGAACAAGGAGTCTACTGGCCTTGTCCTTCCGTAGATGAGCAGGGCGAAGGCATGTTGTTTCATGAACGATTTGCTCATGTTGACGGAAAAGCTACGTTTACTTCAGGAGCCAGTCAAGGGTGGGATGATGTTTCGGAAGCTTTTCCCTTGATTCTAACGAATGGGCGTATTCTCGCTCATTATCTAACAGGTGTGCAAACACGCAGAAGTCCAGCACTTGCTGCTCGTGAGTTAGAGAACTTTGTGGAACTGCACCCGTCAACCGCGGCTCGCCATCGCATCCGTGACGGAGAGTGGGTAGAGGTTCAGTCGGCCTACGGAAGCTTCACTGTCCGTTCACGAATCAAGGCATCCATCCGCGAGGATACGCTGTTTGTCCCCATGCACTGGGGTGGAATCCAAAATGTGAACCGGGCAACACGGCCTGATCTCGATCCCTTCTGCCGAATGCCTGGATTCAAGACTGCGGCCGTGAAAATTCAGCCGTTACGACTGGTCTAACCATTGGATCAATGCACTGTTCCAAGAATAAATAGCTGCCCATCTCATGAAGTTTTGCGGGATGGAGCGGCTTTTTGCGTTTTATGTGCAACTCAGCTTTAGTTCGCAGGTTCGATGGAAACATGAATATTGGCCCATGAAAGAGGTGAGTAATTTCGTTATGATGTTCATTAGGGGTACATATGTACGTATTTGTTCTGTTTTACAAGATGTCGCTACAGGGTATTAACTGTTGATGGATAAGGAATCCATATATTTGTAATAAAATGTTTTTTTGAATGGGTTTTAATTGAAGTAACGAAAGGAGGAATGATCCATTGAATGTATGGATTACAGTGAAAAGTCTGGGCAAACGCAAACCGGCTCTTGCGAAACAAGCCGCTGAACTTCCGGAAACAACAAGCACACTTCGGTTGCTTATCGAGAACATGGTTGAACAACAGGTGCAAGCTTTTCGAGAGAGGAAGGACGCAGCCGGGATGCTTGTCTATCTAATGCCCGAAGACATAGACGCGCAGGGCGCTATGGGAAAAGTGGGTTTTGGCACAGTACATGGTGAGGGCAGTCCAGACTTGAAAGAGGCGAAGGAAGCCGCGATGCTCGCCTATGAAGACGGGCTGTACAAAGTATTTCTGAATGATGAAGAATTGGAAGATTTAGATCAACCATTGAACATAGAGGATGGAGCTCATGTGACCTTCATCCGCTTCACGATGCTAGCGGGACGTCTGTGGTAGGTAGAGCAGAAGCAGTATGACAAGGAGGAGAACAGGATGAATCAGGAAGATCAGGTACAGGCGTATATTGAGGGATTACAGGAGAAAGCAGCTACGCTTACAGGGGCAAAGCTGGAAGTAGCGAAATATATGATAACGTTGGCAGAATCAACGTACTTGCGTGGGGATGAAGAAGACTATTTTAATATAGAAAGACAACTTATCAACCTTGCGATCGAGAAGCAACAGCCATTATTTCAGCCAATACTTGAGGTGCTTGAGCACCTGACCTCTGAAGCATTTGTTGCCAGATTCCGCTATATTGCTGAAGGAGCTACGCTGTATCCATATAGTACAAGCTATGAACGCAGACCTTTCCGGACCTCCGATCCAAGACAACATGTCGTTCATGTGCTACGCAAACTGCTCGGTTTATTCCGAATGGAGGCTAGAGGATTTAGTTTGAACGAGTATTTGACCGTTCGTGAGCAAAACATGCTTCATCAGCATGAGTTCCGTTCGGTACTGCCGGACTGTATCGCATATGAACTGGATCATTCGAACATAGAAGTCAAACAGGCACTGCACGATATTATATATGGGGATAACCAGACTGCTTTACTGACCGGAGAGATGATCAAAGGTATCTTTATGAGTGAACAGGCCGAAGCCTATCATATGGTGGGTGAACTCTTGATTGCAGCCAGATTGCAGGAAGGGCTTCGCCAGAGCATTGTGGAACGAATGGACGAAGGTACGTTAGAAGCGTATATTTACATATTAAAAATCATTCTGGACAACAATCTAATACGGTTCAGTTCTGTCGTCAGAGCATTGGGCGTGTGGACAGGGATCGGGATTGAAGCGGCCAACCAGCGTGTGGCAACACAATTACTTGAACAGGTCTACGAAGCGCTAGTACATGAGGATATTCGTGAGGCGTGGAGACAGGAGAAAAATGCTAATAAACTGTACATCAGTCTGTGGGCCACAGCGGTCATTGAAGAGAATGACTTGCAACCTAAGGTTACAGAGATCATGGACCAGGGTGAGATGTACCAGAAGATTGTGGCTCAGTACGTTCTGGCTAACAGCCAGTACTTGGGGCTTCGTCTTGCTATGGCGCGTAATCATCTGGGTGTGCAGCATCCGGAATTAATACACTGGGTTGTGAAAAATTATACGGCGGCGTATTCGCACAATTGGAGCTTTGAAAAGGGGGAGCACCAACGTAGTGTCTATGTACCTCGCTGGGATGTGCTTGAAGATAAACAGGCACGCCACCATGATTTTGATCAATTCAAACAGATGCTGGATTTCATTCCTAAGAGCGGTTCAGGCGGGCCTTCAGGTGTGTTGGATTTTGTGCACTATCAGATCGATAGTGATGACGTCATCAAAAAAATGTTGTATTTGGCTGCTTATGATATGGATGCGGACTGGATTGCTGAGATCATTGCTCTCAAGGATCGATTAAGCCCCGAAATGCGCGGAGAGCTTCTGTCGCAGTTTGTGCAAGAGCCTGATAACGAGGTGCAGCGCCAGTTTGTGTTCGAAAGTTTGTCTGACAAAAGCATGAGTAACCGTGAAAGTGCATTGCAAAAGGTGAAAAAGTTGGTATTAACCGAAGATGAGCTACAGCAGATGGAAGTACTGTTAAAACTCAAAACGGGATCTCTGCGGCAAAAGGTAATTCAAGTTCTGCTGTTACAGCCTGTTGAAAATTTGAAGGATTCAGTTCAGCGATTAATGAAAACCAAGAATGAGCTACAGCGTCTGGGTGCACTTGAACTGTTAACGGAGATCAAAACGGATGCAGCGCGAGTAGAGCAGCTGGAACAGCTCAAGCCATTCGCAGAAGAACTAGAGAAGCCTACAGCCAAGGAACAGAAGCTGCTCGACAAACTGCTGGATGAAGGAAGTCGTTACACGGCCTCCAATGGATATGGTTTATTTGACCCGAATCAACGGCAACCGCTGTTGGATGAAGAACGTGACCTTTCTGGCAACAAACCGAAGGATATATTTAATGGTTCATTGGATAAGATCAGTGCCTTCCTGAAAGGATTAAATGAACTGGTTCATGAGCACAGGGATCATGAATATGTGGTGGAGTATTATGCAGGTTACAAAGATACCCTGTTAGTCGGAACCAGCCTTCGTTCCAAGGTTCCTTATGCCGATCGGTCGAAAATGAAACAACTGGATCAGTTTCCGCTGGATGAAGTGTGGAAGCAATATTTCGAGCAAAACGGTCTAAGCAGTATTGAACTGCTACAGCTATATGTCGAACTGCAGTTAGGCAAGCTGAACAGCACCTTGGATGAACATTACTCCTTTTATCGAGAGCAGTATGATTACGACCAATTAAGGAAGATGCCATTACTAGAGGGTTGGCGCAAAACATTTGCCGAACAGACCTACCCATTGAATGAGATGGTGAAGCTGCACGAGATGATGGGCACACTGCCATATAAGGATCAGGTTCATGCATTGATCTCGGCTGCATTTCTGGATAGTGATTCAGCTGAGATTTTCGAGACTGCAGAGAAGACATGGGCTTCAATTATTTTAAGTATGCCTGCAGAGCATATGGAGAAGGAAATGGGGATGCTTCAGATCTTGACAGACCCATGGAAATATATCGTCCGGAATGCCGTGTATGACGATGCGAGCTTCAAGCGATACTTCCAGACAGCCTATCAATTCTCCGATCTTGTCGAGCCTTACCATCCGTTATCTCTCCTGTCACTCGACGATTTCCTGCGAGCCTATCAATTAGAGCTGATTGATGATCAGGAGATTTACCGTCAGCTGATGGTTGGACAGTCCCGTTATCTGTTCATCCGTGACATGACTTCAGCGCGCACAGAGCAGATCAAAGATGATCCGAAGCTGATTCATCTGCGCGATACGGTGGTCAATCGCATTCTGGAGATTGAACTGACCCGGGGGGAACTATCTACTGAAGTGAGTAATCTGGCTATGAAACTGGAACGCATTGAGAGCATGGAACACTGGGTGCATCTGGTTGCTGCCATGGATCAGGATACGTTTGTTCGTGGGTATATTTATAGTTATGGTGAAGGGAATACAACGCGTAAAGAAATGTTCAGTTATCTGATTAAGCACTGTCATCCACGGGCTGGGGAAGATGAACAGTTGCTGGCGGAATTGCTGCAGAAGTATCCGGTTAAGGAGAAGAAGCTGCTGGAAGCCGCCATGTATGCACCGCAATGGATGGAACTTGTGGCGAAACATCTAGGCTGGAAAGGGCTTCGTAGTGCGGCTTGGTACTTCCATGCTCACATTAATGAACAATTCAGTGCGGAGAAGGAAACAATTGTTGCGCATTACTCCCCAATTACGCCGCAGGACTTTAATGATGGGGCCTTTGATATCGCCTGGTTTGAAGAGGCTTATGCTGAGGTTGGAGAAGAGCGATTCAACCTGTTGTACGATTGTGCGAAGTACATCTCGGGCGGAGCCAACCATCGCAGATCACAATTGTTCGCAGATGCAGCGCTTGGCAAACTCAGTCTGAAGGACATGTATGATTCGGTAGCAGACAAGCGGAATAAGGATCACTTACTGACCTATAGTCTGATTCCGCTGGCAGAGGAACGGGATCGGGATGTAAGAGAGCGTTACGACTTTATCCAGAAGTTTCAGTTGCAGAGCAAGCAGTTCGGGGCGCAGCGGCGCGCGAGTGAAGGGTTGGCTTCCCAGATTGCACTGGGTAACCTTGCACGAAACGCGGGTTATGCTGATGTAACACGTCTCATGTGGGATATGGAAGCGCGTAAGCTGGATGAGGTGAAATCGTATTTCGAACCGTGTGCACTGGACGACGATACGACGGCTCAACTCGTCATTGATGAGGAGGGGCAGTCTGATCTCGTCATTGTCAGCAAAGGCAAAGTGCTGAAGTCAGTTCCGGCTCGTCTCAAAAAGGACGGATACATTGCACAGTTAAAGGAGTTGAAGTCCGATCTGACCGATCAGTATCGACGCGCTAGACAGGAACTGGAGCGTTCCATGATAGCAGGCACGACCTTTGATCGTCAGGAGATCGCGAGTCTGATGCTCAATCCGGTTATTCATCCGCTACTAAGGACGTTGATCTTCAAATCAGGTGAACAGCTTGGAAGATTTGATGTTACCTCCGGTGGATTGCTTGCTCCAGGCACAGAGGGAGTTACTTATGCCTTGAAGGAAGAGGATCAATTGCTGATTGCGCATCCGCTACATTTGTATAAGAGCGGCAAGTGGAGTGAATTCCAGCGTGATCTGTTTGTTCGTCAGGAACGTCAGCCGTTTAAACAGGTGTTCCGCGAACTGTATCTGCCAAATGAAGATGAGCTTGCTCAAGGTATGGTTTCTCGCCGCTATGCAGGTTATCAGATTCAGCCGAATAAAACGGTAAGTTTGTTGAAAAGCCGTCAATGGACGGTAAGTTATGAAGAGGGATTGCAAAAGGTGAGTTATGAGCATAACTTGATCGCTAATCTCTATGCGATGGCGGACTGGTTCTCTCCAGCAGATACAGAGGCACCTACGCTGGAGACCGTTCAATTCTATGATCGTCGCACGTATAAACCTGTAGAATTGAAGGATGTACCACAGGTGTTCTTCTCAGAGGTCATGCGTGATATTGATCTCGTGGTTAGCATCGCACATGTTGGCGGTGTGGACCCGGAAGCAAGTCTTACGACCATAGAGATGCGACATGTCATTGTGAATGAGTCTTTGCGTTTGCTCAAGCTGGATAATGTGCGTTTGGACGGCAATTATGCACGAATCGAAGGTGAACTGGGTGAATATGCCGTTCATTTGGGAAGCGGTAATGTCTTTAAGCAGGCCACTGGTGCAATGTATATCGTACCTGTGCATAGCCAGCACCGGGGAAGAATCTTCCTGCCATTCCTGGATGAAGATCCAAGAACCGCTGAGATTTTGTCCAAAATCGTACTGCTGGCTGAGGACAAGAAAATCAAAGATCCGCAGATTCTCGCACAGCTTCAGCAATAAAAATATATGTGTAGCATTAATATGCCTGAATGACTATAGACCGCCTCACTTGAGGCGGTCTATTGGTCATACCATTTTTTAATGAGAAAAGAAGCGGTGTAATCTATGGATTGGATTGGCTATATAATAGTGTTGTTTGCAGATGTTGAGGATGACAGAATATGTTAAGATATACGCAGGAATCAAGGTACATACGAATGGTACATGAGTAAGTACGGATGGGATTCTGCGCTACATTATGTTTTCAGGCAAAGGAGAGTGCACAAGACATGTTAATGGTACCTTATCGGGAGCAGGATCACGCCAAGTTAGTAGCCATCTGGGAGCGTGCTGTTCGAGCAACGCATACATTTCTGGAGGAGCACCACATTCTGTTTTATAAAAAGATGGTCAGTGAAGCATTGGAACAAAAACAAGTAGAAATATGGGAAGCGCTGGATACTGAACAAGAACCGATCGCTTTCATCGGTCTGGACAATAGCTTTATTGAGATGTTGTTCGTGGACGAGTATTTTCAGGGACAGGGCGTTGGGCGATTTCTGATTCATCAAACGATGAAAATGAAGGGCACTGAGCTTAGAGTAGATGTAAATGAGCAGAATGAGGATGCAGCCCGGTTTTATGAGAAGATGGGATTTGTACAGACAGGACGATCTGAACTGGACAGCTCAGGTAATCCTTTTCCGTTGCTTCATCTGGAGATGAAGCGAGCAGAGGCTTAATTAGGGGAAATCATCTGTCAGGCTTGAGTGAGAATGGTTTAAAATAATTCTCTGAATTACTTCGCATGTTTGATTCAGTGCGGCTATTTCATCAAGCCTGTCGAGTAAAGTGACGACAGGTAAAAGTAAAAACCCCGGTGGTAACTCCTGTATGGGAGTCGCTGCCGGGGGTTTGAGTCTCCCTTACTGGTGAACCGCGGTCATTAAACCGGGCAGGGAGGGGCTATTTTTCAAAAAAATTAATGTGCCTCTTCCTCGTCCAGGAACGGTTTGTTCACTGCATAATACATGAAGCCCATCAGCAACACGCCCCCCACCAGATTACCAAGCGTTACAGGCACCAGGTTGTGAATCACACCACCGAATGAGATCGTGCCCGGGTGGTTTAACACAAGCGCAATCGCAAACGTACACATATTCGCAATGCTGTGCTCATATCCCGAGATGAAAAAGCAGAACACAAAGAGCATCATGGCAAACATTTTGGCACCATTCTCTTTCATAAACATCGGCACAAAGAACGCCAGGCACACAAGCCAGTTACAGAGGATTCCGCGGAAAAAGAGCTGCATCGCCGGGGCTTCCATTTTGTGCTCGACTACACTTAACAAAAAACCGTTTACCTGTGCTGAATCAAACAGTCCCGTCAGGTAGATTAGCAGGGCAAACACCGCCGCGCCCATTAGATTTCCGCTATAGCTCGCAATCCACAGCTTAACCACTTCAAGCCAGCGCAGCTTCTTGCGTAACGCCGCATAAGTGTAATAGAACGTATTGCCTGTAAATAAGTCACCGCCGCCATAGGCAATCAAAATAATTGCCGCACCGAACGTAATGGCCGCCATCGGGTATGTAAACGGGGAATTCTCCATATAGAAGAAATTGCCCGTCTTAAAAGCCACGATGACCCCGAAGCCGATAAACATGCTGGCCAGCATGGAGCGTGACAGATATCGCAGCAAACTTTGCTTGTAAATTTTGTGTTTCTTCAGAGCAAGCTGCTCGACACCCCGTAAACCTTCCGTTTCCATAATTCTCCTCCTGTATGTAATGAATCATCCAACTTTTCTACATTATACCTGTAATTTGCTTCAATAGTTGACCGAAATGAAAGAATTTAAACTATACACCGAAAGGGAACATGCAACTCTGCCAAATGTCATTCAGTTGTGCTTCTGTCGGTTCATGCGGAACATGCTCTTCGGCGTAAGACCGTTCCAGCTTATTGCGCATAAAGGATTCCGCATGGGGATTAGGGCGAGAGTGAAACTGTTTGGCATATTCGCCATGAACGTCTGCTTCTCTCAGTTTGCTTAGTGCACTGTTTAATAAAGGACTGCCTGCATACAACAAAGATTCAGTCTCTTCACATTCGAATTTGAGAAAAAGAAGTGCCTTCTGAATGGCATGAATCTCGCCTTGAGTAAGATGTACTGTTTGAGTCGTTTCTTCTGTTAAACGTTCGCCAGCTTGATCTGGTGATTGCTGTTTGTCGTTCGAATTCATTAATAATCACGACCCGAGATAGATTGAAGTTCCCGTGCTGCCGAAGTACCGAAATCGGGATGCGTTTGCAGTGATTCTAGCGCCAACACAGCCTGTGGGAGATGTTTGTTTGCTTTTACAATATCAAAAGCAGCACTTTGAACCAGGATGTAGGCTTCCGCTTGAATGACATCCAGAGCCAGTCCAATTTCAACTTCGGTAACGGGGAGAAGAGCTAACGCTAGTAGAGCATAAATCTATACATCCTCGTCTTCTTCGGGATTACGTACGAGCTGTATTGCGGCTTCACGGATGTTAGGCAAGAGGGGAGAAGTTTCTGCCATACCGAGGGCACGCCAAGCTTCAATACGTACTAAATCTTCCTCCTGCATATTCATACCAAGAGCAAGGACTTGCGCAGTGAGTTCAGCATCATGTAATTCGATGATCTGACGAAGTGCTTCCTGTTTTTCTCCTGATGTGGCTACATCAAAATGAGGAGATCCAATTGCAACATGTTTTTCTTTATCTTCATTAGACATGTATATCATTCACCTCCTGAATAAGTTCAAGATCTGGGCGGGAGTTGAATTGGGCGTACTTGAAGCGCCTCCTCTATGATCTGCTCCGCGGTTAACTCACGTTCGTCCCAAAAAATCAGATTGCTAACCTCTGCATAAGGCAAAGCCTCCTGCACCTCTGTTAACATATCATCCAACTCTTGCTCCGTCCCTTCCGCGTTCATGATTTTGCGAACTAATACGACGAGATGTTCATGATTGGACATTACAGTACCTCCTGAATAATGAAATGGATTGAATGAATAAGGTGGTGCAAGCCCGTTTAATCCGACATGGGCTGATCCCATGGATCGGGATTAGACAGAAAACTCCATTTATATAGTTCTATTATAACTGAATTAGGGAGGTAAGACTTTGAAGTAGTAAATGAAAGAGTAACTAAACTTCGACTCGATTTATATATTCACATATTATATTCGAATACATTTTTTTGTGTTTATTAGCTAATTATTTGGATGAATTTTCAAAGAATAATTCTGAAAAATCATTAAAAATGATGTTAGCTGAAGCGTTATGATTCTCATTTATTTAAATGTTACTTTATGGATATGTTGCATGTTTTTCTGTTCAGAATTTGTTCAGAATATTCTGCTAGGATATTTGCCGAAAACGAAGTTTTTTTAGGAGGAAAGAACTATGATTTACGATTGGAAAAAAGTTTTGCTCACTGTTACGGCAATAGGATTGCTTTACGGAAATCAAAGTGTGCACGCTGCAGAACAAACAGAATCCACAACGAGTGTATTGTCGAGTTTTTCAGATCAGAAAAATATTAGACCAACATCACTTCAATACGTTCAGGAAGCTGTTAAACAAGGGTTGATTTCAGGTTATCCTGACGGTTCATTCCATCCAGAGCAATCTCTAACACGAAGGGAAATGGCTATTTTATTAGCAAAAGCAACTCAATTAAAGGTTGATCAATCAGCATCTCAAAGTTCCGGGCAAGCAGACTGGGCCTTTCCCTATATTGAGGCAATACGTGCTAAAGGGTGGATGACAGGAGATGCCCAGGGTAATTTTCATGGTAATGACCCCATTCGACGTGAGGAACTTGCTTCTATTCTAGTGAGAGTGACAGGTATACAAGGGATACAGGGAGGGTTGAAACAATCCATCTCAGATGAATCTAAATGGAGTGGGTGGGCAAAGTCGGAGATCCATACAGCTTTAAAAATGGGACTCTTAGAGACTAATGACGGGGTGTTTGACTCCAAAGCTCTTGTCGAGCGTCAGGACATTGCCCAAATACTTGTTGATGTTTTTCAATCTGGGGAACAAACAGCTACATTAACTGATTTGGATGGTGATGTTGCATATATTAATGGACGTCCTTTTGTCATTAGCGGAGAATTGCAAAAGATCCTAAGCACGGGAAACAAAATGGCTTTGCAGAAGGCTGTCGTTACCTATAATGCACAGACACGTAAAATTTCTTCTTTATCTGAGATTCAGTTGATGCAGAAGGGTACAACTGAGAACCCTGTTACTCTGGATACTAGGAATTCCGGGTTTCAAGGTTTAATCTCTGTCGCTGTCAATCATGTTGTGTTAGAAGCTGACTCATTGTCTCAAGTGGTTTTGAAACCTGGAGCGAGTGAAGTGACAATTGACGGGAACGTTGGGGTGTTACGTGTGGAAAATACCGAAAAGATGGTCATAAAGGGAAGTGGTACGTGGAAAGAGATTCAATTAAAAGATCCAAATTCAGTAATTTCATTGCCTGACAGTATAAAAACGAATCAGGTGATACTCCCTGATGGAGGGAAGTTGTCACAAATCATTCGAAATACGCCACAACCCGCGACACCGCCCTCTAGTAATGCAGGGAATAGTCCGTCTGGTTCAGGTTCTAATGGATCAACTGAGCCTTCAACGCCCACACCAGTTCCAACGCCAACACCTGAAACACCTATTGTTGTTGTACCACCTTCTCCAGTAAATCATAAGCCAGTAGTTAAAGCTGCAATTCCTGATAAAAGTGTACTTATGGGAGATAGCGTACAGGATATTGATCTCCAACTTGTATTTACTGATGAAGATCAAGATGAACTCAAGTATGAAATCTCTTCGATTGATTCTACCATTGCTTCTTTGGAGATTGTAGGGACGACCTTAAAAGTACAACCGTTAGCCTTGGGGAATACAAAGATTACAGTGAAAGCTTCGGATGGTAAAGGAGGAGTTGAGAGTGTTTCCTTCAACTATGGAGTACTGCCGAATGTAGTCATACCACCAATTCCCCCAATTAATCCGCCGATTCCACCGATCATTCCAATACCAATTAATCACCCACCGGTGTGGGTAAGGGATATCTCCGATGTGAAAGTGGATATAGGTACAGAGCGTAAACAGGTGCAGTTGGCAGACATATTCAACGATATTGATGGAGATCAACTGATATACACAGCGGATTCAACAGCAATAGATGTAGTAGGAGTCAAAGTAGAAGGAGATATGCTGACCTTGGAGTTCCAAAATAAAACTGGATCGGCTACGGTCACTGTTAAGGCCAAAGATCCTAAAGGCCAGGAGGCGGAGACTACTTTTTCTGTAACTGTAGAAGACCCGGATAAAGGCAAAGGACTTTTTATATCGGAAGTGGTTTGGGGAGATAGTTACGACCAAGCTATTGAACTGTACAATCCAACGTCCAAAGCAATTAACGGAGAAGATATTACTATTGTTCGTAGTGATTCAGTCGATCCGATTACACTAGATTCTGCTATGATCATTGCTTCAAAAAGTACACTTGTGGTTGCGGAAGAACTTAGTATGTCTTTTGATGATGGTTATTATTATGTGAGTCTTCACCTCTCTGGACAAACAGATCCTGTAACGCTGACACTCTATTACAAAGGCAATATTATTGATACTGCATCTATCGTTCCTGCTAAATCCTTATCTAGGAAGAGAGAAACGCTCAAGGGTAGCGTAGGTGAGTATTTATCAGCAGACTGGAACGACATGGGTAGGAATAATTTCGACGATTTGGGTACATTCGCACTCCTAAGCAAGCCATAATTGAGATGAAGCTAACATGAGAAGGAGAAACATGATGCATATAATGAAAAAAACAGCACAGATCGCTCTTGTCGCTTTGCTTTTTGCCCAGGCGTTACCGGTTAATGCCCAAGTTCAGCACCAGAACACAACTGAAAATACAACATTAACCATGAGTGCAGCTAATGAGAATACTGATAAAACATCGTCCAGGGATCAGATGGAAAAAGCTGTGGAGAAAGGGCTTATCCAAGGCAACCCGGATGGTGATCTCCGGATAGATGAGGATATTACACGTCAGGAACTAGCCACTGTACTTGTAAAAGCGCTAGGCCTTCCGATAGAATCCAAACAAACGCAACCATTTGCAGATGTGAAATCAAATCGTTGGTCGGCACCTGCTATAGAGGCAGTTAAAAAGGCAGGATTTGTGAAAGGTGATCAGAACGGACTTTTTCACCCGCAATCAAAGATAACTGGACAAGAGTTAATTTCCATATTGGTACGCGCCATTTCTCAGGATCCACTAACCAATACAAACGAAGATTTACCAACGGATTGGAAAGATGCCAGTACGTGGGCTACTCCTTATATACAAAAGGCTCTGGAGGACAACTTATTAAGTGAGTATACCGGTAAAAATAAAGTGAAGCAGGGGCTGAGCCGGGGGGAAGCTGTTGGTATGATGATGTCGGCTATTTTCCCAGAAACTCGTCTGTCTGTTATACAATCGATTCAAGGAAATCAGGCTCGAATAAATGGTGTAACTTATCGTGTTTCGGAACAGGTTTCTAGTCTCTTGAATGAACGAAATAAGGAAGTTTTAGAGCAAGCGGGCATACAGTTCAAGAGTCAGAATGCTACGATTAATGAGATTAATGTTTTAGAGATCAGATCAGGTGGGAAAGAGCCTGAGGCAGGAAAGGCGGAGTTCAGCAACAATCTCATATTGGATGGGAATAAAGCTATACTACATGGAGATTTGAGAGTCAAAGCTGACTTTATTTCGATTCAGCATGTAACAATGAACGGAAAACTTGTTATCTTACCTGAGTTAGAACATGATTTTTATGCTAAAGATGTGAAAGCTTCAACTGTTTCCGTTCAGGGCGGTGACAGTAACACGGTTGTATTTGAAAATTCAGATCTGACTAGCATGAATGTGAATAAGCAGGATGTGCATGTGGTACTGTCTGGTACAACGACGGCTCGGGAAGTGAATGTGCAGTCAAGTAGCGTCATAGATGTAGACAAGACAGTTAATCTTCCGCTATTGAATATCGTTGAAGGCGCAAGTAGTGTGAAACTAAACGGGACATTGGACACAGTTAAAATAAATACATCCCAGCCGGTACAGCTTAATGGTAATGTTGATCTGAAACAGTTGGCTTTAGATGGAGCGGGTGCGGTCCGTTTAAATACGTCAGGTTCAATCCAACAGCTTTCAGTGAATAATACAGCGGCAAAAGTGAGCATGACGGGCTCTACTCAGATCGCGCAGGTGTCTCTAGCTCCCGGGGTATCGCCCTCGGCTGTGAGCGGCAATACTGGATCAGCGAGTGCTCCTCCTGCATCTTCATCCACAGGAGGAACAAGCGGTGGTGGAGGTAGCAGCAGTACGGGGAATACGACCAATCGTGCACCAGAACTTATGAAACCTTTTGAAAATCGGAAATTTACAGAAAATGGACAAGGAATCTCGCTTAACCTGAATCATTATGTAACTGATCCAGACGGTGATAACCTGACATATACGGTCGTGTCTTCAGCACCTTCTATTGCTAAAGTGATAGTACAAGGCGGGGATCTAGAAATCGTTCCTCTTGCTCATGGCACGGCAACTGTAACGGTTTCTTCAAATGATGGTCGTGGTAAAAGGTTAAGATCTACATTTGAGGCCCATGTAAACGCAGCACCATTTGCATCACTAATTCCCGATCAGGAACTTCGATTAGGGGGAGGTAGTAAAGATGTAGATCTCATGATTTATTTTATGGATGATGAGAAAAGTGAGTTTGAATTGGTGTATAGCGCGACAAGTAGCTCGTCCGACATTGTGGATACAGAAATTGTGAGCTCTGGATTAGGCAAGTCTGTGCTAAGAATGATACCGAAACAAAAAGGCCAAGCCATGCTTAACATTAAAGTGGATGATGGACAAATAGCGGACGATGGAAGTACAGGGGTTACAGAGGTCACTATGAAAGTTGTGGTTCTGCCTTCGCTCAACCGTGCACCTATTGGCGAAGCCCCGATGAAGATCGATACGTTTTTTAAGGATGGCATACCCTTGATCAAGCTTAACGAATACTACACAGATCCTGACGGTGACCCCTTGTTATTTACAGTTCAATCCTCTGATTTGAGTGGCTTAACTGTGGAGGAGAACGATGGTGAAGTCAAGCTGACTGCTCTTCAATTGGGAACATATACGATATCGTACACTGTTAATGATGGCAGAGGTGGAGTTATAAGTGATTCATTTGATGTCCATGTTCAGCTCAGGCCGAATCGCAATCCGGAAGGGGGATTACCTGGCTGGCTTGTTGATTACCAAAATATTTTAGGGAATCCTATTCCATTAATCACTTTAAATAAATATTACTCTGACCCGGACGGTGATTCTCTCACATTCAGTGCAGAATCATCGGATTCAGATGGGTTAGAAGTAGAGAATAATGAGGGTGTACTTAGCCTGACTGCTCTAAGGGTCGGAGACTACACGATTAACATAACAATAGAAGATGGGAAGGGTGGCAAGATCACCACAGCATACCAGTTGAAGGTAAACCCTAAACCGAATGAGAGTCCAGTCCTGATCAACAATTTTCCTGTTCAAAAGCTGTTTTTGGGTAAGGGAGATAAGGTTATTGACCTTTCCATTTATTTTAATGATCCTGATGGGGATGTATTAACCTATACAACACCACTAGATTTTAATAATTATTTTCCCGCGTCTGTGCAAATCCAAGCAGATAAGTTGGTTATTCAGCCAAAACAGACGGGTTCCTTTCAAGTGGCGATTAAGGCATCAGATGTTCATGGGAAGTCAGTGACTGCTTATATGGATATTGAGATTCTGGAAGCTGGAGAAGTTACATCCATTCCGAGTCAAACGATAACTTGGCCATGGTCAGTATTTAATCTTGATTTATCAGCATACCTCGTAAATTTTGATACGGCTTCTACAACGGTGACTGCTTCTTCTAGTGATAACCACATTGCTACAGTCTCCGCTTACGGTACGCAGCTTTCGATTTTGCCAGTGGGAGAAGGTAATACAATTCTGACATTAACGGTGACCGACCAGAAAGGTCGGAGTGAGCAAACATCCTTTGATGTAACTGTAAAAGGACAGGCTGTTGTTCAAAATTCGGCTCCCGAAGTCGTAGCCAGCATCTATGAACAAGTGTTAACCCCGGGCGTAACGAATGACCGTTCATTTGACCTTAGCCAGCTTTTCAGTGATTCGGATGGAGATGCACTGCAATACTCGATAAAGGATAGCTCAAATGAAGCAGTAAGTGCGAGTATCAATGGCAACTTGTTGACTTTGAAGCCTGGAACCGGAAATGCTATAGCTCCATTAACCATTATTGCAAATGATGGTAAGGGCGGAACGGTGGAATATTCTTTTAATGTTCGCACGGCTTCACTGGTGAATGACGGGATAGTAAATGTGAATACGAAGTTAGGAGTCAAAGATGCGCTGACCTATTCAATGGCTTCAGCATTCCCAAATCAATCTAGCTTCGAAATGTACAGCGGTACTCCGGATTCGACTTTCACCGGGCCGGATACGATGAATACGAACCAAATTGCTTTATCCGTCTCTCCATTGCTGTACTGGATCATTGGTAATGATGGAAGAGCCGTGGTTCTTAAGGTGAATTCGCAGCCTCAAGGTTTGCCTGAGTTGTTCTTTTCACAATATGCGGATGCAGGAGACGGGCGCAGTATCGTTCAACTGTATTACACGGGGGACGGAAATACCTCTAATAAGGCAACGGGGTATCAGGTAGAAGTTCATCAATGGATGAAGAAGACATCTACGAAGAAAGTGACAACGGTCAATGTGTTGGATGTTAATCCTAACGTACCATATGTGTTTATTAATTATACGTTTTATGATTATATGGATATTACTCCAGGCTGGTACTACAATGAAGAATTGCAATTGTACAATCCAAATGAGTACAATGTAGTGGCACTGGTACTTAAGAAGGATGGACGAATTGTAGATGTGTTAGGTGATCCCGACTCACACGATCAATTCATGCCTTCAGGTGGAACGTTTATTCGTAAGAGTGGAATTTACACAGGGTCTCAACAATTTTCATTAACGGGTGAATGGAATGAGTTTCCAAAGGGCACCTGGCAGTATGTAGTTACGCACACACCATAGGAAATAATATATTCTCATTAGACTGCAAGTTTTTGTATAACAAAGAAAACCTTCATACCGAATAAGGTACGGAGGTTTTTTATTTGTGTGCTTTATGTAAAATTAAGTAAACATTGAAAGCACAGATTGTTACATGAGCTTGTACCGAACATTATTATCCGCCCGCCAGGTTCGATAATCTTCTCGTATCTGGGAAAAGTGGTGGTGAAAGCCCGTTTAGTCTAACATAGCTCACTTCATGGATCATATTTTACGAAAATGGGTAGCATTTTTGGTGCTAATGTGAGATGTAGCGCATCTGACTTTTGAGTCTTATAAGAGATGATATAGTCCCCAAAGTGCGGCTCATATTCAAAGTGTTCAAATGTGATCGTTTGATCTGGATATTTGACAGCTACGTATAAGGTTGTAGCTCCTCTAGCCAGCAATTCCTTCACCAGAGGGATCTGAGCAGAGAGCAAAAATACAATCAGCACAATGATAGCGCGTTTCATGTAACGTTTAAGAAAACGAGTCAAAGACAAAACCCCCTATCTGAAGACCAGTCTAAGCATTAGTCTATCATTGATAAGGGGAAAGTTCATGGTAAAAAGGTCGTTGTTTAGTGCATCGTAATCGCGATATTGCCGAACTGCTCGCCTTTTTCCATCCGTTCAAACGCCTGTGCCGTATTTTGCAGTGGATAAGTGTTGTCTACAACGGGACGAATCTTATGTTTTTTTACCCAATCCAGCATCTGCACAAACTCCTCACGGCTGCCCATAGAAGTGCCGATCAAGCTGATCTGCGGAAAAAAGATCGAACGAATCGGCAGATGTAAATCATCGCCTGAACTTGCGCCAAACATCACGATCCGGCCGCCGGGTCTGATGACACTTTCGTATTTGGGAAACATCACGTGTCCAATGCTGTCCAGAATGATGTCTACAGGCTCGCCAGAATTCATCGTGTCATTCCAATCCGAATGACTATCCCAGGCTTGATCAGCCCCAAGACGCAATGCCTCCATTCGTTTAACCTCACTTCTGGAGGTTACGGTTACCTTGGCTCCTGCAGCTACAGCCATAAGCAGAGCATACGTAGCGACGCCACCTCCAATGCCAGGAATAAGGAGGTGATCACCTGCTTTCAGCCCCCCGCGAGTGAACAGCGCACGATACGCTGTCAGTGCTGAAAGAGACAATACACCAGCTTCAATCCAGGAGAGATGTTCAGGTTTGGGCAACACATTGCTGGCAGGTAGCGTAATATATTGCGCTAGTGTTCCATCCGAAGGGCCTCCGACGATACCGGGAACCACAGGCACTTCTGCGGTATATTCCCAGCCGAGCGTCGGGTGAATGATGACTTCTTGGCCTATGGAGATATGTTGCACGTCTTCGCCGACTTCTACCACAATGCCTGCCCCGTCCGATCCGGGAATAAGCGGAGTGTCTTGAGGCGTACGATCTGACATAATGAAGAGATCCCGGTGATTCAGTCCAGCTGCGCGAAGCTCTACGACTACTTGTCCGAGGCCTGCTTCAGGTGTTGGACAGGTTGAATATTGAAGACCTTCAAGGCCGGGTTGACCTGAATGTATGATTGCATTCATCGTTTTGGATACGTTCATGGATGTTACCTCCCTGTATAATATAGTTACTCTGTCATCGTTAGTGTTCTTGTAAAGTAGATAGATGACCCATTACGGAGTCATTGTACAGGTGAGATGGAAACACGTAAAATAAACAAAAATGAAGGTCAGTATCATGAATATTGATAGATAAGAAACGTTCACATAAAAACAAGCAGGTGAAAAGCAAATGGATGCAGGTGATTTGAAAATATTCCAGGCGGTTGCCCGCGAAGGCAGTATCAGCAAAGCCGCTATTGTACTTAATTATGTTCAGTCCAACGTAACCACACGGATCAAACAATTGGAAGATCAGCTTCAAGTGCCGTTATTTCATCGCTCTAATCGGGGGATGCTGCTCACTCCGGCAGGGGAGAACCTGCTGGGATACGCAGATCGAATATTGGAATTATTAGATGAAGCTGAGCAGGCCGCACAGGAAGGAAGTCCACCGACAGGAAACCTTCGTTTGGGTTCGATTGAGACTGCAGCCTCCCGTTTCCTGACACCGCTTCTGGCGGAGTACTGCGCATGTTATCCGAAGGTACGTTATTCCCTTGTCACTGGTGGCACACACGAGCTGAATCAGAAGGTTATCGCCCATGAGTTACATGGCGCTTTGGTGTATGGCCCGGTCAAACATGAGAAGCTGAATTATATAAAAATGTACGACGATGAACTGGTGCTCATTGTTAAACCGGGCGAACATGACATGTCAACACTGCTCAGCAAGCCGATGTTGTTTTTTGAGGTTGGATGCACGCACCGAGCTCAGGCGGAGGATTTTTGGAAAACCCAAGGGGTTCATTCATTAAAAATCATGCAATATGGGACACTCGATACCATTATTAATGGTGTTACTTCCGGGTTGGGCGTATCCTTGTTACCCCGTTCTTCGGTGGTTCAAGCGGCATCCAGAGGTGAGGTGCAGATTGTATCATTGCCTGACCCTTATTCTTGTCTGGAAGTAGGATTTGTTTATGCTCATGGTGAACATAGTTCTAATGCGCTCCAAGCTCTGGTGGAGATTATGACGGTACCGGAACAGTAAAAGGAGAGATTGATTTTGGCAAATAACAAATTAAAACTTGCCGACGCATTCGGTCAGGCGGCGTACATTGTATGCGGGCATGGCAGCCGCAAAGTGAAAGTGCTGCAGGAAGCGCTGGAACAGGTGGATGGAGAAACATTCAGTGACCACTACGGTCATGGTTCAATGATTGATGAGTTTCAACAGGAGATGGCAGATGTGCTAGGGAAGGAATCGGCGGTGTTTTTCCCAAGTGGTACGATGGCGCAACAGATTGCACTTCGCATCTGGTGTGACCGGGCAGGTATCAAGCGAGTTGCGTATCATCCGCTGTCTCACCTGGAGATTCATGAAGAAGATGGGCTAAAGGAGCTGCATCAGATCGAAAGCATTTTGCTGGGCGAGGCGGATCGTTTGATTACACTGGGCGATGTGAAAGCGATTAAGGAGAAATACGCCTGTTTGTTACTTGAACTACCGCAACGTGAGATTGGTGGGCAACTGCCGGCGTATGAGGAACTGGAAGCGATCTCGTCGTACTGCCGGGAGCAAGGGATTAAGTTGCATCTGGACGGAGCACGATTGTTTGAGATCACACCTTATTATGAGAAAACACCAGCGGAGATATGCAGTTTGTTTGATAGTGTGTACATCTCTTTTTACAAAGGCATTGGCGGCATTGCGGGAGCCATTCTTGCGGGGGATACAGACATCATGCAGGAATCCAAAGTGTGGAAACGGCGGCATGGCGGCGATCTGATCGGCCTGTATCCGTATATTCTCAGCTCCCGGTATTATTACCATGAACGTGTTGGCAAAATGGGACATTATTACGAGCAGGCCAAGGAGCTGGCCTCACTGTTCAATGCATGCCACGGGATTCGTACGGTTCCCGAAATCCCTGTATCCAATATGTTTCACGTTCACTTTGCACTCGCAGCTTCCGAGGTTGAGACCTTGCTCGTGCAGATGGCGCAGAAGTTTGATATCGCGGTTACATCCTATCTGAACAAAACCGGAGGCAACGGTTGCTCATTCGAAATGTCGACAGGGGATCGATACGATACGGTGCCGCAGGACAAGTTACGAGATGCACTGACTTGGCTGGACGGGGAGTTACAGAAACAGCTATCTTAAAGAGCCTGCCATCTGGGTGGAGGAGCAGATCGAAGGCTAAGCTGCTTGTCGATGTGATATGGACTGGCGCTTTCACTGCTCCTGAATATATTTACGATAGAGTGCAGGCGTGATTTCCTCGAACTTTTTAAATATTTTAATAAAATATCCCGATTCATTAAATCCCAGCTCATCGCTGATCTGTGAGACGGGCATGTCCGTGACCTCCAGCAGCTGCTTGGCCCACTTGATTTTGAGCTTCGCGAGATAGGTGGTGAAATTTTCACCTGTCTCCTTGGCAAATAACCTGCTGAAATAGCTTGGACTTAAGTGGCACAGGTCTGCTGCCTGTTTTAACGATACTTGTTCGCTCTTATGGCTATGGATATATTCAAAAGCAGGCTGGAGCACCGGATTAAGGCTCTCCGTATCACTGGGACTATTTTTGAGATAAGCATCCGCAATGGCATTGGTCATTTCCTTTTTGATCGACTCAATGTTGCGGATCGAATACCCCGGCAGGATGGTGGACAAGTTAACGGACTCCTGATTGCCAGAAGCCTTCTCGAACATTTCGACTAGAAGGTTTTTATTCAAAGCTTCCTCTACAATATAGTTGCACAGTAGCGACAACATATTCGAAATTTTTACAATCTCCTCATACGTCATGACGGGTAATTGGTCGTAATCTGCCTGCAACTCCTTCATTTTCGCGTCATGCATCGGTACGTTTTTGGACGTCACGATCTGCTCCAGATCGCTTCCCTTCTCGGGATCGGCCAATTTGACTTGTCCAGCCATCACCGCGCCAATATATTTGCCATCAATCGTAATTGGAATCGCAATATCAATGATATTGAAATGACAGAGATAAACGTAAGGTTCGTTAAGGCGAACAGCCTCCAGACCGCCGCGAGAGTCACATTTTTGACAATAAGGAAGAAGCTCGGGGTCTTTGCGAACGTTCTGGCAAAATGCCTGACAGCTGCTATGGCTTGTGACGGGAATGCCTTTATAATCGACGGTAAGAATGGCAAGTTTGGTGACGGTGGCAAGGGAATCCTGAAGGCGTTTCCACTTATCCAGATCGAGTATTTTATTGATGTGCAGATATTCTTTAATCATGTGAAAAACCTCCGTGGCAGACCGAATTCTTCGATCGGAGAGTCGTTAAAAAGTTGAAAGTTGTACATATTAAGACGTGAACAGGACGGGTAATGGAACATGGGAGGTCAAAATTCAACCATCTCATGACAATAACATACCACGATTACGCGAAAAAGCAAAAAATTACGATTGCAAATTATAATAATTTGTTATCAAAGTCCACTGTAAACCTCTTGCTTCTGCGTTATATTTAGGTCAATTGCAACAATTAAAATTTGATGTAACACGGAGCAAGGCATCTTAATCTCTGAATATCAGTCAAGAGGGACAAGCGTTGCACCGCAAAGACATTCTATTAAATCTACTTTTAGGAGGCATATCATATTATGAGAAAAGCATTTATCAGCCCAACCAAGTACGTGCAAGGCGAAGACGAATTGTTGAACCTGGGGTATTTCGTAAAATCCTTCGGAGATTCTGCATTGTTGATTGCTCATCCGGATGATGTACAACGTGTCAAAGCTAAACTGGATGCAACAGCAGAGAAATTCAACATCTCGTTTGTTGAAAGCGGTTTTAGAGGCGAATGCTCACGCGAGGAAGTCGCTCGTTTGCAAGAAATCGCGAAAGAGAAAGGCTGTACATGCACGATCGGTCTAGGCGGCGGTAAAGCCATTGATGCAGCAAAATGTGTAGCTGAAGGCGATGCACTGATTATCTGCCCAACGATTGCAGCAACAGATGCACCGACAAGTCACTCGGCAGTATTGTACACACCGGAAGGTTCTTTTGACGATTATGCATATTTCAAGCAAAGCCCAAGCGTGGTGCTTGTAGATACTACCGTTATCGCTAACGCACCAACACGGTTCCTCGTATCCGGTATGGGAGATGCATTGTCCACTTACTTTGAGGCAAGAGCGACATCCAAATCTTATTCCCGTGTGAATGCAAGTCTGCCGATGGGTTCCCGTGAAGGATACACACCTTCTGCTGTAGGAACCAATGCAGCGCTGGCGCTTGCTAAATTGTGTTACGAAATGTTGCTAACAGATGGCGCCAAAGCAAAAGTAGCGAGTGACAGCAACGTGGTAACTCAAGCCCTGGAAAACATCGTAGAAACCAACATCCTGTTGTCCGGTCTTGGATTCGAAAGCGGCGGTTTGGCTGCAGCACACGCGATCCACAATGGTCTGACGGTTCTGGAAGGCACACACCACTATTTCCACGGTGAAAAAGTGTCCTTCGGTACGATTGCACAGCTCGTTCTTGAAAATGCACCAACCGAAGAATTACACCAAGTGATGGATTTCTGTCTTTCCGTAGGATTGCCTGTAAGTCTTGCAGATATCGGCGTAGAAACCATTACACAAGAAGAATTGTTGAAAGTAGCAGAGATTGCGTGCATTCCAGAGGAATCCATCCACGCGATGCCATTCCCGATTACTGTTCCTGAAGTAGCCGCAGCGATTGCAGCAGCTGACCGAATCGGACGGGAGTACAAAGCACGCCAGGAGGCAAAATAAATGAAAAAAATCATCAACCAGGCTGAACATGTTGTCATGGAAATGTGCAACGGGATTGCGCTCGCGCACCCGGAGCTGGAATTCCTGAAAAAATATAAAGTGATCAAACGCAGAGAGATTCAAGCGGACAAAGTCAGCCTGATCAGCGGCGGCGGCAGCGGTCACGAGCCAGCACATGCTGGTTATGTCGGCAAAGGTATGCTGGATGCGGCGGTGTGCGGAGATGTATTTGCATCCCCTTCCCAAATCCAGGTATATCAAGCGATCAAAGCAACGGCAAGCAACAAAGGTACACTGCTTATCATCAAAAACTACAGCGGCGACATGATGAATTTCAAAAACGCAGCGCATCTGGCTGAAGAAGATGGCATCAACGTGCAATATGTACGTGTGGAAGATGACATTGCTGTGCAAGACAGCCTGTATACGGTAGGACGCCGTGGTGTGGCCGGAACGGTTCTGGTTCATAAAATTGCCGGCGCCGCAGCGGAAGAAGGACGTAGTCTGGAAGAAGTGAAATCCGTTGCGGAGAAAGCGGCACAGAACGTGCGCAGTATCGGTTTTGGATTCACTTCTTGTACGGTTCCTGCCAAGGGAACACCAACCTTCGAAATCGCGGAAGACGAGATGGAGTTCGGGGTAGGTATCCATGGTGAGCCAGGTATTCGCCGGGAGAAAATCGTCTCTGCAGATGAGCTTGCGGGACGTATGGTGTCCGCATTGCTCAAAGATATGAAGCTGGATCAAGACGCGTCTGCCGAGATTGCTGTGCTTGTGAACGGTTTTGGTGCGACACCTCTGCAAGAACTGTACTTGCTCAACAACTCGGTTCAACGTGAGCTTGCAGGACATGCAGGTCTTAACGTAGCGACGACATTTGTAGGCAACTACATGACCAGTATCGACATGGCGGGTGCATCGGTAACGATTCTGAAGCTGGATGATGAATTGAAAACCTTGTTGTTTAAGGAAAGCGACACACCTGCATTTAAAGTGTCTGGTCCTCCAATGGCACAAGTTGCTTACTCTGAAGCGCTCGAAGCAGTTGTGACGGAAGACGCTCCAGTATCCTACGAGGTGCAGACGAATGCATCAGCAGCTGTTGTTGAAAATAATCAGTTCTCGCTGGATAACATGGTTTACCTGATCGATAAAATGGGCGAGATCATCATTAAGAACGAAGTACCGTTCTGTGAACTCGATTCCCATGCCGGTGACGGCGACTTCGGGATGAGTGTAGCCAAAGGCTTCCGCCAATTGAAGCGTGAGTGGAACCACATCGTTAACGAAGAGAAAACAGATATCGGGTCATTCCTCGATGCGTGCTCCCTAGTGATCATGGAGTATTGCGGCGGAGCATCCGGCCCAATCTGGGGTTCGGCATTCCGTGCAGCGGGCAAAGCGGTAGGTGAGAAGCAACATTTGAATGTCGCTGAATTCGCAGAAATGATGCAGGCAGCGGTACAAGGCATTCAGGCAACAGGTGAGCGTTCCTTCGGACGCGGTGCGGTTGTAGGCGATAAAACACTGATCGACGCACTCGTTCCATGTGCAGATGCCTGGATACAAAGCGCGGAATCTGGCGATGACTTCAAGTCTGCATTTGCCAAAGGTGCGGCCGCAGCGGTTGAAGGCGCGAAGAAAACGGAAGACATCGTAGCGCGTATGGGACGTGCAGGTACGGTCGGTGACCGTAGCCTGGGATATCCGGATGCTGGCGCGTATGCGCTGGGTGTTATTTTCACTGAGCTGTCCGAGTCTTTGAAGTAAGAGAGAGTTCATTAAATTTGCTTGCATGACGATATAGATATACAGGGCTATACAGATATGAACTGACACAGGTGACGGCGCCGGAGTCCGGCGTCGTTATGTGTGCCTTTTTTAGGCCATATTGAGTCAATATTTACATGTACTCATTTACATCAAATTTAAATAGATTAATTTTGATTTATTGTTGGCGTCTACTGTTTACTGCATTATGACATGCTGTTTTCCTCATTTTATGAACGGAAGCGTACGCATAGTGATATCTATTTATCTATATAATTTGAACTAAAGATTTTACACAGTCCACTCCGATGACAGAAGAACCTTCCAATCGCTGTTATCCCCAGATTTTTTGGATTCCCTATTCCAAAGGGAAAAATCCGGTGATAAAGGCGAAACCTATGCTTCCGATGTAGCTTTCTTTCAGAAAGCTTTCAGCTTCGCTTTTCCAGGTTTTTTCTGTCCTCTCCGTTATTGTGTAAAAGAATAGTTCAAGTTATATCGCATTTTATATTGCTTAAAGGAGCCAACTATGAGAACAGTCACATCATTCTTGAAAAAACCGCAGGGGTTGCTGGTTTTATCACTCGTTCTAGTCATTTTCGGCAGCTTGTTTGCCGGCATGTTCAACACATCCTTCTATTCCGTCAAGGTTAAAGAGATCAAATTCCAGGCCGATCACGGAACGTTATCGGGTCTGCTGTACATGCCAAAAGGCGCGGGTGCCGATGACAAAAGACCGGTTATTATTACGACGCATGGTTATTTGAACACGAAAGAAATGCAGGATGCACCTGCCATTGAAATGTCCAGACGTGGTTACATCGTGCTGGCACTCGATATGTATGATCATGGGGATTCTCGCTGGAGTGCACCTATTCCGGTGAAAGATATGTTCGGTACGTTCTGGATCTATTCTCAATTTGATGCGGCTAAATATATCTATGATCAGGACTTCACGAAAAAGGATGACAAAGGTAACGCGTACGTTGCCGTTAGCGGTCACTCCATGGGCGGATTCTCGACACTGCTCTCCATGTACATGGACGAGATGACTTCACTGCAAACAGGACACCGTATGATCTATACAGGCATCTCTGTAGGCGCAGATTATTCGTATGCCGCTGCCGTGGCTCCGCAGGATCAGCTGCAAGCAGCTTTTGGAAGCCGTACAGTAGGAATGATTGCGGGTAAATATGACGAGTTTTTCTTCAATAAATCCGACGAAGAGAAAACAGCCGCTGAAAAAGAAATCAAAGGTACTGTAATGCGTAAGGATTTTGCCGCAACCATCTCAGGTAAAGCATTCCTTGGACTCGCGGCAGATGCACCTAGAGCGGAAACGGACAAATTCAGGGAAGTAAATTCCGGTGACTTGATGGTTGATGGCAAAGTGGTACGTCCTTCGCAAACGGGCGAGCACATCATGTTCACTCCGAATCAGACTCACCCGTGGAACCATTTCTCTCCAACAACAACGGGACATCTGATCGACTTTTACGCGCATGCTTTCAATGGGGTAACGTCACCGAACCAGACCAATGTGAATCTGGGATCGGGAAATCAGATCTGGTGGGCGAAGGAAGCCTTTAACTTTGTAGCCTTGATTGGCTTCTTTCTGATGATTGTACCGTTGATTACGTTGTTACTCAGACTGCCATTGCTTCGTAAAGCGGTTAGCAACGAGATCGCAACAGTTTCCGCTGCCGTAAGTGGCAAGCAAAAAACGATCTACTGGCTCGCGATTGCGTTCAGCACGCTGATTCCTGCTATTCTTTTTCCAACACTGATGGATAAATCAGCCGATGGACTGAACGTACTACGGATTATTGCTCTGATCTTGTTCATCGTAAGTGTGCTTGTTGCAGTCATTGGATTCGTCCTGGCTGGCAGCAAAAAGAATGATTATGCCGCAAGCCGCCGGATGAAAAACATGGGCGTAGGCAGTATATTGCTCGCCGTTGTATCTCTGGTAATGTGGATTGTATTCAACTATGCAAACAAAATTGTCGTTACAGCCACATACTTCAATGAACCAACAACGAACCAGATCGTATACTGGGCATTGGTATCGGCGTTGATTATGATTCTGGTGACCTTTGCATTCCACTATTTCTCCAAAAAGGATGCGGGCACTCGTTTCAGTGATTACGGTATTAGCTTGAATATCGGAACCATCATTGCCAGCCTTGTGACAGCTGTACTCGCGATTGTAATCGGGTATGCACTGTTGTTCGCGGTGCAGGCGATCTTCGGAACGGACTTCCGCATCTGGACATTTGCGGTACGTACGTTTGAACAGGCACATTTCGTTACTGCCTTGCGTTATGCTCCGCTCTTCCTGATCTATTACTTTGTAAGTGCTGTTGCACTGAACGCCAATACACGCGGCAAACGCGGCGGTATGTTCCTTGCGATTGTACTGAATGTCGGTGGACTGGTATTGTGGATGCTGGCACAGTATGGCAAAGACTTTATGACAGGTGTGGCGCTGTATCCAACTCAAGCACTGAACGGCATTCTGTTGTTCGCGCTGGTGCCATGTCTGATCATCGCTGCCGTATACGCACGCAAATTGTTTGAGAAAACAAACAATGTATGGCTCGCGGCATTTGTTAATACGTTGCTGTTTACGATGGTGACGGTGGCTAATACCGTTCTCTTCTGGAACTTGGTTTAATGTGAAAAAAGATATGGCGTGGCCGATGGATTACACTTGACCACTCCGATGACTGACTATGCTGGTTGCGGTAGACACACGGGAACGCCGCAGTCAGAAAACCTTTCGATCGCCCTTATCCCCCGATTATTTTGATTGATTCCCTGATGGGAACAATCCGGTGACAAATGCGAGCGCTCCGCTTCTCCAGGTCCTTTCTGTCTGCTTTGTTCTTGGTGTCTACAAGGGAGCATTCGTCTGCCATCTCCGTTTCGGTGTAATCAATCGGGGCGTCCATATCCAACTTTTTCAGATTAAACGTTGGATAAAGAATATAGATCGCTCTGTAGGCTGTAGCTTACAGAGCGGTCTTTTTATTTTGAGTAAAAAGTAGAGATCGGTGGAGATCAAGATGGCAATATTGGCGTTAGCTATGGGAAATAGTGTAATCTGAGAGTAGATGTAACATACTTGACCGAGAAGGGAACGAATCCATTCAATGACTCAAAAAATTTACTATGATGCTGCTTACACACGCGAGTGGCATACACATATTACCAATCGAGTGACGAAAGAAGATGGCGTATACGTGACGCTCGCCGAGACGGCATTTTATCCGCATGGAGGCGGACAACCGTGTGATCTGGGACAGATTGGCGGTGCCGCTGTTCTGGATGTGAACTTGGAAGACGGAGAAGTATGGCATAAGCTGGAGCGTTCCCCGGAGCAGGATGAAGTGCACTGTGAGCTGGATTGGGAACGAAGATTTGACCACATGCAGCAACATACGGGCCAGCATTTGTTATCGGCAATTACACTAAAACTGACGGATGCCCTGACACTCAGTTTTCACCTGGGCATGGACTACGCAACGATTGATGTGGCTACAGAGAGCCTCAGCCCGGAACAGCTGGCTGAAGTCGAGCAAGAGGTGAATCGGCAGATTGTTCGCAATGCTCCCGTTCGCGCTTCATGGGTTACCGCGGAAGAAGCCGCGCGATTGCCTTTAGTGAAGCAGCCCACGGTGAAGGAGGACATTCGCATCGTGGAGATCGAGGGTGTGGAGTACAATGCCTGCGGTGGTACACATGTGGCTGCCACAGGTGAGATCGGAATCATTAAACTGCTGAAAACGGAGAAGATCAAGAGCAACACACGAATTTATTTTAAATGCGGTACGAGAGCTTTGAACGAATTCACGGCAATTCAACAGGTGTTGAACGGCATTACGACCAAATTAAAGACAAGCCGTGACGAACTTTTGGAGCGTGTTGAGAAAATGGAACAGGAGCAGAAACAGCTGCAAAGCGAGCTGAATGCTGTGAAATCCACCAATGACGCTTACTACGCTCAGGAACTGCTAGCCGCACGGGAAGGACTGGTCATTGCCCGGATTTTCGAGGAGAAATCACTCAAGGACATGCAAAGCCTTGCTACCAAACTTACGGAAGAGCATGAAGGTTTGGTGCTATTTGCCAGCATCTCGGAAGCGAAGGTTGTACTGGCACAGAACGGACAGCCGCCGGAATGGGCGTGCGGGCCGTTTTTCAAAGGAAATCTCGGGGCTTACCAAGGCAAAGGCGGCGGCAGTGAGAAAATAGCTCAGGCAGGATTTGCGAGCAGTGAGGATGCGCTTGCGTTTTACGAATTCACCAAGGAGCAACTTGGCCACCATTCCTAAAGGTTGAAGGAGGCGGAAGCATGACAGAACGTATTCCGTGTGTACGCGAAGGATGCGACAACATGATTTTACCAGCAACAGCAGCTAAAACAGGTGGGTACTGTATGCCTTGCAAGCAGGAAATGGAACGAGAGGCACACCAGCGTTATATTGAAGCGAATCGGCGTGATGTCGATCTGTATGAGGGCATTACGGATGCGGTGCAGATTCTGAAAATCATGCATGAACCTCGGACATATAACGAACTTATTCGATATGTACCGTATAAATACTCCATGGAACAAGTGTATCTTTCCCTTTCGGAAGAGCAACAACATGAGATGAAGCGTTATGCCATGGCCTTGATCCGCTCAGATGACGAGGATGGCGGTAAAGATATCTTGCTGTATCTTGTTTGTTATCATGATCTGCCTCTGACAGCGGAAATTCCTGAACTTTTGGAGCGGGAGATTGTTTATCCAGCGGTTTTGTTCAAAAGCGCCTCTGGCGAGACGCGAGATCATCTGATTCAACAGGTGAACAACGATGGGGAGAATCGTAACCACTTTCTAATCATGCTGGCTTATATCGGTGACGAAGTGGTTGTACAACAGTTCTTACAGTGGAGGCAGGCTCCGCCCCTGTGGGCCAGCGAGCTGTATGTCGCACCTGAGTGTTACACGTTGCAGGCGGGTTGGGAGTTAACCGAAGATGGTCAACGCAGAGAATTGTTTATCACCCCGAGTTATTCATTGTATGAAGCAGAAGGCAGTGTAGGGGAAAACGAGGGCAAGAACCTTGATGGTGTTCCGATATCCTTGCTTGTGCCAAACTCCAATTTTTGTCCGTGGTGTGGTAGTTCATTGATCAGCTTAATGAATTTACATGTAAAACATCCTGCGCTTCAGTCAGTGGACTGGAAGTTTCCACAACTGGATGTGCAGACTTGCTTGGTGTGTAGCAGTTACAGTGTGGTTTACATGGAGATGGATGCAGAAGGGAATGCCATCTGGAGCAAGCATAATGTGAAGCCTGATGAATTGGGTGATATTGATGTGGAAGAGATGAGCGTAGATATTTTGGGAATTGGCTCAAGTGTTTTAGAGGTAGGTAGCTTTGCTGGCGCGGGAGAAAGGCTAGCAGGGATACAGCAACAGGTACAGCATCGTCTGTTTCATATTGCGACGGAATCGCGGCGGCCTTTTCATGGCAGTGAATGGGCCATGGAGCCCTCACTATCCCAGGTTGGAGGTCATCCTGGTTGGGTGCAGGACGCAGACTATCCTGCATGTCCGGCCTGCTCAGCTACGATGAAAGCAATCGGTCAGCTGGACGGTGAGATGATTCAGGAGAATGGCGAAGGTGTGTATTACATGTTTGCGTGTGAGCCGTGCCAAATGACAGCCGTATCGTATCAGCAATCATGATATTGTTATCAATCCTATCAAACCAATTTGCCTGGCTACTTTTCTAGCACCAACCTACTCTTGTCATAAAACCTGACATGGTTGTAAAATATAATTATCTATTAACTTCGTAGAGAATTAAACACATTACAAAATGTCGGCAGGAGTGGAAACGATGGAAATAAGAGTGGATGATTTGAGTGGGGATCAGGTAAAAGCGCTAATCGCGGAACATTTGATGGGCATGGCAGCGGATTCGCCGCCGGAAAGTATACATGCACTGAATCTGGATGGACTTAAAAAACCGGAGATCACGTTTTGGTGTGCATGGGAAGGCGATGAGTTACTTGGTTGCGGAGCCATGAAGGAACTGAACGCTGAACATGGTGAACTGAAATCAATGCGTACGGCTTCCGCTCATTTACGCAAAGGGGTAGCTCGCCATATGTTGGCTCATATTATTGAAGAGGCCACATCTCGCGGATATCAGCGAGTCAGTCTGGAAACGGGTTCGATGGATTCTTTTATTCCGGCACGCAAGTTGTATGAAGACTTTGGTTTTGAATATTGCGATCCGTTTGCTGATTATGTTCCAGACCCGAACAGTTCATTTATGACAAAAGTTATTAAATAACATTATAGATGACGAATCTAAACGAAAACAGCCAGTCTCTTTAGTATAGGGAGGCTGGTTTTTGACGTTTATTTATGTGTTGAAGTGTTTATGGATTTGAAGTAAAAATGAAACATTTGATACAGTTCATACAGCGCAAAAAGTGGTAAACTGAAATTCGGGAATTGAACGCTGTGACGCACCAAAGAATGGAGAGTGCAGGAGAATGCTCTACTAGTGGATTGAAGGAATGAACCCATTGTTCGTTGTATTCGTAATGTGTCCACTAATCGCTCTTATTCTGGGCGTCTGCTGGTACTCGATAAAATGGTGCAATAGGGTGATCGCATGGGGTGTATCTCTCTTGTTACCATTGCTGTATATAACCAGTGACTGGGGAACGTTCACTTCCAATCTGGATGCATGGCTGATGTACGGGGTGGGATATAGTTTGGTAACATGGGCAACATACCGATTACTTTGTACGCTTAAAGGGTATAAATCTTAGGCATGTCATATGTTTGGGATGAATTGGTCATACAGAATAGGTGGGCTGTTTCATCATGGTTAGGGTATACTGAATTTTATTACTCAAAAATAGACAAGGATTACAGACGTTTTTGTACCTCAGGAGGATTTCAATTGGCTCAGACTCAGACGGAAGAATCATTACAAAAAAAATTAAAACCTAGACACATCACCTTTATGGCGATGGGTGGTGTTATTGGGACAGGCATTTTTAAAGGCAGTGCAGGCACGATTGGACTTGCAGGCCCAGGTGTTATTGTAACGTACATTTTTGCCGGACTGTTGTTGCTTGTGGTTATGGCTGCGATGGCAGAGATGGCTACGGTGTACAAGAACAGAAATATGAAAGATTTTGTACAGGAAGCGTTCGGTAGCCGAGTTTCGTTTATTATGGGATGGATGTACTGCTTCTTGTGGTTATCGGTATGTGTCATCGAGGTTATTGCTGCGGGCAGTTTCCTGCAATATTGGTTCGCGGACGTACCACTATGGATGCTAAGTCTGGCGTGTGCGGCGTTCATTATATTGGTGAATTTACTCAGCGTGGGTGTGTTCGGTGAGTTTGAGTTTTGGCTGGCCGGGATCAAAATTGCGATGATTATTATTTTTATCGTGCTCGGGGCAGGGCTGATCTTTGGTATTATTCCAAGTGACAACACACCATATTTACAAAACTACACGCAGGCGGGTGGGTTCTTCCCGAACGGATGGACATCGATCTTCTCTGCACTGCTTGTGGTTATGTTCTCGTATGGAGGATCGGAGCTGATCGGCCTGACCTTGACGGAAACGGAAAATGCGGAGAAAGTGATGCCCAAGATCGTGGGCAATTTCATGTTCAGAATCATTTTGTTCTTCACGTTGCCGATTCTGATTATCTGTGGTCTGATTCCTTGGAACGAGATTGGGCCGGAAAGCAGCCCGTTTGTACAGGTACTGGCATCAACTGGCCTGCCGGGTGCTGCACATATTATGAACTTTATATTGGTGACGGCGGTGCTGTCCGCAGCGAACTCGGGTATCTACGGGGCATCCCGCATGATGCATTCTATGGCCGTCGGCGGGGAGGCGCCTAAAGCACTCGCCAAAACCAACCGCAACGGTAGCCCCATTAATACGTTGATGGTGTGTACCGTTGTTCTGATGGCAGGTTCCTTGTTAGGACTGTTTGCCCAAGATCAGCTGTTTAGAGTGTTACTTGCTGTTCCGGGATTTGTCGTGATTCTGGTCTGGATCTGCATCGCGGCTTCTCAGCTTAAATTGCGTAAAAAGTATCCGGTGCAGCCTACATTCAAGGTTTGGGGATTTCCTTACATCACCGGAGCTGTTGTCTTGATCCTCAGCGTCATTGCTCTGATGTTTGTGTTTGATGAAGGCAACCGGTTCAGTATTAGCATCTGTCTCGGTGTACTTGCATTGCTCACGATCTGGTCTTTGATTCGATTCCGCAAGATGAATAACAAATCAGCTTAAAGAGGCTAAGTAAAAACAAGGTACAGATGATCTCACATTGTTGAGATGTCTGTACCTTTTATCTTATATGACAATAGTAAGTTTTGAATCGGTGCAGTGGGGGACATCTAGGTCGCAAAGACTGTTACAAATAGGGCGTACTGGGGGTAATAGGAACTAAAAGATTAAGACAGCAGTCTCTACGAAAAGAATTTCAATCCAGTTATACTGAAATCCCAAGTGCTGGTGGATGAACTGGCATATATGAGAAACAGAATTTTCGTATAACAACGAAATACATAATTAGAACGATATCGATAACGAGGTACACTATGACAACGATTAAAGTAACCCCGGAACAGCTATTGTCCGTTTCGAAACAGTTCGCTACAGCCCAAAGTCAGATTGCTCAGATGAATTACGTCTTGAAACAACAGCTATTCGAAATTGAGAGGCAGTGGAACGGGAGTACCAAGGAACGATTTTATGCTGATTTCATCGCGGCGCAACGAGTGATGGACAACTTCAGTTCACTATCCCTCTCGATTGCCAAAACGCTTGAAGGACATGCGGAGAAGTTCAGACTGGCGGATCAGCAGACTACGCAATCCTATGATGCCAATTGTATGCCGCCTCCACCGGATGAATGCCGGGCTCCCACTGTAGACAATCGTAATGCTTTTCAAAAATCGGTGGATAGTTTGAAAGAACTCGGTACTGGTTTTATGCAGGCTGCAGATGACCGCTACCAGAAGCGTTACGACAGTGTCGGTGGATTTCTGGACTATTGGACGTTTGGTATCCCAAGTGGTCTGGTGGAAGGTTACATGGATAGAGCGGATAAAGCCTTTAATTCTGCCAATGATACAGCCAATTGGCTGACATTTGGCATCCATGGTACAATCCGTGAAGCGATATTCCCCTCGAATGCCTGGTCCAGCGAGCATTGGGCCAATATGATGGGCATGGGAGGCATGATGGTCGGCGGTGGCCTCACTGCCAAGATGATCAAACCGCATAATTTACTGACATCGTCAGGAGGCGGTACTAAGGTTAGTGTTTTGAACCAACGGCCGGGAACTGGCCAGATGACGGGCGGTTTTAACGGATTTAAAGACCCGCGTCTTCAAGTGATGGACAATATTGCGGAGAGTAAAAAGGCCCGGGAATCCTCTAAGTTCTCTGAATTTGTGGAGAAGGAAAAGGAGATTGGTAAGGGAACAGGGAGTACTGGCTATATATTAGATCCTGTTCAAATGAGAAAATATATAATTGTACCAGAAGATGGATTCCAAGCTCTTCTTGAGAGAAAATACATCGAAATTAGAAAATCAGGTGTTGAGGATATTGGAGTAGTAGCGAAGAATACAAATTTAACAGAGGAACAGATTTTAAGGATGAAAAAACATCTGTTCTTAGACAGAAAACAATTATCTGTATCTGGTAAACCATATGAGGAGTTGTACTTTCAGGCAGACGCAGATATTGCTTACGCATGGCAGAAGGCTCAAAAGAACGCACTAACTGAAAAGGAAATAGAATGGTTTGAAAAACTTGCCAATCATGAGCTTAAAGAAAAGCAATATATGGATGGCGGTATGCCCTTAAGAGATCCGTCTACATGGAATAATGACACAAAAAGATTTGATCCCGATCCTTTAAAAAATGCACACGATAAGGCAAATATAACAGATCCCAATCCAACAGCATCCTTCCCAGGTTATGATTCTGGTTCAGATTTTATTAAACATATGGATGATGTGATTGATTATTAAATATGAGGTGAGAGCATGTATCTTAAACAAGCAATTGCAAGGATAAATAATATTGATTGGAGCTTGGTGGGCGGTATTGCTTCTAAAGTGGAGGCTGACTTGGCGTGTGAATTCCTGCGAAGATTGGCCTGTTTTTTCAAAGAAGAAGGGATCAGACCGATAAAACCTTTAGTTGCTGACATAGCAAAATTACTAGGTGATACTGAAGAAGTTGAGGTATCGGATTATTGCAATTCAGAAGTTGTTGAGTTTTTAGGAGAAAATATATATGTGAAAAATATTATTCAATATTATTTACATCTTGCTAAGTATGCTGAAGAACGCCCAGAAACATATAGACATTTGAATGTATATGAACCTTTGATTAAAATTCTTGAAAGGAAGGGGCTGTTTGTTCTTAGAATAAATGCTTTGGATATTGTGAACGGATCACATATCCCTTTAGAAGACTGGTATGAAAATTTTGTGAATATGAACTCCCTTGAAATAGATTAGTTAGGGGAGTTTACTGTTTGATTACAGAAACGACCCCAAAGTACAATCCGATAAAAATGATAGAATCTTAAAGAAAACCTCCAACTACTATGTTGGAGGTTTTCTTTGCCTAAAATCCTCTGAAACACCGCGCTTCATAAGCCTTTTAAAGTTACCACTACCAAAACTAGCACATCAATGATAGCGTTTTTATATAAATCCAATATTTTCTTGCGTATTTCGACATATTCATATACTATTTTCCCATACTTAGTGCTTCAAACATATGTTTTTTGGGTACGGCCTAGTCAAAAAGGCTTGGGTTCGTGGGGAGGAAGAGGGAGCAAATGATCGGTTTTTTCAGGAAACGTCTGGTTGTGCGCATTGCGGCTATTGTTACACTGGTCATTACGATTATAGCAGCGGGAAGTATGTTGACGCAGATCGCTAATGTGAAACTGGCTGCGCAGGGGGCTATCAAGAGTTACAATATTCAGATTGCCGAGAGTTATGTGGAACAGCTGGATACAGCAGCATATGTGGAGTTTGCCAAGGACCCTAAGGAAAATGGGGAGTATCTAAGCATTCGGGATGAATTGGACGATTTCCGAGAGCGTATTGGTGCCATGTATGTGTATTTCGTCAAAATAGATGATAAAGGAACTCCGCTTATTATGGTGGATGGTATGAAGGATCCGGATAAAGCTTCAGCAATCAACGAAGTAACAGACATTCCGGCAGATGCGGTACAGAAGTTGCTGCAAGGGGAAACAGCAAGTTCGCCGATTATAAATAACCCGGAGTATGGTAATTATATTTCTTCCTATGCTCCTATACTGGATAGCAACGGTGCTCTTGCAGGTGTAATTGGTATTGATACAGGGATATCTGTTATCGAAGGTATTGCAACCGATATTTTGAAATCAAGTCTTCCGTTGTATGTGATCCTGCTGGTCGCTACACTGGTGGGTATTGCTATAGTGATGTGGTTTATCGTTAGGGGACTGCGCCCTCTACATCCGCTGAAATCGAGTGTGGAAAAGATGGCACAGGGCGAGCTAGCCGAAGCTAATCGTATTTTGACAGCATATCGTCTAAAGAGCAAAGATGAGATCGGAACAACGTATCAGGCAATGATACATATGTCTGGGAATTTAAATAAAATCGTAAGTGATATGGTTGGAGGGGTAGCTTCAACAACCGAATTGTTATCCGAATCCACGAAAGAGTTTAATCGGAGTACCGAAGAGATGCTTGCCATGAGCAAAACAGTGGATCGTGCTGTCGAGGAGATCCAACAAGGTGCACACACGCAGAAGCAAAGCGCAAGTGACAGTGCACATGCCATGGAGGAGATTGCAAAAGGCATTAACGATATATCTGAATCCTCCAATGTAGTGTCAGATGCAGCAACAGCGGCGCTAGCTACGGCGGAATCTGGGCAGCAACGCATGACCGTGATGAAGAAACAGATGGAAAACATCTCTGCGGTATCTGGAGAGGTTACGACGATGGTGAAGGTGTTAAACAACTATTCAGCTGAAATCGGTGGTGCGCTGCATACGGTGCGTGACTTTGCAAGTCAAACCAAACTGCTCGCGCTAAATGCTTCCATTGAAGCTGCGCATGCGGGGGAGCATGGAAAGGGTTTTGCGGTTGTGGCAGAAGAGGTGAGGAAACTTGCCGAAGCCTCCAGTTCGTCTATGGAACGAATCTCGGATTTATTACTTCGTATTGAACAGGAATCACAGCAGATTGGTTCCCGAATGGGGGTTACTGCACAGGAAATTGGTCAGGGTGTCATATTTACAACAGAAGCGGAGCAGGCATTCTCACAAGTTGTGGGCGCGTTCCAATTGGTTACCCAGCGCATTCAGGAGGTTTCTGCTGCGGCTGAAGAAATTACGGCCGGATCGGAAGAGGCGGCAGCTTCGGTCAACACCATTTCGCAGATTTCTGCAGGCGTGTCAGATCACTCGGATGAGATTTATCGTTTGATGCAGGATCAATCGGTGATGTTCCGTAAGGTGGCCGAAACGTCTACGATGCTGGAACAGCAGACGAATGAGATGAGTGAAGCGGTGAAAAAGGTAAAGGTGTAAGTGAAGCGGCAACTAAATTAAGAGGAAATGAGTAAAGTGCTTCGCCACATGGCGAAGCGCTTTTTTTTGCTAGGGACATATAACCTATCTATATGAACAGCAGATCATAGATGACCGAGTTCTATCGCTTGTTTGAAGCGCCGGGCAAATTGTTCTGCCGCAACTGCAGCCTCCCTGAATTCCGTCTGCACGAAGCCGATCTGCATCTTAGGTTGCTGAATCTCGGTAATCTCCACCATCTTAAGTAATCCTTCCTTCCAAAGCGGATGTTGATGAAAGGAAAAATCATGCCCAATAGTCGCGGCAATATTATTGGTTAACACGGTGCTGATGGCCTCCGAATTATTGGTCTTGAATAAGATGGATAAAGGCCCATATTCGTAGGTGAATTCTTGCAGAAAATCCTCTATGAAACCGTCCCGATATAACGCAAGGTTATAGTCTTTTAGTTGCTCAGGCGTCACACGTGTGTGCTTGGCCAGTTCAGACAGTTGATGGGTGCATACAACAAGCTTGCTTGAATACATCGGTGTAAAATGCAACCCATCCAATTCGCGCAGCTGTTTTGCGTATATGGCGATAAAGCCCAGATGAGTTTTATTGCTCCGAATGTCCTCAATGATTTCCATTGAACCCTTCTCTTCAATTGATAACCTCAATTGTGGATGATCCCGTTTCATATCGGCAACCGATTGCACCAGGTAAGGCATAACACTCGGGAAAGTAGCTACGTGAAGATCACCGGTTAGCGTAGATGTCGTTGCATTTAGCGATTTTAATTCATCGATTCGCTGTAAAATGTCCAGTGCTTTGGCAATAAATTGTTTACCCTCCGGTGTGGGATGAGCGCCCTGTCTGGATCGCTCGAATAGAACCAACCCCAACTCTTTTTCCAGGCGTTGAACCGATTGACTGATCGCAGATTGCGTGACATGAAGATGCTCTGATGCGGCAGAGAATGATTGCGTTTTGGCGATTTCAACAACGTATTCAAGCTGTTCCAGATTCATGCGACCATCCCTTTTAATATTAGTATAAGTAATGTTAACATAAGTATCTATAAATATGAATAATGAGTGAACAGGGATATAATATATAGACAAGCAGGACAATCTTTTATTAACAGTTTAGATAAAAAGGGGATGTACAGGATGAAGGCAGCAGTCTGGTATGGTCATAAAGACGTGCGTGTGGAAGATCGTGAGGTTCCTGTTGCGAAGTCAGGACAGGTTCAGATCAAAGTGGAGTATGCCGGAATCTGTGGCAGTGACTTACACGCGTATCATCATGGTGTAGGTATTCAAGAGGGAGAGAATCATCCGCTTTCAGGACAAAAAGCGCCGCTGACACTGGGGCATGAGTTTGCAGGAACAGTAAGTGCTCTAGGTAATCATGTAAGCGGTATCAGTGTGGGTGATCGCGTGGTGGTAGAACCTCTCTACCATTGTGGAACGTGTGAGTACTGTATTCAAGGTAGATACAATCAGTGTACTCAATTTGGTTTTGTCGGATTGAACGGGGATGGCGGTTTTGCCGAATATGTAGTCGTGGAAGCGTATATGGTGCATCCGATCCCGGATCAAGTATCCTTTGAAGAAGGGGCACTTGTTGAACCAACTGCGGTTGCTTTTCATGCCGTACGTCACAGCAAGCTGAAAGTGGGAAATAAGGTTGCTGTATACGGAGCTGGGCCGATTGGTTTGCTGACTATCTTGTCAGCCAAAGCAGCTGGGGCATCTGAAGTGTACGCTGTCGATGTATTCGAAGATCGTCTGGAACTGGCGGCTAAACTTGGCGCAATTCCGGTAAATAGCAGTAAGGTGGATGCAACACAGGTCATTACGCAGCAATCGGGTGGAATCGATGTCGCGTACGAAGCAGCTGGCGTGCAACCGACGATGGACAGTGCTGTGTCCGTGATTAAAAAAGGTGGAGAAGTTGTGGTGATCGCCGCAATTCCGAACCCGCTTCACGTAAACTTCTTCGACATGCTGGTAAAAGAAGCGAATCTGACGGCTACACTAGCGTACCGACACATCTTCCCTGAGGTCATCTCACTCATTGCAGAAGGCGCACTCGATGTGAAACAGGTAATCACCAAAAAAATTAAGCTGCATGATGTTGTGCAGGACGGGCTTGAACTGTTGATGAGCGACAAGAGCCATGCGAAGATTCTGATTGAGATTGGCGGTTAAGCTCAGGTTCAAGATGCTACTCTTGTAACGTTATGATATCAGGTTTAAACGAGAGGGCTGTTCCACTTGTCATCTACAGATGGCAGGAGGAACAGCCCTTTGTTTTATGTTTATGGGATAAAGAGACATAACATTCTCCAGAATGCAAGATTACTTTTGACAAGCCTAGTAATTCCGCACTACGATGTCGTCCTTTAAGCCCTTATCTTATCTCGTAACGATAGCAGATTGCCTGCCCACCGCCCGCTACGGAACTGAACTCCGGATCTTCGATAAAGCCAAAACGTTCATATAACCGGATAGCATTGACCATCTGACCACCGGTATAGAGATAAACTGCGTTTTTGCCCAGCTCCTTCGTGGATTCCACACACCGCTGAAGCAGCTCGCGCGCAATGCCATGTCCTCTCCACTCGGGATCAACACCTAGCAGACGGACAAATGGATAATCAATCGGCAGTTCAAAATTGGGATAGGCTTTATGTGCCGTTTCAAACAACTGAACGGTACCGACAATCCGATCTTCGATCTTGGCTACCCATAATTCAGTCAAATATGGATTGTCCACAGATTCGCGGATATCTTTCAAGTAGGCTTCCCAACGATCCGATTGCTCAAAAGAACTCTGGTATTCCGCGTAACTGGCAACCAGAATGTCAACAATCTCAGCATGTTCAGCTGGGGAAGCGGGATGAATCGTTATGGCAGCCGTCGTCATGTTTAAATTCTCCTTTTCTTATGAGTAAAGTAGGGAATAGTATTTCCTTGCATTATAACACAGGGGATTCAATCCTCTATATTAGAATCTTCTATAAGAGATTTCAACATTTCTATATCTTTAAGAAAAAAATCTAACGATCACCAGAGACGCTATTTGCCGCTTTTTAAGCGGTAAGAAATTCTAACGATCACCATGGAGCTTATCTTGGGAAAATCACCCGTTTTTCAACCCAAAAGGCTGTTTTTAGACCCGATAACGTTACTGGTGATCGTTAGATTTTCAATCAATCTATTCTAAGTTAAATAAGCTTCCTGGTGATCGTTAGAATTTGGCCCAAGCCCAAGCACAACTTAAGTGCCCAAGTGCCCAAGGGTTAAAGTGCTTATGTGTGGATGATCTCGTCAAGCATCATCGATATTAACCATTAACGACAGGATGTTCTCTTATATCCATTTATATACAGGAGCTTATAAACGATTGAGCTGCGTACTGTATAGATGATTGCGATATTCGGTTGGCGTACTTGCCTCGTGTTGCTTGAAGGTGCGCAGAAACAGCTTATAGTCACGAAAGCCGCATTGGGCAGCAATCTCCTTCACACTGGCATTGGTATTGAGCAACAGTCGTTTGGCGCGATGCATGCGTTCGGTGAGGATATACGTTTTGAGTCCGATCCCTTTTTCCCGTTTCACCATTTTGGAAATATAGTCCTTGTTGAAATTAAAGTGCCCCGCAATCTCGCTCACCGTAATGTTCAGATGCAGATGGATATCGACCCATTTACAGATATGATCCACCACGGCGTTATGCGGGCGATAGTCTGTGCGCAGATTACGTTCCATTTCTTTGAGAAGTAATAGCGCAGCAGCATCCGCCTCTTCGGACGAGAAGGAGGACACATGAAGCAACTGTTTGAACATCTGATTTGCCATAGAAGGAACCTGAATGGTCGAATGAGTTGGAAAGTCACAGAATAAACCAGATGCTGTCCCGTAATGCATCCAGTAGAAGCTCACAGGTGCATCACTGATCTGGTAACCATAATGAGTCCGACCCGCTTTTAAAAATAAAAGATCATCCGCACGAACGACGTATCGTTTGTCATCCTCCGCAATATACATTTCACCTTCCAGCATCAAAATGATCTCATGCACCGGCATGCTTCGACGCATATGGCTCCAGTTGCCCTCGGATATGAATTTTCCACATAAATAGTGCTCCACTGGTTTTGACATAGGACGGATTTATCCACCTTTTCTTGGATTCTGAGTCTGCTGTAACTGTAGTTTATTTGATAATATGAGGACATTCAAGGGTGGAATCTAGATGGCGGAGATAAGTTCTGGCCTAAATACAACACGGATTTTATCCTTTGTCTCTAAATCCAGCCTACTGAGGAGAAAAGAAAAGAAACCATATGAGGTTATTACATATACCAAAGGAGCGAGCCGCATGATCGATACGAGAAAAGGATTTCTGGGCCCCGCACAGGTTAACTTGCTGGAAGGTCCATTTCAAACGTCACAGCATATCGGAGAACGCTACTTGTTATCACTGGAGATCGACCGCTTTCTGGCTCCATGTTATGAAGCTCACGGCTTGACTCCACGCAAGCAACGTTATACAGGCTGGGAGGCACGCTCGATCAGCGGACATTCCCTCGGACACTACATGTCGGCTCTCGCGGTGACGTATCAGGCGACGGGGAATTCCACCTTAAAGCATACGCTCGATTATGCTGTGAGTGAACTGGCAGCAATTCAACAGACGACGGGTAGCGGGTATATCGGAGGTTTGTCTGAGGAGGCTTTCCGCATTGCTTTTCGTGCGGAACATATCGGTGGATTCAACATCGGTGAATATTGGGTTCCGTGGTACAGCGTGCATAAAATCTATCGCGGTCTGATTGACGCTTATCAAATGACGGGCAATGAGCAGGCGCTTGAGGTGGTTACACGTTTTGCGGATTGGGCAGTGGATGGACTGAACTCCATGACCGAGGAGCAGATTCAGACGATGCTGCTGTGTGAGCATGGCGGGATGAACGAAGTGTTTGCCCAACTATATGGGATTACAGGAAACGTAGCCTATCTGAAGGCTGCTCGGCAGTTTACGCACCAACTTATTCTGGAGCCGCTAGAGCAGGAGCGGGATGAGCTGCAAGGAAGGCATGCCAACACCCAGATTCCCAAAGTCATCGGCGCAGCCGAAATCTACAACCAAGACCCTGCACAGACGTCGTACCGGACAGCGGCACAATTTTTCTGGGATACGACCGTGCAGCATCGTTCTTATGTCTTTGGCGCGACGAGCATATCCGAGCATTATGAAGCAAAGGGCATGGAGAGCCTCGGCATCAAAACCGGGGAGAGCTGCTGTACCCACAACATGATGCATCTGACGAAGCAACTGTTTGCCTGGAACCCGGACAGTGCGTATATGGACTATTATGAGAACGCGGTCTATAACCATATCCTTGGCACGCAAGACCCGACTACGGGCAATAAAACCTATTTTGCCTCCACCCTGCAAGGGCATTACAAAATCTACGGCACACGTGATACGGCTTGGTGGTGCTGTACCGGATCAGGCATGGAGAACCCGGGCAAGTATGCTGAGGCGATCTATTATGAGGATGAGCAGGACTTGTATGTAAACCTGTACATCGCTTCCGAGCTGGAGTGGGCATCACAGGGACTAAACTTAAAGCTGGAAACCGACTTCCCCTATTCGGAAAAAGCAACCCTGACAATCACCGAAGGCGGCGCCTCGGCTTGTCTAAGACTACGCGTGCCGTCCTGGCTCCAGGAGCCGATGACGGCAACCGTAAACGGGGATTCGGCCCAGTCGTATACACGTCTGGAACCCGGCTACTTGTCCATCGACCGCACCTGGTCGGCGGGCGATGTCATCACCATTACGCTGCCGATGGCACTGCGTAAATATACAGCCCGGGATGATGCCCACAAGGTGGCGTTCCAGTATGGCCCGATTGTGCTTGCCGGTGCGCTGGGTAACGAAGGGCTACCCGAGGATAGCATTATCGACGAAACTGCGCTGAATCCAAAAACAGCTCCCGTGCCCGTGATCCAAACGGAAGAAGAGGATGTGAGCCAGTGGATCAAGGTTGTCGATAAAGGCACACTTACATTTGAACTTAGTGAGGAAGTGACGTCCACCGGAGAAGCCGTGAAGATGATCCCGTTCTATGATGTGCATCATGAATTTTACACAGTGTATTGGGCGTTGAATGATGAAGGGGATGCGCTGGAGAAAGCGTTGAATGATATCACCATCGACAGCGTGCAACCAGACGGCCAGCAGGATGAGATCGGGCATCAAATGGAGAGTAACTGCCGCGGAGAGCAGTATAACGGCTCCGGTACAGACGGCCGCAATAAGTTGTATATGTGGCGTGAGGCATACGGCGTGAACGGAGCAGCATTCAGCTACCGCTTGGCTGTAGACTCGGATGCCCTGAATCATTTGTACGTAGCCTATTGGGGCGGGGACTATCTACATTTTGACCGAGAGGGTATCCGATATGAAAGGCAATTTAGTATTTTGGTGGATGGTATTGTTGTCGGTGAACAACGCATTCATATGAACAAGATCGGAGAGGTATTCCGTGCGAGCTATGAGATCCCGGAAGAAGTCACCAGAGGCAAGGAGAGTGTAACCGTAACATTCCAGGCTATCGGGGACAGGGGCTGTGCGGGAAAAGTGACAGAGGTTCGCACAACACGCAGCAGACTCGATTTTTTCGTGTGAGCGTCTAAGGAAGAAGCCTGATGGACGTCCCAGCACAAAGCTCTAAATTCTAACGATCCGTACGGAGCTTATTTGGTCGATTCAGGCATGTTGAGAAATCTAACGATCACCAGCGACGTTATTTCACCCAAAACGGACTAAAATCAGCGAAATCACATCTCAAATGTGAAAATAGCGTTTCTCATGATCGTTACATTCTGGGCTGGCGCAAAAATCATTAAATAGCGTCATTTGTGATCGTTAGCCTATTGAGTAGTGAGTAGGTGGGATTCGGATGTGACGAATATTAACTTACAAAAGACGAAATGGAGATATTCGCCGTTTCGTCTTTTTGGCGTGCAATTCTCTTGCGAAATCTCTTTCTCGCACCCCATCCTACTCCAGCCCGCCAAGACAAGTCTATATAAAAAATGACACGTAACCTGATTTTCCACGTATTACCGGATAACATTTCATTTACCACTAACGAACCTCCGTAGTTTCTGGTTGTCCAGCAGTTCTTCTTATCTGCAAGTTGCGAAGCTCGTTCTGTTTTGTCCGTGAAAAGAATAATGGGATAAGCTCTATCCACGTATATTACTATGAAGAGTACTGCTCCGAGATGATAGCTTATGGAGCACCCATACCTGCCCGGTTGTTCTTTTAAATATCAGGCAGAAATCATTCAACAATCACTCGAAGATCACTCGAGGATCTTTCAAATTCACTCAAAGATCACTCAAACTTCAAGTCAAACATCCACTTTATAGCAAGCTAATACTAGCGTAAATAACCCCTGCCATTTTCCAATCCTATCCACCTGAGAGCGTTCACATCATGTACAATAAGAAGATGAGAGACAGGGAATATACGACATGTAATCCTAATATCTAACATGAAAGGAGGCCGTAGGATCGACTATGACCAGGTACATACAATTGTTTGGGCTCATCATCGGCATCGTGGCCGTGAATGTTCTGGCCTTCTCCCCGGGGTTTGCTGGACTTGGATTCGGAGAGAGTGCATTCCAAACCGCGCTTTCCGTGACGCTACTTTTCGGAAGCGTACTCGCACTTTTCTATGGCAGCTACACATTATTGTTCAAACAGCCGGTCGTTTTGCCTGTGAAACAGATCGAAACCCATGAAGATTATGTGGAGGCTTTATCTTTTTACAGACGCATCAAAATCCTTGAAGAAGATATTACGCTGGGGCTGTCCCAACTGAACCGGATGAAAAAGAAAAAAGAAACCCTGATGAACGTGCTTCATCAACGGTTTGATCCCGGCGAGCTGAGCTTTAAGAAATTCGCTTCGGTCACGGAAGAGGTAGAGAAGCTGTTATACCTGAATATCCGCAGCATTCTGAATCGACTGAATGTCTTCGACGAAGCCGATTATGCCAGCATGATGAAAGCCAAATCCCCTGCGATTCCGCAGAAGCTTTTTCAAGAGAAAACGAAAGTGTACAACGATTACCTGACCTATGTGAAGGACTCGCTTCACACGAACGAAGAGATTTTATTAAAGCTGGATCAGCTGTTGCTGGAGATTTCGCGTCTGGACAGTTTCGAAGCCGGAGATATTGAGCAGATGTCTTGTATGCAGGAGATTGATCAGTTAATCAAGCACACCAAATTATATAGACAGTGAGGGGTTGCACCTATGGCAAAGAAGGGAAAGTTTTTTCTCATATCGATTATTATGCTCATACTCGTGTTCGGTCTCGTTTATGGCGGAATCACACTGACATCGAACTTTGGCAAGTCTACCACACAGGTCACGACCGAAAATGCAGGTAAGGAACTTGGCAAACTGTACGCGGACATTGCACCAGCTACCGCGGAACCGGTGAAAGGACAGATTGACCTCGATCCGGTTGATGTTGCAGAATCCCTCCCGGACATTTCAAAATTCCCGGTTACAGTAGAGAACACGACCAATGATTTCGTTGAAATCTTCTCCTCCACCGAGAAATCGGGTAGCGGCGTGGATGGATGGTTAACTGAGGTCGCAGAGGCATTTAACCAAGCGAATATCACGGCCGGAGGCAAACAGGTATCGGTCAAAATCCGCAACATTGCTTCGGGTACAGCCACGGATTATATCAAGTCCGGCAAATATGTGCCCGATGCCTTTACCCCGTCCAATGAACTATGGGGCGAGATGGTGGAAGCCAGCGGAGTGAAGACGAAGCTCATCTCGAAGCGGCTTGTTGGCAACGTACCGGGAATCGTCATCTCCAAAGCCAAATATGATGCACTGGTGAACACTTACGGCTCTGTGAACGTCAAAACGATAACCGAAGCTATTGCCAATAATGAGCTGACGATGGGATATACCGATCCGTTTGCGAGTTCTACGGGACTGAATTTCCTGGTTACCGCATTAAATACGTATGACAGCGCCAATCCGCTGGGCGAGAAAGCGATCCAAGGCTTTGAGAAGTTCCAGGCGAATGTACCCTTCACGGCGTCCACCACGATTCAGATGCGGGAAGCGGCCAAGTCGGGCAGACTGGATGCTTTTGTACTGGAATATCAGACTTATGTGAATACGGCCGATCTCAAGAGTGGATATGTGTTTACCCCATTTGGCGTAAGGCATGACAGCCCGCTGTATGCCCTTGGGCAATTGCCACAAAACAAGCAGGAGATCATCCAGAAGTTTGCCGATTTTGTCACGCAAGAGCAGTATCAGAAAAAGGCAGTAGAGTTCGGCTTCAACGGCCTGCAAGATTACAAATCCGAGCTGGCTACGGTGGATGGTGGAACATTGCTGTCCGCGCAGAAAGTCTGGAAAGAGAAAAAGAACGGCAGTAATCCAATTGCCGCTGTGTTTGTGACAGATGTATCGGGGAGTATGGCCGGAGAACCACTCAACCGTCTTAAAGAATCTTTGCGCAAAGGCCAGAAGTATCTCGGTACGGACAACAGCATTGGTTTAGTTTCATACTCCAGCGACGTGACCGTAAATTTGCCGATTGCCAAATATGATACGAACCAGCAATCCATGTTTGTCGGAACGGTGGATAGTTTGCAAGCAAGTGGTGGAACAGCGACATTCGACGGCATCGTGGTTGCAATGAAAATGCTGGAGGATTACAAAGCAGCCAACCCTAACGTGAAACCGCTGATTTTTGTTCTGAGTGATGGCGAGACGAACGAAGGACATTCGCTCAAAGATATTCGAGACCTGGTGGAGACGTACAAAGTGCCGATCTACACGATTGGATATAATGCCGACATCAAAGCCCTGGAGAGCATCTCGAGCATAAACGAGGCAGCGAGTATTAATGCGGACACCGATGATGTCGTCTACAAAATCGGAAACTTGTTTAACGTACAGATGTAAGTCTAGATTAACGCACAGATGTTATTAACGTTCATATGTAAGCAGATACGGATGTAACCAAAAGGGGGAACTGCGAATGTCGTTTACAATGGAAATACCGAGCCAGAAGGAAATTCAGAAGGTGATTGAAGAAGAGATCAAACCGGTGCCGGCCGAGGTGGCGGAACTGCAGCAGGTAGCAACTTCGAATGTGGATATGATTATGAACCTGGACCTCGAATCTCTGGAGAAGCGCAAAGAAATTTTGCAATCCATTGACGGCTTTGGCATGAACACCATGCGATCCTCTTCCGAGAAAAACGCGCTGCTTCAAGTCTCCGTTGGACATTTGTCCAAGACGGGAGACGAGGGCGGTCAGGTCGCCAAAGGCTTGACCGAGCTGCACATGCAACTGAAGGATCTCGACCCAAGCGTGGTCGATTTCGCCAAAACAGGCTTTCTGGGCAAGCTGTTCAACCCGCTACGCGCGTATTTCCTCAAATACCAGAAAGCCGACGCCGTCATCGCCGATATTGTCGTTTCACTCGACAAGGGCCGCGCCACGCTGCGTAACGACAACACCACGCTTGAGATCGAGCAGCAGAGCCTGCGCGAACTGACCAAGCGGCTGCAGAAGGAGATTCAGCTTGGCATGTTGATGGATGAATCCATTGATACACAGATTGAGACAGCCAAGGTTCGCGGGGAAGACCCTGAGAAGGTGCGTTTTATTACCGAAGAAGTATTGTTCCCGCTCCGTCAGCGTGTCATGGATCTGCAACAGATGCTGGTCGTTAACCAGCAGGGGATCATGGCGATTGAAGTGGTCATTCGCAACAACAAAGAGTTAATTCGTGGTGTGGATCGGGCGAAAAATGTGACGATCTCCGCGCTTAAGATTGCAGTCACCGTTGCCAGTGCACTATACAATCAGAAGATTGTCTTGCAGAAAATCGAGTTGCTTAACCGTACCACCAACGATCTGATCGCCGGTACATCCAAAATGCTGAAGGATCAGGGGACAGCCATCCAGAAGCAGGCTTACGAAGCAAGTATCTCGGTGGATACGATGAAGCAGGCTTTCACGGATGTGCTTTCCGCTCTGGACTCGATCTCGGTCTACAAACAAGAGGCCTTGCCAAGAATGCGCGAGACCATTGGTCAGTTCCGTGAACTGGCGGAGACCGGAGAACAGCAGATTCAGCGATTGGAAAAAGGACAGAAGCTTGGTCTGTAATCAATCCATGAAAATAACTAGAAAAAGCAACCATTCCCTAATGACTAGTTAAGGGTGGTTGCTTTTTTTGCAATAGTTGCATGCAGGGATTACTCGTACCCAATTTTGTCAGCATACGCCAACAATGAGTCAGTAACTTGGTCTAGAATAACATCGGCAGCTTTAACTTTAGCATTACCTTGTTGAAGGATCGTGTAGTTCACTTTGTTTTTGGAAACGGCTTGTTTGTAGAGGATATAACCTTCAAGCTGCATATAAGTTCCTTTGATGAAGGAGGTATGAATTTTTTTGATTTCTGGGTTGTTGGATTGGATCAGTTTTGCTTTAGAGACGAATTTGGTGTAATTCGGAATTACCGTATTCGTCAGCTTGAGAAACATCGATTTTCGATTCGCTGAAGATACGGTGTTACCAACACTACTCAAGGAATCAATGGCTTTAGATTCATAGGACTCGATAGCAAAAATCTGATCCAGATATTGTTTTAATTCCGCTTTTTCCTGAATAAACTCATCTTCTGCCTCAGGCTCTTCTGTATCGTCTATTAAATCTTCCTCAAACTGATACTCGTCCGCAAACTCGTCCTGATCCCAATATGTAGAGAATTCACCTGTGGCAGCATTGGCTTGAGGAGCAGGAAAGAGAAGCACCCCGCCAAGCAAAATGAAACTGGCCATTAATGAGATAATACTTGATCTTTTCATGTGAAATGTCACCTCCTTGTATCCTATTTCTGCACTCCTCTATAGTATACATGAAGCCGAGTGGGATTTCCTAGAACTAAAGGTGAAAAACGGTTGGCCCGCAAATCCGGGTCAACCGTTTTTCAGACGTTGCATATAAACAACATAGGGGATAACCAGGACAAGAAACAACAGAGCTACAGTGAGGGATAGGAGCAGACCGTTATTAACGAGCATCCAGGCGCCCAGTGCCGCGCCTATGACAAAAATAAACCAAGATAGTGCCAGCACAGCCCACTCGGACGCGGGAGCTTTGCCACGTACAGCTTTGGCCAGAGCCTGACCGATCCCAAAAAGCGTACCGGAAACAAAGCCTTTGCCTACATCTGCATGTGCAACCATCTGATGCATCGTATTTTGCATGCCCATCGCCATGGTGAGCGGGAATATAATATAATGCGTGTGGAACAGGAGCGACAACAGGATTGCGAAGAGAAACAATACACACTCCACGCCCAAAATAAGGGTCAGATGCCATTTTCCCCATGACTCTGTAATGAAAGTGCCCACAAATGCTCCTGCAATAAATAAAAGAACGACAGTCCCTGTCATTGCCCATAGCGCATAATCTGCTTCAAATAGAGCGATGCCCAGCTTGGTGCTGTTGCCGCTCATGAAGGATAAATACACTTTACCCAGCCCCAAATATCCAATGGAATCGATGAAACCGGCAAGCAGTACAAGAACGGACGATAACAAAAGCCGGGAAAATCCCGGCTCTAAACGTTCTACCGTGTGTCCGATACTCTCGTTGTTAACGTTCGGGGAAGACGAGTCATGTACGGAATGCATAGGCATCTGTCCTCCAGTTTCAGGTAAACATCAGGTTCGCTTATTCTCGCTTAAGTTTACGTTATCATTCCCTTAACTGAGCTAATCTCCGGGAATGAACCTTGCAAAACTCACGTATAGCCTTCTTCGTTATTTCCCCTTGTTCTGATCCGGTGCAATAAACAGGGTATCGTCAGGAAGCTGTTCTGCCTCCTCACGGGACATGCCCAGATTGGTGGAGAGTACATCTACCGGATTGCCTGAGATCCACTCACTGAGATCGATGGCTTCATAGTGTCCACTGTTGAATCCAATGAGTACACGGCAGACGTCATCACCCGTATTTTTGATGTAATGCCCCGCACCCATCGGAGCGTAACCGACATCCCCAGCTTCGAACTGTTCAGTGACGGCTTGTCCTTCAGCGAGAAACACGGTCATTTCGGCAGTGCCGCTGATATAGTACTGCCACTCATCCGCATTGGGGTGCCAGTGCAATTCCCGCAGGGCGCCCGGTTGAAGCTCGATCAGAGAACCCGCCATCGTGGTGGAGATCGGAAAGTCTTCGACGGTTACCGTACGCTGCGTACCACCGCCTGGGGCGCGACGTGGCTGTTTGGCATGCAAGGGATAACGATGAGGAGTGGTCAGTTCCGAGTTACGGCGATAAGTCGCAGAGGAGGAACTGTCATCCGGTACCGGACCTTTGGCAAAATAGGCTTCGCCCTGATTCAGTTTGGCAGCTTGTTCGAGGGAGATACCAAGGTTCTGTGCCACGATATGATCCGGTGTCTGAGTCAGAAAGTCGGTAATGCTGAACGTATGATCCTCCGAAAAATCCCCATTGTCGAAAATCAAAATGAAGTGGCATTCGTCCGGCCCGAGTCCCTGGATGGAATGACCGTATCCGCGTGGGAAGTACCATACATCTCCGGGTTCAAAGGTATCGGTATACGCGTGTCCGTCCGGATGGATAACGGTGGTACGACAGGAACCGCTGATCACATATGCCCACTCGGCCGCATTGGCATGCCAGTGCAGTTCACGCATGCCGCCTGGTTCCAGGCGCATGGATACTCCCGCAATACCGATAGATGCGGGGAAGTCATGAACCGAGGCTCCGCGAGTAATGCCGCCGGGACCGGTACGGGGTTCTTTTTGCTCAAGACGATACTTGAAAGATTTCATCATCATTCCTCCTGCTTCAAATTTGAATTCACTAGACAATGTGTAAATAATTGAATATAACTATAATATTATACCCATATTTTGAGAAAATATTCATTTTTTTAATCGTTGTGCGGGCGTAAAATGAATAATTTTAAACAACTCTTCCGCCATGTAGGTGGGACTGTGTTTGAAATCCTGTCTGATCCACTCCATGATCATGCCGAATATGGCATGAGACTGATAACTTGCGAGCAGTTCCGGGTTAATATGGGGCGGGAAAGTATGAGTCAGATCCTGCAAAGACAGATCCCGCAGCACATCACAGATCATACGCTGAAAGCTGGATGAAGCTTCCGATTGCACAACGAGAGTGTAAAATTGGGCGTGCTGATGCACATGTTCGAAGATGGCAATGGCGGAAGAGGGCATTTGTCCCACTTGAAAATCCTCCATCCCCTCGTAAGGCTTGCGGAAAGAGGTCACCAGATCGTGAGTCACATCATGCAGGATTTCGTTGAACAGATCTTCCTTGTATTGATAATGTCTGTAAAAGGTTCCCCGATTCAGATCAGCTTGTTGCACAATATCCGAAATAGAGATTTCCTTGAAATTTTGCTTCTGCATCAAATGAAGCAGTGCCTCCTTCAGGGCGGCTTTGGATTTGCGGATTCGTCGATCCATCGCGTCTGATGTTTCAGGCATTGGAATTCCTCCCGGGTGATATTTATTAAAAGATAATATACAAACAGGTGAGAGCGTGTTGTTTAACGTACATTTGGAACGTTTTTTACTGATTGTATCGAAAAGCTATGACTTATTATACTAAAGATAAGAGATAATGAACATTTGTTGGTTATCTTTATGTAAGCGAATACATCGTAGGAGGCATAAACAAATGAAACTTGAAAATAAAGTGGCCATTGTCACAGGTGCAGGATCGGGAATGGGCAAAGCCATTGCCACATTGTATGCGCAAGAAGGAGCCAAGGTCGTTGTTTCCGATATCAACGAGGAAGCAGCTCAGGCTGTCGTTCAAGAGATTCAGGCAAACGGTGGAGAAGCCTATGTTCTTCTGGCTAATGTAGCGAAGGAGGAAGATGTCCAGCAACTGATTGATCAAACGGTGAGCCAATACGGTACAGTAGACATTCTGATCAACAATGCGGGGATCATGGATGGGATGGAGCCAGCTGCGGATATTACGGATGAGCGGTGGGAAAAAGTATTTGCTGTGAATACAACAAGTGTGATGCGCACTACACGCAAAGTACTGCCGATTTTCCTGGAGAAGAAGCAGGGAGTTATCGTCAATATTGCTTCAGCAGGGGGCTTGCACGGTGGACGGGCAGGAGCCGCATATACGGCTTCCAAACATGCTGTGGTGGGCTTTACCAAAAATACAGGATACATGTATGCCGAGCAAGGTATTCGTTGTAATGCGATTGCACCAGGAGCCGTTGCGACCAACATCGGGACAACCATGACGGACATTAACCCTTTCGGTGCGGGACGGCAGCAGCAGGGAATGGCCATCAATCCACGGGTAGGAACGAGTGAGGAGATTGCCAAAGTGGCTCTGTTCCTTGGATCAGACGAGTCCAGTTTTGTAAATGGTACTGTCATTACGGCTGATGCAGGCTGGAGTTCGTATTAATTTGTTGGCAGATCGTGCCTTGGAGTACAGGATAGTTCTGCCGCTTAACAAGCACAGGGAAATAAAGTGAAGAAAATAGAGTGGAAAAAATATAGCAAAAAAATTAGTCATTGAAAGCAAAGGAAAAGCCGCAGAAATGCGGCTTATTTGGCATCTGTGCTCATCACATATCATGCCTGAGTTTTTAATAAGGACAAACGTTTGCACTTTGCAAAAAAAATAAGGTAGAGCGCTTAACTCAGGAAGGGCTTTGCCTTCAATAATAGGGAGGACTCACGTACAATCAGGCGGTGCGGGATAATAACCGGATTCTGAGCGAGAGGCTCGTTGCCAAGAATCTTGAGTAAAACCTGAACTGCGGTATACCCGAGCTGGTATGTGCCAATATCAATGGAACTGAGCGGAGGTGAAGCAAGTTCGGACAACGCGATATTGTTAAAACTGACCACACTGATATCCTCGGGCACTCGATATCCCAGCTCCGCGAGTGCTCTTAACACACCAAAAGCGACATTATCATCGATAACCACAATGGCGGTAGGCCTGTCAGGCAGCGACATAAAAAGGGACATTGCCCGGAAGCCGCTTTCCTGCAGGAATTCACCCTCCACGATCCAGTCGTTCGTTGGCATTAACCCGGATTCTTCAAGAGCCTTCCGATATCCACGCATGCGATCATGCGATAACGTAATATCCGGCGGACCGCTCACAAAGCCGATGCGTGTGTGTCCCTGTGCAATAAGATGTTGCGTTGCATCATACGCGGTCTGCACATTATCGTTGTCGACCATAGGTGCATTCGGATGTGTCTCACTTCGGCCAATGAGCACAAACGGGAATTTTTCCTCTTCGAGAAAAGAGATGATGGGATCGTCCCGTTTGGAACCGAGCAACAGAATACCGTCGACCCTGCGCCCATGCACGAGACGGGAAATGGCCTGTAATTCATCATCGGAGGACGTCTCGGTGGACAGCAGTAACTCATAGTTGTTACGAGTCGCGTGGGTAATAATGCCGCGCAACAACTCTCCAAAGAAATAATTTTGAAAAAGTTCCTCCGCAGGACGGGGGAGCATAATTCCAAGCGTCTGCGTTGTTTTGGATACAAGGCTCTTAGCCATCATATTGGGATGATAATTAAGTTCTTTCATAATTTGTTTAACTTTAAGAGATGTTTCCGTACTGATTCTGGGATGGCCTGAAATCACCCGTGACACTGTAGAAGGGGAAACACCCGCCAATTTGGCAATATCCTTGATCGTAATCATGTAAAAAACCCCTTCTGATTCAATCATTTCAACATTCTCCTATGGTAATGCAAAGGGTACCAGAAATCAATTGTTAACTCGTTAACCCGGAATGTAAGTAGAGCAAAATAAAGGAAGAAAGAGTTAGATCGAGGAAATAGGAAATTACTGTGAACAAAATTCAGGATATGGTTAAATTTAAAGGAATACAGCTTGTGCAAACGTTTGTGCAAATAAAGTTTGATATTGTATGATGTGGTATATATTATAGCGCTTACATCATTGGATTTACATGCTTTTAACTTGTTTACCCCTACATATCGAATGTTTCAGTGACCTTGTGTTCCGTTTTGAGCAAACGTTTGTACAACGATTCACATGGAACACAAATCCTGACTAGATACGGCGTTTAAAGGGTGAAAAGCGCAAAATTTTCTTGAACTACACAGAGGGAAAGGGGACATTTCACATGAGAAAATGGCAAGGCACAGTTCTATCCATCGGAATGGCTTTTACACTAGCCGCATGTTCAACCGGAGGAGGAGGAAGTTCTACTCCGGCAGCGCCAAGTGATAATCCAGAGGATACGGTGCAACTGACTGCAGAGAATCTCCAGCCAGAGGAGGGTGCAACACTGGTCATCTGGGAGGATAAAAACCAGAGTAGCTTTATTGAGCAACGAGTCAAAAAATTCGAAGAAAAATATGGTGTCACGGTCAAAATGGAGGAACTGCCGCCAACAGATCAAGTAACCAAGTTAACGACGGACGGCCCTGCCGGGCTTGCCGCGGATGTCGTTGTGTTCCCGCATGACAAGATTGGTAGCGCCTCGGAAGCAGGACTTATTCTGCCTAATGATATCTTCGAAGCTGAAACCACAGCCAATACCAGCGAGAATGCGCTGAAAGCGGTGACGTTCAAAGACATTTTATACGGATATCCGTACAGCGTCGAAACGTATGCCCTCTTTTACAACAAAGCCTTGTACCCCGAAGCACCGAAAAACTTTGACGAAATTATCGATTTTGCCAAAACGTTTAACAATGCCAAATCCAATCAGTATGCGCTGATGTGGGAATTACAACAATTCTATTATAACTACGCCTTCCTGGCATCTCAGGGTGGATATATCTTTGGGGACAACGGGATGGATAGCAGTGACCTCGGTTTGAACAACGAAGGAGCGCAGAAAGGGGGAGAATTCCTCCAAAAGCTGAAGGCTGAAGTGCTGCCGCTCAAGATGGGCGATGTGAACTACGATATCAAAAAAGGACTGTTCTCCAGCGGCAAGCTGGCCATGGATATTAACGGACCTTGGACCATTGCCGACTATCGCAACGCCGGAGTCGATTTTGGGGTCGCTCCCCTTCCTGCTATTGACGGCAAGCCGATGACCTCCTTCTCGGGTGTGAAAGCCTATTACGTCAATGCGTTTACCCAGTATCCTAATGCTTCCAAGTTGCTCGCTGCATTCCTCTCGAACGAAGAAGCCCAGATGGAGAACTTTGACATGAACGGTACGCTTCCAGCGAACAAAAATGTGGCGGCAGACGCCAAAGTACAGGAAGATCCGATCAACAAAGCCTTCCTTGAACAATTCAACAACTCGACACCGATGCCTTCCCTTCCAGCCATGGACAGTGTATGGGGACCGATTTCGTCAGCCATTACAGATATTTGGGACAGCGGCAAGGATGTGAAAGCTTCACTCGACAATGCTGTGAAACAGATTAAGGAGAGCCTGGCAACCACGCAATAATGACAAAACAGCCATGACACGATGAACGATGAATGATACCAAACGGAGAGGAGGGAGCATATGCGACAACCGCATGTCCCGGTGTCAGCCCAGCCCAATAGGGAAAAGCAGCACCGGATGACGGCAGCCATATGCTCCATCATACTGCAAGGTCTCGGACAGTTATACAATCGGCAGTGGATTAAAGGCATTGTTCTATTGCTACTGGAGGGAGCAGGGCTTGCATACCTGCTTCCTCGGCTGTCCCAAGCGGTATGGGGGATATGGACATTGGGGGAGAACACACAGCGTTTTGTGAAAGTAAATGGTTCAACGGTGCTTCAAAAGGGCGACCATTCCATCTTTTTGTTGCTTGACGGGATTATTGTGCTCTTGGTCTTTTTTGTGTTTGTGCTTGTTTACATTCTGAACATCCGGGATGCGTATATGACCGGACTTGCAAGAGAGCAGGGGAAACCTACGCTGGGAGCCGCGGCAACGATGCGTAATGTGATGGACAAAAATTTTCCGTATCTGTTCCTGTCCATCCCGGCACTCGGTATTCTGTTTTTTACAATCATGCCGATTCTGTTCACCGTTACGATTGCGTTTACGAACTATGCCGCACCGGATCATATTCCACCAGCCAAGCTGGTGGACTGGGTAGGGTTCAAAACATTTACGGATCTGATCCAGCTCAAATCCTGGAGCCAGACGTTCTACGGGGTGCTCACCTGGACAGTCATCTGGGCAGTCTTGGCGACAGTAACGACGTACTTCGGCGGCGTGCTTGTAGCTTTGTTAATTGAACAGAAAGGCATTCGCTTCAAAAAGTTGTGGCGTACCATTTTTATTTTGCCTTATGCCATTCCACAGATTATCTCGCTACTATTGATGCGCAATCTGTTCAACGGTCAGTTTGGACCGATCAATACGTATATGCGAGCGTTCGGACTGGAAGGCTTGCCTTGGCTGACGGACCCGTTCTGGGCCAAAGTTACTGTCATTGTCGTCAACATGTGGATCGGTATTCCGGTCAGCATGGTGCTCATTTTGGGTGTGCTTACCGCTATTCCGCGTGATCTGTATGAGGCAGCCGAAGTGGACGGCGCTTCCGCGTTCCAGAAGTTCAAAATTATTACGATGCCGTTCATTTTATTTGCCACGACACCGGTGCTGATTATGCAGTTTGCCGGGAACTTCAACAACTTCAACGTCATTTTCCTGTTAACGAACGGTAACCCGCTTCGCGGAGACTATCAGTATGCTGGGGCAACGGATTTGCTGGTGACCTGGCTCTACAAACTCACGCTCGACAATAATAAATTCAACATGGCTTCTGCGGTAGGCATCATCATCTTCCTGATTATCGCTACCTTCTCCATCTGGAATTTCCGCCGCTCCAAATCATTCAAGGAGGAGGACATGATCCAATGAAGAAACGCAACAATCCGATTCGTCTGACGCTCAGTTACGTGCTTTTGCTGATCATTGCCGTCGTATCCGTTTATCCTGTGCTGTGGATTTTTCTGTCGTCCCTGCGTCCCGGCGCCGCATTGTTCAGTGAACGCTTATGGCCGGAAAGTTTCACTCTTTCTCACTATGGAGAGCTGTTTAACAATCCGTCCTTTATGTACGGCAGATGGTATATGAATACGCTGAAAATCGCCTTCTTCACGATGATTTTCTCTACATTAATGGTGACGCTGGGCATGTACGCGTTATCCCGGTTCCGTTTTCGGGGGCGTAAAACGATTCTGTCCACCATGCTCATTCTGGGCATGTTTCCAAGCTTCATGAGCATGATTGCCATCTATATTATTTTGTTGCAAATCAAACTGCTCGACACGCATGTTGCGCTTATTCTGGTTTATTCCTCAGGCGCGGTGCTGGGCGGATTCATCGTCAAAGGTTTCTTTGACACCATCCCGCGCAGTCTGGATGAAGCAGCTCGTATCGATGGCGCAAGCCATCTGCGTGTGTTCACGAGCATCATTCTGCCATTATCCAAGCCGATGCTAACATACGTTGCTTTAACCAGCTTTACGGGGGCATGGATGGATTTTATTTTTGCCCGGCTCGTGCTGCGTACCAAGGAAAACTGGACTCTGGCCGTGGGCATGTGGGATCTCGTAAACCGGTATCAGGACAGTAACTTTACGATGTTTGCTGCAGGAGCCGTACTGATTGCTATTCCAATTACCCTGCTGTTTGTATTCCTGCAGCGTTTCCTCGTTCAGGGTCTGACAACAGGGGCATCCAAAGGTTAACATCTCTCTACGGCCTCAGTAATGGCAAGATGAGCCGCACTTGCGACAATTCGACCAGGCACTTCCGCAACGTCATGTCTTCGTCGACTGGCCACGCTTCGGAAGTGTCTGCTTGTGCTTAGGGGTACGGAGAATTGAATTCAGGCTTTCTGATTCGAAAAGGAGGAACGTGATGTATGAGCATGAACCCTTCCAGTGAGCCTGAGGCTGCAGCTACAGCCTATCCAGGGGGACAAGCTATTCTGCAGAGCAGTGAAGCTCCGCGCACCCTATGGCGTAACAGGACGTTCCGCAGAATCCTGTACGGGTATGGCATATCTGTTTTTGGGGACTGTTTTAATAGTATTGCCATCAGTCTGTGGGTACTTCAGACAACGGGCAGTGCTAAGAGCATGGCTGCTGTGCAGATCTGCAATATGGTGGTCAGTTTTCTATTTGGATCAGTAGCGGGTACGGTGGCCGATCGGCTGGATCGAAGAAAGCTGATGCTGGCTTCAGACGTGTTTCGCGGTGTGATCGCTTTGCTGGTTGCAGTTAGCCTGTTCAGCTGGCAAGTACCTTTTCCTGTATTGCTGTTGTTGCTCTCATTATCGATGTTTTCCAGTCTGTTTCAGGCCCCAGCATTTCATGCTTCCGCTGCCAGCATCGTGGGTAAAGAACACATCCAGCAGGCAACGGGTACCATTCATCTGGTGGACAATCTGGCTCGTATCAGTGGTTTGGCGGCAGCCGGGGTCGCTGTAGCTGCGTTCGGCGGTTTTGTCGCCATCCTGATTACGGGGGCAACTTTCCTATTGTCTGCAATCTGTGTCCTGCTGGCAGGGCGTTTTCCACAGGTGGTGCGTGCCAGTGGTGACCCGAAATCTTTTGCACAAGCGTGGCGCAGTTCGTTTGCTTACATCTATCGGAGTCGACTCATTCGTTCTATTGTTTTACTCAATCCGCTGCTACTTCTCTTTTTTATGTCAGCCATGATGCTCATTCAGGTGATGGCTGTTAACGTATGGAAGGCGAATCCAGTTCAATTTGGTTTGATTGAGACCTGCATTCCTCTGGGGTATATGATTGGATCAGGGGTATTGATTGCTTCGGGAAAAAGATTGAAACATCGCGGACGCTGGGTCTTTATCGGCTTACTTGTGTTGGGACCTGTTTATATGCTTCTGGCGAATGTATCCTCGCCTCTCGTGGCCTTGCCGCTTATCATAGGTGGAGGAGCCATGTTTGCCTGTTGCACGATGCTCACCCAAATTATGCTTCGCACCGCCGTGCCAGATGAGATGCAGGGTAGCGTTTATGGTGTCGTCGGCACCATTACGAGTACAGCGCCGATTCTGGGCCTGACGGTAGTCTCGATCTTCGCGGATCACTGGGGTGCCGCCGCCGTATTGGAAGGCGTAGGTATGATGTTGCTTGCAACAGGAATCGTTGCCATCACAACCTTGAAGTCCATTCGAACCTATACTTAGACAATCATACAAATGAAGACAGGCGGTTCTTTCAACAAGATCTTAACGAAACATCCCTGTCACTGATCCGATCGCATAGCAAAAACCCGGAATATACGCTACATTTGCGTATTCCGGGTTAGCTTGTGTTTTCAATGATATGAAGTTCTTACTGCCAGTTCACCGTAACGGTGGCTGTTCCGCTCGCCGGTGTAGTGAATGTGTGGTTAGAACCGTTTTCCCATGTAATCGTTGAACCGTTTTTCTTGAAAAATTTGAACTCCAGCTGTTTGCCTGCCGGTACGCTGACATCATAGTACCAGGTTGGGTATTGATGAATGACCTGATTGAATGCTGGCCCAATGGCAGTCGAAACGGTGCTCCAATTACCCAGTTCAGCCACATTGCCTGTCAAATAGAGGTTCTGTCCAATCGTTGTGGACGCATTGTTTACGACGAAGCGAACCGTGACCTGATCGCCAGTCAGGATGGTGAAGTTGTTATAAGCATTGCTGTTTACCCCGCTTGCCGCAACCTTGACTGCATAGTTTCCAGCGGCTACGGAAGGGATGGTTACTTTAATCTGTGTATCTTCCCAGGACGTAATCGCTGCCCCGGTAACCGCTGTGGTGCCGAAGTAGACCGTGCCTTTCGTCGAGCCGAATCCACGGCCATCGATTGTCACCACATTACCGGGTTTCCCCATAACCGGACCGACATGACCGATAGTTGGTGTCGTTTCGGCTGTTGTGTATTGCCATACTGCCGTTGCGCCCGCAGCAAGGGTGAAGTTGTTAATACTGCCGTTCGTGGATGTGATGTTATTTCCGTTCAGCACCCCGCCAAGTACATCCGTGTATGAGCCTGTAGGTAGGGAAGTACTCAATCCTGCAATGCTTGCCGATGTGGAAAGGTTGCGGTTTACCGCGACAACGGCTACACTCTTGCCGAATTTGCGCTCATAAACATATACATCATTGTTAATCCAGCGCTGTTGCGTGGAACCGTAGGCAATGGCCGGATTGGATTTGCGCAGAGGTGCGAGTTTGCTGATGACGTTAAAAGCTGTAGTGGATTTGGAGAACGAAGGCATTTTGGCCCGGTTATCCGGATCGCCATTCCCCGTTAGATACTGTTCAGTACCATAGTAGATGGCAGGTACACCACGTGAAGTCAATGTGAAGGCCAAAGCCTGTTCCAGGCGGCGATTGTTGACCGCACTTGTTTTGAAACGATCCATATCATGGTTGTCGATAAACGTCACCTGATCGTTCACTTGGTTGTAGTCCGTAGCTGTACTGTTAATCATGGAATCCAGAGCGTACATGTTGGACGTGTTATCACGGAACACATTACGCACAGCAGAGTTGAAGCGGAAGTCGAGCAGGCTCATACCAGACTTGTTAGCAAAGTCCGTGTTATCTGCATCGGATGCGGCCGATCCCAGGAACCATTCTCCAAAAGTGAACACGGGTTTGTGTGCGTAGATGGAGGACATCCAGCTCTTTTGCCAGCCGAGAGGCATATGTTTCACCGCGTCCACCCGAATGCCGTCAACGCCCATATCAAGCCACAGTTTGATGGCATCTTTGAAGTATTTGTCGATGGTCGCATTATTGTGGTTGAAGTCGGCCAGGTCATATAAGTTTTTGTAGATGCCGTTCTCCAGGGAAGAGAAGTCGGAGCCGCCATTGTGATGGAAATATCCGTTGGTATCATTCGTGTAACCGCCTACCAGTGTACCGTTATCGTACAGTCTGCCATTTTCGGCAAAAGAGGTGTCGGTTTCCATCGCTGGAGAGGTGTGGTTCGGTGCAAAGTCAATGACAATCTTGATTCCTTTGGCATGAGCCGTCGTAACCAGGTTCTGAAAATCCGCCATCGTGCCAAAGTATGGATTGGTCTTTTTGAAGTCCCGAGCCCAGTAGCCGTGGTAGGCTGTGTTGGTTACACCGCTGTAGTTGATCGTTGCAAAAATATTTTCGACAGGCTGGGAGATCCACAACGCTGTGACACCCAGATCACTGAAATAGTTATCGTTGATTTTGTTGATTAACCCTTGCCAGTCTCCGCCGCAGTACAGCTTCAAATTGCTGCATGTGGCATCATAAGCGGCTCCCGTAGCATTGTTGGAGGGATTGCCGTCCAAAAAGCGATCCGTAAATACTTGGTAGATCACATCTGTACTGAAGCTCTGTTTGTTGGTCACAGCGGTGTCCGGATCGGCGTAGACAGCGGAAGCTGGCAAGAACGGCAGGGCGCTGCCGGCAAGCAAGCCGAGGGTCAGTGTGGTGCTGAGGAATGCGCGTTTGGCCATTTGAAACATGGTAATCCACCCTTCGTGAATGTAGTAGTTTTTGATAAACAACCAACGGACTTTGGATTGTAGCGCTTACAATAGTACAGGTTGATTCACTGAGATGTTTGGATTCCTCCTTCCAGGCGCAAACGCAGACAACCCCGGTATCTCCATGGGGAGTTACCGGGGTTGTCCTAAACCACTGGGGTTTAAAAGCATAGCCCTCGAGTTATGATCACAACGCTATCTTAAGAAAATTTGGTTTTTATGTCAATAACTTTTTTCTGAGTATTTTTTTTCTATTTTTATATTTACAAAAGTATCCCACTCGATTTAAACTATTCGCAGATTCAATCAAATTAAGGGCTATGCTTTCCGGATCAGCTTGTAATTCAGCTGACTTATCCGGGACAACCCCGTCTCTCCTGAGGCGGGGTTGTTTGTTGTCACCTAGGATTCACAGCAGAATCCGGGGGAGGTTTGCTTAGTTAGTTTGTCCTGAGGGAAAAGGAAGAGAGAGGCGGTTGATGGCAGTGAGCACAGGATCGGTTATAGCGTGTCTGAAAAACATTCAGGCATCGCAGCTCGGCAATAAGAGAAACATTTACGTATATCTTCCTTCAGGTTACGAGGAGCAGATTGAACGGCATTACCCGGTGTTGTACGTTCATGCAGGACAGCGGGCTTTTGGGACATCCAGTCCGGGAAACGAAACGTGGCAACTTGACCTGGCAGCAGATGAACTCATCTCTGCTGGCCGGATTGAACCCATCATTATTGTTGCCATTGCCCACGTTCGTCCGGTTACCCGCAACGAGTTCTATCACTACGTTGATGCTGAGCAGGAAGCAATCGGCATAGGAGGCTCCGGAATTGAATACGAGCAATTTATTATTGATGAGCTTAAGCCGATGATTGATCAGCGATACCGGACAAAGAGAGATAGAGATAATACGGGATTACTCGGTTCCTCGGCGGCTGCATTATGCACCTTGCATATCGGGATGCGTCATCCAGATGTGTTTGGCAAGCTGATCATGATGTCTCCGTACTTTGTGGATGCACAATTGGATGAACAAGCTGAGAATGGACTGCGGGAGAAAAACATGTACCGACTGCCGGATACCATTCCGGATGTGGACATGTGGGTGGATATTGGAGACACCGAAGGACTGTTCTTGCCTGAACAGGTAAGAAGGGCTGTACAGAAGATGCTGGATCGGGGAGCGGATGCAAAAAAGCTGGCTTACTTCGAACAGGCAGACGCTTGCCATCAGGAAGCGGATTGGGGAGCGCGAGTGCAATTCCCCCTGTTGTACATGTTCGGCCAAGAAGGGCAACCGACTTCATTAGAGCTGTATGGCAGAGATGTCATCGGACTAGAAGGTGGAATGCAGGTAAGGGTTCAGGCGCGGTTCCAGTGTGAGAACGGTTTGAGTCAGACCTTGCTAAGCGGAGAGTATGTTTCAAGTCATCCTGAAGTTCTTCAGGTTCTTGCAGACGGTACGCTGATTCCTCAGGCCATAGGAAGTGCTACGATTACGCTGGAATCGGGTGATTTAACGGCTACACGAGATTATAGAGTTATATCTGAACTAACCCCCGTTGTAGAGGTCTGTATGCAGGCAAAGCTTACACCAACTTTCAGGTCTTCGGAGCCATGGGAAGAATTCATCTACGGCGGGATGGGCATGAAGCTTATGCATGCAGGGGATGGTCACTATGAAGGCTGTTATCATCTTCCGCGAGACAGTGGCTTCTCTTTCCGTTTTACCCGTGGTTTCCGGCAATTCGAGACGGATCAGGAAGGCAATCCCACTGCCAATCGCGTATTTCGTGCAACCGAAGACATGTCTCTCCACTATCATATTCAGGCTTGGGGCAGTGCATCTGCCAAAGTAGAAATAGGAGGCTTCCTCAAATGATAATCCAATCCTTCGCTCCAACACTGGACATCCCTTACTATTATCCATGCAATTTCCCCTTGATTCATGAAGTGCTTGAGCGGCAGGGTTCCGTTTCAAGTCTTGCCATGCTGGCAGCCAGCCGATTATATACGCTGCCATCATGCGAAGATAATGGCTTGGTGAAGACTTATTTTCACAAGCTGGATTATGAGGAACCAATCTGGAAGATCAATGACCAGCGGGAGCTGGGCAGCTTTGAGGAAGGAAAAGTGCAGATCCGGCGGCACCTTGAAACGGGCAGACTTTTTTTGGCGACGGGCACCAGCTATCATCTGCCGTATTGCGACGATTATCACAACCCTGAGTATATTAACAAACATGTAAAACAAGGCTCACGACACTACCTGATGGATCATTGGCTTGCCGTGTATGGCATGGATGAAGACCATATGTATGTCTACGACCCTGTGTTTTACAAGTTTAAAGGCAAAGTGGAACATGCAGCTTTTCAAGATTTTTGGAGAGGGCATCAGACGATCCCTGAACTTGCGGAGGTTAAACGGAAGGAGACGCTGCGAACTTACGGAACAACGGATATTCAGGCCAAAGTCCTGCTGGATTCGCAGGGGTACCGGGAGATGCTGGCCCAAGCACTGACTACTCAGGTACATGAATTTTTGACAGGTAGAACGGTCATGGAGGGAGCACGGCGTTTTTATTTTGGACATGCTGTCTCTACCAGTCTAATCGATGCACTGGAAGGAAATGCAGGAGGGAATGCAGAGGGCGAAACGCGAATATCGGGTCTGCTTTTTGATATGCGATGGAGTCGATATTATTTCCGGGATGTGCTTAAGGAGTCTGCTGAGTGGCTGGGTGCGCCGCTTGACCGATACGCCAAGGAATATGAGAACATCATTCTCCGATGGGAAAAGGCCAATAGCTTGCTTCAGGTGGCAAGGATGAAGCAGCGTGAAGGGTGGCAAGCTCAGTTGTCAGGTGTAGTGCAAGAGCTAGCCGTAGATGAGTACAACTGGTATTCGTCGTTAAGAAAAGCACTGCCTCAAGCTTCCACATATCCGCGGCAATCCCAAACAGATATAGACAACGCAAACGAACACAAGGCAGCTCTGCTGCGCATTGTACTGGATAGCTGCCGGGAGCTGAATGCGTATCATAACACATTGATTGCCTTGGATGAGGGCGGTAATGCACCACTATATGGTCGGGATGGACGACTGAATTCACTGGAACTGGTGTCTTTACTGGCTGTGGTAGAGCAGGGCATTGAAGAGCATTGGGGAAAAGGCCTGGGGAACGCTCTCGCCGAGATTGCTGCTGCTTCCTTGCCGGAAAGCCCTTATCAGACGGTAGGCTCGCTGGTGAATTATCTTGCACAGCAGCAGACCTTGAGTAGTGATGGGGAGGGTGTGAGGTGATTGATTTTTTGCTAGAGCGATTTGCGGCTCACGGGCAGCACCCGGCGTTTATTTGGGAGGATCAAGAGTACAGTTACGACTGGCTGGTTCGTCAGATTTTTCTCATGGGAGAATGGATCGCAAAAGAGGGGATATCGGGGCAAGTTGTCACATTGGAAGAGGACTATTCTCCCTATGCAGCATCAGCAATGCTGGCATTGCTTGGAGCAGGGTGCATTGTGCTTCCGATCGACCGTAATTTGGTCGAAGCGAAACGGGACGAGTACATAAAGCTTGCACATGTAGCTGTACGCTTGGGTATAGAAGCAGGCAAGCTTTTGGTGAGGCAGATGCGCAAGACTCATGAAGAAGAAGCAATGCCGTCCATTTTGACTGAATTGCGACTGGAGCAGATTGGCGGATTGGTTCTGTTCTCCTCAGGATCTACGGGAGTGAGTAAGGCGACGGTTCACCGGGCAGACCGGTTGTTACAGGCCTTTCGACGGCAGGTGCGTCCGCTGCGTACTATCCCCTTCATGATGTTTGATCACATCGGCGGGGTGAACACCATGCTACAATCGCTATCCAGCGGCGGGTGCCTGTGTATTTTGATGAACCGTACTCCGGAGGAAGTGTGCCATACCATTCAGAAACATCGTGTACAGGCGCTACCTGTATCCCCGACTTTTATGAACCTGCTGCTTCTGGGAAAACAAGACGAGCATTACGACCTTTCTAGCCTGGAAGTGGTCTCTTATGGCTCGGAAGTAATGCCTGAGTCGGTTCTGAATGCCTGGACCCTGCGCTTTCCGAGGATCAGGACGATTCAAGCTTACGGCATGTCCGAATTGGGGATTTTACCAACACGCTCCAAAGAACCGGGTTCGCTGTTATTTTCCATTCAGGATGACGAGGTGAAGTGTCGCGTTGTAGATGGGGAGTTGCAGATTCATACCGCAACGGCGATGATGGGTTACCTGAATGCTCCGTCTCCTTTTACAGAAGACGGTTGGTTGCGAACGGGAGATGAGGCAGTGGCGGAGGGAGGATATATCCGTATACTGGGTCGTCGTTCCGAGATTATTAACGTAGGTGGCTGGAAAGTGTACCCTGCTGAAGTGGAGAGTGTGCTTGAAGAGATGGATGGCATTGAAGCGGCGGTAGTTACGGGAGAAGTGAGCGGGATAACAGGCCAGCAGGTGAAAGCGACAGTGCGACTCGCGGGCCCTAGTTCACTGAAAGAGCTTCGCAGGGCTATATGGGCTTATTGCCAAGACAAACTGCCTGCATACAAAATTCCGCAGAAAATTGTGATTACAGAGGAAGCACTCGTCAGCACCCGTATGAAAAAGGTCAGAAAGCCGGTATGATCGCCGCCGGATCAGGCATAACTGTTTTATCAGAGGATGATCAGGCTCAGGTTGCACGCTAAATCGTTTGATTGGTCTTGATTCAATAAGCAATAGGCGCAAGCTGACAGAATCTAGAGTTTTAATAAGATTGACGAATCCAACAAACAGAATTGATAAACTGGAGAACGCATGAATCCGATTGGATGTGCGTTTTTTTGTTATACAGGAGAAGCGTCCCAACCCAACCCAACCCAACCCAACCCAACCCAACCCAACCCAACCCAACCCAACCCAACC
>NZ_JAUZUT010000012.1:0-79322 GCF_031844205.1 Paenibacillus sp. RRE4
ATTTATTCAGACTGAACTTGAGCTTTCGCTGCTATCGATATCCTGATTTGATCCTTGAGCGATGTGAAACGGGGGCTAGCATATCTCAATCGAACTCCTTTCATATTCTTGAATAAGGTATGCTCAGCTATGCTGGTGCCGTGGTTAACTTCGAAACCAGCCCAAGTACGCTTTAGAATATATATCCATATTTGCGTTAGGTTCGCAGGTTCCTGTTAGATGACTTACTTTCCTCTGGGGAAAAACAAGCAAAGTCATGCTCCAATTTCACCTTGATTGTGAAATCAGAGCATGACTTTTAAATTACTTGGGTCAGGCAGTGGCAACTGCCTTCTATTCAATCAGCTTATTAAATTTAGTTACTTTGCCGAATCCGTAGTTCCTGTTGTTCCAGTTGTGCTTGTTGTACCTGTTGTGTCTGTAGATGTACCGGATTGCGAACGATTTCTCCCACCGCCGAATCCGCCTTGTCCACCTCCACCGAAACCACCCATGCCGGAGCGGGCTGTCGTTACGCCTGATTCGTTTACCCAGGTCACATTACTTGTGGATTGGAAAGCAACGATTTGGGTTCCGCCGCTATAGGTACCGCCAGTGTAGAGTCCGTCCACCGCTTTACCTGTCGATGTTCCGCCAGAGAAGATGATGTAAGATCCATCTTTTGCGAGGTCCGGTGAGCTGACGACTACATTTTGGTAATCTTTTGCTGGTGCAAACGTCAGGATATTATTCCCTTTGCTATCCTGAACATGAACCAGTGTTCCGGCTTTTTGTGTCTCAGGGAAGGTCATCACAATTGTATTTTGCGTTGAAGCATCGGAAGTACCCTGCGCCATGCCAGAGCTTCCCGCCGCCACCAGATATCCGCCACTGATTACAAATGTGCCGTCATAATCCAGTGCGCCGTTACCGTTATTCGTTGGGCCATTCACGATAACCGTTCCGCCCGTCATCGTAATGGAACCATTGGCATCGAGGCCATCACCGCCTGCATTTACGGTGAGGGAGCCACCGTTGATGTGAAGTTCGTTATTGCCTGATGATTCGCCCGGCATGCCGCCAGGGCCTCGGTTTTGCTGGCCTGCGTCCGAACCTTGTGCCGACTGATCTGACGTGGATGTGGTACCCGTCGTTCCTGTGGAGTTAGCAGTGTCTGTATCTGCTGATTTGTTTGTGTCGGTAGCAGAACTGCTGTTATTTGTAGCTTTTCCCGTTGTAGTTGCTGTTGTGCTGCTCGTTGTTGCCTCACCACCAGCGGCATTCACCCCATCATCTGACGCCGTTACGTCTACATCCCCGTCATTCAGGGTAATAATCGCCCCTTCGAGCCCTTCATAACTTTTCGCTATCTTGATCGTTCCACCGTTAATGGTCAGCGCCTGATCGGCGTGAATACCGTCATCCCCGGACTGAATGTTGAAAGTCCCATCGTTTACAGTCACATGGCTATTGCTGTGCAAGGCATCATCCATAGAATCAATGGTGTATGTTCCGCCATTCACCGTGAGATCGGTTCCTGCTTTAAGCGCTTTGGCGCTTGTAGACTCTTCCTCTGTTGTTGTCGATGCATTATCTGCATCCGCGTTGGAATCGGACGATTTGCCATTGTTATTTGGCATTGCTGGCATGTCGGCAGGTGGTTCACCATCCGGTGGTGTGCCCATGTCGCTTGGAGGCGTACCGCCATTCAATGCATCACCGCCACCGAAGCTGCCACGGCCTCCGCCAAAGCCACCACCGCCGGGGCCTTCTTCGACCTTGGCAGGTGCATTCGCACTGCCGCCAGCCGTCACGATGTTATACGTACCGCCATCCGTAACGAGTGAGGTTTCTGCCTGAATGCCGTCGCTGCCACTCTGAATAGTAAAAGTACCGTCTGCAATCGCGACAAACCCTTTGCTGGTATCGGTATCATTGGTTGATTTAATGCCGTCACCTGCCGCATCAACCGTAATGGTCCCTGCCTGAATGGCGACCATATCTTTGCCTTTGATGCCGTCATCGGCTGCCTTGACGTTAATAGAGCCGCTGATGATTTTCAGATCGTCCTTGCTTGTAATCCCTTCATTATAGTTGCCTGTGACGGTCAACTGACCTGCACCGTTAAACGTAAGATCGGCTTTGCTGAAGATGGCCGCATCCGGCTCATCGGTGCTGCTGTCGGCATATACGTATGTTTTACCATCGGAAACGGCGTTTATGGTTCCTTTTTCAAGCGTAATCACCGCTTTGCCCGCCTTTTGAATGTAGATTCCAGAACTGTCATTGTCATGAATGGTTGCGCCGTTCAACACGAGATGTACCACGCCTTTATCAGCGACGTTGACCACGATTTGGCCGTTGGTTAGCTCACCACTCAGCACATACGTGCCTGCTTCCGAGATCGTAACTGAACCGCTCGCTGCCTTCGCACCGGACCCGGTTACGGTTGCCGTCGTACCGTTCAGCTTGATCATGGTTGAATCCGCTTCAGTCCAGCTAACATTCGTATCATCGGCATCGAGGGAGACCAAGTCTGCATACTTCACGGACGTGGACTCGCTGACGGATACGATTTTAGTCGTTCCAGTTGTGGAGACGGCTGCATTGGCTGTGTTGCTTGTCGTTGCCGGAGCGCTGCAAGCCGCGAGCAGACTGGTAATCATGGCGATGGACCACAGTTTGCTGCCTGTCATGATGTTTTTACGTTTCTGAGAATTTTTCTTCTTCATATATATCGTTCCTCTCCAATTCATAATGGGTTAATCGAACATATGAGCACGCCGATTTTCCAAATTTTAATACTCTGTCGTTGGACTCATCGTTAACGAGATATCCAGATTGCCGTTCCGTGTACGGATGGCATCGAGAAATTGCTTCTGATTCACGCTCTCGTGAATCGTGACGTTATAAACCAGTTCGTACAGACTGCCGAGTTCAGTCGTTCTGATTTTTTTCAGATCAAATGGGACTTTAAAGGTATGGAATACTTCGTTCAGAGCCTCTTCATAACTCAAATTCTCGGGAATGGTGATCTTGAGTGTCTTCTGCTGACTCTTTTTCCCGCCAAAGTTAAATCGGCTCAGTACAAACATCAGCACACACAGGATAATGGTAAACAGAATGGCGTAACCAAAGGCACCTACACCGCAGGCCAGACCGGATGCCATGGTGAACAAAACGTAAGAAATGTCTTTCGGATCACCGGGGGCGCTGCGGAAACGGATAATAGAGAAGGCACCCGCCAGGCTGAACGCCCGGGCAATGTTGCTACCGATCAGCAGAATGATGATGGCAACGATCACCGGAAGCACAACCATAGTCAGTGTAAAGCTCTGTGAGTAAGTCGCTTGATTGGTTTTCATATAGGTAAGGCTGATGATAAGTCCCAGGAGGATGGCAAGTCCGATTGTGATGACAGCACTGCTGAAACTCAAGGTTGAATCGTCTAGGGCGGAGCTGAAAAGGGCATCAAGCATAGAGTGCACGCTCTCTTTCTCTAATTAATTTTTCTTGTGAAGCAGCCGGGGCCGCGTCGTTAGGATTGAAATCAGTACCCGGGATAAGTTCTCGTTCCGTCTGATAATTCAGATTGGTGGTTCTCACCAGATGTCTGTATTCATTGCCGTATTTGGAAAATCCGGTCCGGTACAACCCGTGCTCCGACAGCAATTGGGAGAGCCACATCGGAACGGTTTTCTCGGCTTTGACTTCCATGAGCCAGCGCCCGTCCTTGACGAGCGGTTCACCGTAATCTCCTTGTTCCAGCTTCAGATCATATCTGCGGCTACGAATGTTAGTGTCGAACGTAATCCGAAGGTCGCGGCTGTTCTTATCGAACAACGCCTTGCGTTCGTAGGCCAGATACACTTTGGGCTCAAGGTCATAGAGCCTGAGAAAATATTTGATCTCTTCCAGCACCTGAGGGTTCATGTAATCGGCCAGCTCCGGCGCTTGTCCCGAGCGGACAAAATCGTAAGCTTCATCCAGCTTCAGCGCAGTTCTGCGTTTGTTGACGAGACCGAACACTTTCTTTTTGATCTCCAAATATACTTTCGCATTCTCTTCGGGCACACCATAAGCTCGCAAACGCAGCTTTTCCTTGTATTTCGGTTTGGATAAACTGGCTCGAATCAGTGAATCCTGCGGTGTATCGAAGTACAGATTACTGATGGAGTAAAACTCATGTTTTTTGTTGTAGGCATCCAGTTCCATGTAGTGGAGCAGATCGTTGTAGAAATGCTGGTATTGCTCATCGGTCAGCAGGTACTTGCTCTCAAATCGGTTGAATACTTCAATCGCCACGACGGTTCAGTCCTTTCGGGTATGGATAAGTTGGTGTATGTTTTGATTATGTTTGGTTTGTTGTGTGTTGCTGTCATGTCTGTATCTTAGCGAAGCAACCTTGAATGAATCTTAAATCGTTTTACATTGCGTTAACATTTCTTTTCCTTCATCTATATCTTGCCTGTGTACCAATTATTAAGGTTGATTCAAGGTTTAATTGATAGAATAAGAACATACAAACCACCGTGAGCAGAGGATGAATAGAGGATGAGAATTTTAATTGCGGAAGATGAGGTTCATTTGGCAGAAGCGGTTTCGCAGATTTTGAAAAAAAACAACTACTCCGTGGACATGGTCCACGACGGCAGGTCAGGACTGGATTATGCGCAGAGCGGCATCTACGACCTGTTACTGCTGGACATTATGATGCCGGAGATGGACGGCATAACGGTGCTTAAAACGCTCCGCAGTGAAGGAAACCATACTCCGGTTATTTTACTCACAGCCAAAGGAGAACTGTCGGACAAAGTATCCGGCCTCGATTACGGTGCCGATGACTATATTGCAAAGCCTTTTGCCACGGAAGAATTGCTCGCCCGGATTCGGGCGGCCTTAAGACGTAAAGGGGAAGTGATCCCCGAGGATGGGGTGAAGTTTGGCGATATCGAACTGAATACAACCCAGTTGAAGCTGAGTGTTCAAGGTAAGGAAATCAAATTAAACTTGAAAGAGAACGAGTTGCTGGAGTTGCTGATCACCCGCAAACAAGCGATCACCTCCAAAGAGCAGATCATCGAAAAGTTATGGGGATTCGACTCGGATGTCGAGTATAACAATGTGGAGGTCTACATCTCTTTTTTACGCAAAAAACTAACCTTCCTGAATTCGGCTGTCCGTATTAATACGATTCGGGGCGTAGGGTATGTACTTGAGGTGACGAACTAATGTTCAAGAAACTCCGCAATCGGTTCCTGATTGTCAATCTGGTGTCGATCTCGATTATGATGCTGGTGGCTTTTGTCACGATCTACACCATTACGTACCAGAATGTGCAACGCGAAACGAATATGGAGCTGTACAAGGTGTCCGATTTCTACCATAGCCCGTTTGGCATGGGTGCCCAGCAGTCACGAGGTGAAGGGCAAAGCGGGGGAGCAGGAGTAGGGACAGGAACGGGAACGAATTCCGGATCGGTAACTGTACCCTCTTCTCCGAGTAGGGGCGGGGGCAACAACGGTAACGGCATGAGCGGTGGGAACTTCGGTGGGGATCGAGGACCGGGTGGAGATTTCGGCGCACCTCCTGCCCGGTCGGTTTCTTTTATGATCCAGACCGATAAGCAGTGGAAAATTACCGATACAAATTCGCGGTTTGATATGGAGGACTCGTTTTACACACAGGCTCTGCAAAAAGTAGATCAGGAGAAAACCGGTCAAGGTGACAGTAGCCGGTGGACTGGACAATTTGCACTGGATGGCACGGACTGGGCCTATGTGGTTGATCCAAGCGGGGACGGGCACATGATTGTGTTCATGGACGTGACCGCGCAGCAGGGCATCCTGACCAATTTGATTTACACGTTTACCGTGGTTGGGCTGATCATGTTGATCGTCATCTACTTCCTAAGTCGTTATTTTGCCAACCGTTCCATTGCACCTCTGCGTGAAGCGTTTGAGAAACAGAAACAGTTTATCGCAGACGCATCACATGAATTGAAAACACCACTGGCAATCATCAATACGAACACGGATGTCTTGCTGGCGAATCAGGAGGAGACCATTGGAAGTCAGGCCAAATGGCTACACTATATCAAATCGGAAACCGAGCGGATGTCTGGACTAACGAATGATTTGCTGTATCTGACTCAGATGGAGGACTCACGTTCCACCCTCATCCATACCAGGTTTAATATGAGTGAAGCGGTGGAAAGTATTGTTTTACCGATGGAAGCGGTGATTTTCGAAAAAAATATTACCCTGGATTACAGCATTGCTCCTGATCTGATGGTTCACGGAAACCCGGAGCAGATCAAACAGGTGGTTCTGATCTTGCTCGATAACGCCGTGAAATATTCCGGGCCAACAGGGGCCGTGAACATTACACTCCAGAAGCAGAACCATGATGTGATGCTGACCATCTCCAATACGGGGGAGGGGATCGCGCCAGAGCATCTGGATCGAATCTTTGACCGCTTCTATCGCACGGATGCATCAAGAGCGCGTAAACACGGTGGACATGGCCTCGGTCTGGCGATTGCCAAATCTATTGTAGAGCAACATAAGGGAGAGATTTTCGCCAAAAGTGTCGTGGGCGAGGGGGCGACATTTTACGTGAGGTTATCGTAGGTGCGGATGCCAAAGTGGCGACTGGCGAAAATAAGCACCTTGTCTATCCTAAAGGGATCCGCAAAAGGCTAGGCATAAGTTCTGCCCGTAATGGGATAACCTATGCTACAATGACAGCAAGAAGGATAACCAAGGAGATGAACAATACGTGGTAGACAACAACGCAATTAACGAGCAGGAAATGATGCAATATATCGCGGACAAAACAAAGGCCAGTAAGGCAAATATTGAGCTGGTATTGAAGCATGAGCAAGCTTACATCAATAAGGCACATGAGAATGCCAAAGGCAAAGACGTCGATATTGACGGTGACGACCTGTCTGATTACATTCTAAGTCGCAAAGATGTAAAGCTTGATGAGCTGACTGTTGAAAGTATTTTGGATGCGGAAATGGATTATTTGATGGATAAAGGTCACGCGGGATACGTGGATTAGGTAAAGATTCGGGTTAGGGAACGAACGTTTTGGATTAAGGAACGAACGATGGAGTAAGCTAGAAATAATAGGTCTTTAACCGTGCACCAAAAATTCTAACGATCACCAGCGACGCTATTTCGGTATTTTTCGGATCTTTTTAAATCTAACGATCAGGAGAGACGTTATTTTCGGAGTAGAGGGTCATTTTTGATGAAAATAGGGCGTTTTTACTGAAATAAGGTTCCTGGTGATCGTTAGATTAGGAAATGTGCTAAAATGGCCGCAATAAGGCTCGTGGTGATCGTTAGCGTAATGAATCAGCTCCGGATGAGAGCGCAGCTGTTGCGTATAAGAAAAAGACCTCAACCTCACCCAAAGGGAGTTTCCTTAATGGTGGTGTCGAGGTCTTTTAGCATCAAACAAGCGGTGTGGAAGTAAAAAAACTCTTGCAGCTTGGCCTGATGTCAGTAAAATTTCGCTACACGCTACACGCTACACGCTACACGCTACACGCTACACGCTACACGCTACACGCTACACGCTACAAGGGCATCGCGTAGAGTACACGCCCGTAGGTTTTACTATATGCCCGCCTATGTGCCAATGATGTTGGTGTTACCAACCATCAATTACCTATTACTGACCCATCATACCGCCGTCTACAGTGTAGAGGGATGCGGTAACGTAAGATGCGTCTTCGGACAACAGGAAGTTCATCACGGCTGCGACTTCTTCCGGTTCGCCGTAACGGCCCATCGGGATAGCGGCTACCGTAGCGGATTGGTAATCTTCTACGTTGCCGGAGTTAGCTTCAATCTGACGCATCATACGTGTGTTGATTGTACCTGGCAATACGGCGTTAACACGAATGTTGAAAGGTGCAAGCTCATTCGCTGCGGTACGTGTGAGACCAACAACGGCATGTTTGGACATAATATATGGAGATACCGCCGGAGCGCCCATCAGACCCGCGAGGGAAGAGGTATTCAGAATCGCACCGGATTTTTGTTTTTTCATCACAGGAATGACGTTTTGCAGACCAAGGAATACCCCTCGAATGTTTACATTGTATACGGTGTCGAGTGCTTCAACGCTGAGGTCTTCGATCAGACCTGTAGGTCCTTCAATACCGGCATTATTGGCAAAATAATCGATACGTCCAAATGCATCCATTGCTTTTTGTACATAATTTTTAACGTCTGCTTCATCGGATACGTTGGCTTTGACTGCAATGACATGTTCTTGATCGAGATTCAATTCCGCAATCGTTTTGGCAATCGCTTCTTCGTTCAAATCAACCAATACCAGATTAATTTTACGTTCAGCCAGTCGACGTGCAAGTTCTTTACCAATACCTCCGGCAGCTCCTGTAATGACAGCGGTTTGTGTATAGGATGTACTCATGATTGAATCGTCTCCTTATAATATATAATGGGCAGGTAATCTCCATAAGAATTACATCATATTTTCAGTGGGTGAAAACCTGTCGTCTTTAGTTCCTGTCTTAATGTTAAGATATACATAAACATGTGACAATAATCATTGACAGCGCAAATGTCAGCTACTGAACACAGATGTAAGCGTTGTTCATTTAGGTTACAATAATGGACAAAGGAGGCGGAAGTGTTGATTATCGAACACCCTCAAGATCGGAGAGCACGAAGAACGCAGGATGCGATTATCGCTGCGGCGGTGTCTTTAATATTGGAAAAGGGGGCTGACGCCCTGACCATCCGGGATATTACGGAACGGGCCGATTATAATCGGGGGACCTTTTATTTGCATTTTCCCGGCAAACCGGAGCTATTGCAATTTCTTCTGGAAGACTTCCTGCAAGGATTAGGACAGGCTTACGCCACACCGTATGCTAATCTCACAGAAGTGGATATGACCGGGCTTTTACCGTCGACTATGCCTGTATTTGAATATATTGAAAATCACCAGGATCAATTCAAGGCGCTCATGACAATGCACGGGGATATGGCACTCAGGATCAACAATGTGTTCCGAGAATACCTTACTCAAGACTTCATTTTGGTGACTGAAGATAGCGAGCAAGTGATCAATTATGACATTATGTTAAGTTATCTCGTATCAGCAACCGTGGGGGTTATTATGCATTGGGCAGAGGTGGGGTTCAAATATTCCGCCCATTATATGGGGGAGCAACTGACAGCTCTTATTAACATCAAACCGACCCGTCTGCTGATTGAACCAGGGCAGAAGGGCCGGACGATGAATGAGCGTATGTTGTCGGACTAATATATGCAAATACATGCTTATACCGTGTGAATGCGTTTCGCTACGGGGCTTACGTATAACTCCAGGTTAACCCGTCATTGAAGCAGATGCGGCTCGCTCCATCTGGAGCAGTTGTTCGCGGATGAGCACGGATTCTCCAACTATAATTAAAGCTGGATTACAGATGTGATGCCTATCTGCTAATGTATGCAGTTCGGCAAGTGTGCCTGTAACAATTCGTTCTTCGCTTGTCGTTCCTCGTTCAATTAGTGCGGCTGGTGTATGCCCCGCCTTGCCATGACGAAGTAACTCTTGCTGAATCTGTGATAACTGGCTTATCCCCATGTATATCACAAGCGTATCTACGCTATGCGCAAGCAGGTCCCAGCGGACAGAGGATACAGTTCCGTCACTGCCGGTTCCCGTCACGCAGGCAAAAGAAGAAGCGACCCCGCGATGGGTCAGCGGGATGAGCGAAGAAGCGGAGGTGCCCACAGCCGAAGTGATGCCTGGGATAATCTCATACGGGATACCAGACGCCGCCAGCACCAGCGCTTCTTCCCCGCCACGACCGAAGATGAACGGGTCGCCGCCTTTAAGCCTGACGACGTGTTTGCCTTCTGCTGCATGAGAAGCCAGCATACGTCCGATCATCTCCTGGCTCATAGAGTGAAGCCCGGGAGCTTTGCCACAGTAAATGCGGAGAGCGCTATCCCGCGCTTCGGCAAGTAATTCGTCTGTGACAAGTCGATCATACATAATAACATCAGCAGACTGAATCCGTTTCAAGGCTTTGACTGTAATCAGTTCGGGATCACCAGGGCCGGCACCGATGATACTTACCAGCCCCCGGCTCATGACCGTGTTCCCATAATTGACGTTTGCAGGTTTAACAAAATCCATTGTGCACCCCTCTTCTGTCAGTAGTGCTTATCAAGCCGACCGCTGTGTTAACCTGCAATCGTGATATAGATATCTCCGCTATCTCCGTCCACTTCTGTTTTGTACGTGTTCAAGCAACCATCGTCCGGTTCATGGACCTTGCCGCTTCGCAGATCAATCTTCCAGTCATGTAGCGGACAGTGAACGGCTGTTCCGCAGACCATACCCTCTGATAGCTTGCCGCCCTTGTGAGGGCAACGATTTTCCACGGCATGAAGGCTACCGTCGCTCAGTTTGAAAACGGCAATTTCGGTATCCTCGACCAGAAAGGTACGAGCCCCTTTTTCATCAATATCGGCCAGATGCCCAATTCGAAATTTACTCATCGCTGATTCTCCTCTTCTAGTGGGCTACCGGTTCTGCACCGGATAGTGGGATGAAGTTTTTACGCAATTTCTCATCTTCAATAATCTCTTTCCAAGGATCTACCGTGTGACCGAGTGTCACTTCCAGACGTTCCACCAGTGCGAGACGTACGTCCTGATCTGCCAGAGCCTCCTTCACATGATCCAGACCTACCCGTTCAATCCAGGCCGCTGTTCTCTCGTTCCATCTTGCGTTCTCTCTATAGTATTGCAGGTAAGCGTAAGTCCACTCTTCGACTTCAGCATCCGTTTTCACCGTGCACAAGAGCTCTGCTGCCCGGACTTTTACACCGCCGTTGCCACCGACATGAAGCTCCCAAGCTCCATCAATGGCTACGACACCGAGATCCTTGATGGTGGCTTCCGCGCAGTTCCGCGGGCATCCGGAGACGGCCAATTTTACTTTGGCTGGAGCGACCATCTTATCTAGTTTTTTCTCCAGACGAATGCCCATCTCGATCGAATCCTGTGTACCGAAGCGGCAGAACGTATTACCTACACATGTTTTTACTGTCCGTAAAGCTTTGCCGTAACCGAAGCCGGAAGGCATGTCGAGTTCTTCCCATATCTTCGGCAGGTTTTCCTTCTGTACCCCAAGTAGATCGAGTCGTTGTCCACCCGTAAATTTGACCATCGGTACGTCGTATTTCTCTGCAACTGTTGCGATCTTGATCAGTTCTGCCGGGGACGTTACGCCACCGTAAATTCGCGGAATAACGGAATACGTGCCGTCCTTCTGGATATTGGCATGGTAACGTTCATTCGTAAATTTGGATACACGCTCATCCTCATATTCCGTAGGCCAGATCATGCCAAGGTAGTAGTTAAGGGAAGGGCGGCATTTGGAGCAACCTTCTGGCTCATCCCAGCCAAGCACGTTCATGACTTCTTTGACGGTTTTCAGGCCCATCTCCTTGATTTGGGCTACAATCTCATCCCGGTCATATGAAGTACAGCCGCAGATACCTTCTTTGGTTTGCTCGCCCACGTTGTCCCCTGCATAGTAGGTGAGCAGCGACTCCACGATTGGTTTACATCCACCACAGGAAGCGGAAGCTTTCGTGCAGGATTTGATAGCGCGGGCAGTGTTGCATCCTTTATTGAGAACAGCATCACCGATGGCAGCTTTCGTTACACCGTTACAGCCACAGATGATCTCATCATCTGGCATGGCAGCCATGCGCTCGGCTACAGAAGGGCCGGAACCGGACCCGCCAGAAGGCACGCCGAGCAAAATTTCTTTTTCACGACCGCTGATGTCCTCACCGCTTTTAATGAAGGAAAAGAGGGATGCGCCATCGGTCGTATCGCCAAACAACACTGCACCGACGAGCTTGCCTTCTTTGATCACCATTTTTTTGTATACACCGTCTACATCATCCTGAATGCGAATGCTGCGTGTGTCTGGCGAGTCCTTGAATTGTCCGGCAGAGAATACGTCGACTCCCGACACCTTCAGCTTGGTTGAAGTGACTGACCCTTCATATCCTTCCGTTGCTACTCCAGCGAGCCGTTTGGCAAGAACCATGCCTTGTTCATATAACGGAGCTACGAGTCCATAGGCAATGCCGCGATGCTCCGCACACTCTCCCACAGCAGAGATTCCAGGGATACTGGTATGCATATAGTCATCTACAATGACCCCGCGGTTAACGTCCAGACCGCTGTTTCGAGCCAGTTCAATCTGCGGGCGAATACCGACCGCCATCACGACGAGGTCTGTCTCAAGCACCGTTTGATCGGTGAAGCGAAGTGCCTTAACCCGGCCTTTGCCTGTAATCTCTTCCGTATGTTTGTTCAAAAGGAACTTCATGCCCTGCTCCTCAAGCTCTCGCTGAAGCATTAATCCAGCAGGCAGATCCAGATTTCGATCCATCAAGTGTCCATTAATATGGATGACGGTTACGTCCATACCCAGATTCAATAGTCCCCGAGCAGCTTCCAGACCGAGCAGTCCGCCGCCGATGACAGCCGCCTTACGATATTTTTGGGATGCTTGCATCATCGTTTCACAGTCTCTAATGTCACGGAAGCCGATGACCCCTTCTTTATTCGCGCCTGGAAGAGGCAGGATGAAAGCCTGTGAACCTGTCGCCATAATCAGCTCATCATAGGATGCGTGGACCCCATTCCGAGATACAACTTCCTTGCGTACCGTATCGATCTGCACGATAGGGTCACCTGGATAGACATGGATACCGTTATCTTCGTACCAGCTCCAGTCATTAATCACGATATCTTCAATGGAGGTTCCGCCTGCGAGAACGGAAGATAGCATGATGCGGTTGTAGTTTGGATGCGGCTCTGCGCCGAAGACGGTAATGTCATATGCGTGTGGTGCGAGTTTCAGAATATGCTCAATTGTACGAATTCCCGCCATACCATTGCCGACCAGCACCAGTTTTTTCGTTGTACTCATTGTGGTTAGCCCCCTCAGATCCATTTCTGTATTCTGTTCACTACGCTACCTTCGTCTCTTCCTAAAAATCGAAAAAGCCTGTCATGCATCGGAGGACTGCACATATACATACGCATCCCTTATCTCCGAATTTGCAAAACAGGCTTCATTGCCGTTTCAACCAGCTACGTCGTTGTAACTGTGAGTGATTCTTCAGTTATGGAGTTCTTATGGGTTAACTATAAAATAATGATTTATTCATGTCAATATAGTTGACATAAAAAAGTATTTGAAATTTGAAGTTAATTATGTTTACATGAGTTTAAAGAAAAGCTGAATCGATTACGTAAAATGTGCTATAAATTACAAAAAAATATGAAAATAAATCCATGTAATGCCTCTGGATCGCCATATAATGTAGAAAATGTGTCATGAATAATCATGGCCAATCTATTATTTTTTCCATTTTAATCTATTAAGATCAAACCGAGGATCATGATGCATCTCTATATGCTTCTCACGAATAATTCAGAACACCTGGGATTTTGAAATACCGATGTTTATTTCTTAATTTTTGTCAGGTAATATGACATTTTCACACTTTCATGTGGTAATGCATTAAAAGTTAGTGTGGGTATTGTATATCAATATAAGGAGGGATTGATCCATCATGCGATCCATATTGGTCATCCGTGTACATCCCATTCAGGCCGGCTCGTCCGAAGCAATCCCTCTAACACCGGAGAAGCTGCTGGGAGCGGTTGGCTATCATGTGAAGGTCTCGGACAGGGAGGATGAGGTGATGAAGCTTGCTCGTGAAGTCGATGCCTCCATCCTGCATTTGTCTCTTGCGGACGTGGCTTATTGGGTAAAGCGGCTGGGTGAGGAGAAGTCGGATACTCCGCTTCTCTGGTGGTGTGCTCCGGATACAGCATCTTCCTCTGTAGAAGACTGCGAGGTTGATACCTCGTTTGATGGCATTCTTACACCGTCTATGGCTGGGCCGGAAATTCACTGGACGCTACACTTTGCTGCGCGGCGTTATATGGAGCGCAAGCAATGGGAGCAAGAGCGAAAGCAACTGCACTCCAGACTGGAAGATCGAAAATGGATTGATATGGCGAAGGCGATCTTGTGTGATTTAAAGCAGATCTCCGAATCGGAAGCCTATGATCTGTTACGCAAAAAAGCGATGGATGAACGCAAACGGATGGTCGATGTAGCTACAGCGATTGTGAAAGCACATCAACTGCTCCAGTCATAATGGGAAGGAGGATGCTCTATGGATATGTCTCAGATCCTCAGAGAGGTAGGGCGCGGCAAACGAGGCTCACGTGATCTGAATTATGCAGAGGCACTGATTGTTGCCGAGAATATATTGAAACAGCAAGTTTCTCCTGCCCAGACGGCTGCATTTCTTATGGCTGAGCGGATGAAGATGGAGAATGTCGAGGAGATGGAAGCCTTTGTGCATGCGTGCCGGAACAGTGCGGAGCGTTTCTCCGTATTTCAGGATAGTTTGGATTGTGCGGGTCCTTACGACGGACGAACCAAGTCATTTATGGCAACATACCCTGTGGCATTTGTACTGGCGGCAGCGGGTTTGCCGGTTACGCTACACGGCAGTGAGCCTTTACCACCCAAGTGGGGAGTTACGCTGTCTGTTGTATTGAGAGAGGCAGGGATCGATACACGCAAGATGGAACGGGAAAATGCCCGGAGTGCGGCTCTCCATACAGGTATAATGTATGTTTCTGCGGAAGACTGGTGTGAGCCGCTACGCAGACTTCGCCCATTACGGGAAGAACTGGGGTTTCGAACGGTACTGAATACAGCCGAGAAGCTGATTGATTATAATCATTCATCTTATCTTGTTTTTGGAGTGTTTCATAATACGTTTCTGGATCGAATTTCCAAACTCCTTACTCGTTTTCATTATCAACGTGCTTATGTTGTTCAAGGTATGGAAGGATCGGAGGATCTCTATATTGATCGTCCTACGCGTGTGTATGCTGTGGAGGATGGCGAAACGAAGCTTGAACTCGTAGATCCTTCAAGCTACGATCTGGATATGCCTGTGCCGGATATGATCTGGACCGCAGCGAAGCAAGTTGAGGTGGCGGAGAGTGTACTACGCGGGGATGGTCATCTTACGTTTGTAAATCAGGTGCTGTTAAATGCGGGCTTTCGACTATACGTTGCAGGACGTGTCCCTTCCATAGAGCAGGGCATATACATGTCTAAGCAGTATATAGAAAGTGGAGATGCATTCCGTCTCTATCAACAGTGGTGTGTTTCGATGGGTGGAGAGTTGCCGGATAGCAGAACGGTATCGATCTATCCGGCATCCTCTGGTTAAACTGTTTTGTGCTTATTCCCAAGGATACGTTACGGTCAGGAAGTCGGCGAACTTTTTGCTCTCTTCCCGCCGTTGTTTCCGCATGGCTGCGCGGTCAGGTGCAGTCTCGTACAGCTTTTTCTCTTCCTCAGTCTCCGGAATAATACGGGGCACGATCAGTTTGCGGTTATTCTCATCCAAGGCTACAAAGGTCAGGAAAGCCGTCGCCGCAATTTTTTTCTCCCCCGTCTTCAGATCCTCACGAATAACCTTCACGAAAATTTCCATGGAACTGCGACCGGTCCACGTAGCGAACGATTCAAGTGTTACGGAGTCCGTAGGATTAATCGGGTACAGAAAATCGACTGAGTCGGTTGATGCAGTAACGGTATTTACCCGGCACAACTTGGAAGCAGCAATGGAGGCGATATCGTCAATGTAGGACATCAGCTTGCCGCCAAACAAGGTGTTATGATTGTTGACATCTGTCGGGAATACCCGTGCCGTTTTGAAGCAACGCGTTTCGCGTACATACTTTCTCTCCGTTTGATCCATCTCCGTCGGTTTCGGTATCTCTCTCATGTTTCTTCCTCCTTACAGTATGGCTGCGATGATGTTTATTTCTAAGTGCAGCATTTCTCGAAGCTACTTCTTGGGTTCGGATGGTTTTCTCCTTAGTATAGGTGTCGGTCAGGATCATATTCAATTGTAGAGGTACGAGACGAGGGAATACGAAAAAACCGCCAGGCGCGGACCGGCGCGCAGGCGGTGAAATTTCAATCCGTATATTAAGCCTTAGGTCTGAAAATACCGGACGGTTTGCCGATCGGCAGGAAAGTATAACCGAAGTGAGCATTCAGAACCGAAGCACCTGTACCATACAGTGACACAATGCCAATCGCCATCTCAGCGTATGCAGCAATCGTATGGAAGATATGTGGTGCTACGCCGAAAGCGTCAAAGGTCAGACCAAGGAACAAGAAATCGATCAGAATGAAAATGATAAGCAACACTTTGTTGGCTTCAACAGCGCCAATCGTCATGAACAAGGTGAAGATCAGGTATCCGGCAAAAGCGAATCCAAGCTGTTTGCCATCAGTCTGCTCAGCGAGTGTAGAGCCGAACACACCCATTTTAATCATCCAGTTGGCACCCATGGCGAACCAGAAGAAGGCATAAGCACCGAAAGCAGTGGTGCCGAAAGTGTTATTGCGTTTGGAATCCTGAATACATGCGAATAGTTGGGCGAAAGCACCCAGGAAGATCGCCCACGGAATAGCGTAGCTAAGTCCGTCGGTAATGCCGAGTTTTTGGGAAGAAGCGACAAGGGTTACAATCGCAAGCCCAAATAATCCCATCGCGCTGGGATCGGCGTTTATGATTTTGACTTTAGTCTGTGACTCGGTTTGCATGGTGTTGATAAGCCTCCAATTAATATCAAATCTGAATCCTAGGCCTGCGTAGGCCATTCTCGAAACGGCATGTTGGCATCCGCCGGACCCGGACACACATATCGCCCTATTGTAACCGAATGACCCGGTTATGGAAAGGGATATTATTACCTGAAACATCGGAAAACGGTTGCTTATGTGACAGTCAGTTAAATCGTGGGATAATATATCGGGTTTTTGGTGAAAAAGGACGGAAAATTACATGTTATTTCCAGGACATTAACGTTAGTATCGAGGGGAAATCAAATCTGCAGTTCGGTATGAGCCTGGAAGCGGCGGCATTAACTGCGGTGGGAAAGGGGAGGTGGAAGTGGAGTCAGAGGGACAGGGAGAGTCGTAAGAAGCGTAGGTGGGTTATAAAGCAACAAAATGCAAGCGCTTACTTTATTTAATTCAGCAGAAGGGCATGTTGAAGAAACGAAAGGGTGGGTGTAGATGATCGCAAAACAGACACGGCAACTCGGTTTAATTGTGCTGATATTCATATTTACGATTTCCAGTTTGGGATGGGGTGCATTCTATGGTACGACAGCAGTAAGTGCGGCAGAACTGGATGCAGCTGTTGATGCTGGGGAAACAACCGTTTATCGATACGATTTTGGATCAGGAGCCGTGGCGGAGGGGTATACGGGTGTGGGAGAGGAAACCGTTTATACGACGGAACGAGGATATGGTTTTGCGGATGCATCCAAGGTGACGGTGCGGGATCGTGGGACGAGTGATCCGATCAAGTCTGATTTTGCAACGTTTGCTACAGGTGCACAATTCAATGTGGATCTGCCGAACGGTGACTATACGGTCTCGCTTGTTGCCGGGGATGCTGCAGGATCTACTGAAATTGCCATCGATGTAGAAAGCATGAACAAGGTGCAGCTGAACAGCAAAGCGGCAGGCGAGTATCTGGAGATGAACTTCGACATCGCGTTGGTGGATGGTCAGATGAATCTGGTCTTCTCCGGTGCAGCTGCGAATCTGAATGCATTGGTGATTACCAAGCAAGCGGAACGCGGTGCTGGCATCAAACCTGCTCTGTATCTGGCAGGGGATTCCACGATGCAGACCTACAATCCGTATTGGGAGCCGCAAGCGGGCTGGGGGCAGATGTTCCCTTCCTTTTTTAACGATACCGTGGAGATTAAAAATCATTCCATTGGTGGACGTAGCTCCAAGTCGTTTATTTTTCAAGGGCGGCTGGATGAAATTCTGAGAGTGATCCGTCCAGGAGACTATCTGTTCGTTCAGTTCGGACATAATGATGCGACCATCAGTGTGCCTGACCGCTACGCTTCCCCGGCCGATTACAAAATCTATCTGAAAACCTACATAGACGGTGTGCGGCAACGGGGGGCAACGCCGATTCTGGTAACGCCAATGGGGCGTAGGGACTTCAACGCAAGTACGGGTAAATTCAATGTTTCCTTCCCTGAATATGTTCAGGCAGCCAAAGAAGTAGCGTCCGAAAACAATGTGCTACTGATTGATCTGAGCAAACTCAGCATCGAATATTATGACTCGATTGGGCCCGAGGCTACACTGTCGGTGTTCCTGCATGTTGCACCGGGTATTTATCAGGCGTTCCCTAATGGGGTTGCTGACAATACGCATTTTCAGGAGTACGGTGCCATTCAGATCGCCAGAATGGTTGCTGGTGCGGTGCGTGAACTTGATATTCCACTGGCAGATGCCGTGCGAGATGCTGAAGTGCCTGCCGAGGTTCCGGTGAAGCCCAGCGGTCTGAAAGCTGGGAGCATCAGCAACGCGGGCGCTGTATTGAAATGGACAGCGGATGATACAGCAGATATCTACAAAATCTATCGCAAGCTGTCCTCCGAGCCAGCATCTGCATATACGCTTGCCGGAACAGCAACGGTTCCGACCATGACCTTATCTGGCCTTACCGAAGGCGAAACCTATACGGTGCGTGTGACCGCCGTGAATGGCCGCGGCGAATCCGAGCCTTCGGACGAGGCGAGCTTCACAACGAGGTCGGCAGCATATCGATACGATTTTGGTCCCGTTGGCTCACCAGTCGCGGAAGGGTATAACGAAGTGACTCGGAATACCTTGTACACACCGGAGCGTGGATACGGCCTGACCTCTTCAGCGAATATGGCGGATCGGGACCGTGGCAATGCCACGGATGCACTGCGCCGCGATTTTGTCATATATTTTGGCGGAAACTATGAGTTTAAGGTGGATCTGCCGAATGGCAGCTATTCGGTCAAGGCTTACATTGGGGACTGGATCGGCTCCGCTAGAACCAATATCAATATCGAGGGCAAGGACTACGGAACCGTATCTTCGGGTGCCCAAAATATAGCGGAGAAGGTTATCAACGATGTTCAAGTGCAGGACGGTCAGATGAATCTGGTGTTCAGTGGACAGACCGCGCATCTCAATGGATTGGAGATCACACCGACCTTTATGGCTCCGTCTAAGCTTCAACTTGATGATCTTGATCTGAACAGTGACCCAAGCCGTGCGGTATTGTCGTGGGAGGCAGCTGCAGGAGATGTGCAGTACAAGGTCTATCGGCAATCTGCTGGAGCAACTAAACCGGAATTGCTTGCTACGGTTGATGAACCGGCCTACACAGATAACCAGATCGAACTTGGTATGGACTATGTGTACACGGTAACGGCGGTGGACCAGACAGGGATGGAGTCACTGGCATCCAATGCACTGAACGTATCTACGATTGACCCAAGTGTAACGAAGGCGGAGGTGCCTTCGGGGCTGACGTTACAAGAGGTTAATAAAAACGATGCTTCCTTCACATGGAGCGAAGCTACTGGTGCACGTTTTTACCAAATCTATCGTTCCAAGAACCAGGATGGGCCTTATGAGATGATTGGTCGTACCAAGGAAACTTTGTATAAGGATTCCACCATTCTCAGTACAGTTCCTTATTACTATAAAGTGGCCTCAGTGAACGCAGGCGGCGTATCCGAGCTGTCCAGTGTGCTTGAAACTCCGGTAGCTACAACGCTGAATCGGGCAATGGAGTATTTGGATCGTGCACCGGTTGCGGTGAAAACGGGGCAAGGCAACTACATTGGCTGGCGCATGTTGGGGCTGGATACGGATTCGATTGCTTTCAATCTGTATCGTGATGATGTGAAGCTGAATGCAGATCCTCTGTCGGGAAGCACGAACTATACGGATGCCGAAGGGACGGATAGTTCTAAATACCGTGTTACGATGGTAGAAAATGGAGTAGAGAAGCCGGCGACGAAAGAGTTCGGTGTATGGCAGGAGCAATACCTGTCCGTGCCGCTGCAGAAACCTGCCGATGCGTATACCAAAGACGGGCAACCTTATTCCTACTATGCAGGGGATGCCAGTGTCGGGGATGTCGATGGGGATGGCGAGTACGAAATCGTGCTCATGTGGTCGCCGAATAACGGTAAGGATAATTCCCAGGCCGGGATTACCGGCATTGTATATATGGATGCCTACAAGCTGGACGGAACCCGTCTCTGGCGGATCAATATGGGGCCGAATATTCGGGCAGGGGCACATTACTCACCGTTCCTGGTCTATGATTTTGATGGGGATGGCCGGGCTGAACTGATGATGAAAACCGCAGACGGAACCGTTGACGGACAAGGGAAAGTCATCGGGGATGCGAATGCAGATCATCGTAACAGCTCCGGATATGTGCTGCTGGGTGATGAGTTTCTTACCGTATTTGATGGAGAGACCGGGGCGGCACTGGATACGGTGAAATATGATCCGCCGCGCGGAGATGTTGCTGCATGGGGGGATGGATACGGAAACCGTGTAGACCGCTTCCTTGCCGCGGTTGCCTACCTGGACGGAGAGCATCCGAGTGCAATGTTTAGCCGCGGGTATTACACGCGTACAGTACTTGCTTCTTACAATTTTCAGGATGGTAAGCTCAGTCAGGTATGGCGTTTTGACTCGAACGATGAGGGTTACGGTTCCTATGCAGGTCAGGGGAATCACAACCTGTCCGTAGGTGATGTGGACGGTGACGGCAAAGATGAGATTACATTCGGAGCGATGGCCATTGATGATGACGGTAAGCCACTTTACAACACAAGACTGGGACATGGAGATGCCATGCATCTCAGTGACCTCGATCCAACCCGTCCGGGGATGGAGGTATTCGGGGTACATGAGGATCGAAGCTCGAAATATGGCATGGAGATGAGAGATGCAGCCACAGGTGAAGTGCTTTGGGGTGTGTTCACGGGCATGGACACGGGTCGCGGTATGGCAGCTGATATCGATCCAAACTATCCGGGGGCTGAGGTATGGGCTGCCACGATTACCAATGAACAGCATATTCCGATTACCGGGCTGTATAGTGCCAAGGGGGAATTGATCACCACGAAGATTCCTTCCTCCACAAACTTTGGAATTTGGTGGGACGGCGATCTGTTGCGTGAACTGCAGGATGGTATTCGAATCGACAAGTGGGACTACGAGAACCAAACTACGGTTAATCTGCTGACAGCAACAGGAGCCGCTTCAAACAATGGAACCAAAGCCAATCCAAGCTTACAAGCTGATTTGTTCGGCGACTGGCGTGAGGAAGTGATTTGGCGCAGTCAAGACAGCTCCGAGCTGCGGATCTATACCACGACCGATGAGACCGATGTTCGGCTTCGTACGTTGATGCATGATCCAGTCTATCGTCTTGGCGTAGCATGGCAAAATGTTGCTTATAACCAGCCTCCACACACAAGCTTTTATCTCGGTGCAGGCATGGAACAGCCGAAGGCTCCGAATATTCGCTATGTGGGTGGCCCGCAAGAGCCGGAGGACACCACACCTCCAGTCATTACAGGCTTGCCAGCGGAGCAGATGAGCGAGGATGATGTGCTTCAAGTGAAGGTGAAGGCTGAAGACCCTGAATCGGGTATTACACGTCTGGAGCTGACTTGGGATGGCGAGACTGTGCAGTCAGGGGATGAGATTGCGCTGGCTGGGCTTGTCGGCAAGCATATCTTTACAGCTCGTGCGGAGAATGGTGCGGGACTGATCGCCGAGGCAAGCGTTGAAATAACGGTAGTGGCCGGGGATCAGGCTACTGGTGCTCCCGGAGTGCCTGTTCTGTCAGATAATAACGGTCACGGAAATGGACTTAGTGATGGAACCTACACGGTGAGCATGAACATGTGGTGGGGGAATAACGGTACAGGATATAAGCTGTATGAGAACGGAGAACTGCTGGATAGTCAGAAGTTATCTGCCTCCACCCCTGCAGCGCAGAAGGCATCCACTTCCATTCAAGGCCGGGCCAATGGAACGTATGTATATACGTGTGAGCTAACGAATGCCAAAGGTAAAACGGAATGTCAGCCGCTCACGATAACCGTTCGTAATGCTGAACCATCTCAGCCAGAGTTGTCCCACGACAATTGGGATGGAGATGGCAACTATACAATCACAATGAATATGTGGTGGGGCACGAATGCCACATCATACCGATTGTATGAGAATGGTACTGAGATTGACAACCAGCCGCTGACGCCATCTTCTCCTCATGCGCAGACAGCCAAGGTTGAGATCAAAGATCGTGCCGTTGGTGATTATGAGTATGTAGTGGAATGGGTCAATGATCATGGGAAGACGACAAGTGAAACGATACAAGTGAAAGTTACGAAGTAATATTCCAAATCTAATAACGGATATCCAATGTGTAAATATACGTCAGCATAACAGACAGGACAGCTTCATCCGACATGAATAAGAGGTAACCGGGAGCATCTCTCCATTCTCAGAAGGACACCAACCATGGGGTTCGAGATTGGAGGGGTGCATTTTGGTTTATTTTTATAAAATACACAATTATGACACAAAGCCTTTTCAGGCAGAAAACGCATAAACAGAGGCCGCGTATAGAGTAGGGAGAAAGTGACAAGACGGCGTTACATCTGGTATTTTTCGCCAATCTCTATTAGAATGAAATTAGCCCTTTCAAATTTTGGAGAAGCATACAAAACATCCATGTCTCCTCTGCCATATGTTAATCCAACTATAGATTGACAGGAAACAATACAATGGAACACAAATGAAGGAGGTATCAGGGGCCATGGTTATGAGTTTGGATTTGAAAAACAAAATAGAAAAAGCCAGGCATAACCTTCATAAACTGGTGGAGCATAATAAGGGAAGGCTTGGACATCCCGAAGTCATTCGGCAGTCGATGGCACTGGATGAATTGATTAATGAGTATAATCGAATATCCCGGAATCAGGCGCGAACGTAAGAGTGAACGGAACGGGAATGCAACTATATATCGCAACAATGTATCATGATATGAACTTGTATGGTTTGGGCGAACAGAGTAACACATCAACCCCAATCAAGGAAGGGCATGAAGATCGCCGTCAGGGCTAACCTCGCATCACCGTGAGGCAGTTTTGACGGTCGATCATTCATGCCTGTTTTCGTTGATGGTCAATCAATCATGTCTGTTCTAATTTAATGAAGCATGCGTTTGGCTTCCAAGTACAGCACCTGCACGAATTTTTTCGTATTGATTCGGGTTTGGGACAGCGAGGGCTCCACGTTGTTTTGCAGTTCGAGCATTTTTTTGCGAATCTCGGTAAAATCAAAAAATTTGGAAGCATAGTTCTCAAATTTCGGATGGGTATAGTCTGTCAATCCAAGAGACACCACATGACTCAGTGTCTGAAAAATGGCTCTGCGCACCCGCTGTTCCGCTGCTTTGACCTCTTTGGTAATGTCTGCAGCTGAGGCAGTCTCTCCTAGTTTGCGTTGAGCTACTTGCTGGAAGATGTCTTTGAGCGAAGGGAATGTGTAAGGTGATAGCTTATGTTCCTCTGTCTCTAGTTGTTCAAGATATTCCAGCATGTCCAGTAGATCTCGGCTGCCCGCCTCCCCGATCATGCCCATCTCGGACAACAGAAAATGACCTGTGGTAGTAATGGTTTTGTCCGGAGCCTGCGCCTGTTTGCGCCCACCTGTCTGTAAACCCGTCAGCCCTTGCAGTGTACGCTGGATATCAGCAATAGACTGCTGCATACGCAATCTCTCTTCCACAAGGCGAAGCACGGATAGAATCTCCAGCCGGTTAATCGGTTTCGTAATATAATACTCAATACCTAAGGAGTAAGCTTCTCCAATCATGTTTTTGGACTCAATCTGGGAGATCATCACAATCTTGCCTTTGAACTTTCCTTCAAGCGCACGTACGGTCTGTATCCCATCCTGATGCGGCATCAGCAGATCGATCAGCAGGACATCCACCTTATGCAGCTCCAGCAATTCGGCATGAATATGGGCTCCATCCTCGGCTTCCCCGGCAATGTCACCCAATCCTTCATCTTCAATAATGTCCATTAGCATGGAACGCACGCTTGGATCATCGTCCACGATAAAATAACGCAAATCTCTCACGTCCTTTCCAATTCATCACGGTATATCCCTAAAAAAGCTCTATTTAAACGGCGGTTTGTCTCGCCATAAAATCCTGTTTTATTTACCTCATGCTTATCACCATATCCTCAGAGGCCTCTCCTATCATACTTCCCAAACGCAAACTTGCATAGAAGCTCACATGTAAGGTTAGATGACAATGACTGGATGAGAGAGGCGCATTTTCAAAAAAAATGTCCAGAAATCATGTAGGTATTTGTCTATTTCGGTAGATGCACTTGTAGTATAAGTAACATGCATCAGTCTGAGCCTGTTGTCATGTAAAATGTTGCAAATTTTCAGTTGTTTCAAGCATAGCACCCGGTCAGTCATGACGAAGTCCTGGGATAAGAAACGAATGCAGTAGTCTTTTTTTATAATACATCATAATAAGGGGCGTATCGATGGAGCAAACAATACAAGATGTTGTCGTTATTTTCAATGATTTTCTCTGGTCTAAACTGTTAATCATTCTGCTGGTCGTCTGCGGAGTCTATTTCACAACGAAAACGAGGTTCATGCAATTCCGTATGATCGGTGATATGGTCAAGGTGCTCAGAGAGCCAAAGAGCAAGGAGCCGGGGAAAATTTCCCCATTTCAAGCCTTTTGTATCAGTATGGCCGCACGCGTGGGTACGGGAAACATTACAGGAATCGCACTTGCCATAGCTTTAGGGGGACCTGGTGCTGTTTTCTGGATGTGGGTTATTGCAATTATTGGGTCGGCTTCGAGTTTCGTCGAGAGCACATTGGCTCAGATCTACAAAGTTAAAGACAAAGGCGGATTCCGCGGGGGACCAGCTTACTATATGGAACGTGGGCTTGGAAAACGATGGATGGGGGTTCTTTTTGCTATCCTGATTACCCTTTCGTTCGGCTTGGTCTTTAACGCTGTACAGTCCAACACCATCACAGTGGCATTCCAAAACTCCTTTGGAACAGACCGTTTAACGGTTGGCATTATTATGGCAGTTGTTTTTGCAGGTATCATTATGGGCGGGGTTAAACGGATCGCGAAAGCATCAGAATATATCGTGGTTGTGCTCGCCGTGTTGTATATTGGGGTGGCTGTATTTATCGTGCTCGCAAACATCACAGAACTTCCAGCAATGATTGCGTTGATTGTGAAAAATGCCTTCGGCATCGAACAGGTCGCTGGCGGGACACTGGGTGCTGCGCTGATGAATGGTGTTAAACGTGGACTATTCTCGAATGAAGCCGGCATGGGTAGTGCGCCAAATGCTGCGGCAACGGCAGATACCTCTCATCCGGTCAAACAAGGCCTGATCCAGGCGTTTGGCGTTCTGACAGATACACTGGTTATTTGTACAAGTACGGCTATGATTATTTTATTATCCGGGGTATACCAGGGTTCAGATCTGGGTGGTATTGAGCTGACTCAAGCTGCGCTCAGTGTACACATCGGTTCGTGGGCTTCAGGCTTCCTGGCGGTGATGGTATTCCTGTTTGCCTTCAGTACGTTGATTGGTAATTACTATTACGGCGAAACAAACATTGAATTCATAAAGTCTAACAAAGTCTGGCTCTGGGTTTATCGCGTTGCTGTCATTAGCATGGTGGTATTTGGTGCGGTGGCGAAGGTGCAACTGGTATGGGATTTGGCAGACCTGTTCATGGGTCTGATGGTTGTAGTTAACTTGATTGCCATCCTGATGCTGTCTAAAGTCACTTTTGAAGCGTTAAAAGATTATAAGCGGCAGAAGGCTGAGGGACGTGATCCTGTCTTCACCCGTGATCTGATTCATATTCCGGGCGAGATTGAATGCTGGGGGTCAGAAAAGGAAGTAACAGGTGCAAAAAAGGTTTAATAAACCAACGAATAAGCTTGTCATAACACCATAAAACAGGACTTGGACTACCATGATGGCATTCCAAGTCCTGTTTATTACATAATTTACATCATTAAATCGATCAGTATAGTGCATCTGATGGATCGTTCGAGTAGGAGTTGTTCTTGTTTCCTTATATTACTTCTCTACGGAGTAGCTGATCAATTGTTCGGAAAGAGCTTTCATGCGTGCACCTGTATCATTCAGCTTCTCAATAACATCGGTGAAGGATGCAACCAGATTTGCCTGTTCCTGCGAGGAAGCAGCGATCTGGGATACTTCAACCTCCATCTGCTGAATCACTTGTTGTACGTCTTTCAAACTGGCATCAATATCGGTCGTTGCTTGTTTCGCATCAACAGAAAGTTTACGTACTTCGGATGCCACGACACCAAACCCGGCACCGGCTTCACCTACACGGGCAGCCTCGATTGCGGCATTCAGGCCGAGCAGGTTGGTTTGTTCAGAAATCTCACGAATGAAGCCAGCAACCTTGTTAATCTGGGATGAGTTCTGGACAGCCAGTCTGGTGTTCTCCAAAATCTGTTCACTGGTAGCCTGCAATTCTTCGGCATGAGCGGCTACATGCTGCACCATGTCAACCAGGTTTGCATTGATGTCTTGATTTTCCTGAATGATGTCTTCCAGTTGATTCTGATTGGACTGGTCATAGGATACACAGAATACAGCCACAACGTTATTATTATCATCAAAGATAGGGACGTTCAGCGTATCCAGCTCTACTCCAAACACTTCTTTAGGCAATGTAGAGAGTGTAGCTTCCCGACCGTTTTTCAATACAGCATAGTTCTGATAGGAATCGATAAGTTTCATGCCTTTTTCAAATCCAAGATTGAATTTCTCCGTCATAATCACATCTAATACTTTCTCGTGGTCATACACGGTCAAGCTGGCTGGCTCTCGGAGGATCAGACTAATATAAGGCAAGGCTTTTAACAATGCATCAACAATGTTTATGTTACTCATGGAATTAAATCATCCTCTCAATATTTAAATGTGAAGTAAATTGGAAAATTTGCAGAACCTCTATTGTTCATCGGACAAAAATCGGATATCCTGAATGCCTGATTACATGAAAATCAAACTATTTTCCAAATGATATTCAAACTTTTTCCCATGTGGTGCGTTTTCTTGGATATTAGTTCTAGTTGTAACTGTTTTTATGCCAATTGATGGATGAGTTTTCAATTGAAATATAGGACATGTGTCCATTTTGTATAGCAAGATCACATTGGAGGTGGGGCTGGATGAAGGAAGTGTTGAACTTTGAGCTTATGCGGCAACTGGTTCGGGAGCATGGACTGGATCAGGTGTTGGACGAAACATTGCTTGGCGAGCTACGTCTTCTGGAGGCGGAGAAGGGCGAGGTTATTTGTGAAAAAGGAGAACGTCCTGAACGTTTATATTTTCTCGTTGAAGGTAAGCTGAAAATCTTCACAACACTGCCGAATGGCAAGTCGCTGTTGCTGAGATTCAGTACACCACTCGCCCTTGTGGGTGACTTGGAGCTGGTGAACGGGAAAGAAGCGAACAATATCGTGCAGTCTGTGAATCGCTGTTTGTTACTCGCTATCAGCTACCGTGTCATTCAGAACACGTATGCCGAGAATCCGAAATTCCTTTATTTTATGCTGAGTCAGGTGACACACAAGCTGTACACGTTCTCGAATCTGTCGAGTTTGAACATGTTGTATCCCGTGGAAAGCCGATTTGCCAGCTATATGTTATCTACGGCTGATCAGGATACAGCTGCATCAGAGGAGATTCAGACATCCAAATTAACGGAACTTGCTGATCTGCTCGGTACCAGCTACAGGCACCTCAATCGGGTCATTCAGGACTTGTGCAGACGGGATATTATTCGCAAAGTAAGACGAAAGATTATCATTCAGAACGTGGAGGAACTGCGAGAGATTGCAGGAGGTAATGTGTACGAGTGAAGTGATACTAAAAAGAGCACCCCCTCAATGAAGAAGGTGCTCTTTTGCGTTCTGTCTATTCTGTATAAATCAACCTTGATCCCGTCTGCTTCGATCAGACATTCCCATGTTGTTCAAATAATTGTACAATCTCCACAATAACCTGTGTGGCCTTGACCATATTATCTACCGATACATATTCGAACTTGCCATGATAATTTTCCCCGCCCGTGAAAATATTCGGTGTTGGCATGCCCATGTAGGAGAGCTGGGAGCCGTCTGTTCCTCCTCGAATAGGGCGAATGATAGGCTCGATACCCAGTTTTGTCATGGCTTCGTGCGCGATATCGACGATCTGGCGAACCGGCTCAATCTTTTCACGCATATTGTAGTACTGGTCGTTCATCTCTACCGTAACACTTTTATCTCCATACTTCGCTTTCAGTTCGCCCGCAATGTTTAACAAGTTGGTTTTGCGTGCTTCAAACTTCTCCCGATCAAAATCGCGAATAATGTAGTGCATCTTCGTCAGCTCTACATCACCTTCCATCGCCAGCAGATGGTAGAAGCCTTCGTAGCCTTCGGTGGATTCAGGTGCTTCCTCTACAGGTAGCTTGCTGTTTAATTCCATCGCAATTTTCAGTGAATTCACCATTTTGCCTTTTGCTGTGCCGGGATGCACATTAGTACCGCGTACCGTAATCTTGGCCCCTGCTGCGTTAAAACTCTCATACTCCAGTTCCCCCAGCGGCCCGCCGTCCACGGTATACGCATATTTGGCGCCAAAAGCAGCCACATCGAACTTATGCGGCCCACGACCGATCTCTTCATCGGGAGTAAAAGCAACCCGAATCTTGCCGTGTTTCACTTCCGGATGCTCGACCAGGTAAGCCATCGCCGTCATGATCTCGGCAATCCCTGCTTTATTATCTGCACCGAGCAACGTTGTGCCATCGGTCGTAATCAGCGTATGTCCTTTGTACTCATGGAGTTCAGGGAAGTCCTTGGTGGACAAAATAACGTCCAGCTCCCGATTCAGCATGAGATCAGAGCCATCATAGTTCTCGACAACCTGTGGTTTTACATTTTTCCCGGTAAAGTCGGTAGCTGTGTCTAGATGAGCGAGGAACCCAATGACAGGCACATCCTTGTCCGTATTGGACGGAAGGGTAGCCATCACGTAGCCATTCTCATCCATCGTGACTTCTTGCAGTCCAATGGACGTACATTCTTCGACAAGCAGTTTGCCCAACGCCAGTTGTCCGGGCGTGGATGGGCAGGTGTCGCTATTTTCATCGGATTGGGTATCCATCTGTACGTATGCACTGAGTCTCTTAATTAATATATCTTTCAAGTGAAGTCGCTCCTTTATGGGTAATATATAGGTTGAATGCAAGGTGCCAGGCTGTAAATGTGTACATGTGGCTGACCACCCTCGTCATGAAGCAGTGCACTTCGTGCTGGCAGCTGCACGTATTTCCATCTGATCTCCATCTGATCGCGTCACTTCCGGAATCTGACACTCCAGAATGTCTTTGCCCTTCGCGGGATGGTGATATCCTCTTGAGCCTTTCAAAATGGAATCCTATTGGTAGGATATCCCTTTTGTTTGGTTTGTAACGATATCATACCATGTTTTGACCTGATTTCGAGAAGGGTATTCTGCTGATGGGATGGATTGGGGATATGAAGCTGAGGCAACTGCCTGTGGATGGGCACCAAAAAGTGCGTACTTGAATTTTTGAACCTCAGGTTCATAATAGCTATGAAGAAAGGATGTGTTTAGATCATGCCGTTTATTACAGTGAAGATGCTGGAAGGCAAAACGAAGGAGCAGAAGCGCCAGTTGATCGAACGAATGACCGAGGTTGCTTGCGATACGCTGGGTGTGGAAGCAAGTAAGGTTTTTATTTTCATAGAGGATTTGGAGAAAGATAACTACGGCAAAAACGGGAAAATGTTCTCCGATCTGTAACCAAACTGATCAAGTCAAGGAGATGCAATGCTAATCGCAATGCAAAGTGAAACGGAAATAATCGAAATTAAAGGATAGATTAGTGAACAAACAAGATATATGCATGCAAGCACTCGTTTGAGGTGTGAATGAGTCTGCGTGAATAGCGTGAATAAGTGCGGTGAACGTTGTTAGATAATGTTAATAAGTAAACCGGTGCATAAAAGATGTGATTAATGCGAATGTGTGAGTGATGTCGCATGTCGCGCACGCTAACGATCAGGAGAAGCCTTATTTAGGCGAATTTAGCCATTCCAATTTTCTAACGATCATCAGAGACGTTATTTGCTTCATTTGCTTCAATGGAGCCTGTTTTTCAGTTTTTTTGATGAAATAAGCTTACTGGTGATCGTTAGAATTCTGAGAGCCCCTTTTAGGCCGAAATAAGGTCCGTGGTGATCGTTAGAGCAGAAACTAGGCTGGTGCATGATCACAAAGCTGATGACATATTCACAATGCTGAGCCTACAAATATAGACCATGGATAGGAGTTGTACCCAACAATGACAGAGCAATTATTCTCACCTTATCAATTCAAAAGCCTAGAGTTACAGAACCGTGTCGTTATGGCACCGATGTGCCAATATTCGGTTACGGCTAAGGATGGCATCCCGAATGATTGGCATCAGGTTCACTATGTGAGCCGTGCTGTGGGTGGAACAGGACTCATTATTATTGAAATGACAGACGTTGATCCCGATGGACGGATTACAGACAATGATCTGGGGATTTGGTCAGACGAGCATATCCCTGCCTTCACCAAGCTGGTAGACGCAATGCATGCGTACGGCTCTAAAGTGGCGATCCAGATTGCACATGCAGGACGTAAAGCCGAGGATGCACCCCAGCCTGTGGCTCCATCTGTTGTCACGTTCCCGGGAGAAAAATATAAAGAGCCACGCGCGTTGACTACCGAAGAAGTGGAAGCAATGGTGCAGAAGTTCGCGGATGGGGTGCGTCGTGCGGTTCAAGCGGGTGTGGATGCAATCGAGCTGCATGGTGCACATGGTTATCTGATTCACCAATTCCATTCTCCGCTAATGAATCATCGCGAAGATGTATATGGACAAGATCTGTCTCGATTTGGCGTAGAGGTGATTCGCGCGGTGAAAAAAGAAATGCCTGCTGACATGCCGCTGATTATGCGAATCTCTGCGGTGGAATATGCGGATGGCGGGTATGATCTCGACCATACTATTCAGATTGGTCGTGCCTATCAGGAGGCAGGCGTGGATATGTTCCACATCAGCTCCGGCGGTGAAGGGCCGTCCGGTCAGCGTAAACCTGGGAACTATCCGGGGTATCAGGTTCCTTTTGCCCGCCGTTTCCGTGAGGAGTTGAAGGCACCTGTAATCGCTGTAGGCATGTTGGAAGATGCGGCGCTGGCACAGGCTGTAATCGGAAACGGAGATGCTGATTTGGTTGCCATCGGCAGAGGCATGCTGCGTGACCCGTACTGGGCCAATCATGCTGCTCTTGAACTAGGTGTCAGCAAAGAGCAGGCGGCGATTGCCGAGCAATATTCGCGCGGATATTAAAGGCTCGGGGGCTGACGCCTCCTATCGGGAAGCAGGGAACGGGATACCCATTGCTGGGAAAGTGATCCTGCGGCTTAGCGAACGTCGAGAGCGCTAACGATCAGGAGAAGCCTTATTTAGGCGAATTTAGCTATTCCAATTTTCTAACGATCACCAGAGACGTTATTTGGCTAATTTTGCTCTAATGGATACTGTTTTTCAGGTTTTTGGATAAAATAAGCTCACTGGAGATCGTTAGAATTCGGAAAGCCCCATTTAGGGGCAAATAAGGTTTGTGGTGATCGTTAGAAGTTCGGTTCTATGATCTGCGTCTTGCTTCATATACGAACTTTTGACTGGATTGTGTAGGGGCTTGCCCGGGATTAAAGTCTGCATAGACTTCAATATCTGTGAATCCAATCTTCTCCAGCACAAGACGTAACTCTTCTACGCCATACCATCTTAGGGTGAGCTCCTGCAACTCCGTGTCCACAAGTTTGCCTTCGTGCCACTGTTCGTAGCGAATCAGGCTTGTTTTGTACTGGTGTAGCAGATTGATTTCGGTCGTTCTCGCTTCAACGGTAATCGTGTCACCATCTGGTAAGCGGACAGTTGATGTATCAATGGATGCGGGCTTCGTCACGTCTGGCAAAAAGAGATCAAAGATTAGCCTGCCCCCTGCCTCCAGGTGATCATAGAGATTTTGCAGGATTCGTATAGAAGAACGACGACCCTGAATAAGCATCAGTGAGCCGCTTGGAATAATAATGGCTTCGTAACGATAGGGAAGCTGCACATTTTCGAGATCGGCTACAAATAGCTCAGGCATAAGTAGATTACGTTCGGTGCATCGGGAACGGCAGGACTGAACCATAGCTTCTGAGTAATCGACTCCATCGACTTTCAATCCTGTTTCGAGTAATGGAATAAACATTCGGCCTGACCCTGACATCGCTTCAAGGATGCGTCCGTTGCAATGCTGCAGCAGGTTGCTGTAAAATTCAATATCGCCTCCCAAGGAGTGTCCGATAGGCTTGGTAATATCGTATACCTTGGTGCATAAAGGGCCGTAATAACTGAATGACATTGTATAATACCTCCACGAGTAAGTATGTTAAAACAGAAGTGTGGAAGGTAAATTCTTGCGGAACTATCCCTTCCGGCAACCGTGTTTGGAAATGGATTTTTCAGAGCAGACTATCATAGGGATCACACACCTTATATGTAAGATAAACCCATTATAGGTTGGGTTAGAAAAAAGCGTCAAGGAGGTAACCCTGAATGGAATCATCACCAACGGCATTACCGGATATTAAGGAAGAACTTGTATTGATGGCATCTGTTGAAAAAGTATGGCCTAAGGTCTCGACAGCAGAAGGACTGGGATCATGGTTCATGCCCAGCAATCTGGAGCCCATCGAAGGACATGAATTCATATTGGAAGCGGGACCGTTTGGACAGTCTCCTTGCCAAGTGATTGAAGTTAAGCCGCAGCAAAAACTGGCCTTTCGCTGGGGTAAAGACTGGACGTTGACATTTGAACTCGCGGAACAAGCAGAAGGCACCCATTTTACATTGATTCATAGCGGCTGGGATGCGGATAAACTGACTGAATTCGGACAGGCTCACGCAGTGATCCGCGAACGCATGGCTCAAGGTTGGGCCGGACTTGTCCAGAAGTTGGCCGAGGCCGTCAAGTAAAGCTTAAAACGCGGCCTTATATGATGAAATTGATGATCTGCATTGTGCAGCTAAATAAGAAGATTGTGAACCAATGCTTGGCTCTTATCTCGGACGAAGATAGGAAGCCATGAATGGATGACAGGCTATCGTTAGATTAACAGAGAACGTTATGATAGGTAGGTGTAATTCCCTGCTGGATTTACCCTGCGAACATTACTTGAGCCCCGGCTTCTCCCTGGTTTCCATCTGGCGAGAATAGTTCGGGGCTTTTTGGCCTGCTACCCTACCATAAGAAAGCCTCAAAAGTATTTTTTTTGCTATGAAATGAGCTAAAACTGTTCATGAACTATTTCCGTGAGCACCGGAAACGTGTAACATGGATCTATAGGAATAAATCGACAAAAAGTGATATCTGTCGCTGTAATGAGGGTGGAAGGAATACATAGATGAGAAAACACTGGATCATGTTGACGCTAAGTTTCATTTGTGTTGTTCTGCTTCCACTGGGCTGGATCGCCCAGGTATGGATCAGTGAACGGGACAATCCTCAGGTTATAAAGGGGCGTATAGATCTACGTCAATGGGATTTCAGCCAAGAAGGTGTCGCACCGCTAAATGGCATCTGGGACTACTATCCTGACAAGCTGCTCGGTCCGGAAGATTTTGAAGCGGATATGTCAGGCCGCAGACCATTGTCCGCTCCTATGGATGTTCCCGTTCCTTCGAAATGGAATGCTGCACTTGGAAAAGGACAAGGTTATGGAACATACCATTTGCAAGTGAAACTCACCCCTAGCCACTTACAAAAACGTTATGGGATTCATACACAGAATATACGCATGTCACATCGCATTTTTATTAATGGAAATCTCATAGGGGGGATGGGATCTCCTGGGGTAACCAAAGATTCAGACCGTCAAAAGAATCTACCCTTTACAGGCTTTACTTCCATAGAGGGAGATACAGCTGACATTATTATTCAGGTATCCAATTATAGCTATGCCTCTGGAGGTATAGTTGCATCTGTTTTATTCGGGGATGAGGCTAGTATTTTCCGAAGGCAGCAGTTGGACGGACTTAAGGATCTAATGACCTTGTTTGGATTTATTCTGCCCGCTGTTTTTTTTCTTGTATTGTTCAGGCTGCGTCGAAGTGAGAAAGAGCTTCAATTTCTAGGGCTTTTCAGCCTCTGGGGTGCATTGTATGCACTCACGCATGGAGAGAAGTTGCTGGCCACATTTATACCTTTACTGACGCACGATGCGATGCTTCGGCTTCAACTTCTCAGCGGAGCATTCTCGTATTACTTTTTGCTTCGATATCTGGCTGCACTAGTACCGGGGGCCGTCCATGGTTGGTTTGTGCGTTTGGGCTCGATTCTGCTTGTTGCTCAGTCTCTGATAGGTCTTACTTTTCCTACCACACTATTCTCGGCCTTTGAAGCACCGATGCTTCTTATTTCGTTCTCAGTGTTAATCTATGCTATACGAACCATGATCTTTTGGTCGCGTAAGAGGACAAACGATAGCCACTTTGCACTGGTCGGGCTAATGAGTATTATCATGGTTGTTGTGTTGTTCACGATCGGGGCATTTGTGGCGATTGACACCGCCTTTCTCGCATTGCTTGAACTTCTGTTATTTGTTCTGATTCAGATGTTTGTTACCGCTATTCGTTTTGCACAGTCATTCCTTGAAGTGGAAGCTTTGTCGGAGCGTTTGCTGGTGATTGACAGCCTCAAGGATGAATTCATGGCCAATACGTCGCATGAGCTGAGGACACCGCTACATGGCATTATTAACATTGCGGAGTCTATGCTGGAAGGAGCGGCAGGAGCTGTTACGCCAAAACAGGCCAAAAATCTGTCCATGATTACCGCTACGGGGAAAAGATTATCCCTGCTAGTCAATGACATTTTGGACTTCTCCAAACTAAAAAACAGTGAAATTGAGTTAAATCGCGTTCCTGTTGATTTGGAGTCGGTCGCTCGAACAGTGGTTGAGGTTTCGGGGTTTACGTTTGATGACAAGCCCATTGTGCTGATTCAGCAATGGCCTGATGCATTACCGCTGGTGGAAGCGGACGAGCATAGGCTACGGCAGATTCTCTATAACCTTCTTGGCAATGCTTACAAGTTTACAGAGCATGGCGTGATACGGCTGTATGCCTCTGTTGAAGGGGACAAGGTCATAGTATCTGTTGCAGATACTGGCGTGGGAATCGCATCCGAAAGGTTGGATGATATTTTCCAATCTTATGAGCAAAGCAATGGAACGATGGAACGGGCTTATGAGGGGACTGGGCTGGGACTCAGTATTACGAAAAAACTCGTTGAGCTGGGTGAAGGAGAAATATGGGTCGAATCAGAACCGGGAGTCGGATCGACGTTTCATTTTACGTTACCCATTGTACAATTACCTTTACTACAAGAACAGATCAGCCCCGTTCCGGCTCGTTATGTGACAACACAAGGGAAAAAGGCGAAGGACTATGTTGCCAGGGATTTGAATGACTCCAGTCCAATGCATGAGCAGGATGGGAATCATGCCGGGGAACCTACGATTCTGATTGTGGATGATGATCCTGTGAATCGGCATGTGCTTCTGAACTTGCTCTCTACGGAGCATTACCGGGTTATTGCAGCGGATAGCGGTTTTAAAGCAATCGAGCTGTATGAGCAACACCCATCCATAGATCTGGTTATTACCGACTGGATGATGCCCAAAATGTCCGGTCCGGAGCTTTGCCGCAAGCTACGGGAGCATCGTTCGTTGTCTGAGTTGCCTATTCTGATGCTGACTGCTCGCGGATTACCTGAGGATATTCGGCATGGTTTCCAGGCAGGGGCAAATGACTTTTTGAGTAAACCGGTCGATGCGGGTGAATTGCGGGCGCGGGTTCGAACGCTGATCGACCTGCGTACCTCCGTACAGGATACGATCCGGGCGGAGATGGCCTTTCTCCAGGCGCAGATCAAACCTCATTTTCTCTACAATGCGCTGAATGTAATTATTGCAACTTGTGCTGTAGATCCCGATAAGGCAACGGACCTGCTTATCGAATTGAGTCATTATTTGCGAGGCAGCTTTGATTTTCAAAATAGGGACCAACTGGTTCCTTTGTACAAAGAGCTTGAATTGGTGGAGTCCTATGTTCATCTCGAACAGGCGAGGTTTGAAGACAGGCTTGTCGTTAAATATGAAGTACAGCCGGATTTAAGATTGTTTTTGCCACCGCTCACCATTCAACCGCTTGTAGAGAATGCGATTCGTCATGGGGTCATGGAGAGGGAAGCAGGTGGTACGGTGCGGCTTCATATTTTCCAGGAAGGTGACGATGTCATCGTTCGTGTACAGGATGATGGGGTGGGGATACCTCCTGAACGTATGGCTCAGGTGAAGTCAGGCCGAACAGAAGGTCCCGGAGGTGTTGGGCTGCAAAACATCAATCGCCGTCTTATGTCGCTCTATGGACAGGGATTGAATATCCAGAGTCATGTGGGAAGCGGTACACAAATTCAATTTCATATTCCGCTGAACCAGGTTAATCATTTTACATGAGACTTTGAGTTCATGGATTGGGTAAGTATGGTTAACATGAATAAGCAAAAGCCGATATAGCGGCTATCCATATTAAATCTCTCATGGCAGGAGGTTGGGGAACGTTGAGAGCCATAGTCATTGATGATGAGAAGCCAGCGCAGCTTCATCTGCAGCGTCTGCTGCAGTCCGATGGAAGAATTAATCCTGTTCAATGTTTTTCAACAGCACGCGAAGGTATTCACTATTTGACCATCGATCGTGTGGATGTTGTATTTCTGGATATTGGTATGCCAGAGGTTAATGGTCTGGAAGCGGCTGAATATATACAGCAACTCGATTCAAGCATTCGAATCATATTTGTAACCGCGTATGCGGACCATGCGGTGGAGGCATTTGAGTTGCATGCTCTGGACTATGTATTAAAACCGGTCAGTTCTGCCAGACTTAGCAAGACCATTGATCGTATTGCAGGTACGATGTCTTATCACGCTCAGACAGCAGCGGCGATGGAGGTGCAGGAATCGGAACCTGAAGCCGAAGCCGGGGAATTGGAATTCAAAGCACCCGGTTTGTTGACTTTTAAACATCTGGATATATTCAGAAGTATGGATCATAGCGACGAGAAGCATAAATGGCGAACCACCAAATCACAGGAGTTATTTGCATTTTTGTTTCATCACCGGGAAGAGTGGGTAAGCAAGGAGGTTCTGCTTGATAAGCTTTGGGCCGATGTATCTCAGGATAAAGGGCTGACACTGCTACATACTTCTGTCTATCAGATTCGTAAATTATTGAAGGAATGGAACATGACAGGCAAGCTGGAGTACAATATGAATCGTTATCGTCTGCTGACAGGTAACTTGGTGAGCGATATTGAACAATTTGAGCAGGCCTTGTCCTATGAAGCGGTTACTTCGGATAATGTGAATCAGCTGAGACAGATTGCCCTGCTCTATCGCGGCGATTATCTGGAGGAGCATGACTATGATTGGGCCAGATCCAAGAGCAGGGAGCTTCGCCGTAAGTATATGGGACTTGTCATGGATATCGCTCATTGGGAGATGGCGCATGAGCGGGGAGAGCAGGCAATCGAGCTATTAATTGAATTGCAGGAGCGTGAGCCTTATTCGGAAGAAATCTGCCGGTTAATGATGGAAGTCTATGCTTCCATGGATGATCAACAAGGCATATTGCGACTGTATCATTCCTTTACATTGACCTTGAAAGAGGATCTGGGTCATCAGCCCGAGCCTGAAACGAGCAAACTCTACGAAAGTCTGACCAAACCATAGATATTAGGTCGTGTCTGAAAACGCTGAAGAACGCAGGTTTTGCTGAATTTTCGTTCCAAGCAAGGAAGTTTCTGCAGGCGTGCCGGGGCATGTCAAGGAAAACTGACGCAGCAGGGGGCGAAAAGGCGGTGAAAGATGCACTTCAGCAGGTTTCAAGACACGCCCTAGGCAGAAGGGGTGTAGCGCGTGAAATTATTCATACACCGCAAAGATCTGCGTACAGATGATTTAAGCGCTTTGGATTATTTGCGTGAGCAGGAAGAAGAGAGCCTGCATGTGTTGATCTATGATCCATTCCTGCTCCGGCAAGGCCGGGAGAAGGAGCATAGCGGTGCAAACTTCCTCCGTCATGCTGCGGCACTGGGCAGAAAGTATACGAAAGCGAAACGGCAACTGCAAGTAGCTTACGGTAAACCCGCTGAAGTGGTGGATTGGTTACTGAGCCACATGGAGGGTAAGATCAGTGAGATTGTCGTCCATCGGGATATGACGCCATATGCGATGGAACGGGATCGGGAGATACGTAAAGTCTGTGAATCCTATGGGATCACATTCACCCAATTGACGGATCATTTGCTGATTGATCTGAAAGCCTTTGCCAGTTTCACAGGCAAATCAGAACCCTATAAAGTTTTTGCTGCCTTCCATCGACGCTGGGTTGAATTCATGAACGAACATCCTAATCCACCATCTGCAATCACGATTGCAGATGTAGACGTCTCTGAACGAAATGTGGATTGGCCGGAGGTTATGAAGGTTCCTGGTGCTTTGTTGGAGAATTCGGATGAGGCAGGAGATGGAGAAGAGGACCCGCATATGTTGCTGGATCGTTTTCTGGCCGAACGGGTGGCGGATTACGGGGATCATCGGGATGAGTTCGAGGCCTATGAGCCAAGTCATCTCAGCTCTTATGTATCTGTGGGGGCAGTATCTATTCGCAAGATGTATGATGCTGCACAGCGTATCTCCGAAGCTGGGGAGTGGATCAGACAGCTCTGTTTCCGCGATTTCTACTTGTACAGGGCAGTTTATGAGCAGGATTACTTTACGTATGAAAAAGTGTATGATCTCTCTGTTCTTCAAGATACTCATTTCGAACGTTGGTGCAAAGCGGAAACGGGCATCCCGATTATCGATGCCGCGATGACAGAACTGAACGAGACCGGGCATATGCCCAATCGGCTCCGCATTCTGACAGCGATGTTTTTGACCAAAAACCTTCAGTGTCCGTTCACGCTAGGTGAAGCATACTTCAGAAGAAAGCTGAAAGATTATGATAACATCCAGAACCGGGGGAACTGGCTGTGGTGCGCATCACTGGGTGAAAATGCTGCGCCATATTTCCGTGTGAATAATCCGGTTACACAGTCGGAGAAGTACGATGCTCAGGGCGACTATATTCGCAAGTGGCTACCCGAGTTGAAGGACTTGCATAGCAAGGAGATTCATCAACCACGCAAGGATGCGATCGTAGATCTGAAAGTTTCCAGACAGGTAGCCATTGACCTGTACAAGCAGATTCTGGCGAGCCGGGAGAAAAACTAAATTTTGATAGGATGATGAAGGCAGGGAGGCGACTCCTTGTCTTTTGTTTTATATATCAGGACATGTGCGACATATAATTACAAATTTTGTGATTTTTATAGTATAAGATAGAGGTAGAACAGAAAACATGGCATTGTCAATTCCATTGTTGAACGAAGGGATGAGGTGTATGAAACCAATACAATCGGCAGAGTTGGTCGGTAAAGAGGCCGCCACAATGATCGGTCTGAGATGGGAGGGAACGTTCGCTTAGTCAGGGGCTGAGGTATTCGCAAGGTGCAGACCGAATTTAAGCGTCGCCTGCATGAAATCAAGAATATGATGCAACCGGATGAGCTATTGGGTTTGTCGTATCATACAGGATTCCAATGATCATGAACCTGAGTTTAACATTTTTGTACCGGTAAACAAAAAAAAGTTAGAGTAATGACACAACAAGCCGCAGGCCGCGTCATAGCGGTCTTTTTGACATGTGTGACAATGTGAATAGTATAAAAACTTCTTGGAAATTAAAGAAAAATTAAGGAATTGGACTACACATGTTAAGCGATATGCTTTTTAATAGATAGAGAGCTTCATGGACTAAGTCATATTTAACATATTGACGAATACATAAAGGAGAACCTCTATATCATGAGTCAAACACTGAAAAGAGAACGAATCCCGGAGTTAAATCTCGTACGGGCTGTGGCGATTATCGGTGTGCTATTTGTACATTCCACCTCCAATGCTACGCTGGAAATGACCAATTCCAGTTACTATTGGTTGTACAACTTTGTTAATATTTTCATGAAATATGGTACACCAACCTTTATTTTTTTGAGCAGCTTTGTGCTGTTCTATAATTATTACACCCGTCCGCTAGACAAGAAATTAGTCACGAATTTTTACAAGAAGCGCTTTGTCTACATTTTGTTGCCTTACTTCCTGTTTTCGATTATGTATTTTGTTGTGCAGCATTACCTGTATTACCAGGGACGCCCGTTTAATGAGTCGTTGATTACTTTTATTGAAAGGCTGTTTACAGGCAAAGCCTACACGCATCTATATTTTGTCTTTATTAATATGCAATTTTATCTCATCTTCCCACTCGTGCTATGGCTATTGAAAAAACATCCTTCTGTTGTAAAGTGGTCTATCCCGATCGGACTTTTTATTCAATGGGCCTTCATCGTCAGTAATAAATACGGGTTCCAGGTGCCAAACAAAGGAAGCTGGGCTTTCTCTTATTTCTCCTATTTCATGCTTGGAGCTTTTATGGGGGTGTATTTCCCGCAGATCAAACAATGGTTTGTGATCAGCCGGGCGAATGCAACTAAAGTGCGCGTAGCTTCATGGATTGTGCTGTGGGTTGTGTGGATCACGGCGGGACTTGCTCACGTCTATATTTATTATTTGCTACGGTTGAAAATTGCGACCTATAACACGTTATGGTATGAGCTTTTCTGGAATGTGCATACCTTTGCCTGTGCGCTGGTCATTATCCAGATTGCATACTTGCTCTATCGCAAAGGTCCTGCACTAATCGTCAAACCACTAAATCGACTGGGTGCATTATCCTTTGGCATTTATCTGATCCATCCGTTTTTCCTTCTGTTTTATCGTGAGCATCCACCCCAAACGGGGGTATCCTGGTTGATTCATCTGTGGTACGCCGCCGGATTTGGTATTGCACTGATCGCTTCATGGATTGTGGTCGGGCTGGCGGCACGATTCCTGCCACATGCCTGGATTATCTTCGGTAATCTGCCCAAACCGAAGCCACGTCTTGTACCGCAACAACATTCGGGGCAAGTGGATGTTTGATCTTGAAGTCAGATCATACCTGATTAAAAGCCATTTTCCGGTTCAGCCTTAGGTTGAGCTTGAGAATGGCTTTTTGTTGTGCTGAAGTGATTCGGGGGTTCTGCAGATACTATGGGTGTGTATCGTGGGAACGAATGTTTCTTTTTCAGAATACAAGGGTAATCATAAGGCGGAACGATAATAACTACTATGATAAGTTGAACTATTTATTTACACAGAAACGGAGAGGACAGAAAAAATCTGGAAAAGCGAAGCGGTCGGCTAAAAGCTTTCTGCAAGAAAGCTACATCGGAAGCATAAGCTTATCATCGGATTTGTCCCTTTAGAAAAGGGAATCAAAAAAATCCGGGGATAACAGTGATGGGAAGGTTATTCTGTCTTCGCAGTGCTCCGTGTAAACAGCTTTAGTTCAACTTATAGAAAACTTCGAGAACAGGATCAAGGTGATCATACATGACAAGATGTGAACAATGCGGGAAACCGATGCAAGATATATTGGAATATGTGGAGCACATTCTCCACGAATGCAGTGAGCAGGCAACTGAATTTAAGTCGGAAGAGTACAAGGCTTACGGCTATGAGGGTGTTCGCGAGCAGTTGTGATACAATAGAAAGAAACCGGATTCATTCGGAACCGAGGTGACAACCATGGAGACAGGATCAGCCGCTTTCCGCGAAGGGAAGACAGAACACGAAACGCGACAAACCAAGACATGCATGTATTGCGGAGAGCGACGGCCTGCGTCGGAGTTTCGGCGTAGAACGGGAAGGCGTGCGAGTTCGGGAGCCAGGCGCGGAGCTTGTCGCCGTTGTCGTCAACTCGGTGTACGAGAACAACGTATGGCCGAAACAGCTCAATCCGTAAAGTCTGAACAGCGTCGAAATGCGATGGACAACACCCTTCGGGAAGACATGGCTTCATCTCCGGTGAAGAACGAACGGGAACAGGAACGGAGCAAGCGTATTGGCTCAATGCAATCAGCCACTGGAGATGAACCGGGCCGTGATCTGGTCAACCGGGTAGATTCAGATGAATTAGCAAGTCCGGTATCTTCTGAATCTGGTACTGTGCGGATCGGCCAGACGGAGAAGGATGGTACGATTGCTTCGGTTAGTGCTACGCCCAGCCAGCGGAAAAAGCGCCGAAGACGGCGGAAAAAGAAGCCGTCAGAGATGATAAATGCGCATGCCTCTGCTCAGGCAGAGAGCGAGAGTAAGGCATCCACCGATCTGCATGCGGTGGATGGTAGGCTGCCGGGCGGGGAGCGTCCGCCCGGGGATGTGCATTCGCCAGGCGTAGCCGCTGCGAATGGCAAGGCCAATGCGGCGGCGAAGGCACAGCCAGCCGCCGCCGGGCGCGAGCCATCGCATGCCAGCCGCAGTCACGGGGCTGGCATGGATGGCCGTCCGCGGCGTCATCACGCGCCGCCGGCAGCGATTGACCCGGAAGATCCGGCTTCGCTCCGGACCAACCGTCAGGGCATGGTGCGCATGCGCGGCAAAACGGACAAAGGACGCCGCTGGCATCAGGAAGTGGATATGGAACTTGCCGTTACACTGGTGAAGGAAAAAGCTGCCGTTGTGATTAATCGGTATACCATTCGCCGATTGTTCAGCAATAAGGATTTCAAGCGGTTTATTCTGGAGCGTGACAAGTATACCTGTTACTTCTGCGGCTCCTATGGAGATACCATTGATCATCTTCTTCCACGGGCCAAAGGTGGACATACAACACCGCTCAATTGTGTATGTGCCTGCAATCTGTGTAATCAATCCAAAGCGGCGATGGATGCCGACGAGTTCATGCGCTCGGGCATTCCAGAGTGGAATGCAGCCCATCAGGCAGAACTACTCGCGCTGGAGATACAGGAAACGGGATTGGAATAAGCGATAGACAAGCTATGCTCCTGAAGATTCAGGAGAGTTCATATGTAGAGCACACCTTGGTGAATGATCAGGGTGTGCTTTTTTGGCTTGTGCCCCAATTCGAATATTTCTTCAAATTGACAACGATGCGACATCCGAATGTACGTTATACTTGATAAATGAACTAGATCGAATAGATTGGATGGATGCGGATGACACCAGCGGCACTTGATATTATGTCATACATCACGGAAGAAAATATTCGGTTCTGGCTGGAGAAGTTTCGTTCTCTCGGTCCATTGCCGGGCATTTTGCTTACGTTTATGAAGTCTTTTGTACCACCGCTTCCAACGTTATTAATTGTGGGTGTGAACGGAGCGGTGTACGGGTTGTGGGCAGGGTTTTTGTACTCCTGGATCGGCATGGTGCTTGGCTGTACCGTGACCTTTCTGATCGTGCGAGAGATCGGGAAGTCTGCATTTGTGGAAAAGTGGGCACGCAAACCGCGTGTGCAGCGCAGTATGGTATGGATTCGCAGAAACGCATTCAGTTATGTATTCCTGCTTAGCATTTTTCCCGTGGGGCCATTTGTCATAATTAATGTGGCTGCAGGTATCGCCCGTATGCGATTGTTATCCTTCCTGCTCGCGGTGGGGCTCGGTAAAGGGATTATGATTTTCTCTGTAACGTATATTGGTTCAAATGTAGAGCAGTTTCTGGAGCATCCGGTACGCTGGATCGGCGTCGTGTTGTTCATTGCGGTATCCCTGTGGGCGAGCCGAAAATTGGAACGTCACTTCACCCGGTTTAACCCTGATCAAGATGAACGACATCCGATACATCAGGCTTCGGAAAAATCGATTTCCTCATAAACACCACTCAAATCTGAGGAGGCTCCTGCATGATACAAAGTGTCTTTGATTTTGATAACGAATTACATCAGATGAATGAGGATGAGTTAAGAGCATTGTTACGTGAGCTTTACCTGCGGACAGACATGGCACGGAGTGACAAGCTTAAAGACACAGATAATATGTCGTTTGCAGAGAGGCAACACCAGTTGTTCAGCCGATTGCACCAGGAGCGGAAGCTTAGACAAGAGGGACTTCCATGGCCAGATTTGCAAAATATAAAGGAGATCCATATCGCTATTGGGGAATCCCCTCTGGGAAGTGTCAAAGTGGCCATGGGGAAGTTCCCCAATCGGGAACATAGACATTTCTTTTCTCTAAATGATCATTATGCTGTTGGTCCTTTGGGTGATTTGACGGATGCATTGGTGTTGCAACGTAGACATCTGTGGTTGGCGGAGAAACTTTACCTGACGGAGCATGGGCAGTATCTTCTGCAAGGTTTGGAGCAGTTGAAGCGTATAGGGCTATTGATCAATTCAATTGCTGAAGAAACCCGGATCATTATCTGGTATGCGAATAATGCTCATGAACGAACCGGCCTGTTATATGTACTTCATCTGCTACGCCATCGTCGTCGAAGTCCAATTCAATTAATCGATACCACGAAACTGTTTCAAGCATTTGATGATGCCGAATCTGAACGGGATCTTTTCCGTTTGGGCGAGTCGATGCCTGATCAATTGGCCTCCATGTGGAAGAAAAGTATGCATGTCCAGCCGTTATCTTCAGAGCAGCGGAGCGTTATGGAACAAGAGTGGCTCGACTTGGCTACACAGCCAGGAACTTTGAGACTGATGAAAGATCATGTAGTCCACAGCGTCTCTGAGGACAGTCTGGATGAGTTCATTTTGGAGCAGGTGAAAAAACTTTCTGCTGAACGGGAATCCGGCGAATTCATCAATGCCGCACGAATCGTGGGAGAGGTGCTCGGAAATCTGTCTCAAGCTGTCGGAGACTCATTTATTGAGTACCGGGTGCGTCAGCTTGTACTTCAGGGCAAACTTGATATGGAGGGCAGCCCGCGTGCCATGCGCTTCTATCGTGTTCGAATAGCAGGGGAAATGTAGCTCCATTCGGAAAATCCTCCCCCTGCTTATATGGTTTTCATTACGACAACAAACTCAAACCCTGTGATTGAACCACAGCTTGGTTAAAGGTCCGCCTTTCCCATACACCGGGTCTGTGTCCGGTACAGGAACGTCTAGAATTTCTTGCAACACCTCAGGCCGCTCCCCTGGTTTGCCTGTACGAGTGTTGTAACGCATACCTTCAGGATAAGCTCCCGCGATCCGAAAATCAGGACTGGCTTCCAGACGTTTATGGCCGGTTCCGGCAGGCAATACAACCACGTCCCCACTCTCCAGATAGACCTTCTTTCCGTTCTCACCGCCGATAATTAACTTAACAAATCCGCTCATTACCGCAAGCGCCTCGTGTGCATCGCTGTGATAATGATGATAATCATATACACCGTTGATCCAGCTATTGCCCCATCCGTTCCGGTTCATGCCGGATTCGGCAAGGGTAGGTTCGGTACGCCAGACTCCTTTGTACAGAAGTACTGGCAGATGCGGATGATTCGGAATGACTCCGTCGTCTTGAAATTTCATGGACTGGATATCGCTATAATCTTGCCTTGGATCTCTCATTTTGCTTCACCTCTTTCCATCTATTAACCTTTCAGGGAATAAAGGAATAAAAAATATTTGTAAAATGATACAAATTGTATCATTTTCAGGTTATACTCGATACAGACATTCTCTTTAAAGCGCCCGATGAAAAAAATGAGTAGGGGGAAGATGTGTGAACATTGTGGTTACAGGAGCTTCCGGATTTGTTGGATTTAATCTTTCACAGTTTTTGGCGCAAAAGGGACATCAGGTCACTATGCTCGATCAGGATGACTACTGTCAGAGACTTGTTCACCGCTCTCCATTGCACGACATGCCATTCATCAAGTGTAACCTTGCTAAAGACAATATTCATTTGCCCCCTAACACAGATTACATTATTCATCTCGCCGCCATGCCTCACGTCGACTATTCATATCATCAGCCTGCAGAGGTATTTCGCAATAATACTCTCAGTACACAAGCTATCCTGCAATATGCTACCGATCACGACATTTCTTTTTTACTCGCTTCGTCCGTTGAAGTGTATGGTGGCGAATGGGGCAGAGTGTACAACGAATCAGACCCTTATGCGCCTGTCTCCCCTTATTCTGCCTCGAAAGTCGCTTGCGAGACACTAGCCCAGTCCTACGCTCAATGCTATCAACTTCCGGTGAAAACATTCCGTCTGACCAATTTATACGGACCATGGCAACTTCCTGATCGCATTATTCCGCGTAACTTCGGGCGCATGCTGGATGGATTGCCGCTGGATATTCAGGGATCAGCTGTACGTGATTTCCTGTATATCGATGATGCGCTTCGAGCGATCGAGCAGATTATGACCCATGGCCAAGATGGACAGACCTATAACATCTCTACCGGTATTGGAACGACAATGCAAGAGATCGGGATGTTACTGGAACCTCTCGATCGATCAGCAACAGCGAAGGAGATCAGGGAACTGGAGCCTACGCAATCCAGAGGTTCCAGCTTGGTTGTACACTCCGGCAAGTTGCGCGCATCGTTTGGCTGGTATCCCCAGACTTCACTGGAGCAGGGCCTGGAGAGGACATTCCAATGGTACCAGGAGCATGCCGACTGGGTTAGACTATTCAACCGGGAGTACCATACAACACGTACAAGTCGTAGCTTTATCATTGATATGGCACGGTATTCCGTACCAGCGTTATAAAAACAAAAAAAGCCAGGGAAGGGTGGTTGTTCGGCACCTTCCTTGGCTTTTTTTGCGCCCCCGTCATCAGATTCAGATGTTCAGCGTATCCGAACGAATTGAGCCCAAACTTCGACGGTCAGGCTGGCTTGCCACTCTTGCGATCTTCACACAAGGTGCGTAAAGACGATCCAAGAATGCAAACCAGAATACATTATTCGTGATGTTTTTTCACATCGGCCACTTTATCTTGAACGGCCCCTTTGGCCTTATCCATTTTACCCTCAGCCTGAAGGGACTTGTTGTTCGTCGCGTTACCGATCTGATCCTTCACTTCGCCTTTGGCCTTATTAATGCCTGCTTTAATTTTATCGCCAGTTGAATTACTCATATCGAACATCTCCTTCGTTGTCTGGTGTAGTCCTTATTAACCGGGCTGAGGATAATTTAAACGTTCACGATTACAAGAGATTTGAGAAGGGGTTCTAAACTGAAGTTGTGAGCGCACCTATCTAGTGTGGAAATTTTGCATTCTCTTCCGAGAAGGTCCATACTTGCTTGAGTAAGATGTTTGAATGGGGAGAATAAGGCTGGGGCTGTCGCTGCATAATAACCAAAGTGACCAAATTCGTTGCATGAACGCTAGATTTTTGGAAATCCATTCCTGAAAAAACGTTCAACATGCACTTTCATATGTGCTTTTCGTACATATGGTTTGTTGTGATCATGTCTTAATACCACATATGGTAGCTTGTGGCGTTTGGCAAAGAAATATGACCCGTCGAGACAAGCCAACACTCCTTGACAAAAAAATCGATTTTGTTACAATGTTCACAATATCTTCACAAGTGTAAAAAATTTCTTTTTCATGTTCATGTGTAAGAGGTGTAATATAAGGGTATAGAGTTCGATTTCGGCCTGCTTGTCGTTTTGTGCGTCAACATACGTTGTGCGCAACAGACCCAACATACCATGCATGCGTGAGAGTCGTCTTTTTGGATGCTCTTATCCTAATGTGTGAAATTTGGTACATTTAGTGTATTGATGTATTTGTGGTTCGGCTCAGCTTGACAGGCATCATGAAAGTCGCGGACTTCTATCCCAAAGTAAAGGAGGACTTTCTCTTATGTCACAATCGCCTACTCAACAAGAGGTGCCAGTAACAGAAGGCGCAGAGCGCCAGTCCCTGGACGTACTGGATCAACTGATGAAGCCCGAGGTACAGGAGTCTTTAACTGTATTGGTGGAGAACCTGCCTAAATTGGCTGAAATGGTTACTGCAATGACGAAAGCTTACGACTTCGCACAAGGTATCGCTACGGACAAAGTTCTGATCAGCGACACGATGAGTGCAATGGGCGAGTTCGCTAAACCTGTTGTAGACAAAGCCAAAGGTGTTGCTTCTGCTGCCATCGAGGCAAATGACCGTGCGCAAGCCGAACAATCTTCGGTTGGCCTGTTCGCTATGCTCAAAATGCTTAAAGATCCAAACGTACAACAAACGCTTCGTTTTGCTCAATCTTTCCTGAGCGTCCTGAACGAGCGTGGGCAATCGAAACGTTAAGACTTAGAAAGAACGGAGGATGGATATGTCGAAGCAAATTTTGATCTTGGGTGGAGGATACGGCGGTCTGTTGACTGCGCTGACTGCGCGTCAATACTTGACTCCGGAAGAAGCGACAATTACTGTCGTGAACCGTTACCCTACACACCAAATTATTACGGAACTGCACCGTCTTGCAGCAGGAAGCATTTCTGAGCAAGCTGTTGCTCTCCCGCTTGAAAAATTGCTGCGCGGTAAAGATGTCAACCTGAAAATCGATACGGTGGATACAATCAAGCCGGACGAGAAAAAAGTTCTCATGACTAGCGGCTCCACTTACTCTTACGATGCACTCGTTGTTGCTCTGGGTAGCGAAACAGCTTACTTCGGAATTCCGGGACTGCAGGAATACAGCTTCACGCTGAAATCCGTTAGTGATGCAAACCGTATTCGTGCGCATGTTGAAGCACGTCTGGATGCATACAAGCAATCCGGCAACAAAGCAGACGCTACATTTGTTATCGGTGGCGGCGGTTTGACAGGTATCGAGCTTGTCGGCGAATTCGTTGATCTTCTTCCAGGTGTATGTAAAGAAAAAGGTATCGATTTCAACGATATCTCCCTCTACACGGTTGAAGCAGGTCCTTCCATCCTGGCAGGTTTCCCGCCAGAGCTGGTTGATCGTGCAAAATCCAGTCTCGAAAAACGCGGCGTAAACTTCATTGTTGGCGTAGCGATTACAGAGATGAAAGAAAACGAAGTTATGCTGAAAGACGGCAGCTCCATCCCTACAAACACACTGGTATGGACAGGTGGCGTACAAGGTAATGCAGTTGTTGCCAACAGTGGAATCGAAGTGGATCGCGGCCGTGCAAAAGTAACGGAAGTGCTGCAATCCACATCTCACAAAGACGTGTTTGTTGCTGGTGACAGCGCAGTGGTCTTCCCTAGCGAAGGTGCTCGTCCGTACCCTCCAACAGCACAACTGGCTTGGCAAATGGGTGAAACCATCGGTCACAACCTGGGCGTAATGTTCAAAGGTGGCGCAATGGAATCCTTCTCGCCAATCTTCTCCGGTACGCTGGGAAGTCTGGGTCGTAAAGACGCTGTCGGCATGATCGGTGGCAACCAGACTCGTCTGAAAGGTCTGCCTGCAACCATGATGAAAGAAGCAAGTAACATCCGTTACCTGTCCCACATCCATGGCTTGTTCGCACTGGCTTATTAATCTATAACACTAACGTTAAAGGGCGCCCATCGGGCGTCCTTTTTTGTTATGCAGTCGTTACCTAACGTAAACTCAAAGAGGCGAAGACGGGAGCTTTACAGGTATGAACGCAGGGATTTATACAGATATTAAACGGAACGTTAGTAACCGATAGGAGCCCGGGTTCCCTTTATCATGAGCAGGACAGTACGTGCTCGCTTTCCAAACAATTCTGTTAGTATACCGTATTACGATACATATCACAGAGCCAAGATGTGGAGCGTCGAGCGACTCAGCTAGCGCTTAAAAGCAGCCGCTTTCGTTTAAAAGATAAGGTGAGGCTTTTACATTAAAAGTCTATAAGATAAACAAAATTATAGCAGACAGGGAGCATTGTTATTGCTCTTTTGCACAACCTGAGAGGAGAATGAACAATGAACGTACTGGTGATTGGAGCAAATGGACAGATTGGTAAACACCTGGTGGAACAGCTGTCGCAGGAAGGCAAACATCAGGTTACGGCCATGATTCGCAAGCCGGAGCAGGCAGATGCACTGAAGGAACTTGGTGCACAGGTTGTCATGGGTGATCTGGAGGGTACCGTGGATGAGCTTGCCGAAGCGATGAAAGATCAGAATGCCATCGTGTTTACAGCTGGTTCAGGCGGCTCAACTGGTCCGGACAAAACATTGTTAATTGACCTGGACGGTGCAGTGAAAACGATGGAGGCCGCAGAGAAACAGGGTATTTCCAGATATATTCTGGTCAGCGCCTATGGGGCCGATCAGCGGAGTAAATGGCCGGAAGAGATCAAACCGTATTATGTGGCAAAGCATTTTGCGGATCGTGCATTGTTTGCCAGTGATCTGAACTATACCATTATCCGTCCCGGAGGTCTGAAAAATGAACCGGGAACCGGCAAAGTGGCTGTGGGTACTGACCTGAAACCGGGTAGCATTGCTCGTGAAGATGTGGCACGTGTCATCGCAGCCTCCTTGCAGGAAGAGAAGACGTATCGGATAGCCTTTGATCTGATAGCTGGAGAGCATGCCGTATCGGACGCTTTAGGCAAATTGTAAACAGATGTTGTAAACTAGCGGGAGAAGGATTGACGGGTGAGGGGGAATCAGCATGAATGAAGCTGTGCTGGTCATTGAAGATGAACCCAAGATTGCAAGGTTGCTTGAACTGGAATTGCAGTACGAAGGGTATCAGGTCACGAAAGCAGGCAGTGGAACAGAAGGGTTGGAAAAGTATAGCAAGGGGCAATGGGATTTGATTTTACTGGATATCATGTTGCCTGGTCTGAGTGGCATCGAGGTTTTGCGACGAATTCGAGCCAGGGATGCTGCTATCCCAATCCTTATGCTGACAGCGAAGGATTCAGTGGAGGATAAAGTGTCCGGTCTGGATCTTGGCGCCAACGACTATATCACGAAGCCTTTTCAGATTGAAGAGTTGCTGGCCCGAGTTCGTGCAGCATTGCGACTTGCTGCGGCTTCTTCTGCAAGGACATTGAATCATGCCCCGGAGCAGGAAACGGTGAATGAATCAGCAGTTCAGCAACAGGAAGCAGACACAGCGTGGTTAACTGCTGCTGATTTGAAACTGCATGAAGGGACGCGCGAGGTTTTTCGGGATGGACAAGCAATAGAGCTTACCCCTCGAGAGTTTGATCTGCTGGTGTATTTGCTACGCAACCAGCGTCAGGTGCTCAGTCGGGATCAGATCGTACAATCCGTGTGGGGATACGATTATTATGGGGATACCAATGTGGTGGACGTGTATATCCGTTATGTGCGCAAGAAGGTGGATAACGGATTCACGCCACCTCTAATACATACCGTAAGGGGCGTAGGATACGTCCTGAAGGAGCAATCATGAGCTTGCGCAGTAAAATCTACGGATATTCGTCGGTTTTATTTGCTGTGCTATTAATTGCGGCGAATCTTTCCGTTTATCTCGTATTTGAGCGAGTATCCATTAATAATGAGATTCGCCGAGTCGAAGCGGAAGCCGAGTCGATCGTCGCGGGAGTACGACAGTCCGCTGGCTCAATTCCGCCAGACGATCTGCTTCGGGCTTATGCGCCCGTGAACGGCATGCTACGCATTGTACATGAAGACGGTAGCAGTTCACCTGTGACTACAACGGGAGCATCCGAACAACTCAGCAAGTTGTCTTTTCAATATGAGAATGAGAAGAAAGCCGCGTATCTCCAGTTGGATCAGGTTGGTTATGTGTGGGTTTCCATGCCATTAATTTGGCCGGATGGAGAAGTCGTAAACTTGCAGGTTACCCAGAGTGTGGCAGAAACAGAGCAGGGGCTTGCTACCCTACGAACGGTATTAGTGATTGTCACCATTATTGCGCTGATTCCTGCGGTGGTCTCCAGCCGAATTTTGGCGAACCGCATGACAAGACCAATTCAGCAAATGACACGTACGATGAGTGATATTCAAGCGAGTGGACATTTTAAGCGGCTAACGCTGGAGGAAACCTCAAAGGACGAATTGAACACGATGGGCCAGACGTTCAATCGCATGATGGATCTGCTGGAGTCGAACTTCGAACGGCAGGAACGCTTTGTCTCGGATGCATCACATGAGCTAAAAACACCGCTGACGATCATTGAGAGTTATGCCAGTCTGCTCAAGCGCAGGGGGAAGGAGCGGCCTGAAGTATTCGATGAAGCGGTGGAAGCGATTCTGTCGGAATCGGTACGTATGCGTGAGTTAACGGAGCAGCTGTTGCTCCTGGCCAAGCAGCCGGAGCAATGGAATGTACAACTGGAGCGTATAGATATTGCGAAGCTGGCTGAGGGTTCTACGCGTGCATTCCGTGAAGCATATCACCGTGAAGTGCATTGTGACGTTTCGGGCCCCATCTGGGCGATCAGTGATGAGAGCAAGCTGAAGCAGCTACTGTTTATTTTGCTGGATAATGCACGGAAATATAGTGAAGATGCCATTGAAGTCAGACTGGAGAGCCAGGGCGAAAACTGCCTGATACGGATCGTGGATACAGGTATAGGTATGCGGCAGGAGGATCTGGCGAAAGTATTTGACCGTTTTTACCAGGTCGATGTCTCCAGAACCCGAAGCGGAAGTGCCAGCGGGTCTGGTCTCGGACTGTCGCTTGCCAAGGAGCTGGCAGGCGCTGTCGGAGCACAGATTGAGCTAACGAGTGCAGAGGGTGTTGGCACGGAGGCATGTATTATTTTACCGCGATCCAAATCGGATAGCCGAAGTAGCACACTCTCATGAAATTCTCATTCTTCTCTTCTATACTGATGACATACAAGGCTGGTAAATGGCGTTTCAACGTAAATACTCAGATAAGTTGTGGAAGAACGTGAGGAGGAAGTGCGTATGACAGAGCAGGAAAAGCGGCCTGAAATGATACGAAGTGAACATGAGCATAGGCTCGGAAATAAAAATATAAATAGAAGTCACAGAGGTATAGGATCACCAAAGGTACTGTGGTTGGGGGCCGGAACACTGGCTGTAATGCTCCTCGTAGCAGTGATATGGTGGAAACCTTGGGAACCAGCCCGTGAGCAGTTATCTGCTGATGCGGTTGCTCAATCTGTGCTGAATCAATATCCGGGGGAGATCGTTCATTCTACCCTGAAGGACGGTACGTATTCGATGCAGCTCCGTTCGGAGACCGGTTTATACGATGTGCAGGCCGATGCATTCACGGCGACCGTTCAATCCATCAAACGTCTGGAATCGAGTCCGCAGGCTGAAGAGAAGACGTTATGGAGCCGTGAGCAGATGAAGGCGGAGTTACTGAAGCAAAGAGCCGGGGAGCATCTTGTGTCGCTGGAACTGGTTGAACAACAGGGTAGTCCCGTGTACACCGCAGTGGTGGAAGCCAGGGATAACAGCCGCCAAGAACTGACGCTTGATCCATATACGGGCGAGATTATTTCCTCCAAAGCGATCAAGCCATCTCCGCCATCAGCAACGGGAGGAACGGATAAAGAGCCACAGTTTCTAAATGAGAAGCAGGCCGAGCAGAAGGCGCTTGCGAGAGTTCCCGGCGAAGTGGATGATGTGGAACTACGTGGCACGAACAGTGGCAATCCGTATTACCTGGTTGAGATCGATCTGGAAGACGGGCGGGAGGCGACGGTGCAGGTGAATGCGATCTCGGGTGCCATACGTTCGGTAACTTGGGATAAGGACGACGATTAGGAATTTCTATAAGGATCTATGTATTGATAAGTGATGGTCCCCTGAAAGGATATTTCTTACATTGAAGTAATCGTGTCCATACTCATTGTAGTTCAATTTACGTTATTTTCTGAAAAGGGGTAAGAATACTCTCCTCATTTTCTCATCAAATTCTAATCTTTCTCTCTCTAATCTCTCATTCGCCCAGGTTATTCTAAATATGTAGACGAGAACGAGAACAATAACAAGGAGATGAATGATGATGATGAACAAACATAAACTTTGGATTGGAAGCTTGTCGGCAGCGGTGTTGCTTGGTGGATCAGCGGTCGCGGCTAGCGGCAATATGAACGGGCAACCGGCGCCACAAGTACAATCTCAAACGACACAATCCACGAGTGCGAACCAGAACAACACAGGTAAACTGCTGACCGTATCCCAAGCTAAATCCATAGCGCTGAAAGCAGTGGAAGGCAAAGTGGATGATGTGGATCTGGAGCGTAGAAACGGTCAAACCTTCTATGAAGTCGAGATCGACAGAAAAGGTAACCCTGATGTGACAGTTAGGTTGGACGCTTATACGGGTAAAGTTTTGGCCGTTGTTAATGATGATGACTACGATGACGATGATGATTATCGGGATAATGGAACAGGTAACTCTTCAAGTACTTCTGTTTCCAATCAGGTGAAATTGACGGTTGCACAAGCTTCCAACATTGCACTGAAACAAGTGACTGGTGGCAAAGTAACGAAGGTTGAGCTGGATCGTGACAATGGTCGTTATGTCTACGAGATTGAGCTGAGAACAGCTCAAGGTGAGGCAGACGTGGATATCGACGCGAACACAGGTAAGGTGTTGTCGTTTGATCAGGATTTTGATGACGAGGATTAATTGATAAATTGCAACGAAGTGTGGAATGGATGGAATTGATTTTCGACTAGGATCACTGTTTGTAGTATATACAGCTTAGACCGATCATATTAGCAGAAAGACGCTTTGAATGAAGCGTCTTTTTTTGTTGTACTTTATAGAGTTCATAGATCCCCTAATCCAAACTGTGGTAAACTAGTAGAATTGTAGAAATAGTATAGACAAGGAGCTGGATAACGAAGTGGCTGGTGAACAAATGAGATCGGAAACGACTGGAGAACAAGTACTGTCAATTGAAGGCTTACGTATGCGGTATAACGGGCGTTATGTATTAAACGGCATCGATCTGGAAGTGAATCGTGGGGAGATGATCGGATACATCGGGCCCAATGGAGCTGGCAAGAGTACAACGGTCAAAATTTTGCTTGGATTAGTGGAAGGTTATGTAGGTAACGTTCGTATTTTTGGACAGGATATCGCTGGCGGCGATGTGGAATATAAGCGTAGAATCGGGTATGTGCCGGAAGTGGCAGAACTGTATGAACAATTAACTCCGGCGGAGTATTTAACGTTTACGGGAGAGTTATATGGCTTGTCTTATGAAGATGCGGATTACAAAGCAAAGCTGTTGATGGATTGTTTTGGACTGGAAAAATCATATCATTCCCGCATTGCCTCCTTCTCAAAGGGGATGCGTCAGAAAGTGCTGTTAATCTCGGCTCTGCTGCATGATCCTGATCTGTTATTCCTGGATGAACCGCTGAGCGGGTTGGATGCCAATAGTGTGATGGTAGTGAAAGAGATTTTGTCACAGTTGTCCGCAAAAGGCACAACCATCTTCTATTCGTCACACATTATGGATGTGGTGGAGAAGATCAGTAGCCGGATTATATTGATTGCCGAGGGGCGTGTCGTGGCAGACGGTACGTTCAAGCAACTTCAGCAGCAATCGATGGAAGGGTCACTGGAGGAAGTGTTTAATCAATTGACAGGCTTTAATGAACATAAGGCGATTGCTGAGCGCTTTGTGTCCATTGTGCAGGAGGTGAACTAATATGGCGGAACCCTCCGATTTTCGTACGCTCCAGATTATGGATCGTTTTCGGCCGATTATCACCAAGACGGGTGCTGATTATGACGTGCTACGCCTCATTTTACGGGTGAAGTTCCAGATGGATCAGCGCAGAGTGCCTACGATTATGGCCGGAAGGTCAAAGAGTAAGGAGAACAAAGAAGGTAACCAGTATGTTCGTTCTCTCTGGCTGTATGCCTTGATGGGAGCAATCATGGTTCCCTTTGTCGTCTGGAATACAGGGCAATTCATGCTTCAGATGGGCATTCTGTTTGGCGTGCTGATGTTTATGATTATGACGTCGATGATTTCCGATTTTTCATCGGTGCTTCTGGACATCCGGGATCGCAATATTATTCTGACCAAACCCGTCAATGCGCGAACCGTGGGAATGGCCCGAGCTATTCATGCGGGGGTCTATCTGGTGCTGCTGACAGGTTCAGTGACGGCTGCGCCGCTCATTGCCGGATTGGTTACGCACGGAATTGGTTTCTTCCTGATCTTTCTGTTTCAGATTATTCTGATTAGCATACTGATCTTGGTGACCACATCCCTCATCTATCTCTTCATGATGAAGTTTCTGGATGGGGAGAAGTTGAAAGACATGATCAATATGGTGCAGATATTGCTTTCCGTGGGGATCGCAATTGGATATCAGTTTGTCGTTCGTTCCTTCGATATGATTGATTTTAAAGTAGCTTTTACGCCGGAATGGTGGCAACTGCTCTTACCTCCGCTATGGTATGCTGCTGCATACGAATGGTTATTCGCAGGTCATGGCGGGGGGTGGATCTATACGTTAACAGCGCTTGCTGTTGTTGTTCCGTTGGTTTGCCTGATTGTATATGTGAAGCTTATGCCATCCTTCGAGCTGTATTTGGAAAAAATGGCCCACTCCGGCCAGACATCCAGCCGCCGCCGGGGAAACTGGGATCGCATGCTTGCCAAGCTGTTCAGTCGCTCTACAGAGGAGCAAGCCTGCTTTCGTCTGTCAGCCAGCATGATGCGCAATGAGCGGGAGTTCAAGCTGAAAGTGTATCCTTCGCTAGGTTTTTCATTAGTAATGCCTTATATCTTTTGGTATACCGCTTTACAATCATCGACCTGGACGGAATTCAGGCAAAGTTCATTTATGTACACCTTATATATTATGCTGGTTCTTTTGGTAACGATCGTAATCATGCTGAAATATTCTGGTCAGTACAAGGCATCATGGATCTTTCGCGCCGCGCCAATGGCTAATGAAAATGTATTATATCGAGGCGCCCTGAAGGCATTTCTAAGCAACATATTCATACCTGTATTCCTGCTGAATGCGGTTGTGTTCACATGGACATTCGGACTTCGAATTTTGCCAGATATTGCGATTATTCTGCTCACAGCTACGGCTCTGATCCCGGTATCCGGGAAGTTTATGCTACAAAAGCCGCCGTTCTCCCAATCGTTCAGTGTGGCCCAGCAAAGTGACGGGTGGTATATTTTCGCTGCTTTACCTGTGTTCGCTTTACTGTGGGGTGCTCATGTCTTTTTCCGTTCTTTCTCCGGAGGTGTCTGGATGTACGGCGTGATCTTGATTGTGGCGAATGTGCTGCTGTGGACGCTGTTGTATCGTGTGAAGAAACCAGTGGTCAAGTCGTCTGTAGTCGTTTGAGCTGGAGTCTGCCGAGGAGCTTTCCAGGGTTCTTACTCTGGTTGAACTTGCTGAAGGCATAAGTTGTGTAATTCGATGTAGTGAGTCTAAGCAAGATTGATGGAAGTGAGTATATATTTTCGCCCCGTGAGCGGCTTGCAATTAACCGCACGCGGGGCTCTGTTACATAACAAGGGTGGTTAATCAGGGGAAGAAGTAAGGGATGGAGTAAGGTTTAAAATAAAGTGCATGAAGTATAGGGTAGAAATGAAGAAATGAAGTAAAGGTAGAAATGAAGAAATGAAATAAATGATATAAAGGAAGAAATGAAATAAGTAAGCAAACAAAGTAATTGAACTGGATGAAGAAATGAAGCGAACAAAGAAAACGGAGTAAACAGCGTAATTGAAGTAGGTGAACCGAGTGAAACAGGTACAGTGAGTAACCCGATACGCGGTAAATCGGATAAGTAAATCATACAAGTAGGCCAGTGTGCAGTAGTGATTGAAACAAGTAACCTGACGAGTAGTAGAGGGGGATAAGTAACTCAAACAAGTAATCCAGGTGCAATAGATGGATAAGTAACTCAACAAGTAACTCTAGGTGTGATTCTAACGATCTCAGAAGAGCTTATTTGGGTGAAAAGTGGCCCTTGGGAATTCTAACGATCACCAGGAAGCTTATTTCTGCAAAAGAGGATGTTTTAGGCCGAAAAAGAGCTGAATTTTGCAAAATAGCGTGTCTGGTGATCGTTAGCTTGGGGCAACATGCAAAATGGGCCAAACAACGTCTCCTGTGATCGTTAGAGTGTGGTGACAACTAACTGGTGGTGCAGATGTTAGTGTAATGCAGATGCAGATACAGATACAAATACAGATATAGGTGCATGTGCATGTGCAGGTGTAGATGTAAGTGTAAGAGCTCGTGGGGAACTGTTTAGAATAAAGAGCTCTGCGAATCTCCGGATAAAATGCTAATCAGTACTCGCCTCATCTATGAAAGACAGACACGTTTAAGTGTGACTTATTGGGCCTAGTCGGTCTGGCCTGATTCGAGAATAGCCTCGGCCAGACGATCGGCTGCATCTGCTGTGAAGATTCCAGATTGCGCAGCCTCTGCGTATACCTTGCTGAGCGTGCCTGCTATCCCCGCCACTTTCTGGCGGATCTGGTCAGGCCCAGCTCCCTGCAGTTCGCAGGCGGTGCTGATAATGCCGCCTGCGCTCAGCACGTAGTCAGGCGCGTACAGAATGCCACGCGCCTGCATGCGGCCAGCAACCAGCTGTCGTTCACTCAGCTGGTTGTTGGCCGCCCCGGCGACAATGGAGCAGCGAAGCTCCTCCACGGTCGCCGGGGTGATCACGCCCCCTAGGGCACAGGGGGCGAACACCTTGCAGTCAGCGGCGTGAACACGGGCCGGATCGGCCGAGATGGCGCCGCTGAACTGCACAAGGGCACGTTGTACACGTTCCGGTACAACGTCTGCCACGGTCAGCCGTGCCCCGGCTGCATGCAGGTAACGGCACAGGGCATACCCGACCTTGCCCAGTCCCTGGACGGCAATGGGAATGCCCTGCAGATCGGCTACGCCCTGGTGACGCAGAGAGGTGACAATGCCGATGTACACGCCGTAGGCGGTCATGTCGGCAGTGAAGTCATCCTGTGCGCCAAGGGATCCCGTGGTATCCGTCACATATGCCGTCTCCACCCGGATCTGGTCCATGTCTGCCGCCGTTGTGCCCAGATCCAAACCTGTCACGAAGCGACCGTGTAATCGCTCCAGAAACCGCCCCAGTGCCCGAAACTGAGAGGCACGAATGTCTTTATTCTTCGCTGGATCTGCCAGCCCTTCGCCAAACGCACCGTCCAATGAAGCGTCTACTGATGTCACGCCAGGCGATTCCCTCTTTGCTGATTCCGCAGACATTCGGCCTCGTGTTTCGTCTTTTGAAGTCTCCTCTACCACCCCGTTGAAAGCTTCGTCTGCTTCGTCCATCCCTGAGTTTACCAGCATCTTGCCCAGCGCAATACTCTTCGATGAGTCCGCTAGCGCTTCTGCAGACGTGTCTCCCTTAGCCGAGTCCAGCAGTACCTCATCAAGCATATCGCCTTCATGCGAGACTATCAGCACGCTATCAAGCATATTGCTCTTCACGGAGTCCACCAGTCCTCCGTCGTTCCGTTCCCCCGCCTTCATCTGCTCCGAAGCACCGGTCACATCCCAGACAACAGCTTTACCACCGCCATAGGGCAAACCTGCCATGGCATTTTTGTAAGTCATGCCTTTGGCCAGCTTTATCGCATCCCGGATTGCTTCTTCTTTGGATGCATAGGCCCAGTAGCGGCATCCACCCAGAGCCGGGCCAAGAGTTGTGTTATGAATGGCAATGATTGCTTGAAGTCCGCTGGAGGAATCGTGGCAAAAAACAAGCTTTTCCATACCTTCCTGCTCCATTTCCCGCCATATTTCCATGGAACACTCCTCCTTTGAAGTTCATCCGTCCTGTACTCACCAAAGGCAAATGATTTCCTTATAAAACCTTCATCCCGTCTATATTTTGCGCTCGAACATTTCTCTTGCATGGGCTCGAAAAGGATAAGGAATCACCCTAAATCCAATGTGCTTCATACATCATATTCACGCTACCGTTATTACGCCCCTGGGACCTTCGCCGGGTTGAACATCGATACAAACGGTCTTATAATGGCAGTTCCGGCATACTGAAAATTTACATGAAGCCGTTTAAGAAGAGGGCATAACGTCCAATGATGGAGATAGAGGAATATGATGGACCGCATGAGCTTAGATTGTTAAATGCATTTCCAATGAACTAGAAGTGTTCGCTTTGCAGCACGTAACAAAGGCCCCGATTCATCGAAAAGGTCTAGGAAAGAGGGATCGTCATTGCTTAAAATTTTGTTATTTATCTTTTTGATTCAGATTGTATATGTATCGGCCTACACCCTTCGTATGATTCTGACACTTAAAGGACAGAAATACATCGCTGCCTTGATCAGTATGGGTGAGATTGTAATCTATGTGCTGGGCTTGAATCTGGTACTGAGCTATTTGACCCAGCCATCCGCGCTGATTGTATACGCCGTGGGATACGGGCTTGGAGTACTGCTTGGAGCATGGATTGAGGAGAAGATTGCACTTGGATATGTTACCGTGAAAGTGATTTGCAACCAGATGGACGGCAATGTTGCCAATGCGCTTCGGGACAAGGGGTATGGTGTTACCGCTTGGGTAGGTAGCGGACGTGACGGAGATCGGCTGGTCATGGAGATTTTGGCGAAACGTAAAAACCAGAAGTTGCTCTACCAGACCATTTTGGCTCTTGATCCCAAAGCTTTTGTCATTACCGTGGAGCCCAAACAGTTCCATGGCGGCTTCTGGACACGTTCAATCAAAAAGTAAAATCGGGCAGGTCTGCACTAGATGCGGTCCTGTCTTTTTTTATTTCACTTATCTATACACGTGTTATTCCCTTCGCCGATTTCTCATTCCACCCTCAAATCCCGTTATACAAGTTAAGTTGATACGATGCGAGGTTGTTTCGGGTACCATTTGCATCCTGTCAGCCGTTCTCACAGGAATGTGAAATCAGGATTATTGTTGTAATCGCTTCCATGATTTACATTGTGAATATGTCACTTGCGACATGACATGCCGCAGAGGGACAGGAAGGACAACTCATCATTCAACATTATACTATCGGGAGGAATCAATTCGATGAAAAAAACAGTACGAAGCTTATGCAGCACGGCTCTGGCCCTCACGCTGGGGTTCACCTTATTATCCGGACCTGCGAGTGTGCAGGCAGCAGGCAATGCGGATTACAACCTGACCGGTTTCTCCCAAGGCAACACGGGCGGTGGAATCATTAGTGAGTCAAACACATCCGCGTATAAAAAAGTGTATAATGCCACCGACCTGGCGCTGGCTCTGAAAAAGAACTCCGGTGTCAAAGTCGTTGAAATTATGAACGACCTCAATTTAGGATGGAACGAGATTCCAAGCGCGGCACAGACTTCGCCTTTCGCGAAGCATAACGATGCACTGACACATCCGGTATTGAAGCAGACGGGTGTCAGCAAAATTACGGTGGACGGCTTCAACGGACTAACCATTTTCTCGGCTAATGGCTCCAAGATCAAACACGCTGCCATCACGGTGAAACGAAGCTCTAACGTGATTATTCGTAACCTGGAATTCGATGAGCTGTGGGAATGGGATGAATCCACCAAAGGGGATTATGACAAAAACGATTGGGATTACATCACTTTGGAGGACAGTAGCGGCGTGTGGATCGATCACTGCACGTTTAACAAAGCCTATGACGGACTTGTCGATTCGAAAAAAGGAACCAGCGGTGTAACCATCTCCTGGTCCACTTTCAAAGGGGATGACGGTAGTGCGAACAGCTGGGTTACCCGTCAGATCAATGAACTGGAAGCCAATAAATCTTCCTATCCAATGTATAACCATCTGCGTAGCAGTGCGGTCGGTTTAAGCAAAGAAGATATCATTGCCATCGCTGGGCCGCAGAAAAAAGGGCATCTCGTCGGTGCGACCAGTCTAGAGTCGGCTAACGCTAACCTGTCGATTACCCTGCATCATAACCTGTATAAAGACATTCAGGACCGCATGCCGCGTCTGCGTGGCGGTAATGCCCATGCCTATAACATCATCATGGATGCTTCGGGTGCCCGTTCAGCTCAAGCGCGTATTACTAACGCTATGGCCACAGCCATTGCATCTAAAGGCTACAAATTTGGGATTACCAGCAATGGCGCTATCTCTACCGAAAGTGGCGCTGTGTTGGTTGAAAAATCAGTAATCAAGGATGTACAGTACCCTGTACGCAACAATCAGACCGATCCGACCAACGCCACATATACCGGTAAAATCAGCGTGCTCGATACGATGTACTCTCTGGACGGAAGCTCCTTCCGTGGTAATAGTGATACGGCAGGTAGTCCACTTGCACCTGTTCCGGCCGTAATTAAACCGTTCTCCTGGAATGGATTCTCATCTCTTCCTTATACGTATACAACGGACGATCCATCTACACTGAATGCACGTCTCACTGCTTCCAACGGTGCAGGAGCAGGAAAGTTAACTTGGTCTAAAGACAACTGGTTGAAGACAAGCTACTGATTCTATACTGCAGTGCGATCCTGTATCGTAAGTTGCTATATGATCAAGGTGAATAAGGTTAGACTTTAAGCGAGAATGAAAATGCACAGCAGCATGGAATATTTGAATTCAAACATAAGCTGTTCCGCGAGTAAGAAGCGGAACAGCTTATTGTTTTTTTTAGAACGTATCCCGGCTGGAGATATTATATCTAGTGAAGCTTTCTCAACGAGCAAAGATGGCTTTCTTCAAAGATTTAATAGGTATACATATTATGTCGATTTTTGTTGACAAAAGGCGGTCTCCTGCCTATTCTTAATGAATGAATATGAGAATCATTATCAAGCATATAGAAAAGGGGTTCAATGTTTATGTTCTCTCAGCATCGCAAATCCTCAGTCTTCATACTGGTAACAACGTTGTTGTTGCTTTTTATTGTAGGCTGCAGTAATACAGGAAGTAATAAAGAAACTCCTTCTGCTTCAGGCGATCAGGCGGCTTCGGCGAAGTCGATTACGATGTCATGGCCGCGGGATATCGGTACCATGAATCCACATACGTACAATCCGTCCCAATTGTTTGCCCAATCCATGATCTATGAACCACTGGTGAGTTACCAGAAGGATGGTAAACTGGAACCGGCACTTGCGGAGTCATGGACCATCTCTGATGATGGCAAAGTATATACATTCAAGCTACGCCAAGGGGTGAAATTTTCCGATGGCACACCTTTTAACGCTGAAATTGTGAAAAAGAATTTTGACTCCGTGATGAAAAATAAAAAAACACATAGCTGGCTTGGGATCGTTGGCGTGCTGGACAAAACCGAGGTCGTAGATGATCATACGTTCCGCATGACACTTACGGAGCCGTATTATCCTGTGCTTCAGGATTTGTCCGTTGTTCGCCCGTTCCGTTTCCTGGGTGCGGCCGGATTCCCGGATGATGGGGATACATCCAAAGGCATCAAGGAACCAGTAGGTACGGGCCCGTGGATGCTCGCTGATTATAAGCAGGATGAGTACGCGGTCTTCAAACGTAACCCGAATTACTGGGGAAAGGCACCTGCATTTGATCAGATTATGGTCAAAATCATCCCTGATGCAGAGACACGTGTGCTTGCTTTTGAAAAAGGTGATCTCGATCTGATTTACGGTGAAGGCGTGATCAGTCTGGATGCATTCCAGCAGCTTCGCGAGAACGATAAATATGTAAGCGAACTGTCTGATCCTGTAGGTACCCGTGATCTGTTGCTTAACTCTTCGAATCCGAAGTTGTCTGATGTGAGAGTGCGGAAGGCACTTCAACAGGGCTTTAACAAAAAAGCAATGGTAGAAGGTGTCACATCGGGTCTGGAAGAACCGGCTGATACGGCACTGTCCAAAAACTATCCATATACCAATGTGGATCTGAAACCGATCGAATATAACGTGGAGCAATCCAAAGCGTTGCTGGATGAAGCAGGCTGGAAGTTGCCGGCAGGCGGAACCGTGCGTGAGAAAGACGGACAGAAGCTGGAATTCGAATTGATTTTTGATAAAACCGACCCGATTCAGAAAGCGATGGGCGAGACCATTCAGGCCGAATGGAGCGAGCTCGGGGTTAAAGTAAACCTTACCGGACTTGAACTAACGGTACAGATCAAACGTCTGAAAGCCAATGATTTCGACCTGTACTTCTGGTACAACTATGGTGCACCGTACGATCCGCATTCCTTCATTAACGTCGTAGCAAGCCCGGGATTCGGAATCTCCGAGACACTTACTGCTTTGCCGATGAAAAAGGAACTGGACGATCAGGTGCATGCAGCACTGTCCTCTACAGACGAGAAGAAACGTCAGGAACTGTATACATCCATTCTGACGACATTGCAGGACCAATCGGCGATTGTACCGATTTCTTATGTGAAGAAAACAGCTGTATATCAGAAGAAAATTGCTAAGTTTGTCTTCCCGGCGAATCGTGATGAAAATCCGTTTGTGGGGATGCAGTTAAGCAATCCATAATCATAGTTGATGAGCGTCAAAAACGTAGTAATGAACACGTAACACATCAGGCAGCAAGAGCTTGTGTGGCATGGTAAAAGGGGAGGAAAGTTTGGTGATCGGCTATATAGGTAAACGAATGATCGCGATCATTCCTATCGTTTTTATCGCTACACTTGTCACTTTTGGGCTAATCCATATTTCACCGGTTGATCCAGCCGAAGCGTATCTGACAGCTGCACATATATATCCAACACCAGAGCTGCTGGCGGAGAAGCGACATGAATTCGGTCTGGATCGGCCTTTGCTCACTCAGTATGTGGATACGTTGAAGAGGATGGCCCAGCTGGATTTTGGCACCTCGTATCTCACGAATAAACCGGTGATCGATGAGGTCAAGGATAAGTTCCCGGCTACAGCAGAACTGGCCTTGTGGAGCATTCTGTTCTCTGCACTGGTGAGTATTCCTCTCGGAATTTTGGCGGCGGTATACAAAAATAGCTGGATTGATATGGTCAGCCGGGCGATCTCTTATTTTGGTGCTTCCATTCCGCAGTTCTGGCTCGGTTACCTGCTCATTTTCTTTTTTGCCGTGAAATTGGACTGGCTCCCCGTTGAAGGGCGAGGCTCTTGGGAGAACCTGGTATTGCCTACGCTTACGCTTTCTATGGTGATGATTGCGTTATACACCCGTATGCTGCGTACCAGTGTAATCGAACAATTACAGGAAGCATATGTGCAATACGCCAGAACGCGCGGCATACGTGAACGGGTCATTATGCTGAAACATGTACTTAAGATTGCCATTACCCCGTTTATTACGGGGATGGGCATGACCATGGGCAGGCTGTTAACCGGAACGATTATCGTAGAACAGGTCTTCTCGTGGCCGGGTTTCGGGCGTTATTTTGTAGAAGCCATCTTCAACCGAGATATTCCCGTGATCCAATGTTATGTCTTTATTTCGGCATGTCTGTTCATCGTATGTAATCTGATCGTTGATCTGGTGCAGCTGTATATGGACCCGCGGATTTCGGCGAAAGGACGGGCAGAGCATTGATGAACCGATGGCAAACGATGTTTCGAGGAAAAAAAATAATTTGGATTTGCGCTGCGATTGTAATGCTTTTCTTCATTCTGGCATTATTGGCTCCATGGATCGCACCGCATGACCCGGTCAAAGTTAACCTGTTGCAGAAGCTAAAGAACCCATCTGCCGATCACTGGCTCGGCACAGATCATCTGGGTAGGGACAGTCTCTCCAGACTTCTCTATGGAGCGCGGATTTCCCTTGGATTTGCAACGATGATCTTCCTGTCGTCTTTGATTATCGGGCTGATCGTTGGATCGATCTCCGGTTATCTGGGCGGCTGGATTGACAATGTGCTGATGCGCTTGTGTGAAGGCATACTGGCATTTCCGCAGCTGGTACTGGTGCTGGGCATCGTGGGGATTTTCGGCCCGGGTCTGATGCAGATCCTGCTGGCGCTCATGATGGTGCAGTGGGTGCATTATGCGCGTATATGCCGAAACATGGTGGTTAGCTTGAAGGAACGGAACTTTATCGCAGCTGCTCGAATTAGTGGTTCCTCCACCTGGACGATCATTCGTAAACATATCATTCCCAATGTGCAACGTCCCATCGTGGTCATGGGTACACTGGAGATGGGCTGGGCGATTATGGATATCTCGGCGCTGTCTTTCCTTGGACTTGGTATTCAGCCGCCTAACGCGGAGTGGGGAGCCATGATTCATGAAGGCATAGGGTATATTCGCAGTCATCCGGAACTGATGATCTATCCGGGTGTAGCCATTCTGCTGGTGGTGATGACGTTTAACATTTTGGGAGAAGCACTGTCTGATCGTTATGGCATTTCCAAAAAGTAATCGTGAAAATAAACTGGACAAGGGGGATGTGACGATGGACGAGGCAGAGATTGTACTTGAAGTGCGTGATCTGGAGGTTAAGCTCAAGACAGCGAAGGGAGCCGTCCCGTTACTGGAACCTGTTCAGTTGAATTTGAAAAAAGGGCAGGTCTTCGGCCTTGTTGGTGAGAGTGGCTGCGGCAAAACTGTGACGTGTAATGCGCTACTGCGATTGCTTCATCCGCGAAGGATGGAATCGTCAGGCAGTGTTCGTCTGAACGGACGGGAGCTCAGTAACGTATCCCAAGAAGAGATGCGGCGTATACGCGGCAAGGATATCGGATTTATCATGCAGAATCCGATGAATGCTTTTACCCCCGTATATACGATCGGCTCTCAATTCATTGAAACATTGCGAACTCATACGAAGATATCCAAAGCAGAGGCACGGGAACAGGCCATTGATGCGCTGGCTGATATGAAACTTCCAGATCCGGCAAAGCTGATGAAACGTTATCCGTTTCAGCTCAGCGGAGGCATGCTGCAACGAGTGATGATTGCCGTATCCATGTGTCTACGGCCTGCTTTGGTTATAGCGGATGAGCCTACAACCGCACTGGATGTCGTGAATCAGTTGAATGTGCTCCGGGAATTGGATCGGCTTCGCAAGGAGCACGGTACGTCTATTTTGCTCATCTCGCATGATCTAGGTGTTATCTCACAGATGGCAGACGAAGTGGCGGTTATGCAGAAGGGGCGGATCATCGAGCAGGCAGATGTGTATCAATTGTTTGATCATCCGCAGCATGAGTATACCCGGATGTTGCTCAATGCTAGGCCGAGTATGGCTCTTAGGCATTAAGCAGCGTTCTCCGTCATTTTGCATAAGGGAACAGGATGAGTGGTTTAAGAACGAAGGAAGGAGGGCAATGAACTGGATGTTACACGTACATGAAGTAGGTCATAGCTATGGCAAGCGGAGCTGGCTCCAGCGCTCGGGATCGCGCCCTTCTGTTCTGGAAGATGTCTCACTTATGATTGAAGAAGGCATGTGTTTAGGGCTGCTTGGAACGAGTGGAGCAGGTAAAAGCACCTTGGGCAAAGTTATTCTTGGGCTGGAAAGACCAAGCCAGGGTCAGGTGTTATTTCAAGGTCAGGATATCTATCGAGCGGATAAAACGGTGCTTAAAGGGCTACGTCGTGATCTACAGGTCGTTTTCCAAGACTGTTACTCCGCCGTGAATCCAATGATGACGGCAGCGCAGATTATTGGCGAGCCGCTGGACAATTACGAGCGCCTGTCCGCGAAGGAGCAGCAACGCACCATTGAACAGCTTCTCGTGCAGGTCGGGCTTGCACCGCAGGACGCGAGCAAGCTTCCGCATCAGTTCAGTGGCGGTCAGCTACAACGGGTCAATATCGCCAGAGCCATTGCCCTTAAGCCGAAGTTAATCGTGCTGGATGAATCGATCAGCAGTCTGGATATGGTACATCAGACTCACATCCTGTCCTTACTGGCAGAGTTGCGAGCGACGTACGGGCTGTCCTATCTGTTTATCACGCATGACATCCGCGCCGCACTGACGATCTGCGACAGCATCGCCGTGATGGATCAGGGAAGGCTGGTCTATACCGGGGATGCCACGGATTCCATCTTAGAGTCGGATCAGCCTGCTGTCCGGCAACTCGCCTCCTCCATTTTGCCTGAGCATCCGTCAGAGAGAATTGTGTTTGAATAGGTCATATTATTTCACTAGCAAAAACTAAATGTAAGAGGCATCTTATTATCGTCGAGGATAAGGTGCCTCCGTTTTTGATGTAATTTAACATTCCCAGTAGGTCTAATAGGTAAAAAACATAGGTACACCCTGTAACTTTTTCGACAAAAATATACATTATAATATAAAATATGACCTTTTTCGACATAAGTTGATATGGATAAACCTTCTAGGGTTCTGATATAATTGATATAATCTTTACATACACATAAGCACGAGAAGTACTACTGGTCTAGATATCATTAGGATGTTTAAATTGATAGATGTTGGTTAATGTATTTTTTAGCTAAATTTTATGAGATGTCCGTACCCAGCTTTATAAGCAAAATTTGTGATGTTCCAGTCTACTAACTCATATACATGGTGATAATGGAATACTATCAGATATATCACATGTTAATTTATTGAGGGTAGGGGGATCAGGATGTCTCTAATTATGGGGGCGATTATTTTGAATAACGCACTTAAAATCAAGAAGTGGGTTAGTGGTAATTATTCAATACAAGGTGTAACTCAAGAAAAAACAGAGATTCAAATGATGGTACAAAGATTTTCAGATTATTTCAGAATTAAGATTGAAAAGCTATATGGTTATATGTTTATGCTTAAATTTTCAACAACTGAAGGATATGAGGGCTGGATTAATGAGGTGAAGAAAGTTGAGAAGGGCTTTCTTCAAAAAGGTGATAAGATATTTAATGAAATTATAAGTGTTATAGAAAAACGGAAATTAAGCACAGATGACTACGGCTTATTGAGAGATATTTTAGAAAACCAAATGGAGATAGCTGAAGGGATACTTGAGCAGAAATTGGACATGGATTCTTTAGAAGAAATAATTGCTTATATAAAAGATGCTCCTAATTATTTAAAATTTGATCTTCAAGTTGAAAAGCTCCCATTCATTGAAGAAAAAGTAGAAACAATAATTACCAGGTATAACTCGCAAAACTTAAATTATATGACTAGCCATATTAAAATTGAATTTGAAGCAGAGAAATCTCAATACTTCGAACGGAAGACAGAAGTTGTAATTGGTGAACACCACTTTCAACAATTAAAAGGATTTTATAAAATTGCCTAATTAGGAGCCTGACTTATGGATTTGTTAAATGAAGAAGAAAGATATAGTAAATTTATATCTCTAATCCAGCTTAGAGAAATTGTATTTGAAGGTGTCCGTTGTGAAAGAAATGGAGATTTTCAAAACAGTAACCCATCTCTTGATATAGCTCTTGAGTATAAGGTAGAAGATGCACTTCAAACTGAATTGAAAATAGTGTTCCCATTTCAATTTAAGGTGAAAGCTCATGTTAACCAATCAGAAGAAGAACTGAGTTATAACATGATTGAACCTGAAAATACACTGTTTAATATTGAATTGGATATGCAATTAGAGTATTTATTAAACATTGATGAGGTCGATACAACAATGGTCACTGAAGACTATGCAAGTGTGTTAGAAATCTTTGCAGAACGAAATGTAACATTAAACGCTTGGCCGTATGTTAGGGAAATCATCCATGATCTAACGATGAAAATGGGACTATCTGCATTAGTAATTCCACTTAAGAAGTTTCCATCTCTTTAAGGAGAAAGTAATGGCTCTTACATTCTCTGATCATAGAAACCCTAGCACACGTCCAGAAGTTATTGATCTTGTTTCAATTATTGAAATAGAACCCATTTCATTTGTTTTAATTTCCAGAGTTTTTAATAGTAAGAGAAAAAGTCAGGACATAACTCAACCTAATTATATGCAGACTGTTGATAGATTAATCGACAAGACTTTCGATGCACCCGGGTATAATTTAAAAAGTGAATTAAGGAATAGTTTGAAAATTGCAATGAAAGCAATCTATAAAATGAGCAACGAGGATTTCAATAAAGTTAAATGTGAATTGTTAGAGGTAGTTATTTATAGATACGGTCCATACACTAAGAGTTTATTAAGAGATAAGGTTTTTATGGAACCAACTATTAAGAATGATAAGGAATTAATAGGTAATCAAAGCAAGATTGATTCGGTTTTTTATACAAATGACAGGAAACCTATAGAGTTCGTTGAATGTAAAACTAATATTACTAATGTGATACCTTCTACTTTACCGATTACATCTCTAACTAAACGAGACAGAAAAAAAATAGATTATTTAAAGCTGGCTTATGACTATTTAAGTGATAATTTGTGTTCGCCGGAGATATACATGGCTTGCTACAACGTGGATTATGATGATCAACTAGAGAACGTACATAATAATTGGGGATTTAAATTTTTTAATTTTCTCAACCCCGAGCATATTTATAATACTATTTCTTCTGGTGTCCAATAATTCATCTTTAGATGGTTTTTATCTTGTACTTTGAATATTGAGTAAAGCTCAGTTTAGTGAATACAGTGTAAAAGATTCATACTTGACTCTGATCTTAAAGTGTAGAAGTCGCATTAATCATTTCAATAGAATTTAATTTAAAGGTTTCATAATGTATACCATAAAATAAACGCTGGTTAATTACATTCTATGAAATTCAAACCTACACAAGGATCAATTCTAATCACATTTTTTGTTTTAACAGATATAGTTGTAATTGTTTTACCTGTAAAGTTTAATGTAAAAGTATCGGAAGGGGGTTGTCTTAAAAGCCCCTAAAAACACACATCGGTGAAGAGATATAATACCAATACGTCCAAAAAGGACAAAGCAAAAGCTTATCCTCTTTGTCCTTTTTGCGTTTTTCCGTCAGTGCAACTTTTTTGAGCAGATTGTGAGCAAGACAAAGCCAACCGACCTCCAGGCTTACTTTTTGCAAGCCGCGAAGCAGGAATCTTCGGAATCCCCGATTGTTTTTGAGCTGTCCAAACACACTTTCTGGCTCGATCATACGTCGAATCGATAAGGTGTACCCTTCCTCGCTACGCAGTCGTTCTCGCATCTCGTTTTTTGCCGCATGTAAATGAGACTTATTGCGATTTGCCGATTTCCCTGAGCCTTGGTGCGTGTCGTTTTTAGAGGACACTTGTTGCAATCCTTACTCTGGTAATGACGTGTGCGAATCGTGTAGCCGCTCTCTGTCACCGTCCGGCTTTCGTACCGAGAATGCAATGTCTATCCCGCTACACAAGTCCATGTATCTGACGTTGCATTGTAGCTCCAGTTGTCCACTTTACCGATGGCTCGCTGAAAAGCCCTTTTTTTTCGTGTGATACGTCCCGTATTTGACGATCCCCTGGATATTTTTTCTTCCAAATAGCTGTAATTTTCTTCGCTTCCATACCCTGCATCGGCAATGACGGTCTTCGGTTTTTGGCCAAGCATTTCTTCCTGATGATCCAGATGGAGCTTCAGACATTTGGTGTCCGTGCGCCGCTGATGCACACTATAGCCCACAACAAACTGATTTTCCGTTCCTATCTGCACGTTGTATCCAGGCTTTAATTGACCATTTCGCATGTGGTCTTCTTTCATTCGCATTAAGGTGGCGTCCGAATCAGTTTTGCTGTAGCGGTTTCGCTCACCAGCAGTTTGGATTTGATGCTCTTATTTTTGCAACAGCAGCAAGTCCTTACGCAACTGGTGTATGACTTTCTTGAGTGTTTTGTTTTTCGGTTTCTCGGACGGCTTTTTTCCATACAAAACTGTAGCGATTCGCATTGGCTTCGAGCTTGGTTCCGTCCAGAAAATAGTGATCCAAGGACACGTATTGCTCTTGAACCAGCAACTCCAGCACATGAGTAAATACGGTTTCGAGTATCTCTTTCATCCGTTCGGAACGAAAGCGATTGATGGTACGGAAGTCTGGTCGCTGTCGCCCGGCGAGCCACATGAACATGATATTTTCGCGAACCGCCTTGGCGATTTGCTGAGAAGAATAGATGCGCTGGGTGTAGGCGCAGATAATGATTTTAGTGAGCATTTCGGGATGATAGCTGTGGCGGCCACCACCAGGGTATGCGGCGGAGAAAATGGAGTCGCTCAGGCGATAAACGGCCTCATTCATGACACGCACGAGGTGATTTTCGGGGATATATGTCTCCAAATCCATTGGCAAGAAAAGTTGATCCATGGTCTATTGAATGTACAAAAGAAGCCCTCCTTCAAAGTGGTTGCTCGACACTTCCATTTTACCAAGGAAACGTTTTTTTGTATAATTTTGGATAATGAGGATATTCCAAGCTTTTGTGACTTATGGGACAGCCCCTTTTATTATAAGTTTTCTTAGGGAAAATGGGTGTTTTTGTGATAATACATTTAGGTTGAATATTGTACTTATTTCATGGTTGCAACTGAGTGGTTTAATCTCTGACCAATAAACTATCTTTTGATAAGATAAGAACCTGAGATAACCTCAACATAACTGTCATATCCGGTGACAAGGTAATGCTTCAGATCAAGCCGATTTCGGGGATCAAAAAGCGTTCTTTTTTCGTCTAGAATGGGTGAATCTACGACCTGATAGAAGCCGGGATCGGGATGATACCCGTTAGTCTCCCAGAAGGCGATCACATCGTCTTGCTGGCTGATTCCTTCAATTTGATCTGTGTATAGCTCGAAAAAATTAACCGTGATGCAGCGCAGTTCAGCAACGGTGTCGAAAGTGAGTTCGATTTCTCGATAATGATCAAGAGGCACATCCTCACGCGTTTGCACATCTATACGCAAAGTGACACCGCCGGATTCGGTATAGATGGCCTTCAGATCGGTTGTGGAGATGCAGAAATCTACTTTTTCAGGTATCAGTACAATGCCCATGGTCGTTCCTCCTATGTAAATGTCCAAGTACCCTCACAATCTGTCATTCCATTATATCATTTTCTACAGAGGGATCGGAAAGGAACGAATTGCAAGGGGAGAAAAATTGCGGACATATTGCAAGCGTGGGATGAATGCACTTGTGATGCGCCTCTGCCTCAGTAAGCCCCCCTTGCGGGCCGTTCATCTGCAACGTATGATGAATAGAAATCCTGTACGGAACGGTTAAACAGAAGGGAGGGTGAGTTTATGAAGAGCATGGAGAATATAGAGGACGCAGAGAATTTCGAGGACATGAGGAATATGGAGAACACTAGAGACGAGCAACAGATGAAGCACATGGAGAATTTAGCGAATGGCATATATCCAGAGTGCTGGGTGACATCTGAAGGAACAATAGATGAAAAGCAGGTTACAGCAAGGCAGATTCTCTATAAGGGGATGAACGGAAGACATGTGGAACGGTTTACTGTTCAATCGGGTCAGACTTATATTTTCAAACCGCTGACGAATCCTGCACAGCATGGACGGGAACGCTGGATGTACGAGCATGTGATGGCACAATTGCCACCCGTATATCCGCAGCTCATCGCGGCTTCGGATCAAGCGGCGGCTCCTTCGCAGAGCTGGATGATCTACGAGGACATGGGACAGCTGGAGCATCACTTGTGCGAATCGACGATATTGAATGTTGCCGCACATATGGCAGCTTGGCATGCACTGCCCATTGCAACGTGGCAAGAACTGCCGCGAGTCGGGCATAAGCCGCCCATTCGGGATATGCTGCATGAACTGCTACAGTACCCGTCAGCAACGGACAAACTGCTACGCGAACTGCATCTGACGTTGTCTGAAGCGGACTGGGACAGACTCATCACGCTTATACTCACAGCAGAGGACGAGCTACCGCTGGTGCTGTGCCATGGTGATCTGCACCCCGGCAACGTAGCCGAGGTGGAGGGCAGATTGGTCATTCTCGACTGGGAGCATGCTCACCTGAATACGCCATTGTGGGACGTATACCATCTGCTGGACTTGTCGCATCCGCTTTTTCCTCGACCGATGACGCCGGAGCTTCGGGCGCGTGTGATGAAGGTGTATCTGGACAAGCTGGAGAGCCTTGGTGTTCAGGTTGAACGGGGTTCTTTTGCAAAGTGGTACGATGCTTATGGGATGGTATTCTCGCTCTGGATGTTACGTCTGATCGACGGCGATTTACGGAATCCGGACTGTGTGTGGCCGCAGGAACAGTTGCGCAATCAATGGCATGAAACGGCTACGGGGCTGGAGCAGTGCATGGAGCATTTGAACGGGATAAAAGATTAGACGGTTGAAGTTCAATATGGATATAAGGGGTGAAAAGTTTGCGTAAAGTCGGACTGGTTATGCGTAAAATTCAATTCACGGAGGCTCAGGGGCCGCGGGTGTTCGCGGATCGACTGAAGCAGATCGGGCTGGAGCTTGGCGTGGACGTCGTGTTCATCTCGCCGGAGCGTCATGTGAGCGGATACGACTGGCTTCCGGGGTACGAACATGAGAAGGGTGACCTGGTGAATTATGATATCGTGCTGGATCAGATCCATAGCCAAAATATTGAGCATGTGATCTATACGGTGTCGGGTTTTACGTTTCTGAAAATGTTTTTGCCGAAAAGTGTACTGTTTCCGCACAGTTTTCCTGACCCGGCACTGACGGGATATGAGATGATGAAGCCATTCTATACGATGGTGGATAAAGCGATTGTGCAGACGGAGTTTTTGAAAAGAGAGCTTGGGCGCAATTTCGGCGTGCATGACGTGAACGTCATTCCGATTGGCTTCAACGAAGAGCTGGCACACCGCCATTATGACCCGAGTCAGGTCGTGCATAACCGCGTGCTCTGGATCGGGCGGGATGAGGCGAACCGCCGTCCCGACCTTGTGCTGGAATATGCCCGGCAGAACCCGGACAAAGACGTGTACATGGTATTTGGCGGTGTGCGCTACCAGGAGAGCATGAAGAAATACGATATCCCAAGCAACGTGAAGCTGAAGTTTGCACTCACCCAGGATGAGATATTTCCGTTGATGAACTCAGCGAAAGTGTACTGGAGTTGTTCGGCGTTTGATACGTTTGCGATGCCGCTGACGGAAGCGATGGCGATGGGGAAAATGGTCGTGAAGCCCGAGCATGCCTGCTACGGACATATTAGATCCACACATGCCTTTGCCGGCAACGAGGATAATTGGTTTGAATTGGTGAACATGGCTGCGGCTGCGCCGCGCAGTGTATCGGAGGACAACCGCGAGTATGCATTTGGTGCCTTTTCTAGGACGGTTATGAAAGAAGGGTACCGGAACTTTTTTGCAGACTGGTTGAAGTAAGAGCGCCACAGCATGAATATGTATGGGTAAAAAGTAATCAATCTAGTTCATGCTCTATGGAGAGGTTATACCGTAATACAGCTCTGTAGCCGTCAATATAAATATCCAATCATAAGGAGAGGATTTTGTGGATATCGTTATTTTGTGGACGCTTGGGATGTGGTTGGTTCAACTATTGATCGAATGGATCGTTTATCGGGCGCAGAAGCGTCGAATGACTTGGATTCAGTCTATTTTGCCGTGTCTGACGTTGCTTGGCGGGGCGGTTATTATTTTGATCAGCATCGATATAGGGGGTTGGAACGGCATCGGGTATGCGCTCCTTGGCGCGGCATTAGGTACATCAGGACTGCTGACGCTGGTCACCGTTGCGATTACGGCTCTGGTGCTTCGGCGTCGTGGAAGGAACATATGATGAATAGCTTAATCATGGAACATTGGTCTGCCGAACAGCAAGAGTTGCCAGGGGTGAATTGCATCGCTTTTGCAGATGGAACGGTCATTATTTTAGATATCCGCACATATTTCGACCCTAACAACAATGAGCGTACCATGTCTGTTTCTCCTCTGTGTGATACGACGATTGAGAGTATGGTAAAGTACAATCCGGATTGTTGGACGATGGTGGATGCATGGACAAGTGCGGATTATCAGGGTGGGAAAATCATTGGTGGAGACGGGCAGATGGGGAATGAAGGCTTCATTGCTTTTACCGATGCAGAAGATCATTTGGTGTGGGGGATTTTTTTGGAGAATACCAACCCCATCAAAAAATTGAGTGTGAGCGGTAACGCATTAATTGCGATCAATGAGCATGACGAACTGTGCGTGGAGATAAATTTGGAGAATATAGTGGATATTCGGATGAATTATCTAGGGTAATTTGCCTTCTGGGTAGAAGAGTGGTAGAAAATCGGAAGAAGAGCCGCATAAGCTCTTAAAAGATCGCAGGAGTCAGTACGAGTAGTCGAGGGATGAAAACTGCTGATAGAGGATAGCTGTATGAAACGGTAGGTGCACCCACATAACAATGTCACAGGCACATGACAGGGAGCTAGCTGCATGAGGTGGTTGCAGAGGTGCAGCCGTTTGTGATATATTGACATTACTTATGACAAAGGGAGGTGAAGACAGGTGAATCACGAGATGCTTAACAACCGTATTAGCCAGCTGCCGATTGCTATGGCTGGCATTGTTCACACTTTTTCGAACAACGGGAGAAGTCTGTCCAATTTTGAATATACGGAAGTTAACATGTGCGAGAAGATGCCTGCCTTGACCTCATTCGGACGATAAGCATATTTGCTTGAATTCTGAAGAGCCGCGGAGCTAACCTCCTGCGGCTCTTTTTGTGTTGCGGTCAGGCTCTTCCAATCCATAGGAGGAACCTTATTATGATCATTATTAGCGCGCAACAGTTGAAACAATATCACGGAGCACATCTGGTGCTGGACGGCATTACTTTTGAGATTATGGAAGGGGATAAAGTTGCCCTGATTGGCCGCAACGGAAGCGGTAAAACCACTTTGATGCGTTTGATGGCCCGGTTAAGCCAGCCGGACGAAGGCCAGTTAATGCTGAAAAAAGATACACGTGTCGGTTACGTTGCCCAAGTACCGGAAGGACTGGATGACCATTCTGTACTGGATGTGCTGGGCCTTGGGTTTCAGGAGTTGATTGTTTGTCGTAACCAGATGAAGGAGATGGAGCAACAGATGTCTGATCCGGCCTGCGTAGCAGATCCGGAGCAACTGGAGAGATTGCTGAAACGGTATGCGGCGCTACAGGAGCGGTTTGAACGCGAAGGCGGATACGAGATGGATGCACGGATTGATCAGGTCGCGGATGGCCTGGATATTCCCAAGGCTCATTACGGCTGGCGCTTCGGTTCTCTTTCAGGCGGCGAGCAGACGCGTGTGGTGCTGGCTTCACAGCTGATTGTTAGTCCTGACCTGTTATTGCTGGATGAGCCGACGAACCATCTCGATTTGGAGCGAGTGGAGTGGCTGGAAGGATTTTTGCGGGATTACTCCGGCACGGTTATTCTCATCTCGCATGACCGCTATTTTCTGGATCGGGTCGTGACGCGCACCCTGGAATTGGAGGATGGGGAGGCACAGACCGCTGCGGGGGGATACACCGAATATATGAGGGTGAAGGAACAGCGGCTACTGAAGCAATTTGAGGAGTTCAAAGAGCAACAGAAGGTCATGAAAAAGATGAAGGAAACGATTCGCCAGCTGGAGGAATGGGGCCGTGTGGGCGGGAACGAAAAGTTTTTCCGCCGTGCAGCCTCCATGCGCAAAGCGCTGGAGCGGATGGAGCAAGTAAAACGTCCTGTGCTGGAACGTCGTCATGCGGATTTTGATGTGCGTCCGACGGATCGGACAGGTAAACGTGTAGCCGTGCTGGAAGACGTGGAGAAACGATACGGTGATCGAGATATTTTACAAGGTGTCTCGGCGTTACTGGAATACGGGGACAAAACGGCCTTGATCGGCCGTAACGGTTCCGGTAAAACCACGCTGTTCAAGCTGTTGCTGGGTGAAGAACAGCCGGATGCAGGCAAGCTGGAATGGGGCGCGCGCGTTGATGTGGGATATCTGGCCCAGCAGGAGGAGCCTGAGAATCCAAAGCTGAGCGTGCTGGAGCACTTCCGTCTGGAGGCAGGCGTAGAGGAAGGGGAGGCTCGTGGCATCCTGGCGAGATATCTCTTCTATGGTGCAGATGTTTTTCGTTCGATAGGACAGCTGTCCGGCGGGGAATGGACTCGCCTGAGGCTCGCGCTGCTGGTACATCGCAAACCCAATGTATTACTGCTGGATGAGCCGACAAACCATCTGGATATTGCCTCAAGAGAAGCGCTGGAAGATTCACTTGCTGATTTTGAAGGAACCGTGCTGGCTATTTCCCATGACCGATACTTTGTGAATCGCCTTGCCTCAGGTGTCTGGGAACTGGAGAACGGAAAATTGACAGCCTACCTCGGAGATTATGAAGCGTATCGGGAAAAGAAGCTTGATTTGCAGGCACGTGCAGCACAAGGCGGATCATGGGAAAATCGTGCAGGCGCTGGGAACGGATTGAAAACCGGAAGAAGAGCAACAGAAAAGGGAACCGGGACGGGGATCGATGGAAAGTTAGCAGAGACGGGAGAGAGAAAAGGTGCCCGACTGAAAGCCGGGGGCGACGGACGTGATGCTACATCTGCAAGTAGAGAGAGCATTTCGGAGCTAGCTCAAACTGAGCTGGATGCTGGACGGGGGAACAAGAATATCGGAAGCGGAAATCGTGACCGCATTAGCAATCAAAGCCGCAGCCGAAGTGGTAGCAGTAATGGGAGCGTTGACCCCAGTAGCAGTCACAATCGTGGGAACCACGGGTCTGTTCGGCAACTGGAGCAGGCGATGTCTCGTATAGAAACGCAGATTCGGGAGCTTGATCAGCAGCTTGAAGAGTTAGCCAATGATCCGCCAGCGCTGGAGCAAACCTGGAACGAGCGTGAGCAGTTATCCGCAGCTTATGATGAGTTATTGGCTCAATGGGCCGAGATGTGATAGTTGGAGCATTGTGAATGGAGAGGGTGTTTGCTACATTTGCTTCAACAAAGAGATATTTCTAGATGCCTGTGAACAAGTGAAGATGATCATAAAACATGTAAGGTTCGAACATGGGATAAATAAAAGGCTGATTATTGAAGTTAAATAGCAAGAAGTGTACGGAACTAACTAGAGTGCAAAGAAGCTAAATAGAGTACAAAGAAAGTAATAGAGTACAGAGAGCATGAGGACTGTCTCGCGGTTGATGCATTTGGTGTGCATGGACTGACATGAGGCAGTCCTTTTCTGCGTGGTTGCGAATCAGAATATTCTAACGATCTGAGGAGACGCTATTTGGCTGTTTTTAGCGATTTAAAATTCTAACGATCACCAGGGACGTTATTTACTAGAAATGTGGAGCTTTTAGCCGATTTCGTTGGTTTTTCTCCGAAATAACGTTTCTCC
>NZ_JAUZUT010000013.1:0-76329 GCF_031844205.1 Paenibacillus sp. RRE4
TTCTGATTTGCCTGATTTTGCTCAAATAAGCTCTCCTGTGATCGTTAGATACTTGGCGCAATAATTCATACAATTAACACACCAACTTAGACTCCTTAATGCTTCTTACTTCTCATCAATATAGTTACAAACTTTGTGGACTCACCTCACCTTTTTAAACACACACTGCACTTTCACTCAAACGATCCTCTACTCTTTAACATCACAAAAAAACCTTCCTCACCGCAGAAAAGGTTGTGGACTATCATCCAAAACCTATTTCCAAGGCAAAGAAGGTTCTCATCTAATTTTACAGTTTAAAGATTCGCTGTGCTCTAACTAGTCCGCCAGTTGCAGAGCTCTGCTTCGCTCCGTATCGCGCTCCAGTACAGGTTTCAGATACTTACCCGTATAGGATTCCTGCACTTTAATAATATCCTCTGGTGTTCCTGTCGCTACAATTGTACCGCCGCCGCTTCCGCCTTCTGGACCCAGGTCAACGATATAATCAGCTGTTTTGATGACATCCAGATTATGCTCAATAACAAGCACCGATTCTCCCGAATCGACGAGGCGATGCAATACTTTAAGCAGTCGGTCGATATCATCAACGTGCAGACCTGTCGTAGGCTCATCCAGAATGTAGATCGTTTTGCCAGTACTCCGGCGATACAGCTCGGATGCAAGCTTCACACGCTGTGCTTCACCACCGGACAGTGTCGTTGCAGGTTGACCCAGATTAATGTAACCAAGGCCTACATCCAGCAACGTTTGCATTTTGCGATGAATTTTCGGAATGTTCTCGAAAAACTGAGTTGCATCCTCCACTGTCATTTCAAGCACATCTGCAATATTTTTGTTTTTGTACTTTACTTCAAGTGTTTCGCGGTTGTAACGTTTGCCTTTGCAAACCTCACACGGCACATACACATCCGGCAAGAAGTGCATCTCAATTTTTATAATTCCGTCTCCACGGCAGGCTTCACAGCGTCCGCCTTTGATATTGAAGCTAAACCGGCCTTTTTTATATCCGCGTACCTTAGCTTCGTTGGTCTGTGCAAACAAGTCTCGAATATCATCAAATACACCGGTATAAGTCGCCGGATTAGAACGTGGAGTTCGTCCGATCGGGGACTGGTCGATATCAATCACTTTATCGATATGCTCCAGACCACGAATCTCTTTATGTTGCCCTGGACGTACGCGTGCACGGTTCAGATCACGTGCCAGCGTTTTGTACAAAATTTCGTTGATCAGTGTAGACTTACCTGATCCAGATACTCCCGTTACAGCGGTAAACACACCCACCGGAATCTTTACATTCAGATTCTTCAGATTGTTCTCTTTGGCTCCGCGCACTTCTAACCAGCGATCGCCGACATTTCGGCGTTCCGTACGAATCGGAATAAACTTTTTGCCACTGAGGTACTGACCTGTCAACGAATTCTCGTCATTCATAATCTCCTCAGGTGTACCTTGTGACATCACTGTTCCGCCGTGAATACCTGCACCTGGACCAATGTCGATAATATAGTCCGCCGCCATCATCGTATCTTCATCGTGTTCGACAACGATCAACGTGTTCCCGATATCCCGCATATGTGCGAGCGTGGAGATCAAACGATCATTATCCCGTTGATGCAAACCAATGCTTGGCTCGTCCAGAATATAGAGTACGCCCATCAGGCTGGAACCGATTTGAGTCGCTAGTCTGATCCGTTGCGCTTCACCACCGGACAACGTTCCGGCAGCTCGGCTTAGCGTCAGGTAATCCAGACCTACGTTAACGAGAAAACCCAAACGGCTGTTAATTTCTTTTAAAATCAGTTTGGCAATGGTCTGTTCTTTTTCGGTCAGTTGAAGCGACTCAAAGAAACGTCCCGCTTCACCGATGGACAAGCTAGTCACATAAGCCATGTTATGGTCATTAATGGTTACAGCAAGACTCTCTCGTTTCAGACGTTGCCCTTTACATGTACCACAAGGTTTGGCACTCATATATCCTTCAATAAACTCACGTATACCTTCCGAGGCCGTTTCACGATAACGCCGCTCCAGATTATTAACGATCCCTTCGAACGTAACTAATGCTTCTTTACGCTGTCCGAAGTCATTTTCATAACGGAAACGAATTTTCTCAGACCCTGTTCCTTGCAACAGCTTGTTCATCTGATCAGCAGGTAGATCCTCTACAGGAACATCTTGCGGAATGTTGAAATGTTCGCATACGGATTTGAGAAACTGCGGATAATACGTGGACGTACCTCCTGTCCATGCATCAAACGCTCCTTCTTCAATCGATTTACTGCGATCCGGCACAAGAAGGTCCGGGTCAACAATCATTTTGACACCCAAACCATCACAATCCGGACACGCACCAAATGGGCTATTAAATGAGAACATCCGCGGCGCAAGCTCATCAATACTGAATCCACACACCGGACAAGCAAAGTTGGAACTGAAGCGCAGTTCTTCTTCACCGATAATATCCACGAGTAGCTGCCCGCCGGACAGATTAAGTGCTGTTTCAATGGAATCTGCCAAGCGAGCTTGGACATCCTCCTTCACAACGATCCGGTCAACGACAACATCGATGGTATGTTTTTTATTTTTCTCCAGCTGGATGTCCTCTGACAGGTCTCGCAATTCCCCGTTAACCCGAACACGGACAAACCCCTGTTTAGATACATCGGCAAAAACGCTTTTGTGCTCCCCCTTGCGTCCCGCAACAATTGGAGCCAGAATCTGCAAACGGGTACGTTCAGGGTATTGCATGATACGGTCGACCATCTGTTCTACGGTTTGGGATGTTATCTCAATCCCGTGATCCGGACAATGCGGATGACCGACACGAGCAAACAGGAGACGCAGATAATCATAAATTTCAGTAACGGTTCCTACTGTGGAACGCGGGTTACGACTTGTTGTTTTCTGATCTATTGAGATCGCAGGCGACAATCCCTCAATCGAATCGACATCCGGTTTCTCCATCTGACCTAAAAACTGACGTGCATAGGCAGACAATGATTCTACATAACGCCGTTGTCCTTCGGCATATATCGTATCAAAAGCCAGCGAGGACTTGCCTGATCCGCTCAAACCGGTTAATACGACAAAGCGGTCACGCGGAATGGTAATATCGATGTTTTTCAAGTTATGCGCTCGTGCGCCTTTGATGACAATGTTCTCGCTCGCCAATGGTATTCATCCTCTCATTGCTTTTCTATAAACCTCTTAACCAAATTCGTTATTTTTATCAGTATAGACCTGATTTTGCAATTTCAACATGTCTTATTATCGGGTCAATGGACGAGATTATTTACTTCAATTTACTCAATAAGAGAACGGCCAGACTGGCCGTTCTCTTATCATCCATGTTCAATCAACGAAGCTTTCTCTATCGATTTATATCTATTCTGCTCGCAACTCCAGCAATGCATCACGAAGCTCGGCGGCACGCTCAAACTGCAAGTTTTTGGCTGCATCTTTCATCTCCGCTTCCAGACGCTGAATAAGCGATTGGCGCTCCTTCTTCGACATCTTCTCGGCGGCGCCAGTCAGATACTCGTTTTTGGATTCGGCAACCTTCGTTGCCTCAATGACATCACGCACTTTTTTGCGAATCGTCTGCGGTGTGATGCCGTGTTTCTCATTGTATTCCATCTGAATGGTACGGCGTCTCTCCGTCTCTTTTATCGCTTTATCCATGGAATCGGTCACTTTGTCGCCATACAAAATAACTTTACCATCGCTGTTCCTCGCGGCACGCCCGATCGTCTGAATCAGGGAACGCTCTGAACGCAGGAAACCTTCCTTATCCGCATCCAGAATAGCTACCAATGAAACCTCCGGCAAATCCAGACCTTCCCGGAGCAAGTTAATTCCAATCAATACATGGAAGGTACCCAGCCTCAGATCACGCAGAATCGACATCCGTTCCAGTGTTTTGATCTCCGAGTGCAGATATCTGACCTTGATGCCAACTTCCTTCAGGTAATCCGTCAGGTCTTCCGACATCTTCTTGGTCAGCGTAGTAATCAGCACACGCTCGTCTTTGGCAATCCGGTCGTTAATCTCTGCAATCAGATCATCGATCTGTCCTTTCGTTGGACGGAGCTCAATAACAGGATCAAGCAGGCCAGTAGGACGAATAATCTGCTGAACCATCGTATCGGTATGCTCAATCTCGTAAGGCCCTGGTGTCGCCGATACATAGATGATCTGGTTCATCTTCTCTTCAAACTCTTCAAACTTCAGCGGACGATTATCCAGTGCAGAAGGCAAACGGAAACCGTGATCCACCAACACCGTCTTCCTCGCTTGGTCACCATTGTACATCGCACGGATCTGCGGCAATGTGACGTGAGACTCATCCACCACAATCAACATATCATCCGGGAAGTAATCCATCAGAGTGTATGGTGTATCCCCGCGTTCACGGAAGGTCAGCGGTCCGGAATAGTTCTCGATCCCTGAGCAGAACCCGACTTCCTTCATCATCTCAATATCGTAACGTGTACGTTGCTCCAGTCGCTGTGCTTCCAGCAACTTGCCTTGCTCACGCAATACTTCAAGCCGTTCTTCCAATTCACGTTCGATATTCACCAGTGCCACACGCATCGTTTCTTCTTGGGTTACGAAGTGAGATGCCGGGAAAATAGCAATATGCTCCCGTTCACCGATCAGTTCTCCGGTCAAGACGTCAATCTCGGTAATTTTCTCGATCTCGTCCCCGAACAACTCCACCCGAATGGCATGTTCCCCCTTTGAAGCCGGGAAAATCTCGATAACATCGCCACGGACACGGAACGTGCCACGGACAAAGTTAATATCATTCCGCTGATACTGTATCTCTACAAGACGGGACAAGATCTGATTGCGCGGCTTCTCCATTCCAACCCGCAGAGACAACAACATACTGGAGTAGTCATGAGGTGACCCCAAACCATATATACAGGATACACTCGCTACGATAATGACATCACGGCGTTCGAACAAGGAACTGGTCGCGGCATGTCGTAGCTTATCAATCTCTTCATTAATACTCGAATCCTTCTCGATATACGTATCTGAGGAAGGAATATAGGCTTCCGGCTGGTAGTAGTCGTAATAACTGACAAAATACTCAACCATGTTATTCGGAAAAAATTCTTTGAACTCACTCGCCAGCTGTGCTGCCAGTGTCTTATTGTGCGCAATAATCAACGTGGGTCGCTGTAGCTTGGCAATAGTCTGTGCAATGGTAAACGTCTTCCCCGTACCCGTTGCACCCAAAAGAGTCTGGTATCTCTTCCCTTCCTGAACACCCTTCACCAATTCCAGGATGGCTGCTGGCTGATCACCTTGGGGAGAAAACTCTGACTCGATTTCGAACGTTTTGTCGCTCATAATAATATCGCTCATTGCCGTATCTCACCCTATCGTCTAAAATAATAGTCACTATATATTGTCGAAGTTCCCCGAATTTCCAGTTGGGAAAACTTATATTAATAGGAATATTTGTTCCCGTTCAATTATACCTTGTTCGTTTTAGTGATGCAAACGTGAAATGAAGATAGGAGTGGGTTAATTTATGGATATTGCGACACTTATCGGTATAATTGCCGGAATTGCCGCAGTTATCAGCGGTTTTTTGTGGGAAGGCGGCCATATGTCCGGCCTGTTGCAAAAAACCGCTGCTCTAATCGTGTTCGGCGGCACCATCGCTGCCGTTGTAGCCAGCTTCCCAGCACATCGTCTGCGAACGATCCCTGCTGCTTTACGCATGGCGTTTGGACGTCGTGCCCAGGATTCCAAACAATGGGTCGAAGAATTGATCGAGATGTCATCCATTGCCCGCAGATCCGGTGTGCTTGCTCTGGAACGCAGAGTTGTGGATCATCCCCATCCCTTTTTGCAAGATGGTATCCAGATGGTTGTCGACGGTACAGACCCGGATGTTGTTCGGCAGATTCTGGAGATGGAAATCGATTCTGTAGAGCAGAAACATGAGGGTTATGCCAAAATATTCGAAGCTGCCGGCGGTTATGCCCCAACGATGGGGATCATCGGAACCGTAATGGGGCTTATTCAGGTACTCGGAAGCCTAACCGATCCAACCGGACTCGGACCAGCCATTGCCGTTGCGTTTACAGCCACTCTATATGGGGTTGCCAGTGCTAACCTGATCTTTTTACCTATCGCTTCCAAAATCAAATCCAGAGGTGCTGACGAGGTGCAAGAAATGGAGATGATGCTTGAAGGAGTGCTTGCCATTCAAAATGGCGAAAATCCACAGCTCGTTCGTAAACGGCTAGAGTCTTTTACACTTTCGCACCGTCAGGTCTTGCAATCTCCGCTCGCAAAGGAGGGATTAGATGAGTCGTCGCAGTAAACGGCGTGCCAAACGTGAAGCTGCTGACCATCGGGATCGCTGGATGATTACCTATGCGGATCTCATTACGTTGCTACTGATTTTTTTCGTCATCATGTACGCCATGAGCAATCTGGATACCGGTAAATACGACGTCGTGACCCAATCCCTTCAAACCACTTTTAATAAATCCGACTCCATACTTGAACTGGGGGACGGACTCGGTGAGACACCAGGTCAAACCATCACCAAGCCCCCCCAGGGAAGCTCAGAGGAGGATCAAGAATCGTCATCAGATTCGGGTAAAGATACCCCGGATGACAACAATCGTCCGCTCACGGAGCGGGAAGAGCAATTCAGGACGCAGGAGCAGGAATTACAAAATCTGTTTAATGTGATTACCCAATATATCGAAGATAATAAACTGGATAATCAAATTTTCGTCGCAGACAAACCGCAAGGTATCTCCATTACGCTCAGTGACCGTTTTCTGTTTGATCAGGGACAAGCTGCCTTGAAAAAAGATGCCGCTCCTACACTTAGCAAACTCGCCAGTTTGTTTCGTAATCTTCAAATGGTGGTCAGTATCGAGGGACACACGGATAACGTTCCGATCGGAGCCAATTCCGCGTACAAGGATAACTGGGAGTTGTCCGGTGAGCGTGCGTTATCAGTACTACGCTTTTTCATCGATCAGGAGAAACTCGACCCCGACCACTTCCAATATGCAGGGTATGCGGATACCAGGCCAACCGGAGACAATACAACAGCAGCTGGAAGACAGAAGAACCGCCGGGTTGAAATTACGGTACTTCGCCAATTACAGCCATAGTCAGTTATCCCGCAAAAAATACACGCCAGACCTCAGCCTCTATTAATCGGCTATATGAACTCACGCTACAAAAAAACAACTCAATAAAAAGCACGTTGACGTTATTCATCCCGTCAAACGTGCTTTTTTTCAATGCATTCTAAATTACTCTTGCTCTTGTTTCAACTCTCGACTCCTAACCGACTCCCTCTATCTCGTTTCCTTTTTCATTGTGTATTGCTTCACCATTCTATTTAGGCCACAACCAATTTACGCATCCATTCCCGGTTGATTGGGACGAAGAATCACCGAACCGACAGCCAGCAAGATCACAGCCATGGCGAAAAGGATTAGTAATGGCAAGGTAATGTCGGCCAACTTACCTCCGGCAGAGATCGTTTCGACTGCCTCAATCGTCCATTTTTGCGGCACAAAGTTCGCCAGCTTCTGCATATACTCCGGCATGATGGATAACGGCCAGAAGCAACCCCCAATCATACAAGTGGGTACAATGATGAGAGAGTTCAACATACTGGCATTTTTCGATTCACGAATCAAGCCGCTCACGGCACTCGCTAATCCCATCGATACCAGCATAAACGCTCCAAGAATCAGAAAGTGGATACCAAACGGAATCCCTGCATCATAATGCAGAACCCAACGGCTTATGCCGAGCACGAGCGTAATCTGGATAACTCCAATCGCAAGACTACCCAGAAAATTTCCTAGTGCGATCTCATATGACCTGACTGGAGCGGTATACATTCGAGCCATCGTACGTTGCTTTCGATCGTCCATAATAACAGCCACCGCACTCGTTAACAGACCCATCATGAACATAATCGTAAATCCGGTGACGTTGTTTAACCCTGGCTTTGGATACAACTGCAAGCTTAACGCTTCTCCTGACAAATGATGTCTCCCAATCTCTTGCAGGAGCTGTGCAAGTTTATCCTCCTGACTCTCAGCGTTAGCGTTAGCAGGCGATATGGCAACAGATGTTTGTACCGCAACAGCGGACTGTTTCAACCCATCCGCAACCCCTTGGGCGGCCGCCCGAAGGATGTATGAGCTTTCACTGACACGCATTTCAATCCACTGAATCTCTGCGGGCTTCCCCTGTAGCAATGATTGGGTGTAATTGGCGGGAATCACAATTCCCATGCTTCCTTTTTGGCGAACGATATCCGATTTCACTTCTGCCTCGTTACTCACAGCTTTGAAGCTGTAGTCCTTCGTACGAGCGAGCTCGTTGATCATCCATGATCCCGCGATCCCCTCATCCATATTGACATAAGAAACAACCGCACGACTGGCCTGCTCACTTCCAAAAAGAGCAACGGCACCTGTCACAACAAGGCATGGCAGCAGTAAAAATGCAACAAACCCTCGTTTACGCCCCAGTGTTCTCCGGATCATTAGCCAAGCGATATGCAGACTATTCATAACGATATCCAACCTTTCTGTATATCACTGCGGCAGCAGCTGCGAGCACTGCACACACGGCCCCAAGCATGAAAATATTGTGCATGACCTCTTGCAAAGTTGCACCCAGCATCATACTCAGAAAACTTTGAAGCGCCCAATGATTTACGGTAAATTCGCTAATGCGCTGTACAAAATCGATGGCGATCGGAGTAAATCCTCCACTTATAAAAGTCATCACGATGATGATACCCTGCATTAACGCATTAGCTGAGGCGGCGTTTTTACTTACTAATGCCACAATAATGCCCAGGGTCATGGATGCCAGCGTAATGAGTACACAGATCAGTACAATCAACCAAGGATAACCACCCCAATTCACGCCAAATAGCAGGTTGGTCATGACGATAATAATGATCGCCTGTAAAAAGGCAAGCAGACTGTTACCTGCAATTTTGCCAGCAAAGATCACTCCATTACCCACTGGCGTTGCCTGAAGACGAGCCAGCGTTTGTTTGTCGCGCTCCGTAAACAGGCTATTGACGGTGGTCATACCCGAGTACAGCATAAACATCGCCAGCATGGCTGCCGCGTAATATTGTGAAGCGCTGTAGGATTGACCGGAATGCCCCGGGCTGCTGACCTTAATGTTGGGCTGTGCAGAGGTTGACCCTGTGCCATCTTGCGCGGCCATCGCCATCATCGTTTCTGGCCCAAGGACTTTTGCAATGGCAGCCTGTCGATTCAACTCATCCGTAAAGCTAGTGAATACGGTCTGCCCCACTACGTTAAGTGTGTTGTCTTTTCCAAGTATCCATTGCAGCTTAACGGTTTTCCCTGCCATCCATTGCTGCACCATATCCGAAGTCACGATCACCGCAAAATCAAGATTTCCTTGTTTTAACGCATCCATGGTTTCGTCCTGCGAAGACATGTTTTTCACTTGTATCATTTGAGCCACCTTAGGTGTAGATACAAAGGCTTTCAGCGCTTCACCTACCGGAGAAGATGCCGCTTCGTTCGATTGCACAATCCCCACGCGCAACGTATCAGGCGTCGTATCTTTTCCTGTTCCCATCGCGCTCGATAATGCCGTTCCCAAGATGAAAATTAATAATAAAGGCAGAATAAACAAATTAATGACCACAGAACGAATTTTCAGAATACGTCTGAGTTCAAACATACAAATATGCCATATGCTCATGCCATCTCCTCCTAGTCTCGAAGCGTACGCCCGGTCAGATTGAGGAAAAGCGTTTCGAGATCCGGTTCTTCGACCCGTAAGGATTGAATGGATATGTCATGTTTACTGCAAATAAACAGCATATCTTGCAGTGACTGCTGTGCCGAAGGCAGCATAATCGTTATTGTGTCCTCGGTAACTTCTACTGCCCGTACACGCGGGTGAAGCTTAAGTTCTTCCACAACACCGGCATCCATGCCGGAAGTGGTAAGTACAATTTTTTCCTCCGACGCAACGCGTTCCCTTAGCTCAGCCTCGGTTCCACAAGCAATAATCCGGCCTTGATCCATGATGGCTACCCGATTACTGATCGCCGCAACTTCCTCCATATAATGACTTGTATAGATAATGGTCGAGCCCATCTTGTTGAGCGTTCGCACCGATTCTAGAATGTGATTGCGGGATTGCGGATCAATGCCCACGGTTGGTTCATCCATAATAATCAGATCTGGCCTGTGACTGAGCGCACATGCAATATTGAGTCTGCGTTTCATGCCGCCCGAGAAGGTGGATGGAGCATCCTTGGCCTTATCTTGCAAGCCGACAAATTCAAGAGATTCCTGCACTCTTTCTTTGAGCTTCTTCCCTCGTAATCCATAGAGCCGGGCAAAAAAAGTAACATTATCCGCGGCACTCATCGTTTCATACAAAGCCAAATCTTGCGGAACCAGCCCAATCTTACGCTTCACATCGAGTGGTCGCTCCTTCACCGATATGCCATCCAGTCTGATCTCTCCCTGATCCATGCTGAGCAGACCTGCAATCATGCTAATGGTGGTGCTTTTCCCCGCTCCATTCGGGCCAAGGAGACCAAAGATTTCCCCTTTTTGTACACTTAGGTTGAGATGATCCACCGACAATTTGTTACCGTATCGCTTTACAACATGATCCATTTCCAATATGTTCATCTACGTATGCCCCTCCCATATGAGCTCTTACCGTGATATTCCTAAGTCTATTGTATCGAATGTCTCCCCTTGGCGAAGGTATATAAAGTCATCATTCAAAGGTGACTTAAGTCATCTCCTGATGTTGCGGTGGCCTATGTTATAATCAAGGATGCGTTATCGTCTTATTCTTCAATCTGTATAAAAAGGATGTCATCTACATATGCCCTTGGGATTCCTGCAATATGGTTTATTAGTTGTGCCTGCTGTGTTGTTCAGTTTGACCCTACCTTTACATGGCGAAGCGCTGTACACCTTTTACATCCTCATCTCGACCTTACTCGCTGTAACGAACCGCTTTACCCGTTCAGGTGCAGGGCAATCCCTGTTATTCCTGATAGAAATCATGTGGGCCAGCTGGTTGATGGCGCTGTATGGCCCCTTTATGATTTTCGTCTCTCTATCGGTTCTCTATGTTTATATGTATCGGCTCGGTGGATCTATAAGATGGTTCATATTAGGGTTTCAGCTGATTACAACGAATCTTGCACTGTATTGGCATGTTGCAACTCCAACTACGCTCAGTTCTGGAGCGATGGAAGTTCAAATGAACACCATTAGCTGGTTCTCGGACTCTGTGAAGATAAACATTGGCGTAAACCTGCTCTTATGTATGACAGCAGCGCTCTCCTGGCAAGGAGCCAAAGCTGCAAACGGTCGCAAGCAACTGGAGCATGTGTATGACGAGCTACGGCATAAGCATTATGAGCTACAAGAGACGCGTGCACAATTGCTATCATTTTCTAAACAATTAGAAGATGCGGCTCAGGCAGAAGAGCGTATTCGAATATCCCGTCAGCTTCATGATGATATCGGACATCGGCTAATCCGCACCAAAATGATGTCAGAAGCTGCCTTGCTCACGCTACCTTTGAATAACGAACAGGGTACTGAAATGGTCAAGCAGATTCGAGATCAGCTGGCTGCAAGTATGGATGATATGCGTAACACCCTTCATAAACTTCGTCCTGATTTTCATGCATCCGATGCCTACGCTTTGGATCGTCTATTAGAAGAAGTCGGTCGCGATACAGGGATACAGACTCATTACGAGATTATTGGTCAGCCACACACTCTCTATCCAAGTACGCAGATTGTGTTATTCAAAAACGCCAAAGAAGCTGTAACGAATGCCATTAAACATGGAAAGGCCACTTCCATTCGTTTGCAGCTGGCTTTTGGGCAACAGGAGATTCGTATGAGCATCAGTAATGATGGCAGCACGCACTCCCTTTTAGATACAAGTGTAACAACAGGCCTTGGGCATGAGGGTATGCGTCAGCGTACACAATTCATTGGAGGAACCATTGAGGTTCAGTCCGTTGCCCCATATACCGTTATTACTCGAATCCCCATGACAAACAAAATGAATTTACTGTAATACGGAAAGGAATATGCTCATGCCAGAATCGAACAATAGTAGCCAGAAAGAAGTTTTTTCCGTGCAACCTCCCTCGGTCATTCAGATCCTTCTTGTCGATGACGATCCCTTCATCCGGGAAAGCCTGAAGGTGGTGCTCGGCCTGGATACGGATATCCGCATTACAGGTACAGCTTGCAATGGGACGGAAGCACTTGCCTGCCTTGAATCAGGAACACCAGCAGATGTAGTGCTCATGGATATTCGTATGCCCGAATGTGACGGGGTCGAAGGAACTCTTCTGATCAAGACCCGTTTCCCCGACATTCAGGTATTGATGCTGACCACCTTTGACGACGATGAATATATCATTCAGGCTTTACAGAACGGAGCGAGTGGTTATCTGCTCAAAAATGTCCCTCCTGCCCGGATCGTACAGGGCATCAAAACCGTTTATAACGGGGACATGCTGATCCACCCGGATATTGCACGCAAACTCGCGGGTTTGCTTCGTACGCCGGCTTCTCCTCCGGTAAACGAGCCGCTTGAAACGCACGGTCTTACCCGCATGGAGCTTTCCGTCGCCGAAGCCATATCAGAAGGACTATCCAACAAAGAAATCGCCGCTAAGCTGTTTCTCAGCGAGGGTACCGTCAAAAACTATGTAACTGAAATTCTGGGTAAGCTACATTTGCGTGATCGCACCCAAATCGCCATTTTTATTTTGAAAAAATAAAACAAAAAGGTACTCCCTCACGCCAGCGAAGGCGTTTGGAAGTACCTTTTATTACATTTCAACTGACCCTTTGTCACTCACTACAGGTGCTGGCGGCAAAGCCAGTGGAGCCTCGTCAATTCGTTGCTCTTTCCGGCGTGTGAATAATTTGAGCGCAATCACATGGTATAACGTCACCGGACGCGGCTGAACTGCCCATGCTTCATGTTTATCCGGTGCCATAATCACGCCAAGCTGGTGATGCTCGCCTTCGTAAATTGCTCGCTGCATAAACTTGCTCTCTCCCTGATGATTACGCACCTCCAGCTTGCAAAAAGCCGGATTCATCCGCAGTGCCCGGTGCAGCTCTTCGGGAGAATGAACGAGTATACCGTTCACTTTATACAGTGTCTCCCCTGCCTCGATTCCGAGCTCTGCTGCAGGACTGTCAGGGATCACACTCAGTACCTTAAGCCCGTGCTGAGGATGAACAAATGCAGGACTAAGTTGCTGCTCTTCCAATGCGCTGTACCACACCAGGAGTTCATGTCCGGCAAAGGCTACCAAGGCTGCAATCACTGTCAATGGTGACCACCATACGGCAAGCAGACTGAATACAAGTAATGCCAAGCTATACAGCATCAAACGTTTAGCTGAAACCTGAAGTTTACGCCCAGGTAGCATACTTTGTGTATTTTCGCTAAATCCCAGCAAGATGGGTAGTGCCATTAGCGTGTAGCCCTGACCTGCATGAAGTAGCGGAGTCCACGCCAGTTCTGTGATACCTCCGGTTGTCGGAACAAGAATTAGTAGTGGAACCGCCCAGAAGAGTTGAATCTGATATCCGCCTACCAACTTCCCGCGTTTACCTTCCATCAGAAACGGTGAGGCCATAGATACACCCTGCATTCGTGCCAGTATAGCTTCGCCAAAATGCAGCAATGCAGCCAGCACGAGCAGCACAGGCATGTCCAATGCGCGCACTGTGTCCACAGCCTGTCCAAGCATACCGACAGGCTGCCAGCTGGAGGCTACATTCAGAGCAAATTGCAGAATCCCCAGTGCCCCCGCTGCATAGGCAAAGCACAAATAACGGATACGAATTAAAGATAAAACCAATGCTGCAATCCATATGCTGATTACACTACCTAGCGTAAGATAAGTGCCAAGGAAAAGAGATATCATGGACACGATCACTCCAATGACAATTCCCCCAAGGACAGCTCGAATCGTCTGCGTGATCGAACTCTGCATACGCACATGGAAGAGTTTCCGTTCCTGGAGCAACTGACGATGATACATCAAAACGATCAGAATTACTGCCATATAATAAAACGGCTGAATCAACAACTGTAACAATGCTTCCCCTAATGCAGTTAACCAAGGCCATGCCCATTCCATTGTAGCATTTCACTCCTCTCCTTCAGCCGGTTCAGAAAAAAAGAAGGCTGAAAATCAGCCTTCTTTATGGCTTCGACACAGCGGACGAAATATCCTTTGAGACATTTTCGATCGCGCGTTTCAGCTGTGCATCATATTGAGGATTGGCAATACGTTCAATCAGAGTTGCCTCCAGAGATTCTGCCGTTTTCTCATCGATTTGGCCAGTAACCTGAATGCCTTTTTTCTTCTGGAACGCCTTGACGGCTTCTTCGGTCTTCTGGTCGTAGTATCCGTCCACACGATCCGGCTTGAAGTCAAGTCCTCTCAGCATCGTCTGCGCACTCTTCACATCCGTGCTATTGCTATCATATTTCAGAGGCAGCTTTTCTTTATTAATCGGTGCAACCGAGAAATAATCCGGCTGGTTCACTGCGATATCCGGTTTGATCCCTTTTTCATGAATCCATGTACCGTTTGGCGTCAGCCACTTGGCAATGGTAATCTTCAGCAAGCTACCGTCACCCATCTGTTTGTCGTAGCTGGTCTGCACGGTTCCTTTACCGAATGAATTCTCGCCCACGAGTGTAGCACCAGCAGATTGTTGCAAAGCTCCTGCCAGGATTTCGGAAGCACTCGCGCTACCTTTGTTCATCAACACCGTGATTGGATAAGGCTTGGCTGATCCATTTGATTTACTTTGTTCCTTCTTGCCATTTTTATCTTCAACCTGAACGATGACTTTGCCTTTCGGTACGAACTGTTCCGCAATATCGATAACGACTTGCAGTACACCGCCCGGGTCATTCCGTACATCGATAATCAGGCCTTTCATATTCTGCTTCTCCAGCTTCGCCAGTTCTTCCTTGAACCTTTCGCCTGTATTCAGCGAGAATTGCGTAATGTTGATGACACCAATACCGCCATCTTCCATATGTGCGTAGACGGTTTCTAGGTCGATATCATCACGGACAATCGTGAATTCAATCGGCTCTGTCGATCCTGCACGCTTCACCTGTACTTTGGCTTCGCTACCCTTTGGACCTCTGATCTTGTTAACCGCTTTGTTGAGCTCAAGTCCTTGAAGCGATTCACCGTTAACCGACATAATGATGTCTTTCGCACGGATACCTGCTTTTTCGGCAGGTGAACCTTTGATCGGGGACACGACAACGACATTACCGTCTTGCGAGGAAACCTCTGCACCAATACCGGTAAATGATCCTTCGATGGACTCTTCGAACTGGGCTGCTGTTTCCTGTCCCATATAGTTGGAGTAAGGATCACCCAAAGATTCCATCATACCGTTAATCGCACCATCAATCAGCTTGGTACGGTCGACATCTTTATAATAGTTGCTTGAGATCAAATCCATTGCGGTTTCAATCTTCTTTAGTTCGTTCTTCTGCTGTGAGCTACCGGTCACACTAGCCAGCAATCCTTCGCCGGGTCTAACTTGATTTGTAATCCCCGGATAAGTCATTAACACGAGCGTTAACAAACTTCCGCCAAGCAGTCCCAGAACAACAAACAGCAGTGCCGATCTTTTTTTCATCATCCGTATGTCACCGCCTTTAGTTTTGAAGCGCATCCGACTCGGACTGCCCCGAATCATTCCCTGAACATGCCAGCTTAGTATATGTCTAGCTTGTACGGATTATGATTTTTCCATTCGAAGTTTAAATTATATAAGTTGCATCGCATTAAATCAGACAATCTACAAATAGTTCATCGGATTCACGGCTGTTCCGTTATCCCGCACTTCAAAGTGCAAGTGAGGCCCGGTTGAGTTCCCTGTATTGCCAGACTCGGCAATGGTATCGCCTTTATTTACCGTATCTCCCTTGCTGACTTTAAGTCCACCTTCACGCAAGTGACCATAAAGTGTCCACAGCCCGCCGCCATGGTCGATGATAACCGCATATCCATAACCACTATACCACTCAGCCATAATGACAATCCCGCCGGAAGCCGCATGAACGGATGTGCCTACTGGAACGGCAAAATCGACACCTGCATGCAGTTTGCCTACTTCTCCTGTAATCGGGTGAACCCGCGGACCAAACGGTGAAGAAATGCGTCCACCGGAAACCGGTTTTGCAAAAATGCCGTTGCCGGATGAATAGGTCACTTCACTGTTACCGCTGGAGCTTACACGTGTTGGCGCCTTGGCTGCTGCTTTGGCACGAGCCGCAGCTTGGGCCCGAGCTTTAGCTGCTGCGGCAGCCTGTTGCTCACGCAATTTATTTTTCTCCTGTAACAGAGCCGAGCGTTTGCCGGCGATTTGCATCAACACAGCTTCCTGCTCTGCCGTCAACTCTTCGGATTGTTCAATTTTAGCATCATATGAAGCCAGAAGCACCTGCTTTTCTTTCTCTTTCTCGTTCAGCTGCGACTTGCGCTGTTTCTTCTGTGAGTACAGGCTTTTGGCTTCCGCATATTGCCGGTCCAAATCTGCCTTTTTCTCTACCACAAGCTGCTTGTCCTTTTTATGTTCATCCAAGAGGTGCTGATCCTGATCCACAATCGTTTTAAGCGAGTCCGCACGGGTCAGAAAATCGGTAAAGCTGGTAGAAGATAAAAGGACATCAAGGTAGGATACTGCCCCATCTGTATACATCAGACGTACACGTGACTCTAGCAGTTTTTCTCTTGCGACGATCCGTTCTTCTGCTGCTTGCAGATCTTTTTTCGTTGTACGGAGATCTTCCTCCGTATTTTCAATCTGCAACGATACACTCGCCAGCTCATCACTAACGACATTGATCTGTTCCAAGACAACCTTCAGATAGGCATTGGTTTTGTTCTTGTAATGCTGCGCTTCCTGTTTGTTGGCCGCAGCCTTTTTCTGCTCCTGCTTGGCGGAAGCCGCCTTGCTCTCCAGTTGCTGAATCTGTTGATCAATATCGCTGATGCTATTCTTGGCATATCCGTCAGAAGGTTGAAACGTCATACCGGCCAGTAACATAAAGGCCAGCAGCGAAGCGGTTTTTTTCAAAATGATGATCCCCCATCCTATGAATTCACAAGAAAGCAACCTGCACAGGTGGTGAACAGCATGTTCTTTGCTTTCTTTCATCAAAACAACAGTTGCGTCTTTCCTACATATCGTCAAACAGCGTTCAATAATGAACCTGTTTTGGCATTCTTTTCGACATTTTCTACACTTTGAGCGACTTGCGAATGGACAGTGTACTACCCAGAATTCCGACAAGCACCCCTAGTCCAATCAGCAATGTTCCCATCAGTGGCCAAATCTCGCTGAGTGGAATTAAATTCAGCATCTGCATAAAGACATCCTGACCAATCGTTGACATCAACTGGCTGTATCCGAAGAACAGAACGGCGACCGTAATCACGGAACCGATCAATCCAATTAACGCCCCTTCAATAAAGAAAGGCCAGCGAATAAAGGTGTTGGTCGCACCCACCAGCTTCATAATACCAATCTCTCGGCGACGAGCCAGAATCGTTACGCGAATCGTATTTGAGATCAGGAACATCGACATCAGACCCAGTCCACCGACAAAAATAAATCCGATATTACGAACAAGCTTCGTAAATTTGAACAACACATCGACCGTTTCCTTGCCGTAGTTCACTTTCATGATCGGCTTCTCGGGATGTTTCTCGTTCAATGCTTCAATCTTCTGGGCTACAAAATTGACCGTTTCCGGTTCAATTACTTTAACTTCAATCGTATCCGGCAATGGATTGTTATCTACATCGAAACCACCGAGAACATTATCGGCATTTTCGCCTAAACGGTCACGGAATTCTTTTAATCCTTCATCCTTCGGAACAATTCGAATTTCGCTGACTTCAGGCATGGCACTGATCTCCTGACCAATGGCATTGCGCAGGTTCTCGTCCACATTCAGCTCCAGAAACGTACTGATTTCTACCTGGCTGTCTACCTGATTGGCCATAGAGTTCACGTTAAGCACAAGCAACATAAACACGCCAAGAATAAACAGAGAGACGATAATCGACATGACGGAGGCTACTGACATCCAGCCATTGCGGAATACGTTCTTGAAGCCCTCCCGCAGATGTCGCAAGAGAGTACTAAAATTCATAACCGTATTCCCCTCTCATCTGATCCCGTACAATCTGTCCGCGTTCAATGGCGATAACCCGTTTACGCATCGTATTAACAATATCTTTGTTGTGTGTTGCCATTACAATCGTTGTACCCCGGAAATTGATCTCGTCCAGCAGCTGCATAATGCCCCATGACGTCTCGGGGTCCAGATTCCCTGTAGGCTCGTCCGCAATGATTACAGAAGGATTGTTCACGATCGCCCGTGCAATCGCAATCCGTTGCTGTTCTCCGCCGGAGAGCTGTGAAGGTTCACGGTTGGCCTTGTTGCGTAGTCCCACCAGATCGAGCACTTCCATAACCCGTTTCTTGATGTGGCGCTTCGGCGCTTCAATAACTTCCATCGCAAATGCCACGTTCTCATACGCTGTCATCTTCGGTAACAGACGGAAATCCTGAAAGACAACGCCGATATTACGGCGCACATAAGGAATTTTTCGTGGTTTCAGCTTGCCAATATTAAATCCGTTAATGGATATTTGCCCTTTGGTTGGCACTTCTTCTCTGTACATTAATTTCATGAATGTCGATTTGCCTGCACCGGATGGACCAACGATATAGACAAATTCATTGCGGTCGATCTTCACCGACACCCCTTGTAATGCGTGGGTACCATTGGCGTAGGTCTTCCACACGTCCTGCATTTCTATCACATCATCACTTCCTGCTCACATAGTTAGCCATTATGATTTCGACACAATCCCGGCATTTCCTTTAAAAAGGCCTGAAATTCATCAGGAAAAATCCATCCTGTCCCTCTTTTGCTGGTGAAGCATGGATTCATATGAAGTTTATTGTAACAAATTTGTTACCTATTGAGTACCCGAAAGTTTTCCACCCTTGGATCATATAGATAGAGAGTGTTACGAATTCCGGAACAACAGAAGCCAAAAGGAGCGTTCGGTTATGAAAAAAATTCATGTAACGGTCATCGCCCTGTTCTCCCTGCTCTTGATCGGCTCCGCGTCCTATGGATTGCTCTATATGTACGTAAACCAGCCCACTTTGCCCAAAGGGGTACAGATTAGCGGCTGGGCCATCGATGGCAAACATCGCAAAGAGGTACTGGCAGAACTGCACACTCGTATTCAACAATTGCAGAACTGGCCTGTCACACTGGAAGTGGCTGAACCAAACCCGATAACGATGTCACATACCGCCTCCGAACTAGGGGTGAGTTACAACGCAAACAACTTCATGGCCGCAGTACAACAGCTGGATGAGGGGAATCTGTGGGAACGCGCGTATGCACGGTATCAATTTCCCCAGACTTTCTCTTTGGATATGAACTACAACGAACAAACCTTTCAACAATTGCTTAGCCCTGCCTGGGAAAAAGAAACCTTCGGTACACCGACCGAAGCCGTCCGCCGGATCACCGCCAATGATCAAGTGCAGTACATTCCGGAGAAAAGCGTGCGCCGGATCGATTGGAAAACGCTCAGCACCCTCATGCAGACCAAGCTGCACAGAGAGCTCAGCGATGTAATGGATGGAGTAAAACCAGAATCCCTACGGATTCTTATACCTCTTTACACCTTGAAACCCGAGGTAACGATCGATTCGATGAAGAAAGAAGGCATCGAGCGAAAAATTATTCAATTTTCCACAGGACTGGGAAACAGCAGTCAAGGTCGGATACATAACGTCAGCGCGGCTGCTCAGGCCATCAACGGGATGATTTTGCCGCCTGGAGGTGTGTTCGACTATGAAAAGATAATTCGCAAAGCGGAGAAGGAATATGGTTTTCGGGAAGCACCGGTCATCGTGAATGGCAGGTTGATGCCCGGTATAGGGGGAGGAATCTGTCAGGTATCCAGTACTGTATATAATGCCGCTCTGCTAACGGGTCTAGATATCGTGGAACGGCGTAATCACTCGTTGCCAGTCAAATATATACCGAAAGGGTTAGATGCCACCTTTGCCTCGGGCGCCATTAACTTTCGTTTTCGAAACAGCACCGAGAAATCCCTATTAATTCATGCCAAAGTGCAAGGCGGACGTATGGTGGTGAAATTTTTCGGCACCTTCCCCGAGAACGTCAGTTATGCGCTGGAGTCGCGTACGATTGAAACGCTGAGTGTTCCCGTAAAATATGTATCCAGTAACGTGCTACCCGAAGGGGCCCAGCAAGTGCTTCAGAATGGACAGCCCGGGTACATCGTTGAGACGGTACGCACGAAGCGAGTTGATGGCAAAGTCGTTGAAACCAAAACAATCTCACGTGACACCTACAAAGCACAAAGCCGTCTGATTGCCCGCTCAGGTCATATTAGCATGCCTGATCCACAGCAACCTTCCGTGGTGGAGGATGGCATTCGTGAGGGGAATCAGCCTTAACTTTAATTGTACAAGTAGAACGAAAGAGATTTACACTTGACACTTCGCTGACAGAATAACCTTCAGATCGCTGTTATCCCCGGATTTTTTGGATTCCCTTTTCCAAAGGGGAAAATCCGGGGATAAAGGCGAGCGCTTCGCTTCTTCAGGTTTTTTCTGTCCTCTCCGTTATTGTGTAAATGAAAGTTCAACTTATATATTGAAGTAGGCAAATGTAAGCCTTAAAAACAACTAACGAATGATCCTTAAAAAGTAAAAATGCACCTGTCTCATACCCTTGTACGGGATATGAGACAGGTGCACTAGATTTACGGATTTGTAAAATCCGTTTATTGCATAACCTTTTGTTTCCTTAGCTTAAAGCTTGCAAAACGTTATAACTCAAGACTCACCGGATCTATGCTTCAAATACACGGTCGGTGATGGCTTAACTTCGTTCTCCTCTGCTTTAGTGTCCACCTGTATACTCGTGTTGCTCTTCTCCCACTACCATTTTCTCGTTCCCCATAAAGAAGGAAGCGATCAGTGCAAGGGCTGCCGGAATAACCGCCCAGGCAAACAGCTGCACAATGGAAGAGGATAACGCATGCGTGATGGACTCCAGCACCTGTGGAGGAATCCCTTGACGTAGCTCTGGCGATAGCAGTGCATGCGGATCGGTCAGATCCATCCCGGCAGGCAGACCCCCTGTAGGCGCTCCAGCCGTTGCACCCGCTTCTCCAGCGGCACCACCCATGCTGTCTGTCATTTTGCGCGTAAAGACTTGACTCTGTACAATGCCAAAGATCGTGATGCCCATCGTCATGCCTAAGGAACGCAGGAAGTTCAGCGTTGAACTGGCGGCACCGCGTCTTTGCGGTTCGAAGGCGTTCATAGCCGCATTACTAAGTACGGAGAAAGATGCACCGACACCGAGGCCAATCATGACCATGTATACCCGAATGGTCCATAGGGATGAACCTTCATCCAATGTCGTTAATAAACCTAGCCCCACTACAAGCAAAGCCAGCGTTGGAATCATAATATTGCGGTATTTTGTTTTGGTCATAAGTACACCGCCCATGGAAGCTGTCACGACGGAACCTAGCATCATCGGCAACAACACAAGACCCGAGTTGGTCGCTTTGCCACCGAGTACGCCCTGGATGAAAATCGGGATATATACCGATGCCGTAATAAACGCAGCGCCACTGAACATGGCAATGACGTTACTTGACCAATACACCCGCTTGCGGAACATACCGAATGAAATAATCGGCTCTTTGGCCTTCGTTTCTGCATACAAAAAGATTAATGCCAGCACCACGAATCCACCAAACAGCCCTAGAATCTGTGCGGAGTCCCAGGCATATGTTTTACCACCCAGCTCCAGCGCAAAGATCAGGCAGACTACGGCACCAATCAGTGTAACGGCACCCAGCCAGTCAATCTGCTGCGACTGATGCTGGTGAGATTCCTTATAGAAAAATGCGATAAACAAAAATGCAATCAAACCGAGCGGCAGATTAATGTAAAACACCCATTCCCATGTGGCATACTCTGTAATGTACGCGCCTAGCAGCGGCCCGAATACACTGGAAAGACCGAACACTGCTCCAAACAAACCACCCAGCTTCCCCCGAGATTCAGGCGCAACGACATCGAACATAATCGTAAACGCGATCGGCACCAGTGCTCCTGCACCAATCCCTTGAATCGCTCTGTACATGGTCAGTTCCACGATGGATGTCGCAGTTCCACACAAGGCGGAGCCAAGCATAAATACGATGATCCCGAAGACAAAAAACTTTTTACGTCCATACATATCCGACAGTTTACCGAAAATCGGCATACCTGCCATCTCAGCCACCATGTAGGCAGAGGTTACCCAGACGAACTTGTCGAGCCCGCCGAGCTTGCCCACGATATCCCCCATAGCTGTAGCCACAATGGTATTATCCATAGAGGCCATTAAGATGCTAAGCAGCAAACCTGCCAGCACAAATCCAATTTTATTGTTGCGTGCAGCCATTGTTGTTAATCTCTCCATTCCCGTTCTATTCATATGACTGCATTAGTATATCCGAAAAGAAGTAACAAGCAATCAGTCCAAGGACCGATTGCTTTATGGCAAAACCTTCTACCTTGAGGGGATAACCATCAGCTCTACTGTTACAAGGTGATAAGGGTCGTCTTCCATCTGTCCTCTTCCCTGCTCCCTTCTAGCTAAATTCGCTCGCTGTTGCCCACCTTCGCCTCCGGATCAATGATTAGTTCGCCCGAGTACTCCACAAACCGGATAGTACAGCCGCGCCCAATATGGACTCGATTCCCTCGAACCGTATCCGCTTCGGTATCTTCAAGCACAATCTCATCACCCTCAATCAGTTGAGCCCTGAAGGATGGCGCACCGCCCAATCCGAGCGCTTTCCATAATCCGCTACGTTCCTTGCGCCGAATGTCGATACGCTCACCGCCTACTTCTCTTGCTGAAGAGGACGTGTATAAACGAATCTCCACACTGTCCGCATTGAGAAGTCCACCCACCTTAATATTGCCCTGAACGTTGATTCTCTCTCCCTGCACATCTCCATCAATCGTCGCCATACCACCAATATCAATACGTTCACTGTCCACTCTACCGCGTACGTTACACTTTCCGTTCACCGTAAACTCAGGCGTAGACAGGTCTCCATTAATCGTGGTCATACCATCCACACGTACCCGATTGCTGACCAGTGGACCATTAATGGTACACATTCCATTAACCATCGTACTCTCGGCACGCGCTGCACCATGAACTCCCAATGTTCCATTGACATCGAGAGATTGAGTCCGCAGTTCTCCCTCCACTTTAGCCATTCCGTTAATCGTTGTGCTCTCGGAGACGAGGGAACCGTAGATTTTCAGCGTGCCGTTAACGCTTAGGGAGGAACAATCCAGATCACCGTCCAGTTTAGCCATACCGTCAATATTTACTCGGTGATAAGAACCGCCTGTTGTTTTGCGAGAGCCTGTGACATTCAAATCATTTCTTAAGTGACGTTCTTCCATTCGTAAAATCCCCCTCAGCCCAATTTAAGTTTCAATTCTTCCATGAACGTTGCAAGCGGAATGCGAAGTACCACTTTTACCCCTTGATCAAAATAAAGTTCAGCTCCCGAGTTCACTACCATAAAGGCAGGTACGCCCATCTTGCGGATAAGCATCAATTCACTAGCACGGTCACGAAAACGGTAATAGTGTTCAGACATTACATCAATCAGGAGTAACCCCTCCTGTTGAGTGATATCCCCGCTGAGAAGCAGCTTTTCAAGCACATAAAGCATCATAATCTGTTCGAGACCATATAATGACTGCTGGCGCCCAGCCTCGTTTAACAGATCAAGTGAAGCTAACGAAACAATGTTTCGATCCAGCAGCTGTTGGTCTGACATCTCCACCTCACCAAGTGTTGGCGAGAACACATCTGCCAGTTCATCCAGTGACAATCCGTCTTTCATATGAATAATCTTGTCGATCCGCTGTAAAATCTGCTGTTTAGGAAAAAATGTTTCCTGTCCCGTAAAAGAAGACTTTCGAATAAACCACTCCTCAGGAATCAGGTTTTTTCGTTTCCAGCGATATAATTGACCGTATGAAATGCCTGTCAGGTCAAGTAGCTCTTTTTTGGAGATCAAATCATCCGTCAATTTCAGGACCCCCTTTTCATTAAAGTTAGTGTAACAAAACATTGTTACGTTGTAAAGGCGCGCGGATCATATGTGATGAAAATAATCTATTCTTCGTTTAATCATTTCTTTGTTTTTTCAGAAAATGGATTATACAAAGGTTATTTGCACAGATATCGAATACGTTTTACATCCTGTCATTGCGTTTGCTCTATTTTGGGTATAACCTTGAATAGTAGCTGATATCCTTCAGCTTTCTTACCTTATCCATTGCATAGAAACATCCTTTTAAACTTCCATCTATGAAAGGGGTTACTTTTTGGTATGGCACTCATTAAATGTGATTTCTACTCGGATGCCCTCGGATTAAGTACAAGCATGCATGTGATTCTGCCACAGCAGACCCACAATCAGATCGGAATGGAAAATGTCACCGGTTCTGGTCTGCACCCAACCCTGTATTTGCTTCACGGGATGTCGGATGACGATTCCATCTGGCTACGCCGCACTTCGATTGAACGTTATGTCGCTTCACTCGGAATCGCGGTCGTTATGCCTCAGGTTCATCGCAGCTTCTACACGGACATGGCAGAGGGAGGACAATACTGGACATTCATTAGTGAGGAATTGCCTAAACTTGCGCGCTCCTTCTTCCCGCTGTCACCGAAACGCGAAGATAATTTCGTTGCTGGCCTATCCATGGGCGGATACGGTGCCTTCAAGCTGGCTCTACGAAAACCGGATCAGTACGCTGCGGCGGCAAGTCTTTCGGGTGCTCTTGACATGGCCGCTCATATGAACAACGACGTCCCATCTGCCTTACGGCAGGCTGAACTGTTACGTATCTTCGGACCTCAATTTGCAGGCTCAGAGAACGATTTAATCCATTTGCTCCAGGAGAGTAAACATAACCCGGCTCCACGACCACTCCTCTATCAATGTTGTGGAACAGAGGATTTTCTGTATGAAGATAATCAGACATTCCGTAAAGCCTGCGCCGAGACAGACTTCAAGTTAACTTACGAGGAAGAACCCGGGGAACATGAATGGGGTTACTGGGACATGAAAATCCAGAATGTGTTGAAGTGGTTACCGTTGTCTAAAAGAGACTAAGGCACATAAGAGAGGCCTCCCTCTCCTGCATTAATTGCCAACTAAAAAAGCAGGCTTAAAGTGGACTGTGCCTCCTCGGTTACTATAACTAACCTGAAGGTACAGTTTATCTCAGCCTGCTTTTAATCATCTTTTTCATATTCGCTCAACCTCTTAATACTCCGCTTTCCCTTCTTCCGGCAACAATGCTTTGATCCGAAAGGCCATCCGAAGACGTAACGTCTCTTCCGGGTCTTTCAAGCTGCGGCCAATAATCTCCTCGCATTTTTCCAGCCGATAAATGACGGTATTCCGATGAATATAAAGTCGTTTTGCCGTCTCGGCAAGATGACAATGCGTTTCCAGGTATACGGACAAGGTATGAAGCAACATATGGTGATCCTTAAGTGTCTCATCTTCGAATCCTTGCATCGTATCCACATAAAATTTTCTCAGATGATCATGGGGGATCAAACGCAAAATTTCAGATACTTCCTTCGGCTGATACAATTCAATGAAGCGTACTTTTCCCGATATACTTCCGAAGTAGAGTGCTTCATTCGCCTCTTTAAAAGATAAAGGAATCTGGCTAAGTGGCTGGGCATAACTGCTAAGACCAAATGACAGTTCCGATTCATAATACATGGCAATTTTACGTTGCAGACGTTCCAATAGTTCGATCAAGGACGGCTTGATCATCTCCCACTCTTCAACCAGCGGCATGAGTAACACATAGGAGCGATCATGGGTAAACAAATATATGGGATGGCGGAATTGCGCTAGCTCTCCTTGAAGATGTTCGGCAATCTGATCCTGTTCTGCCTTGTATTGCATGAATGATGTCGAACGATCCTTGCCATTCAGCTTGCCGACTACACAAAGGTATCGTTGATCGCTGGACAGTCCGAACTCCCTTGCCCGGTTTGCAATCTCCTCGTTGCTTGAGAAGACCCCTCCAATAAAGTTTGTAAAAAACTCATTCTGGATCCGGCGCCGATTCTGCTTCAATGCATTATCCTTCATTAATTCAAACGCAATCACGTTCGTTGCCTGTTCAATGGTCAGAATGCTTGAACGTTCGGAAGATGATATGAAACCGGTAATACACAGGAAATGAAGTTGCCTATGAGTGTATACGGGAAATAATGTTAACGTTTCACGTTCCTCACCTAACAAGGAAAATGCCGAGAACACGGAAGGCGCAACATGAATTTGACCGCCGCCAGATAATAAAATCTCCAGTTGTGCAGCCGTTTTAGCAGGAACTCGGCCGAAGATTGGCTGTAGATATGGCCCAAGCAGATAAACAGGAAATCGCAGTAAAGCAGATAATTGATCAAGCAGCTTAGGTATACCTTGACCGCTCATAATTTGTTGAGTGAACTGGCGATGGGTCTGTATCGCATTATGCAACTCCGTTGTTCGCACATCGAGGATATGGCTTAGAGATTTGTTGACAATATCACCTAGCGAAGGATCAACAGGCAGTTCCATCAGAGGCAGGCCCAACTCGTTTGCCAGCTGAACTGCGGATTCAGGAATGCTGCCGAGAAACCTTTTGCTTTTGATACCCAGCCCTGCACATTCCTGTTGTCCCATTTCACGAATCAGTTCGAGCAGAGCCGGCAGGTCATCCTTGAAGTGAAAAGCCGTCGTAATCAGCAACTCATTTCTTTTCAAGTACGGAATAATATCAGGAGCATCCATCATATTGACGGTATGAACTTCTCTATTCAAACCATCGCTCCCCCCTACTACGATTGTTCCGTTGAATACTGCCAGCTTCAGCAAGTCACTCATTTTCATTCTTCTCCACCCCTATGGTTAACATGCACAACGAATTCAGCTATTCTTCTACATTTTCGTGAATGATTTTTAACTTTTTTTATTTTACGATGAATTAAACGCAATGCCAAGTTAATTAATCTAACATCGGTCGGAAAGCTAGCGTTGCCGGAATGGGGGATACTGCATTTGATGATTGAACAACCAAAACCATCTGCCTTGTCTAAGCAGATCGAAGAGATGGTCGAATGGCTGGCTTCGTACGGAAAAGACAATAACGGCGGCGTAACCCGTTTGCTCTATGACCCGGCTTGGAGCGCAGCTCAGAAGGCGATTCAAGCTAAAATAGAACAACTTGGTTTATCTGCACGCTATGACGATGTCGGCAATTTGTTTGGTCGGCTTTCTGGACGTGATCCTGAAGCAAACGTAGTGTTAACCGGATCTCATGTCGACACTGTGATCGGCGGCGGCAAATATGACGGAGCTTATGGGATCATTGCAGCACTCATTGCTGTGGAACATTTGCTCACACATTATGGTCAGCCACTCAAACCTATCGAAGTGGTATCGTTGTGCGAAGAAGAAGGTAGTCGTTTTCCAATGACTTATTGGGGCTCAGGCAACATAACGGGAGTAAAAAAACGCGAGGCCATTCACCAAATCAACGATGTAAATGGAATCCCCTTCGAACAGGCGATGCACGAGGCAGGATTCGGACTCGGGCTTCACGCACAGCCAACACGCAAAGACCTGGAATGTTTTATTGAACTGCACATCGAACAAGGCCAAGTCCTTGAACGCGAAAAGAAATCGATCGGCATCGTCAGTCACATCGTGGGACAACGACGCTATAACATTACGGTATACGGTGAAAGCAATCATGCCGGAACAACACCTATGCAGTGGCGTCGTGATGCGATGTTCACCTCAGCCGAGCTGATCCGAATATTGATGCATCGGGCCAAAGCCCATGAATTCGGACTTGTTGCCACCGTTGGACGTATGGAAGTTAAACCGAATGTAGGTAATGTCATTGCACGAGAGGTTACCTTTAGCCTGGATGTTCGTCACAGTGATGCGAAGATCATTGAGCAATTTTGCGAGGCATGCTTCAGTGAATTCGAGACCGTTGCCTCTGAACACGGAACAACGGTCGCTTGCCATAAGTGGATGGATGAACCTCCCGTTGCGATGGATTGCACGTTAAACCAGACAGCCGAGGAGATTTTAGAAAGCGAAGGTGTTTCGTACAAAAGAATGACCAGCGGAGCAGGACATGACTCACAGATTTTCGGCACATATTGTCCAACAGGATTATTATTCGTACCAAGCCAGGGCGGCATTAGCCACTCCCCTGCTGAATTCACCCCTACGGAAGATTTACAGCGCGGAGTTCGCCTGTTAATCGACCTGTTATACAAGCTGGCATACTGAATGAACAACCAGAAATCAGGAGGCGATGACGAGATGACACAATACCGGGAAATCCATGCACCTTTGAGAACTATTATGACCCCAGGACCAGTCGAGGTTGACCCAAGAGTTTTAAGAGCGATGGCAACGCCCATTTTGGGTCAGTTCGATCCGGAATTCACCCGAATGATGAACGAAACGATGGACATGTTGCGGCAGACATTCCAAACGACGAACCAGTGGGCCTTTCCGGTTGATGGCACTTCACGTTCCGGTCTGGAAGCCGTGCTGTGCAGCCTGATCGAGCCAGGGGACAAAGTGCTTGTTCCTATCTTCGGACGCTTCGGACATTTGCTGACTGAAATTGCCGAACGCCACGGCGCAGAACTCCATCTCATGGAATGCCCATGGGGAGAAGTATTCGACCAACAAGCAGTAATTGATGAGGTAAAACGGGTTCAGCCGAAAATATTAGCCATCGTACACGGCGAGACTTCAACAGGTTGCATGCAGCCACTGGACCAGATCGGTCCAGCTTGCCGGGAACTTGGTGTATTAACAGTCGTTGATGCTGTTGCTTCCATCGGCGGCGCCCCCGTCAAAGTAGATAAATGGCAACTCGATGCCGTGATTGGCGGCACCCAAAAGTGCATATCCGTCCCTTCTGGCATGGCTCCTGTGACTTACAACGAGCGGGTAGAACGCATTCTGGCAAGTCGAAAAAAGGTAGAACGCGGCGTTGCACTTGAGAGTGATCGCCGGGATGTCGCACATCCGATCCGCAGTAATTACTTTGATCTGAGCCAGCTGCAAGATTACTGGGGGCCACGCCGATTGAACCATCATACGGAGGCGACATCTATGCTTTACGCCCTGCGTGAAGGATTGCGCATTCTGCTGGAGGAAGGACTTGAAACACGCTTCGAACGTCATCGATTGCATGAAAAAGCACTGATGGCAGGTATACGCGGCATGGGTCTGGAGCTGTTCAACGATAAAGCATGGAAGCTTCCAGTCGTCACCTGTGTAAAAATTCCTGCAGGCATTGATGGCGAGTCTGTACGAACTACACTTCTGACCCAGTTCGGTATTGAGATCGCCAGCTCATTCGGACCGTTACATGGGCAGATTTGGAGAATCGGTACCATGGGTTACAGTTGTCGGAAAGAAAACGTACTATTCGTCCTCTCCGCACTGGAAGCTGTGTTAATTCGTCATAAAGCTCCGATTGTGATTGGACGCGGGGTTCAAGAGGCCCTTGACGTTTACGAGCACGCAGAATAAAGTACCGGGTAAAGCTCTGAGGCATTATAATATCGCATAGAAACAGGGCTGTTTTCCAATTAGGATCAAGGCTATTTTTCAATATTGAAAGGATTCCGGGAACTGCCGGAATCCTTTTGTACAATTCAGACTTCGTTCAAGATACATCAACTGCATCACGGATTGCCTGAATGCATGGGAAACATTTTCAACGAAGATCCACACGGAAGGTGACACATGCTTAAAATCAACTGGCTCCGCTCGGGTCTGAGCGGGCTGCAATGGCTGTTTTTTTTATTTACCAATACGGTAGTTATACCTATTACAGTTGGGGCGGCATTTGCATTGCCTCAGGAACGAATTCAATTTCTGATCCAGTGCTCTTTTATTCTCACCGGAATCGCATGTGCTTTACAAGCATGGCTTGGACATCAAAGATCCGTCATGGAAGGACAGTCGGGGTTATGGTGGGGTGTCATTCTGAGCCTTAGCGCATCCGCCCCCTCCCTTGGTATATCCTTGACGGAACTCGGGGGGAGTCTCGCCGTAGGTATTCTGATCTCGGGTGTGATCACAATTCTGATTGGCTTGTGCGGTCTCGCTACGCCTTTGTCGAAATTATTTACGCCAGGAGTCATGGCTGTATTTATGTTCTTACTTGGCTGCCGACTGAATATCATTTTTCTCGAAGGTATGCTTGGTATCTCATCCGGCTCTTCCGATAAAGCGAACGTAATCCAACCTGCCGTTTTTCTACTGGCGGCTGCTGTGGCTGTTTTTGTTTCTGTCTTATCTATAAAAGCCCGGTCAGCCATAGCACAGTATGCTTTACTGATTGGTATTTTGGGCGGCTGGGCATTACATGCATTTATCTTCGGTAGCTCAGGGGGAACATCCAACTCCGGATCACTCGATGCAGGCTGGTTTCCACTCGGGGAACCTGCGGGTGGATTAAACACTGGCGTAATCGCGATCGCCGTGATTGCCGGTTTAATCAACACTTCAAACACATTTGGCGCTTTGAAAGGTACCGACGCTATTTATGAGCACGAAGCGGCGAGCGGCCAGTATAAACGTTCTTTTACAATCAGCGGCATTCTTGCAGTGATTTCAGGTCTGCTTGGACTTGTTCCATACGCTCCATACGTTAGTTCTGTCGGCTTTCTCCAACAAACCCGTATGCGAGAACGACTTCCATTTGTCATTGGGGGTCTGCTGTTTGCAACCATCGGCCTGATTCCAGCTATCACCGGTTTATTGACACAACTTCCGCTTAGTATCGGAAGCGCTGTACTATTCGTGACGTACCTTCGCTTGTTAGGTTCTTCACTCCAGTATTTCGGACAACTTCATATGGACGCAGCCAACCTCTACCGGACGGCTGCGCCATTATTCATAGGTATTATCGTTATGGGATTACCCTCGGAAATTTTTACAACATTACCCCCATTGCTACGTCCACTTCTCGGAAACGGGCTTTTGGTAGGCATTTTACTGGCTTTGTTGTTGAACCAAGTTCACTCCCGCCCCTCCCTGAGTGCACTAAGCCCTAGTATAAGAACGAAAGGGGAATAACCAATGAAACATTCTAATCAGGAACAGACAGAGACACGGTCAATGAGTACAGGTCCAAAAAATTCAACAGATGCACTCCGGTCTAATCACTGGGGGGCATACGTTAATGTAGAAGTCAGACTTCCAGCTACCCGGTATGGCCCACTAAATGGACTAACCTTTGCAGTCAAAGATGTCTTCAATATTCAGGGAGAAACAAGCGGAGCAGGCAATCCCGATTGGCTCCGCACACATGAGCCTGCCACATCTACTGCTCCTGCATTGCTTACCCTGCTGGAGAATGGCGCAAACCTAGAAGGCACAACACAGACGGACGAACTGATGTACAGTCTGAATGGGGAAAATGCTCATTACGGTACGCCAACCAATCCCCTCGCTTCGGATCGGATTCCAGGCGGTTCATCAAGTGGTTCAGCCGTGGCAGCAGCAGCGGGGCTCGCCGATTTCGCCATTGGAACCGATACCGGCGGGTCCGTACGCATCCCCTCTTCATATTGCGGACTGTACGGGTTCCGCCCAACGCATGGTGCCGTGTCGGCAGAGGGGGTCATTCCTCTTGCACATAGCTTCGATACTGTCGGCTGGATGAGCAAGGATATCACTATTTTACGTAACGTAGGCAACGTGCTAATGAAAGAAAGGCTTCTTTTGAAGGAAAATGGATCAGAAATTGCAATTGACTTAAATATGAAACCGTTCACTCAGTTCTTCATAGCGACAGAAGCATGGGAGCTACCTGAAGCTGAGGATTGTTCGCTTTTGCTCTCATCATTACACAAAATCGAGGAATGGCAACCAGAAGGCTATCAAACCATTAACCTAACCGAACCTGCCGAGAGCTTGGCAGACTGGTCGGCGGCGTTCCGTGTCCTTCAAGGACTGGAAATTGCGAACGAACACAGCGACTGGCTTACAAAAGAACGTCCAACATTTGGCCCGGGAATCGCAGAACGTTTCGAATGGGCTTGCTCCCTTGAGAAATCTGCTAGCGAGGCCGAAGCGGAGCTGCGCGCTCGTGTACAACGTAACCTCGTTAACTTGTTAGGAGAAGATGGTCTGCTAGCCATTCCAACTGCACCGGGCCCAGCTCCCCTTCTGGGATTGAAAGGTCCTGAAGCAGAAGCTTACCGCGCCAAAACGATGCAACTCTCCTGTATCGCAGGGCTCTCCGGCCTGCCTCAGGTTACAGTTCCTGTTCTCCGTCCTGACGGACTACCCATAGGGCTATCTTTTATTGGTGGTACTAAGACAGATCTTAAGTTATTAGATTGGACAGCAAAACAGTTTGCGGAAGAGGTGTGCCGATGAAACTTCTAACGATTGAAGATAAGGGGCGGGAGCAAGTTGCTTTTTGGACGGATCGGGGCATTACTCCACTGGCTTGGCTGAACGAGCAATTCGGCACGAGCTGGGATACAGATCTGTTTACTTTGCTACAAAATAATCAACTCACCGTACTGCGTAGCTGGTACAGCAATGAACACGAACAACTTACGTCACTGCCTTCTCTGCCGGCCAGTGACGTATCCTATCGTGCGCTGTATCGCCACCCTGGGAAAATCATTGGCGTAGGAATGAACTACTGGGACAAAGCCATCGAACTATCGGGACGCCCACCCGAGGATGAACCCGTTATTTTTCTCAAACCTGATTCATCCCTGATTGGCTCCGGGGAAACGATCCGTCTACCGGACTCGGCCGGACAGGTCACTGCTGAGGCAGAGCTGGCGATTGTCATTGGACAAACATGCAAAGCCATTCGCGAAGATCAGGCCATGAGTTTCATAGCAGGTTACACAACATCACTCGATATGACCGCCAAAGAAATTCACGCCCGCAACCCCCGGTTCATGCAACGTGCCAAAAGCTTTGACACGTTCCTGAGTCTCGGCTCTTCCCTCTCTACACCTGATGAATACGACAATCTGAACGAACTTGAGATTCAAACGATACACAATGGCGATGTTACTCATCGCAATACCGTTGATCACATGATCTTCTCACCTGCGTACCTGATTTCTTTCCTTTCGAATGTGATGACACTTCATCCGGGAGATGTCATTTTGACGGGCACCCCGGGATCAGTCACCATTCAGCCAGGCGATTCCGTTGGCTGTCAGATTGAAGGGCTTAGGAAGCTAGATAACAGGGTAGAGAGCTAAATCCGAACATTGTAAGGTTTTTTGAACACAAAAATGCAATTTTCACGCCACCCCTCTCATATGTAACATACAACGTCATGTTTTTTCATGCAAATTCAACAGAAATTACGATAACAATCTACGTTTTTGTCAATGAATTGTACATACAAGATGATAAAATAAGATATACAGAGAACAGGTAAGGATACATAACATTATAAAGTTATTTTATCTTACATGTTTTATATCATCTATGGTGTGCAGACAGGAATGGATGGAATGACTCGTTAATTCAGAGATCGACCAGCCTTGCGGCACCCCATATCAAAGAGGAGTGGGGCAGATATGTCAACGAATTTGGCAGGACAAGTACTGGAACAGACCCAGCTACACGAAGAAATCAGTATCGACGACTCCTTGAAACCGAAACAGGAGAGCGACAGAACGATCGGATCAGTACCCTACATGTTCATGTGGATCGGGGATGGCGTGAACCTCGGTAACATGACGCTCGGAGCAAGCCTCATCGTTGCAGGTGTCGCTACACTCAATGTCTTCCAAACGTTTGTTGCTGCGATGATTGCCATTGCGATCATTTCCGTAATCTTTGCAATAAATGACCGGTTTGGTTATCGAACAGGTATCCCATATGTCGTTCAACTGCGCATGTCTTTTGGCATCAAGGGATCGATCATCTCCTCATTTTTACGTGGCGTGCCTGCCATCGTATGGTACGGTTTCCAGAGCTGGGTCGGAGCAACGGCCTTGAATGAAATTGTTAAAGTATTAAGCGGTGGTAGCTTAGACAGCATTCCTGTTTGTTTTATCTTGCTACAGGCCGTTCAGATTGTCCTCTCACTTTATGGCTTTCACGCAATCAAGTGGGTGGAAACCCTCGCTTCCGTCGTTATTATGCTCGCACTCGTTTACGTATTCAGCTTATTACTCAACTCCCACAGCACAGCTATTACTGAAAATTGGGTGAATGCCAAAGGGACATGGGGACTTCCATTCTTTGCTTTCATCATGGTATTCCTCGGCAACTATGCAGCCATCTTTCTAAGTGCAGGTGATTATTCTCGTGAGCTGAAGAGCGGCATGAGTGACAAAAAGCGTAGTATGCTCTACTTCTTCCCGATCGTTATCGCTTATGGATTCGTTCTGACGATTGGTGCAATGATGGCTGCAGCAACAGGCATCTCTAATCCAGTCAAAGCATTTGCTGTTATTGTGGACAACCCATACATCACCGTATTTGTTTCAGCCTTCATCGTCATTGGTGCAGTTGCTGTTAACATGGTCGCTAACATCGTACCACCCGCTTACGTCATCTCGCTTGTTACCAAGCTTAAATACAAAGCATCTGTTGTCATCACTGGCTTGCTCGCCCTCTGTTCGTTCCCGTGGGTACTCGTACAGGATTCCTCGGCTCAAGGTTTGAATACATTTATTCTAATCTATTCCGCTTTCCTGGGGCCTATTGTATCGATTATGCTGGTCGAATATTACATCTTGCGAAAACAGAAGGTTGATACAGCAGAATTATATCTCGATAACGGCTCCTTTAAAGGATATAACCCAAGTGCCTTGTTAGCTATGCTCATCGGAGCTGGAGCAGCCTTCCTGCTCGTTGACATCGGCTGGATTATCGGCTTCATTACAGCAGGCCTATCCTATCTGCTACTCAGCAAATTCGCCTTTAAGGGTTCCTCATTCAAGAAAGGTACCATCTACGAATAAATGAGCCTGACTTGACTGTAAGAGCCAACCCATTTAAACATCACCAAAAAGAGAGAGGGATGAATATGGAACATTATGATCTGATCATACGTAACGGGAGCGTGGTGTTGCCAGACGGTGTTGCACAAGTCGATATCGGCGTGAAGGATGGCAAGATTGCGGCGATTGCCTCCACACTTGAAGGCGAAGCAACACACGAATGGAATGCCACCGGACAGCATATACTCCCAGGCATGATTGATGTGCACGTGCATTTCAGCGAACCAGGAAGAGAGCACTGGGAAGGCTTTACTACCGGATCAGCGATGATGGCAGCAGGTGGATGCACGACCTTTTTCGATATGCCACTAAACGGAATCCCCTCGACAGTCACGGAAGAGGCACTGCTGGAGAAGGCACGCATCGGTAACGAAAAATCTCTCGTTGATTTTGGCCTCTGGGGCGGACTCGTGCCTGGTAACGAAGATGATCTGCAACCGTTAGCTGAATCTGGCGTAATTGGCTTCAAAGCCTTCTTATCTACCACTGGTAATAAAGAATTCGAAGCTGTAGACGACATGACACTGCTGACGGGTATGAAAAAGATTGCCGCTCTCGGCAAAATTCTGGCTCTGCATTCGGAAAGCGCGGCAATAACGAACTGGCTGAAAGCTGAAAAGGAAGCGGCAGGACTCGTCAGTGCCGATGACTATCTGGAGACAAGGCCAATCCTCGCCGAAGTTGAGGCGGTTGAACGTGCACTCTACTATTCCGAAATTACAGGATGCGCCCTGCATTTTGTTCATATCAGTTCCGCAGCAGCCGTGGCTAAAATTGAGGCGGCAAAAGCCCGCGGCATGAATGTCACGGTAGAAACTTGCGCACATTACCTGCTCTTCAACCACGATAGTCTGCGTGAAAAAGGGACTATCGCCAAATGTGCTCCTCCCCTGCGTGAGGCGGATGAACAGCAGCGACTGATCTCCCTCCTGGCAGAAGGTAAATTCGATATGCTGTCTTCCGATCATTCACCATGCCCTTACGATATGAAAGATCCGAAAGATTATAATCTCTTTCAGGCATGGGGTGGAATCAGTGGTGGACAATTCACACTGCTCTCTGCACTCGAACTTGCGTTAGCCCACAACATTCCATTAGAGCACGTTGCTGCTTGGACAGCTTTGAATCCGGCAAGACGTTTTGAAATTGCAGATCGAAAGGGCAGTATCGCCATCGGAATGGACGCTGACCTTGCCATCGTAAATCTGAATGAAGCATTCACCGTGACGGAAGAAAACTATTATGCCAAGCATAAACAGAGCCTCTATATCGGGCATACTTTCCCGTCGAGTCTGGCAGGTACAATCGTCCGCGGACATGTCGTTGTGCAGGATGGCAAGGTGCTACCTTCTATAAACGAAGGTAGCTGGCTGAAGCCTTAATTTAAGATAATAGGAAGCACACAAAAGAAGCATGTCAGAGATTCGTCTCTCGAACATGCTTCTTTTTTAATCTTTTTCTTCTTTTTGAGTCCTAACCCTGGATTGTAGCCTAAGCCTTAACCCCGATTTTCAATCCACTGCTCGGTTGCCCCAAGCACCTTCTCGCTACGAGCAATAGCCTCAGCTACTTGACCCGATGCCGTACCGCCATACACGTTACGAGCATTGACTACCGCTTCGGGCTGCAATACATCATAGATGCGGTCATCAAACAGCGGTGAAAATTGTTTGAATTCATCAATCGTCAGATCAAGCAGATATTTGCCGTTCTGGATGCAGTACAATACGGTTTTACCAATCACTTCATGGGCTTGACGGAAAGGCAGACCCTCACCTACGAGGAAATCAGCGATGTCCGTTGCATTGGAGAAGTCCTGGTTTACCGCTTGACGCATACGATCTTTGTTCACTTTCATCGTAGCGATCATCGGAGCAAATAACTGAAGCGCCCCTTCAAGTGTTGCTACCGTATCAAACATGCCTTCTTTGTCTTCCTGCATATCCTTGTTGTAGGCCAGCGGAAGAGATTTCAGCACGGTCAGCAATCCGATCAGATTGCCGTATACACGTCCCGTTTTACCACGAACAAGCTCAGGCACATCCGGATTTTTCTTTTGTGGCATAATGCTGCTGCCTGTGCAGAACGCATCATCCAGCTCTACAAAACCAAACTCCGTGCTGCTCCATAGCACCAATTCTTCGCTCAAACGGGACAAGTGAGTCATGATCAGGGAAGCTGCCGCCAGGAACTCCACGATGAAGTCACGGTCACTTACCGCATCCAGACTATTCTCGTACACTCCATCAAAACCAAGCTGTTCCGCTACAAAATGACGATCAATCGGGAACGTTGTTCCTGCAAGCGCCCCTGCACCAAGCGGCAGTACGTTAATGCGTTTGTAGCTGTCCATCAGACGCTCTGCATCACGCTGGAACATCGATACGTATGCCATCAAGTGGTGTGCAAACAGAATTGGCTGTGCACGTTGCAGATGGGTATATCCCGGTACAATCGTATCCAGATTGTCTTTAGCTTGTCCGATCAACGCTTCCTGCAAAGCATGCAACATGCCGACAAAACCAACGACACGCTCACGCAGATACAAGTGCATATCGGTTGCCACCTGGTCATTCCGACTGCGGCCTGTATGCAACTTACCACCGACAGGGCCAATCGTTTCAATCAGGTTTTTCTCAATGTTCATGTGGATGTCTTCATCCGATACGGAGAATTCCACTTCACCCGCACGGATTTTATGCAAAACGGTAATCAGGCCTTCTTTGATCGTTTCCACATCTTCTGCCGGCAAAATACCGCATTTCCCCAGCATCGTCACATGGGCCAAACTGCCTTGAATATCTTCTTCCGCCAATGCTTTGTCAAAATTGATGGATGCGGTATATTCTTCAACCAGATGATTGGTTTGCTTCGTAAAACGTCCTCCCCACAGCTTGCTCACAGTGAGTATCCCCTTTCGCTCATGGACAAAGCCGCCCCTGCCAGAATGTGCAAGAACGGCCTGCCTTGTCAGTAATTATGATATAGCGTGACACACACGCCGTGAATTATTTTTTGTTTTGCTCCACACCGGAATGTACTTTCAAACGCAGTGCATTCAGGCGGATAAAGCCTGTTGCATCGCCTTGATCATAAGCTTCAGATGGATCAGCTTCCATGGTAGCAATGTCCGGATTGTACAGGCTGACAGGGCTTTTCACACCCGCGCCGATGACATTTCCTTTGTACAGTTTCACACGAACCGTACCCGTTACGTTCTTCTGGCTTTCCGTTACCAGAGCTTGCAGTGCCAGACGTTCCGGTGCGAACCAGAACCCGTTATATACGAGTGTGCTGTAACGTGTAATCAAGCTGTCACGCAGGTTCATCACTTCACGATCCATCGTAATGGATTCCATTTTGCGATGTGCAGTGAACAAGATTGTTCCACCTGGTGTTTCGTATACGCCGCGACTCTTCATGCCGACAAAACGGTTCTCTACCATATCTACACGGCCAATACCGTGTTTGCCGCCCAGTTCATTCAATTGCTCCATCACTTGCAACGGGCTCAGACGCTCGCCGTTCAAGGCAACACAGTCGCCTTGTTCAAACTCCAGTTCAAGGTATTCCGGTTGATCCGGTGCATCCTCAGGTGCGCTGCTCAGCAGGAACATGTCTTTGTTCTCATCCGCGCTCGGATCGAACCAAGGATCTTCAAGCACACCGCTCTCATAGCTGATATGTAGCAGGTTGCGGTCTGTAGAGTACGGTTTCGCCGCAGAAGCGGTAACCGGAATGCCATGTTTTTCAGCGTATGCGATCATCTCGGCACGTCCCGGGAATTGATTGCGGAACTCTTCCAGACGCCAAGGCGCGATCACTTGAATGTCCGGTGTCAGAGCAGCTGCGTTCAACTCAAAACGAACCTGGTCATTCCCTTTACCCGTAGCGCCGTGAGCGATCGCTGTAGCGCCTTCTGCACGAGCGATATCCACCATACGTTTAGCGATAAGCGGACGTGCGATACTTGTACCGAGCAGGTATTGACCTTCGTAGAGGGCGCCTGCCTGGAACATGGGATAGATGAAATCTTTCGCGAATTCGTCGCGCAGATCATCGATGTATACTTTGGAAGCGCCCGTAGCGAGCGCTTTTTCTTCGAGTCCGTCGAGTTCATCCTTCTGACCGATATCCGCGGTAAACGCGATAATCTCTGCATCATACGTTTCTTTCAACCATTTCAAAATTACAGATGTGTCTAGTCCGCCGGAATAGGCGAGTACGATTTTTTCCTTAGCCATGTGATATGGTCCTCCCCAAGATCAATTACTATATTGCATCTATCATCGCCAAATTGGCGTGTAAAATCAACCCATTGCCGCAAATCGCGACTATTCGCTCATCAAAGCGGCCATTAATGCTTTTTGTGCATGCAGACGATTCTCTGCCTGATCAAAGATCAGCGAGTTCGGGCCGTCAATGACACCTGCGCTCACTTCTTCACCGCGGTGTGCCGGGAGACAGTGCAGGAACATGTAGTCAGGCTTGGCACCTTTCATCAATTCCTCATCGACCTGATACGCCGCAAACGCCTGCTCACGAATCTTCTGTTCTTCCTCAAAGCCCATGCTCGCCCATACATCCGTATATACGATATCAGCGTCTTTCACTGCTTCCTGTGCGTTATACGTAACAAGTACTTCGGAGCCGCTCTCCTTTGCAATGACACGAGCTTGCTCTACCACGGTGCTGTCCGGCTCGTAACCTTCCGGTGTTGCTACGGCAACGTGCATCCCCATTTTCGCTGCGCCCAGCATCAGGGAATGCGCCATGTTGTTGCCGTCACCGACATAAGCCATTTTCAGACCTGCCAGCTTACCTTTATGCTCCAACACCGTTTGGAAATCGGCCAGTACCTGACATGGATGCGCTGCATCGCTAAGGCCGTTAATCACCGGAATGTCGGCATGCTCTGCCAGTTCAATCACATTATGGTGTCCAAACGTACGGATCATAATGCCATCGAGGTAACGAGACAGTACTTTGGCCGTATCATGCGTCGTTTCGCCGCGTCCCAGCTGAATGTCGTTTTTGCTCAGGAACAGCGCGTGTCCGCCCAACTGGAACATACCGACTTCAAAGGAAACACGTGTACGTGTAGATGATTTTTCAAAAATAAGTCCGATCGTTTTGCCCTTCAACGGTTGAAACGGTACACCGCTTTTTTGTTTGCCTTTAATCTCAATCGCGAGATCCAGCAAGTAACGAATTTCCTCTGCCGTATAGTCCGTGAATTCGATGAAATCCCGGCCTCTCAGGTCAATCTTCTGAACCTTGTCTGTGTGCTGTACTGCCATTGTTGGTTCCTCCTCATTTCCGGTTCCCTGCACCCGCATGGGCAGAAGTTTTACACCACTTCTGCTGCCTGAGCACCATGCGGCTACAGGGATTCTTTCACTTTAATCTGCGCCGGGGGCCGCATTGGCCCCGGTTCAGTACTTTATTTTTTTCATCATCGGATCAAGCTTTTGCTGCAACGTGCTCCTCAATCAATGTTCCCACCAAGGACACAGCCTCGTCGATCTCTTCTTTACTTACATACAGGTTAGGGAGCAAACGAATCACATTTGGCCCAGCCGATACAAACAAAATGCCGCGTTTCTGTCCTGCCAGTACGATATCACCAATAGGCTCCGCGCACTCAATACCTACCAGCAAGCCCATGCCGCGCACTTCTTTCACAAACGAGTTGCCCGCCAGACGATTGCGCAAGGACGTCATCAGATAGTCGCCCATCTCGGCTGCACGCTCCGGCAAACGATCCTCCAGCATCGTCTCAATCGTCGCAATAACGACAGAGGAAGCAAGCGGTGTACCACCAAATGTCGTTGCATGGCTGCCAGGTGTAAATGCATCACGCAGGAACCCTTTACCCAGCATTGCGCCAACAGGGAATCCGCTGCCGATGCCCTTTGCAACCGTGAACACGTCCGGTTCAACACCATAATGCTCGTGAGCGAACAGCTTGCCTGTACGTCCCATTCCTGTTTGCACTTCGTCCACGATCATGAGCAAGCCGTGCTCGTCGCACAGTTTACGCACATGCTTCACAAATTCCGGCTCCACCGGATACACTCCACCCTCTGCCTGAACCATCTCCAGCATAATCGCTGCTGTCTTCGGTCCAATCGCCGCTTCGAGTGCAGCAGTATCATGCAATGGCACCGTTACAAATCCCGCTGGCAGTGGCAAAAATCCTTCTTTCACCTTATCCTGTCCAGTTGCCGTCAGAGTCGCCAATGTCCGTCCGTGGAACGATTGGGCAAAGGTAATCACTTCGTACCGATCTTCACCCTTCACCTTCTGCTGATAACGACGTGCTACCTTGATCGCCGCTTCGTTCGCTTCAGCACCGCTGTTGCAGAAAAAGACCGCGTCTGCGCAGGTGTTGGCCGTCAGCAAAGCTGCTGCCTTTTCCTGTCCGGGAATCTGGAACAGGTTGGATACGTGCCATAGCTCATCGATCTGAGCTTTCAGCTTCGCTCCCACTTTCTCCGGTGCATGGCCCAGGCTTGTTACAGCAAGTCCACACATGAAATCGAGATAGCGGTTCCCCTGATCGTCCCATAACCAGCTACCTTTGCCTTTGACCAAGCTAATGGGATACCGTGCATACGTTTGAAAAAGCGAGCTTTCCGTCGGTGCCGTTGCACCTGTTGCTGCTGCCCCTGCTACGGCTGTGCCAGAACCTGGCTGTTCGTTGCCTTTTGCCATGACCATATCACTCCTCATCGATTCGTACACAGCGATCCATTATGAGATAACCTTCATTTTCACGGGTCACTCCGATGACAGAACAACCTTTCGATCACTGTTATACCCAGATCTTTCGATCATATTTATTGAAGAACTAAAGGCAGTTTACACCGGCCACTCCGATGACAGAATAACCTTCCAATCGCTGTTATCCCCAGATTTTTTTGGATTCCCTTTTCTCAAAGGGAAAATCCGGTGATAAAGGCGACCGCTCCGCTTTTTCAGGTTTTTTCTGTCCTCTCCGTTTTTGTGTAAACCAATAGTTCAACAATGACATTAAGAAAAAAAATCCGACTATACACGAGCGCTTCACTCTTCAGGTTTCTCTGTCCTCTTCGTTAACGTGTAAATTCAACTTCTCATAAAAACACCGTGTACAAATTCTTTTTTATATAAATAAAAGCCTAAAGTCTGAATTCCGTATTACATCTACTGCATTCGGATAATTCGTGTACCGATCGTCTCGCCGCCAAGCACACGGCTCAGGATCTGCGGTTCGCTACCGTCCACGATAATAACCTCGCGCACCTCGCCGTGGATACACGCAATCGCTGCGCGAACCTTCGGGATCATGCCACCGTAGATTTCGCCGGTTTGAATCATATCCTCGATCTCCTGGACGGATACGGATGGCAGTACTTTTTTCTCGCCACCCATCGTCTTCATAATGCCTGGTACGTCTGTCACAACGATCATTCGACTAACGCCTAGATGAGAAGCCACTGCTCCTGCAGCCGTATCGGCATTAATATTGTAGCGCTGTCCACCCGCATCTACACCTACCGGTGCAATAACAGGCATATAACCCATATTCACGATGCCTTGAATAATCTCCGCTTTGACGCTTGTTACATCACCAACCCAGCCGATTTCAGCATGGTTTGCTACAGGTTTTGCTTGGATCAGACCGCCATCCACACCGGATACGCCCAAGGCCTGACCACCTACACGCTGGATCAGACGTACGATCTGTTTGTTAATGCTACCTGCCAGCACCATTTCGACAACATCCAGTACAGGTTCGGTAGTCTTACGCAAACCATTCACAAATTCGGTTTCGATCCCAAGCTTCGCCAGATTATCGGAGATTGCCGGGCCGCCGCCATGAACGATGACCGGGCCGTTTCCCGAGGACTGCAAATCACGCAGATCCGCAAAGAAAGACTCTGGCAATGCAGCCAGCGTACTGCCTCCACATTTCATCACAAACATCTGTTTTTCCGTACCTGCTTCCGTTGCAGTAGTGCCGTTAGGCAATGTTGAATTCACGAGGCAAGGCTCCTTCCTTATGGAGTTATAGAGGATTAACACCTACATAAAAGATGCAGATAAACGCCGGTCGTTCCAGATTCGGATCGTTCTTTCGATCGCCGTTGTCTCCAAGTTTTTCTGATTCCCCTTTTCCAAAGGGAAAACCCGGAGACAAATGCGAACGCTCCGCTTCTACAGAATCGATTCCGCCTCTTCCACTACATTCGTTTATTTTTATATTTAAAAGTTTAATCCTTATAAACATTTTTACATCTATGATGGTACGCAGCTTTCTAGAGATCAAGCTGCAAAGTTCAAGACCTGTAATAAACGTTCAGGTCAAAATGATTTTATGACGGGACTCACATCAATGAGTTCGATCATGAATTAAGACAATCCTATCTATTACAAAACTTCTACTTACGTACGATACGCGGCGTTAATGCGCACATAGTCATATGTCAGGTCGCATCCCCACGCTACAGCGTTGCCTTCACCGTGATGCAGGTCCACTACAATGCGTACCGTATCCGTCTGCAAGTATGCCAGTGCCGCTTCTTCATCAAACACAACAGGACGAGACTGAGCGAGCACGGAGATATCTCCAAGACGGATATCTACCGTATCCGGGTTCACTGGCTGGCCTGCACGGCCTACGGCAGCAATAATCCGTCCCCAGTTCGCGTCAGCTCCAAACATAGCGGATTTCACCAAGCTTGAGCCGATTACGGTCTTGGCAATGGCCTGTGCAGACTCATCGCTAACCGCACCCGTCACTTCCACTTCCACCAGCTTGGTTGCTCCTTCGCCATCCCGGGCAATCGCTTTGGCAAGCACTTGGCATACATATGTGAACCCGGCAGCAAATGCCTCCCAATCCGGATGATCCATCGTCAGCTCTTCATTGCCTGCATAACCGCTGGACATCGCTACAAGCATATCGTTTGTACTGGTATCCCCATCTACGGTAATCATGTTAAACGTATGGTTGGTCGCCTGGCGCAGCAGGCGCTGCAACGCTTCTGCCCCGATGACCGCGTCCGAGGTCATAAATGCCAGCATGGTGGCCATATTCGGATGGATCATGCCCGAGCCTTTGGCCGCTCCCGCAATCGTTACCGTCTTGCCGCCGACAATGACGGAGACGCAAGCTTCTTTTTTCACCAAATCCGTAGTCAGAATCGCTTGTGAAAATTGTTCTGCTTCGTTCGTTTCTTTGCCGAGCTGTTCAGGAAGCGCCTTGATGCCCGAAAGTACCGCATCCATCTTGAGCAGTTCTCCGATGACACCTGTGGATGCTACAGCCACGTCCTCTTCAGCCACGCCTAGTTCACGAGCCGCTGCCGCACGCATCGCATACGCATCCTCTTCACCCTGCTGTCCTGTACATGCATTGGCATTACCGCTATTTACAATCACAGCCTGCAATCGTCCGTTGCTCAGGCTTTCCCGAGTAACTTTGAGCGGAGCAGCCTGAAACACGTTCGTCGTGTAGACCGCTGCAGCTGTCGCAGGGATATCACAACGAATCGCTCCGATGTCGTTGCGTGATGTTTTTTTCAGACCGCAGTGCAGTCCTCCTGCCGAGAATCCGCCCGGCGTAACAATGGTTCCATTTTCAACCACGGTAAAAGCTTGATGCTCCACTTTTGTTCCCATATCATATCCCCCGTATGCGTTCAGCCATATGCTGATGAACCGCCTGCTTCAACTGAGATTACCCCAACTGCTACCCATACTTTATGACTTTCAAATGAAACCCGCTTCTTCGTGCTTCCCCTGCGATGTTCATTCGTCACACGCTTATGGATATACTGGTGTCATGTTCAGCCCGAGGTTTTCCTCCCATCCCATCATCAGGTTCATATTTTGAATCGCTTGCCCGGATGCACCCTTTACCAGGTTGTCGATCACCGAAATAATCGTCAAACGCCCGGTACGCGGGTCTACCGAAAATCCGATGTCACAATAGTTCGATCCAGCCACTTCTTTCGTCGATGGCCAAATGCCCGGTTCACGCACACGTACAAAAGGTCTGTTTTCATAATACTTACGATATAAGTCCACAATCTCCTGATCACTATGATCACCCGTCAGCTTTGCATACATCGTACTCATAATGCCGCGTGTCATAGGCACAAGCTGTGTCGTAAAAGTCACCGTCACCGGGCTTCCCGTAATGTTGCCGAGAACTTGCTCGATCTCAGGGATATGCTGATGTTTATTCAACTTGTACGCTTTAAAATTTTCATTCATCTCTGCGTAATGGTTGGTCAGACTCGTTCCGCGCCCTGCACCCGATACGCCTGATTTCGCATCAATAATGATGGTCGATGGATCAATCCATCCCGCTTCCACCGCAGGAATCAGACCTAGCAGCGTAGCTGTCGGATAACAGCCAGGGTTGGATATAAAATCTTTACCCTTCACTTCATCTCCACACACCTCAGCCATACCGTATACGGCCTTCTCCAGCAATTCTGCTGACGGTGCAGGGTGTTTATACCATTGCTCATACACCGATCCGTCTTTCAAACGGAAATCACCCGACAGGTCGATCACTTTCAGTCCTGCTTCCAGCAGACTCGGTACGAGCTTCGCGCTTACGCCAGACGGGGTCGCGGTGAATACAAGATCTGCACGACTTGCAATCTCTGCCGGATCGACTCCGTCGAGTGGCCTGCGAATCACGTCCGTCAAATGCGGAAACCCATCGGCGATGGACTCCCCGCTGCTTGATGAAGAGATTACCGATGTAATTTCAACTTGCGGATGATTCTGGAAAAAACGAATCAGTTCCACCCCGCCGTAGCCGGTGGAACCGACGATTGCCACTCTTAATTTGTTATTCACTCTCGCTCCCCCAATCCTGTTGTATGCGCTACTTGTGCCATGCTCAAGGCTCTCTGAATGATGACGAGAAATTGTGCAAACATCTCGTTCATACGTATCATCAAAGCTTAAGCAGACAATTCCGTCGCTTCTATGCATATTTGTGTATTATTATACGACTCTAGTTATATAAATACAACCATCTATCATGAATTTAACACGGATTTCCAACAATTCCGAACGATATCTTTTTACCTTAGGGACGAACAAGGTTTCTTCTGTTAAAATACATAGTAGAAGGCAACATTACATACAGAGTCTCGTTCATACATACACCTTCTCTGAATGGTTACATTGAACTGGACTCCGAAGGTCATTATGAGACATGGGGGACTAAAGTGCATATCGAATCCATATTACTTATTGTGCTCCTGGGACTGAATATTATCTTCGCTGCCGCAGTCGTTTTCTTTGAACGCAAGGATGCCAGTGCTTCCTGGGCTTGGCTGCTGGTATTGAACTTTATTCCGGTCTTCGGGTTCATCCTTTATCTATTGACGGGTCAGAATCTGACCCGATATCGCCTCTTTCAATGGAAAGAGCGCAAGAAACTTGGCTTGGAGGAACGAATTGAGGCGCAGCTCGCCCAGCTACAAGATAATCGCACTCCTTTCTCCAACAAGGCAACAGAAAATAGTCAGGACATGATTTATATGAACCTCAAACAGAATGGTGCACTCCTGACAGAGCATAACGCCGTCGAGATCATCACCGATGGAACAGACAAGTTCCAGTGGCTTCTGGATGACATCGAGGCGGCACAAGATCATGTGCATGTGCAATATTACATCTACCGTGGGGATAGTCTTGGCAAAAGAATTCGGGATGCGCTGATCCGTAAAGCACGCGAAGGCGTGAAGGTACGCCTGCTCTATGACGCGCTTGGCTCGCGGCGGGTTAGAAATCGCTTTTTCAAAGAACTACGCGAAGCGGGTGGACTTGTTGAAGTCTTTTTCCCATCCAAATTCAGTCTGATTAACCTGCGGATGAATTACCGCAACCACCGTAAGATCGTTATCATTGATGGTAATCTCGGTTATACTGGCGGGTTCAACGTCGGGGATGAATATCTCGGGCTCAATTCCAAATTCGGCTATTGGCGCGATACCCACCTGCGTATAAGAGGGAATGCCGTGCATGCATTGCAAACCCGTTTCCTTCTCGACTGGAATGAAGCTTCCAAACAGCATGACACACCTTACGTTCCTGCTCACTTCCCTCATATCGAGGGAACAGGCCATACCGCTATGCAGATCGTATCCAGTGGACCTGACGCCGAGACTGAGCATATCAAAAACAGTTATCTCAAGATGATCAATGACGCCAAACAGTCCATTATGATTCAAACCCCATATTTTATCCCGGATGCCAGCGTATTCGAAGCTATTCGCCTCGCGTGCCTGTCAGGGATCGATGTTCGAATTATGATTCCGAATAAACCGGATCATGCCTTTGTTTATTGGGCTACATTGTCTTATATCGGGGAGTTGTTAAAGGTAGGGGCGAAAGCGTTTATCTACGATAATGGTTTTATCCATGCCAAAACGCTGATTATTGACAGTCTCGTTGCTTCCGTCGGCACGGCTAATATTGACTACCGCAGTTTCAGGTTAAACTTCGAAGTTAATGCCTTTATGTATGATGAGACGATTGCAACGGCGCTTGTACACACGTTTGAGCATGACCTGCATGTATCACGAGAGTTAACGCTGGAGGAGTATCAAAACCGCAGTCTGGTGATTCGTTTTAAAGAAGCGATTTCTCGTCTGCTATCTCCAATCCTGTAAACTCAGGCAGGGACCTATATAAATAACAGAACATGATTTACACAGACACTACGATGACAGAATAATCTTCCAATCACTGTTATCCCCAGATTTTTTAAATTCCCTTTACTAAAGGGGAAAATCCGGTGATAAAGGCGACCGCTTCGCTTCTACAGATTTTTTCTGTCAGCTCTGTTGATGTGTAAATTTTAGTTAGTTTGGTTGTTTTGCTTATATAGGAAAGCCTGCCTAGTCTAGCATATATCCTAAAAAATAAAAGCAGAACCTTCCTTCCCCGTAATCGGGGTAAAGAGAGTTTCTGCTTTTTTTATATCTACCTCAAGCTTGTAAACCTTAGATATGCTCACCGCGCTTAAAACCTTCACCAAGCACCTCATGCGCATTACTAATGATGACAAACGCACCCGGGTCCACAGACCGGATCAGCGCTTTCAGTCTCGGCACTTCATTTTGCCCAACGACAACCATCAGCACGGTTCGCTGGTCATCCGTATATCCACCTTTGGCCTCCAGCTTGGTCAGACCGCGATCCAGATCGGCCAGAATGACTTTGGTAATCGGTTCTGTCTGGTTAGAGATAATATACGCCACCTTCGAGTATCCCAGTCCCATCTCCACGGCATCGATAACTTTACCCGTAACGTACAACCCGATTAACGCATACAGAGACTGCTCTAGCGACAGCACAAAGGCTGCCAAAATAATGACGGTTGCATCCATGATGACAACACATAGCGAGTAACTGAACCCACTGTATTTTTGCACAATGCGAGCCAGAATACTCATGCCCCCGGTTGAGCCTCTACCCCGGTACACAATTCCAATCCCAAGCCCCACACCAATGCCCCCATACAGAGAGCCGAGCAACGGATTCGCCGTCGGAATCTCCCAATGACTCGTCAAATATACAAAGAGCGGCAACACAATGCTTCCAAGGATGGAACGCACACCGTACTGTTTACCAATCAACAGGAAACCTGCAATTAATAACGGGATGTTAATCGCCCATTGGGTATATGCCGGTTCCCAGCCCAACCACTCGTCTCCGAGGATAGATAAACCCGATACACCGCCTGAAGCGATCTGATTGGGCAATAGAAATAAATTAAAGGCTACGGCAATCAAAAACGAACCGACAATAATAAGCAGGGTATCGATGACGTTCCGCCACGGCCCATTCAGGGGAATGAAGGTGGTTAACCTTTTTTTACGATGAGGATATGAATGTTGTTGCTCTTGCATGTTGTCGCGCTCTCCTTTTATATAACAGTTCCATACTCTTCTTTACATTTCTTAAAATTGTTCAAAAAAAAGCCCCTGTATACACCAGCATGCGCCTCAGCGCACGGGTCCATACAGGAACTTGAATTAATCGTTTTCTACTTTAATTTGGCTACGCAAATAACCGTCGATGAATGCATCGAGGTCGCCGTCCATCACTGCTCCTGTATTACCTGTCTCTACGCTTGTACGGTGATCCTTTACCATACTATAGGGATGGAATACATAGGAGCGAATCTGGCTTCCCCACGAAATATCCGACTGATCCCCTCGGATTTCGTCCAGTTCTTTTTTCTGCTCTTCAATTTTGCGCTCATACAATTTGGAACGAAGCATCGTCATCGCACGCTCACGGTTTTTGATCTGTGAACGTTCGTTCTGACAGGTCACTACCACTCCGGTCGGTATATGTGTAATCCGTACAGCCGAGTCCGTGGTGTTAATGTGCTGTCCACCCGCACCGCTCGCACGATACGTATCGATCTTAAGGTCTTCGGTACGAATGTCGATCTCGATCGTATCGTCGATCTCCGGCACCACATCACAAGATACGAAGGATGTATGTCTGCGGCCTGATGAGTCAAAAGGAGAGATCCGTACCAGACGGTGAACCCCTTTCTCTGCTTTCAGATAACCGTATGCGTTATGCCCTTTAATGGACAACGTCACACTCTTGATCCCCGCTTCATCACCCGGAAGATAGTCCAGTACCTCAACCTTGAAGCCCCGTTTCTCTGCCCAGCGTGTGTACATACGGAGCAACATCTGACCCCAGTCCTGCGACTCGGTACCACCAGCACCTGGATGAAGCTCCAGAATCGCATTCATCTTGTCATAAGGCTGATTCAGGAGAAGTTGCAATTCAAACTCTTCCAGCTTGCCCACAATTGCAGCGACACTGTTGCCAATCTCGGTAGCAAGCTCTTCGTCGCCTTCTTCATCGGCCAGCTCAGCCATCATCAATGCATCGTCATAATCCTGTTGCAACTTCGCATACTGATCTACCGAACCTTTCACTGCGTTCATCTCCGCAATGACGGCTTGCGCTTTCTCATTGTCATCCCAGAAGTCCGGAGCTGACATCTTCTCTTCGAAGTTCTCAATCATCTCTTGCTTGAGATCTAAGTCAAAGAGACCCCCTAAGGTTTGTTAATTTCTTGCCTATTTCACGCAGGTCCTGCTTCACGCTTGGATCAATCATGTGCAATTCCTCTTTTCATTAAGATAAGCTCCCCGCCTCCGGGAAGTTCAATGATCAAGATCAAGTCTGGGAACCAATATACCGTGAGGCTTGCGCATACTGTTACCAGCAGGCACGTCAGTCCTCAATCAGCATCATATGATTATTCATATGCACCGATGATCGGTTATGCATCCTTCACTTTATCTTATTGAACCCCCGGCTGCAAGGAGCCGTATAAGTCAAACGATATAATTTTAACTAGATAAGCTGAACTCAAAATTTTACGCAATCCACTCACTTATCTAGTTGATATTACATTTGGCACTTGGATAAAAGAAATGAACGAAAACTACTCCTGACCATGACAGTGTTTAAACTTTTTGCCACTGCCACACGGACATGGATCATTACGGCCGATTTGGTCAGAAACTTTCACCGGACGTTTCTCGGCAGGCTCACCGCTTGTCGAGATCTGACTCTCGTCCACTACGGCCTGACGCTCCTGGTTGCTTTCGATCTGTGCTTTCATCACATACGTCGCCACTTCTTCCTGGATCGAAGCGATCATCTGATGGAACATCTCGAAACCTTCGAACTGGTACTCACGAAGTGGGTCTGTACCGCCGTATGCACGGAGGTGGATACCTTGGCGCAATTGATCCATCGCATCAATGTGATCCATCCACTTGCTGTCTACCGCACGAAGCACAACCACTTTTTCGAACTCACGAACCATCTCTTCACCGATACGTTCTTCACGGGCATTGTACTTGTTCTGTACTTTCTCGAACAGTTGCTCTATGATCTCTTCGGCTTCTTTGCCCCACAGATCATCTTTGGTGATGGAGCCTTCATCCAGCAATTTGCTGTTCATGAAGTCCGCAACCTCTTGCAGCTCCCAGTTCTCTGGAATCTCGTCACTGCAATGTGCTTCAACGATGCGCTCAATGGAAGGTTTGATCATATCCATAACGATTTGTTTAATATTTTCAGACTCCAGTACCTCACGACGCTGTTTGTAGATGATCTCACGTTGTTGGTTCATGACATCATCATATTGGAGTACCACTTTACGTACGTCAAAGTTATTACCTTCAACCCGCTTCTGCGCAGATTCTACAGCACGCGTAATCATGCGGCTCTCGATCGGTTGATCTTCTTCAAAACCAAGACGCTCCATCATATTAAGCACGTTGTCTGCACCGAAACGTTTCATCAATTCATCGCCCAGCGACAGGTAAAACTGTGTGGAACCCGGGTCACCTTGACGTCCCGCACGACCACGCAACTGGTTATCGATCCGGCGTGATTCGTGGCGCTCTGTACCGATGATATGAAGGCCGCCAACTTCAGCCACGCCTTCACCCAAAATAATATCTGTACCCCGACCGGCCATGTTGGTTGCAATCGTTACTGCACCCGCTTGACCCGCACCGGAGATAATTTCAGCTTCTTCCGCATGGAACTTCGCGTTCAAGACCTGGTGTCTGATGCCGCGACGTTTCAGCATATCCGATAGACGCTCCGAGTTCTCGATGGATACCGTACCCACCAGAACCGGCTGGTTTTTGCTGTGACGTTCCACGATTTCTTCTACAACCGCTTTGAACTTGCCATCAATGCTCTTGTACACCACATCCGCCATATCATTCCGTTTGTTAGGACGGTTTGTTGGAATCTGTAGAACTTCAAGTCCATAAATTTTCTTGAACTCTTCTTCTTCCGTTTTCGCTGTACCTGTCATACCCGCAAGCTTGCGGTACATCCGGAAGTAGTTCTGGAATGTGATTGTTGCCAGCGTCATGCTCTCGTTCTGAACCTCAATGCCTTCTTTCGCTTCGATCGCCTGGTGCAATCCATCACTGTAACGGCGACCAGCCATCAGACGGCCTGTGAACTCGTCTACGATCATGACTTCTTCATCCGTAACGACGTAATCTACATCACGACGCATAATCACGTTAGCTTTCAGCGCCTGTACAATGTGGTGGTTCAGCGTTACGTTGGCATGGTCATACAGGTTTTCGATGCCAAAGGCTTTCTCTGCTTTCGCTACGCCGCCCTCTGTCAGCGCTACGGATTTCACTTTGATATCCACTGTAAAATCTTCTTCGGGTACAAGTCGTTTCACAAAACGGTCCGCTGCATAATACAGATCGGTCGATTTCTGTGCTTGTCCCGAAATGATCAAAGGTGTACGTGCCTCATCGACGAGGATCGAGTCTACTTCGTCAATGATACAGAAGAACAACGGGCGTTGTACCATTTGCTCTTTGTACAGCACCATGTTGTCACGAAGGTAGTCGAACCCGAATTCATTGTTTGTACCATACGTAATGTCACATGCATATGCATGCTGCTTCAATGCATGGTCCATACCGCTGAGGTTAACCCCAACCGACATGCCCAGGAATTCATAGATTTGTCCCATCTCCTGGCTATCCCGTTGCGCCAAATAGTCGTTGACTGTGACTACGTGTACACCTTTGGACATCAATGCATTCAAATATACCGGCAGTGTTCCTACCAGCGTTTTACCTTCACCCGTTTTCATCTCAGAAATACGGCCTTCGTGCAGCGCAATCCCGCCCAGCATTTGTACATCATAATGACGTTTGCCCAGTACGCGGCGTGATGCCTCACGTACGGTTGCAAATGCTTCAGGAAGAAGTTCATCCGTCGTTTCTCCCTTTTCAATCCGGGCACGGAATTCATCCGTTTTGCCTTTCAACTGCTCATCAGACAATGCCTGAAATTGTGGTTCCAGTTTATTGATCACATCGACCGTCTTCATCAGACGTTTCACATCACGATCGTTCATGTCTCCGAAGATCTTTTTGACAAGTCCTAACATGGTATACCCCTTTCGTGCAAAACAGAATAGACCCCCTGCTGCCGCCATGCGACACCATCGGATGGATTGTTCATCCATTTCCCCTTGGGGGTAACAAACAAAAACATATGAGATGAATCAACTCCAGGCTTGCCACAGTTACTCATGAAGCTGATCGTATTCACCCGGCTCTGGTTTATGAAATACATGCCAGAATTCGAGCTATTGAATCATGTTCATGGTGCTGTGTCTGTCATTGATTATGATTAGCGATCATTCGTTGACAATTCCTCATCAGGACAATGATTCTCTTTGCATAAATTGTAACAGTTTGTAAGGGTCGCCGCAACACGCCATAGCAGACTTCTTTGAACTTCGATCCCCGTATAAACCGAGTTTTAGTGCAAAAAATCATAGTCGTTATCGGAAGTGACAAACAGAGTGTTTTATTTCCCGAGATGTTGCAAGGATCAATCAATCATTTGTGGGAAATATGGAATTTAATATCAAAATTCCATTTAGATTTTATAATTCTACTTTTATTTTGATTTTCCTGCTAACTTCTATTCTATTAGACGCAATAATACAGCGAATAGTTTCATCAATTTATTTCCATATTCCCATAAAGCCGTTAAGCACAAAAGAGCCCCATCCCTTGAAGGATGGAAGCTCTTGTTAGGTTCAATTCAGGAAGCTTAGGCTCCTGCTTATATTCAATAATAGGGTGTTCTATTCAATTGAAGCGATGCTGTAAGTATACTTAACCTTGCTCAATCAAGCCATACTTGCCATCGTTCCGTTTATAAACCACACTTACTTCCTCATTCTCGATGTTGGAAAATACGAAGAAGTTATGACCAACCATGTTCATCTGGAGGATTGCCTCTTCCACATCCATTGGTTTTAACATAAAACGTTTCGTCCGTACAACTTCCAAATCATCGTCATCCGTATCCGTGTCCGGTTCGGCAGTAGCCACTGTGCCTGACGGATCTTCTACGAAGAGGGTCTTCAGGCTGCCTTCCTGACGGAATTTACGGTTAATTTTCGTTTTGTGTTTGCGAATTTGACGTTCCAGCTTGTCCACAACGGCGTCAATGGATGCGTACATATCATCGCTCTCATCTTCGGCACGGAGCACAAAGCCCTTCAAAGGAATCGTCACCTCAACTGTATGCAAGCCTCTAGTTGTGCTCAGTGTAACGGCACCGTCAGAGGTAAGGGGTGCATCGAAATACTTCTCGAGTCTACTCAACTTTTTGTCGACATAATCTTTCAAAGCTTCGGTAACCTCGATTTGTTGACCTCGAATACTTAAATTCATAGGGCACTCCTCCTTTATCTTTGCCACTTCATTATAACACGAATGTAAGCGCCATGTAAAAACTCCCGGTGACCGAATAATGACATCTGCTCCAGTCACATCAACCAATGTAGGTTTAACGCCATATTTCGTGATTTTTCGCCATTTTCGAGCAAAATCACAGATTTAACTGGATTGTACATCGGGCGCTTGATCATCTATTTAACCGTTTTGGAGGTTACTCAATCTGTTATGTAAAACCTGCTTAATTATGACCCTTAAGGTATCCAGTTTATGCCTGGTAATGGAGAGAGCAATCCCCTCATATTTTACAATCTATAAACGCAAAAAAAGACCCCGGATCACCGGAGTCTGATGCTAGCGATAATTCAATTTGGAAACCATCTAACCATATATGTAGGTCGGATTGTCCGGATGATTATAATTTGATTACGTTAGCTGCTTGCGGTCCACGTGCGCCTTCGACGATGTCGAATTCTACGGATTGACCTTCTTCCAAAGTTTTGAAGCCTTCGGATTGAATTGCGGAGAAGTGTACGAATACGTCGCCGCCGTCTTCAGTCTCAATGAAACCGTAACCTTTTTCTGCGTTGAACCATTTTACTTTACCTTGCATGCACTAACATTCCCTTCGTCATCAAATGAAGTGAAGCTCTGGCCAAGACCCTAGCCCACAACTCAGATGATATCACCTAATCTTATCCATTGTCAATTGGTAAAGAAAATGTTTTATTGGTATTTTTTGTAGATTTATAGGGAGAAATGTTGAACGAATGGAAATAATCTTTATAAAAATAAAAAAAGAATGCAACATATCTCGTTCAGATATCTGCATTCTATTATAACTTACTAGTACCTTTTTGTGTCTACGATAATGCTATCCACTGCATAAGATACTTCATACGCATTTTTTTGCGCTTTCGCTTGATTGCGTTGAATGAGCCAATCTTTGGCCTCGCTCTTCAGATCGTTCATCCGCTTTAAAATTGTCTGGTCATTGTCCATAATAGCCTTAAGCCTTGTTTGTTCGGCTACTGTGGCCTCACGACCACCCGTGCGTTCCAACATCAAATCAATGATTGCCTGACGCTGATCCACAAACGCCTCTAATTCTTCTGAACTCACTTCGCGGATCTGAAGCATAATTCGGCTTGTTAACTGCTCCAATTGAGCAATCAGATCATCCATGAACGACTCCAGGCTCAGAAGAAGACACCATTTTACTCGCCTGAACCCATGTTTCTTTTAGTTCTTTCAAGTATCCCAGCGCTTCTTCTGCAGGCTCTGGTTTTTTCTTTGTATTTGCGTCAATAAGCAAGTAATTAATATATTCATACAAAGCATTCAGATTGGCCGCAATATCAGAAGACTGATCCAAGGTAACAGATAATTCGCTAACAATGGTTTGTGCTTTTCCCAGGTTCAGACTGACCTTCTCATAATCCTTGGTACCCAATCCATCAAGCGCTGTCCGTACAAAACGAATAGCTCCATCATACAACATAATCAATAACTGACCTGGTGAAGAGGTCTGAACAGACGACTTGCGATATTGATCATATGGAGACTTAATCATATTTACACCCTTTCAATCTTTAAATATTAATCTATCTGGCAAAGAAACTGGAAAGGCTTGAGGCTTGATTTTGATACTTACTCATTGCCGTTTCCATCGCTGTGAACTGTTTATAATATCTACTTTCCATGTCAGAGAGTCTTCTTTCTAGCGCAGTAATCTCTGAGTTATATCCTTTGAGCGCTTTACCCATTACGCTTTCTTCTTTATAAATGCTGTTAACGTCGCCGCTAAATTTGGTCGTACCCGCACGTTCTGCGATTTTGGTCATCGCTTTATCCATTTCATTGTACAGCTTGCCGAAAATGGAACTATCCGTGTTCGCCCCTGACCCTTGGAAGATGTCCGCAACCTGTTGCGGATTATTAATTATTGCTTTTTTAAACTTATCTTCATCCAGATAAATTTTTCCATTCTCGAAGTACTTACCACCCGTTATTCCGATATTACTCAACTCGCCCATTTTCTCACCCATGATGTTTCTCATGGTAGACGTCAGACTTGAGAGAATATCATCATTTTTAAGAAGACCACTTTTGGCTTTCTCTTCCCACAGTTTAATGTCACTCTCGGACATTGCACTACGCTGGTCTTTCGTTAGCGGCTGGAAGCTACGATATTTCTCTTCCCCTACCTTGGTATTGAACAAGGCCAAAATCTTGTTGTAATCTTCGATAAAAGACTTCATCGTTTCAAGAGCTTTATCCGGATCACTTTGTGTGGTAATGGTGAATGGCTTGTCACCTGTTATAGCATTACTCGAATCTCTGGTGACTGTCTCAGCCAACAAGTTCATTGTCACACCATTGTAAGTAATAACATTACTCGTTGGGGCTGGATTAAGCAAAATTCCATTAATTTTGACAATAGCATCCTTAGCGGTAACATCAGAAACTACAGCTGTTGAACCTGCTCCGAAAACATCAAATACAGAGCTATCCCCTGCATTCAGCGGTTGTACATCAAGGATCCCCATAGTACCCAGATCCTTAGCAGCAATGCTAAACTTCCCGGTCAGTTCATCAAAACTCGCTTGCACGTTCAGTTCCGATTTACTGTTGATCTTGGCAATTACAGAAGATACTGTGTCTTTACCTGTAAAAGTCATTTCTATATTATTAATCTTAATTTTATATTCTTTTGCGTAATCACTTGCTCCCAAGCTAGTTGTAGGTTCTCCAAATTTTATGCCACTTGCCAGCTCAGCTAAGGATTGTCTTGAAGTGAAACCTTGCCCTTTGCCATCGGTTACCTTAGCTTTGGCAGTAGCCAGTTGTTCTACAGATACATCCATTTTAATTCCATTCGCAGTTGCACCTGCTTCTGCTCTAACAGCGTCCGTATTGCCTGCAACTACAGCCTTTTGTGTATTCAATGCTGATGATAATCTGTATGTCTGCTGCAACTTCGTGTTACGGAATTCATACATTTTACTATTCAGTTCACGGTAGCTGTCCCTCTGCCACTCCAATGTTGTTTTCTTTTGATTCAATTTATCTAACGGAGCACGTTTGGCTGTCATTAGCTCTTTGACCATGCTATCAATGTCCATACCGGAAAAACCGTTTATACGCATAAATTCACTCCTCACTTATTAAAGTGGATTTAATTTTTATACTTTCTCGTCAATCAGGATGCCCGCAATTTCCATCATCTTCGCTACCAGATCCAACGTCTGCTCACGCGGAATTTCTCGAAGCACTTCTCCCGTTTCCTTGTTAAGTACTTTGACCATAATATCATTTGTTTTTTCATGGATGCTAATATCCAGTGTCGTCTCTGGCCCTTGCAGTGCCTTCACGGCACGGTCAATATTTCGGATCAATAACTCTTCGCCCACTGGGATTTTTACGCCTTGTCTTTCTTTGTTGTAAGCTTCTTTTGCGGTTCTAATATTAGCTATCTCACTTCCTGCTTGAGAAGCTCCTGTCTGATTTGTAATCTCGACCGTAGAACTACTTGCAGATGTAGCGGCAGACAATGAAAACTGAATGTTCATCCTTGAATGACCTCCAACTGTGTTCGCATTTATAGTATATATCGGCTTATCGCCTCCCCAGCTTTAGGAAATTTGTAAAATCAAAAAAATCATTTACTAATAAGTTGACTAGAGTGTGATATAACAAAATAAACCTATTAACCAAAGGCTATTAGGCTAGTATTATTGAAATTAAGGGATATAATGATTTTCTGGATTTACGAAAGGAAATAAAAATTTCAAGCAGAAAATTTCCATAAAGCGCTCTGGGTCTTCAACAAACAAATAATTAATAATTAAACTTGCATCAAGCTCATTGTATTCCTCTGTGTCTTAAAATCAGATCACAAATGAGTAGATCTTCTTCCGTGTCAATGTCATAAGAACGTTCTTTAGGAATAACAAATGGCAGAGTTTCATTGTGTAGAAACGTTCTGTTTTCTATAAGCCATTCAGTCTGAGCAATGTATATGGCACCATTAAGCTCATAAACGTCAGGTAAATTCTGCCTACGTGAACTAATCTCAACCTGGTTTATGACTGGCTTCATCTTATTATGGTCAAGAGTGTACATCCAAAAGGGTGACTTACCGCTAATATTTACACTGACACTAGAAACAGCATTATTCTCTTCACATCTCTCAATACAAAGGTCAATATCTAACACAGAGCGCAATGGAGAGGTTGGCTGAAGTAACATAACATAATCGAAAGCCGGCATATGTTCAAGAGCATGTAAGACTGGTGCAATACCAGGCGTATCATCTTCAGCCAAATGTATAGGACGAACAAAAGGAACATCACAACCATACTCTTCCGCTGTAGTAATAATCTCTGTATCTTCTGTCGAAAGAATTAAATGATCTATATACTTAGACTTTTTAGCTTCTTCAATTGACCAAGCAATTAAAGGCTTCCCTGCAACAGACCTAAGATTTTTCCTCAAAACACCTTTCGATCCCCCTCTAGCAGGAATTATAGCCAAAATCTTTTTATCATTAATCATGTAATCCTCCGATATCAACTTACTTCATTATCTTATCTAACGACTTCACAAGGGTTTCCGTAAGCCACAACTTTATTCGCTATGTTTTTCACAACCACACTGCCTATCCCTATGGTGGTGCCCTCACCTATACTTAAATTCTGTCTAATTACAGTTTGTGCTCCTATATGAGCGTTGTTGCCAATGTTGACACCGCCAGCTAAAACTACACCAGAAGCTATATGAGCATATTTTCCAACATTACAGTCATGTTCAATAATTGCTCCTGAATTTAGTATTGCACAAGAATTGATAACAGAACCTGCATTTACAATGGCTCTTTTCCCAACGAAGACTCCTTCACCAAATTTCGTATCAGAACCAATAACTGCTGATTTATCAACAATAACAGGTATATGAAAGCCGAAGGCTGTTATTAGTTGATGTAACTTGATTCTTGGCTCAGGATTACCGACACTTCCAACCGTAACAAAAGCAGAATGAAATCCTTTATTAATAAACTCTTCAAGATCTTCATCTGTACCTATTATTGGAACGTCAAGTATATTCTTACCTACGTTTTCTCTCTTATCAATGATTGCGATATCTGAATACAAATTCAATCCTATGAGACTATCTAAAACTGATTTGCAGTGTCCTCCACCACCAATTAATAAAATTTTATTCGACGCCATTAAATACCAGTCCTTAATATATTAAATATAGTATTTATAATCCTTATGCTCAAACATTCATTTCACTAATTCTTCTTTCCTAAAAATCCCCTGGTATTCTCTATCCGCTTGCTCGAATTCTGTTATCTGTCCAATATCAAGCCAATATTCATGAATAGGGAACACCGCGACTTTTTCTCCATTAGCCACAAGCTCTTTGAACAAGGTAGGCATATCATAAAACTCTCCATGTGGAATATAATCAAAAACAGCAGCATCCAGAACATACACACCTGCATTTACAAAGCTACAATGCACCGGTTTCTCATTAATATTGATTAGATTCGTTCCATCTGTTTCTACTACACCGTAAGGAATCTGGTACTGATATTCTCTCACACACATGGTTGCAATTGCACCTTGCTCTACATGAAATTGCATAAGATGTTGAAAATTAATTTGTGTAAGCAGATCTCCATTCATTACGAAAAAGGGTTCCTTAGGGCGATCCGTTAATAAAGAGAGTGCTCCAGCTGTCCCCATTCTCTTCTCTTCTTCTATATAATCAATATTTATGTTATATGCTTCTCCGTTAAGAAAGTAATCTTTAATTATCTCTTTTTTATAATTTACAGAGAAAATAAATTGAGAAAAACCAAATTGTTTAAATCCATCAACAATAGTTTCTAATATTGGCTTATTTCCTACTTTTAACATAGGCTTAGGAATTTCATTGGTTAGCGGGCGTAGTCTAGTCCCTAATCCACCAAGCATTAGAACAACTTTGTTATGTTTCGTTTCAGTTTCCATTCTGTCAGCAAAAAGTACATCGACAACTTTATTTTTTTTATTAACAATCGGTAATTGCCTAAGCTTTTTAACACTCATACTATGCTTATATACATTAGGATGCTGCCCAGCAAGTTCACTTACAGGATTAGAGTTCATGATCATTTTTATGGAGACGTCTAGTCCATATCCTTTAAGCAGACCTCGTCTTACGTCTCCATCTGTTACAGTCCCTAACAAACAACCATTGTTATCAACAACAACTGCAAATTGTAAGGATGACTCGTTGATAACCTTCATGGTTTCTAATAAGTTCCTGTCAGCTTGTACAATCACTTTCTCCCATAGTTTCATAAGCGCATCCCTTCTTCCATCATAAAATCTATTTCCCTATCATTTCGTGAATACCACTAATTTTATTATCGGAGAACAATTCTGTTATTTTATATCTAATCACTGATTTTTAACGATCTTAAATCTCAAACGATCTTGAAAGAGATACCTTTAAGCACATTCAACACCTTATTAATACTCAATTAACTCATCTTCCTTGAAATCTCTAGAAGCTTTTCTACCAAGGAGGGCCCAGTATTCTTTAGGCTCGATACCATTACCTGGTCTTTTAACAGTAAGATTGCTAATCGTGAATTCCTCGCCTGCTTGAATAGATTTTTTTGCAACGATGCTTTTACGAGCTGGGATACGATTTTGGAGTTCATTCTCACTAGGTCTTTTAATCCCATCTCCAAGTGCCGTTTCTACTTCTCTGATGCCACTAACGAAAGCTTTTAATTCATCCGGCTCTAACGATGCCTTATGATCCGGCCCTTCCAAGGAACGGTCTAACGTAAAATGCTTTTCTACTACTGTAGCTCCCATACCCACTGCCACCATTGCAAGATTAATGCCCGCTGAGTGGTCTGAAAAGCCAACAGGAATTTTGAATTCTTGCTCTAATTTTTGTATCGCCTTCAAATTAATAGATTCAGCTGGAGCAGGATATTGTGTGGTGCAATGAAGCAAGACAACATGCTCATAAAGTAATGCTTTAGCTCGTTTTGTTTCATAAAAAACCTTTACTTGTTGCTCGATTACAGGTTCTGTCGGATTAGCTAGCCCATATGCTATATAAGACAGAGCCTCGTGAATTTCATCTAAATCGGCCATTCCTGTTGACACGATCATCTTATTTCCTTTGGTTGCGATATAATGCAAAAAAGGCGCGTTGGTAAGCTCGCCGGAAGGTATTTTAACTTTATCGATGCCCAGTCTATCCATTAAAAAGTCAGCACTATCTACATCAAAAGGGGTGGATAGAAATTCTATATCTTGCATTTTACAAAAGGCCTGCAAATGTTCAAACTCTTCGAAACTAAGTTCCAGCTTTTTTAGCATTTCATATTGGGATGAAGATTCATTCAGATTTTTGATTTGATACTCTGCTTGTTCAGCATTTTTAGTTACCAGATTCTCTGCCTTAAAAGTTTGAAATTTCACAGCATTTGCTCCGGAATCTTTAGCCACCTTAATCAATTCTTCAGCCATTTCCAATGAACCATTATGATTAACTCCGACTTCAGCAATAATATAAGTTTTCATGGTATGCTCCCTTGAAGTAAACAAACATATTATTTAAAATCATAGAATTTTTTCAAAATTATGTTACCAAGCTTACTTTCTTTTAAGATCAGGACTATTTTTTCTGAAGTATTACCTTCACCATATAACAAAGGGGCGCTCTTGATCTCTTCTTTGAAAGAAGCTGAGAGGCCTTTTAATATTGCAGCCTTTATATCATCTACTGAAAAGGAACAATCAATGACAGATGCAGCTTTGAGCCTACCTTGTTGACGTATTCCTATATTTATAGTTGGTTTCTCAAAAACTGGACTTTCTAAAAGTCCACTAGAAGAATTACCAATCACCATTTCACAATGGCGAACAGCGTTCAAGTATCTAACTTGTCCAAGCGAGGTATAGACTCTTGTACGGTCCGGATTCCGCTCAACGTAATCCTCAATATATTTATTTATAATCCGCCCATCGGTGTCGGCATTTGTTTTCGTAAACAGGATTTGATAATCAGGATATTGATCCAAGGCCTTAAGCAGATTTTGAATTTGCATCTCAGAAGAACTGCCTTCCAAAGTAGTTGGATGCAACGTAACTAGAAAAAATTTTTCTAATTGAAAATGAATACTATCAGACAATTCTACTATATCCATACATTTTGTTTTTCGTATACCTTCTATTCCTAATGCTCCAACATTATAAACGGTCTCCGGCTGTTCGCCCAATTGAATTACACGATTTTTATATTCCTCAGAAGCAGTAAAATGAAAATGTGCCATTTTGGTTATAGAATGACGGATGGCATCATCTATAGCTCCTTGAGTCAATTCCCCCCCATGGATATGAGCTATTGGAATCCTCATAATCATAGCGGCCTGAGTTACTGCAAAAATTTCAAAACGGTCACCTAAGACTAATAGAATATCAGGTTTGATTCTTTCAAGTGCATCTGCAAATGAAATAACACCCAATCCTACTGATTTCGTTATCGCTGTCGTTGAATCTCCAGAGATCAACATCTCAATCTTTTCATCTATAACAAAACCATCTTCTTCAATTTCCTTGTACGTTAGACCAAACTCAGGGGACAGATGCATCCCCGTGACTATAAGTTTTAGCTCAAGTCCAGGCTCATGAATTATTCGCTTCATCAGGTGGTGTAACAACCCGTACTCTGCTCTAGTCCCAGTAACAACACAGATTTTACGATTCAACGGTAGATACCTCACTTAATGGTGTGCTGGGCATACTAATTATAACTGCATTTAAATACTCTGTTTCACTAAGATCGCTTCTAGGACATGATTGATACATCTTCAATGTGTGCAAAGGGCTCCAGACAGGACGACACATTACTCCCTGCCCATTTAAGAATTCAAGAATTTCTTCTTTATGATTCTTGTCTTCTATAAGCATCGTTTGTAACCAATAGTTACTTCTTGCGATTGAAATTTCTTTAAATAATCGAACCCCTTCAATCTCTTCGAGCCAGAGAGAATAGGTTTCTGCTAATTTACGCTTAGACTCAATAAAAGAAGGAAGCTTCTCTAATTGGGCGCATCCTAGTGCTGCATTTAGATTAGGCATTCGATAGTTAAAACCGATCTCATCATGCAGATACATCCATTGATGTGGAACTTTTGCCGTGGTAGTCAAATGTTTAGCATAATCCGCCAAGATCTCATCATCCGTTAGGATGGCTCCACCTCCACCAGTTGTGATGATCTTATTCCCATTAAAGCTAACAGCACTAACCCGTCCAAAACTCCCAGTATGTTTTTCTTTATAGTAGCTACCTAATGACTCAGCTGCATCTTCCACAAGTTCAAGATTGAACTTCTCACACACTGAAATCAACTCATCCATCATACAAGGATGACCAAAAGTATGCATGGGTACCAGCGCTTTAATTCGACGGTTTGTATTTTTGTTATACAACTCCCCCTGCCGCAATTCCCCAATAGACTCCAAGTATCCTTCCAGTTTCATTGGATCTATTCCTAGTGACTCTCTATTCACATCAACAAAATGGGGAATAGCCCGAATGTAAGTTACAGCATTGGCAGTTGCAACAAAAGTCAAAGAAGGAATGAGAACTTCATCCTCTTCTACCACGCCAACAAGCTTTAGAGAGATATGCAATGCTGCTGTCCCATTTACGACAGCTACTGCTCGCTTCACACCCACGAAACGAGCTAATTCTTCCTCGAAACGATTAACATAAGAACCAACAGAGGATACCCATCCAGATTTAATACAATCCGTTACATATTCAACCTCTTTATGATTAAAGGTCGGCTCATGGAGTCCGACCACTTCTTTTTGATATTCAGCTTTTATTAACGTGGCTAATTCCATCCATTGTTTATTATTCATAAGTTGTACACTTCAGCTTTATATCTTGATAAATTATCTTCGTCAGTAAACCAATTAATTGTTGCTTGTAACCCTCTACGAAAGCCCTCTTTTTGCCCGAACATCGGTTGCCACCCCAATAAGTCTTTTGCCTTCTGATTGTTACACCAGAGTCGCTCCACTTCACTTTTTTCAGGTCTAAGACGATCTTCATCAGTCTCTATCACTAACTTTACACCCATGATGTCGGCAATAGTATCGGCTGTCTCACCTATGGAAACTTCATAGTTAGATCCAATATTAATCACTTCTCCAATGGATTGATCCGATTCCATAACAGAGATAAATCCATTCACTGTATCTTCCACATAATTGAAATCACGTGTTGGAGTAACCGAGCCAAGCTTAATATTATGAATTCCATTTGCAATCTGACTAATAATAGTAGGAATAACTGCACGAGCAGACTGACGTGGTCCATACGTATTAAATGGTCGTATTACGGAAATTGGAGTTTCAAATGAACGATAAAATGACAATGCCATTTGATCTGCGCCAATTTTCGATGCAGAGTAAGGGGATTGTCCTTGAAGCGGATGATCTTCGTCGATTGGAACATACAACGCTGTACCGTAAACTTCACTAGTCGAAGTGTGTACGACTTTATCCACATTTAACTCTTTAGCAGCCTGCACGATATTTAAGGTGCCCACAATATTCGTATCAATATATGTGGATGGTGAATGATATGAATAGGGAATCGCGATTAATGCTGCCAGGTGCAAGACGTGAGTACATCCAACCATCGCCTGTTTGACACCAAAAGGATCCCTGATATCTCCTGCAAATACCTCAAGCTGTGATTTAACATCCATTGAGCTTTGATCTAACCATCCCCACGAGTTGAAGGAGTTATAGTTAACAAACGCTTTAACGTTATATCCCCTTTTGACAAGTTCTTCGGTTAAATGAGAGCCAATGAATCCATCAGCACCTGTAACCAAAATTTTCAACAGAATCATCCTTTACAGAAAATGTTTTTACAGCACCTTTTTAGAAAAGTATATCTCTCGCAATATAGTGAGGTTTTAATAAAGCAATGTTACTCTCCCAAGCTTTCAGCCGTTTCTGCTAGTAAGGAAGTAATTTCGTTTAAGGTATACACCGCGACATCTAAAAACCCAAGATTAACCTCTTGTGCTTTAATAACATTACTGGCTGTAATCACTCGCTCTATAGTGTATAAGTTCCATACAGAAGTTCTCATCGCTGGCTGTAAACAATGACGCATTAGCCAATTGTCCAATACTAGCAAAAAAAAGTCTTCCGTTCGATCAATCTTCTTCAGCGCTTCTTTCAATTCGGCTTCAGAAGAATTCTCATTTATTTTAACACGTCTAACTTGTTTTTGTTGTTTCTCGAACTGAAGTTTAATATCCAAAAAATGTCTATACTGTTCTCTCATAATTTCCTTTAGTTGCTGCTTCTCAAGAGGATAGTTCGAAATTTCTTGTAAAAGTTCTGTCATAGGTCTTATCTTAGCGTGACAGTACCTCTTCCCAACCTCTTCTAAACTTAACTGTTCAGTATATGCAATTTTGGCTCCGCCTTCTGTGGAATTAATTACATGCAATTTCTTGTCAGTGATTTCCATTTCAAACCATGTTCGAAATGTATTCCAAATTTCTGTGGTAGCAACTTTCCCTCCGTAATAACCATCGGTTTCCAAGAGGTCAAATGAGGAGTACATGCTACTTGTTAAATCTTTGTCATCATAGATCGTGCCTCCAGCATGCGTCTCTCCAACCGTTTCCCCGTAAGCCAGATCCTGCCCCAACAATATGATTGGAGAAGCTCCAATGTGCTCAGCAACACCAAAAGCTACATGAGCACAAGATAGACCGATACTTATAGAGCTATCGTTCCCTAACCCCAAGACTTCTTTTAACCATATAAACTCTCCTACATTTTCACGCATAGGTATAACAAGTTTACCAGGGAACTCTTCCAAAATATTAGGGTACAGAACTAGAGGACCAACAAGTGTTGATTCAACAGGATACTTCTTACCTTCATAGAAATAAGTATAGGTCTCTATTCCGCGTTCTACCGAACATATAAAGTCAGGAATAATCCCTTCATCACAAAGACGTTGAGCAATGGTATCCACAGCAATAATAACGACTTTATCTTTCAAGACATGTAAGTGATTGATATTTTTATTTAAAGACGGACCGGCAGCCACGACTACAGCTGGCACGTTACGCATTATATTCTTTAGTAGTGAAACATCTTTCGAACGAGTAAGATGCTTAAGGTTTTTCATATGATTTTTAAATCCGATCAAACTATCTTCTACAGAGTTACCGTACAACATTGTTTTATAGTTTACGGACTCTTTAATTATTTTAACCACAGCCAAACTGGACTGAAGATCTTGTTCACGATACATATGAGTAAAATAAAATTTGATCGTCTTCACATAGAAAATTGCATTAGTTAATAGATATTTATCTAAAAATCGAGATAGATTACTTATTTTGTCAGCAAATAAAACCGCCCCCGGTCTTTGAAGGAAAGAAAGATCCTTCTCTTGCAACGAATAGCTAAACAAGGGGAGATTAGGTTCAATGATGACTAACAAAGAATCATCGCCCATCAATGTAATAAGTTTTTGAATTTCTTCTATAGAATAAATCCCTAGAACAAAAATCAGTTCCCGTTTTAATGGATTTGGTTGATTGGAATCATCGAATTCATTTTTTAAAATAAACAACCTCTCTCCATTAACGAATATTTCATTCCCGTTACTATCCACTTCAAAGGATATTTGTTCTAACTCACTTTCATCAGGCATTCCAATCCAGTGATCGGCGTCAGCTGATAGAATCTCAATATTCCGATCCATTAACTCCATTGTGCTTGCTCCCTTATACATAATTTTCTTAATAACCAGAGATTCGCTACAGCACCTAGTATAGCAAGAAAGCCCCACCAAGTGGGGCTTTCTTGAATTGATTAGAAATCATCTTAATACAGACTTCTGTTAAAGCATTAATTATCTCAACAATTGCAGTACGCCTTGTGGTTGTTGATTTGCTTGAGCCAACATAGCTTGAGCTGCTTGAGCCAAGATGTTGTTCTTCGTTTGGCTCATCATTTCTTTCGCCATGTCAACGTCACGGATACGGGATTCAGCAGCTGTCAGGTTCTCGGAAGCTGTTCCCAAGTTGTTGATTGTGTGCTCCAAACGGTTTTGTACAGCACCCAGTTTAGCACGTTCGCTGGAAACCAGGGAAGTTGCTTTGTCCAGAACTGCGATTGCTTTAGAAGCGTCTTCACGAGTGGAGATGTTCAAAGCAGCTTCGCCTTTAATATCGTTAGAACCGTTAGTAACGTTGTTATCTTTCGTGAAACCAGCTTGTCCAGCATTACCCGTGATACCCAATGCTGCTGCACGAACATCGTTAATTTGCAAGGACATCGATTGACCTGTGTTTGCACCAATTTGGAACTTCGTAGAGAAGCCTACACCTTGTGCACCAGCACCAACGACTTGTTCAACGTTACCAATCGTTGCAGTACTTGCGATACCCAGACCCAGTGCGTTAGTACCTGCACCCAATTGAATATCCTTACCTGTTTCGGAAAGGAACTGAAGTTTGTTATCTTTAGACAAAGAAGCTGTAACTTTGCTGTCCATTCCAGCTGCTTGCAGAGATGCATTCAAATCTTTAACGAGTGATTCCATAGCTGCTTTAGCTACGTTAGCATCAGCATTAGTTGTATCATATGTTTTTGCAGTAGTACCAGAGTTCAAGTTAACGGTTACTTCACTCTCAGAACCAATGGTGAACTTGATTGTTGCACCAGAAGCAATGGACACAGCTGCAGCAGTAAGAGCAGTAGCACCTTGAAGTCCTGCACGCTCTACAGTCGAAGGGTCACCTTTGACTTTAATTGAAGTCGCAACACTCGCTCCCAGAGCTGTAGCACCAACGAACTCCAAGTTACTTTTTGCACCAGAAGACTTAGCAGTAAACTCAAGCTTATCACCTGATGCGCCCACTTTGATGTCTACCAGGTCAGACAATTTAACTCCACCAGATGTAGTGGCATCCAATGCTGTTTTCAATGCTTTAGCGTTCTCTGCTGCAGTAGTAGTAGCCGTACCAACTGTTACAGACGAGAGAACAAACGTTTTGTCGTCGATAGTAAGTTTCGCACCTGCTCCAAGAGCAACAGCACCTCCAGCAATTGCAGTGCTCATTGCTTTTTTAGCATTTGTAGCTTGTGTCAGCTTTTCGCTATCGCTTGAACCAATACCACCATTCAGCAACTTTTGAGTATTGAACTCAGTAGTGTTACCGATACGGTTAACTTCTGAAGTCAATTGGTTCATTTCGTCTTGCAAAGCTTGACGGTCGGAATCTGTATTTGTACCGTTCGCGGATTGGTTGGAAATCTCACGCATACGTTGCAGGATGGAGTGAGTTTCGTTCAATGCACCCTCAGCCGTTTGGATCAAAGAGATACCATCTTGAGCGTTACGGGAAGCTTGGTCCAAACCACGGATTTGGCCGCGCATTTTTTCGGAAATTGCCAAACCGGCAGCATCGTCACCAGCACGGTTGATACGAAGACCAGAAGACAATTTTTCGATGTTTTTGTTAGTGTTACCAGTGTTGATGGACAATTGGCGGTGAGTATTCAACGCCGGAATATTGTGGTTGATAATCATTGAGTGTTTCCTCCCTGAAATAAGTTAGTTCCACATCCTTGTGGTAAACGCCGCGACATTAAGGTCGGCCGCCCTGCCGAAGCAGCGTCTAAATTATATATCGACGGGAGGTGAGCAACTGTTTATAGCAAAATGGGAAATTTTTAATCTTTTTTTAATCCATTATTTCGAAGACGTTCCATGAACGCTTCAACATCGGCAGCCAGAGGTGTAGCCGACTCCCTATTTGCGTCCTGAATGGAGGCATAAATCTCTTGGCGAAAGATATCAATATGCTTCGGTGCGGATATGCCGATTCTTACGGTATCCCCCTCCACAGCAAGTACCGTGACTTCGATCTGATCCTGGATGACAATGGACTCACCCTTTTTCCTGGATAAAACGAGCATATTACACTCCACCTTTCACGGATTTCGCGTCTTCTTCCTCTTCGGCCCAGATCAGGTGACGTGTATCATATGCAGACTGATGAAGTACAACTTGTTTGCCCACTTGTTTTTCCGGATTAAGTACGACTGGTGCCAGGAGATTCATTGTCGATTTATTGGCTTGTGAATGAATGGTGACCAGAGAGAACACAGCGACTTGTTCGTCAATCTGCAACTCTTCCTTATCCACTTCACTTAACTCAAAACTGTAGTCAGGCGCAAACGTAAAAGGACTCACTAACAAGAAAGACAGTTCCTTCTCACGCACAGATTGCAAATAACTAAACGGTGTATCTTCCCACGGGATTAGTGCAAATTCTGTTTCTTCTTCAAATCCAGGTAATCCTTTCGGAAATTGATAGATTTCTTTCTCCTGAACTTCAACTTCTCCCCACATGCTTGTCTGAATAATAATAATAAACGCCTCCTTGGCGGTGATTTTGTACAAAAAAAGCCATAGAGGGCTTCGTCCGAGACCGTCTATAGCTCACATTATAACTTATAACGCCATATCGATGGCTGGCGGTGTGTATTTAACGGATGCATATTGCTTCACATAGATGTCCAGCTTGCCTCGTTGATACTCAATCTCCGGTTTGTTTACCGTCACATTCATCTCAGAGACCGCCGGATCATAACTGATATCAGGTGGCCTTGTATTGATGCGGATCTCCACGTTATCAAAAGATGCGGGAGTTCTCGTCTCTGGAAACGGTTGAGGCATCCAATCACTACCCACAATGTTCGCAATCGTATTCCCCGGTTTGTGAATAGCAGCAAGCTGATTCCCTTGTTCTACTCGCGTAGCGAGATTTTGCAGGAAGTTCTGCTGGATTCCCGAGTAGATTCGGGCATTCATATCAATCATATTCCCGCCTGTATAGGCGGCGAAGGCTTGGCTTTGATCTACATTAAGCTCAATGGGATGACTCTGAACCGTCAGTTTAGCCGGCTTGGTCTGAAGCTGTACATCTGCTTTGGGCTGACGGATAGAATATTTTCCAGGGTCGGCATCGATATTTAATATAGAAGGGGTTGTCTGAATCTGCACCACAGGAAGGATCTTCATACTGCACCCACTCCTCTTATCTCAGGAAATCCACCAGAGAAGGTGATATGATTTTGGCGCCAACAGACAACGAGGCGTTATAAATGTTTTCCTGGATTTTAGATTTCATAGACAATTCTGCGATGTCGGCATCCTCAACTTTGGCTTGAAGATCAGACAAATTGATTCCCAGATCATCCAATCGCCCCATCATCAGATCAACACGGTTGGTTTTCGCTCCAATTTCGGATCGGATCGACAACATTTTCCCCATGCGGGAGTCCATGATGTCCAGTTGATTAGACAATTCTTTTTGGTCTCCATCTTGTAATGCTTGCATCACCGTATTCATGATCACAAATAGATTGTCTTGTTCTGTAGCTGTACCGAAAACTTCATTCCCGCTTACATTGATAGGCAGTTGCACACTTTCACCTACAATGAAATTGATCTTCCCTTGGTCCGTCACTACCGAAGCAGCATTGGTCGTATCCAGCGTGCCGTCCGCATTAGATGGGAAATCATAAGGTTTGACATCATAGGTCTCGCCATTAAAAATGTATTTCCCATTAAGCTTACTATTCGAAATATCGACAAGCTGTTCCTTCAGCTGTTTGACCTCTTCATTAATGCTATCGAGCGCGGTCTGAGGATTGGTTCCTGTCGTCGCTTGAACCGTCAGTTCACGTAATCGCTGAACAACATTACCCGCCTGATTCAGCACAGTATCATTAAATTCCAGCCAGGAAACGGCACTATCCACGTTTTTCTGATATTGCTCATTAGATGATAATTCAGCGCGGTAACGAAGGGAGTACGTGATCCCTACCGGATCATCCGAAGGTTTGTTGATTTTACGTCCCGTAGCCAGTTGAGTCTGGGTGGTATTCATTTGTTGAGCATTTCGATTAAGGTTCATTAGCAGTTGCGAACCCAACATATTATTTGTGATTCTCATGGTCTGTCATGTCACTCCCTTCGATTATCTGCCTACCATACCCGTAGAGTTAATCAATTTATCTAGCAGTTGATCGTATGTGGTCATAAAACGTGCTGATGCACTGTACGCATGCTGGTATTTGATCATATTTCCCATCTCTTCGTCCAGAGATACTCCGCTCACCGATTGACGGCGTGTATCTACTTGCTGTACCAGAAACTCCGAGTTGGATGTCTGACGTGCGGCTTCTTGCGATTGAACGCCTAACTGCCCCACAATGGCACTAAATTGAGCCCCAATCGTTGCACTGCTCAAACCGTCTGTGGATTTCATCGGCGTATCCTTCAGGTTTGCGATCAAGTTTGCAAGAGTGTTATTCCCTTTAATCACCGTTTCCGTCCCGGAAGCCGTTGTCGTCCGCAGAGATGTTGCAATTTTGTTCGGATCAGCCAATATTTCAGCGTTCAAGGAGATATTCCCGGCAGTTATTGCAGTTCCGCCTCCAGCCGCAGTAAAGAACGGTAGTCCTCCGTTGTTCGTTCCATCCATGCTGTAACCCAGTTGATGTAATCCGTTCAACCCTTTTACTGTAACCTTCAAATCACTGGTCAGTGTCCGCGCTGCGCCCGTAAGACCCAACGAATTATTTTCCGGCAACACGGAACCCGCAGGTATAGTAATATCAATATCTCCATTGGCCAGCGTATTCGCCAAGTCATCCATTTGTTTACGGTAATCACTCACCAGCGTATCTCTGGATCTGATCATACCGTGAACTTCACCGTTGGTGAGTGTACCCGCTGTATAGGCATTATTCAAAAACGCTGAATCTACTGTTGCTTGAACAGCACCACCCGTTACAAGCTCCTGTCCATTCATCTGAATCTGGTAGCCCTGTGGTGTATCGGTAACGGTAATATTCATGATTTTGGACAGCTTGTCCGCCATCAAGTCACGTTGGTCACGCAAATCGTTTGCGTTATCGCCAAGGGATTCAACCTTTACGATTGCACTGTTCAGGTTTGCAATGTTACCCAGGTAACCCTGAATTTCATTACCCTTCACCGCAATATTACTATCCAGATCCTGACTTAGAGAGTCAAGTTGGCGACTAATCTGGTTCATGGCGTCGGTAAGAGCGAGTGTAGTCTCTTTAACAATACGGCGAGCCGTAACATCTTCCGGGTTTTTACTTAGATCTGACCAGGATTTATAGAAATTATCCATAACGGTACGAAAACCTGTTTTGGAAGGCTCGTTGACAATCGCCTCAAGTTTCTCCAGTGTATCCCGTTGAATGGACCAACTCCCGAAGTTGGTATTTTCATTGCGATACTGATCATCCAGAAATTTCTCGCGAACGCGGGTAATCGAGTCGAACTCTACCCCTGTTCCGAGTTGCCCTGGTGCTGTACTATGCAGAAATGCAAACGGCTCCATAGGAATGGATGCTTGCATATTCACTTTCTGACGTGAGTACCCCTCCGTATTGGCGTTGGCTACGTTATGACCCGTTGTGCTAAGAGCGGTCGTCTGTGCGAACAAACTGCGTTTAGCCGTTTCGATTGAATGAAATGTAGATGTCACCTGGTTTCCCCCTATTTAATCAGGCACGCGTGTCGAACAGACCGATTCGTCCTGGATTGCCGTGCTTATCAGCAGGATGCTGATAAGTTGCATCCTGTTCAGGCCTCGAAGCAAACATGTCCATCGATAGATCAATAAACATTAACGATTGCTCAATCAGCTTCTGATTTAGTTGATTAATATCTTTCAATTCTTGTAATGTTCCCGCCAGCTTCTTCTGGACTTCAAACAACCGCTGTTTGTCAGCCGGATCAAAGATCAGCTTGGAAATCTCGGTAACATTCAGGTTCAGCATCGACTTGATGCCACGCTCCTGAAGCAGTTCGTGAACAGCATGTAGTCGCTCTGTATCCAGCGGCTCCTGCTGCTTCATAAACTTGGATTCCTTATTCATGATAGCGATAAGCTGGTCTACATCATTTTTGACGATAACTTCTCGTTTAACCTGACTGAGCGCCAGCATATCACGGTGACTTTGCTCCATCTGCTCTAAAACTGCAATTAATCTGTCCAGTGCTGCCATTACATAATCACCTATTCCTTATCAAATGACTTGAAATACGGTAGCAACTTGTCAGCAAGCTTGCTACTGTCTACCTGGTATGTTCCCGAGCTTACCTGCTCTTTCAACTCCTGAATCCGTTGCAACCGTCCTGCATCTTGCGTACGTCCTTGTTCTTCAAGCATCTTCATCGCCTCCGGAGAAATGGATACTTCATCCTTGCGGCGGCTTTTCTTGGTCTCAGCCTGCTGATTGGATTCAACATTCCTCTGATATGAATTGATGGCTCCAATTCGACTCGGTTCATTGATTTTCATTCGAAGTGCACTTCCTTTCACCTGTTTTTTTCGTTGATATACGTATTTCTTTCTTTATCTTTATGTGTTCGAAATGAGTAGGATAATAAAAAAAACCGATAATCTTTAATAAGTTTATCGGTACGTTTCAAAACATTTGTTATAGCATTATTCGTATTTAAGACCACGTTCCTATGAATTGCGCAGTTTGTCGACGGCATTGTAGGTTCGTCCGCCTACTTGGTTGTTATCCTTCTGACCTACTTCACGAGCTGCCCCAGCCAAGTCTTTCGTTAGTCGAGTACGGCAGGAATCGCACATATGGCCTTCACGGATCAGCATTCCGCACACTTCACAAGGATACATCATATTCGGGGCATTTTCGATGGAAATCCGTCCCTCCCGGATAAACTTCGTGATGGTTTTGATTGAGACTTCTGTCGCATCCGACAATTCCTGTATGTTGGCGCCTTTATTCTCGCGCAAATAGTCTACACAGATCTGGTATTCCTTCTCCATTTCCTTGATACAGTTCGAGCACACATCACGAAAATTCAATGCATACAATTTGCCGCAACGAGGACAATTCCCTAGATTCATCGCTAAAACTCCCCTCTCAAACTTCCTATTCCGACTAGATAATATCTATACATTACCTTATTTTCTCATATGAAGTCCATAGCTTATTTACGAAATAAAAACGAGACAGGATGCATGTTTACGCAAACCCGTCTCTGGAATTGTAATTATGATATATCATTAATTCAAGGTTCTAATACTCACAACAGCAGACCATGCACTCGTATTCTGATCATTAAAAGCCCGAACACGGTATTTATGCACACTTGCCGGTAATAAATCTAGATGTACAAATGCCGAATCACTAACAATCGCCACAATCTGTCCGTCTGCTTCAATCTCATAAGATGTAGCACCAGCTACATTTTCCCATGTGATTGTAATGCTTGTTCGATCTACTGTCCCTTTAGGAACCGCTACACTTAATTGAGTTACTCCCGTAATCATTTCGCTCCATGCACCGGCACCGGAAGCATTTTTCGCTCGAATTCGGAAGGAGTGCTCCGAATTGGGTGCAAACCCACTCTTCGTGTAGGCAACTGCATTGATTGCCACGATTGTACCGTCAATCTCAAGATCATAACCGGTTGCTCCGCTTACCGCATTCCATTTTAGCGCAATTGCTGCGGTTGTTGCAGAATTGACAGTTAGACCGGATACACTTCCTGGCAGTGTTGTTTGGGAGACCACGGCTGTCCATGCACTCACATTGGTATCGGTCAACGCACGTACGCGATACTTGTGAGCAGTGCCACCAAGTAGCTCGCTGTGAGTGTAAGAAGGTTCGCTCACGGTAGCTACAATGTTTCCGTCTGCCTCAATCTCATATTTCGTTGCTCCAACGACCCCCGTCCATGTCAAAACAACTGCTGTTTCTTCTGGCACACCTTTCAAAGCGGTTGGCAGATTTAATTGCGTAGAGGCATTCAGCATGTCACTCCAGCTACCGATTCCGGCTGCATTTTTGGCGCGAATTCGGAAGGTATGGTCGGTGTTCGACGCCAGACCACTCTTCGTGTACGCTGTCCCAGTAACCGCTACAACGGTGCCGTCGATTTCCAGATCATAGCCTGTAGCTCCGATGGCTGCTGTCCATTTGATCGAGATTGCTGTAGTTGTTGCTGTGTTGAGCAATAGCCCTTCAACTTTACCTGGAACTGTACTTTGTGTTAGAACGGCTGTCCATGCACTTGTATTTGTTTCCGTTAATGCGCGAATACGATATTTATGTGCTGTACCTGGCAACAGAGAGGTATGACTATAGCTAGGTTCTTCCACCGTCGCTACGACTGCGCCATCCGCTTCAATCTCGTATTTGGTTGCATTGGCAATGGTTGCCCACGTCAGATTGATCGCTGTTTCTTCCGACGCGGCTTTCAGAACAGGGGTGTTCAACTGTGTTGTTGCACTGACCACGTCACTCCACACACCTACACCCGCGGCATTCTTCGAGCGGATACGGAAGGTGTGGTCGCTGTTCGCCGCAAGGCCGCTCTTCGTATATGCAGTCCCGGTGGTTGCTACTACTGTACCGTCGATTTCCAGATCATAACCGGTTGCCCCTGTTACAGCTGTCCATTTTAACGCTATGGTTGCATTGGTCACTGAGTTAAT
>NZ_JAUZUT010000014.1:0-67336 GCF_031844205.1 Paenibacillus sp. RRE4
TTTGTTCATTTATATGAATATAAAAGACTGCCCCTAACAAAGCGTAAAGCTCTGACAGCTTCGTTATGGGAAGGTAACATTTTTGTTACGGATGGCAAGGATAAAACCAGTATAATAGGACTATGTTAAATATGCTAAAAGTACCTGACCGAAGAGCTGGATTGTGCAGCTGTGAAAAGGAGGGTGTGTGTGTTAAGTTGGCGGAGAGTAGGACTCCACTCACTTCTGTTGCTTTGTCTGGCAATTGTTCTTACAGGATGCGGTGAAGCTTCAGGATCTGTATGGATCTCATATGAAGGTGCAGTTAACGAAAAGAGTTTCCCTGTACCCAAAGTAGCGAATAAATCTGACCAGTCCGAAAACAATTCGGATATGGATTATGTTCGATATACGTTGTCTGGAATCAGTGAAAGCACGAGTTTGCCTGAGGTATATCTTAACGAGATTAAAAGTTGGGGTTGGACAGAAAGGCAAGCAAAGCGTTCATCGAATGCATCAAGTAACGTACATGTTTTCTCAAAGGATGGCCATATTGTACAGTTGGCTGTGCATGATGGTTCGTTTACGTTAATGGTTCCCAGAAATGAAACGACTCAGACGACAGTAAAGTCACTGGAAGAAGAGAACTAACGGATTGTATGAAAGCGTACGAGTTAACATTGTGATGTTCTTATAAAGTGAGGTCCTCATCATTAGCGATGAGGGCTTTTTTGTATTACTACAAGTTGAAGATCCCAGTATATGGACTCATTTAGATATAAATCACATTGAAGGCTAGAGTGGGTTAGCAAAGCTAAATAATCATTCAGAATGGAGAAGGGGGAATACGCCTATTGTTGTGGATAAAAGAGAAGGAAGCAAAAAAAGGTTATCCACAGTGGATAACCTTTTTGAAGAAGGATGGCGAATAGAACGATTTTACTGCAAGTAATAAGAGATATCTTGATGATTTAATTTAACAAGACCGTCTTTACGTTCACGCGATAGAATGAGTATTACGTACAGGCGTGGTCCAAGCAACCACAGATGCCAGAATATAAGGGAAAGTGTGAAGGAGACTGGAGACCATAACAGGCACACGGTAATGATGCACAATCCAATCCAGCTCATATTCAGATGAACTCGGACAAACATACGGTAACTAAAGTGCTGATCTGGTATGTAGCCAAACCAAGGCATACGCAGGTTCCAGTGCCAACGCTTGGCATACGAGGTACGAACGAGTAACAATATAGTCCTGGCAATGACATAATGGATCCAGACGGTAATCGGTCCTGCCAGTAGAAAAAAGAAGAGGCCGTTCCAGGAGAAGGCAAGCAGATTAAAGAAGAGCATGATAACGGGCAGACACAGGTAGCTGTATATGACGCTACGAGCGATAGCTTTTTTTTTCAGAAGGCGATACTGATAAAAGGTTGCCTTATTCTCCGGTTCGGCGATCATACGATTTAAAATCCTCCTTCAAATTTACGAGTACGTGATAGAGTGGTGTATACATATGTATAGAGAGATAGAGATGGCTATAAAATAATCAATGTGGCTTACCCGACTTTGTTATCGTTATCATATCTTATATATCGGCTGAAATTCCAAGTTTTTTTAAGGTTATTATATCGTAGTTTGCATCAGCATGAACTTGCATGGGGAAATCATGTGTTGTTTCATGAAAAAGAGCGAGGTTGCAGTTCCAAGAATAAAAGTGACTCGGAACACTGGATTGTATATTTTCTGTACAGACACCTATTAAGGGAAAGGCGAATATATATATTTTATAGAAAGAAAGCACTATGAAAATGTTTAAAATAATAGAAACTGTGCAATACTGATAGTAAACGTAAAACAAGGTGGGATGGTTCATGGAAGAACATGCCGAACACACATGTATCATTTGCGAGCAACGGAAGAGGGAAGGCATTTTTATTGTATCTGAATTCATATGTGATGCTTGTGAAGCAGAGATGGTTCACACCGATGCGCAGGATGCGAAGTATAACTTTTTTATTCATCAGATGAAACAGATTTGGGTGCAAAAGAACGCATAAATAACGTTATATCCTTCACGATGAAGTTAGAAATGCACATGATTAATATTAATGATTATATATGGGCCCACGAGGCCTTTTTTTGTTGGAGAAGGGATTCCCTTGTCTGACATATGCAGAAAGCGTATGCTGAAATAAAGAGTAGAGATGCATGTTTTACGAAAATAACAGTTACAGGATGGATATCTTATGAATGAACATAATACATCAAGCGTAGGAAAAAATAGGGCTCCTTTATATGAAGCGTTGCTCGCATATCGTAATTCGAAGCAGCGTTCATTTCATGTGCCGGGACATAAAAATGGACAGGTCTATTATCAATGGATGCAATCGTTTGAGGGAGCGGGAGATGATCTGCAAAAAGGTATAGGGGGAGAGCGGAATTCTGTTGTAACAGATTATGACTTGAAGGGAACAGCTCCATTCAACCATGTTGTACCCGTACGTGCTTATCTAGACATGATGGAGATGGATGTTACAGAGATTACGGGTACGGATGATCTCCACCACCCTGAGGGAGTGATCAAGGAAGCACAGGACTTGGCGGCGGATTGTTTCGGCGCGGAGGAAAGTTTCTTTCTAGTTGGAGGAAGTACAGCAGGCAACCTGTCTTTATTACTAACGATCTGTGATGAGCCAGGAAGTATCGTGCTGGTGCAGCGTAATGTACATAAATCGGTTATTCACGGGTTGATGTTAGCTGGCGCAAGGGCAGTATTTCTGGAGCCGTGGGTCGACCCTGAATCTGGACTTGCTGTCATGCCGTCCATTGAGACGGTTCAGGCTGCTGTCCAGAGGTATCCTGAGTCAAAGGGTGTATTTGTCACGTTGCCCAATTATTATGGCATGGGCGCGGATCTGACGCCCATTGCTAAGATTTGCCACGAGGCCGGCATGCCACTACTCGTGGATGAAGCGCATGGCGCGCATTATGGGCAGCATCCGGAGCTGCCTGTATCTGCACTGTCCTGCGGAGCGGACGGTGTAGTGCAGTCGACGCATAAGATGCTGGCCGCATTCACCATGGGAGCCATGTTGCACATTCAGGGACCGCGATTGAACCGGTCCCTGCTTCGGCAACGTCTGGCCATGGTGCAAAGCTCAAGCCCATCCTACCCGGTGATGGCTTCGCTTGATCTATCGCGCCGGCTACTGCATGTACACGGCGCCGATGCCTTCACGGCAGGACTTGCCGCCGTGAAAGCATTCAAGCGCGGTCTCGCGGAGCTACCGCGCTTCCAATTGTTGCAGCCTTTGGATTCGCTGCAACAGGAGCCGGCCTACGGCCATGAAAATCCGGCGGCGATGCCTGGCCGCCAAGGGTATACCGCTCAGGACCCATTCAAGGTCGTCATATATGACGACACAGGGGTACTGAGCGGTTATGGGCTGCAGCAACAGCTGGAAGCTTGCGGCTGCGTGCCAGAGATGAGCGACGAACGGTACGTCGTCCTGCTCTTCAGTCTTGGCTCCACATTACAGGATGCGGAGCATGTGTTACAGGCTTTACGGCATATTAACGTTGCCTACAAGCTGGAGCATTCACTGGAATCCACAGTGTCTGTGAGGACGGATTCTCAAACTCAAATTGACCCTCCAAACTATGTTTCCACGTGGAACAATATAGAAGAACATGAACGCTTATCTGAGCCAGTGGCCTTTTCCCTGCAACCAATCTTAGAGAAGGGTATGATCGGAGTTTCAATTGAAGACTGCGCAGGATATCGGTCGGCGGAGATGGTTATTCCATATCCTCCAGGTATTCCACTGGTGTATCCCGGCGAGCGAATAAGTCCAAAGGTTACTGAGCGAATTCGAGTTCTACGCGAAGTAGGGGCCAAGTTTCAGGGGATATCGGATCATACGTATCAAAAATTAAAAGTCATGAAACCTGAGTCATAGGAAAAGTACTTTTGCAGCTCTCGAAAAGCAGTTCAATGCTTCATGACAAGGGTGGTTAGCCATCCCAAAAATCTTGCCTGTGCATATCAACAGTTCGAAGAATTTATATGTGATAAGGAAACAACCAAAATGATATGCGACAGTAACATTGTCACGTTTATCCCTTGTTCATGTTATGTTGGCTCAGGAGTAGAATCAAGTAATTACAGGATCAAAAGTACTGTTTAATGTTGATTCCACTTTCGATGACGATATCGTATGGTTGAAAAAGGACTAACGTTTCATGTTGGAGGAAAAGCCACCTTATAGTATGATAGAAAGAAAAACTAGCTTGGTTTATTTTTGTGTTATTAAATGCAGTTGTTGAACAATACACCTCTGGGCGAAGGAAATCATATCTTGAAGCAAGAGGGTCTAGGCACATGCATAATAGCCATGAATGAATACAGCAATGAATACAGAAAGCAGGGAAGCATATGCAGGGCAGAGGTAAATTCATTACGCTGGAAGGAGGAGAGGGTTCAGGGAAAACGACGATGATCGGCAGAATCGGTTCTTATTTTGAAAAACGGGGTATACCTTACGTAGTCACAAGAGAGCCTGGCGGGATTGAGATTGCAGAGAAAATACGTAACATCATCCTGGACCCTCTTCATACGGCGATGGATGCACGAACCGAAGCACTGCTCTATGCTGCCGCCCGTAGTCAACATCTGGCGGAGAAGGTAGAGCCTGCACTGCAAGCTGGCAAAACCGTGATTTGCGATCGGTTTGTAGACAGCAGTCTGGCCTATCAAGGGTATGCTCGAGGCCTTGGAATTGAGAATGTGTGGGCAATCAATCGTTTTGCGATTGGAGATCTGATGCCTGACATGACACTGTATCTGGACATTGAGCCAGAACAGGGGCTTGGTCGAATCGAGGCTCATGATGGTCGTGAAGTCAATCGTCTTGATCTGGAGAACCTGGAGTTCCATCGCAAAGTACGTGAAGCGTACTTCTTGCTTCAGAAACAGTTTCCGGAGCGTATCCAAGTTATCGATGCTTCACAGACTCCGGATGAGGTAGAGAAAGCGATGATTTTGTCGCTAGAAGCCGGGATTTTGAAGGATTTTGACGAGTAATTGTCTAATATATAGACAGGGCATTTTGTTAGAAGTGCTTATTCTAAAGGAGGTTATGCAGGATGAAACTGATTGTTGCGATTATACAGGATAAAGACAGCAACCGATTATCCAGCGCATTGGTCAAAGCGAATTTTCGGGCAACGAAGCTTGCCAGTACCGGTGGATTTTTGAAGGCAGGCAACACGACGTTTATGATCGGTGTCGATGATAGTCAAGTCGAATCCGTTATGAATGTCATTCGCAGCAGCTGTAAGGTTCGTGAACAGCTCGTAACTCCGGTTACACCGATGAGCGGAACGACCGACTCTTACCTGCCGCTACCTGTTGAGGTCCAAGTCGGTGGAGCAACCGTATTTGTTCTTCCAGTAGATCGTTTCGAGCATTTCTAATCCGTTTGCACAGATGAACTCCATGAGTGTTTTTCATTTATCGATAGCATGACTGCATCTTGCATGATGATAACGAAGGATGTAAAAGGACGTATCCGGTATGCATACGTGCCACTTATGGAGCGCCCTTCTTGATGACAAGAACCGGCACACTCTCTCCCAAAGGAGACTTGATTCCACAGTAATATGTTTCTTTTGGGAGAGGCGACTTAGAATACAATCGTAGATAAGAGACCATCTTTCTACCATTATATATACAGTGTATCTCAACAACCCATAAGGTCCATCTTACGCACAGGCGCAATGCGCTCTGTGCTGATGTGCGATTGGCCTAACGATGATAGAAAGCAGGCGTGTCCATGAAAATCAATCCTGGATTCAGACCGCTACAGACTGGAATCAATACGAATGATTCAGGCTCAAAGCCGGTTCAATCCAAAAACTTCTCTGATATGATGAATCACCAGGGAGAACGTGCTTCCCAAGCAGAGCTCAACCGCCGATTAAGCGAAATCCAGCTTCAGGGTGATCGTTTGGCTCGATCCATGACGATTCGTGAACTGAAAGCATATAAACAGCTTGTCAAAAGATTTCTGGAAGAGACGGTCCGCCGCGGTGTATCAATGAAAGAGACAAGGGGTTGGGATCGCCGGGGCAGGGGCAAACGATATAAGCTTATTGATGAGATTGACTCGGCTCTATTATCCATGGCAGATGAATTACTGGATACAGAAGAGGGGAAAATCTCTCTTTTGCAACAAGTAGGAGAAATTCGGGGAATGCTTATTAATTTAAGCTTCTGAGGAGGAAGTATGTCTTTTCAACAGATTATGGGCCAGCAGGCAGCCAAGCAGTTGTTGCAGAGCAGTTTGAGACGTCAGGCCATCAGTCATGCATATTTGTTTAGCGGTCCATCTGGAAGTGGGCAGTTACAGACAGCAATGGCGTTCGCCAAGGCAATCTTCTGCACAGAGCTTGAGGATGATGCTTGTGGGCAATGTCTTGAATGCCGCAAAGTAGAACACGGAAACCATCCAGACCTGACGATGCTTGCGCCGGATGGAAATAACATTAAAATAGATCAGATTCGGGATTTGCAACGCATTTTCTCTTACCGTTCAGAGGCGGGGCATCCCAAAGTATATATTATAGAGCAAGCTGAGAAAATGACGGTTCAAGCGGCAAACAGCTTGTTGAAGTTTCTGGAGGAACCTCAAGTTCCAGCAGTAGGAATTCTGATTACGGATAATGGACAAGCCATGTTGCCTACCATTCGCTCACGTTCTCAGATGGTTCCGTTCAGTGCACTGAATCCGGAGGAAATGCTTCAATCGTTGATTGAGGAAGGTTATCCTGCGAATCTTGCACGGTCTGCCGTCCATTTAGCGTCAGGATTGGAAGCATGTAGAGAAATTCTCCAGCAGAATTGGTTTGCAGAAATTAGAAACGTAATGTTACAATTAGGGAAGGAGTCCCTGGGCAGAGGAAGTACATCTTTGATCTCGGCACAGCAGAAGCTTTTCAAAACAGGACTCTCGGAACACCTGGACATGCTGCTTAGTTTGTTCCATTTGTGGTTCAGGGACATGCTGTATGTTCAGTATGGTAGGCATGAACATATCGTTTTTATAGATCAGTTAGACATGCTGTCTCAGTTGGCACATACCCGTAGCACAGAGCAGTGGGTCTCCTATATGGATTTGGCCGCGGCATGCAGAAAAAAATTGCGTTTTAATGTCAATGGCCAGCTTTGTCTGGAGCAATTTTTGATCGGTTTGGCATAAGAGTGGAGGATCGCGTGAGTTCCAATCCTATGCAAACGGTTATAACTTCGGCGGGTTCCCTAAGAAGTCAGGGCTTCAGACGAAGTGGGGTTGGCTTACAAGGGGGTTAATTTTTTGTACAGTGTAGTGGGTGTCCGTTTCAAAAAGGCGGGCAAAATTTATTACTTCGATCCCCTGGACCTTCCCATTGAGAAAGAAAACTGCGTGATCGTGGAAACGGCACGAGGGGTTGAGTATGGTAAGGTTGTCGTGGGCAAGAAGGAAGTGGGCGAGGCTGATGTGGTTTTGCCGCTCAAAAAGGTTATCCGCGTTGCAGGCGATACAGATGCCCGTGTGGTGGATGAGAACAAGCGTGCAGCCAAAGAAGCATTCGGCACTTGTTTAAATAAAATCAGAGACCATGGCCTCAAAATGAAGCTGGTCGATGTAGAATTCACGTTTGATCGCAATAAAATTATTTTTTATTTTACAGCAGAGGGCAGAGTCGATTTCCGCGAGCTGGTCAAAGACCTGGCAAGCATCTTCCGTACACGAATCGAACTGAGACAGATTGGTGTTCGCGATGAAGCAAAAATGCTTGGTGGAATAGGGCCTTGCGGCCGTGTGTTGTGTTGTTCCTCTTGGCTGGGAGATTTTGAGCCTGTGTCGATCAAGATGGCTAAAGATCAGAGCCTGTCACTGAATCCGACGAAAATTTCAGGGTTGTGCGGAAGACTTATGTGCTGTCTGAAATTTGAGCATGATAATTACGAGAGCGTGAGAGAAGAGTTGCCAGCTGTAGGCAAACTGGTCGTCACCTCAATGGGTGAAGGCAAAGTTGTCGGGATTAATGCCGGTAACCGCACGGTGCATGTTCAACTGTTCGACATCAGTAAAGTCAAAGAACTTCCGCTGGATGACGTCGTTATCAAGTAAACCATAAAGGTTGCTTCGGGGTGGAAACTTGGAAAAGAAAAATCTGTTTACGCACATTCATGAAATGGAAACCCAAATGGGTCAGTTGCACGGTGATTTAGCAGAATTAAAAATGATTGTGAAAGAGTTGCTGGAAGATAATCAGCGGCTTACCATCGAAAATGAGCAGTTACGCAAACTGCTTAAGCGTGAAGCGCCAGCAGATCTGCCGATCTCGTCTGCTCTTGCTCCTGTCGCAAGACCTGCAGGTCCAGCTCCAGGTGAAGATGTAGTTGGCGAAGGTTATGATAACCTGGCTCGGCTGTATCATGAAGGATTCCATATCTGCAACGTCTATTACGGACACTTGCGGACGGAAGGCGATTGTCTGTTCTGCCTGTCTTTTTTGAATAAATGAAGTGACCGTAGGGATTCCCTACGGTTTTTTTTCAAGGTTATAAACGTTTAACGTACCGGAGGATGAGAGTACCTTATGACAGACCAAGAAGTATTTTTACAGGATTCAGAGCGGATTGATGATCTGCTCTCTCATAATTTGCGAATAATTCAAAGTGATGAGGTGTTCAGTTTTTCTATGGATGCTGTATTGCTGGCCCGATTTGCTTCTGTTCCGAAACGTGGGCGTGTTCTGGACTTGTGCACAGGAAATGGGGTTGTTCCTATTTTACTGACAACACGTACGCAGGCAAGTCTGGAAGGCATTGAGATTCAGCCACGACTTGCTGATATGGCACGCCGGAGTGTGCAGCTGAATGAATTGGGTGAGTCCATCCATATTCGTGAGGGAGATTTGCGAGAATTGGTTAAAGAAACAGGACATGCAGTATATGATGCCATTACAGTGAATCCCCCATACATGCCGCTGAATGGAAGTGACCTCAAGATGAATACCCATCAGGCGATGGCACGTCATGAAATCGGATGTACCCTTGAGGAAGTCATTCAAGCATGCAATCGTCTTGTGCGCAATGGTGGAAAAGTATCCATGGTTCATAGACCGCAACGTCTCGGTGAGATCATATCATTGATGCGCGAATACAAGCTGGAACCCAAACGTATTCGTATGGTGCATCCGCGTGCTCATCTGGAGGCGAACATGGTGTTAATTGAAGCGATGAAAGATGGCAAGCCAGAGGTACGCATGTTGCCGCCACTTATTGTTTACAATGAACAGGGAAGCTATTGTGATGAAATAATGGAGATCTACTATGGTCAGCAGGATGTTGAACGCTCCAAGGAAGGAGGAAACTAGATGTCTTTACAAGTCCAGAAAAGCTTTAATGAGCAGTCCGAATATACAGGTAAATTATATTTGGTTGGGACACCGATTGGAAACTTGGAGGATATGACCTTCCGGGCCATCAAGACATTACAGGCCTGCGAGATTATTGCCGCTGAAGATACTCGTCAGACGCGTAAGTTGCTCACTCATTTTGAGATTACACCTTCGATGCTGTTTAGCTATCATGAGCACAATAAGGGAGCAAGTGGCCCTGAACTGATCCGCTATATAATAGAAGGAAAAAATTTGGCACTGGTCAGTGATGCCGGATTACCGGCTATTTCTGACCCAGGTTCTGATCTGGTAAAGCTCGCGATTGAAGCCGGAATTACGGTCATACCGATTCCTGGTCCGAATGCAGCATTATCTGCTCTGATCGTATCCGGATTACCAACGGAAAGGTTTACCTTCGGTGGTTTTTTGCCACGAGAGAAAAAGGACATGCGTAAGGTACTGGAAGCCTTCGATGAGTCGAATGGTACGTTGCTATTCTATGAGTCTCCTCACCGGATTCGCAAAACGTTAATGTATCTAGAGGAAATATTGGGTGAACGTTCCATTGTATTGGCTCGTGAGTTGACCAAGCGGCATGAGGAATTTGTTAGAGGTAGCCTGAAGGAATGTATAGAATGGCTCGAAGAGCACCCGCCTCTAGGTGAATATTGTTTGTTGGTTGAAGGGATCAGGGAAGAGGAACGTAAGGCCGAACGGGAGGCTTGGTGGCAGGTTTTGTCGCTGGAAGAACATGTGGAGCACTATGAAAATGAAGGAAACAGCCGTAAAGATGCGATGAAAAAAACAGCAGCTGATCGAGGTTTGGCAAAACGGGACGTATATAATGCGTTGATTGGGTAGTCTAAAATTTTAAAAATACCAAAATTAGTTGTAATTACCTTAAAGAGAGATTAAAAACAAGCTTAATATAACCTTAAAATGTAAAAAGAGCAGCACACCAAAATGTGAAAGATATGTGTCTGCTCTTAAGGTTAGAAAAAAACCTTCCAAGGTGATATCACACCAGGAAGGCGATAAGGAAGTATAAAAAGGTTAGAATTAACGATTGGAATAATTCCAGTATACTTGTTTTTCTTATTTTGCTACAGGTGCAGGGATTTCAGAAATACATTCGTTACAAACGATTTTACCTTTGAAGTAAGTTACGTTCTCAGCGTTACCACAGAAGATACAAGCTGGCTCGTATTTTTTGAGCATGATGCGCTCACCATCAACGTAGATTTCCAAAGCATCTTTTTCGCCAATACCGAGCGTACGACGCAATTCGATTGGAATAACTACCCGTCCCAGTTCATCCACTTTTCTTACAATACCTGTTGATTTCATCATTATAATCAGTGCTCCTCTCAGCTAACTATCATTGTCATTATTCGACATTATTTTATGTTTTATGATACCCATCATACCAACGATTCCCAAAACAGTCAACCTTAAAATTAGCTTAAAATAAAGGGTATTTTTCTTAAGTTTGCTGGTGGTAAGGGATTGAAAGCAATTTTTCGTATTTAAACATCCATGTCAGCTTTGTCGATTTGGAAAACGACAAAAGTGCTTTATTCGACAAAATTCGTCACTATATGTCGAATTGTTGGTGAAAATTGAAGCTGGACGCGCTATTCTTTATGGCAAGAGAACAATTTCAAAGGAGTGAATCGAAATGGAACATCGTCTGACGGAAGAAAAAGTATTTAAAGATCCGGTACATAATTATATTCATGTGCAAGAACCGATTATATGGCAATTGATCAATACACCTGAATTTCAGAGGCTACGCCGCATTCGTCAATTAGGGACATCTTATCTTACTTTCCACGGGGCAGAGCACAGTCGGTTCTCCCATTCGTTAGGTGTATACGAAATTACCCGAAAAATCATCTCTCAGTTTGAACGAAGCCACTATTCGGACTGGCCCAAGGAAGAAAAGCTGGTGACGTTGTGCGCCGCCTTACTTCATGATCTCGGACATGGACCATTCTCTCATTCCATTGAAGAGGCTTTTGACATGAATCATGAGGATTGGACATGCCGCATTATCAAGGGTGATACCGAAGTAGGGGCGATTCTAAGACGGTATGCTCCTGATTTTGATGAAAAAGTGGCTTCCGTTATCCAGAAGACGTATGATAAACCGATTGTCGTGAACCTGGTAACCAGTCCGCTTGATGCGGACCGAATGGATTACTTGCTCAGGGATGCCTACTTTACAGGAGTAAATTATGGCACGATCGACTTGGACCGTATTCTGCGCATGCTACGTCCATTTCATGGACGAATCGTAGTCAAAGAGTCTGGTATGCATGCTGTGGAAGACTACCTGATGTCACGATACCAGATGTACTGGCAGATTTACTTCCATCCTGTGACGCGTAGCTCCGAGATTATATTGCGACAAATCTTTAAGCGGGCTAAAGAACTTGTAAAGCAGGGTTTTCCGTTCCGTTTCATGGTAGAGCCACTGCCCAAACTGTTTGATGGAGAAGTTTCAGTTAATGAATATCTGCAGCTTGACGAATCGCTAATTCAAACAGCTTTTATGCAGTGGCGTAAGGAGGACGATTCTGTTCTAAGTGAGTTGTGCGAACGTTTTATGGATCGCAGGTTATATAAATATGTGGAACTTGAACAGATCGACTTGGACATCATTGAAGAGATTCGGGAAGCTTTTGTACAAGCAGGATTGAATCCCGAGTATGATCTTGAAATTGATTTTCCGACGGATAATCCGTATGATGTGTTTCGTCCAGATCAATCCACAGATAAGCAAATTCTTCTGCTCGATCGGCAGGACAAGTTGCATGAGCTGTCAGAGGTTTCTGACATTGTTCGTTCCATCAGTGGACTTCATCTGGGCAAACATCATCTGTACTATCCGCAAAACAAGGTGGATGCCATCCTTCATGAATTACCGTCCCATATACGCCCCTATTTTCTGTAAGCTTGAGTCGATGCAACAGGATGAAACATTTTGATATCAAAAGACTTTCCAAGAGAGCTATTTTACATGATACATTAATCTGCTTTAATGGGGAGGATGTGTAGATCGACATAATTTTGTAATTCGAGTGAGTAATTATACAGTTTCTAACGCCTTTCCTTGCCAGATTTTGATTTGACTTTTTATTTTTCTTCTATATATAGTAGCTTGAGTGCTAAAACTGAAAATACTGAAATTGATGCTTGTCCCAATCATTTAATGATGCAAAAAAATAAATTTGAAATTCAAACGCAAAGAATTCTTGTACAAGAATAAGAGGAGTTCCCATGAACAAATCTTCGGCATTTGACTTTCGACATGAAGGGAGAACGAGAAAGCATGTTATTCGACACACATACTCATCTGGATGCACCACAATTCGACGAAGACCGAGAGGACATGATTCAGCGGGCCGTTCAGGCGGGAGTGACTCGCATGATTAATATTGGCTTTAATCGGGAGACGATTCCAACAACGATGAAACTGGCCGAAACGTATGATTTTATCCACGCAGCTGTAGGCTGGCACCCGGTGGATGCAATTACGATGCAAGAGGGTGATCTCGAATGGATTGCATCATTGTGCAAACATGAGAAAGTGGTAGCAATTGGCGAAATCGGTCTAGACTATCATTGGGACACTTCTCCTAAGGAGGTACAGCACCGCGTATTACGACAACAAATTGCATTGGCACGTGAATTGAGTATGCCCATTGTCATCCATAATCGGGATGCTCATGAGGATATTGTGCGTATTTTACGTGAGGAGAAGGCTGGTGAGGTTGGAGGTGTGATGCATTCATTCTCCGGTAGCTGGGAAACGGCGAAAATGTGTCTGGATTTAGGCTTCCATCTGTCCTTTGGAGGACCGATCACGTTCAAAAATGCCAAGCAACCGAAAGAAGTGCTCGCCAAGGTTCCGATGGATCGATTTTTCTTAGAAACGGACTCCCCGTATCTGACACCTCATCCTTATCGTGGAAAACGAAATGAGACAGCACATGTACGTCTGGTTGCTGAAGCAGCTGCGGAAATTAAAGGCATTTCGGTAGAGGAAATTGCTTCAATTACCACCAAAAATGCCATGGAACGATTTGGGATTCAATAAGAAAACGAGTAAATCGGGTGAAAAAGGGAGATACAGAGAGTTAATTTGCTCTTTGCTTCGAATAATTGCAGAATATTACAATATTTTAACCAAATATTTAGAAAAACGTACTTGATCCACGCTTTACAACATGCATCAAAACAGGATATCATCTTTTCAGTGAATTGTTGCGCGGAAAATTGGACAGATGTTCGGGGGATGAACAAAGGGACACTTTCCGATGAGACAACATTACTTTCATGAATCAATCTCGCTGAGTCTCCGTTAACGGAGAGCGGGGGAACCAATAGGGCTTAAACATCGGTGATTCTAGCCGATGCGCATCGTTCGCTGACCCAAAAGCAGCGGAATGTTCTGCGAAGCCGTATTTGATTTCTTCTTTGGGTCTCGGGGTGAATTCAAGGGCGTCCGCCATGAGCGGGTGACCTAAGATAGGGCGGCTCTCTTTCGCCCGAACCCGACAGCTAACCTCGCAAGCGGAAAAAGAGAGGCAACCTCGTGCATGAATTTCCGATATTCAAAATCATTCGGAAGCCACGAAAGGGTCTCTTACACTCTTTCTTTGGCTTTTTTTGTTTTGAATAAAAGAAATATTGTCATCATACGGTAGATATTCAGGAGGATGACATCATGTTGCGAAGAGGGGTTCATGGTGCAGAACCGATCATTATCTCTGATCTGCGTTCTGTAGAAAAATTGTTATAGTCGCGTCAAAGACATCATGCATTACTTTAGACGGCGAGGCTATGAAGGAGGACGGAGAAGTGGGCATATTCCAACCAGAAGAGACCCATGAGTCACGATCATCCAGTAAGTCTTTCGCGTTGCGGTGGAAGCATGAGAACTTGCGTCAAATGGCATTGATCGCGATATTCTCAATTGCGCTTGCAATCATGATCTTGTTAGTCGTTTACGGTCAGGCCGGGAAGCAGGTTTCACTGGTTATTGACGGCAAAGCTCAAGTGGTAGAGACTCGTACAGGAATGCTTCAGGAAATGCTGGAGGAGCAGTCAATCACAGTCAGCCCTCACGACAAGGTATCCATGCCCATGAATGGGGCGATTACCGACGGAGACCGAATCATTATTGAGCGGGCCGTTCCAGTTAAAATCACGGCAGACGGAGACACCAAGACTCTTTATACAACCGATTCATCGGTACAGGGTGTAATTCAGCAATCAGGAATTGAAGTGGCAAATCATGATAAAGTGTATCCAGCGCTCGGAACCGCAATTAAAGCGGATATGAAGATTCGTGTAGTGCGTGTAACAAAGCATACAGTGGATGTGAAACAACCGATTGCTTACAAGGTTGTGAAAACGGCAGACCCGAGTTTGTTCCAAGGGGATAACCGTGTTGTAGTGAAAGGCAAGGAAGGCACAATCGTGCAACATATCGAAAAGGTATTTCAAGATGGAGAACTCGTCTCCAAAAAAGTGGTAGGTAAAACGGTCGCCTCCAATCGTGTAGATAAAGTGATCGCGGTAGGTACGAAGGCTAAACCGGTTGTGAAGGAACCTGAGGTTCAATTGGTATCTGCCAAAACTTCAACTGCCAAAAAAGCTGTAACAACGAACTCGAAGAAAACATCTGCCTCGGGCAGCAAGGTGATTACGGTCTCCGGGAATTCTTTTAAATACTCTAAAGTTTTGAAAAATGTATCGATGACAGCCTACTCTTCTGAAGAGCCAGGTATTGGTACAAAAACAGCTTCCGGTACTCGTGTAACGGAGGGGCGCACTATTGCAGTTGATCCCAAGGTCATTCCAATCGGCTGGTGGGTATACATTGAGGGCCTAGGCTTCCGTCGTGCGGAAGATACAGGCGGCGCTATTAAAGGCAACAAAATTGACGTTTATTATGACAGTGTGAAGCATGCCCTGAATTTCGGACGTAAAAAAGGCAAAACGGTCTATGTGATTGGTCCAGTTAAGCCGGAAGCAAACTAAAATCGTTTTACTTTGAAATGGGAATGCTATAAAATAGTTGCATGAATGATTCATGCGGAATATGCGGCGGGGGAGTCTGAATTCAGTCTCCTCCGCCGTTTGGCAGAGAAGAGGATATTCCTCTTCTTTTTGCGTTAGAAAGGAAGAAGAGGAACATGATAAAAGAAGTGATTGTTGTGGAGGGCCGTGACGACACGGTAGCGATTCGTCGGGCGGTAGAAGCGGATACGATTGAAACCGGAGGCTCTGCCATTAATCAGCGTATTCTGAAACGAATTGCACTTGCCCAGGAGAGACGCGGCGTCATTATCCTGACGGACCCGGATCATGCGGGAGAGCGTATCCGTAAAATTATTGCCAATAAGATTCCAGGTTGCAAACATGCTTTCATTCCCGAGGCAGATGCAACGCGTAAAGGAGATATCGGCGTAGAGAACGCTTCACCGGAAGCGATTCGTCATGCGCTTGCTCGCGTACACACATCTTATGAGGGTGCACCTAGTCTAATCGATTGGGAGGACCTCATTGAAGCAGGATTGATCATACACCCGCAAGCAGCCGCACGTCGTATGGAGATGGGCAACCTGCTTGGTATCGGGTATTGTAACGGCAAGCAGTTCCATAAACGGCTGAGTGTATTCCAGATTACAAGAGAAGAGTTCTCCGTTGCACTAGCGCAAATTGAACGTGAAGGAATGTGAGCATATGAAGGATATGGAGCAAACCATTGAAATAGCAACACCCAAACGTACCAAAGAAATTATTCAAAAGCATGGATTCTCTTTCAAAAAAAGTCTGGGTCAGAACTTCTTGATCGATCAAAATATATTGAACAAAATCGTCGGCGCTGCCGATCTTGACGAATCCAAAGGTGCGCTGGAGATCGGACCGGGCATCGGTGCGCTCACAGAGCGTCTGGCTCGTGTGGCAGGTCCGGTTACGGCGGTAGAGATTGACCAGCGTCTGCTCCCGATTCTCGGAGAGGTAATGGGGCCTTATCCGAATGTACGGGTTCATCACGGAGATGTACTCAAGCTGGATCTGGCAGAACTGTTTGCCACGGACTTTGCCTCCGTTGATAAGGTAAGTGTAGTAGCGAACTTGCCCTATTATGTAACGACCCCGATCATGATGAAGCTTTTGGAAGAAAAGTTGCCAGTGGATAGCATTGTGGTCATGATTCAGAAAGAAGTAGCCGAGCGCATGGCGGCTGCACCAGGTTCCAAAGATTATGGTAGCCTAAGCATCGCCGTGCAGTATTACAGTATGCCAGAACTGGTCTGTGTTGTGCCGCCTACGGTATTTATCCCGCAGCCGAATGTAGAGTCTGCAGTAATTAAGCTGAAGGTGCGTGAGCACCCACCAGTACAGGTTCCGAACGAAGCACACTATTTCGAGGTGGTACAGGCTTCTTTTGCCCAGCGGAGAAAAACAATCTCGAATAATCTCAAAGCTCGTTTCTTCACCAAGGAGAACAGGGAACAGGCAGACCTCCTGTTAGAACAGGCAGGCATTCAGCCTTCTCGACGCGGCGAAACGTTAAGTTTGCAGGAATACGCTACCCTTAGCACCGTGATGTGGGAGGCCGGGGTTCGCGGCGAGCTTTAATTTCAATGAACCAATCCGGGTCTCTGCCCATACGATGGGGTAGAGGTGATAATGGTGATGAATATCGGAGACTTGGTCGTTCGGAAGTCATACGGCGGCGATGTGACTTTCCGGGTAGAAGGACTCCAGTCGGATGCTGCGGTTATTAAAGGGACCGAGTTCCGGCTCTTGGCAGACTCCCCGGTGAACGATTTGATACAGGTTCCTTATGAACCACAGAGCGCTAAGACACGTCAGGCACATATTAAGGCTCATCAGACACTCTCACGCTTGCAGCAGAATCGCATGGAGCAGGCTGAGCGTAACCGGGAAGGTCTGATGCAGGAATGGACTGCACAGCAAGAACCCGCCTATTTTGAAATGCCCGGTAAGGTGCTACATTTGGATGGCGACCCGAATTATCTGAAGAAAAGTATGAACCTGTACGAACAGCTTCGTGTTCCTGCAGAAGGGCAGTATGTACATGAGTCCGCGATGGCTGATACGTTATATCGTCTGCTACCCAAGGTTCGTCCGGATATCGTTGTGATTACCGGTCATGACGGTGTGTTAAAGACACGCCAGCCCTATGACCTCTACAGTCTGGGGAGCTATAAAAATTCACAAAACTTTGTCTCGGCTATTCAGGTTGCAAGGCAATACGAGCGCCACTTGGATGCACTTACGATTATTGCTGGAGCATGTCAGTCCCACTTTGAGGCATTGCTACGTGCGGGTGCGAACTTTGCTAGTTCGCCTGGGCGAATTCTCATCCATGCACTTGATCCGGTCTACGTGGCTGCTAAGGCTTCTTTCACATCTGTTCGTGATACCTTGAACATGAATGATATACTGCATAACACGATTAGCGGCATCCAAGGTGTAGGCGGTGTGGAAACGAAGGGAAGTTACCGGGTAGGATTGCCGGGACTTAATGATCTATCTACGCTAAAAGTGAATCCATCCGCAGTATGATTTATTCATGTGGCAACACAATAATGAAGTCATGTGAAGTTCTGATTGCGATTCGAAAAAGGCCCTGAAAAGGGCTTTTTTATTTTGCGAAAAAATTCATTGACAACGACTTTTTAGTGCTGATATAATATTTAGCTTTGATTTGACAATGACTGTAAAATACAGTATAATGGACAAGAAAAGAGGTGGACGTCCACAATGGCTAAAAATACGCTGTTGGATATCAAACGCAATCTCGATGCACATATTGGTCAGAAAATCACGCTGCGGGCTAATGGTGGCCGCCGTAAGACGATTGAGCGTACGGGTGTATTGGAAGAAACGTACCCTTCTGTTTTTATTGTAAAGCTTGATGAGGAACAAGAAACCTTCAAGCGAGTATCATACAGCTATGCGGATATACTTACGGAGTCTGTGGAAGTCATGGTCTTTGACCCGGGCAGTGAGACTAACTCTTACAACATGGAGACGTAAGCATTGGTTTACGGGCGATTCACCTATAGGTGGATCGTTTTTTTGTATTGCAGGAATGACTACGGAATGCAGGCGGCATACTATGTGGACAGGTCACAGGTCATGGGAAAGCTCCCTATTAAGACGGGGATGTTAAACCAGAACTTGGGGCTTGGGGGTGAACAACCTCGAATTGCAGGACTCATTGTGTCTTGAATAAGATCTGGAGGAGGATGGTTCATGAGTCGGAGAAGAAGAAGTGTCATGTCCGAAGAACTGAAGTATGAACTAGCGAAGGATCTGGGTTTCTATGATACCGTTCAGCAGGAAGGTTGGGGCGGAATTAAGGCCAAGGATGCCGGTAACATGGTGAAACGAGCGATTCAAATGGCTGAGCAAGCAGCGCGTAAATCATAATCAGGTTCATCCAGATTGGAGAGCGGGGCAATTCTCAGGAATCACCCCGCTTTTTCCCCATAGATGTGGAATACAAATGACTTGACAGTCCCATTTTGATATAATATGTTAAGTTGTCTTAGGGAAAAGGTGAGGACGGGTGAACGTCTTGAAAATTTACGAAAAAGCGCCTGCTAAAATTAATTTGATGTTGGATGTCCTACATAAAAGAAGTGATGGATTTCATGAAGTTGAAATGATCATGACGATGGTTGATCTGGCTGATCGACTGGAGATGTCGGAACTTCCTCGAGATACGATTGTCATCTCAAGCCAGGCGGGTTATATTCCGCTGGATGAGAAGAATCTGGCATTTCAGGCGGCAAGACTGATTAAGGAACGTTACAACGTGCGTACAGGGGTCCACATTCATCTGGATAAAAAAATTCCTGTAGCTGCTGGCCTTGCCGGAGGTAGTAGTGATGCGGCAGCAACGTTGCGTGGATTAAACCGTCTATGGCGGCTGAATATACCGGATCAGGAGTTGCAAGAGCTGGGTGCAGAACTGGGCTCGGATGTTCCGTTCTGTATTACAGGCGGCACTGCACTGGCAACAGGGCGAGGGGAGAAGTTAACCCCAATTCCTAATCCCCCTCAATGCTGGGTTATTTTAGCCAAACCTCCAATCAATGTGTCTACGGCAGATGTATATGGACGATTCCGTAGTGACAAGATTGTTCGGCATCCAAGTGCATCCCGAATGGAACAGGCCATTCGAAGTCAATCCTTTACAGAGGTCTGCAATCAGATGGGCAATGTCTTGGAGGATGTTACGCTCAAGCTGTATCCGGAAGTGCAGCATCTCAAGGATGCGATGATTCGTCTTGGAGCAGACGGAGTATTGATGTCTGGCAGTGGACCAACGGTATTCGGACTTGTGTCCAAGGAAGCCAAAGTGGCACGTATTTATAACGGACTTCGGGGGTTCTGCAAAGAGGTCTACGCTGTAAGGTTGTTAACGTAAGTTTACTATTTATAATGTACAAACACGTATAAAGGTGGTATATTTTTAAATAATTATTCGGATTTGGATGTTTCCGTGATCGTGAGGATGGATCTCTGTGAAGAAGTTAAAACGAAGCGCAAGGCTGGTTGAAATGACGCAATACTTATTATCCAGACCACATACGGTGATTCCGCTCACCACATTTGCCGAACGTTATGGTGCTGCCAAATCGTCCATCAGTGAGGACCTGGCTATTATCAAGGAAGTGTTCGAAGAAGGTGGGTCGGGAGAACTGCATACGCTGGCAGGTGCTGCTGGTGGAGTGAAGTGGATTCCGAAAGTATCGGAAGAACATGCTCTTGCTTTTGCTGAGCGGCTGTCTACGCAGCTTGCGCAGCCGGATCGGATTTTACCGGGAGGGTATCTGTATATGTCAGATCTTCTTGGACAGCCGGCCCTGATGAATGAAGCGGGTAAGATCTTTGCAACGGCTTTTGGCGATATGAATATTGATGTAGTCATGACGGTGGAAACCAAAGGCATCCCGCTAGCTTATGCGACTGGAGCCCAGCTTAACCTTCCTGTTGTACTCGTTCGCAGGGACCATCAGGCTACGGAAGGATCGGCCGTAAGTATTAATTATGTATCGGGATCGCACAAAAGTCTGCATACCATGTCCCTATCTCGCCGGGCGATGAAAGAGCATTCCCGTGTACTTATCGTGGATGATTTCATGAAAGCCGGAGGTACCGTTCAAGGCATGATTGATCTGCTCGCAGAGTTCAATGCAACGGTGGCGGGAGTTGGCGTGTTGGTGGAATCCGGTTCCGTAGATTCAGAGGAACGTCTGCTGACGGATTATGTATCTCTCGCGAAGCTGACAGCGGTTGATGCCAAGACCAGACACATTTCTGTCTCGCCAGGTAACTATTTTAACCTGTAGAATAATGACGAATTACATGTCGGGAAAGGTTCTTTTCCATCGACCTGGCACTAACGTTGTCGAATTGTGTATTAAATAAAAAAATTCCTGAAATTAGGATATTTTTATGGTCGTGAAAAGAAGGAGTTCGTATAGGCTGTGTGGAATTATACACCAAGTTCTGATGGAAAAAGGTGGTGAACACACACATGCAAATTACGGATGTCAGACTCCGCCGCGTTAACTCGGAAGGGAGAATGAAAGCTATCGCATCCATTACCATCGATAACGAATTCGTCGTTCATGACATTCGTGTCATCGATGGTAACAACGGAATGTTTGTTGCAATGCCGAGCAAGCGGACTCCTGACGGAGAGTTCCGTGATATCGCCCACCCGATCTCTTCTGGTACGCGCGAGAAGATTCAGGCAGCAGTATTAACTGAGTACGATCGTGCAGCTACTGAGGAAGAAGTCATTGAAGAAGGTGCCTGAGAACATTATTGGGGTTCGAAGGAAAAGAGAGCCATGTCTTATGGCTCTCTTTTCTTTTTGACCGGAATAAGATATATTCAGTATTGAGTTTATTCAAAAGAGAACCGGAGCGCGTCCTGCGTTCGGTTGCAGAGCGGCATCTTAGGAATCGTTGGGATTCAGTTAAGCTCGCGGGTACACGGCGTAACATATGAGGTCATGGCATGATCGTGAATCTGTTGTTACGCGTGATTACAGAGACAGCAGGCGATGAACAAGACCGGCTTGAAGCCGGCTGAATGATTCTCATTGGAGATGAATGTGTAAGGTATTCAATGGGATTTTCAGAACAGGAGGTCGTTAATTTTGAAACGCATGGCAATTGTTCTTGCCGCAGGGCAGGGCAAACGAATGAAATCCAAATTGTACAAAGTACTGCATCCCGTATGCGGTAAACCGATGGTTGGACATGTGCTGGATGCAGCACTTCGCGCAGGCGTTGAACGCAGCGTAGTTGTTGTCGGACATGGGGCCGAAGCGGTGCAGTCATTTTTAGGTTCCAGAGCGGAGTACGCACTTCAAGCGGAACAGCTCGGAACAGGGCATGCTGTAAAACAGGTGAAATCCCTGCTCGGCAATGAACATGGGTCAACGATTGTAGTTTGTGGCGACACGCCTCTCGTTACCAGCGAAACGTTGGAAGGTCTGATGAAGCTTCATGAGGAAAGAGGCGCAGCTGCTACAGTTCTCACAGCTGAGCTTGATATACCAAAGGGATATGGACGCGTGATCCGCGGGGAAGATGGTTCTGTACAGAGAATCGTGGAACAAAAGGATTGCACACCGCAGGAAGATGCCGTAAAGGAAATTAATACGGGCACGTACTGCTTTGATAATGCGAAGTTATTCGCCGCACTGGAGAAGGTGACTAACCAGAACGCACAAGGTGAATATTATCTGACAGACGTGGTTGGCATTTTCAAGAGCGAAGGTGAAGTGGTTGAGGCTTATATGTCTGATGATATTGCGGAGTCCATCGGAGTAAACGACAGACTTGCACTTTCGCAGGCTGAAGCTTATATGCGCGAGCGTCTGGCTGTCCGTCATATGTTGAACGGTGTAACTATTATTGATCCGTCATCGACATATATCGGAGCAGATGTTACGATTGGATCAGATACGGTATTGTATCCGGGAACCGTTCTTAAAGGTACTACTTCGATTGGCGAGGCATGTCATATCGGTCCTCATGCAGACATTGAAGACAGCATCATACAAGATGGTGCCGCAATTAAACATTCGGTGCTTTCGAAGGCAGAAGTTGGCCCTGATGCGACCGTAGGTCCTTTTGCCAATCTGCGTCCTGGCACTAAGTTAGGTCGAAACGTAAAAATTGGTGACTTTGTTGAAGTGAAAAATGCTACAATTGATGAAGGATCTAAAGTGTCACATCTCAGTTATATCGGGGATGCACAGGTAGGCAAGAACGTAAATGTTGGATGCGGGGCAATAACGGTCAATTATGATGGATATAATAAGGCTGTAACCAAGATCGAGGATGATGCCTTTGTAGGCAGCAACGTCAATTTGATTGCACCGATTACGGTTGGAAAAGGCGCTTATGTCGTTGCAGGTTCCACCGTGACACAATCCGTTCCTGAGAATGATCTGGCGATTGCTCGTCCACGTCAGGAAAACAAAGCAGGTTACGCGGAAAAAATCCGCGGACGTGCGAAAGCCAAGAAACAAAACGCTAAAACCGAATAAGGGGTTTTGATAGCTAATTGCCTCCCGTTATCCGGGAGGTGCCGACATGTCGCAGACGCTTATAGATTCCAATGAACCAGCACGGAGGGTTTTTATTTTATGACTTATTTTGACTCGAAATTAAAAATATTTACTTGCAATTCTAACCCCAAGCTTGCTCATCAAATTGCTGATTATATCGGGATTCCTATGGGTGAATCTCATACAACCAGCTTTAGTGATGGCGAGATTCAAGTGAAACTCTCCGAGAGTGTTCGTGGTTGCCACGTATATATCGTGCAGTCAACTTGCTTGCCGGTTAATGACAATCTGATGGAAATGCTGGTCATGATTGATGCATTGAAACGTGCATCGGCCAAAACAATCAACGTAGTTATTCCGTATTACGGCTATGCACGCCAAGATCGCAAAGCACGTTCACGTGACCCGATTACGGCCAAGCTGGTTGCCAACTTGATTGAAAAAGCAGGCGCAACACGTGTAATCGCAATGGATTTGCATGCGATGCAGATTCAGGGATTCTTCGACATTCCGGTCGATCATCTGCTGGGCGTGCCGATTCTGGCTCAATATTTCCGCTCGAAACAGATTGAAAACCCGGTTGTGGTGTCGCCTGACCACGGTGGTGTGGTTCGTGCGCGCAAACTGGCTGATTTCCTGAATGCGCCACTTGCGATTATCGACAAACGTCGTCCTGAGCCGAACGTCAGCGAAGTTATGAATATTATCGGTAATATCGAAGGCAAAACAGCGATTCTGATAGATGATATCATTGATACTGCCGGAACAATTGTACTGGGAGCGAATGCTCTGATGGAAGGCGGCGTGAAGGAAGTATATGCATGCTGTACTCACCCGGTATTGTCTGGCCCTGCGATGGAACGTTTGGAAAATGCGCCGCTGAAGGAAGTCATCGTAACGGATACAATTCCAATTACACATGCAAATCCAACAAGCAAGCTAAAAGTGCTTTCTGTAGCACCATTGCTTGGGGAAGCGATCATCCGGGTTCATGAGGAATTGTCAATCAGCAAGCTGTTTGAAATTGAATAGGATGTCTGCATAAAGTAGTAGAGGGGTTACGTCTTCCGGTTGAACGGAAAATGTAACCCCTGTCGGCGTGCCGTTTTTAATGTGATAAAAAACCGCCTGGCGCATTAATATCCCGGGCGGGAAATAAAACGGAAACGGCGTCTGTGAAAGAGTGTATCGGCAATTTCGACAAATTGACTATCGAAACGGGTAATCACACCAATCTCGATATGGGTGTCACGGTCGTACACTTGCACAGGCACGTGATGTTCCAAATGATAAATAAAGTCACTATGTTGAGTCAGTTGTCCGTTATCTTCGCGCAAAACCCGCTCACCTTCCTAGGTGGATAAATGTTCAATACGTACTTTCCTGATATTATATGAAATATAACATTCGAAGTCCATGCTTCACCTAATGGATGCTCGAAGGAGGGAACAAGATGAAGTGGATTGTCGGACTTGGAAATCCAGGTTCAAACTATGCCAAAACCCGGCATAATATCGGTTTTATGGCACTGGATCGATTGGCAGATCGCCATAACATTTCGATTACACAGAACAAGTGTAAAGCACTGATCGGAGAAGGTAACATTGGCGGCGTCAAGACGGTGCTAATCAAACCGATGACCTATATGAACCTTTCGGGTGAATCGGTACGAGCTTACATGGATTTTTATAAAGTAAGTCTGGAAGATCTAATCGTCGTATACGACGATATGGATACAGAAATCGGCAAGGTGCGATTGCGTTATCAGGGCAGTGCCGGTGGACATAATGGAATCAAGTCCATTATTCAGCACACAGGTACACAGCAGTTTAACCGGGTTCGTATGGGTATATCAAGGCCTGATCCAGGACATGCCATTGTAGATTACGTACTGTCAACGTTCATGAAGAAAGAAAAAGAAGCGCTGGAGCAGACGATTGAGCAAACATGTGATGCGCTGGAATATAGTTTGACGAATACGTTTGAGCAAACGATGGCGAAATTCAACGGCTGATGCATTCCAGTAATATGGCATTTACATTGGAAAAAAATTAAAGTGACGACTTTGATTCGGACAACCTGGGCATACTGGATGTATAAACCATGTTCAGGAGGCATAATTATGTCAGTGAATTATGTATGTCGGCATTGCCGTACCTTTATTGGCCAGATTGATTCGGCTAAAATTACGGAAGCACAGCTCGGTTTTCATTTCTTGACCCCCGACGAGCGGAGGGATATAATAGCGTATAATTCCGGTGGTGATGTTACCGTTCGAATTACATGCGATTATTGTAAGGAAGCGCTGGAACACAACCCCGAGCTGAGCCTGCTTGCAAATCCGCTCCAGTAGCTATTGCCTGTAGGGATTCAATTCATGCAATTGAATGGATAAATGTTGAAAAATGACAGAGAGGATGACCGCGGTTACAGCGGTTTGCCCTTTTTATAGCCTTGGCAGCCTGCTGAGGCTTCTTTTCAGTTGGAACAGAATCCATGGTGTATTCAACTTTGTAATAGAATTCAGAGTGGTCCTGTAGGAACAGATGTGGAAATGTTTGGAGTAATCCTTTATGATGAAACAGGACAAAAAGGAATAAGTATCCAGTTTTTAAAAATTCCAATGACCGAAGATGCTGCACATTGATGTGCATAATCTATAATCAAGAAAGTTATAAGAGAGGTGCCCCTTTTGTTACAAGCACTCATACAGGCTTTTTCCAAAGATCCGGACTTTGCGTCCATTACAGCCGGGGTTAAATCCGGCATGAAGGAGCAATTGGTTTCGGGCCTATCCGGTTCGGCTCGTCAGATTATGCTGGCTACGCTACACCAAGAGATGAATCGACCATTGCTCGTCGTGACACATAATATGTTTGCTGCACAAAAAATAGCGGAAGATTTGCAGGAAGCGCTTTCATCAGATCAGGTGTTGATCTATCCTGCGAATGAACTTGTTGCTGCTGAGGCGGCGGTATCTAGTCCGGAAACACTCGCTCAGCGCATAGAAGTATTGGTCCGTTGCGCTCAGGGTTTCAGGGGCATTGTTGTCATTCCTTTTTCAGGGGTAAGACGTTATGTTCCACTGCCGGAAGTCATGGCAAATGCACATATCCAGCTTAAGCAAGGCAGCACGCTTCAACTGGATTCGTTCTTGCTTGAGATGGTAACGCTTGGCTATGAACGGGTAGAGCGAGTTGAATCTCGCGGAGAGATGAGTGTACGTGGAGGCATTATCGACTTCTATCCAGTGACTTCATCGATTGCATATCGGGTGGAGTTATTTGACGACGAAATCGATTCCATTCGTACATTTGACCCTGCGGATCAGCGCTCCATTGAACGGATAGAGGAAATTACTGTTTTGCCATGTAAAGAATTAATCGCTGATCGGGAACGTATGGGGAAGGCAGCGGATACGGCTGCCATTTTGCTTGAACAGCAGTTGGAGAAAATGACGGATCGCCAGGCAAAGTTGCGCCTTCGGGAAGAGATGCATCGGGAGATTGAGTTGCTGCGTCAGCATGTCTATTTTTCGGAAATGTACAAATACATCTCCCCGCTTTATCCTGAAAATAAAACGATTTATGACTATATGCCAGAAGATACCATTCTAGTGATGGATGAGCCGGCGAGATTGTCGGAAACCTCGAAACAACTGGACAGAGACGAATCGGAGTGGAACTTGCATCTGATGCAAAATGGAAAAACCTTGCCAGATCTGCCGTTATCGGCAGATGGGGATGATTTGCTCTATGAGCGTCCATTCCAGACCATCTTTATGTCGATCTTTCTGCGTCAGGTTCCGCATACCCAGCCACAGAATATTCTGAACTTTATCAGTCGGGGCATGCAGGATTTCCACGGACAGATGAACGTGCTGAAGGCGGAGATGGAACGCTGGCAGAAAGCCGGTGTTCAGGTGTTGATGCTTGCGAATGGCGAGGAACGGATGGACCGGATGCGCCGGGTATTGCAGGATTACGACATTCCTGAGCCGGAGATGCTGAATGGCAATTTGCAAACGGGATTTGAGATGCCGTCCATTCATTTGGCGGTGATCACAGAAGGTGAGATGTTCTCACAGAAGCAGCGTAAAGCCCGTAAACCGATTCGAAACATCGATAATGCCGAGCGTATCAAATCCTATAGCGAGCTGAAAGTGGGCGATTATGTCGTTCACCAGAACCACGGAATTGGTAAATACCTCGGGATTGGTACGCTTGAGGTTGCTGGTATTCACAAAGACTACATGCACATTCTGTATGCAGGCGGCGACAAATTGTCTGTTCCGATTGAACAGATTGATCTTATTCAGAAATATGTGGGTTCCGAAGAGAAGGAGCCGAAAATATACAAGCTGGGCGGTAACGAGTGGACACGGGTTAAAAATAAGGTTCGTTCATCCGTTCAGGATATCGCTGATGATCTGATCAAGCTGTACGCAGAACGTCAAACATCTAAAGGCTATGGGTTCGACAAGGATTCCGCAGAGCAGCAGGAATTTGAAGACATGTTCCCTTACGACGAGACACGTGATCAGATGCGCGCGATTGAAGAAATCAAAAAAGATATGGAACAAAACCGTCCCATGGATCGTTTATTGTGTGGAGACGTTGGTTACGGGAAAACTGAAGTTGCGATTCGGGCTGCATTTAAAGCGGCAATCGAGGGCAAACAGGTGGCGGTACTGGTTCCGACCACAATTTTGGCTCAGCAACACTATGAAACGTTCCGTGAGCGTTTCTCCGGTTATCCGTTCAATATTCATGTCCTTAGCCGGTTCCGTTCCCGCAAGGAACAGAATGAGACGGCCAAAGGTATCAAAGCCGGTACAATAGACATTGTTATCGGTACGCATCGCTTGCTGTCACAGGATCTGGTATTTAAAGATCTGGGATTGCTTATTGTCGATGAGGAGCAACGTTTTGGTGTAACACATAAAGAGAAGCTCAAGAAGCTCAAAACAAACGTGGACGTGTTGACCCTCACGGCAACCCCGATTCCGCGTACTTTACACATGTCCATGTTGGGTGTACGTGACTTGTCCGTTATTGAGACACCGCCAGAGAACCGTTTCCCCGTTCAGACCTACGTGGTAGAGCATAGCCAGGCGCTTGTTCGTGAGGCGATTGAGCGTGAGCTGGCCCGTGGTGGTCAGGTATATTATCTCTACAACCGGGTACAAGGCATTCAGGAGATGGCAGCCGAAATCTCGGATCTGGTGCCAGAAGCCAAAGTGGGCGTTGGACATGGACAGATGACAGAAACCGAGCTGGAGAAGACGATCCTCGACTTCCTGGACGGAGAGTATGATGTACTGGTAAGCACGAGTATTATTGAAACAGGTGTGGACATTCCAAATGTAAATACACTAATTGTGCATGATGCAGACAAAATGGGACTTTCCCAGCTGTATCAGTTGCGTGGAAGGGTAGGACGGTCTAACCGGATTGCCTATGCGTATTTCACATACCAACGGGACAAAGTGCTTACGGAAGTTGCCGAGAAGCGTCTGCAATCGATCAAGGAGTTCACAGAGCTTGGTTCGGGCTTCAAAATCGCGATGCGAGACTTGTCCATCCGCGGGGCCGGTAACTTGCTTGGAGCAGAGCAACATGGCTTTATCGCCTCCGTCGGGTTCGATCTGTACTCACAGATGCTGGCAGAAGAGATCAACAAACGTAAAGTTACCATGCTGGGCGAAGAGCCTGTTCCTTCCGATCAGTGGAATACAACGCTAGATCTCAGTATCGATGCCTACTTGCCATCCGATTATATTTATGACAGTATTCAGAAGATTGAGATTTATAAAAAGGTGGCTGTTATTGCTTCCTTCGATGACGCGATGGAACTCGAAGACGAATTGGTTGACCGATTCGGTGATCTGCCAGAGGCTGTAATCAATTTGATGGCGGTGGCCCGCCTCAAAGTATATGGCAAAATCTACGGTATTGAGTCCATCACGCAGCGTGGAGATGATCTCACGGTCAAGTTTTATGAAGGACGTGAACATGCCTTCGAGCTGTCAAAAATCGCGCACATTGGAAATCAGTTCGAAAGACGTGTACAATTTGAACAAGGACCCCATATGCTGATTCATGTCAAAGGCAAGGGTCTTGGGGATAAGCAACTGATGGAGCTGGTAGAAAAGTTTCTGGAGTCCATGAAGACTGCTTTTAAATCAAAGGGGGAACTAAAAGATGTTAGCAAAGTATAAAAAAGCGGGAAAAGTGCTGTCCGTAAGTATGGTAGCAGTACTGTCCCTGTCCTTGCTTGCCGCATGTGGCAAGAAGGAAGAAGCAAAAGCACCAGAATCGACAGATAACAGCGCTGTTGTAGCTACGTATGATGGTGGCACAATTACAGCGAATGAATTCGACATGGAACAACGTGTTATGAAATTCCTCTATCCAGAGTATGCACAGATGATGGATATGGATGATTTTAAGGAATACTTGGTGAAGCAAGAAATTGCTTATGAATATTTGAGTGGCAAAGCAAGTGAAGAAGCCAAAACGGCCGGAGCCAAAACAGCATCCGAACAATTCGACAAAATGAAGGCTTCCGTGAAGGAAGAGCAATGGACTGAGATGTTGAAAGCTCAAAATTTGACAGACCAGAATATTAAAGACTACATGACTCGGATCATGACAGTAATCAAAGATAAAGAAACAGGCGTAACCGAAGATGCGATCAAGGCAGAGTTTGAGAAAAACAAGGATCAGTTCACAACCGCTTCTGTACGTCACGTATTGATCGGATTCACGGATTCAAAAACACAGAAAGAACGTAAGAAAGAAGATGCATTGAAGTTAGCGAAAGAAGTAAAAGCGAAACTTGAAGGCGGAACTGATTTTGCTGAAATCGTGAAAAAATATTCAGATGACACTAGGTCTGTACCTGATGGTGGATTGTATAAAGATACACCTGTTTCAACTTGGGTAGAAGCTTTCAAAGAAGCTGCTAAAACACTGCCATTGAATAAAATCAGTGATCCTGTTGAAACAGAGTACGGTTACCACGTTATGAAAGTGGAAGCTCGCACAGAAGCGGACTTCTCCAAGTTGACAGCGGAACAAAAAGAAACATTGAAAAGCCAGCTGGCTGCTGCAGAGATCGATACGTTTATGCAAAAAGAGCTGGACAAAATCGTTAAAGAAGTGAAGCTTCCTAAGACGGAGAAAAAAGAGGAAGGCACTACTGAAGGTACAACAGGTACTGGAACAGAAGGCACGAAAACAGATGAATCAAAAACCGATTCAAAAGGTACGGATGCGAAAACCGATCAAGGTACTACAGGAACAGATAAAGATGCAAAAACCGAAGAAGGTACAAGCAGTAAATAGTTTGATTTACAGCGATTGTAACATACGTCTCAGGGAAGCCTAAGAAGTGCGCTGAAACGGGTTATACTCATTGTAATATGGACAACCTATAACGAAGCACGGGAGAACCACGGTTCTTTCTGTTGCTTCGTTTTTTGTTTACATGGAGCGCAAACGAGTAGAGAGACAATTTTTGTCACTTTATAAAAAAGTTAATTCACGATATTCCGCAAAGCATGTATAAGGATATGGGAACAGATGAATACTATGGTCAAGAAATCACACTAAACGTTCTGGGACTTTCCTCTACCCATTAAGGAACAGTAGTTGAAAAATCTTCTCGAGAAAGTGGGGCAACATGTAAATGAAAGCTACTGGTATTGTCCGCCGTATAGATGACCTGGGTCGTGTGGTCATTCCTAAAGAAATCCGTCGTACGTTACGTATTCGTGAGGGAGATCCGCTTGAAATTTTTGTGGATCGGGATGGAGAAGTTATTCTTAAAAAATATTCTCCTATTGGCGAACTTGGTGATTTTGCCAAAGAATATGCAGAATCGCTGTATGAGAGTACAGGTCACGTTACGATGATTTCTGACCGGGATACCATTATCACGGTGGCAGGCGGCTCCAAGAAAGAGTATTTGGATAAACAGGTTGGCAGCCTTGTGGAGAGTTGCATGGAAAACCGTAAGACGATTATGGAAGCAACCAATGGTACTTATGAGCTTAGCAAAGATCATGACGAGACGTTATCCTCTTTTGTTATCGCGCCAATTATCTCTGGTGGTGATCCCATCGGAACCGTTATCCTGTTCAACAAGGATGAATCCGTGAAAATGTCTCAGATGGAGACTAAAATGGCTGAGACGGCTGCAGGCTTCCTCGGCAAACAAATGGAACAATAGATAGCAGATGGACTCCTGTGAGCCTGAACCGGGCATACGGGAGTTTTTGCTTTTTACATATAAGATGAACTACAGGTGTTTACACAGGTACTCCGATGACATCTGATCACAAGTTGATGATCAGAGGATGTTCGTATTGTGTGCCTTCTGGCAGGTATAATAGCAAAGAAAGCCTTATGCTTCGTTTGAAGGCCAGAATACACATGGAAGGAACCGGGAAATTGATAAAACAGCCATCTTCAGGAACAAGGCTGCTACAGGGTGCTTTTATCCTGGGGCTTGCCGCCATTATCTCCAAAATCATTGGTGCTTTTCAAAAGATACCCCTTCAAAATCTGGGGGGAGACGGTGTCTTCGGTATCTACAACACGGTCTATCCGTTATATATGCTCATTATTACGCTGGCTGCGGCTGGGTTGCCTTTGGCTGTATCCAAATTCGTAGCTGAACAGAACACCCTTGGCAGACCAGACGAGAGCCGAAGGATTATACGATTATCTTCGATGCTGCTCGGCGGATTAGGCATGATTACCGCGGTGGTGATGTATGGAAGTGCACCTTGGATCGCAGGTCTGATTGGAAATCAGCATGTGATTCCTTCCATCCGTGCGGCATCCTTAGCCTTGTTATGTGTTCCGCTGATGACAGGTTTACGTGGATACTTCCAAGGGATGCAACAGATGGTGCCTACAGCTGTATCTCAGGTGGTCGAACAGACGGTGCGGGTAACGGTCATGATTGTGGTGTTATTGTGGCTGATTCGACAGGATGCTTCGCTTGAAACAGTTGCTTCAGGGGCAATGTTAGGCTCGGTAGCCGGAGGATGTGCGGGGCTTATCGTCATGTTGGGATTCGTATATAGACATCGGTGGAAAGAGCAGGCAGTATGTGAAAAGTCTTTGGATTCAGAAGTGTTTTATGCGGAATTGGAGCAACCGAGGGAGATTAGTCAGACTAGACTGTCCGCGAATGCTTCCCGAGAACGCTCAAATACCGGAGCAGTGGAACATGACGTTGCGGTAGTTGGAAGAAGCGGTCAAGCTCGTGTGATCAGACGCTCAAATGCCGAATGGATACGTACTTTGCTTATCTATGCCATTCCGGTTTGTCTTGGATCACTGGCAGTGCCCCTGATGAATCTGGTGGACACCTTTACCGTTCCACGTCTGCTACGCGGTGAAGGGCTGGACGACGTGCAAACGATGGTGTCCTTTGGCATCTACAACCGTGGACTGCCGCTGGTGCAGCTGGTGACGATGCTTGCCACGTCACTCTCGGTGCTGTTTATTCCGGCGATGGCCGAAGCGCGTCTCAAGGGCGGGCCAGAAGCCGTCAGACAGCAAGCAGGCTTGGCGCTACGCTGGTTCTGGCTGATCGGTCTGGCGGCATCCGCAGGTCTTGCGGTGCTGGCAGATCCGATTAACCGCATGCTGTACGGGGATGCCGCAGGCACCGAAGCATTGCGGTATATGGCGCTGACGGCTGCGGGCAGCACCGTCAGCATCATCGCGGCGGCGCTGCTGCAGGGCCTCGGCGCCGTGCGTGCTCCTGCGTTCAGCATGCTGGCCGCCGCAGGCGTCAAGGTGTTGCTGAACGTCATGCTTGTGCCGGCGCTGGGCATCAGCGGCGCGGCACTTGCGGGTGCAGCCGCCTACATGCTGGCGGCTGGCCTGAATGTGGCGCTTCTGGCGCGGCTCACCGCCATGCGCCCTGCCCCTGGCGCCGTCCTGGCGAAGCCGGCGCTGGTAATCGCCGCCATGAGTCTGGCGGCGCTAGGCATGGCCTGGGCCACCGAAGCAGTGCTCGGCGGTTTGGGCATCGCAGCCACGCATCGGCCGGCTGCGATGGGCGTGAGCCTGCTGGGCATTGCCGCAGGCGCAGCCGTGTTTGTGCTGGCCGCGGCCCGGACAGGGTTACTGACCGCCGCAGAGCTGGCGGCCTTACCGAAGCTGGGGCCGCGTCTGGCGAAGCTGTTGCGCAGACTGCGTGTACTGCGCTAGCCAAATCACAGTTGCTACGGTGTATAGATGCTGCTACGCATGCTTATGGTACCGCTGCGCTTGTGGGTACCTTTACAGTCTGTCTGGCAACCTTACAAGTTAATGGAGGGCCAGTGCGACTGAACAGCATGAAGCAGCCACGCAGATGCAATTATAGGATATCGACAGATTCTGGTATAATACGTTTAATTATTGAGCGCCATCCTGTTCAGATAAAAAAGAGAGATGCTCATGCGCACATTGAAATGTTACATGAGTTAGAGGTAGCCCGGAAAAGCAGGATGGTTCGGATGGAGGTTAAGTGTAATGAGTGCAGCTTTGACAGTAGTGGGTTTAGGATCTGGAGATGCAGACCAACTGACATTAGGGATCATTAAAAAAATGAAACATGCAACCACTTTATATGTACGCACACTGGATCATCCAGTGTTGAATGATTTACAGCAGGAAGGACTAGAGATGACGTCGTTTGACACGATCTATGAGTCCAAATCCTCCTTCCCGGAAGTATATGATGAGATTGCGAACCAATTGATCGAGGCGGCTCGTAACGGGGATGCAGGTGCAGAGATTGTCTATGCCGTACCAGGCCATCCAATGGTAGCCGAAGCCAGTGTACGGCTTTTGAAGGAACGTTGTCCGCAGCAGGGCATCTCGTTACGCATTATGGGCGGAGAGAGTTTCCTGGATGAAGCCTTTATCCGACTGGGATTCGACCCTATTGAAGGCTTTCAACTGCTCGATGCCAGTAGCCTGAGTCCCGAACTGATACAACCCCAGCTTCATACGTTGATTGGACAAGTCTATGATGGTTTTACTGCATCCGATGTGAAGCTATGTCTAATGGAAGTATACCCGGATGATTATCCGGTGTTTGTGGGCCATGCACTTGGCGTACAAGATCAGGAAGTCATTCATAAGGTACCCCTGCATGAGTTGGATCGTACCCCCGGATATGGTAACCTGTCGCTGATCTATTTGCCGAAAAATACAGATGATGCATTACGTCGCCGTTCTTTCGCGCGATTGCACGAGATCGTAAACATTCTTCGCAGTCCGGGTGGCTGCCCATGGGATCAGGAGCAGACACATCAGTCTATTCGTAAAAACCTGATTGAAGAGACATACGAAGTGATTGAAACGATCGATGAGGATGACCCGGATCACATGAAAGAAGAACTGGGTGATCTGTTGTTGCAAATTATGTTGCATTCTCAGATGGAGGAAGAGGTTGGCACATTCAACGTGTATGACGTTATAGAAGGACTTAATGACAAGTTGATTTTCCGCCATCCGCACGTATTTGGCGATAATCAAGCGGAAGACGCGAATGAAGCCCTGCAAAACTGGGAACAGATGAAGGCAGAGGAGAAAAAACGTAAAGGCCAGGACGTAGAAAAAGGTTCTGTACTGGACGGTATCCCCCGTGATCTGCCTGCACTTATGAAAGGATATAAGCTCCAGAAGAAAGCCGCGAAGGTTGGCTTTGACTGGGATGATGTGGAGGGCGTTTTTGCCAAGATCGAAGAAGAACTGGCTGAACTCAGAGAAGCGGTACAACAAGGGCACGATGCAGAAGCACGCAAGCTGGAACTCGGTGATGTGTTATTTGCCACGGCGAATGTGGCACGTTTCATTGATACAGATCCGGAGGAGGCTCTTGCCGCCACGAACCGCAAGTTTGTGGCAAGGTTTCAGTACATTGAGGATCGGTTGCGTGAACAGGGCAAAACACCTGCGGAAAGTACGGTAGAAGAGATGGAACGGTTCTGGCAACAGGCAAAGAAGGCCGGGCTTTGATTTTACTGATGTGTAAAAATACCCAGACACCGTATTCCATCAGGCTCGGCAGTGTGTTATGATGATACGAACATGTGTTCAGCATTATATTGAGTCTGGTGTTTGAAGAGACATCATATCGGGTACTGGACTAAGATGATTCTCTGTCATGCAACGGCATAAGTTAAAAAAAGTCGTTGGTCAAGGCAGGAATTTAGCATGAAAGCCAGAATACATGTGTAGTAACCGTGCGAGAATCAACTTGGTTATTCTAAAACAGCCAAGGCTCGCAGATACTTTTTTTTTAATTTGGGAGGCTTTTAACATGAACAAAACAGACCTGATCAACAACATTTCAAACAAAAGCGGTTTGACAAAGAAAGATGTCGAGTCCGTATTGAACGGCTTTTTAGGAGAAATTACAGATGCACTTGCCAGCGGAGACAAAGTACAATTGATCGGCTTTGGCACTTTTGAGACCCGCAAACGTTCTGGTCGTACAGGACGTAACCCACAAACAGGGAATGAGATTGTGATTCCTGAGTCCACTGTTCCTGCATTCAAAGCAGGTAACAAACTTAAAGAAGCTGTAAAATAATGCGTCTTGATAAATTCCTGAAGGTATCTCGGTTGATCAAACGCCGTACTGTAGCCAAGGACGTTTCTGAACAGGGACGTGTTCTTGTAAATGGACGGGAAGCCAAGCCCAGCGCTGCTGTAAAGGTAGGCGATGAGCTGACGGTTCAGTTCGGTCAGAAGCTAGTCACCGTGAAGGTGGAGCGTCTTGCTGAGAGTACCAAGAAGGATGAGGCAAGCAGCCTCTATACCTTGGTTAAGGAAGAGCCGATTGCCAAGGATAACGGGATGGATTGGTAACAGGGATTTCTGATACATCTTTATATCATTTAAATGAAGCGTTCTCCTATTAAAGGGAGAACGCTTTTATGTTTTTCCCAGAGACAAATGGAAAGATCAAAGAGACAGGAGTTCTAATCCGGGTTTCTCATCCATAAGCTATGTACTAAAGAAGGAGGGGTACATGCCATGGCTGAGCACGGAAAAGCTAAACAACACTATCTAAACATGCAAAACAGGAAACTGCTGGATCTAACAGGGGTTTCGAATGTGGAGAGCTTTGACAGTGAGGAGTTTTTGTTGCAGACCGAACTTGGGCATCTGACGATCCGGGGGCACAATTTACATATCAAAAACCTGAGCCTGGAGGAAGGTCTTTTATCCATTGAAGGTACGGTTAGTTCACTTCAGTATCTCGATCCCGGTTCCCAGTCCAAAAACAGTAAAGGCCTGTTTGGCAAGATGTTCCGATGATTCTGGATGCGCAGTGGATCACACTGACATGGATGGTGTTATCGGGAGTTGTGATGGGTGTAGCTTATGACAGTTACCGGGTACTGTCAGGACAGCTGCAATTTCCAAGGTGGAGCATCCATACGTTAGACCTGCTGTATTGGGTCGCTTCCGCACTGTTCGTTTTCCGGATGTTGTATGCCGGAAACCACGGACAGTTGCGGTTTTATGTCTTTTTGGGGCTGATTATCGGAGTTTGCTTCTATTTTTGGCTTTTAAGTGTTACAACCCAGCGTTTTGTGGTAATGTTAATTAAACTCGCGAGAACACTCATCCAGTGGTGTGGACATATCCTTAACATCCTGATTGTTGTGCCAGCGAAGGGAATATACAGATTGGTTCGCGTATTATTTGGTTTCGTCATCGCGATCCTGCTATTCCTGGGCAAGGTGGTGCTACAATGTTTAATCCCTTTCGGCAAATTGTTCCGCTGGATGTTTAGGCCGCTACTGAGATATTGGGTAACGCCTGGGTGGATGATCCAAGCGGGTACAAGAATTGCAGCGATATGGAAACGCTGGTTTCAAGGAGGTCGTCCGGGGAATGAGTAGAGCACCTGTGGGTAGTAAGAAGAGCCCAGCTAATCAGGGAAAGTCTGCTGGTGCACGAAGGCGTCTGATGCTTTGGTTAACATTTGTTGCTGTGTTTGCGATCTGGGCAGGATATACGTTTCTTGTACAGAATGCGCAAATTTCGGACAAGAGTGATTACTTGGCCACACAGCAAACTTCGCAGCAGGATACGCAGAAACAGCTCGAGCAGCTGAAGTATGAGGTCAGTCGGTTGAAGGACCCTGAATACATAGGACAGCTGGCACGGAAAAAAGGATACTATCTTCCTGAAGAAACACCAATTCAGGTCGAAGGGTCAGGGAACTGATGGAATCCAGTCTTTTGCTGAGCAAGGTTTGTTTTCCATGAGTCTGATGCGCGTAAACCGGAAAAAATAGGCTTAACAATGGGGTAGTGCTCAGTTGACCTTGGTTTATGGCATAAGGTATAATTACATTTAGCACAGCATGATTTTGGCAATCAAAAAATCGGGTTGTATATTTTTAAGGGAGGATCATTTTATTCTATGGCAATTGAAGTGGGCACCAAGTTAGAGGGCAAGGTGACAGGAATCACGCATTTTGGAGCATTTGTGGATCTGTCAGGAGGTGTCACGGGTCTCGTTCACATCTCGGAAATCGCCGACAATTACGTCAAAGATGTCAACGACCACCTGAAGCTGAATGACCAAGTCACAGTAAAGGTTATCAACGTTGACAAAGACGGCAAGATCGGACTTTCCATCAAACAGGCTGTTGACAAACCGGTAGAGCAACAAACTCAATCCAGACCCCCAAGAGCTCCTAGACCGGAACGCAGTGGAGGAGATCGCGAACGATTCAGCGGCGGCGGCCCAAGTGGTGGCCAAGGTCGTGGTGGTGGCGGCGGTGGATTTAACCGTGACCGCGGAGGCCGTTCTTTCAAGCCCGCAGCAGGCAAACCTTCATTTGAGGATAAAATGTCACGCTTCCTGAAAGATAGCGAGGAACGGATCTCTTCGCTCAAGAAGAATACAGAAGGCAAACGTGGTGGCCGTGGCGCTAAGCGTGTGTAATCTGTTTCAACCTGATTTGAATATATAATTAAAACCGTTAGCCTGCTGGCTAACGGTTTTTTTGTGCTTATTTTATATAATCGGATGACCAGCATTCATATTTCGATGAAACATCGGTCAGGAGTTTATTTTTAGGTAAGACGCGACACGATTTCTTCATGATTTACATTGTGCAGGGGAGAATAAGAACATTTGTCGTCTTCCATTTTTTACCGACAGGTTTCCATGGCATTCTCCAGTTATTCTGCTCAGATCATGACGACACCCTCTAACTTCCCGTTCAAAATCAGACATGCCACTGTTCAACAGTCTGCTTAAAAATGCTAGAAAGCGCAATAAGGCCGAGGGTTTCGCACCACCGCGCCATAGCGGTTTCTTTTGTCGTAAACTTTTCGAAGCTCGTCCAGCTATTCTGACAAACTACGTCTTCTATTCTATCTATAATCAGAACCATCGAGAGTGAAACACGAAATCATATTAATCGAATGGGGTGCCTTGAGCATGATGGAGAAGTGGAATGTCATTCAATTTCCGGGGATGAAAACAGGCAAGGGAGGCGCTACAGCTCGTGAGGAGCTGTCGGTACGTCTGAAACAATGGCTGGGTTCCCGCAAGGCTGTCCAGGCTATGGTATCTCGCAAGTGGGTGTTGCTACTTACTTTTATGGGATTCTTACTGGGAAAGGCGATGATCCTGAATGAATTATCTCCTTTTGCCATTGCATACTTTGCCGTGATTGCTTTTATGCGCAGGGATTATATCATCCCCGTTGGTGCGGCATTACTCGCAGGGAGTCTGTTTGCACCATTTCCGGTTTCTCTAATTGTGGCCTCTGAGATTGCCATCTTCTATCTGCTGTTCAGAGGGCTCGAGTCTTACGACCGTGCTGAATTATCTTATGCACCAGCGATGGTGTTTACGACAACTTTTATGGTGAAGCTATTCGCCGTTGTGATTGGGCCTTCGTTAAGTTGGTATGCGATGATGATGCTAACCATGGATTCCGTGCTAAGTTTCGTATTAACCCTTGTATTCATTCAGGCCATCCCCATTTTTACGTATCGAAAAAAAAAGTTTAGCCTAAAGAACGAGGAGATTTTGTGCCTGATCATCCTGCTGGCTTCCGTGATGACCGGGGCAGTTGGGTGGACCATTCAGTCTCTTTCGGTGGAGCATATGCTCTCCCGTTATCTCATTCTCGTCTTTGCGCTGGTGGGCGGAGCCCCCCTGGGTGCATCGGTAGGAGTGATTACAGGGCTGATTCTGAGTCTCGCCGATATGTCTGCTGTGTATCAGATGAGTCTGCTTGCTTTTGCCGGAATGTTAGCGGGTATGCTTCGTGAAGGAAAACGTATGGGGGTTGCCCTAGGGATGTTGCTAGGTTCATCTATTCTATCAATATATTTGGGCGGTCCGAGTGACGTGATGAATTCCTTGTGGGAAACGTGCACAGCTATCGTGCTGTTTATGTTAACACCAAAAAGCATGTTCACAGCCATCTCCAAGTACGTACCAGGCACACAGGATCATACCCGATCCCAGCATGAATATGCGAAACGTATTCGGGATATTACGGCCGAGCGAGTAACGCGCTTCTCACAGGTATTCCGTCAGTTGTCACGCAGCTTCGATCAGATGTCCGGTACGGGGGAGCCGGTACACAAAGAAGGCGGGATGGATCACTTTATGAACGCAGTTGCTGAGGGAACCTGTGCAGGATGCTTTAAGCGTGCACAGTGCTGGGATGCGAAATTTATTCAAACGTATAGCTATATGACCGATGTGATGAGTTCCATTGAGGCAGACCCGGAGCTGTCAGGTAAACAAATTCCGGCAGAATGGAACCGGGTCTGTGCCAAGCCGGAGGAGGTACTTGAAGTGATGCGTGCCCAATATGGCCTGCATCAGCATAATATGCAATGGAAACGCCAGATTATGGATAGCCGTCAGCTGGTTGCTGAGCAACTGTCCGGAGTATCCCAGGTGATGGAAGACTTGGCCAAAGAAATTCAACGCGAAAGCGAGGAGATGGTACAGCAGGAAGAAGAAATTCGGGATGCGCTGGAGTCATTGGGACTATCCATTCATTCTATAGAGATTATCAATCTGGAAGCTGGCAACGTGGAGATTGAGATTGTACATGCTTATACAAGAGGATTTGATGAATGCCGTAAAATGATCGCTCCGCTGATCTCTAACGTGCTGGACGAGCATATTGCTGTGTTGCATGAGACCATGACTGATCCCCGTCAGGGACTGGCCACCGTGACCTTCGGTTCAGCGAAGACATTTGAGATTACAACAGGTGTAGCTGCCGCCGCCAAAGGAGGCGATGTGATGTCGGGAGACAGCTTCAGCACTGTGGAGCTTGGCAACGGTACGTTTGCAGTGGCACTTAGTGACGGGATGGGCAACGGGGAACGGGCTCGTATGGAGAGCAGTGCTGCATTAAATATTTTGGAGCAACTGCTTCAATCGGGCATGGACGAGAAATTAGCAATCAAATCTGTCAATTCGGTGCTGATGCTGCGTTCTCCAGAGGAGATGTATGCCACAGTAGATATGGCACTGATCGATGAATATACGGCAGAGACAACGTTTATGAAAATTGGTTCGACCCCAAGCTTTATTAAACGTGGGCAGGAGGTTATTCAAGTTTCAGCGAGCAATCTACCGATTGGGATCATTAAAGATATTGAGGTCGATCTGGTTACCCTTCAGTTACAGCCGGGTGATATCTTGATCATGATGACAGACGGAATCTACGATGCTCCAGGATACGCGGTCAATAAAGAGCTATGGATGAAACGGCTTATTCAGGATATTCATACGGATGATCCGCAAGAACTTGCAGATTGCTTACTTGAGAGTGTTATTCGTTATCAGCAGCAGGAGATTTTGGATGACATGACTGTTGTGGTGGGTAAAGTTGAACATTATCGCCCGGAATGGGCCACCTTGCGTGTACCTGGTATTAATCGTATGGAGCGTCCGCGCACCGTAAGTTAAGCCGGGAATCCGTTTGAACTCTCTTCAATGTGGCAATGCTAGTCATAGAGTTGGAGAGTACGAAAAACGGAGGGATATCGGATGAAACAAATTTTGTTGATCACCGACGGTTGTTCCAATGTGGGGGTAAGCCCGGTACTGGCAGCGGCGGAGGCACGCGAAGAGGGTATTACAGTCAATGTCGTAGGTGTAATTGATTATGGCACGATTGGTGAGCTGGGTAGTCGGGAGATTGAGGATATTGCGAGAGCTGGCGGAGGCATTAGTCAGATTGTAGGTACAAGACAGCTTGCGCATACGATGCAGATGATGACGAGAAAAACAGTGGTTCAGACCATTCAACAGGCGGTTAATAGAGAGTTAACACAAATTTTGGGAGAGAAGGGGACCAAGACAGTAACGGATCTGGAACCATCCCAGCGCTCGCAGGTTGTGGAAGTGATTGACAATCTGACAGAAAATGCCGCCCTGCAGGTCACGCTTCTGATTGACGTCAGTGCTAGTATGAAACCGAAACTGGCAGCAGTAGAAGAAGGGATTCGGGATTTGATGTTAAGCCTGCAGGCACGAGTAGGCAAAAGTCGTTTATCTGTATTTCATTTTCCAGGCCGCCACAGCGGAGAGGATGCGGTAATGGACATCGACTGGACCGATGATCCCGGACGTGTTCGTTCCTTGTTCGGACGCTTGCAGACAAAGGGGGCAACGCCGACAGGCCCTGCAATTCAGAAGGTGATTGATTTTTACCGTTATGGTACACTGGAGGAACAGCAGGAAATAGAAGGGAACTATCGCATTGAAAGAGAAGGGATGCTCGGTGACAACGTTGTCTGATGCCTCTTTCCCGCCGGGAACCGTCATTACGGGGAAATGGAACCGAAGTCGGTATACGATTCGAAAGTTGCTGGGCAGAGGCGCCAATGGGGTTGTTTTCCTCGTCCAGCGTGGAGAAAATGGCAAACATTATGCGCTCAAAATGGGTTTTGATCCGGTCGATTTGCAATCGGAGATCAATGTACTCAAATCATTTCAGTTACAGCGTAATCATGAAGCCCTTCGGCAGAGCGGCATTCCTTCCTATCTTAAAGATGTGGATGATTATGCCGTTCGTGGACGGGATATTCCTTTTTATGTGATGCGCTACGTTCGGGGGGAGGCTCTCCATCATTTCATTCGGCGTCAGGGAACGGACTGGACACTGCTGGTTGGATTAAGATTGTTGCAGAGACTTGCTCAATTACATCAGGCAGGCTGGGTATTTGGCGATCTCAAACCTCAAAATGTACTCGTATCCGATTACGGTCATGTCGAGTTGATTGATTATGGCGGGGTAACGTCCATTGGACGAAGTGTTAAACAGTTCACGGAATGGTATGACCGGGGATTTTGGAATGCAGGTAGCCGAACTGCAGATGCTACATATGATGTGTTTGCCTATGCGCTTTTGATGATTCACATTTTGGAAGCGGACGCGCTGAAGTCTTTGGCTACAGATGGACTCCCGCAATTGCGGAATGTGAATCAACTTGTGATGTTGGTGGAAAAAAGCGAACGGCTGGCTCCTTTTCGTGAGTGGATCATTGTGGCCTTACGGGGACAATTCCAGAATGCAGACCATGCTGCAAAATCGTGGAAGGAATTGATGGCACGTCCTATACAGATGCGCCGGCGTTCCAGAAGCAGCACACCGCGATGGCTGAAAAATGCATTTGCTCTATCGGTAATTCTACTTATCGGTGTACTTATCTATGCACTACGTTTTTGATGTTGGGCGTGCATATACATAACGCAAGGAATGAGGAACAGGTATGGAAGCTTCGCGCTGGGAGACACTGGTGAATAACGTACTGGATGCAGCGGAAGAGCATCAGTTATGGGTTCCCGGGGACCGGATTGTCATCGCTGTATCGGGCGGGCCGGATTCGGTAGCTTTTTTGCATATCATGCATGAGATCAGCAAGCGACATGTGCCGCTCGAATTGATCTGTGCCCATGTACATCATGGATTTCGGACGGAGTCGGATCAAGAAGCCCGTCAGATGATGGATTTGGCACGTCAGCTTGGCCTTGCATTTGAGTGGGTCAAAGCGGACATACCTTCCTATATGAAACAGACAGGTCAGGGTCCACAGGAGGCAGCAAGGAACCGGCGTTACGCCTTTTTGCATGAAGTGGCTGACAAATATGGGGCAGCAAGTATTGCCCTGGCACATCATGCCGATGATCAGGCAGAGACAGTTATGTTGCATTTGCTTCGAGGTAGCGGGCTTTCGGGACTTGCAGGTATGAAGTTCAAACGTCGTGAAAAAAATGTGGAACTTATCCGACCATGCCTTCGTATAAACAAGACAGACCTTGTAGAAGCTTGTATTACTAAGGGTTTTACTTATTTTCATGATGAGAGTAATGATCAACGAAAATATCGGCGTAATGCGATTCGTCTGGATGTGCTTCCATTTTTGGGGCAATATAATGGACAACTCACGCCGTCACTGAATCGACTTGCCGAAATTGTGGGTGACGAAGACGATTTCATGGAGCAGAGTACTCATGACACATACAGGTGTCTAGTGCAGGTGAACGGCGGAAGGCAGACCTTTGAGGTGCCTTCCTTCTTGAAGTTACATGTCGCTTTACAACGAAGGTTGATTAAACTAATATTGAATTATCTGCCTTTGGACAGTGATTTTGTCGACTTTACCCGTATTGAAACTATTCGGCGCAAGGTCATGGAGACCGAGGAGACGACCTGGAGCCTGGATATAGGACAGACACTCGTATGTGCCCGGGAGTATGGTCTGATCTCTTTTGGCGAACGGGCAAGTGCACAGGATCAATCTTACGAGTATCGTCTTGCACAATGGAGCGGAACTTATGAGCTTTCACTCACCGAGATTAACCGATATATCCGGTTGATGCCGATGAGTCCCGAAAACTATCATGTACCGGAATCGGCTGATCAGGCCGCATTTGATGCAAATAAGCTTCAGATGCCGCTGGTTGTACGATCACGGTTACCTGGAGATACCATGAAGGTAATGGGATTAAACGGGAGCAAAAAGGTGAAAAATATTTTCATCGACGAGAAAATTCCCCCATCTGTCAGACCACGCATTCCTGTGGTGTGTGATGGAGCAGGCAATGTCATCTGGTTACCGGGTGTTCGCCGGTCCGATATGGCTCCTGTCAGGGAGAGCACTTCCGCAATCCTGTACATGACTGTAGGCGATTCAGCGATTCAGGGGTAGTGGTTATGGTTCAGGTAAGGCTTTCATAGTATAACTTAGGAGGTTCGCACAGTTGCAGAACGACATTCAGGAAGTATTGATCAGTGAAGAAGAAATTCAGAGTAAGGTTAAGGAATTAGGCGCAACACTCAGTGCCGATTATGCTAACCGGAACCCTTTGGTCATTTGTGTGCTCAAAGGTGCGTTTATATTTATGGCTGATTTGGTTAAGAACATAACGGTACCGGTTGAGATGGATTTTATGGCCGTATCCAGTTATGGTGCATCTACCAAGTCATCCGGTGTTGTCAAAATCATCAAGGATCTGGATGTATCCGTTGAAGGACGTGAAGTTCTGATTGTCGAAGATATTATCGACAGCGGACTGACCCTCAGCTATTTGATTGAACTGTTGGAAAACCGCGGTGCTGAAACTGTACGTGTGGTAACATTGTTCGATAAACCATCCGGCCGCAAAGTGGAACTGGAAGCTCACTACACGGGCTTTGATATCCCTGATGCGTTTATCGTGGGGTACGGTCTGGATTATGCCGAGCAATACCGGAATCTTCCATATATTGGGATTCTAAAACCAGAAATCTACACAAGCTGATATCCAGTAAGGCCGAAGCCTTGAGCTGTTCTTGGCTTCTATTGAGAAGCCATGTCGGGCTATGTTAAAATAATTAAAGTGTCTCGAGAGGAGGTAGGGGATGAATCGGTTCATCCGGAATTCTGGTTTTTATTTGATTCTTTTTTTAGTTGTGGTGGGTTTAGTTAGATTTATCACAGATGGAAACGATGTTATAGAAAACCCTAGATATGATCAGTTTCGTGCTGAGGTTAAAGCCAACAATATCGCCGAAGTGACTGTTCAATTCAACGGTCAGACATATCTCGTGACCGGCCGATACAAACAAGCACCTGATGGGGCCAAATCAGAAAATTTCTCAACGTATATTCCTCCTACGGATGAGGCAATTACCGAACTTGTAGCTGCAAGTGAAGCTAACAAATTTGAATATCATCAGGAACCAATGAAGGGTGACAGCATCTGGTTAACGTTGCTGACTTCCTTTATTCCTTTGATCATTATGTTCCTGCTGTTCTTCTTCCTGTTTAATCAGGCTCAAGGCGGCGGCGGTAAAGTAATGAACTTTGGTAAAAGCCGTGCTCGCCTCTACAATGAAGAGAAGAAGCGCGTAACATTTGAAGATGTGGCGGGTGCAGACGAGGAGAAACAAGAGCTTGTTGAAGTCGTAGACTTCCTCAAGGACCCTCGGAAGTTCGCAGCCGTTGGGGCACGTATTCCGAAGGGCGTATTGCTCGTAGGTCCTCCAGGTACAGGTAAGACTTTGCTTGCTCGTGCTGTAGCCGGTGAAGCAGGTGTACCATTCTTCAGCATTTCCGGTTCCGACTTCGTTGAAATGTTTGTCGGTGTCGGTGCATCACGTGTACGTGACTTGTTCGAAAATGCAAAGAAAAATGCGCCTTGTATCATCTTTATTGACGAAATCGATGCAGTGGGACGCCAGCGTGGTGCTGGTCTTGGTGGCGGTCACGACGAACGTGAACAAACCCTGAACCAATTGCTCGTTGAGATGGACGGATTCGGTGCAAACGAAGGTATTATCATCGTTGCTGCCACGAACCGTGCAGACATTCTAGACCCTGCATTGTTGCGTCCAGGCCGTTTTGACCGTCAAATCACAGTGGATCGTCCAGATGTTAAAGGCCGTGAAGCTGTTCTGAAAGTACACTCCCGTAACAAACCGCTCACGAAAGATGTGAGACTGGACATTATTGCGAAGCGTACAACAGGTTTCTCGGGTGCAGATCTGGAGAACTTGCTGAATGAAGCGGCATTGCTCGCAGCACGCCGTAACAGAAAAGATATTTCCATGCGTGAAGTGGATGAGGCGATTGACCGTGTCATCGTTGGTACGGAGAAGAAAAGCCGTGTCATCAGTGATCGGGAGAAACGCATTGTTGCTTATCACGAAGCAGGCCATACCATTGTAGGATACTTCCTGGAACATGCTGATATGGTACATAAAGTGACCATCATTCCGCGCGGACGTGCGGGTGGATATGTAATCATGTTGCCAAAAGAAGACCGCATGCTCGTTACCAAACAGGAGTTGCTGGATAAAGTAACCGGACTTCTCGGAGGTCGCGTGGCGGAAGAATTGTTTATCGGTGAGATTGGTACCGGTGCATATAGTGACTTCCAACAAGCGACAGGTATCGTGCGCAGCATGGTTATGGAATATGGTATGAGTGAGAAACTGGGTCCAATGCAATTCGGAAGTTCACAAGGACAGGTATTCCTTGGACGGGATATCGGTCATGAGCAGAATTACTCGGATTCCATCGCATATGAGATTGACCAAGAGATGCAGCGCTTTATTAACGAATGTTATGAAAAGTGTAAAGCCCTCCTTACAAAACATACAAGAGAGATGCATCTGATTGCCGAAACATTGCTTGAAGTGGAAACGTTGGAAATGGATCAGATCAAGCAGTTGATCGAAACAGGTTCCTTGACACCAAAAGCAGATAGTGACAATTCGGGAGAAGGTACGCCAAATGAAGGCGGCGAGCCAATCATTGATAACATCGGTGATGTTCGCGTACGCATTCAGGGTAAAGATGAAACATCTGAGCCGCCAGCTGGTGATATTCCGAATGAAGCTCCTGACTTGGATAAGGGCAGCAATGATCCAAACGATGGCGGTACGAAACCGACATCTTAATATCACATGTCCGGTCATGCTATCGGAAAGATAAGAGAGCCCTCGTGGCTCTCTTTTTTTGTAGAAATTATTCATTCGTAGAAGAAACAGATAATCAAGAGCTAAATGGCGAACCGGACAGCATAAGGGGGATAAGGGAGTATATCCTGCCCTTTTTCATTTATTGACAGAGTCGTGAACGTTGTGTACATTAGTTGTTAAACCGCTTGTGATTCGTTTCACCAGCGAACATAACGACACAGGTTAGCCCATGAAACAGCGCTTGACGCTGTCCCGATAAGGAGAGGATCACAGGTGGAAGCTCTGGCTTTAGAGCGCAAGGCTGAGATGAATCGTGAGCTGCGTGAGCGGCTGATGGAACTCAAGAAGGAACGTAATGCTATTATTCTTGCTCATTATTATCAACGTGATGAAGTACAGGAAGTCGCAGATTTTCGCGGAGATTCTTTCCTGCTTGCCCAGAAGGCGGCACAAACAGATGCAGACGTTATTGTATTCTGCGGTGTTCATTTTATGGGTGAAAGCGCTAAAATTCTGGCTCCCAATAAAACCGTTTTGATTCCTGATGAACGTGCTGGGTGCCCGATGGCGGATATGGTGAACGTGGACGGATTACGTAAGTTGAAGGCACAACATCCGAACGCCAAGGTAGTCACCTACATTAATTCCTCGGCTGAGATCAAAGCAGAAACAGATATTTGCTGTACATCAGCCAATGCTGTTCGTGTAATCCAGTCCGTAGATGCAGAGGAAATCATCTGGGTACCTGATAAAAACCTGGGGCATTATGTACAGCAGCACACAGACAAGAAGATGATCATCTGGGAAGGATACTGCAATACACACGATATGCTCACGGTAAAAGATGTTGTTGAGATGAAGGCTAAATATCCGAATGCTGAGTTTGTAGTGCACCCTGAATGCCGCCCTGAAGTTGTAGAAATGGGTGACTTTGTAGGTAGTACAACAGCGATTCTGGAATATTGCAAAAAATCCTCCACGAAGGAATTCATTGTCGGCACAGAGGATGGTACAGGATATCAGCTTCGCCTCGACAGTCCGGATAAACAGTTCCATTTTGCAACCAAGTTCCTGGTATGTCCAAACATGAAGGTTAACAACCTGAAGAAGCTGGTCAAATGCCTGGAAACGATGAAACCGCAGATTTATGTCCCTCCTGCTGTTGCTGATAAAGCCAGAGAATCACTAGAGCGCATGTTACTGGTGAAGTAACATGCGTTACTCTTGCTCCGAGACAGGTGAAACGATGATACCGCAATATATATATGATTTCGACCTCTCTGCGCTGCCGATGGTAGAGACCGATGTACTGGTGATTGGTTCAGGCATTGCTGGCCTGTTTACCGCAATTAAGGCTAGCGAACAGCATCGTGTTCTGATGATTACGAAGAAGTCTTTGCTTGAGAGTAACACCAGATATGCGCAGGGCGGGATTGCGGCTGTTATTGCTGAAGATGATTCTCCTGCGTACCACTTGCAAGATACTCTTGTTGCCGGAGCGGGTTTGTGCCGATCCGAGGCGGTTGAAGTCTTGGTGAATGAGGGCCCGGACGGTGTCAGAGAACTGATCCGTCTGGGGACATTGTTCGATCTGGAGAACGGCGAATTGGCGTTGACGCAGGAAGGTGCGCACAGCCACCGCCGTATTTTACATGCCAATGGGGATGCAACTGGATATGAGATCGTAAGAGCGCTCGCCGTTGAGGTTCACGAGCATTCGGGCATTGACGTTTGGGATGAGCACTTTGTGGTGGATTTGATTACGGATCGAGGAGAATGTATCGGCGCTCTGATTCTGAAAGAAGACGGCTCAAAGGTATTTGTCAAAGCAAAAGCAACAGTGCTCTGCTCGGGCGGGGCGGGACAGCTGTATCGTTATACAACTAATCCCGATGTAGCTACAGCTGACGGGGTAGCTATGGCATACCGTGCGGGGGCTATAGTTCGTGATATGGAATTTATCCAGTTCCACCCGACATCCTTATGTTACCCGGGAGCACCCCGCTTCCTGGTATCTGAAGCGGTACGCGGGGAAGGGGCTTACCTTCGCAACGTGAAGGGTGAGCGTTTTATGGAGAAATATCACCCGCAGCTTGAATTGGCGCCTCGTGATATTGTAGCTAGAGCGATTGTCAGCGAGATGGAACTGACAAACAGCACCTTTGTGTACCTCGACATTACCCATGAGCAGCCGGAGATGGTGAAACATCGTTTTCCTACTATTTATGAAACTTGTATGCGTTACGGTCTCGACATGACTACGGATTGGATTCCGGTTGCGCCTGCGGCTCATTATATGATGGGCGGAGTAAAGACGGACTTGAGTGGTGAGAGCAGTATCCCCCGTTTATTTGCCTGTGGCGAGGTATCCTCTACCGGCGTGCACGGAGCCAATCGACTAGCGAGCAATTCCTTATCTGAAGCGATTGTATTTGGCCGCAGAATCGTGGAACGTATTCATTCGTTGCCGCCGCTCGAAGGGACACTGGGGAGAGATGTAAAATCTCCGAGCACAGAAAATAAGAACATTAACGATGCGAAAGAGCAGCAGCATTCCAAGCCGGTATCGGAAAGACGTTTACGTCTGCAAAAGATGATGGTTCGTCAAGTGGGTCTGCGAAGAAATGGAACTAATCTGAGGCAGGCTATAGATAAATTGCAGCAGGAGTTGTCTTTTTTCGATCAGAAACTTACACAAAGGGAAGAACTGGAGTATGCGAACCTTCTGACTTGTGCGTGGCTTGTAACCAGCGGAGCGCTACACCGTGAGGAGAGCCGAGGAGCACATTACCGTGAGGACTTCCCTGCACGAGACGATATAATATGGCAGAAGCATAGTCTGCAGCAGCGAGAACAAGCGATTGTGGAGGAATGGATGTCATGATACTGAACGGATATAATGAGGAACTAATTGAGACGATCAAAGGCTGGCTGCGCGAGGATGTAGGTGCAGGTGATGTCACAACGAATGTGACCATTCCGGCAGGCAGTGAATCCAAGGCTGTGATTCATGCCAAAGATCATGGAGTCATAGCGGGTATGACGATTGCTGAGCTTGTTTTCCATGTCGTGGATCCAGAGCTCCGTTATACGGCAAAGGTAAATGACGGCGATATAGTTATCCCTGGCACCATATTGGCTGAAGTTGAAGGAAGTACACATTCGCTCCTGACTGGGGAGCGGCTCGCACTTAATCTGTTACAGCGTATGTCCGGTGTTGCTACCCGAACACGTTCCTACGTGGATGCTCTTGATGGATTGAAGACCAGACTTGTCGATACACGCAAAACAACACCAGGTCATCGCTTGCTGGAAAAGTATGCTGTACGTGTGGGTGGCGGAGCCAATCACCGGTTTGGACTGTATGATGCCGTTATGATCAAAGACAATCATATTAAAGGCGCAGGCAGCATTACAGAAGCTGTTGAGCGAGCACGGGCAGTTATTCCGCATACGATGACGATTGAAGTTGAAACGGAAAACATGGCCCAGGTACAGGAAGCCTTGCAAGCAGGCGCAGATATCATTATGCTGGATAACATGCGGCCTGATCGGATGCGAGAAGCAGTCGCTCTGATTCGTGAACAGGCTCCGCATGTGAAGATAGAAGCATCCGGCAATGTATCACTTGAAACGATTCGCGGAATAGCGGAAACGGGTGTGGATGTAATTTCGGTTGGCAGGTTAACCTATTCTTTTGAGAGCCTGGATATCAGCCTGGATCTAAACGAAAAGAAAGAGGGGTGAACCTCTTTGATTTTAGTCGTAGACGTGGGCAATAGTAACATCGTGCTCGGGGTATATCACGGCCGTGAACTATTGCATCATTTTCGTCTGAGCACATCTCGTCAGTCCACAGTGGATGAATACGGCGTATTGATTTATAATTTATTTCATATGTCAGGTATTTCTGCCCGCGACATCGAGGGTGTAATTATTTCATCTGTGGTTCCGCCACTGGTGAGTGTCATTGAAATGATGTGTGTGAAATATGTGGGAAAAAAACCATTGCTGGTTGGACCCGGTATCAAGACCGGCCTGAATCTACGATATGAGAATCCCCGTGAAGTAGGGGCGGATCGGATCGTGAATGCTGTGGCGGCCGTGGAAAAATACGGCGGCCCCCTTGTGGTCGTTGATTTTGGTACAGCCACAACATTTGACTGTATTGATGAGAAAGGCCATTACCTGGGAGGCGCAATTGTACCTGGTATTCACATTGCTACCGAAGCGCTTTACGAGCGAGCGGCGAAGCTACCGCGAATTGAGCTGGAGAAGCCGAAGAAGGTGATTGGGCGCAATACCGTACATGCCATGCAGTCCGGCATCATCTATGGTTATGCCGGCCAAGTGGACGGCATCATAGAACGAATCCGCGAAGAGATGAAGGCCGAGCCTATGGTTATTGCCACAGGAGGTCTTGCTACTCTGATTGCAGAAGAAACCCGTAGCATTGAGAAAGTTGATCCACTGCTTACGCTTGAGGGGCTACGTGTCATCTACGAGCGGAACCGAGAAAGGTAGACATACAAAGGGCGGCATACAGCAGGCTGGGATTACAGCTTAAATGTTGAGCCGTTTTTTTCTGTTAGGATATTAAAATGACACGCCAAAGGAGGCTGAATGACTTGGAAAACAACAACAAACATGACCGGTTGATCCGTGGTACAGCAATGAATGGAAAGGTAAGAGCATTTGCCGTTCAGACCACAGAACTGGTAGAAGAGCTACGCAGAAGACATGATACGTTTCCCACGGCTACAGCAGCTATGGGGCGTACAGTAACGACCGCATCTATTATGGGGGCAATGTTGAAAGGTGATGAAAAACTCACTATTCAAGTGAACGGTGATGGCCCAATAGGCCAGATCGTAGCTGATGCTAATGCCAAAGGTGAGGTGCGCGGCTATGTTTCAAATCCGCATGTACATCTGCCAAGCAATCGTTTTGGGAAATTGGATGTAGCTGGGGCGGTGGGTACAGAAGGTTTCATTAATATAACGAAGGATCTGGGACTGAAAGACCCGTACCGTGGTAGCATTCCGATTATCTCGGGTGAACTGGGCGAAGACTTTACGTATTATTTTGCTCAGTCAGAACAGACGCCTTCTGCTGTTGGCGTGGGTGTGCTGGTTGATACGGATAATTCGGTTATCGTTTCAGGCGGATTTATTATTCAGCTTCTCCCAGGTCTCACTGATCCCGAGATTACAGAAATCGAGAATGCTATTGGTGCCTTGCCTCCGGTGACAACCTTGTTGAACGAAGGACTCGAGCTAGAGGAATTGTTACGTCGTCTCCTGCCGGATGTGCAAGTCATGGGCGAACTTGATATTCGTTTTAGATGCAGTTGTTCTCGTGAACGTCTGGAACAAACCTTAATCAGTCTTGGTCAGTCCGAGCTGGAGCAATTAATTGAAGAAGAAGGGCAGGCTGAAGTGGTCTGCCAATTCTGTAATGAAGCGTATGATTTTAACAAAGAGCAGCTAGAGGCCATCCTAGAACAAGCTAAGAATTGATCGATGCGGGGACGGGATGAGGTATGACCAGACAGGAAAAAGGATTATGGACGGCGGTCGTTATTTTGACACTTGGCGTGCTCGTGATGGGTACATTCATGGCGATGCAGGTGCTGCATCAGGGAAAAGAAGATGCAGAAACACCTCATGATGGGAGCAAGGAAGAGGGAAGTACGGTTGCGACGATTAATGGTGAAGTGATCACAGATAAAGCTTGGACGGATGCATTAAAACGACGTTATGGTAGTGAGATCCTCCTACAGATGCTGAACCGGAAAGCAGTATATGCAGAAGCTCTTCAACGCAATTTGGTGGTTACTCCGAAAGAGATCGCAAGAGAAATGGCTGGAGCGATGGATGGATATGATTCAGAGAAGTCATACTATGATGCCATGAAATCACAGCTTGGCCTGTCGAAACAGGATCTCGAATTAGAGGCAGGTTACCGTCTACTGCTCGAAAAGATTGCTACCGCAGGTATACAGGTGAAGGATGACGATATTCAAAAATACTGGGTAGAGCATCGAGAAGACTATATCACCCCTGAGAAATACGATCTGTCCATAATTGTGGTAAAAGAAAAGTCTGATTCAGAGGCTATGTTGACGGAGCTTCGGAACGGGAAAGATTTCGAAGAAATGGCTCGCTCCGAATCAGAGGATAGTTACTCCCGAGATGCGGGAGGTAAACTAGGGTGGATCGATCAGAACGATCCGTTCCAACCTAAATCCATTTTGCAACAGGCTGCAAATATGTCAATCGGTGATATTGCTGGTCCAGTGAAAGTTGAGGACGGTTATGCAATCATCAGACTGAATGACAAAGTCGAACGCCAGGAGCAGTCAGCAAAGGAAGTACATGAAGAGATTCGTATGGAGCTGGCCTTAAGTCAGGCTGATCCACTTCCACAGGTGGAACAGATGTTGCGCGATAAATACGAGGCCGTGATTATCTCCGAGATTCCTGCCTCCTGAAACGAAGATTGGCAAATTTCCTGTCTTATAGAAGTGGCATCTTGATAAAAATACTTTGTCTACGGTCTCAGGGCCCAAGGCAAAGTATTTTTTTGAGTACTCATATTGACAATGGCGTGTAACGTTGATAAGATGAAAATAATCAAAAACCTACTCATTTACTCGGATATAAATACATCATCACATGATATGCATGAATTTAGATGTTTTCAATGTAGTAAAGAAACTTTCGGAAAACTCGGCGCTGCCTGATACCTGTATGCGTGGTTCTTATGCAGAAAGGAACGGATAATCACCGGATTTCCGCAGTTCTTCATAAACATCCAGAGGCTCATTCGCACACATCGTATAAGCTTACAGGAACTATATAAGTTGAACGTTTTTTTACACAATAACGGAGAGGACAGAAAAAACCTGGAGAAGCGAAGCGTTCGCCTTTATCACCGGATTTTCCCTTTTAAAAGGGGATCAAAAAATCTGGGGATAACAGCGATTGGAAGGTTATTCTGTCATTGGAGTGAAAGGTGTAAATCTTTAGTTTAACTTATATAAGTATCATTTATACCACTAAGGAGGGCATTCATATGGCTAAAGTAGTTAATAACGTAACTGAACTCATCGGAGGTACTCCGCTTGTTCGTTTGAACAATATCGTACCTGAAGGCAGTGCTGAAGTATTGGTGAAGCTGGAATACCAGAACCCGGGATCAAGTGTTAAAGACCGGATCGCAATTAGCATTGTTGAAGAAGCGGAAAAAGAAGGCAAGCTGAAACCGGGCGGTACGATCATTGAAGCAACAAGCGGTAACACGGGGATCGGCCTCGCGATGGTTGCTGCTGCTAAAGGCTACAAGTCTGTTATTGTAATGCCTGAGACGATGAGTCTGGAGCGTCGTAACCTGCTTCGTGCTTATGGTGCCGAGCTTGTACTTACACCTGGAGCAGAAGGAATGAATGGCGCAGTCAAAAAAGCCGAAGAGCTATTGAAAGAAAATCCGTCCTACTTCATGGCGGAGCAGTTCAAAAACAAAGCGAACGTGAAGATTCACCGCGAAACGACAGGTCCTGAAATCGTTGAAGCGATCCAGTCTGTAGGCGGTACGCTCGATGCATTTGTTGCGGGAATCGGTACTGGCGGAACAATCACAGGTACGGGTGAAGTGTTGAAAGAAGCATTCCCTGGGATCAAAATTGTAGCCGTAGAGCCGGCAGCATCACCAATTCTGGCTGGCGGTAAACCGGGTCCTCACAAAATTCAGGGAATTGGCGCAAACTTTATTCCTGAAATTTTGGATCAAGAAGTATATGACGAGATCATTCACATCGAGAATGATGATGCATTTGAAACCGCTCGTGCTGTTGCAAAAGAAGAGGGGATTCTATCCGGTATTTCATCCGGTGCAGCGATTCGCGCAGGACTACAAGTAGCAAAACAACTGGGCGCAGGTAAACGCGTTGTCGTTATCGTGCCAAGTAACGGCGAACGTTATCTGAGCACTCCGCTTTACAATTTCGAGGCATAATTCAGGCACAGGACTTATCTTTTACCGGATAAGCTTGATGTTTCTGAACGGTTTATATGTATCCTTCCTGCCCTGACGGGTGGGGAGGATTTTTTGTGTAATGCTTTTAAAAGCAACGGCGCTTTAGTATACTATCAAACAATAAGAACTACATAAGTTGAACACTCGTTTGCACAGCTTATCTGCCATTGGGGTGACTGTGTAAATTATATAGTCAACTTATATAGTGACACAGGAAAGGGCGGCGGGCCGCAATGACACACCTGATGACAACATACGCCGACTGGGAAGCATGGGCTGGACAAGGCTGGACCATGCTTCCTTATATAACGAAGTCCGATGAGGGACCGTATCATGGCGGTTTACCGCTAACGTGGGAGGCAGCGTGGCAACAAGCATCTCCTAACGCAATTGTGCTGGAGAATGGCAAAGGCGGAAGGTATACTTTCCTCGGATTAAATCCGGTATCCATCGTTTCCGGCAAAGGGCAGGAAGCTACAATTCATGATGTGTTTCAAGGAAAAAGTCGAACAGATCGGGGTAAACCGCTGGATGTGTTAAAACGGTGGACGTCACCTTACCGAGCACCCAAGGTTGATGGAGCACCAGATTTTGCAGGCGGTTGCGCCGGGTACCTCAGCTATGATGTAGCCAGATCACTGGAGAAGTTGCCATCGATTGCTGAAGATAATCCTGCACTTCCAGATTACTGGTGGATGCGTTTTGAGGAAATATGGGCATATGACCATGAGCAGCAGGCTCTTTTCTGTATGGTGCATCTGGAGGTAAGTGCTGAACAGCAGGAGCAGACCGATCTGCAGAGTCTCTACGCTGCGGCTGGGAAACGTGCTGTAGCCATGCAGCAACGCTGGCTTCATATTATGGGTTTTGCTCAGGCAGAGGAGCAACAGCAAGCGTTGGAGCTCCGTCACAGACAGGTTCATCTTGCCCTCCGAAGAGAAGAATCCGAACGCGAAACAGAGGGGTGGAGGACATCCTTTCCACAAAAAGATTTTGAACAAGCTGTGCGTAAAGTACAGGAGTATATCAGGCAAGGCGACGTATTTCAGGTTAATCTGTCCCTGCGACATGAAAAGCAACTCCAATCCAGTAGCGAGCATATCTATGAATGGTTACGTATTGTGAACCCGTCACCCTATATGGGGATGCTTCGCAGTCCCGAATTCCAACTGGTCAGTGGATCGCCAGAATTGCTCGTCAAAGTCGAGAACGGCAAAGTCAGTGCGCGGCCCATCGCCGGAACACGAAGAAGAGGACGAGATGAAGCAGAGGATCGGGCGATGGCAGATGAGCTGCTTGGTAGTGAGAAGGAGCGGGCCGAGCATATTATGCTGGTTGACCTGGAGCGCAATGATATCGGGCGGATTGCTGCGTATGGATCGGTTCATGTCCCTGAATTAATGACAATCGAGAGATATTCGCATGTTATGCACCTGGTTTCACAGGTGGAAGGCAGGCTGGCCGAAGGATTGACTGTGTTTGATGTCATTGCTGCAACGTTTCCTGGTGGAACGATAACGGGTGCTCCGAAAGTACGCACGATGGAAATTATCGAAGAGCTAGAGCCGGTAAGACGTGGGCCATATACAGGGTCCATTGGATGGATGGACTACAGTGGAAATATGGAGCTGAATATCGTCATACGCACTCTTGCAATCAAGGATGGAACGGGGTATGTACAGGCTGGTGCAGGTATTGTCATTGATTCCGATCCATATCGCGAGTACAAGGAGTGTTCCAACAAGGCTAGAGCAATGATGCGAGCAGTGAACTATAGTGAACGAGCCGAGGCTGACACAGCGCAGGCATCAGCAGGGGTAATCCCGACGCGAGCAGAAACCACATGAAGAGACAGAATGAAGCAATCAAACTAAATTAGTTAAAATAAACAAGGCATCCGCCGTAATCTGCGGTGGAATATGAGGAGGAGCAGACCTATGATTCTGGTTATCGACAATTACGATTCCTTTACCTACAACCTGGTTCAATATCTGGGTGAATTGGGGGAGACGGTGGAAGTTCGCCGCAATGACGAGATTGATCTGGCAGGTATCGAAGCACTGGCACCGGATCATATTCTGATTTCTCCAGGTCCATGCACTCCGAATGAAGCGGGGATCAGCTTGGCAGTTATCGATCATTTCAAAGGAAGCATTCCCATCTTTGGCGTTTGTCTTGGACATCAGGCAATCGGGCAGGCGTTTGGAGGCAATGTCATTCGGGCGGATCGGATGATGCATGGCAAAACATCGGAGATGCATCACCAGGGTACATCGGTATTTACAGGGCTGCCTTCTCCGTTTACGGCAACTCGGTATCATTCATTGATCGTGGAACGCAGTAGCCTGCCGGATTGTCTGGAGATTACAGCGGAAACCGCTGAGGGAGAGATTATGGGTCTGCGTCACAAAACGTATGCGATTGAAGGGGTACAGTTCCACCCGGAATCCATTATTACAGATCATGGACACCAGATGCTTCGCAATTTCCTAGCACAGCAAAAAGCGAACGTATAATATGCAATATGCCGCGATTAACGGAGAACTGGTTGAACTGGCGTCGGCTGCGGTTCCTGTAACGGATCACGGCTTTTTGTACGGCCTTGGGCTGTTCGAGACCTTTCGAACATACCAAGGCGTACCCTACCTTCTGGAAAGGCATCTGGAGCGCATGGCTTCAGGCTGTAAAGAGTTGGGCATTCCTTTTACAGTGACTGCCGAGGAAGTCAAAGACTGGATATCCCGTCTGATGCAGGGGAACGAACTTAAGGATGCGTACGTGCGTTATACAGTATCCGCAGGTGAAGCGCCGCTTGGACTACCTTCGGGGGATTATACAGATCCCACACATATCGTACTGGCAAAATCATTACCTGCCCCCTCTCCTACTCTGTATGAAAGGGGTAAAATGTTGCAACGTCTGTCTACACCTCGTAATACACCGGAAAGCCAGATCAGATTCAAGTCGCTTCACTATATGAACAGTATCCTGGCGAAGCGTGAATTAAACATTTATGGTGGACAAGACCAGCGATTACTGAGTGCAGAAGGATTACAGCTTACGCGCGACGATTATGTTGCCGAGGGTATTGTCAGCAATATATTTTGGGTGCGGGAGAAAGTCCTCTACACCCCGTCGCTGTCAACAGGCATTCTTCCAGGGATCACTAGAGCGGTGGTGATGGAGATTGCCGCAGATCAAGGTATCGCTTGCATAGAAGTGCAGTCACCCTGGGAAGATCTGCAGCAAGCAGATGAAATATTTCTGACGGGTTCCGTAGCCGAGCTTGTACCGGTAACAACGTTGCGGGATCTGAGCGGCACAGAAACAGCGATCAGCAATGGACGGATCGGCCCGGTAACGGCAGTGTTGCTACGTATGTACCGGGAGAAAGCGGGGTATACTTCATGACACTTACACCAGTCATCTATGAACGGAAATATGAATGGGGGCCAGCTTCAATTACACTGGGCTCCCGGACGCAGATTATGGGTATTTTGAACGTCACGCCAGATTCGTTCTCAGATGGTGGGCGCTACAATAGTGTGGGGCGGGCAGTAGCCCATGCGAAACAAATGATGGAGGACGGTGCGGATCTGATTGATATTGGCGGAGAATCCACCCGTCCAGGATCAGAAGTGGTCAGCGCAGATGAGGAACTTCACCGAATTATTCCGGTGATCGAAGCTTTGCGTGCAGAGGCGCCACATATACCGATCTCCGTGGATACATACAAGGCGGATGTTGCCCGCCAAGCCATTCAGGCAGGTGCCCATATTATCAACGATGTATGGGGAGCCAAGGCTGATCCGGAGATGGCGCGAACGGCAGCCGAACTGGGCTGTCCCATTATTCTGATGCATAACCGTCAGGCGAGAGACTACAACGATTACCTGCTCGATGTTGTAGGTGATTTGCAGGACAGCATTCAGCTTGTGCTTGAAGCGGGTGTAGAGGAACATCAGATTATATTGGACCCAGGGATTGGTTTTGTGAAGGACCTCTCGGAGAACCTGGAGTTGATGTCTTCTCTTGGTCTGTTAAACGAGTTGGGGTATCCGGTGCTACTCGCTACCTCTCGCAAAAGATTCATCCAGCACACGCTGGATGTAGGTGCTGACGATACACTGGAAGGCACGGCAGCAACGGTTGCATTTGGCATTGCCCAAGGCTGCCAGTTGGTACGGGTTCATGATGTGAAGCCGATCCGGCGCACGGCGGACATGTGTGATGCAATGTTACATCGTTCTCCGGGCTTACGGAGAAGATCATAATGGAGGGCCTTCGCGGCCCCTTCATGTTGAAGCGAAGCGTTTTGATATAGAGAGTACTTGAATAGAAGGCAGGGGAACTGGATGGACAGAATGGTTTTGCACCGCATGGAGTATTACGGGTATCACGGTGTGTTTGCAGAAGAACGAAAGCTGGGTCAGCGGTATTATATTGATCTGGAGATCGATATGGATCTGGGCGAAGCTGGACGTAACGATGATCTGACCAAAACGATTAATTATGCAGAAATTCATGAACTGGTGAAACAGATCGTTGAAAATAAATCGTTCCAGTTAATTGAAGCATTGGGTGAACATATTGCATCTTCTTTACTAGACACTTATACTATTATCAATGCATTGACAGTCAAGGTGACGAAGCCGCACCCGCCATTTGATATTCATTTCGGAGGCGTAACGGTAGAGCTTCGCCGCTCAAGAAAGTGAGAACCGATCATGATTGCACATTCGACCTCTGAATCCTCAGAGGCTTATATTGCTTTAGGGGCTAATTTGGGTAATCGGGAGCAGACGCTGCTTGAAGCGTTAACGCTCCTGAATGAACATCCTCATATATCTGTGCTGCGCTGTTCTGCGTTGTATGAGACGGAGCCGGTAGGATATGTCGATCAGCCCGCGTTTTTGAATATGGCTGCTACGGTCAGCACAAGTCTGACACCGGAGCACTTGCTCGCTGAATTGCTCAGTGTTGAGAATCAACTCGGACGGGTTCGGGATATTCGCTGGGGCCCGCGTACGGTGGATCTGGACTTGCTCTGGATGCATGGAGAGACGCGAGATACCGAACTGCTTCAACTGCCGCATCCCCGTATGGGAGAGCGGGCTTTTGTACTGGTGCCGCTGTCGGACATCGTACCGCAGGACGAGGCATCAGGTCTGCATACCTTTGTACACGCATCGTTGTCTGTACTGGATGGAAAGGATGGAATACAGCGTTGGAAAACATGCAATTGGCCAACCGAATCCGGGCGTTCCGGAAGCTGAAAGGGTTAACCCAGCATGAGCTTGCAGCCGAGACAGGTATATCTTTGGCTATTCTGGGGACGATTGAACGGGGAAATCGCAAGGTGACAGTACAGGAACTGAACAAGATTGCGGGTGTGCTCGCGATTAGTATTGAGGAATTACAAGGGAAATAAAGAATGACGGACAACGAAAAACTGCGAAGAACACGGAGAACGACTCGAAGTGAGCTCCAATATATGAACACTATGAACGCAATGTACTTCAATGTACGATCAAAATGAAACTACCATAGCTCTGGAATGTTGGATACGTCCGGGCTTGGACTGGATAAAGAGGTGAGCTAGCAAACATGCTTAAGATTGGTAATATTGAAATGAAAAATCAGGTTGTTCTTGCACCCATGGCTGGTGTGTGTAATCCGGCTTTTCGCTTGATCGCCAAAGAGTTTGGTACAGGCCTTGTCTGTGCTGAGATGGTGAGTGGCAAAGCCATTGTACATGGCAACCAGCGGACACGCGAGATGTTATTTGTAGATGAACGTGAGAAACCGCTCAGTCTGCAGATTTGGGGAGGCGACCGTGAATCGCTTGTCGAGGCAGCCAGAATCGTGGATAAGGAAACGAACGCAGATATCATCGATATTAACATGGGTTGTCCTGTACCGAAGGTAACGAAGTGTGATGCAGGTGCGCGCTGGTTGCTGGACCCGAACAAAATCTATGAGATGGTATCGGCTGTTGTAGAAGCTGTTGAGAAACCAGTCACCGTTAAAATGCGGATCGGCTGGGACAACGAACACATCTATGTGGTGGAGAACGCTCTTGCCGTAGAACGCGCTGGAGGAAGTGCTGTCAGCGTGCATGGACGGACAAGAGAACAACTCTACACAGGTACAGCGGATTGGTCACACATCAAAAATGTCAAAGAAGCTGTCTCCATTCCTGTCATCGGTAATGGCGACGTATCTTCACCGGAAGATGCACGCCGTATGCTGGATGAGACCGGCTGTGACGGAGTAATGATCGGGCGTGCCGCCTTGGGTAATCCATGGATGTTATATCGCACAATCCAGTATCTGAGTTCAGGCCAGTTACCTCCTGACCCGAATGCAGAGGAGAAGATCCGTGTAGCTGTTTTGCATATGGATCGACTCATTGCACTCAAGAATGAGACCGTCGCTGTACGCGAGATGCGTAAACATCTGGCTTGGTACTTGAAGGGATTGAAGGGATCTGCCCGAATCAAGGACGTTATTATGGAAGGAACCAAGCGGGATGAGATGGTGGGCATACTGGAGAACTTTGTGGAGCAGTTGAAATTGGAAGGAAATCTGGAGTCTGAACCGGTAATTGCGGGTAATGCCTCATAATTAGGAGGCGTGTTGTAAAACGTTTACAGCCCCAGGGGATGTAACATTGACTTTTCGAGATCGTTCACCTATAATTTCTCAGTATAAATTCGCCATGTGCGTTTACTAAGTATAGTGCATCAGGAGGAATATTCTATTTCTCTGGAGAACTTCATATAGTTTTGAAGATGTATGCGGGCGGAGTTCTGTCATCAGCACTGATTCCGTTGCCGTACAATCAAATTATTCCCATGACAGGAGAATCGGTTGAGATGAGCGACAAGGAAGTTATCCTTACACCAGAAGGACTCAAAAAGCTGGAAGAAGAACTGGAAACACTAAAATCAGTGAAGCGCCGCGAAGTGGCTGAACGGATCAAAGTAGCTATCGGCTATGGTGATATCAGTGAGAACTCCGAATACGAAGATGCGAAAAATGAGCAAGCTTTTATTGAAGGACGTATCATCACACTCGAGAAGCTGTTGCGTAATGCACGAATTATCAACAGTGACGAAATCGATACCGATTCCGTAAGTGTGGGCGCAACCGTAATTGTAGAGGATTTGGAATTCGGCGATATCACAGAATATACGATTGTAGGTACAGCGGAATCCAATCCGCTTCAGAACAAAATTTCCAATGAAAGTCCTGTAGGTAAAGCTATTTTGGGCAAGAAAAAAGGTACAGTGGTTGATGTAAGTGTGCCTGCTGGCGTAATTCAATATAAAATTGTAGATATTAAAAAGCTGTAGTAACGAAGCAGTCAGGCGTAGTAGACAAAAGCTTCCTTAGGGAAGCTTTTTTCAACATTACGGACAAGCCTACACGCACAGGCTGCAATGTAAATAAGGAGATGAATACAGATCATGACGGATGAAGTCTTGAATCAGGAAACCGAACTTAGCGAGCTGTTACAGATTCGCCGCGACAAATTGGACGAGCTCCGCAACTTGGGAATCGACCCTTTTGGCCAAAAATACGTACGTACCGAAGAAGCCGGCTCCATTCTGAAGAAGTATGAAGAACTGACCAAGGAAGAGCTGGAAGAGAAGCACATCGAAGTCAGTATTGCCGGACGGATTATGGCGAAGCGGGGCATGGGTAAAGCAAGCTTTGCACATATTCAGGACCTGAGCGGCCGAATCCAGATCTATGTTCGTCAGGATAGCGTGCCAGAGGACAAGTTTACCGCATTCAGCCTGCTTGATCTAGGGGATATTGTTGGGGTAACTGGCGTTGTCTTCAAAACCAAAACAGGTGAGACTTCCGTTAAAGTAAAAGACCTGGAAGTTTTGTCGAAATCCCTTTATCCACTCCCGGATAAATACCATGGTCTGACTGACGTTGAACTGCGTTATCGCCAGCGTTATGTAGACCTGATCATGAACCCTGATGTGCAGCAGACCTTCATTATGCGTTCCAAAATCATTCAATCCATGCGTCGTTACCTCGACTCCCATGGTTATCTGGAAGTGGAGACACCAACATTGCATACAATCGCAGGTGGTGCGGCGGCTCGTCCGTTTATTACCCACCACAATGCGCTTGATATGGAACTGTACATGCGGATTGCGATTGAACTTCACTTGAAACGTCTGATCGTCGGCGGTCTGGAAAAAGTATATGAGATTGGCCGCGTATACCGGAACGAGGGCATGTCTACACGTCACAATCCGGAATTTACGATGATTGAGTTGTATGAGGCTTATGCAGATTACAAGGATATCATGGCTTTAACTGAAAATCTGGTTGCTCACATCGCACAGGAAGTATTGGGCACACAAGTTATCCAATATGGAGATCATGAAGTGAATCTCAAGCCGCAGTGGCGCCGTGTAACAATGGTGGATGCAGTCAAGGAAGTTGTCGGTGTAGACTTCTCCGTTCACATGACGGATGAGGAAGCGCACAGCTTGGCGAAACAGCATAATGTAAAAGTTGAACCACATATGACATTTGGTCACATCCTGAACGCCTTCTTCGAAGAGTTTGTTGAAGAAACGTTGATTCAGCCGACCTTCATTATGGGACATCCGCTTGAAATCTCGCCACTGGCGAAGAAAAGCGATGCAGATCCACGCTTCACGGATCGCTTTGAGTTGTTTATCGTTGGACGTGAGCATGCCAATGCCTTCACTGAGCTGAACGATCCAATCGATCAGCGTCAGCGTTTTGAAGCGCAGATGCTGGAGAAAGAGCATGGCAATGACGAGGCTCATGAGATGGATGACGACTTCATCCGTGCGCTTGAATATGGTATGCCGCCTACAGGTGGTCTGGGAATCGGTATCGATCGTCTGATCATGTTGCTGACCAATTCACCGTCCATTCGTGACGTACTGCTCTTCCCGCATATGCGTCCGCGTACACAAGAGTAAATAAGGAACGTATCTTTCGTTCATAATAGAAGAGGAACCTGCCACTTGCATTCAAGCTGGGGCAAGTTCCTCTTTGGGTTTACATAGGCAACTCATTCGGACGCGCTACAGGTCACACGTTGCTTTCATTTTTATTTTGGTCAAAAGAGGTGCCCTTCATGAAGTTCAGGCTTCACATCGCCAGGTTCATATCACCCCCGTTAATATTGGTTGGCGGTTTCTTGCTGATTATCTCGATTGGTACCGTTTTGTTGATGTTGCCGTTTTCTAATCAGAGTGGCACACATCTAGCCTTTATTGATGCTTTATTCACAGCTACATCAGCGGCATGTGTGACTGGGCTAGTTGTGGTGGATGTAGGAACAACTTTCAATTTGTTTGGTCAGATTGTCATTATGATCCTGATGCAACTTGGTGGGCTTGGTTTCATGACCATGGCCACATTGTTTGCACTTGTGCTGGGTAAACGCATATCTCTTAAAGACAGGCTGCTACTAAAAGAGGCTATTAATGCCGACAGCATGGAGGGAATTGTGCGGATTATACGCAAGGTTCTGATCTTTTCATTCACCATTGAAGGGGTAGCTGCGGTCATTCTGGCTCTACGCTGGGCAACCGAGATGCCTTTTATGCGGGCTATATACTACGGCGTATTTCATTCCGTTTCCTTGTTTAACAATGGTGGGTTTGATCTGTTTGGCAACAGTTTTCAATATTACACCGGAGACTGGATTTTTAACATCACGGCTTCGATTCTCGTGATATCTGGTGGACTTGGGTTTGTTGTGCTGAATGACCTGTTTGAATATCGCAAACGCCGCCGGTTATCTTTGCAATCGAAATTGGTGCTGTCCGTGTCAGGTGCGTTGATCGGTATAGGCGCAGTGGTGTTGTTTATTTTCGAATTCACCAACAGTCACACGCTTGGTTCACTGACTTGGAGCGAGAAGATCTATGCGTCGTTCTTCCAGTCTGTCTCAACGCGTTCTTCCGGGACAAGTACGATTGACATTACGCAGATGCGACAAGCGACTCAGTTCTTTTTTATCTTGCTCATGTTTATTGGCGCTTCTCCAGGATCGACAGGCGGGGGAATCAAAACAACCACTTTTCTAATCATGATTGGTGCTGTATATGCCATGATTCGGGGCAACAAGGACATTGTTTTTTTCCGTCAACGTGTACCTAAAGATCTGCTCATGAGAGCGCTGACGATCATTATGGTTTCCCTCAGTATCTTCATGATTGTGGTGATGCTGTTACTTACAACCGAAGATGCACCATTCCTTTCCCTCATGTTTGAGGCTGCGTCAGCTATAGGTACGGTAGGTTTGTCAGTAGGGGTGACCCATGAGATGACCGATTGGGGCAAAATTATTATTACCTTCACCATGTTTGTTGGTCGGATTGGGCCGCTAACGATCGCATACGCACTTCGTCCCCGCAAAGAAAAGAAATTGTATCGCCATCCAGAAGGCCGGATTATTATTGGATAAACCAAACAAAAAAACGCAGACATTCGATATCTACTCCCTATAAGGAAAAATGGGGTGACATTGAATGTACTGCGTTTTTTATGTTGCGCTCTTTGGGCATAGTGAGGCCAGATGTAACGAGAGGGCTTCATCCATAAGTTTGCCGTTCACCTGATCGGGTCTGAGCACCGCGTGGATTGCTAAACCATCAACCAGAGCATACAATCTTTCGATCTCCAGTTCCTGATTTAAGTCAGGCCTGAAGAGACCTAGCTTCACCAGGGAGGTAATAACGATCTCGGCAGCTCGTCTAATATCGTCATATACAGTGTCGGCCAGTTTTTTGAGCGCAGGATCCGTTTTGGATTTGGCAGTAAAAGCGTACCACACCTCCATTTCAGCCATTTTCTCATCCGTATTGGGCATTAATTCAAGCAATAGCTGTTTCATATGTTCCATCGGAGGCCCTTCAAAAGACATGTTTTGAATCCGGGCAGTCACCCGTTCCGATACAAGATTCATTGCATATAACAGAAGCTCCGATTGAGTGGAAAAATAGTGGCGCATGGATCCGACCGAAATTCCAGCTTCCTCAGCGATATTTCGAACAGAAGCTTGTTCCATACCATTTTTCCGGATAATACGCCATGCGGCCTCGGCTACGAGCACACGCTGTTTGTCATGATCTACGATTTTAGGCATGTCATTATTATAACATTATTGATTATTATGATACAAATGTGTTAAATTAAATATAGTACAGTTGTATTAAATAAAAAAGGGGGGTGCGATCGTGGTTGCTTACTTCATTATTGCGTGTGAGATTGCATTTTGGGTATTTGTTGCGGCAGGGCTAAGCGTTCGATATATGCTGGGTAAGAAGCGACTGGGTTTGGCTTTGTTCGCGGCAACACCAATTGTTGATGTTTTGTTGCTCGTAGCCACTGTAGTAGATCTCCAACGTGGAGCAAAAGCAAGTATGGTCCATGGCATAGCAGCTATCTATATTGGAGTGAGCGTTGCTTTTGGACATCAGATGATTGCTTGGGCTGATCGTTATTTCAGATACTGGTTAAGAGGGGGAGAGAATCCTAGGCGGAATAAGTTATATGGAAGAGAACATGCAAGGACCGAGCGTATAGGATGGGTGAGACATCTTTTGGCTTGGAGTATAGGGAGTGCTCTTTTGTACATTATGATATGGTGGATTGGTGATCCTGCTCGAACAGAGGCATTTTCAGGTCTGATCCGGGTATGGGCAATGGTGCTGGGGATCGACCTCATAATAAGTATTAGTTATAGCTTTTGGCCGAGAAAAGATCCTGCTAAAAATATAGGTTGATGTTCCATAAGGAGTAACCGGTGTATATAAGATGTATTACTCATTAATGCCCTATTTGCTCAGGTAGTTCAGATTGTTTTAGGGAATGATCATGATTCTTAATAAAAGTAAAAAAAACACTTGCACCGAATCTCGATACATGGTATATTCTAATTCCGGCCAAGAAAACACAGTTTACACGGTGTGGCAAGCAAATGAAAACAAGCTTCGAAAGAAACTTAAAAAAGGCTTGCAAAGTTGGTTCGGAAATGATATGATATAAAAGTTACTGGAGCGAATGAGTGAAGGTGACTGAATAAGTTTGATCTTTGAAAACTGAACAACGAGTGAGTAAACATTCTGCTTGCAGAATGACGTGAAGGTTTTTGGTACATGCCATCTGGCTGTATGAAAACCGGAACACAAATGAGAT
>NZ_JAUZUT010000015.1:0-64984 GCF_031844205.1 Paenibacillus sp. RRE4
CAAGAAGCCTTATTTGTAGAAGAAAAGGCCTTCTTCAATTCTAACGATCCTCAGTAACGCTATTTCGTTACATCCGTATGAAAAAGTACAAAAGAACTACAAAATCGAGAAAATAAGGTCTGTGGTGATCATTAGAATCTCGAAACGATGAAAATGGGGGAAATAGCGCTTCTGATGATCGTTAGAATTTTTAGCACGATGGCGAGATGCCGATTTATTGTGAAATGGCTTATTAGCTTTCAGCAACGGTTTGCTTCCTGAAGTCAGAGCCGCGAGGTAAGAGTTGACGAAGTGAATACTTAAGCACACAAGGCAACGGAACCTAATGCTTCGACGAACCTTCGGGGTTCTCATACCCCCGTACGCAAAAAGCTTCCCGAAGGAAGCTTTTTCTTTGACGTCCCAGGAGGGATTCGAACCCCCGACCGACGGCTTAGAAGGCCGTTGCTCTATCCTGCTGAGCTACTGAGACAAATATGTATAATAAAATTCGGCACGATCTCTATTATACTCCGATTTCTATTTTTAGCAATAGTTTTATTAAAAATTAATAATGCATCCCAATAACAACCAGCATCTTATGAGTACGTATACTTAGACAAAAAGCCGAATAAGCTAATCTTTTTGAGGTAATATTGAAGTAATAACGAGAACTATTAATAGTACCCGTACCAAGTGTATACTTATTCAGCACCCTTCCATCTGGGTAATCTGTTGCATACATACATTATGAAATTCTATTGAAGGAGAGAACATTTATGAGACAACTTTTATCATCACTATCCTATTTCAGCATTTTTTTTGCCCCGTTTCTGTTTCCCATTATTGTATGGATTGTGGCGAGAGATGAATACATTGCAGGACATGCGAAGCGAGCACTTTTCTCCCATGTCTTTCCTTTCCTTGCGGCGATCCCGCTGCTGTATTTCTTCATAACAGCCCACAGTTTAGCATCAGCAATCGGGTTTGTCGTTCTGTTCTTTGTTATATATGGCTTGAGTTTTGTATACAATGTGGTAAAAGGAATTCAGGTCCTGCGTGAATATTACTAAGACTAGCACACAACTATTAAAATCTATTCCCTATCCAAACAAACCCGCTGTGATGTTACAGCGGGTTTGTCCATCATAATTACTCTTTAATTCTACATACGTTCTTTATCTGCTTATCACTGCTGATTGCATAATCCTAATCACTTGTACAATTGTGCTATCTGATTATCCCTGACCAATCAGGTACCGTTGCAGCGTAGGGCCCAGCAATCCAAAAGCAAACAAATTACTTTGAAACTGAGCTTTATCCTCTTCTGCCGTAATGCCCTCGCTATTTTCAAATGCCGTTTCCGTCGCATCTTCAAAGGCGGTATGCATGTTGTTGTTATACCAGTCAATGGCTCCATCCGAGTGATTCCGCACAATACGTACCACTTGCAGTTCATTGGCGGGCTGAGTACTAGCTACATATACAAGTAATGACGGATCTCCCGCGTTGCCAGGCTGTACTTCAACCTCTGCACAAGATAACCCGTCCACTTCTGTTAATCTGCGTATTTTAGCATCCTGAATGGCATACATTGTCATCTTCTCCTTTTGTTCTGATCATTTGCAATTGTTTCAATTGCTTCATTCTAATCATGTTGCTCACTCTGTTCATGTCGTTTGTTCAATCTGGTGCCTGGTCTCTGGCGTACCTAACCGATAAATTTCCCGGTATACCTGTTGCAAAACAGTTTCATAAGCACGATTCACATCATGTTCTGGCGTGTCCGGCCAGGGAAATACCATTCCTGGAAAAGCTTCTTCTTCCTTTTCCTGCATAAGATATAGTAATCCCAGTAAATGTTCGGCTTCCTGCGGTGTTGCCTGAATCACCCATTCATACGACGTTACAGACGAATCCGGTATGACAGAGCGGCCCATGACAGACACATAATAATTGGTCCTTTCCATTGCATGTACTCCCCTTCACAGGCAGCTTAAGGCTGTATCCCTACATATAGTTTCCGAAGAGGACAGACATTTTATGCCTGCTTTCGGCATATATTTGTTACGACCTCTGACGAAAAAGAGAACATTTGCTAGTTGCTTCGAATTTGGCAGCATACGGATGAATGACTCGATTAAGAAAGGATGAACAAACCATGTGCGGTATAACCGGCTTCGTACAGTGGAATCGGGATTTGACACAGGAATCGGAGCTGCTCGTTCGGATGACGAATAGCTTATCGAACCGTGGCCCCGATGCTTCAGGTACATGGATTTCCAACCCCTGTGCTTTTGGACATCGCCGCCTCAGCGTAATGGACCCGGAGAACGGGGCACAGCCCATGCATGCCTTGCAAGGAGATTACTCCTATACCGTTGTGTATAACGGAGAACTATACAATGCACCCGAATTGAAAAAAGAGTTGCTTCAGCGTGGGCACCATTTCCGTACTCAATGTGACACAGAAGTTCTGCTCGCCTCATATATCGAATGGGGACCGGTATGTGTTGAAAAGTTTAACGGTATCTTTGCTTTTGCAATATGGGACGGCGCAAGAGAACAGGTCTTCTTAGCCCGTGACCGGCTGGGCGTCAAACCTCTGTTTTACAGTAATGCAAATGATACACTTGTATTTGGTTCAGAACCCAAAGCGTTGCTCCTTCATCCAGATGTGGAAGCTGCAGTAGGACCCGAAGGACTCGCCGAAGTATTTATTGTCGGACCTGCACGAACACCAGGACATGGTGTATACTCTTCACTTCATGAACTGAAGCCCGCTCACGCCATGATATACAGCCGGAATGGGATCAAGACCTATGCCTATTGGAAGTTAGAATCCGTGCAACACGAACATAATCTGGAAGAGACTGCAGTTGAAGTACGCCGTCTGTTGCAGGATACGCTAGAACGCCAGTTAGCTTCCGATGTTCCTGTATGTTCTCTTTTATCCGGCGGCCTTGACTCAAGTGCTCTATCAGCTTTGGCTGTCGATTATTATAACCGAACAGGGCAAGGTCAAGTGAGTACGTATTCGGTTGATTATGTGGATAATGCGAAACACTTTCAAGCCCATTCCTTTCAGCCCGGGGCAGATGGCCCATGGATTCAGCGGATGGTGGATGAGCTCAAAACCGATCATCACTGGATCGAGATTGAAAATGGTGAACTCGTTCATGCACTGACTCAAGCTATGCTTGTAAGAGATTTGCCGGGTATGGCAGATGTCGATTCATCCTTGTATCTATTCTGTAAAGAGATCAAAAAAGGAGCAACTGTCGCCATCTCCGGCGAAGCTGCTGACGAGGTATTCGGCGGGTACCCATGGTTTCACCGAGATGAAATGCTGAATTCAGGTACATTCCCTTGGTCTGTAGCACCCGACATGCGAGCAGGGCTGTTATCTCCAGACATTCGGGAGTGGATCAGACCGCTCGACTACCTTGTAGACCGATACTCGGATGCCGTAGCAGAGGTTCCACGACTGGAAGGGGAAAAGGGGAAAACGGCTCAGATGCGTGTTATGTCTTACTTGAATATTACCCGTTTCATGCCTACACTGCTGGATCGCAAAGACCGGATGAGTATGGGCGCTGGTCTGGAAGTGCGCGTCCCTTATTGCGATCATCGGCTCATCCAATATGTGTTTAACATTCCCTGGGAAATGAAAATTACCGGTGGAAGAGAGAAAGGTATCTTGCGAAAAGCGCTTGAAGGTGTCCTGCCTGACGATGTGCTGTATCGTAAAAAGAGTCCATATCCCAAAACACATAATCCGCAGTATCTTGCAGCAGTCAAGCAGCAGGTTCTTGAAATACTGGATGATCCAACTTCGCCGATCCTGCCTCTAATCGACAAAGTACAGATTCGGAATCTCGCCTCTTCCCCAGATGCCTCATCCAATCTGCCGTGGTTTGGACAATTAATGTCAGGGCCACAGTTGTTTGCTTATTTGACTCAAATCAATAGCTGGCTGAAAACATATAACGTTGCGATCCGATGATTCAATTCGCTATCTTCACAACCGCAATAAAAAATGCCCCGTACCATCAACATGGTGCAGGGCATTTCACATATTTACCTTTTTTTAATTTAAGAAACTTTAAAACGAGCAACGGACTGCTGTAACATCTCCGCCATAGATGAAAGATCATTCGCTGCCGATGCAATCTCTTGCATCGCAGACAATTGCTCTTCGGTTGTTGCACTTACTTCTTCTGTGCCCGCAGCCGCGTTCTCCGTTACATCCATAATTGATTTCATAGACGCATTAATCTGCTCTACGCCAGCATTCATCTGTTCAATGGAAGCAGACACTTCCTGCGCTTGTCCCGCAACACCACTAACTGAAGTTCGAATCTGGTCAAAAGTAGACCCTGCCTGGTGTACTAATTGTATTCCTTCTTGCACCTCAGAAGATACCACGCTCATCGAATGCGCAGCATTTCTCATGCCTGTCTCAATGGAAGAAACAAGTCCGACAATTTCTCCTGCAGACTGTGCGGATTGCTCTGACAATTTTCGAACCTCGGTAGCCACGACCTGGAATCCTCTGCCGTGCTCTCCAGCTCTCGCAGCTTCAATGGCTGCATTAAGAGACAACAGATTCGTCTGGGCAGATATTTCCGAAATCGCGTCCACCATTTTCACAATATCTGTCGAGTGTTTACTAAGTTCTTCAATAACTCCTGCAAGGCTCGAAACTGTATTCTGAATGGAATTCATCTGACCAACCGCTGTGCGAATGGATTCACTCCCCGATATCGTCTGGGCAGAAGCTTCAGCAGCCTGCTCGGAAACAACAGTTGTATTTTCAGCCACTTGCCGGAAACCGGTAGCCAGTTCATTCATCGTCTGGAAACCTTCGCTGACCATACGAACCTGGGCATCCATCCCTGTTGCGATCTCACCCATCGTAGTGGCTACTTGTTCATTAGCTATAGCCGTCTGTTCGGTACTTGCCGTTAATTCTTCCGACGAAGCTGCTACACGTTCTGCACTATCATTCACTTGATGAATCAGCGTACGCAAATTGACGGACATCACATTAAATGCTTCAGCCATCTCCCCGATCTCGTCTTTGTTACGAATCTTCAATGATTCCCCTGTTAAGTCACCTTCCGCAATACGGCTAGCGGCTTGTGCAACAGCCTGCACCGGTTTGGAGATCATTCGGCCGATGACCGTTGCGATTGCCAGACCAATAATAATAGAAACGATACCCAGGATGCTGATTAACCGAAGAACCGTAGCCGTCTGAACATTGGCCGCAGCGATCCCTTCATCCATTGCTTTTTGCTGATGGTTTTCCATCGACTCAACGATATTCTCAAATTCAGTTATAAGCGGCGGGACGGTATTTTCCATTAACCGGGATATTTCTTCCACATTCCCTTGATTGGTCAAAGACATTACGTTTTTTGAGATATCATAATATTGGCTCATCAATTTTTCGGAGTCTGCCAGATATTGTTTCATATTGGTACTGGTAACTGTCGCTTTTAATTCTTCGCTCAATTTTATGTAATCTTCATACGCTTGCTGAAATGCGTCCTCATTCTCCTGACCAGGTTTCATGATGTAATTCCTGAGAGCCACTTGTTGTGATTTCAGGTCAATCGTCATATTTTTAATTTTAAGCAATTTGCTTGTTCTATCATTGATTAAATCGGTGAACGTTTTTTCCAAACTTACAAATTGAAAGTATGAAATAGCTGTAACCGTTACCAACAACACTAAAACGGACGAAAAACCGATAAGTAACTTTTGACTGATGGATACCCTTTTCACGTTGAATTCCTCCCGAATTTCAATACAAGTATGTAAAATAATTTATACTTTTTCACACTCACCCCCAATAATAAGCCTAAAGACCTATAATTTTATATATAACAATATAATAATTATATATATCATTCAATAAACAGGTCTTTATTCCTAATTAATACTAACCCAAAACCACCAAAACTTGAAACATGAAATATATTAAATTTGCAACAAAAAAAGTCAAGACCTATTTACTACGGATTTAGGAATCTTTCTTTTATTACAGAAAATAAAAAAACACCCTCCAGTACACTTGCAAACAAACCTTACGGTCTGAGGCAAGCACTTACTGAAAGATGAGTTTATTGATGAATGAAGGTCGGATTCCGCTCTAGCAGTCCTGTGCCAAATTTGTCTCTGAACGGGGAATCCTGCATATGAATATATCCGATGTAACAACCGCATTTTTTCATACCACAAGGCCGGTCTTTAGCCAAAGCCTGCAAACCATCACGATAGAGATGACCGATGATACGTCGATCCTTATAACATCTTTTTACATGACCCGAGCCTTGAACATAAAACACATCCGAGCCTGCAGCACAGCGCTTACCCAAGCTATCATAGTCCTGCAAATTCCCTTCAAAGAACGGGTCAATGTCCTTGAGGAACTTGATTTCGTCCGGGGTGTAGTAGTTCGGCCGATCTTTGAACGCATTGATCCACATATATACATCGTCAGGCAGGGCATTCCTCATGGATTCTATGGCTGGAAATGCACTGCGTAGTCCCACCGTGCCGACGCTGAAAGACAGCCCCATCTGCCGTAATGTCATACATTGGTTCACAAAGGAATTCTCTTTGGTCTCACGAGGGTGATACGTTGCCCAGAAGGCCGCTTTGTCTGCATGCAACTCACTTGCCCAATCCAGTTTTACAGAAAGGTTGGTCTGAATCGCTACCTTATCCACATGAGCCATATGTGACAATTCAACCATCGCTTCCCGATACCAGCGCCTCACCAAAGCTTCGCCGTAGGGGTTAAAAAAGATCGAAAAACGATGCCCATGAATCTCCTGTTCTCTCACCCAGTTTACAAACTGGCGAAGCTGCTGTTCATCCACGTTTAACGTTTCTTTGGAATCCACTGTTTTGCTAAACGGACAGTAAGGACAGTCATAGTTACAAGAGGACAACTTTCCCCGGTAATACAAGGTCGCTCTCATGAGAAAACAAATCCTTCCATCTGCTCCCGAATATCCGCAGAAATAAGCCAGTCTCCAATGGCATCGGAGTATCCCAGCCCCTCCTCTGTCAAACGTAGCACTTGCCCTCCGGCATCGACATCCAAGCATGCCATCTCTTCGACCAACAATTCGTTCAGCCAAGGGTAGTCAGACATCACATCTGTTCCGAACCTCTCTTGGTAAGCGGACAACATGAGTCCTTCACGATGTAGCAACGCTTTTAATATAAATCGGCGTTTCTGCTCTTCACGGCTTAACACAATGCCATAATCAGCCACATCATAACGCTCCGTGCTCACATAATCAGCAATAATGCTTTGCGTAGCCTTATAGGTCACACCATATTTAGAAGCATAATGAACCTCGCTCGTATAGGAGCGGGCACCACATCCCAGACCGACCATGCCCTCTTCCTGACAACTGTACGGTAAAAGTGCTTTGGCAGAAGACTGCTCCTTCGCAAATCTGCGCATCGAATATTGCGTGTACCCTTTGCTTTTTAAAAGTTCACGCGCTGCTTTGTATAGTTGCATCCGAATATCCGGTCCTTGACGCTGAATATCCTCTGGCTTTACGATCGTATTTTCCCGTGTATATAAAGGATAAATAAATACTTCCCCCGGATCATAAGCCAGCACACGTTCAAGGGAATAAATCCATGTTTCCTCCGTTTGTCCCGGTAAACCATAGATCAGATCCAGATTCAATAGCGGAAAATCATAACGAACCAGCTTCTCCAGTGCGCGTTCTACCTCTTGTGGTTTTTGCGGCCGATAGATGGCGGAGGCCTCTGCTTCAATAAAGCTCTGAATCCCCATACTCACCCGATCCACGAGTCGTTCCTTCAAGATGCTTAATTTCCCATCCGTAACGGTGTCAGGGGAAGTCTCCACCGATATAGAAGCTTGTGACGGATCAAGTCCCATCGTATGTTCAGCAATGTCAAACAGCCGGCTAAGCTGAGTCTCATTCAACAATGTCGGTGTTCCCCCGCCGATGGCAAACCTCGAATACGGTCTACGCGAAGTCACTGGCGCCCACTGCTTTGCTTGACGTTCAAGTGCGTCCACATACTGTTCATGGCTATCCTGCCGCTTGTCCGGCAGTGTGAACAGGTTGCAGAACCCGCAACGTGCAGCACAAAAAGGGATGTGCATGTATAAAAAGTAAGTCTCCGTATCTTCCTTCTCCCACAGCGATTGCAACGGAACAGGCGGAGTCAGTTCACGATATGCGGTCTTATGCGGGTAAGAGTACAAATAGGAACGATAAGGGAATGTCAGCACATCACGAAGACTTGCTACTGGATCGGAGGCAGAATGTGTGACACCTGCTGTAGTTCGCTCTGCATACTCACTCATCAGCTTCCCTCCTTATAAAATAAATTCACGATACGGCACCGTCCAAACAACATCATGCGCCAGCCGGTGTCCGTGATACCCATCTTCACCATAGGCAGTGCCATGGTCAGAAAAAGCAAGGCAGAACGTTGGCCGTTCTCGCTTTCTCATCGCTTCAAACAACGGCCCTAACGCCTTATCCACATATCGCAGTGCAGCCCGCTGCGTCTCTACCGAGTCTTCTCGGGCTCCCTCAACAAAGTATCGGTTGGGGCCGTGAATGGCGGAAACGTTCATGAAAAGAAAAAGCTTCTCATTTGGCCCAGTCTGATCAAGCAGCTTTAAGGCATGGTTGACTTGGTTCTCTGTTGACCTTGGATTGGTAACCCCAAAATTCATGCGCCAATAACTTTGCTGAAAATAACCAGGCAGTACTTTGGCGAGAGGATTCTTTTTCGTAAAAAATATGACGCCACCGATACAGATCGTTCGATACCCTTCGGCGGCAAAGCCGGACACGATATCCGGCGTATCAAACAACCAAGTATGAGGATGGGTTTGAAGTCCCGTATTTCGAGAATGGAACAACCGGATATGAGATGCTTTATCTGTATTTGCAGGTGTGGGCATAAAACCGCCAAAAAAAGCATGGTGAGCCGCATACGTAAAGCTCCCCGGGGTATGCCGTTTCTCCCATGAACCCGAGCCGCACAGATTGGGGCAATGCTGTTCTTCGAGTTTGGCAACGTCATACCGCAGCGTATCCAGTGTAATCATCAATATATCATGGGAGCCTACAATGGCGTTCATATCAGGCATGTCGAACAGGCTCCTTTCGCAAAAGCTTCATTTCCCATTCATAAGGGGACATCTCTTGATGTTTGACCCGGTATAACAAATCTCCGAACGGGTTCACATCCAGCACGTACGCTCTAGTTTGCATACCGCCGGTAAGCATCACATCAATGCCTGATGACCATGAATTGGGGAAAGTCAACATCGTATCCCGAGCTACTCTCTGGATAATCGACATGTGTGGGTCGGGCAGACCAGCTTCCGCTGGTAGCATGCGCTCATTCCGTAAATGAAGATTGGTGATTGGTGTACGGCTAAGACGCATGACCGCATGTCCAGCCTGCCCTGCCGCTACAAGTTGACGAATATCATAAGCGCGCTGATCCAGTGTTGCTTTGGGCATCCACCGTTCAATTTGAGCCCCTTCAGCACAAAGCCAGCTCAGCAGTGTACGAATCTCTCCAGGATGCGCATACTTTTGCAGTTTACCCTCGTTATAAAAGAGCGTTCTACCCTGACTGGTTTCCATACCTACGGTTGTCACAGCAATCTCTGCACCTGTTCGCGGATTCACCTGATATGCAACCACGCCAGAAGCAGCCGAGCCGCAAGCAAGCTTGACAAAAACGCGATGCATCCGTGAGGCGTCCATCGCTGCTCGCAACTGTTCCCAGCACTGAATTGGCTCGGAAGAAGGTAATATCGGTGGCACCGAAATTCCATGACGCATGAGGTGAAGCTGGCATTCTCTTTTATCAAACATCATGCCAATCTCGTCAGGATCATTCCAGAATTGCACATCAGGCCATACTTCACGCGCTTCTCGCGCAATCCGGTCAAGACAAGCCTTCCAGCCTCTGAACCATTGGGCAGGGGCATAAATTCTACCCCATTGTTGCTCTAATGTGAGCGCTGCTTCGGCGGAGAACGATTCCCGCTCTACCTTTTGCAAGGAGGACGGCAGATCAGTTTCTACGCAGGCTTTCACTCCCTTAAAGCTCGGCACTTGATCGCTCAGCACTTTGCTTTCCGATACATCGTAGTCGGTTGCCCCGAGATGTAACAGCCCGCGCTCTACCTCCCAATCCTCTCCGGGAGCATCCAATCGAATGAGCGGACTAGGGGAACCAAACTGCACAAGTTCGGCAAGACTGCCTCCGTGTCTCCAGGTTCGAAGCAGATTCTCATAAGGTAACACCGTCGCGGGTTTCATGCCCATTCGGCTTCTGGCTTCTTGTATTCCTGCCGTTCGTCGGTTATCTGGATTACCGATTAATAACAGATCCTTTTCATGCCACATCATTTATTCTGTCAGCATCGGGAAACGCCAGTCATCCTCATCACTTTCCTGCTGGTCACTGACATCCACCGACATGCCTGATTGTTTAAAACGCTCCATCATTTCGTCCGTCATGAAGTGATAGCTCAGGTTCAAATGTTTTAATTGTTTGATTTGTTCGCTGGCAAGCAACGCTTCTGCACCTTCATCGGATAATGTGCCTTCGGAGAAATCAAGTATCTGAATCTGCTCCAAGATCGATGCATCTGCAGCAGCCTTGGCAATCTCATCCTGTATTTCGCTGTCCTTCAAACCTAGGTACTCCAGTTTAGGGAAACGACCTTTTTCAAGCAATGGCAGTACGTCCTCTAATGAACCGTTAAATCCGTAATCTTCCACACCCAGATACAGTTCGAGCTTGCGCAATTCAGGCAATTCGGCGGCGGCAATGGAATGTAACACTTTTTTCGGCAGACCGCCACAGATAATAATTAATTCTTCCAGCTTGCTGTGCTGGAGAGGTTCCAGTTCAAGTCCGCTGCTGCCTTTGATCACAAACGAGGTCAAATTCGGAAAAGCTTGCAGAATCGGCGCAAGATTCGTCTGAACAATCCAGGACACTTCGCATTCTTCGGACTCCATATCTCCGATAAACAATTGTTTCAACGCCGGGAAACTTGGTGCAAGCTCAATCAACGTATCCTTGAATTCCTGCGGAGAATTTTCATAAGCTTGTCCCCAATCCCCAATGATCAGGCTGTCCAGCGTTGCCGCTTCCGGTTTTGCTGCCAAATCTCGAAGGAGTGTTTCCATTCGAGTACCGTCTTCATAGTCATCGTAAGATACAACCAGCTTCACTTCTTGCATGCCAAATCCCTCCCGTATAAGGTGTATCATCTTTCACTAATTTGAATGTTAACCCATACCCGGTCTGACTTGCAACTTCTTCCAACCCCAGTCCCACTGCCATTCCCAATCATGCAAACCACCTCCTGTTCGGTATAGGAAAAAGAACACATGTTCCCCATATCTAATATCTTTAATCAGTCATGATATCTAGGTATATGGAAGGAGCACACTTGATTAGCTTAACAACGCATATCAAAAAAAACGCTAACAGAGTGACAACTTTTCCCCACAGGAATGAAAGTTGTTTCCATTAACGTCTTAATGAATTCAATGCTTATGCTTGCAAGCGGGAAACGAGTGCTCGCAGCGCATGTCCCCGATGACTGATCGCTTGTTTTTGTTCCAACGTAAGTTCTGCCATCGTTTTCTCATACTCCGGCACATAGAAGAGGGGATCATATCCGAAGCCACCCTCACCTGCAGCATCAGCTGTGATCCAGCCATCAGCCGAACCCTCAGCTTCATACTTGTCTCCACTTGCTGGATCGTAAAGCACCAGTGCGCACACGAATCGAGCAGGACTTAACAGCGGTTGCTGGGAATCCTCACCTGACTTTAGCGCAGCAAGAGCATCCAGTAGCTTGGCATTGTTCTGGGCGTCGGTTGCACCTTCACCAGCATATCTTGCGGAATAAACACCCGGTTCTCCGTTCAGCAAATCCACACAAAGTCCTGAATCGTCTGCCAGAACTGGTAGACCTAGTGCATCACCGACGGCCTTTGCTTTTTTCCACGCATTCTCGGCAAAGGTAACACCGTCTTCCACAACATCCGGAAGTTCCGGATAATCAAACATGCTTTTGACCTCTTTGCCCAGCGGAGCAAAAGCATGCGCGAATTCACGTACTTTTCCTGCATTGCGGGTGGCAACAATGATAACCGGGCTGTCCAGACTCATCTTAAGCCTCACCCAATCCACGTGAACCAATCTTCAGCGCGATCGGTCCAAGGGCTTCTTTTTGCCGCTCGATCATTTCCAAAATTCCCTGTTCGCCAAGTTCCAGCATCGCATTCAGTTCACGGCGGTCAAAGGGTGCTTCCTCACCTGTTCCCTGAAGCTCCACGTATTTCCCGCTGCCCGTCATCACCAGGTTCATGTCTACTTTGGCTTTGGAGTCCTCATCATAATTCAGATCCAGTACGGGCTGTTCTCCGACAACGCCTACGCTCACGGAAGCGAGGAAGTCGGTAATCGGGAACACTTGAAGTTTGTGCTGCTGGGCAATTTTGTTCACTGCGAGCGCGAGCGCCACAAATGAACCGGTAATCGACGTTGTGCGTGTGCCTCCGTCCGCCTGAATCACATCGCAATCCAGCGTAATGGTACGCTCCCCAAGTGCCTGCAAATTCACCACCGAACGAAGAGCACGGCCAATCAGACGTTGAATCTCCATCGTGCGTCCTGTCAGCTTGCCACGATTCGCTTCACGCTGGTTGCGAGTATGAGTAGCACGCGGAAGCATAGAGTATTCTGCTGTAACCCAGCCCTTGCCCTGTCCTTTCATAAAAGGCGGAACACGTTCCTCCACCGTTGCCGTACAGATTACCTTTGTATCACCGACTTCAATCAATACAGAGCCCTCGGCGTATTTATTCGTGTTAATTGTTAAATTCATCGGGCGCAGCTGTTCGCTAGTTCGTCCGTTAGATCTCATATCTTCTGCCTCCTACGACTTAAGCATCCTGTAATGTTGAACTTGTTCTTTCTTGCAACCATCCTTTATATTTTACCAAAGAGTTCAGTTAAAAGCACCCTCGGGGCTCTTTTATCTGTTAAATCGGGATCTCGTTAATGTATTCTGGCTTGGACACCGGCGCACTGTAATCCCGGTTATCATCGCCTTTGACCGTTTTCTGCCCGTTCCATTCAATCTGCACTTTGGCATCCTTGCTGACTGTATTCTCCGCGGTGGTCAGGACAACGGACTGCAACAACTCACTAGGTACCATATCCCCTTCTGTGAACATATCATCCTTCAGCGCAACCGTTACCGTGCCATCCTCAGACGTCTTAACAGATTGTAATTCCGTCCCACCTGTCATCACTTCTTCCAATTCTCCGTCCTTGGCTGGCCCCTTGATCAACTCGTTTAAAGCGGCCTGAACGCGGTCGCCACCTGGAGCCACAAGCCGTGTAACCGGAACATAATACTGCACACCAGCAGGAGAAGCGGCTGAAAAATAAACCGTCACAGGACTGCTGTTCGTTGTAAAGGATTCACCTAAATCCAGATTAATGCCTACCGCACGATTCAACGGCTCAGGAAGAGGTGTACTATTGACAGGCATTTGACTCAGCTTTTTACCATCTACCCAAATCTGTACGTTGTTTATCTCCGGCGTACCTGTCAGTGTCCACGTCACGGCTTCCAGCATTTTACGCTCATCTTTGGCATCGTATTTGGCAAAGTTACCCGAGAACTCGACAACAGCCAGCTTGTCATCGGAGTGGATGGTTACATTCTGCACGACCGTTCCTTGTGGCAATACACCCTTGAACCCTTCAGGTAACATTCCAGCATATGCTCCGCCTGTAACTAATGTATCCAGAGCTGTCTTCGGACTGCTTACATCGGTTCCGGATGGGAGGGTTAACGAGACTGGAGCGAGCATCCCCTGCTGGTCTTGCAGATATACTGTCGTAAGCGGAAGTGTTGCAAGCTTTCCATTGCCTTCGGCGGCCTGAATCATAGCGGCTTCCTGAATACGTGGCGGCGGATCAATCGCTTCTGAAGATTGGGCTCCGAACATTCCACAACCAGATAATACGACAGGAATGCCAAGCAATGCTGCCGCTGATGCCTTACGTAAAGATGGGATTTTTCTCATGATCACGTTCCCCCTCATCATTTTTACAGTTTGTACTACCATGTATACGAGCCTTCGTTCAAAAAATAACTACTTTTTGCACAAGCTCTTGCTCAATCTGGCAATCTTCATGTGACACAAACATAAAAGCAACGCGATACGGTTAATAACGTATATAAGTAAGATCTATGCAATTCATCGATATATAAGTTGAATGAATTTTTTACACCAGAGGAGGATTCGCCCATGGAGCATCCGGAGCAGGAAAAAATCCCTTACAGTCTGAATAGCCGCAAAGTTGCTGAAGCCACAAGGGAATGGTTACACAAACGGGGCGTCACGATTCCTGAGATCGCAGAACTGGTCATGCTACTTCAGAAAAAGTACTATCCTGGACTAACGATGGAAGAATGCATTGAGAACGTGGAGATGGTTTTGAAAAAACGTGAAGTTCAGAACGCTGTCCTGACGGGTATCCAGCTTGATCTCCTGGCAGAACAAGGACAACTGATCTCTCCTTTGCAAGAGATGATTGAGAACGATGAAGGACTGTATGGCGTAGATGAGATTCTCGCCTTCTCGATCGTGAATGTATATGGCAGTATCGGATTTACCAATTACGGTTATGTGGACAAGCTGAAACCCGGGGTATTGGAACGTCTCAATGACAAAAGCCTGGGGCCTGTGCATACGTTCTTCGACGATATTGTCGGGGCCATCGCTTCAGCCGCGAGTAGCCGGATTGCTCACCGCAAACAATCCGAGCTTGAAGAAGCACTGGGAGAAAAGCCAGTCAGCGACGACAAAATCTAGTTTGGTTTTAGAGTGGTTTCCGAAGGAAAACGAGTCAAAAAAAGCGGCCAGTGCAGGCCGCTTCTTTATTTCATATGGCTAATTCATGTTGCAACACCTATTTGAGTTGCTCTTGCCCCAAAGGCACAGCCAAGCCGTAGGCTTCTGCCCACTTTCGATCCTTCATCGATTCTGATTCGGTCCGTTTCGGTCCAATCGTGATCTCTGGGCCTTTTCGCTCTCGCATCAGACCACGCAATACCGTTATTCCAATAATGCTGACTCCGGTAAATACATACATCAGGCGCATGATCACATGACCCGAATCACTTCCCGTTACCATGCCATGAATCAACAACCCGGCGAAAACCGGATAAGACAACATGTGGAACATAAACCACCATTTGCGCCCCAGTTTGTTTCGTAGATCACTGGACAACAGCACGATCAGCAGGCCGTAGAAAGCTAACGTCCCCAGTCCAGTGCCAATCGGGTGCACTGACGCTGTAAAAGGAATCAACAGCTCTCTCCAGGTAAACGGGCTGTAATGATCAATAACCAACGTAAGTGCATGTGTGATGCCAAGTCCAAAGGCAAGCCAGGTTGTTCGTGTATGCCACTTAAACATGACAGCTTTTGGTTTCCCCTTCGCGATCGGCATCCCTTGAGCAATGCCCAGAAACACACCAGCAAAAAGCAATATATATGCAGCAATTCCACTAATACGAATGATATTCCACGTTGGCAGGTAATCTACAATCCACTGTGCCATAACCGGTTCCCCCAAATCTATCAGACTTGTCCCGTTCCTATTCGATCAAGCTAAAACGATGATCCGGGTCGAATCCAGGCCAGCGCTCAGCAAGTGTTGATGGATTTCCTCTAAAATAAACGTTTGCCTCTCGAGTGATCCAAAGAACATCATGTCGGTCATAATGTCGATTAAGCCAGTTCACTGCCTCTGCGCTCCCCAAGATCGATACGGTTTTGGCAATAATTTCGCACTGCGAAGCATGCTGACCAACGACGGTGCATTGTAAAATGTCTGTGTCTGCCGGTCTCATCGTCCGGGGATCAATAAGATGATGTGCTGTATAACCCTTGTCATCTTGCCACTGTCTACGTGTAATCCCTGATGTGGCCACAGCCCCTCGTTGTAGCCGTACCGCTCCCGACACATCTTGAATCTGTGGAAACGGACTGGTTACCTCCAGCGTCCAATGAGGATGGTCTGTGGTACCCCATACCTGAATGTCACCGCCTGCATTAATCATTCCCGCAGCAATGTTCATTGTCTTCTGCAGCCAGTCCGCGATACGTTCTACGGCCCAGCCCTTTACAATACCGCCAAGATCCAGCTCCGTTCCCGGGTCAAGGTGCACCATTCGGCTCCCTTCCCGCTGTATCCAGCTTGGACGACTGTAGTCATATGGATCTTCCCTCATGCCATGGGTTTCCGATTTTGTTATAGGTAATAGTCGCTCCAGCAAAGGCCGCTGGGATGTTCGTTGCTGTATCTTTTCAAAGCTTGCATCGTATCCGGATGAACGAAGAGCTTTCATGATGTTGGGCTGGAAGATACCCTCCGTTTGCCCGATATAACCATATGCTAAGCTGAGCACCTCATCCATCGCAGCCGAGACAGAGATCCATCCTTGACTCTCATTCAGATGATTTAATTCACTGTCAGCCACAAAACGACTGAAGCGCTGCTCCTGTGTTTCAAACCAGTTTTTGACGAGCGAGGCAGCGTGTTCCGCCTGTTCTCTATCTGCCGACAACTGCACTTCCACCTTCGTGTTCATCGCGTGAAAATAAAACCGAAGGGGACGTACAGCCTGCTCTGTGCGGCTCATGATGCACCTGTGCGTGACCGATAATTGCCACGATTGTTTTCAGAGCCCGAGCGGAACGAATTGGCCTGATCCTGATCTGATCCAACCGAGTATCCGTCTGTATCCCAATTGTACTGATCCGTACCTTCTGGAGACCATTCATCCATCACATCGTCACGTGAATCCACCCGTGTGGAAGATGTTATTCCGGTGTCTGTCCCATTCGCCGCCGCATAAGCCGCATCAAAAGCATCCGAAGTTCTTACATATTGAAAGAGTGCAGCCACCGTTAATGTAGCCGCAGCCGAAGCTTGCCATTTCCGCCATTGGTTCCGTTTACGTCTCGTCATCGCTTATCCCTGCTTTCTATAGCGAAGTTCATAGTTGTATGATAGGCTCGCTGGCTTAAAAGAAGCTGAATAAACGGTTAACCGCGCCTAAAGCTTTTCGTTTTTTCTCACAAAAAAGCCCCGAACAGGTAGTCCTGCTCAGGGATAAGGATGAGATCACTATTGAAAAAAGCTATTATCATCTGTGCCAAATGTGTCTATATGCAACCTATGACGACTAGCTAGTTAAATGTTGAAAATAAATAATGCCGTCAGCCTGTTGTACCTGTCCCGCCAAGTCACGCCGAATTAATTCCTGCAAATGCGCCAGTGTTTCGCTCATGGCGAAACGTAATTGATGTGTTCCAAGCCGATCACCAAACAAATGTACACAAATATCATATGCGTGAGCAGGGCTTTCCTGCAATCGTTCCGCTAGTTTACCCAGACGTTCTTCATGGTGAGCAAGCAATTCGATCGTGCGTTCCGTAAAACGGGTAAACGGATTTCGATGCCCCGGATATGCACGTTCCACTGTCAAATTGCTCAGAAGCCGCAAGCCGTCCATGTAGGATTGCAGCGGTTCTGCATCACTGCCCGGTTGCAAACTGATATTGGGCGAGATTTGGGGTAAAACCGCATCTCCGCACAAAATCTCTTTTGATTCAGGAGCATAGAATGAGAGATGACCGGGGGCATGTCCCCCCGTTTCCACAGCGATCCATGCTTTTCCACCCATCCGGATGGTATCACCATCTGCAATGATGGTTACCTCAGGAAGTGGTGTGATTTGTGAGATGAATGTTTTCATATGTTCCTTAATTTCGACTGTCTTATGTTGCGGCATGCCATGAAGAAGGTAATACTCTGGCAGTCTCTCTTCAATGCTCGCCCCGGTTCCCCACATAAAATCTGTTTCCTGGCGGGAGCGTGCTGACATTAACACAGGTGCACCCGACATCTGCTGCATCCAGCCGGACAATCCCAGATGATCCGGATGATGATGGGTCAGTACAATCTGATGAATATGTTGAAAGGTCAAGCCGAGTCTGCCCAACGCTTCATGCCACTCCTGCTCCGTCTCCGCTGTACGCGGTCCTGGATCAATAATGCTCACCTTGCCATCCGGTTCGGTTAAAATATAACTGTTCACCCATCGAAGCGGAAAAGACATCGTGATTTGAATACGGTGCATCCCTTCTGGCATAGATAAAGATTCGGTTCTTGTACGTTTCATGGTCTCTCCCCTCTCTCGATTAGTCAATAGGACGATGTCCCACAAAGATCATACGCGGCGAAGTCTGCTCATCATATTTCTCTTCATCGTATCCCCCGTGAACCTGATCCACCCGAAGATTTGCATCCTCCAGCATTTCACTCAGTTGCTCACGCGAGTATAGCTTAACACTTTCCTTATAGATTCGCGGTTCGGTTCCGGCAGAGATGTCCGTGATATGTATTTCCTTTTGCACAAACCCGTCTCGTATCCTGCGAAATTCTTCAATCCGTTGCCCTTCATCATCACGGACAGAGTGCTGCACCAGATGTTTTTGCACGTAGGCTGTATTGATAAAATCAAGAATGAATCTGCCTCCAGGCTTCAACATTCGATGGATGGCACGCAGAACCTTCAATTGTTCAATATCCTCGGGGAAGTATCCAAACGAAGTAAACAGGTTAACTACGGCATCGAATCCACCGCCAAGAGGGATTTTGCGCATGTCGGCATGACACCATCTAACCCGATGATCGGTATCCAGTTCTCTGGCTTCACGCAGAAGCACATCGGACAAGTCTACTCCCGTCACCTGAAAGCCAGCGTCCGCAAGCGCAAGCGAATGCCTGCCCATCCCGCAGCAGAGATCGAGCACTTCTGCACGAGGGTGAAGCTTCAGCCAGTTAATCATTTTATGTACTTCCTCATAAGCACCGTGCACATCCCGGTGTTTGTATACGAGCAGATAATCTTCGCCAAAACTCTTTTCGTACCATGCCGTCATGTCAATCTTCGCCCTCCGTATCATCAGTTACCCTTATCCGCATTGTGCAGATTTTGCTGGCTAGAACACCCCGCACTAAGCTAAAACTGGTGTCTGTTTTGAATCATTTCAAATTATTGTAACGCTTTAGTTCCCAAACTCAAAATGATCGTCTGCCACCCTCATTGAACGGCTCTACAACGCAAGATATAATGTTAGACATGTCATGCTCCTACGAATCGGTTAAATACATACAACAGGAGGTGTTCTTATGATTCGTATCGGACTTACGGGATGGGGCGATCAGGAAGACCTCTATCCAAACCGTACCCAAGCGAAGGACAAGCTTCGTCTGTATGGACAATATTTTTCCACGGTGGAGGTAGACAGTTCCTTCTACGCCGTGCAACCTCGCGACCGGATGGCCCGCTGGGCTTCGGAGACTCCTGAATCATTTTCGTTTATCGTGAAGGCCTATCAGGGAATGACGGGACATCTAAGGGGCAAGCCGTATTTTACCAGCACGTCCGAGATGTACAAAGCTTTTCGTGAATCGCTTGAACCTGTGATCGAAGCAGGCAAAATGCAGGCTGCCTTGTTTCAATATCCCCCCTGGTTCGAATGCAACCGGGACAACGTCAATGAACTACGGGAAGTGAAGCTCCGTATGGAGGGTATTCCATGCGTGATCGAATTTCGTCACCAAAGCTGGTATGCGGACAACATGCGTGAGCGCACGCTTCATTTTCTAAAAGAACAGGGATGGATTCATAGCGTCTGTGATGAACCACAGGCAGGGCCAGGCTCTATTCCCATTGTGCCCATCGCAACGGATTCCCGGATGACACTCGTTCGCATGCATGGACGCAACGTATCCGGCTGGCAGCAAAACGGCGCACCAAACTGGCGTGAGACACGTTATCTGTATCGCTACAACGAACAGGAACTGTCGGAATGGAAAGTTTATCTGGAACAGCTCCAGGAGCAGAGTGAGGATGTGTTTGTTATTTTTAACAATAACTCTGCCGGAGATGCAGCAACCAACGCCCAGATGATGATGGAACTGCTAGGTCAGCCTATCAAACCATTTCCCGACCGCACCGAGCCAGAAAAGGAAGAAGGCCCTGAGCAGCTGGAGTTATTTTAGACACCGGGATATTGGATACCTATTTAGTATCGTCAAAAAAAACTTGAAAAAGTTAACTGATTGAATGTTGACCATCCAAAGGAATTAAAATAAATAACCTAAAAAGGTGCCTCCGTTGAGGCACCTTTTCTTGAAGAGTGCTTTCGTATTTTCTAGAGGACGGATGAGTGTCTTCTTAAAATTCCCTCTCCCGATCGACCACTTCCAGCTACGCCTAAAGCCTGTTTTTACTAAACTCAGGGAGTTTTAGTGTAAATCCCAAATGTGAATGTTCTAAATGTTCATTATCTGACTCGGGAAAAGCAAAAGTCAGTATTCCCTCTTCAAATACACGCTCTGGCAAAGCAACAGTTGTATACTCATTTCCTGTAATCTGGATTGGCAACTCCATCAGAACCTTGCTACTGTCTCTACTCGTGATGTATATCTGTAAGCTCTCGCCGTATGAAACAAATGGGGAGAATCTGAAACTTAAACTACGATTATGGTTTAATACAGCCGTGACACCTCTAAGACTCGCATGATCTGAATTTTTTTGAGTAAATGGTTTCTCTGTTGCAATAAATCCATCAGATCCATCCTCAGACTTCTTAAGACGTTTTAGAATGGCTTGAAATTCAGGTATTTCTGCCTTCATCGCTGCTTCAGTTTTTCTTAATTCGTCGCTAATTAGAATCTCATAACTCATCGAATGCATGCCAACTTGAGCAACTTTTAATCCTAGCTCCTTATTCCATTGTCCCAGTGGAAGAAATACTTTCCCTTTAACAATCAGTCTCTTACTCTGACTAAGAGCTAGCTTACTTGTTCGATCAAGACGCTTAAACAAGTAGGTCTTATCCTTCTCTTCTACCTGGACATGGAATGCATTCATAAACTCCTTCAGCGGAACGTAATAGAGTCCATTCATATAGAACGTGGGCTGTCCTTCATAATGCAGGACTCCTTCACCAGACGTTATCGCAACTGGAAGTGTCAAAAAGAAGAGATCATCATAGGTGAAGGAATCCAGATAGTTTGCCCAATCTTGATATTGAGAGTACTCAATCTTAAAATGTTTTCCTTCCGGTATGTAATAGAAAGATGGCGGATACGCACCAGGATTAGAAAAATAATATTCCATGATATAGAGATCATCTGAAAGCCATTGAATTCCTGTGACATTCGTATTATACGAAGATTTGTATTTCTGAACTTGTACCATCGTTTTTAAATCATACACATATATCGTAGTTGCTTGTGTCCGTTTGAAATGATACGAAGGATCTGCATTTATAACCAAATACTTTCCCCCTGGAGATACAAAGGTATCCAGCTCATAAGCCTTTCCGTTGAACAAAGATACCGTTTTTCCATTTCGAGTAGCAGTCACATTCCATTGATATGGAGTGTTCATCTGAAAACTACTCTGGTTCCATTTTATCTTCGTACCTCCAGCCATGAAGCTTTTGGAAGAAGCTTGCCTTGCATCTTCGATCACATTATTTTTAGTGACTTTAACGGCTTTACCTTTAACTCCGCCAAATTCGATATTATAACAGCTCGTATATTGATATTTAGGACAGTAGACGCCAAATGTCTGAGAGGCCGGAGCCGGTGAAAGACTAAAACGGGTGTCAGTCACATCCTTGGAAGTGATAAGTTTCCCACCTGACAACATTTGCTTGTTATTTTCCAAGGAGAAATATTGAATCCCCTCTTTGTCTGACTCTACAGAGTACAATCCGAGCTGAGCGGCATCGAGCTGTACGCTTTTCTGAGTCGGGATCTCTTTTATCTTTCTCAGCGTAAGGTTCGAATAGTCAAACTCATATATGATGTTTACTCCGCTTTTCCCCTTCAACGTACTTTGTACTGCAACGGTGTAAGCCTTGATTCCTTTGGGTGTATCCACAACTACACCGTCTTGATGATTGAAACCGTTTGTGGAATCAAACTCATAGTACGACGGAAGCAAAGAAGGATCGGTAAAGTTGTACTCGTTGATCTTTTGCATCCCGGTAACGAAACTGATTCGATTGGTTCGGATCGTAACTTGCTTGTTTTTTTCGTCAAACATGTATGTCGACCTATCTCTAATCTTTTCAGTTCCACTGTTAACAGTGGATGAGCTAGTTATGTCTTCATTCACACCTAAAGCATACGCATTACCTTCAAAAACGGTGAAAAAAGATATAATTAGCAGTAAAACGGACGGTAAAAATAATCGAGTCATTGATTTCATGATGTAGTTCCCTCTCCAAATTCATTTTGATGCGCTCTATGTCTAAACCAATTCAACCAGGTTCTGAGCTGTTTATGATCCTGAATGGTCTAACCTTCAATACCTGAGCGGAATACTTCTTTTCCTTTTGCATTGAAAATAACATAATGACTCTTCTTCCCTACCGGAACCCCGCTGTACATTCCGTCACCAAGGTAAATTACCATGGAATAGGCTGGGAATATCCGTTTACCCGTTTTAATATTGATTGATGCCGAGATTGAACCCTCTTTAGCTTTCAATGCATATTGAACCGTTGCGATTGGATCAATATCGTGATAATAGTCGGTACGATCTAGCTCAATCATTTCGTATTTCACATCCATCACGAAGTTTCCTCGACTATCCACTATCCCATAGCTTTTATTTAACTTTACTCGGTATAGCGGATTCTTTGTTGTCAATTTCTCAATCTGGTTATTCACGTAATTCGTTCGCTCAATAAGTGGAATCATTTCATCATACTTCGCAGCTAGTACGGACTCACCACGAGTTCCAATTAATCCATATTTACCATTCTTACGAATGACCGCGCTTCCCGCTTGAAACAGATTAACCTCTTCGTACTGAGCAGGTATTTCGATGTCTCCCTTCTTCGAAACATATCCCCATTTTTGATTCACTTTCACGGCCGCCAGATTCTCTGAAAAAGCCTGCATATCTGTATAACTGGACTCAAATAGTAGGGTTTGATCCTTTTTATAAAAAGTCCACCCGGAACTTTCATCTTGCATATCTCTTACTGCGTAACTTCCATCTCCTGAAAGAATAACCTTTCGGTCACTTTGAGGTTCTACAATCATACGCCCGGATACATCCACGATGCCTTCGCCATTTTGCTGGATTTTCCAAAGTCCACTCTGTGGCTCGCCTGACTTGGAATAATACTCATTGAACGAAACGATTAATCCATCTTGACGAACAATAGCGCTATGGTTATCGCGGCGGAGTCCCCACTCTAGTGTATTGCCTGTAAATTCAAGTTTGTTTTTGAACTCTGCAGGTACCACGAGCTGCCCCTTATAATTCATACTCCCCCACAACCCATCGATCTTGACAGGAAATACCCCGGATTTACGATAATCTATTCTATAATCCATTTCTTCGATGTTAAATGCCGTTAGTAATTTCCCTTTGGTATTGATCAATGCCCACTTACCATTCTTTTTTACCATTGCGACTTGATTGTAAAAGCTCGTTCCTTCTTCATATGTAGGAGAAATAACAAACTTGCCTTTAGTATCTAGGTAACCAATCTTCCCATTTTTCTTAGCAATGGCCAGCCCATAATCAAACCAACCAATATATTCAATGTTTTTATCCTGAAATATCACTTTACCTTTACTGTTTATTAACTGATTTCTATTTACGACTGCTACACCCTGGTTGAACGCATCTCTTGCTAATTGAAACTGTGGCTTAATCACAAATTTGCCCTGATAATTGATGAATCCCCACTTCCAGTTTTGACGAACCGGGATGAGTCCGTTGGCAGCTCGATCCGTAAACCACAGATGGCTTAATCCCACATGTTCCTGTTGCTTAGCCCACTCAGTATAAGCTGGATCGTTTGCTGCTAGCGCAACCCTCGGCAACATAAGTACTGACGCAATAAGTACCAAGAACGAAATGCCAAGAATTGTAGTGAATTTTGGATATGTTTCTCTTCTCTTCAACACCATATTCCTCCATATAAAAGTAATAATCTTACTCTTTCATTAATACATAAGTCAAAAGAACTATCAATAATTAAATAGGTCAAAAGGATTGTATTTGGACAATGTCTATTGAAGCTCCACTGGCATGTATCAAGTGTTGCGTACATAATGGGACAGGTAAATTTTTCTCCGAATATGCCCCTTCTTACAAAATAAAAAAATGCTCTAACATAAAAGTCAGAGCACTTTTGTTCACAAAAGAAAATAAGAACGGGATGTTTTAGTTCAAATGCTTTAAACGGTATTACGGGTGTTGAATATTGTGAAAACAGAAAAAATCGTGAAGCTCGTTGATGATTTCAATCCACGCACTCGTGTAGAGTGCGACCGCGAAAAATAACGTTTAAACATTTTCAAACACGAAAATGTTCCGTAACTCCGCACTTTCTAACCAAGATTTCACCTTCATCTTATACAAAGCAAACAAATAATTCAACAAATATGATACCAAAAGGGAACAAAAGGAGTATATTTGGGTGCGAATCTCCCGGGGAAATCATGTGTGCTTGGGGTTCGCACCTCAGGATAAACAGTCCTAATCCGATAAAAGCACCTTTTAATAGTCTTAGCTGGCATCGACTCTGATAAACTAATCTCAATAGACGCTGAGACAGACACCAACTCATATTTGACCCATTATGGGAACCCAACATTAGGAAGCATTTTTTTAACCAATGTTTTATTAACAGGGCAAAATGGATTACAATAGATTGAAAGCAGATTTGAAGGAGGCCTTTTTCAATGAAAGAACAAGCATATTTGGAGCAAAATCGGGATAAACATCTGGCAGAACTGAACGAATGGTTATCCATTCCGAGTATTTCCGCCATTTCTGAGCATAAAGAAGACATTCAACGTGCGGCACAATGGGCAGCGGATGCACTTACACGTGCGGGTATGGAAAATGTCGAGATTATCCAAACGGCAGGTCACCCCATTGTTTATGCAGACCACCTGCACGCACCAGGCAAACCAACAGCCCTGATCTATGGACACTATGATGTACAACCTGTTGATCCGCTTCACCTGTGGGAGACACCACCTTTCGAACCAACGATCCGTGACGGGAAGCTGTATGCTCGGGGTGCAACGGATGATAAAGGACAAATTTTCATACATATCAAAGCCGTCGAAGCACTGATTGCCGAAAATAAAGAATTGCCGATTAACGTAAAATTCTGCATCGAAGGCGAAGAGGAAATCTCCAGCCCGAATTTGCCGATCTATCTTAACGATCATACGGACAAACTGAGAGCAGACATGGTGTTAATCTCGGATACATCTCTTTTGGAAAAAGGAAAACCTGCTATCTCCACGGGCCTGCGCGGCCTGTGCTCGATGCATGTGGATCTGTTCACCGCCAATACCGACCTGCACTCCGGTTCCTTCGGCGGCGGTGTACCGAACGCGCTTCATGCCCTCGTCTCCCTGCTGGCATCTTTGCACGATGAGCAAGGCCGCGTGAGCGTGGATGGATTTTATGACGGCGTTCTACCATTGTCTCCAGAGATGAGAGAAGAATTCGTGAAGCAAGGCTTCAATGAAGAACAACTTCGTCAAGATCTCGGACTGGAGCAATTGTATGGTGAGGAAGGATATTCCTTCGTGGAACGTGTCGGTGCGCGCCCAACACTCGAATTGAACGGCGTATGGGGCGGTTTCCAAGGCGAAGGCAGTAAAACGGTTATTCCAAAAGAAGCTCACGCTAAAATCACTTGCCGTCTTGTCGCTGACCAAGATCCGCAGCATGTACTAGATAGCATCGAAGCTCACCTGCGTGCACATGTTCAACCAGGAGCGACATTGCAGATCAAACAGATTGAGAAGGCTTTTGCGTTCAATACCGATCCGACCGATCCTATCCTGCAAAAAGCCGCTGACGCTTACGAAAAAGTATATGGCGTGCGTGCCCTATTCACTAAGGATGGCGGCTCTATTCCAATCGTTGAGAAGCTTTCCCGCGTACTTGGCGTGCCTGCCGTGATGATGGGCTTTGGTCTGCCGGACGAAAATCTGCATGCACCGAACGAGCACTTTAATCTGGAGAACTTTGATAAAGGGTTGCTGACGGTTGTAGAGTTCATGAAAAGCTTATAATCGTTAAAAAACACGCTTACACGGAGGCCACTGCGCAGGGAGAATAAGCTTTCGATCGCTGTTATTCCCAGATTTCTTTGATTCCTTTTCTAAAGGGAAAATCCGGTAATAAAGGCGAGCGCTTCGCTTCTACAGCTTTTTTTCTCCCCACTCCGTTTAACGTGTAAATTTTTATTTAACCCCTATAGAGGATAATGTATAAGAGAGCGTGGTTCGCTTCTTCAGAATCGATTTCGCCCCCTCCACTACGTTATGCGCGTTCCTATAAGTCGTTTTAAAAACGTAATCTAGCTTTTTGGGGATGAGCACAATAACACAGGGCGCGCTTGTGGAGGCGCTCCGGTGGTGAATCGTTCTTTTAATCGCTGTTATTCTCGCTTCAATAATGTAAAAACGCAAAAACGATGGCCTAAACGGTCATCGTTTTTTATTTTTCTGGGTTTGCAGTGATCAATGAGATACCATATTAAGGAAAAAAGTGGTAGTCTTCTTATGTACGTTTTCAGTAGTAAATTAATGTCGTATGACGACCACACTCTGAATGATGAGGTGAACGGTAATGTCTGCTTCCCATTTGACCAAAACCGCGCTGGCTCATTCGCTTAAATGCCTGATGGAACACATGCCGCTCAATAAAATTACAGTGAAACATCTGGTGGATGGCTGCGGGGTAAACCGGCAAACGTTTTATTATCATTTTCAAGATATTTATGCTCTGCTTGGATGGATTTACGAAACGGAAGCGGTGGAAAGTATCCATGAGTACCGCAGTTATGATACATGGACAGAAGGGTTCTACAAAATTTTCTGTTACATCGAAAATAATAAGGCCTTTTGCTGCAATACACTGGAATCGCTTGGTCGTTCTCATCTGGATGGTTATCTCTATCAAGTGACGCATGATCTGATTATGGGTGTTATTGATGAGCTGGCTTGCGGAGTCAAGGTTCGCGGTGAGGATAAAGAGTTTATTGCTAATTTTTATACACTGGCTTTCACGGGTCTCATTATCCAATGGATGCGGAATGACATGAAAGAACCACCCAAACAGATTATCGACAAGTTGAGCGAACTGATTGAAGGAAATGTAGTCAGAGCACTACATAAGTATGAGCATAAAATTCGAAATGGGAATTGCTTACCGTCACATTCTAGGAACCCCTCCTCTTGATTTGAGGGAAAATTTACTCGTATCCGTACTGGAACTCTGACACCCATCAGATTCAATATCAAAACATAATTCATTCCAACGTTGAATAGAGATCGACATCAAGTTGTGCCAGAAGGATCGAACCTAAGATCATCAGTTACTTTCGTGGTGTTCACGAAAAAATAATTGGTATCGGCCGCTCCCCTCCATTAATTAGATCCATCAATATCAGGTAATTTTGGACTCTACTTAAACTAAGAAGACTAACAGTAATTCCAATACCACCTCTGTAATTTTATAGTTGTATCATTTATAGAAGAAGTCCTCACACTTCCTACAAAGAACAGAGAGAGTCCTCAATTAGATAGGACTCTCTCTGGGATTCACTACTGTGGTAAATAGTGAAGTATATCTGCTTAAAATTTGTATGAAGATAAAAGAAAGAATCTAAAATCCACTGATCACTCTCAATTAATATGTTTAGTGGATTTTCACCGCTTTACCATCAACATACCACTCGTTATAACCATTTTCATGGTGTCTTGTTTTTAAATTAATGACTATATAAGAACCATCTTTTTTCTCCCATAACTGTTTCGCTTCTGTATTTTCTGGATTAATTAGCAATACTGACATCAGATCACCAACCTCCAGATTTTTTTTCCTCTCATCACTGTAAAATGCATCCATAAAAGAGGATTTTTCCTCTTCTACAAAATTTGATAGCAATGTTTCTTTTAAATTCTCTGTATCAACAAATCTCCAATTTTCAACTGACTGATTGACTTCTCGACTAGCTATTGATTGGGTGCTTACTGATTTAGTAAGTTTTTCTTTTCCAGCAAGCCAAGATTTTTCAAGTTTATTTTGTACTGCCCCTACTTCTTACTGATACTGAGGATCTACATCAGGAAACAAATTCCCAAAAGTACTACCAGCATAAACACTAGTACCTGTTAAAGCTAAAGCAAAAGTCGTCATAATTATAATCGTCTTTCTTTTAATCCTCATAAGTTTCACTCCTTTAATTATCTTGAACTACTTGAAGATTTATATAAGTTGACCGCCCCAGCATCATCAGCATCACTTCCAAAATAATAAACTATTCTGGAAGACCAGTTCATTTTGTAAGTACCAGGTAAGTAATGAGTCTTGGATGAAATGTTCGCTGCAGCTGAAGATAGGCCTCCTTGATTAAAAACATTTCCATTTTGCTCATCGAACCCAGAACCGAGATAAGCCCCATCCCGATAAAGTTCATAATATGCTCTTATTTTACTAACGTTTTTATCACGTGTCGATGCGTAAACTCCACCTTCTACGTAAGTATTTGTGGTACCAGAGTAAGGAAAGATAGTTAAATCAGGAGAAGTGTTCAAAGCAGCGAACGCCGAACCAGCAACTGATGAGAATAGCACAACACTTAATATTGCAACTTTTGAAGCTTTGAAAGGTTTACTTGCAATCCTTAACATATACTAACCTCCTAAATATATAAATAACTACCTGTTAATATACACCAAAAAATACTTATTTCAATAATATAAGAGAATAAATTACATAAGTATATATATTTTGGATTCCTGAAACATTTTAAATGTTGCTAGAATAAAAAGTGGACACCCATTAACGGACAGAAGGATAATAAGGCTAACGGAGGTGTGTCCATATGGGAGAACAACGGCAACGATACAATGAAGAATTCAGGAAACAAACGGTAAAATTTATTGAAGAGCAGACCAAGACACTCGGAGACTTGGCAGAAGAACTCAACATTCCCAAAAGTACATTACACCAGTGGATGGGCAAATATCGTGAACTTAAACATGAGCCTGTAGCTAGCGTAGATCGCGTGAAAGAACTGGAAGCTGAGCTCCAAGAAATGCGCCGGTTACTTCAAGAGAAAGAACATACCCTTGCGGACACGCAAGAGGAACTGGCTATCGTAAAAAAAGCAGTGCACATCTTCAGCAAACCAAAGAACTAAGGTTTCAATTTGTGGAAAACCATCGCTCCCTGTTTTCTTTGGAGAAGATGTGCACCCTGTTACATGTGTCACGGAGCGGATATTACAAATGGCGGATGGATCGAACAAGTAAACAGCAGCACCGGAGAGCTGAGATCATGAAGCGTATTCGGTTTCATTTCTAGGACCACCAGAAGCGGTGTGGAAGTCCGAAAATTACGTATGCGCTCCATCGGGAAGGATACAAAATCTCTTCCCGTACCGTCAGTATATACATGCGTCAAATGAATCTTCGTTCCGTGCATAGTCCTCGGTATCGTGTCCAAACAACGGATTCTAACCATCATCATCCCATTGCACCCAATACGCTGAACCAGCAATTTCAAACGTCCAAACCAAACACCGCATGGGTCACCGACATCACTTACATTCCCTGCCGAGGAGGCCGGTTACATCTCGCCAGTGTTCTGGATTTGTGTACGCGTGAAATTGTAGGCTGGCGTCTGTACAACCATATGGAAACGAGCCTGGTGCTCGATGCATTGAATGATGCTTACCGGGCTAAACGTCCCGCTCCAGGACTGCTCCATCACTCGGATCGCGGCTCACAGTACACGTCAAAAGAATACGTGGAGCAACTGAAATCGTATGGTATGGAACTCAGTATGAGCCGCCGAGGAAACTGTTAAGATAACGCATGTATCGAGTCTTGGCACAGTATTTTGAAGAAGGAGCTCATTTACTGTAACCCTCGTTTTAAGAATCCAGAAGAGGCTTATACCGCCATTTACCAGTACATTGAGTTCTATTACAACCGCAAGCGAATGCATGGTGCGCTAGGTTATCTTTCCCCTGCTCGTTTTGCGAAGAAATTTACGGACAAATCCATCGCGTGAGTGTCTACTTTCTTGACATAGTTCCAAAATATTGAATATATATGTATTTGTACCTTTACTACAGATGAAATCATCCGATAACACTATAAAACTAGACATTTTTCCAAAAGTGACTAAAAAACAGACAGCTGTATTCTTTTGATCATACCTTCTTTCCCGGTGCAGGTTTACATTGGAAATGTGAAGAATACACCATCTTTTGGAGGCGATTGATCGTGAAAAAAGAACATGGCTCTAAACAGGTTTATTTTGTCGGCGGCGGTATTGCTTCTCTCGCGGGAGCAGCCTATTTAGTCAGAGACTGTGATTTCCCTGGCGAAAATATTCACATCATTGAGGAAATGCCGATTCTCGGGGGCAGCAATGACGGTGCAGGTAATCCGGAACAAGGTTACGTCATTCGCGGTGGGCGGATGCTCAACGATGAGGCATATGAAAATCTGTGGGAACTGCTGGCGACCATCCCTTCCATCGAACATCCGGGTATGTCAGTCAGAGAAGAAATTACGGCCTTTGACAACGCTAACCCCACACATTCCAATGCACGGTTAATTAACCGCGATGGGCAGGTGGAAGATGTGTTGTCCATGGGGTTTGATATGGCCGACCGGCTGGCGATGGGCAAACTCATCGTTACTCCTGAAGACACGCTGGGTAAATTGCGGATCAACGATTGGTTTGCACCCCACTTTTTCCAAACGAACTTCTGGTACATGTGGGCGACAACCTTCGCCTTTCAGCCTTGGCACAGTGCGGTGGAGTTCAAACGATATATGCTTCGCTTTTTTCACGAATTTCCACGAATTCAAACGCTCGAAGGGGTTACACGTACCCCCTACAACCAATATGACTCCATCATTCTGCCACTGCACCGATATTTGGAGCCGTACGGCGTAGATTTTACGCTGAAATGTACCGTTACTGACCTGGACTTCAAAGAGGGCGACGGAATTACGGTCACAGGTATGCATGTGCGGCGGAACGGTACCGAGGAAGTGATCGACATTCTTGAAGGCGATCTGGTCATTGTTACGAACGGCTCGATGACGGAAGGTGATGACCTTGGTTCGATGACTTCCGCTCCCAAACTGAACGGCAAGGGTAGCTCTTGGAAGCTGTGGGAAAACATTGCGGCGAAAAAACCGATGCTGGGCAACCCTTCTTCGTTCGATGATCATATCGATGAATCCAAATGGGAATCATTCACCGTCACTTTCCAGGATTCCGTTTTCTTTGATCTGATGGAAAAATTCACACGCAACCGCGCGGGTACTGGAGCCCTTGTGACATTCAAAGATTCAAGTTGGTTCATGTCAGTCGTGTTGGCCTTCCAGCCGCATTTCCGGAATCAGCCGGACCATGTCAAAGTCTTCTGGGGCTATGGTTTGTATCCTGACAACGTAGGGGACTATGTGAAAAAAAGAATGTGTGATTGCACGGGTGAAGAGATTATGCAAGAATTGATCGGCCATCTTCATTTCCAGGAGCACCAAGAGGAGATCATGGCTACAGCCAACTGTATCCCTTGTATGATGCCTTATATCACCGCGCAATTCATGCCAAGGCTGAACAGTGACCGCCCTCAAGTCGTGCCGGAAGGTTCAACGAATCTGGCATTTATCAGTCAATTTTGCGAGATTCCAGATGATGTGGTGTTCACGGAGGAATATTCGGTTCGCGCCGCACGCATTGCCGTCTATACCTTACTTGGCATCAACCGTCCGGTTGAGCCGATCCATCAATATCAATACGATGTGCGAACACTGTTCAGCAGTTTCGTGACTTCGTTTAGATAGTAGTTGAACAGAATACTTGAAGCTTGGGTGTGATTTGATTCATTTCTATGATTGTTAATATCAAATATTAAATAAAGATATCCAACGAAACGATCAAAAGAGCCCTGTCAGAATTAAATGTACCCTTAGACTTAGTAAGGACATTTTAATTCTAAGACAGGACTCTTTTTTGGAGATGTCTCTTTTGTAAAGCTAAAAAGAAAAAGTATGTAAGAACTAACCCCATAAATAAAAGTGCCATGCTGGGCGGCACACCACCTTCGCGAAAGGAGCAAACAAAAAAACAAAGAGCACACTAATAAACAGAGAGCAAACCGAAAACAAAGAGCAAACCAAAAAAACATAGACAAAAACTAGCTAATTGATGCTCTAACGATCACCAGAGAGCTTATTTCACACTTTTAGAGTCTTTCAGAAATCTAACGATCACCAGAGACCTTATTTGCGATAAAACGTCTCTTTTACACCCTAAAACTGCTCATTTACATGAAATAGCGTGTGTGGTGATCGTTAGAATCGAAAACACTGCAAGATAGGGCAAATAAGCTCCCTCAGGATCGTTAGAGCGTCAAACATCATTGTCACAGTCTGGCTCGCTACTCACCACTTGCCGCAACGGTTTATAGTGTGAACTATTCGCATTGCGTTCAGCGTTCAGCTCCCAGCACGTAGTGCCCTGCTTCATAACGAGGTGGTCAGCCGCGACTAAGCATATTTCGATACTTCTTCAATATATTTGGGTTATTACTGGGTTCCCCACTCTACTATTCGTCAGGATAAAGTTACAGGCCTGCCTGCATCCATCCATCCTCAACCAACTCCGACTTTGTTCTAACTTTACGTTCGAAACGTAGTAAATTTCAGCATGTGCACCAGCTTGGAGAAATGAGTGATCTCCCGATCCACGTCTTTGGTGTCTGCACCAGCCATTGCCTGATTAGCTCGCAACGTTCTGCGTGTATTCAACATGCCTTCAATGAGCTTCATGACCGTATTGCGTCCACGATGATCCACAATCATGTATTTTTTACGTTTATCCAGCTCAATCCATACGATGTTGTTAAAGGTTGTGAACAGATGTTTGCGGTACTGCTCCATATCCGTCTCATTGTAATGCTCGCCATAAAAAGCATAGTATCCGTGAATGTGCAGCTTCTCCGCCAGCACAGGGATAAACGGATCATGTTCCAGCATGGCGTTACGTTCCATGGTGCATGCCTCCGTTAATGATCCGCAGATCTCATTTTTGAGATCTATTTTAACATATTGTTCAGCGTATTTCCTCTCAGATGCTCACCCTTCTGCCTTTCACCCACACCGTATCAATCTCCAAATCCTCATGCAGCAAAACGATATCTGCCTGTTTCCCTTTCGTCAGGGAACCCGTTCGGTATTCAATACCTAGCAAACGTGCTGGCGTCAAGCTGGCTGCTCTAGAAGCAGCGACTAGACTCAGCCCTACTTCCTGCACAAGATAACGGAACCCACGAACCATAGTCAACGTGCTTCCTGCCAGCGCGCCGCCTTCTTTCAAACGCGCTTCGCCGTTCTTCACAATAACGGGCAGATCACCGATCTTGTACTCGCCATCGTCAAGCCCTGCCGCTGACATCGCATCGGTAATCAGCACCAGCTGATCATTGCCTTGTTTCAGTTGAGCAAGGATCGAAATCGCGGCAGGGTGCACATGAATGCCGTCGGCAATGACTTCGGCGCTAATACGCGGATCACTTAGCACGGCTCCTGCTGTTCCCGGCTCACGATGGTGTAGCGGTGTCATCGCGTTAAACGTATGCACGGCATGATGCAATCCGGCCTCCACTGCGCGCTGTACGTCATCGTAAGTTGCATCCGTGTGACCGAGCGCAGCCGTTATCCGCTGTTCCCGTAGCCAGGAGATGACCTCCAGCGCACCTTCACGTTCTGGTGCCAGCGTCACCTGACGGATGAGACCGGGATATTGCTTTTCCCATCCTTGTAGCCAGCTAACGTCAGGAAGCACGATATGATCCGGATTTTGCGCGCCAGGCCACTTTGGACTAAAAAAAGGTCCCTCCAAATGAACGCCTTCCAGCTGAGCGTACGGCATTTCCTCTGATCGGTAGCGATGTACTTCAGCCAAAACATGATCCAGACGTTCCTTCGGAGCCGTCATCGATGTTGCCAACATTGCCGTTGTCCCCTGTGAACTATGAAATGAAGTGATCTTGTCCAACACGTCAGGACTGGCATCCATGAAATCTTCCCCGTTACCGCCATGCACATGGATATCGATAAAACCAGGCACAATTAAGCCCTTCCCTTTGGCAGGTAGTGCTCCCGCTTCTCGTCCAATGGATTCAGGAAGACCTTCCGGTATGCCGGAATACACGATTTTTCCATCGCACCAGGCAATCAGGCCGTCTTCCAGCAATTCCTCGGCAAGTAACAGTCTGCCGCGAAGCATGGTTATCTTTTTCTCACCTTCACCGCCGCTGACTTTAGGATTGGTTTCGTTCATCTAACCAGCCTCCCTGCCGCTCGATCCAGCAAAACAACCACGTTCGGATGACATTGCAGCAAGGATGCCGGGCAGGATGTGGTGATCGGACCCATGAACGCTTCGCGGATAATCTCCGCTTTTTCCTCTCCACGGGCAATGAGCAGGATCTGTTTTGCTTTTAAAATAGAACCGACCCCCATCGTGATCGCTTGCGCTGGTACTTCGTCGATGCTGTCAAAAAAGCGGGCATTCGCCTTTCTCGTCTCTTCCTTCAGTTCCACCACATGGGTGCGTCCCGTCAATTCCGTTCCAGGTTCATTAAAACCGATATGACCATTGTGCCCGATCCCGAGCAATTGCAGATCCACAGGCCCACGATCCTCCAAACGTCGCTCATAACCAGCACATTCCTCTTCCAAATCCACCGCCTCGCCATTTGGCACATTCGTGCGGGACAGGTCGATGTCGATATGATTAAACAGCTGTTCATTCATAAAACTGCGGTAGCTTTCACGGTGCTCTGTAGGTAAACCTACATATTCATCCAGGTTAAAAGAAGAGGCCTGTGCAAAGCTTACTAATCCTTTTTGATATAGCGTGATTAACTGTTTATAAACACCCACAGGTGAACTTCCCGTTGCAAGTCCAAGTACGGCACGAGGTTTCGTTTGCAGCAAGCTGGCGATCAAACCTGCACCTGTCGCGTTCAAATCTTCTTCATGTTCAAAAATACGAATATTCATCTGTTAAGCACCTCCGGTGTGATGGAAACGATAGGACTGCACATTGTGGTACGACTGCTCAAGTTTAGGTATAAATTGATCAAAATCGGCACTCACCATGCCTGTGAACAAAATATCAATCACATGTAGCAACGCAATGCGTGAAGCCATGTCCCCGCGCCGCATCCCTTCTTCAAGAGAAGATGTGAAGAGTGGGATATCCGATACGGTTGTCAGTGAGTTACTGCCATATGACGTCAGCGAGATGGTGGAAGCGCCAGCCTGTTTGGCACAAGTCAGGGCATCGATGGTCTCCGGGGTTTCACCTGAGTAGGACACAGCCATCGCCACATCTCCTGGCCCCAGCGAGGAAGCGGATGTGATTTGCATATGGGAATCGGAAAAGGCAGTACAGCTTTTCCCGATCCGCACCAGCTTCTGATAAAAATCCTGTGTAACAATGGACGAAGTCGCCACCCCGTAAAGGTCAATACGCCGGGCCTGACACAACAGCTGCACCACTTGTTCCAACCTGCCCAAATCCAGCAAACGTGTGGTATCTGCAATCGAAGCGAGATGATTCGCTTCAATCGCCTCGACGATTTTAGATAACGGGTTGCCTGCAACAATATCCTGATAGGCCGTTTCATTCGGTGCGTGCGAGAGCTCGGCGGCGAGTTTCATTTTGAGATCGGGAAAACCTTTGAAGTGAAATGATTTGCAAAAACGGGTCACGGTCGCCGCGCTTGTCCCGCTCTGTTCAGCCAACTGGTTGATGGTCATCCCCGGCACGTCCGATGGCGATTGGATAATCACCTCGGCGATTCGTCTCTCTTGAGACGGCAAATGGTGCAATTCTTGCTTCAATGCATGTAAGATGGCTGCCATAAGCACCTCTTTAATATGAAAATTATTTTTATTTTTTTTGAGTTTAATAAGAAAATAGTTTTTACACCCTTATTTTAATCAAGGTGCTCTGGCAAAGCAAGAGGATTTTCGCTGGAGTTGATATAAGTCCATTATGTTAATCAATCAGACTTAGTCACACCTTCAGTTCATTTGAAGTTTTCACACAGTCTGCTAAAGTTAATCGTATGTAATTTAACAACAACAGAACAAATGGATGAGTCTATATGTGATGATACTTTCAAGGATATAAAAAGGGGAACTGCTCATGAATCGTAGACAGCGTAATAAAATCGTTCCAAATATCTGGATCATTGCCGCCAAGCGTAGTGACACCGCCCACCATTATTTTGCTCTCTATGCCATTGACTGGAGGCGTGGGGCCCGCTTGAGCTGGGAAGGTTGGACACGTTACGAAGAGTTTTTGCAATTTCACGTGCCGGTCAAACGAAAAGTAGAAGGACGCGCCCACTCTTCAAAACCTGCCGCTCAAATCGCCAAAAAGGCATTGTTTTTGTATTTAAACGAGACACAGTATGAGGAATTGGAGCAACTATTTTATCAGTCGTTTTCAAAGAAAAGATGGAAGGTTTTTATGAAGGAACATACGCGTAAAGAAGAGGCTTGATTAAAGTGAACAAGAGGTGGATTGGGATTATTGCTTCCTTTTAACGTTGGAGGATTATGTTATACTTAGATCATCAGATTCATAGCGAGGTGGAGCCAGGGAAATGGGAGGACATTACTGAATTGCATCCGGGTCGTTTTGTGCTAGTTGAGGCAATTAAGGCGAGTTCCAATAATCAGCTACGTCAGTTGGAGGACATGTCAGTTATTCAAGACTATGATGATCCACAAAAGGCGTGGAGTGGGTATAAAGAGATGCATAAACTTCACCCCTCACGAGAGTTGTATGTTTTTCATACAAGTAGAAGCGATGTGGAAGTTGTTGAGGAGTTTTTCTCAGGAGTAAGGCAACGAACATGAAGCTAAAACTTATTAATGGCTTACCTATCATTTCCTTGACTGTAACTCATAATGAACGATCCATTGTTTTGAATAATATACTTTTCGATACAGGCTGTGCGGCAACTGTTTTTGATACCGATGCTTTAGAAACAATTGGTTTACACATAGATTTCATTAACGGAAGGGCTAAACGAATGTATGGGGTTGGAGGTACCAGTGAAATTTGCTATGAGCAACAGGTTCCTGACTTTTTCATTGGACATATTGAATTAGCTGATTTCCCTCTTCAACTTGGTTCAATTCGAGAACCCTGTGGCTTTGACGGAATTCTTGGTATTGATTTCATGATGAGAGCCAAATGTAAAGTTGATTTTGAATCCATGAGTATAGCGTTTGAAAAGTAGCTGTATTCGTTAAAAAACAAACATAAAAGCCTTTCCCCATGCTTCATACTGAAGGATAGAGAAAGGCTTTTGTGTTACCCTCATTTTAACTTCGGTTCGCAAGCTAAATCTTAAGTTCTCCGAGCTTGATTAGCTCTACAACTGCCTGCGAACGACCCTTAACATTGAGTTTCTGCATCACATTGGAGATATGGTTACGCACCGTTTTCTCGCTGATGAATAACTGCCCTGCGATGTCACGCGTTGTTTTGTCCTGAACCAGCAATTCGAATACTTCGCGTTCACGGTGGGTTAACAAAAATTTGCTTTTATGATGATCGATACCCTTCAATGTTCACCCCTCCTTGCTCGGGTTGTGTTGGTGTAACAAGGTTAAGGGGATACAGTCAACTCATCTTATGTAAGGTCAAGGGCGTTGGTTCAGTTTTAGAAGAAAAATGGGCTGCATTTCGATTATGCTTTGTCCTTTTATACGTCCGCATTCATTTGCTATAACAAATATGCCCTTGCATTGGGTATAACCCTCCGCAAAGGCACACTCTGTTTAATTCACTGTTTTACCGAGTCATCCGGTTCATCATGCCGCCATCATTATGGTTACGATTCATTAAGCCATCGTGGTTGCGATTCATGACGCCATCACCCAGGATACCGTCACGGTTATGGGTATCACCTGCGTTGGTCGGGAAAATACGCTCTACCATCGACTGGAACGTATCAATCATGCCGCTGACTGGCTTACCGTTGCGCAGATCAGTTGCATAGTTCTCCACCTGGCCTACGAAATCCGGGTTAGCCGACACATATACGTTCTCCACGTTGGGTGCGAACTGCTTGATTTTGGCTGAAATCTTACCTTTAATTTCTTCAGGCGTGTTGTCATCCGAGCTATCCATCATACGTGGGCGCTCGCTTCTTGTGCCATACTGACTTTCGTTCATCGGACGGGCTTTGCCACTATCCGTCAAGCCGCGCATCATTCCGATTGTTCCCGTGCCCATCGTGCCATAGATTCCGCGATCATTGCCCATATGGCTACGGTCTGTTGCCGTACCCGTATTAAGTCCCGGAGCGATTCCGCTTGTACTGTATGGGGAATTTGTGCCCGAACCGCCATGAACGCGCATACCGCCCATATCCTCATTCATCAAGCCACCACGCATCGTATCACTGGCATGGTTACGCATGGTGCCATTCAGACGACTGCCCGGTTGACCAACCGATTTGCTGCCCAGCTTGCCTGCATGTCCATGAGCCAGACGCACAGCAACATAAGCATTACGATCCGTTAACATGACGTGAGCAGACTCGACTTCCTTCATTTCAGTAATGCGCTTTGCAAGCTCATCGCTTGATCTCAGGTCTGTGACATTGTGCATCCGGTAACTTCTTGCACGGATGCCGTCCATGCCGTTGGTTTCAACGCCGTAACGATTGATACCATGAGCTTGTTCCCGAACGCTTTGAGTATGCATGTTATTATCGCGATTCCCACAACCCGTCAATCCGGCCATTACAAAAATTGCAGTAGACAATGATAACGTAATCGCTGTTGCCTTTTTGACTGTTGGCATGTAATGTTCATCCTCCAATGTGGTTGGTTTGGTTCACATAGATAGGATGCACGTATGTAGTTACCGATATGCTGAAAGGATATGGCACCTGACCTGACAAGCTGGCTCACTTTTACAGGTTTATGTAAATTAACTTGGTGTCTTTATTAAGCAAAATATAAAAAACAGTGCTGCATCTATTGCAACACTGTTCCGTCTTAACTCAATTCACTTCTTAAAAAATGCCTCGGACGTTGATGAGAATCTAATCTTTTCCAGAATCAGCTGAATGCTCAGACGCTCCTGACTTTGCGGATTCTGTGGATTGCTTCGTTGGCTCCGAAGACGCAGTGGAGGTTTTGAGCTTTTCCGCAACCTTCTCCACTTCTTTCAGACCAGCCGCATCCATCGCATAGGCCCACCCTTCATCCGTAGTGATCAACCAGATCGTATCCGGCTCGGAAGGGACTGTCAGCAATCGATACACCGCCGTGACCGCCTTTCCGTCCACTTGCTGTTCTACCGACAGCGTGGAACGAGGAATCGCATCTTTTAAATCGGACGCCTTACGAACGTCATCAGCGGTAGTCAGATTTTTAATCTGGCTGATCAAAGATATCGCATCTTCGGCCTTAATGGACTTGCCATTTAAGGTCCAAGTATGTTCGGATGCCGTATCCCCTTCCCCCGATGCCTTCAGCATCCAGCTCGATGCTTCGCCTTCCCACTCCAACGTACGCACATTAGATTCATCCATATTGAATGGAGTTGTATCCAGCAGTTGGCGGCGTGTGAGAGCCATATTGGTCACGGCATCATTTTTCACAGCGACAACTGCTCCTGAATTGACCTGAACATAATGCGTATCCCCCGCAGGCAACTGGCTGCCGATCGCAAGCTTGAACTCTTGTCCGTCTTTCGCTTTGATATCCAGGCGTGTAGCCGTCGTGCCCAAGCCGTACTTTGCTACATCCTTTGGCGACTCTTCGACAACCATCTCCTGATCCGCACTACTTATCGCATCAAGCCAGCTGCCAACGCTATATTCATTCAGCGGATAGTCCTTCGGCTCCGTCATATGCCAGACGCCATCCTTTAGCTCTAACGTTGACACAGCATCTGAACCTGTACCTGTACCAGGCTTATCTTTAGTCCCCTCATGTAGCGTAATGGCCTGAATATCCGCTGAAGATATGCCAAGAAGTTTGGCCTGCACCGCCTCTTCTTCCCGAAAATAATTCTGATTGGCAGCATACACCCAGCCTGCAATCAATATAACAACGACCACCATCGTTGGTATTAATTTTTTCATACCCGTCTGCGCCTCCACCATAAGAGTATACCGATGATCACAAAGACAAGCGGGAATGCTACAATCGCTGCAAAAAAAATCGTTCTGGCCTGCTGACCATTCAGATACGCAATCTCATATCCAGTCTGTACGCGTGGACGAATCGTCAGACCGTCTTGTTTTTCACTCAAATAATTCACGGTATTCAAAATAAAATCCCGATTGCCGCCATTCGCAATTTCCGAATCCTGCATGAAAATGGACGACCCCAGAATGACGGCTTTGGGTTTGCCGTCACTCGTATCTGCGGCATAGCCAAGTTCGACAGGCCCTTGGATGTCCACCTCCTTGTCATTGTTCGTTTCATTTTGCAGCAAACCGCTAATATTGGTCTCTCCGTAACTGTCATCCGAGGAATGCATCAATGGAGACAGCTTGTATTTGTCCTGCTCCTTGCTGGTCAGTGCAATCGACAAAGACAGCATCGGGAACAGTTGGTTCTGAGCAAGCTTGTCTGTGATCGCATGACTGCCGTACTCCGGAACTACCCACAGCGGCCCCATTGTGCTGGCCTGTTTGTTATCCACCATAACCGCATGCTCATCAACTACGCCGTAGTCTGCGATCAACGCATCGATATTTTTCCAACTGGACTTCATATCTTCCGCAAAGCCGAGGGATAATAACAACTTACCTCCATTGCTCATATATGTCCGTACGGCCTTAAGCTCAGCATCACTCAGATCACGCTGCGGCCCAATAATAGCGAGTACATCGGCATCCTCAGGAACTTTGCCGGCTTGATTCAGTTGCAACTCCTCTGTTGAGACATTATTCTGTTCCAGTGAAGACCGCAATGTTCCCATCTGATCCAGACTCAGTTCTTCATGTCCGGTCAGAAACACCATTTTTTTCGTCTCCGTGGAGGAAAGGTTCATCAATGCCTGTGTTAATTTCTCCTCACCTGTAAATTGGTAAGACCCATCGCTTCCATCTCCGTTTGCGGTAAACAGGCTGGCAATATCGATGACCTTATGCCGGTCTCCCTGCTCCAGCACAATCGAGCTGCCTGTGATCCCGTATTTGGAGGCAAGTGCAGGTTCCTGCGTCAAGTTGTACTGTTTCATTTTCAGCTTGCTGCTACGTTTGGTATACTCTTCAACCGTATCCGCCACTTCGCGGTTCAGGACGGTATTGTTTACATTTTCAACCGTTAATACGAGAATATTCACGTCATCTTTGACATTTTTGATCGCCGTTAGTGACTGGTCAGATAGTGTATATTGTTTATTCGAGGTCAGGTCGAGCTGGAAGCCGCCAAGCGAATTCAGGAACAGGGTTAGCAATATAAAGATGCCAATCACCGCGACGGACAAGACGGTACTATTGGTATGACTTAACCATTTTTTCATCTTCTCACCTCCACCGCTTCCGTTCCACAATTTGAATACTTAACAATAAAAACACACCCGTAAGTGTGACATAGTATAGAACATCCGGTCCGCTGAGCACACCTTTGGTAAAATTGTCAAAGTGCCTCGTCAGCGCAAACGGATCAAGCCACTTCTGCAAAGCAGAGCCCGTATTGCCTGCAAATGAATCAAGCATCCACAAAACGAGCAACATAATAAAACCCGCCACCGCAGATACCATCTGATGCTGCGATAACGTGGAAGCAAATAGTCCAATCGCCATCATGCTCGCCCCGAGGAAGAACAAACCAAGGGCAGACAACCAGACGGATGTCAGATCCAGTTTCCCGTAGAAAGACATGATAAATGGATACACCAGACTGCACAAAATGAGCACGAGCAAAATGGCGAGTGAAGCCAAATATTTTCCAAAAACAATCTCAGTTACTCGTGTAGGCGAAGTCAGCAACAACTCGTCCGTTCCCTGCCTGAACTCCTCCGCAACGAGTCGCATCGTCAACAATGGCACGACAAAAAGCAACATGGACAACGTATCCCCCAAGACAAGGCGGTAGTCTACAATGCTCGGCTGAACATATACGAAGCTGGAGTAAAACAACAGACTCGTCATCAGCACGTATACGGCAAAAACAAAATAAGAGGTTGGTGACAGGAAATACGCCTGTAGCTCCTTATTACAGATCGCCATCATTCGTCTCATTGGCTTCCCTCCCCTGAATCCGAACGCGAAGTTTTAGGATCAGACACGTCCTGCGTGTCTGCTGCATCATGATCCCCCGTCTCTTCATGCTTATCGGAAGATGCCTCTCGGGAGGTGCTTGTCTTCAGTTGATCGACATTCTGGGTATGTTCTGTAGGATTAGCTACATCCTCCGTTCCGACAGGTTCGGATGTTGTTAACTTCAGGAATATTTGCTCCAAGCTCAGGTTCTCGCGTTTCATCTCCAGAATAGGCAAACCTGCACCCGATAACAGATAAAACAGCTCTTCCCGGAAATCCTCGGACGTGTCCCCGGTGAGTCTTACGTGAACAGTAGAAGGTACATGAGATGTTGTATCGTCAGAGGATGAAGTCAATGAAGACGTTGATGATATTGTAATGATTTCACTTTTAGCCTTCTCCCAAGGATTCAATACCTGTAGCAGTTGTTGCTCCGTTGCTTTGACTTCAAGGGACACTTTGAAACGATCCCCCACTGCAGACCCAAGTTCCTGCGGAGATCCATCGAGCACAAGCCTCCCTTGATTAATAATCAGCATTCGGTTACATAGTGTGCTTACCTCAGGCAAAATATGCGTGCTGAGTAACACGGTATGATTTTCACCCAATTCCCGAATCAAATCCCGAATTTCGATAATCTGGTTCGGATCAAGTCCAGAGGTAGGTTCATCCAGCACCAGCAGGTCTGGCTTATGTATGATCGCTCCTGCTAATCCCAGCCGTTGTTTATAACCTTTGGATAATCCGCGCACCAGTTGTTTTTCCCTGCCCTGCAATCCCAGCCTGCTGACCATCTCACTAATCCGAAGTTTGACCTCACGCGCCGGGACGTCCCTCAGTTTAGCGACAAATTTAAGATATGACTGCACCGTCATATCCGGATAAAGCGGCGGCGTTTCGGGAAGATACCCGATCTTCGAGCGAACACTTCGCCCCTGATCATGCACCGATACACCATCGACCAGCACCGAGCCTTCACCGGGATGCAAGTACCCTGTAATCATTCGCATCGTCGTCGTTTTTCCAGCACCGTTGGGTCCCAAAAATCCAACGATCTCGCCTCGCTCCATGGTGAAGTCCAATTGGTGCACACCGCGCTGGCCCTCGTACACTTTGCTCACCTGTCTCACTTCGAGCACGTCCTTCATCCTTTCCCGTTAAAAATGCCCATGAAGCGCAATTAAACACAACATGGGAAGTTCCTTGTATGATATGGCATGTACGCTAACCTCAGCTTAAGAACACTTAAAATAAAGCTTAATTTTTTTTGTCTAAATTGTGAACATCCAGCATTATACCCACACCCCACTCTGGTGCCATACGTAACATACAGTACAGGAGAATGTGCTCCTGACCAAAAGTCAGAGGGTGAATCGTGTGAAAGTATTGTTCACGTTTTATGTTCCCAGCGGCGGTGTTGATACGCTCAACCGACTGCGAACCGCTGTATTGAAACGTCATGGCATAGAGGCCCATCTATTGTATTTGAATACAGGCTCAGGCTTGCAGAATAACAGCGATACTCGTATTTTCACCGCCTCCAGTGACCAGGATATACATCATCTGATCCATACCGAGCATTATGATGCTATTATTACCACTTCGGATATTGCCATGCCTGGCCGTTTAAGAGGTCTCGGTTACAAAGGGCGTATTATTTTTGAGGCACAGGGCCTTGGTACCCGGGAACAGGCACTGGAAACAATTAAAATGGCAATCCCTTACCTACGGGCTCATTGCGATGCTGCTGTAATACCGCCAACCGATCATTTGCTAGATATGTTCATCCATATTTGCCCTTGGCTTCATCGTTTTGTCATTCCCAACATGCTGGATACGGATGCTTTTGCCCCAATCGCTGTGGATACTCCGCCCTACCCGGTTCTTGCGTGGGTCGGACGTCTGGAGCACAACAAAAACTGGCGTGAGTTCCTCGAAATTTCCCATGCGATTATGAAAAAGAAACCAAAGGCCAGACTATGGCTCTTCCACGATCCCACCTTGGCTAATCCGGAAGATGAGGTCATGTTTCGGCATATGCTCGCCGAGTATGGATTAGAAGATCGCATCGGGATCTTTGTGAACGTTCCCCACTCGGAGATGCCAACCTTCTACTCTATGATTGCTGCTTCAGGGGGGATTATGTTATCCACTTCTTTAGTCGAAGGTTTTGGTTATGCCGTAGCCGAAGCCATTAGCTGTGGTTGCCCAGTACTCAGTACAGATTCGGATGGCGTTCGTTCATTTATTACTCACAACAAAACGGGTAAATTCTATCCGATCGGCAACGTGCAATCCGCAGTAGAAGAAGCTATGGAGCTGATGAACAACAAAAAACTGCGAGAATATATCCGTATCCAGGGAAGACAACATCTGAGCCTGTCCTTTTCACCCGACCGATACGCAACCTCTTTCCGCGAAATGATGACGGCTTTGAGAATTTTTCATTGACGACTATCGAGAATTGGGTATTCAAAAAGGCAGTCCAGAGCATACGCTTCTGGACTGCCTTCGACTTGTTATATATTAGAAAGTATTAATGTCCCATCATCATTGCAGGGTCAGGGCTATCTCCTGTCTGCAATTCCGGTTCAGGTTCAGCCATACGCTTCGGTTTGCGCAGAATTAGACTCAGCACACAACCGAACAGCGCAATACACGCTGCGAGGAAAAACGTATCATTGAATCCGCTCACCAGTCCGTTTACGATATCCGCTTTCTCCGTACCCATTGTGTTACTTGTTACACGAGAGGTAAGAAAACCGGTAAGACCCGCTACCGCAAAGGATACAACGACCTGCTGCGCAGCAGCAGTCAATGGTGTTACACGTGCCACCAGTTTACGCGGAGCCGCATTCAGTACGTGTGTGTTTAGTGGCATCATGGACAAGCCCATACCAAAGCCCATCATAAGGAGAGCCGTAATAATAAGACCAAGCCCTGTTGTTGCTGTAATGCTGGACAAAATAAACAACGCTCCTGAGATAATACCCAGACCTACAAAGGCCAGCGGTCTTGCTCCAATCTTGTCAAACAATCGGCCACCAAGTGGCATAGAAATCCCGGAAGCCAGCGCTTGAGGCAACAGGATAAGTCCTGTCTCCAATGCGGTGTATCCTTTGATCTGTTGCAAATAGAGCGGGATCAGAATCATGGAGCCGAACAAAGCTACTTGGGCTACCCAAGCAAGGACAATACCTCTGGAGAAATCGGAAGAGGCAAACACCCGAAGCTCAAGCAACGGATTCTTTTGACGAAGCTCTACGATAATAAACAGGATCAGCGCTACTCCGCCGACAATAACGCCCGTAAGTGTGGTCGCGGACGTCCAGCTCGTGCCGCCTTCACTTACACCGTAAGCGAGCATGGAGAAAGCAATTGGTGCAAGAATCATACCCAGCAGATCCAGAGCAGGTGTGCGGCCACGGTCGGTATCCGGCAAGAATCGAACACACAGAAGGAAAGCCGCAATACCAATTGGCAGATTAATCAGGAAAATCCAGTGCCAGCTGACCGATTCAATAAACCAGCCGGACAATACCGGACCGAGCGCAGGTGCAAGCAGCATCGGAATACCGAGCATACCCATAATGGACCCTCTGCGTTCCGGCGGAGCCAGACGAAACACCATAGCCATCCCGATTGGAGCAACCATCCCTCCGCCAAGTCCTTGAATGACACGGAATAAAATCAGCTGCTCCGGTGATTGAGCAATCGAACACAATACAGAGCCAAGCGTAAACATGGCAATAGTGAATAAAAATACTCTTTTGGCTCCGAAACGGTCGGTCAGCCATCCTGCTAGTGGAATCACAGCGGACAAAGCCAGCGTATACCCTGTAACCGTCCATTGAATGGTCTTCAGGTCTGTCTCGAAGTACTGTACCAGGTTTGGAATAGCTACGTTAACAACCGTGCTATCCAGAATGACCATAATCATGCCGACGATAATCGATAGAAGCGGCAGAATAATTGTTTTGATTGAAAATTCTTCTGTCGCCTGTAGTACTGATGTTTGTTGTTTCACGCACTCACTCTCTTTTCCGGCGTCGCAATGGCATCAGGATGACCCGGCCTGTGGACTGCCTATAATGACGATTGTTCAAACCATCGTTTTAAATCATTGTTTTAAACTTTCGTTTTATACTGGTTTAATTGTAATGAAAATACCTTTGCTGTCAAGCTATTTTTCAAGGCACCAATATATAAAAAAATCGACAAAAAAAGGACCAGGCCCCTCGCCTGCTCCTTGTCGTTGTGTACACATTAATCCGCAAGTTTGATCATTTGATGTTCCGACAATACGCCGATGAGCTGTCCGTCCCCGTTGCGACAATAGATTCGAATCAACAGATGGTTGGGTACAGAGCTATTACTTATGATTTTCAACTCATAGATTTCGCCGGACACATTCAGATTACGAATGACATAACGATTGGCTACCGCCCCGGAGCCCGGGTTTACATGAAATAAGTTCCGGTACATTTCTCCGTAAATTCCGCCTACTCCAACGTATACATCTGTTCCTTCCCCATCTCCAACATAAGCAACTTCCACATCCATGTATTTCACAGGAATAAACGTCTGAAGCACATTCTCATGCATCTGGACAATATATACGGCCATTTTGTATCCCTCCTGCGGAGCCTGAATCTTCGCAATTCTCCCTGTAGACAGAATATGTTTCTTCTCGTCCATTGGCATGTACAGTCACCTAATTTTAAGGATTGCAACGGATGCCCGACCTGAACTCCCGCTTATTTCATAGAATAACAGGATAGGAGTTCGGCCTGTGCAGGCCGCGACAAGGAGGTCGTTATGAGAGTTCTGCTCGTTACGTATTGGGAACTAACACATATGGGAGGCATCTGGACATATATTAAACAACTCGCCGACCGTCTCGCTACCCTCGGTGTTGAAGTGGACATCATGGGCACAAACAGCGCCAGAAATGAAGTCTATGTCCGTAATCTCAATCGTTCATTCTCGAAAGACCTGGTATGGCCTATGCTGCAAGCCAAGCTTAACCCAACGGACCTGCCACAATTCACAGCTGACTCACTGCTGGCCTATTACGAATTGAACAGATATGCTTTTGAGATGGCTGCTTCCTATCTTGGCGTGGAGCATTATGACGTTATTCATGCACAAGACCCTGTTGCAGCGGTAGCCATCAAACGGATTATGAAGCGGAACATACCTCTCGTTACAAGTTACCATGGAGCTCTTGCCCGCGAAGCTTTTTATGATGAGCAAAACTCCAACCCGCATCTTACATTATCTTCCTATCTGCAATCTAAACGCGGACGTTATTTCCTCTCTCTGGAGGAACGAAGCGCGGCACTGTCTGAGCTGATTCTCGTATCGAGCCATTGGATCAAAAGCACGGTGACTGAACTCGGCGTGCCGGAGTCCAAATTCAGACAGATTCCGTATGCTGTTGATCTGAAGGCTTATCGCAAAGCCGCGACTGCCAGGTTCCCCCATCGTGCACCTGCGGGCAAAAAGGTTATTGCTTTTACCGGAAGACTGGAATATATCAAAGGCGTACATGTACTAATCAAAGCTCTTGCTACCCTAAAGAAAAGACGTTCGGATTGGATATGTTGGATTGCCGGAGAAGGAAATCTGCTGGAAGAGTTGCGTGGCCAGGCTTCCGCGGCTGGCATTGCGTCCGATATCGTATTCTGGGGCAAGCTGGACAACATCCCTTCTTTCCTCAAACATGCCGATATCTATGTACAACCCAGCCTTCAGGATACACAGCCCTTTTCCGTTACCGAAGCGCAGCTTGCAGGTGTCCCTGTTATCGTCAGTGGTACAGCAGGCATGCCCGAAATGGTCGAACCGGGGCACACCGGTTGGGTCGTTCCCACGCAGGATGCCGATTCACTCAGCGAGTTGCTGCACGCACTGCTTGAAGATGATATAACCCGCAGAAAGGTAGGAGCCGCCGCCAAATCCTGGGCTGAACAGCATCGTTCTCTGGAAGAAATGGGACTGCGTACGTTGCATGTGTATCAAGAAGCCATCTATAGAGGAGGACTTTCGACATGACCCTGCTTGTTCCAAGCGATCTGTATAATCGCTGGTTTTCCGTCCCCGTCTCCACGCCTCACATTGAGGTGGACTACGAGACCATGAACACCCTGATGCAAAAGCTTCCGAAAGGATATGTATTTCCCGATCCGGTATCCATGGTTATTCTGAATGAAAAGGACTAACAGATTAAGGTCTTGTATCCTCTTCAAGGCTAATGTGCAGGCATTTACTAAAAGAAGCCACAGCTCTAAATCTGCAGCTTCTTTTTTGTATCCAGTAAAATACTTAAACTCTTTTTATACTTAATGCTTTATCTTTGCTATTCTACTTTCTACTTTCTACTTTTTTCTCTCTTTTTCTCGAATCATCCCTGCATTCTTACATCAAGTCTCCTTAATCGGATGCCAACTTCGAATACATATACAGATCATTAAACGCATCTTCTGGTCTTAATCCTGATCCTGCTACACTTCCTGCTCTCTCGTAAGATCTCTCGCGCTTGTTTTTCATCCGAGAACGGGGAAATATTCATAAATCTGGCGACCGCTGGATCGGACCATACCTGAAACAGATCAGTAGAGTCGGATGCTTTCATTTGACGTAAATGTAGTCTTGTCGTGTGTAATTCGGTAATCAATACGTTAACCTCCATTATCATTAGTTAATAGTCTGGTTATCCGATATTGATATCTGCGCATCATTCATTCCCTTCTATGTACATGTCACTGTTCATTATACAGGAAAAAAAAGAAGAAGAGCGTGCACCCTTTAGCATCCAAACCATTGCTACTCAGGTGTTCGCTCCCCATGTTCCCTATTTCAGCTACTCATCCTAATGATGCATGTTACTCTGCTAGATAGACCTACAACCGCACCATCCATCATTTCCAGTACCCGCCAACGTGTAGCAAGTTAAGCAGGATTGGACGGTGCTTCTCCTGAACACGTTCCATCTCCGCAACCAGTTCCTTGAAATGACGTTTCGTGCCCATTGACTCGTGCAGCCGGTAACACATCAGCGGTTCATTGAAATAAAATAGCTCATACAGCGGGAACAGCCTCAGCCACATCTCATAATCATGCGTATACCGAAAATCCGTGTCGAACACTCCAAAGCGCTCAAACGCCTCCATCTCCACCATTACGGTACAGCCATTAATCGGGCAGCCTTCCATCAATACCTGCAGCATTTCCAGACGGCTTCCCACCTCGGGCTGCACCGTATCCAGCCATTCGCCATGTTCATTGATGTAATGATACGCCCCGTGACAGAACGAAGCCTTGACATCGAGCATGAATTTTAACTGTTTTTCCACCCGGTTCAGCAGCATCACATCATCCGAGCTGAGCCAGACAAAATAGTCCCCTGTCGCATGTTTGATGCCTTCGTTGAGCGCGGTCGCTGTGCCGCCATTCTCTTTACGAATGTAATGAATCTCATCCATAAAGGGCTGGAGCCGCTCTACATGTTGGGTCGATCCATCATCCACCACGATCACTTCAATATGCGGATACGTCTGATGAAGGGCGCTATGAACGGCCTGCTCGATATATGGACAATTATAAAAAGGAATCACGATCGATACCTTTGGCTCCATCCGGGCATCCCCTTCCTTCTCAAATCTGTGCAAAGCAAACTCTTGCGTCTCCTCCAGTATATGAAGGTTTCAACCAGCAGTATCGGGCATTCACAACAGGGTGAACGTACATTTTGCAGCGTATTGCAGAACCGTCACAGCCCCCGGCATCCTCATGCACCATAGAGCTCATGATTATGCGTACGTCCCGTTCCCTAACCTTTCTCTCTCTCACAAAAGGCTGCGCCAAAGAAGCCGTTAATCAGCACGCAGCGCGGCTTCATAACGGCCTCCATCGCTACCCGCCAAGCGCAGCAATACGCTGCAGCAACGGTTCGCGATACCTCGACCAGACCATGGACGCTTCTCTGCCGATCACGTCCGCATGACGCACCGACCCCATCCCCCCATGCCAGCGATACGCCGTTAAAGGCTCGTTCAGGTAAGGGAAGCGATGACCGTTAAGTAGCATTCGCAGCCAGAGATCCAGATCATGGGTATAAGGCAACAGTTCGTCAAACAGCCCTACGCCGCTGAACAGATCCTTGCGGATCATGACCGTGCATCCGTTGACCGGATTCCCCCCGTTAAAACGGCGTAAACAATCCAGTTCAGACATCGGCTCGGGCCCGCCATGCATTTTGGTCACCGCCGAATGTTCATTGATATAGTGAAAATTCGTATGCGAGACCAGCACATTCTCACGTTGCATGAATTCAAGCTGGTAACGAATTTTGTCAGGATAAAAGAAATCATCCGAGCTCAGCCAAGCCACATAATCACCCGAGGCATGCCGAATGCCGTGGTTTAGTGCCGAGGCGGTGCCGCCGTTGCTTTTGCCAAGCACATTAATCCGGGGCAGATACGGCTGGAGTAGCTCCGCATGTCTTGTTGAGCCGTCATTGACAACGATAACCTCGACCTCGGGGTAGGTTTGATCCAGCGCACTCTGAATCGCCATCGGCACATAAGGGCAATTGTAGAACGGAATCACAATGGATACACGCGGATTCATCCTGTCGTCCTCCCTTGCTGGATACGAACATCACTCAAAATATCGCGTAGCGATGCCTCAAATGAGATCTGCGGTTGCCAGCCCAATTTGCGCAGTTCCGACATTTCCTCCTGTTTCCCTGCTCCGTCCGGCCCGGATGAAGTGCCGTCCCAGCGGATCGGTACGTTGGCTTCGGTCATCGACATCAGAAGATCAGCGATCTCGCCAAGGCTCCGTTCCACCCCCGACACCACCGGATATACGGTACCGCTGGTGCCATGCACCAGTAAGGTAGCATACGCACGAACCGCATCCCGTACATCCAGAAAATCACGTGTATTATCGCGCCCGGATAGACGGAACGCTTCTGTTTTGCCCGTCTGCTCACAAGCAACCACATGGCGGGCAAGCAGAGAGCAGATGCCCGTAGAGGGCCCGGCACCAATCAGATTGCCCGGTTCGGCCAGCATGATCTGCTGACCGAACAGGGACTTCCAAGATAGCGACACCATCTCTTCCAGCGCTTTGCTCAAGCTGTATGGATGTGGTGGCTGGGGTATGCGCCCAGGTTTCGGCGTATACTTGAGCCTGGACCCTACAATCACCGTCCGGGCCTTCGGACAGATGCGTAAAGCATCCAGCAGGTACAGCACCGCCATTACGTTCGTTTCAAGCACTAACAGTGGATCAGCCCAGGAATCCGGTACCGAGTTTTTGCCAGCGAGATGAAGCACATAATCCGGCTCGATCTCCTGAATCAGTTCACGAACTTGTTCCTTATTATTGAGATCACAGGTGAATACACCCACATTTTCATCAAACGAATACACAGCCGGCCGCCTTACAACGGCTACAACATCCGCGCCGGCACCTTGAAAATAGGTTACGGCATGTCGTCCTGTAAAACCGGACGCGCCTGTAATCAGTACTTTTTTGCCCGTCAGCTCTGCTCCATCCATAATGCCAGCTCCTTCAGCATAGTTGAATAGTCCGGCAGGTTTGTCTTCACGTCCTCACGGGTGGATACCAGCGTGCGATCCTGAACCATGCTATCATCCGGTATAATCTTCACATCCTGTTTGTTCCAGACTTGCTGGAACAGCACAAGCAGGTCATGTTTGCTGACGGGTGCAGGATGAGCAAGATGGATCAAACCACTGACTGGAGAATCCAGATAATGGTCTACCCATTTGGCAAGCTCAAGTGTGGTTACCCCATTCCAGAAGACACGTGTGTACCCGCCGACCTCACCAGTACTGGACATAAACCACTGCATCAGACCAATACCACCCTGCCGGATTTCAGGTCCGATAATGGACGTCCGTATCGTCAGATGCCCTTCATCCTGCACCTCACCGAGTGCTTTCGTAATCGCATAGGAGGACGTACCGTCTGTCACATCATCCTCCCGATATGCTCCGCGATCACCGCTGAATACACAGTCTGTGCTGATATGGATTAGGCGTGCACCAATGGAATCGGCCATCCGCCGCAGACGATGAGGCAGAAAACCGTTGATGTGATAGGCGCCAATTTTATCCTCATCCGCGAAGCTGTTCAGCACACCAACCGCGTTAATGATGACGTCCGGGTGCACTGCTTCTACAAGCCTGTCGACCATAAAGCTGTCATTCACATCCAGGATCAACCCGTTCGGGTCAGTCACGTCCCGCGTGGTGTAGAAGACGCTGTGCACACCTTGACGGCGAAAATAGTCGACCAGAATATGGCCGGCCATTCCGTTTCCCCCAAGAATCAGCAGCTTCATGATAGAAACCCTCCGCGCTTCAGAATTTCACGAATCTCTTCTTTGGTCATAAGTTGGTGCTCGGAACTAAAGCTACTGTATGGGACCGGTGGGCAGTTAGTGTAATGCTCACGCAATCCTGGAATGCCGAGCGTAGGCAAAATGACCAGATACTGTTCGTCGTAGACAACCGTTGTCATGCTCTCGAATTCACTCATCAGAATTTCATGGATTTTCTCACCCGGACGAACGCCACGTTCTACAATCGCTACGTTTTCCACACCGGAATCTTCAATGAGCACCTCGGCAAGATCGACAATCTTGCATGTTGGCATCGTCATAACAAAGATTTCACCGCCAACACTTTCTACCGAGGCTTTGAACAGAAGTTTGATCGCATCCTTAAGTGTAAGGAAGAACCGGGTCATGCCCATATCCGTAATGGATACCTGACCTTTTTGGCGAATCTGGTTTTTGAACAGATGAACTACACTGCCGTTCGTGCCGAGCACATTGCCGCCCCGTACCGTGACAAACTTCGTATCACTATGAAGCAGGTTCGCATAAACAATCAATTTCTCACCGATCGCCTTGGTCATTCCATAGAAGTTCGAAGGATTGGCCGCTTTGTCGGTCGAAATATAGATGACTTTTTTCACTTTATTTTCAATCGCCGCTTCGATGACATTCTGTGTGCCGATCACGTTTGTTTTGAGTGCTTCATAAGGCTGGTCTTCACATACCGGCACATGCTTGAGTGCTGCCAGATGGAAAACATAGTCCACATGCTGGCAGGCCGCCGTCAAGGCATCCTTGTCACGAATATCACCAATGCGGAAATGAAGGCGCGGATCTTCAAAATCACGACTCATCGCTACCTGGCTGGACTCGTTGCGAGAGTACACAATAATTTCTTTTGGCTGCTGGGGCAACAGTTGAGCGACAAGCTCATACCCCCATGATCCCGTACCGCCAGTCACGATTATACGCTTATTTTCAAACATGCATTTTCCCTCCAAGCAGAAATTTGACCACTTTACTGGACACATCTGTTGCCTTGTAACCTTGCGGACAATCCCAATCATTTGGCAGTTTGGTCATCACGTTCACACAATCCGCAATGCGCGCGGCATCCAGGCCAGAGACCACGTTGCTGCCACAGTCTACCGTTTCCGGACGTTCTGTCGTACGACGCATCGTTACGGTAGGCACCCCCATGATGCAACATTCCTCCTGAACCGTTCCGCTGTCTGTGAGCGCACAGCGTGCATGTCGCTCCAGCATGACAAAGTCGAAAAATCCAAACGGCTCATGGAATTCCACCAGCGGATGCATCTCCAGCTGCAGATGTTCGGCAATGCGAATCGCCGTTCGCGGATGAATGCTGCATATCACGCGTTGCCCGTGTTCCTCCGCGACTTGATTCAGCCCTTTCATAATCTCCAGCAGATGAGGAGGGTGATCGACATTTTCAGCCCGATGAGCGGTAACGAGAAAATATTGTCCGGGCTTCAGCTTGAGTTTTTTCAGAATTTTGCTGGCATTGACCTGCGGACCGTAATGTTCCATCACCTCGTAGATCGGATTGCCCGTAAGCACAATGCGGCGGCTGGGCACGCCTTCACTGACAAGATGTTTCTTGCTTTGTTCGGTGTAAGGCATGTTGATGGTCGAGATCGCATCAATCACGCGGCGGTTTTTCTCCTCTGGTACATCCAGATCGAAGCAGCGATTGCCAGCCTCCATATGAATTACCGGAATGCCCATACGTTCAGCAAGTACCGCACACAAAGCGCTGTTGGTGTCACCAAGCAGGAGCAATTTGTCAGGCTTCTCCTGCTGGATCAAATCTTCCATCTGAGTAAACATCGAGGACAACTGTCGCCCCAATGAGGCGGCTTCATCCTGAAGAACGTAATCCGGGGCACGCAGACCCATTTCCTTGAAAAAAAGACCGCTGAGACTTTCTGTGAAGTTCTGTCCCGTGTGCACCAGAATATGTTTGGACGCATACTGGTCCAGCTTGGAAATGATCAGGCTGAGCCGAATAATCTCAGGTCTCGTACCCAGCACCGTCATGATCTTCATCGTCATCCCTGCCTTCTGTCGTATATTGGAACCCGTGTGCTTTATCGAGTATAAAAAACGGTTTTGATTACCGTGACTTGGAACCTTTACGTGCCATCCGGCTACGTCCCTTGTTCCTCGTAGATCGTCTGCGAGTGGACAACTTCGAGGCTGATGTGTGCCGCCTTTTCACTTTACGAGTACGAGCCAAACGGCTTTTTTTCCCGGTTTGAATCGTTCGCTTCAGCTTTTTGAGCTTGCGGCGAGAAGCGGGAACCTTTCTTTTACGGCGTTTACCTACATGAATTTCCGGCTCGGTCCGTTGATCTTCTTCGCGGGGTTTCCCGGCTCCCTCCCCCTGCTGTGTTACGGTTACTGGAGGCAACGAAGAACGAGGAAGAAGCTGTACAATACTCTCTGGAAGCAACAACGTTCGAATAAGGGCCGGATCGGGATTAAGCACTGTACGCAGTCCCCCTTCTCCCCACGCCAGCACAGGACCGCTCGGTGGCTGGATATACGTGAACCATCCGGGAAAACGCAATAACCACTGTGTGACCATCGTATGCAACTTCACCCGGTAGGTTTCGATTCCGTACAGCTTTTCCGCTTCTGTCCGGTTACGCCATCCGGTATCGGAAGCAAGCTCGGAATCATTCAGCAACGTCGTAGCCAGCGTAACGAGCGCATCGCTATCCCCGGGTGGAGCCAGAAATGCACCGCTGCCTACGGATTCCATCAATTCACTGAGACCACCCTGGGCAAAAGCGATGACTGGTTTAGCAAAATAAAGTCCCTCCAGCGCAGTCATGCCAAAGCCTTCTTTGACCATGCTGGGAATGACCACGATATCCATTGCGGAGTAAGCCAGCGATACATTTTCCTCAAACGTGGTAAACGTAAAACGCCTTGAATACCCGGATCGTTTCACCTGGTAAACACATTCGTCGTAATACTTTTTGTCTGACGGTGCGCCAATGATCCAGAAGCGACAACGTGAATGGGTCTCACACAGCTTCAGCGCCATATCCACAAAGGGCTTTAAACCTTTGGCATCATATATAAAGGAAGAAATATAACCGATACAGGTATGCGAAGACTTGAATCTAAGCTCCAACCGTTTTCGCTCACGCAGGTGAAGCCAGCGGTCCGGTGCAGGCAGAGCAGGCTCCCATGTAGGAGGAATAATCGTTATCCTGTCACTCATACCTGCTTGTTTGAACGGCACAGACGCTGTCTCGGAAATTGCAATAATCCAGTCCGCATACCACCCAATCATCTGGATCGCTTCGGGTGTATGCTCATTCGTTTGAATAATCTCGGTAATTTTCCAGATGACTGGAATCCCGAGCGATTTTGCCGCTACAGCAGGCATGACATTCACGCAGGTATTGGTCAAAACCATATCCGGCTCGTGACTGCGGATCAGCCAGAGCGCATCCTGAAATGCCGGTGTATTCCGCAGATGTTCCGCATCTTGTGCAATCCCCTGATACGGTGTGTACACACCGTGAAGCATCGGCAGATTACATATATGAACCTGGATGCCAAACCTTCGTGCGAGTCCGGTAAGTTTCCCTTCCTGCGGCGCAACAAGCACACATTCAAAGATCGTGCCAATCTCTCTCATAAAATGAAGCAAAAGCTTCTCCGCCCCTGTAATACTGCGGGTATTACACACATGGGAAAACAGCATCAGTTTGGGTTTCATTGCCATGGCCGCACACGGACCCCGTATACAACTTACAAGCAGATACGGGGTACTGTGCACACCTCCTCCTGGCCGAGATTAAGGGAAAATAATGCTTAACAACTCATTGATTCTTCGGTCATACGTGTGGTCTTTCAACGTCCGTTCAAGTCCTCGCAGGGCAATTTCGCGCCGCTCTTTCTCATGGGTGAGGTAATACTCGACCTTCTCCATCATCTCTTGCGGTGAAGAATACGTTTCGATCTCTACCCCCGGTTTATAGAAACGAGCCAGATCGTCGCGTGCATCGGTCAACTGCAATGTTGTGCTACCTGCAATCTCGAACGTTCTCGGGTTTGGTGAAGCTGGCGGAATTTTGATCTGATTATTGTTGACCGAATCATCCTCATGGGAGCGATGCAGATTGATAACGATTTTGGTGCCGTTGTAAACTTCATTGGTTTCTTGAGGACTCATCCAGCGACCCAGCTCAATTTTCTCGCCATAAGCCGTATAGTCAGGCAATCGATCCCACCAGATACCGTTAAAGACGGTATTATGCGACATGAGCTGTGGCATAATCGGGTTGAAGAAATACACGCGGTTCCAGTATGCCGAGCCGATAAAGCTGACGTCCCTTTTCAGTGGGGATGGGGTTGTAATTGGGAAGTAGTGGTTCGTAAAGGCGGCGAAAGGCATATAATGCACGGATGCACAGCCATGCTGGCGATACAGTTCTACACAATTCAGTTCCAGTGTGAACACATGATCATAATGCTTCACAATCTCCAGAGTCATGTCGGTATAATACGGATCATCGGTGAGCCAGATCGCCGTCTGAATGCCCGCTTGGCGTATAGCATCGATATGCTCGATAGGGATATCCATCCCGTCAAGCACAAGCACCAGGTCAGGACGGGTTTCCAGCGCAACTTGAGAGACCGGCTGACGGGGATCAGACAGCGTCACCTGAGCAACCATCCCCTGAAGCGTAGACATAATGGCCTCATCCAGCGGAGAGTAAGGGAAACCTTTACCCGAAGAAACATATAGCACGTGAAGTTGCCGGAAAGGTAGCGGCTCCTGCGCACAATTTACAATATAGTTGGCGCGGCCCCGCAGATACCCTTCTTCTTTGCCTGCGTCAAATCCGGCCTGCCGTCCATTTTTACGAGCCTGATCTGCCAGGCTGAGTATAGGTGGTTGATGAACCTTTCTCGTTTTACGGTGTTTGATAGGCATACCGCCACTCCTTTTTATTTGGGATAACGTTGCTTCCTGATGTTTCTCTTTCACAGAAGGGAAACTACAGATGTCCTAACAACTCGGTAATGCGGCGGTTAAATGTATGACGATTCATGGTGGTGAGCAGACCTCGCCAAGCGATAGTCTGGCGCTCTTCTTCATGATGCAGATAATAGTGGATCTTGCGTTGAAGTTCTGCCGCCGTGCTAAATGTTTCAATGTCATACCCCGGCTGATAATAGCGGGGCAAATCTCCGCGAGTATCGGTAATCTGCATCGTGCCACAGGCAGCGATCTCATAGGTGCGCGGATTGATCGATCGTCCTTGTAGATGGTGGGTGTTTCGATTATCCTCACCATTCTCGCAGGTTCGGTGTACGTTAATCACGATTTTGGCGCCATTGTAATAATCGACGGTTGCCTCCGGGTTAATCCACCCTTCGTGAATAAACTGCCCCAGTACATCCAGCCGTGCCAACCGGTTCCACTGACTTCCGGCAATAAACACCTTCTTATCTGCAAGGTAAGGCGCAAGCTGATTAAACAGATCAATCCGGTTCCAGAATCCCGTGCCAATAAAGCAAATATCGTACTGAAACTGGGGTTCTGTGCGGCGCGGATGATACATGCCTGGATTTACAGCCAGCGGCATGTAAATGACCCGCCTTGCTCCCTGGTTTGTGTAGAAGGGCACAGCCGCCTCTTCATGCGTAAACACGATGTCGTAATGCTGACAGATGGTTGCGGTATCCTCTGTGAAATAGGGATCATCGACAAACCACACGGCCGTCCGAATCCCCAGTACACGTATTCCCTTTACCTGCTCCAGATGATCCTCGGGAAATACGTGCAGGCCGTTCATCACCAGAACAACATCAGGCCGGTGCTGACTGGCTTCTTGCAACATCGCTGCTGGCGATCCAACAACGCATTCTCGAACCGACTGTTGCAGTGCCAGAATGACACCCTGATCAATGGCATCGAATCCCTGCGGGATATACAGTACCTTCATGTCCCGCATGGTCGGTTCAAACGGCTGCACCCGCTCCATGATGGCCTGACAGCCGCCAAACCTGCGGCCTTCTGCATATCCGCCGCGGTAGGCCGCCTCCGCTTCAGTCAGCGGGCGGTGTCTTCGTTTTGCCACATTCTTCACCCTGTCTTCCTTCAAGGAGATCTCATTCCTGACTCTCCACGAGATTGGTCTTCCCTCTAAAGGATATGCCTCGGGGTCAGATGCATCATGGACGGGTGTCCTGCAAGGCTCAAAATTGGCGTCTGCCCTCCATGTTCGCCTGCACGGGCATGTCCGCTATTGTCGTCATGCAAAGAGCCCGGAGGGATCTGTCCCTCCGGGCTGTAGCCTTAACCTGTATGTTCGCCATAAGCAATCATCGAGATATGGTTGTCATTCGATGTTTTCTTTAACTGAAATATCCGCATCATTTGTATCTTTTATAACATTGTCAATATCAGCTGTGTCTTGAACAGCTCCATCGATTACTGCGCTTTGTATGCCAGTTGATGTCCGTCCTCGAATCCCTTGGCGAAACCCGCGTTGAATCCCTCGTTGTACGCCTCGTTGTATCCCTGACTGTACGCGCTGTCCGGGTTTGGATCGGTAGGGGTAACCGGGGCGACAGGTCGAACAATTTTTTTGTTCCGGTGCCTCTGCACCGCACGTTTCTTTTTTTTCAGCCACGCACTGCGTCCTTTGCCAGTACGTTTGTGGACAACACGTTTCGATTTCAGCGCACGCAACTTGCGGATCTTACGCAAGCGGGCGCCACGCGCTAATAAAGCACGTTTGGATTTCAATCTGGACTTCTTTTTTAACATATCAGCATTCCTCCTGTAGGTCCCCGGCGGTACGAACGACACATCCGGGGTCTTTGAGCCAAGGTAGGCCTGGCTCTCCATGGCGAATTCGGGTCAGCCTGATCCCCGTGATCATGCGAGACATCTCTTCCTGATAACGACTAAGCAGACGTATATTCTCCGCGAGACTTCGGGCGGATATTTCCGAATGAGAAGACACACTGGCTACACTGTCCAGAATGCGGGCGAGTGCCTGCTGGCTATGTGCAATCGATTCGATGAGTGCCAGTTTGACCTCCTGCTCACGCTGCAACAGACTCATTTTCCCAGATCCCCGAGATCCATGCCGCCAAACATGCCCCCGTCCATGCCGCCGCCATCTTCGCTGTCATTCTGGACCATCACGGCTTTAAGGTTGTTGCACAGTCCCGTTTCCATGCGCGTTAATCCTTCCAGCAACTCCACCAGCTGCTCATGCATTTTAAGCGGTTCACCAACCTGATCGCCATGAGTTAAAAAGCTGTCCCCGTTCAGATGATTCAGCGTCCAATTCCGTACCTTTTCCGCCTCAATGGCTTTGGCTTCCAGAATCAACGCAATGTTCCACTGCATCTTGGCTGCAGCATCCAGCATCAAAATGAGACTTTGTTCTCTGCTCATGTTTCATCACCCGCCTTCCGGGCTTATTCTTCCTCTTGTACCGCGATCTCCCGCATAACCTGGGTCAGCGTCTCAGCCACAGCTTCTTCCAGATCAGCAAGCCCTCCCAGGTAGGAGATAATGCTTTTGTTAATCTGTCCCGAGCTGTCCAGCAAACCTTCAACCCCATCCAGCTCCGGCTCGTTATCCGGCAAATGGTGGATGATCTCCGACATGCGCACAGCAACCTGGCGTTTGGCATCCAATACCCGTGCAATCTGCTGGTGGGAATGCGCGATATGGTTAATTATTTCATCGATTTTACTCTGCATGGTGCTCCTCCTTTCGGTTAAGGCCTGCTTCACCCATAGAAAAAACCGGCCTATCAGCATTTGCCTGCTACAGCATATGCCGGGCCGGGAGCGTCAGTTACTCCAGCTTGCGCCTATATCGTTAAATTGCATAATCCCCATATCCTATGAATTCCTTGGCTTCGATGCCCTCAGAATACATACTTCAGTCAGGAAAATAACAGCTGAGGAAATGAACCGGGAAAGCTTCTATTCATAAGCAAAAAAGCCACTCTCCCGGACTGCACAGGAGAATGGCTTTGTTCTTGAATTTGATCTTTCATCGTTGTACTTCTAAAGTAGTGTATCAATGTTGTTCACTTCGTGCTATCTGCGACTGGCCCATTTGATTTTACGCGCCACTTCCACTCGCTGTAGTTGCAGAACGCCGACACGTTCTTCAAACTTCTTGCGTTCATCCACAGAATGAGCGGCGTGGATCTGATGACACAGACCTGTTAGTTTGCTGTTGATATAATCGAATCTCATCCATAATTCTTCTTCAGGAGTATGTTGCTGCTCCGGTGCCGTTTGAAATATTTTGAGTTGCTGGATAAGGGACTGGCGCCATTCCTGATCTTGAATTTGGATGGCAAAATGCAAAAGATCCAGATAATCATCGATTTGCAACGATATGTCGCAATCAGGTTTAGTCTTCATCGTCGTCTCTCCTTATTTCAATGCTTGGCTGGAATCAGTTACCTCCTATTTTACAGGAACAAGCCCATGGAAAGCGAGTGCTGAAAGGTAAAATTTCGGGAAAATATTTGTTTTTTTTCGCTCAAAAGGGCTTTACTTTTCCATAATGATCATTTTCATCCCTTTTGAGGACATATGTCATCAGATTCATAATAAAAACCCGCAATCCGAGATTAAATTCTCTTAGCGGGTTTCATCACATTTTTCCCATTTAGAAACGAATTAGAAACTAAAAAGATGCTTTGCTGTCGCGCTGCTGTCTCGTCATAAGTAACATCAGAAAAGAGATGATAACAATCGATATCGTCCAAGCCCAGGCCATCGTCCGATTTCCTGAATCCACAGCGACGTAAATGGCCGTTGGCACCGTCTGTGTTTTGCCCGGAATGTTGCCAGCGATCATCAGTGTTGCGCCAAACTCCCCCAGCGCGCGGGCAAAGCCCAAAATAAATGCTGTCATCAATGCTCTACCTGCCAGGGGCAACGTAATGTAGCGGAACACCTGCCATTCACCTGCTCCGATAGACCGTCCAGCATCCTCCAGGTCTCGATCCACCCCGTTAAAACCGGATTTCATCGTCTGATACACCAGCGGGAAGGCGACAACGACAGAAGCAATGACCGCAGCCCACCACGAAAAAATGACAGGGGCCGAAAAGATTGCCTCGATCCAGCGTCCGAGCAAACTTCTCCGACCTAGAATAACCAGTAGCAAGAATCCAACCACCGTTGGAGGAAGCACAAGCGGAAGCATCAGAACGGTCTCCAGAAAAATTTTGCCGCGAAATGTAGTACGTGACATTTTCCAGGCAACCGCTACACCCACTACGACCGCTACAATACTGGATAACAGCGCCACCTGAAGGGATAAACGCACTGGAGGCCAGAATGCGGACCAGTCGATCATCGTCATGTTCATTTCGGAATCGAGAATCCGTATTTCGCAAAGATATCAAGCACTTCAGGTGTTTGCAGATAAGCATAGAATTGTTCAGCTTCTGAGCGGTGTTTCGTACTTTCGACGATGCCTAGCGGATAATTGGCAGGTGTGTAACTGTTCTTATCTACTTCAAACGCAATCTTTACCTGCTTGGAAGTCAGTGCATCGGTTTTGTACACAAACCCTGCATCCGCATTACCTGTTTCTACATATTGAAGAACCTGCCTTACGTCTTTGCCTTGAACAAGCTTTTTCTCAAGCTGATCCCAAAGCTTCGCATTGGTCAGGGCCTCTTTGGCATAAGTACCTGCAGGTACGCTCTCTGGAATGCCAATGGCTACCGTTTTGATACCATCATTCGTTAAATCCTTCTCACTGGTTACTGCGCTTGTCCCATCCGCCGGTACAATAGCTACCAATGAATTTTGAAGCAGGTTCTTCTGGTCGCTTGATTCAATCAGGTTCTCATCAACCAAGGCTTTCATATTTTTCGCAGACGCCGATACAAAAATATCTGCCGGTGCTCCCTGTTCGATCTGCTGCTGTAATGCACCGGACGCACCGAAGTTAAAGCTCAGGCTGATATTGGGATTGGCTTGTTCAAAGTTCGTCTGGACCTCCTTCATTGCATCGGTCAGACTTGCTGCAGCGGATATCGTCAGCTCGACTTTTTCCTGTGGCTCTGTCGTTGCTGGCGCTGTATTTTCACCAGATGTAGCTGGTACAGAAGCTGTTTGATTTGTGGAAGACGCTGCATCTTGCTTGTTCGTGTCTGCGTCAGCTCCGCAACCAGCCAGTACAAGCGCCAGTCCCAGCCACATCGTTCCAAGCACATATGTAATTCGTTTGTTCATTCGTTCTCCCCCATATTCCATGTTTAATATTATGTTTAGTTATAACTAGATATAATTGATTATAAATAATTATACACAGAACGCACGAAATAGGAAGGTGAGATTATTCACATTCTACATTCGAGACAATATGTCAGCTTTTTATAATACGTTCTCAGGTTTATGCGTGTCTTCAAATAATGGTATAGTACAAGAAACGCCATTGTATCGATGGGAATAAGAATTAGAATATGAGTGGATCACACATATAGGGTTTCAATATAAAATTTTAACGCCTTTATATTATAGAGGGAGGTTCTTCACCAATGACGGAGGAGCAATCCTACACAACCGAAGAAATAGCCAAGCTGCTTAAAATATCCAAACTAACCGTCTATGATTTGATCAAAAAGGGAGACCTTGTCGCCTACCGTGTGGGCAAACAGATGCGCATCGATGCCGCCGATCTGGATGCTTACAAACGCCGTTCCAAGCAACTCCAATCCCCGGCACAGGCACAACAAAATGCATTGCCGGGTACGACAACAACCGGGCAACTTTCAACCGAGGCTGTCCAGAAGCATAATCCAGTTGCTGGCTCATTCGCAGTAACGGATCATGTCGAATCCCAGCATGCGATGACATCTAATCATAAGATAGCGTCCTCTTCTCCAATGATTGCCGCACCTTCATTCGCTAGTTCTTCGGCTAGCTACAGTCAGAACATCGCGGGTGCGGCGCGACATCTCGTTATAACGGGTCAGGATGTCAGTCTGGATATTCTAATGCGTCATATGGAGAAGCAATCCCGGGATATTCGTCCACTGCGCTCTTTCATGGGGAGTCTGGATGGGCTAATCTCGATGTATCGGGGGGAGTCCGACCTGGTCAGCACTCATCTGCTCGATGGCGACACCGGGGAGTATAATCTGCCGTATATCCGCAAAATTTTAACAGGCTGGTCCTATGTCGTTGTCAATCTGTTGTCTCGCCCTGCCGGTCTATATGTTCCACGCGGGAATCCCCGTCAATTGAACGACTGGACCGATCTGAACCAATCCGACCTGCGCCTCGCGAATCGGGAAAAGGGATCTGGCGCCAGAGTGCTGCTGGACGAGCAATTACGGCTACACGGGATTTCTGCTACCGGACTACTCGGATATGAGGTGGAGGAAACAAGTCATATGGGCGTCGCAGCCAAAGTCAGCTCCGGCGAAGCCGATGTAGGTGTCGGTATAGAGAAGGCCGCTCGCCTTGTCGGGCAAGTCGATTTCATTCCGCTCGTGCAGGAGCGCTACGACTTGGTCATGCTGAGAAAACAGGGGAACGAGGCCTGGATTGAATCGGTTTTACACATCCTTCGTTCCCCGGAGTTCAGGCAAGAGCTGCGAGCATTTGAGGGGTATGACGTATCGCGTACGGGTGAAGTTTTATTCGAGGCTTAGCTGTGGGAGGAGTTGAGTAGCTTGGAGTGTGTGCAAGATGAAGGAGAGAAGGACGATGTAAACGGAGGAAAGGGTTAGGAGCGTTGGTGAGGATGGCAGCAGGGTAACAGGTTGTACGGTGTATGGGCTGTTCAATTTGGTCTAGAGCTGCACGGTGCACGGTTGAACGGTCTACGGGGGTAGGGATCCAGTATATTCCACCTCATCCAATTTTGCTCTTCAGCAGTTTGTTTGCTCTCAACAAATGACTGCTACTCCACCTGCACTTCCTAACGCTAACGATCACCAGAGAGCTTATTTAGCCACATTTCGCAGTTTGAAAA
>NZ_JAUZUT010000016.1:0-63618 GCF_031844205.1 Paenibacillus sp. RRE4
TTATATATAAGATTAAGGAGATGTCAACGTTACATCTCATGTTTGACTTTAAAGGAAACCTCTGAGACACTCAAATGTAAGAAAAGGGTTCAAGCTGCCTTTTGTACAGAAAGGACTTACATTAGAAGAAAAAGAGGTGCAAGTTAATATGGAACTTCGCAAATTAACGATCGACGATTATGAGGCGTGTATGGCGCTTTCCGAGTACGCATTTCAATTTAAGTTAACAGAAGATCAGTTGGAGAAGCGGCGCAAGGAATTCGCTAAGCATAATGTGTTGGGTGTTTATGCGGATGGACAGGTTGGAGCCAAGCTTCAGATTATTCCTTTTCAAACGTATATTCACGGCAGGTCCTTCGAAATGGGGGGAATTGCAGGTGTAGCCACTTGGCCGGAGTACAGACGTAAGGGATGGGTCGCGGGATTGCTGAAATACGCACTAGAAGAAATGAATCGGTATAAACAAAGTGTATCTTTCCTGCATCCGTTTTCATTTTCCTTTTATCGAAAGTATGGCTGGGAAACCTACGTTGAATATAAGAAATATAGATTGTCTACAGCCCAACTGCCGGCCAAGAAGCTGACACCAGGCACGATCAAACGTGGAAATACCGAGCTTGCTGAATTGAAGCAGGTGTACGATGCGTATGCAACGCGCTATAATGGAACCCTCAATCGCAATGATGCATGGTGGGAAAATTCGGTTTATAGCAAAAAAGGTAGTCAGCGCGCTGTATATTATGATGAATCGGGAGCACCTCAAGGTTACGTCCTCTATGAAGTTAAGGAAAGCAAGTTTACCATAGGTGAGTTCGTTCATCTGAACGAAGAAGCGAGACAGGGGCTTTGGACGTTCATTGCCAATCATGATTCTATGATAGATGAAGTAACTTTACAGGCGCCTGCAAGTGATCTGCTTGCATTTCAGCTGGACAATCCGCGGATTAAGCAAGAGGTAGTTCCTTACTTTATGGCACGAATCGTGAGCGTGGAGCAGTTCATTTCGCAGTACCCTTTTGCAAGTCAGGACTCGCCCGTTCAGATTTGGCTTGATGTCGAAGATTCTTACGCTCCGTGGAACGAAGGAGTGTGGGAATTAAACGTGGCTATGAACGGAACCGCTTCAATATGGAAAAAGGCAAAATCGGATGGCGAGGCTCAGCTGAATCAGCCGATTCGTCTTAGTATTCAATCCCTTTCAGCCGTGTTAATGGGTTATCGCAGACCGGCAGAGATGGCACAGATCGGTAGATTGGAAGGGCCAGTGAGCGCAATCCAAGCGCTGGAAAAGGCAGTTCCCAAACGCGAAACCTACTTGCTTGATTTCTTTTAAGCAACAATCTACATCGAATACAACTTCATTCGAGCAGATCCGAAGCGTAATTGGAAGCAATCAGAACTTCTCCCGATGTCTGGGAGAGGTTTTTTTGTGTCAGGCGAATATTTCGTGTAAAATCGTAAAAAATGAATAGTGCCCCCACTTGGCAAAACAGCAAAATATGCTATAATGTATATAAAGTCAAAGAAAGTCAAAGTCAACTCAAGGTTAAATTCGTATGATTTTAATTCTGGAATACGTGTTACTTACCTACGATATGACGTTAGCTTTCTTACTGTTCTCTGATGAAAAGTACCGTAAGTTGGAACACATCATTGGAAGATCAAGGGGATATTCAAGGACCTTCGTGCTTCCTTTGTTCTCCTGTTTAACACTTGAGGTAGCAAGATTCGCTGTTTCTCTGAGTGGTTAAATGGGTGGAGAAGGTGTACTCTGTGGGGGCGTGTGGTCCTTATTGACTTAACGTTTCAGACAGTGGAGGATGATTGGATGCGTAATATCTCTGATATTATTGAACGATATCTGAAGGGTATTTTGCATGAAAGTCCCGAAGGAATGATTGAAATTCAGCGTAATGATCTGGCAGATCAGTTTTCATGTGTACCTTCCCAGATCAATTATGTCATTAGCACCCGTTTCACTCTTGAAAAAGGTTATCTCGTCGAGAGTAAACGTGGCGGTGGTGGATATGTTCGCATACAACGCATTGAATTACCTGCCCAATCCGCCCTGCACAACCATCTGCATCACAGTATTGGTGACGAGATTGGACAGACTGCTGCGGAAGGCTTGATTTATCAACTGGAAGAAGCGCGTTTTTTAAGTAAGCGGGAAGCCGGGTTGATGCGTGCGGCTGTGTCGAGAGAGGTTCTTATGGTCAAACTTCCTTACCGGGATCAAATTCGTGCCAGAATGTTGAAGGCAATGCTAATATCTTTGCTCGGTAAATGAAAACTATCGGGATCAAAGGAGGTACATCTATATGCTGTGCCAAGAATGTAATAAACGTCCGGCTACGCTTCATTTCACGAAAATTGTAAATGGAGAGAAGACGGAATTTCATATTTGTGAATCATGTGCCCGTGAGAAGGGAGAGATGATTCCTGGAACAGCAGGAGGATTTTCCATTCACAACCTGCTATCAGGAATACTTGATTTTGATCCGGCAGGCAAGAGTTCAGGTGCTTCCCCTGCCAAAACGCTGCAATGTGAAGAATGTGGCATGACGTATGCCCAGTTCAGCAAAGTTGGTCGTTTTGGTTGTAGCTCCTGTTATAAATACTTTGACAGCCGTCTGGACCCTTTGTTCAAGCGAGTGCATGGTAGTACATCGCATGTAGGTAAAGTTCCTGCCAGAGCAGGCGGGCGTATTAAGGTGAAGCGGCAAATTGCCGATCTGAAGCAAAATCTGCAGCAGAGCATTGCTCAAGAAGAGTTCGAAGAGGCCGCTCAGATTCGTGACCAGATCCGGGAACTTGAAAAAGAAATAGCTCAAGAGTAAAGTTTGTCATAAGTAGGAGGGAAGCATGATGCCTAATCTGCGTTTTACAGAGAAGGCGCTCAGTGACTGGATGCGCAGTGATGCTACTGATTCGGAGATCGTGATCAGCAGTCGTGTCCGGATCGCACGTAACCTTCAGCATATCCCGTTTCCAATGCTGGCTTCGAGTGAGCAATCGGAAGAGGTGCTGAATAAGCTGAGCGAAGTACTTCAGTACGATGACGTACACGCCTTTGGTGATTTTACTACACTCGATCTGATCGATATTGATGAACTCGACAAGCGTGTGCTGGTGGAAAAACATTTGATTAGTCCAAGTCTGGCGAATGAATCGACCAACGGAGCCGTGATCCTTAGTGAGGATGAATCGGTAAGTATTATGATCAATGAAGAGGATCATTTGCGTATCCAGTGCCTCTATCCGGGGTTCCAGGTCAAAGAGGCCTGGGAGAAAGCTTCCGCAATAGATGATGCTTTTGAAGCGCACGTGGATTATGCGTTTGATGATCGGCGAGGGTATCTGACGAGTTGCCCAACGAATGTTGGAACGGGTGTCAGGGCATCTGTTATGATGCATCTTCCTGCATTGGTCATGACACAGCAGATCGGCCGTATTCTTAGCGCCGTGTCCCAAGTGGGATTAACGGTGCGAGGGATTTATGGAGAGGGTAGCGAGGCGATGGGCAACTTGTTCCAGATTTCCAATCAGATTACACTTGGACAGACGGAACAAGAAGTGATCGATAACCTCCACGGTGTTGTTTTACAGATGATTGGTCATGAGCGTACTGCAAGAGAACGGCTCATTACCGATTCCAGACTGCGTATTACGGATCGAGTGATGCGTTCCTACGGGATTTTGTCTCATGCAGCGATTGTAGACACGAAGGAAGCGGCACAGCGCTTGTCGGATGTGCGGCTCGGCGTAGATCTTGGATTGTTGGAAGGCTTATCGATCCCAGTGATGAATGAGTTGAATGTGATGACTCAGCCAGGTTTTTTGCAAAAAACGTTTGGGGATATGCGTACGGATGAGCGCGACATCTACCGGGCTCAGTTAATTCGTGATACGATCAATGCAGCCAAAAGTTCTGGGTAAACTTTCCTTTAAGCGTTAATATGGGTTTCATGCCGTATCTGCGGCTTTTATATAATAAGCTTCCATCTAGACTGAAGCTACCAATGATTTTATTCGCAGCATGGCTGCAAACAAAAGTGATATGAAGAATACGAAGGGGTATTCAGTTAGATTGGAATCCCTCGTTTTATCCAAAACCATGGAGGTGCAGGAAATATGATGTTTGGAAGATTTACGGAACGGGCCCAAAAGGTGCTCGCACTCGCGCAGGAAGAAGCTGTCCGTCTCGGTCACAATAACATCGGTACGGAGCATATTTTGCTCGGCCTCATTCGTGAAGGTGAAGGCATTGCTGCCAAAGCACTGATCGGCCTGGGACTCGGATTGGAAAAAATTCAGGATGAAGTAGAAACGCTAATTGGCCGTGGCCAAGAGCAACCTACGAACATTGCATATACGCCACGTGCGAAAAAAGTAATTGAATTGTCGATGGATGAGGCGCGTAAACTCGGCCACACCTATGTTGGCACAGAACACATTCTTCTCGGATTGATTCGTGAAGGTGAAGGTGTTGCGGCACGTGTGCTCAATAACCTGGGCATCAGCTTGAACAAAGCACGTCAGCAAGTACTGCAATTGCTCGGTAGCAGCGAAGCTGTTTCCAGCCACAATGGCACACCTGCCAATGTAAGCACACCAACACTGGACAGCCTCGCTCGTGATTTGACGGCGTATGCCAGAGAGAATAACCTTGACCCGGTTATTGGCCGTAGCAAGGAAATTGAGCGTGTTATTCAAGTATTGAGTCGTCGTACCAAAAATAACCCGGTATTGATCGGTGAACCTGGTGTAGGTAAAACAGCAATTGCTGAGGGGCTTGCTCAGAAAATTATTGCAAACGAAATTCCCGAAACATTGCGTGATAAACGTGTAATGACGCTGGATATGGGTTCGGTTGTTGCTGGAACCAAATATCGTGGTGAGTTCGAGGATCGATTGAAAAAAATCATGGATGAGATTCGTCAGGCGGGCAACATTGTCCTGTTCATTGATGAGTTGCACACGCTGATTGGTGCAGGTGGCGCTGAAGGCGCGATTGATGCATCGAACATCTTGAAGCCGGCTCTTGCTCGTGGAGAATTACAGTGCATCGGTGCAACGACACTGGATGAGTACCGCAAATACATCGAGAAGGATGCTGCGCTAGAGCGTCGTTTCCAACCGATTACAGTGGATCAACCATCACCGGAAGAAGCCATTCAAATTTTGCATGGTCTGCGTGATCGTTACGAAGCGCATCACCGCGTGAAAATTACAGATGAAGCGATTGTGCAAGCTGTAAAATTGTCGGATCGTTATATTACAGATCGTTTCTTACCGGATAAAGCGATCGACTTGATCGATGAAGCGGGATCAAAAGTAAGATTGAACTCCTATACAATTCCGCCAAACCTGAAACAATTGGAGAGCCGTCTGGAAGATATCCGTAAGGAAAAAGACGCCGCGGTTCAGAGTCAAGAGTTCGAAAAGGCAGCGGCACTGCGTGATACGGAACAAAAAATCCGTGAAGAGCTTGATACAACGAAAAATCAATGGAAAGAAAAACAAGGTCGTACCGATTCCGAAGTCACTCCAGAGGATATCGCTCAAGTGGTAGCCAACTGGACAGGAATTCCGGTGAACAAGCTGAAAGAAGAAGAGACACAGCGTCTGATGAATCTGGAATCCATTCTTCATGAACGTGTAATCGGTCAGGATGAGGCAGTTAAATCAGTTAGCCGCGCCGTTCGCCGCGCACGTGCAGGACTTAAAGATCCGAAACGTCCAATGGGTTCATTTATCTTCCTTGGCCCTACGGGTGTAGGTAAAACCGAGCTGGCTCGCGCACTTGCTGAAGCAATGTTCGGTGATGAAAATGCCGTAATTCGGATTGACATGTCCGAGTATGGGGAGAAACACTCCACAGCACGACTGGTCGGAGCTCCTCCAGGTTATGTTGGATACGAAGAAGGCGGTCAGTTGACAGAGAAAGTTCGTCGCAAACCGTACTCCGTTGTCCTGCTGGATGAAGTAGAAAAAGCTCACCCGGAAGTTTTCAACATCTTGTTGCAAGTGCTGGAAGATGGTCGTCTGACGGATTCCAAAGGCCGTGTTGTTGACTTCCGTAATACATTGATCATTCTCACATCCAACGTGGGTGCAGAAGCGATCAAACGTAATTCTACTCTTGGGTTCACAGCTGTTGTGGATGCAGGTGCAGATTACGATAATATGAAGGGCAAAGTGATGGATGAGCTGAAGAAAAGCTTCCGTCCTGAGTTCTTGAACCGGATCGATGAAATCATCGTATTCCACTCGCTCGAAGAGAAACACATTGCTGAGATTGTTACTCTTATGAGTGAGGATCTACGTAAACGTCTTAATGAGTACGAGGTTGATTTTGAGCTCACAGATAACGCCAAGGCCTTCTTGGCGAAAGCCGGATTTGATCCTGCTTACGGTGCACGTCCGCTACGCCGGGCGATCCAGAAGCACATCGAAGACAAATTGTCTGAAGAGTTGCTTACAGGTAATGTGACCAAAGGGGATTCCTTACTCATCGACGAAGAGAATGGTGCATTGTCTGTAACGAAAAAGGAAGTAGCAGTTCCATCCAATGAGGAAATTGAAACAAAATAAATATGACGTATGTGGCCGAATGAATTCAGCTAGTCGCATATATAGAAGCTCCCTGGCTTTGGCCGGGGAGTTTTTTTCGTATGTACGAATATATAAAGGGATGTGTGAAGATTTGATTGAGATGAAGCGATATGGATGAGGAACATGTGTAAAGTTTGCGATAATCCTTTACGAAAAATCTCAAACAATGGTAAACTTTTAGTATCCCTGTATGTCAGGGCAACGAGTAAATTTTGTCGAATAATGCAAAATGTTGCTATAAAATAAAAAATCAATAGGAGTGCTGAAGTGGCCAAAGTAAAAACCAAGTTTCAATGTACGGAATGCGGCTATGAAGCCCCCAAATGGTACGGGAAATGTCCTGGCTGTCAGTCCTGGAATTCGATGATAGAAGAAACTGAAACGGTAGTCAAAACACAAGGGAGAAATTCTCCTCTGTTTGACAGTAAAGATAAACCGCTTCCTATCATAGATATAGATAGCGGTCAGGAGCCGCGTGTACAGACTGGAATCGGTGAACTGAACCGTGTATTGGGCGGCGGCATTGTGCCAGGTTCGCTTGTTCTGGTGGGGGGCGACCCGGGGATTGGAAAATCAACGTTGATGCTACAGACTTCTCATGCGCTGACCCACTCGGGGCTACGAGTGTTATATGTGTCTGGAGAAGAATCCGTAAAGCAGACGAAGCTGCGCGCAGACCGTCTCGGTGCTCTTTCGCCGGAGCTGTATGTGCTCTGTGAAACCAATATGGAGCGGGTAGAGGAAGCGGTGGATCAGATCCAGCCGCATTTTCTTGTCATCGACTCCATTCAGACGGTATATCTGCCCGAAGTTACCAGCGCACCAGGAAGTGTAGCGCAGGTAAGGGAATGCACGTCCAGATTCATGCGGATTGCGAAAGGCCGTGGCATTGCAACGGTTCTTGTAGGGCATGTTACCAAAGAAGGTGCCATCGCTGGTCCGCGTATGCTGGAGCACATGGTGGACTGCGTGCTTTATTTCGAAGGAGAGCGGCATCATACGTATCGTCTCCTTCGTGCGGTGAAGAACCGTTTCGGTTCCACGAACGAGATTGGCATATTTGAAATGGGGGAAGATGGCCTTCGTGAAGTGGGTAATCCCTCCGAGTTATTTTTATCTGAACGTCCACTAGGGGTAGCGGGATCTACCGTTGTGGCGAGTATGGAAGGCACACGTCCAATGCTTGTAGAATTACAGGCTTTGATTTCCACGACACACTTCCCCTCTCCTAGGCGGATGGCAACAGGTATCGATCATCATCGATTAAATCTAATTATAGCGGTGCTTGAAAAACGCATGGGTATGTTCCTGCAGACACAGGATGCCTATTTGAACGTGGCTGGAGGGGTGAGGCTGGATGAGCCAGCGATCGATCTGGCTGTGGCAGTCAGCATTGCCTCCAGCTTGAGAGATGTGCCAACCAAGCCGGATGATGTCATCTTTGGCGAGATTGGCCTGACGGGTGAAGTTCGTGCCGTATCGAGGGCAGAACAACGTGTGAAAGAAGCCGCGAAGCTGGGCTTCAAACGAGTTATTTTACCAGAAAAAAGCTTAAAGGGCTGGAAACATCCTCGCGGGATACAACTGATCGGTGTGAATACCGTGGCAGATGCACTAGCGGTTGCTTTAGATTAGGGGGCATAACAAGATGAAGGATTCAAGCCAACTGGACAATATGAATGATTTGTTAAGGCTGATCGCACCAGGTACACCTTTCCGCGAAGGTCTGGAAAATGTGCTGCGCGCCAAGACGGGCGCACTGCTTGTTGTAGGATACAGCCCTGAAGTCATGGAAGTGGTAGACGGGGGATTTTCGATTAACTGTGATTTCTCCCCGAACTACCTGTATGAGCTTGCCAAAATGGACGGTGCCATTATTCTGAGTGAGGATTTGAAGCGGATTTTGTATGCCAACACACAGCTGATTCCGGATTCATCCATCTCTTCCTCAGAGACGGGCATTCGTCACCGGACCGCAGAGCGGGTGGCAAAACAAACCGGTAAGCTGGTTGTTTCCATCTCACAGCGCCGGAATATTATTACCCTGTACCAGGGAACCCTTCGATATTCGCTTAAGGAAATCGGGGTGATTTTGACCAAAGCCAATCAGGCGATTCAAACGCTCGAAAAGTATAAAGCGGTGCTCAAGCAGTCCCTTACGAATCTGAGTGCTTCCGAATTCGAGGAACTCGTTACGATTCCCGAGGTGGTTAATGTTATTCAGCGCACGGAAATGGTACTACGGATCAAAACCGAGATTGAACGATATATTGATGAGTTAGGTAATGAAGGAAGGCTCATTTCGATGCAAATGGAAGAGCTTGTGGGTACTACAGAGGAAGAAGCCTGGTTGCTGTATAAAGACTATGCTCGTGATGACAGTGATGACAAGATTCGCGATATTATCGTGGGCTTAAAAAGATTGTCGGACGATGAGTTGCTTGATGCACATCATATTGTCCGATTGCTTGGTTATCCTTCATCTGCGGCAACATCTGAAGATTCGGTTGCCCCTCGCGGATATCGGGTATTAAATAAGATCCCTCGTCTGCCTAATGTAATTATCCATAACCTGGTGGATCAATTTGAGCAATTACCTCATGTCATCATGGCAACGATTGAAGAACTTGATGAAGTAGACGGCATTGGCGAGGTTCGTGCCCGTACCATCAAGGAAGGTCTCAAACGTTTGCAAGAGCAGATGTTTATTGACAGACAGATGTAGGGATTGCTTATAACGGCTTCTAATGAATGAGGTGAAACAACATGTTAACCAGATTCATTCCAAATCTTTTTACCCTAGGTAATCTGTTTCTGGGTATGCTGGCCATTTTGCTGGCGATTAACGGAAAATACAGTTCGGCTGCGATTATGGTTATCGTTGCAATGCTGCTCGACGGTCTGGATGGACGGGTGGCAAGAGCACTGAATGCACAAAGTGAATTCGGCAAGGAGCTTGATTCGCTATCGGATATGGTTTCATTTGGTGCGGCGCCTGCATTGATTATTTTCATGGTGTCTTTTCAGGATTCCATGCCGATCTTTGCCTGGATCGCAACGGCGGCTTTTCCGATCTGTGGTGCGATTCGTTTAGCAAGATTTAACGTTCGGCCGGGCATTCCGGGGTATTTCACTGGCTTGCCCATTCCCGCTGCAGGCGGTGTGCTGGCTACGCTGTCCCTGTTTCACAAGGATATCGGACCCATTAGCATGATGATTGCTACATTGCTGTTGTCTTATCTGATGGTCAGCTCACTGAAATATCCCAATTTCAAAAAAGTCGGACTTCCCCGCAAGGCGATCTGGATCGCTCCGTGGGTTGTGTTACTTGCGGTTGCACTGGCTGTTTTATTCCCGGATCAACTCTCCAAGCTGATTTTTATTCCGCTGGTGTTATATGCCCTGTATGGCATGAGATACAGTGTAAGAACGGCAGCTTCCCGCAATCGCGCTAAGAAACGCAAGGACAAGAAATCATCACGGTCTTCTGACAAGTAGAATAGGTAGGTACTTAAGTACCTACCACTCGGCAAACTATAAGATCCCTATGAACTCAAAAAATAAAAAAAGCACGTACATTTTTCCTAACAAGGAGTGTACGTGCTTTTTATTTGTATTCTTTGATCTATGACGAAGTAACGAAAGACGATTAGCTAAGACAGATTAAACATCCCAAGCGTCGAACATTTCTGTGATTCGTGAGTTACGACCTCTTCCATGTTGATGTCCAGCAGATTGCAAAGTGCAGACATATAGAACAGGTTCCGCCCCAGCTCGGAGCTGATCACCTCTTTGCAATTCTCACACAATTCACCTTCCACATGCGTTTCCAGCAGGCCCTTGGCTTGAGAAATATCACTCTCGGGGGCATATTTCTGTTTGGTGGCGTGCAGCTCAATACAGCCGCATTCGGTAATGGCTTTGGACACAGCGCGGTTAACAGAGGCTCCGGCTTGTCCCGTTTTCGACAGTACATCAATCAGGCTGCGATGGCGCAGCAACAGTTCGGAAACTTGATCCTGAAAAGCCTGTAAACTTAGCGTACTCATTTTGCCACTCACCTCGGATATGAATTGAATTCATTATATGCCAATAAAAGTCTTACTTTCAACTGACGAGTACAAGATTTCCAAAAACTTCATGCTGACGCGATTAGGTTTTGGATAATTGGATCATACTGGATATGAAAATGAAGAATGATTTGAGGAGGTGCAGGAACTCATGTGGAGAAAAGGCATTTTAACTTTTACTGGATTGTGCGGCGCATGGTTCGGGTACACGGCTTATCATCTGGCAGGCAAGTCCATTCCTTGGATGGCTGAATGGATTCAATCAGCGGGACTGCTGGGTGCGGGTGTATCAACACTGCTGGGAGCAGTACTTTTTATGTCCGTATGCACGATCGGCGGCACAATGATGGCTAACAGATTAAACAGCGGTATTGATTCTTTAGCCAGAATACCCATGAACGAGCTTGCTGCTGGCGCAACAGGCATCGTGGCTGGATTACTCGTAGCATTACTGATGTATCCTTGCCTGGCTTGGCTCGGAACCGCAGGAGAGGTGCTACAAGTGGCCCTCACGGTGATCGCTGCATATTCGGGTTATAGCTTGGCCATGGCCAAGAAAGACGATCTGGCGGCATTCTGGAAGTCGGGACGATGGGGGCACCCTGAGCCTGAAGAAGAGCGAAGACTGGAAGAACATAAAATTTTGGACACCAGCGTCATTATTGACGGCAGAATCGCAGATATCTGCAAAACCGGATTCATCGAAGGCACGATTGTCATCCCGGAATTTGTACTGGAAGAGCTGCAACATATTGCAGACTCGTCGGATCTGCTCAAGCGCAACCGCGGGCGCCGTGGGCTGGACATTTTGAATAAAATCCAGAAGGAGCTTGATGTACAGGTATTGATTTACGAAGGCGATTTCGAAGAAATCTCCGAGGTGGACAGCAAACTGGTAAAGCTCGCTAAAGTATTACAAGGCAAAGTGGTTACCAACGATTTTAACCTGAATAAGGTTTGTGAGCTCCAGGGCGTATCCGTACTTAACATTAATGACTTGGCAAACGCGGTGAAACCAGTTGTACTGCCGGGGGAAGAGATTATGGTACAGATTATCAAAGACGGCAAAGAGCATGGACAAGGCGTAGCCTATTTGGATGATGGAACGATGATCGTGGTGGAAGGTGGACGCGAGTATATCGGCATGATGATGGAAGTGCTGGTGACGAGTGTGCTACAGACGTCTGCGGGACGAATGATTTTTGCCAAGCCGAAACTGTTGGAAAAAGCCCAATAAAAGCGGTATGATGGGTAGTGTATCGTTGTACGATGATGGATATCGATGGAGATATGAATTGTCGCCCGGCGATAAACTGACAGACAAGGCAGGGATTGCGGCATGGATAAAGGGTGGGGCGTTGTCATTGTGGCGGCAGGCCGGGGAACCCGAATGGGAACGACCGAGAGCAAACAGTTTTTGCTGCTGCAGGACAAGCCCGTTTTCATACATACGCTTGAAGTATTTGCGGCTCTGGACGAGATCCGTGAGATGATTCTGGTTACAGGTGCTGCAGATGTTGAACGATGCCTGGAATGGGTAAAAGAATACCAACTGGAAACGCGTGTCCGCGTGATCCCCGGAGGGAAAGAGAGACAGCATTCGGTTCATGAAGGCCTTCGGGCGCTCAGTACCGATGGGGTTCTCGTTCACGACGGGGTGCGTCCTTTTGTGACCCGCGAGCAGATTAGAGAATGTATGGCTGCCGCCGAATCAGGCGAAGGTGCTGTGCTGGCTGTGCCGGTGAAGGATACGATCAAACAAGTGAATGCGGAAGGTATCGTTACAGCGACGCCGGAGCGCAGCAGTCTGTGGAGCATTCAAACCCCGCAGGCTTTTCGTCTTTCTTCCCTGCTGGAGGCTTACGAATCCGCGGAACGCGACGGGTTTCTGGGGACGGACGATGCCATGCTGGCTGAGCGCCAGGGAATGTCGGTTAAGGTTGTGGAAGGCAGTTATACCAACATCAAACTAACGACACCGGAAGATTTACAGTATGCCGCGTTTTGGCTTGAGGGAGAGAAGAAGCGATGATACGTGTAGGACAAGGATTTGACGTGCACCAGTTGGTGGAAGGTAGACCTTGTATTATTGGCGGGGTAACGATTCCTTATGAAAAAGGGCTGCTGGGTCACTCGGACGCAGACGTGCTGCTGCACGCCATCAGCGATGCTATTCTTGGCGCGCTGGCACTTGGGGATATCGGCAAGCATTTTCCGGACACCGACCCGGAATTCAAGGATGCAGATAGCTTGAAACTACTAGAGCATGTATGGCAGCTTGTGAAGGATCGCGGCTATAAGCTTGGGAATATTGATTCAACGATTATTGCCCAGAAGCCAAAGATGGCACCGTATATCCCGCAGATGGCTGAGGTCATTGCCAAAGCGCTGGAAGCGGATGTAACACAAGTGAACGTAAAGGCAACAACAACCGAGCAATTAGGTTTCCCAGGACGGGGAGAGGGGATTGCCGCCCAATCCGTTGTATGCCTGGTACGTGTGTGATATCATCAATCAATTAGAGACGGAGGGAATCATATGAGCACAGAAATTCGGGTGCGCTACGCGCCAAGCCCAACGGGACACCTGCATATCGGGAACGCTCGTACGGCGCTGTTTAACTACTTGTATGCCAAACACAATAACGGAAAATTTATCATTCGTATCGAAGATACGGACGTGAAGCGCAACATTGCGGGCGGAGAAGAAAGCCAGCTGAAATACTTGAAATGGCTCGGGATCGAGTGGGATGAGAGTATTGATGTAGGCGGAGAATACGGGCCGTACCGTCAGACGGAGCGTCTGGATCTGTATCGTAAATACACGCAGGAACTGCTGGACAAAGGTCTGGCTTATCGCTGCTACTGCACGGAAGAAGAACTCGAACAGGAGCGCGAAGAGCAGTCGGCTCGCGGAGAGACCCCGCGTTACTCCGGCAAACACCGTGACCTGACACCAGAGCAGATCGAGGCATTTGAAGCTGAAGGCCGTGTGGCGAGCATTCGTTTCCGTGTACCGGCAGATCGCACATACACATTTAACGACATGGTCAAAGGTACAATCTCGTTCAACAGCAAGGAATCAGGCGACTTTGTCATTGTGAAAAAAGATGGCATTCCCACGTACAACTATGCCGTTGCCGTGGACGATCACTTGATGAAGATCTCCCACGTGTTGCGGGGGGAAGATCATATCTCCAACACACCGCGTCAGCTGATGATCTATGAAGCGCTTGGCTGGGAGCCGCCGCAATTCGGTCATATGACGCTGATCGTGAACGAAAACCACAAAAAACTGAGTAAACGCGATGAATCCGTCATTCAGTTTATTGAGCAATATGATCAGCTCGGCTATCTGCCAGAAGCGATGTTTAACTTCATCTCCCTGCTTGGCTGGTCGCCAGAAGGAGAAGAAGAAATCTTTTCACAAGAGCAGTTGATCTCCATCTTTGATACGAAGCGTCTATCCAAGAGCCCGGCCGTATTTGATACACATAAGCTGGCGCACTTGAATAACCATTACATCAAAAATGCGGACCCTGCACGGATTGCCGAGATGGCTATTCCGCATCTGCAAAAAGCAGGACGTCTGCCTGCGGACCTGTCTGCGGAGCAAAAAGAGTGGGCGTATACGCTCGTACATCTCTATCAGGAGCAGATGAATGCGGCATCCGATATCGTAGAACTGTCCGAAGTGTTCTTCCGTTCCGAAGTTGAACTGGAAAGCGAAGGCGCTGCGGTACTTGCTGAAGAACAGGTTCCAACTGTGCTGAAAGCATTTGCGGATAAAGTACAAGCTAGTGATGAGTTCACGCCAAGCAAAATGGCTGCATTGATCAAGGAAGTGCAGAAGGAAACAGGCTTTAAGGGCAAACAGCTCTTTATGCCAATCCGCGTTGCTTTGACGGGGCAGACCCATGGACGTGATCTCAATCAGACCATTGTGCTACTGGGACGGGATACTGTCACCCAGCGTTTGCTGGCACGAGTGTAACTATTCATTACCTCGACTTATGTAGTTGGATTCTGCTGGTTGTCAGTGCGAAGGCTTTTCGCTATAATAGCAACACAAGGTTGAATTGTCATAATACGTTCATATAGAACAGCAAAGACTGGGAGAAGTAAGCTGATTTGGACAGATCCAGAGAGGATGGCCCCACACAAGAACAGAGATTATATCTGTTCAAGCAAGTGGAGGCTGCGAGTCATCCACTGTCCGGCAGTCTGAAATGCACCCGTGAGCTGCACCGTCGAATCCGGCCCCGCTTCTATTCATCGAATAGAGGAAAACGTCAGGATAGATGGCGACGACTGGTTCCCGTTACCGAGCCGCCAGAGGGCTCATTCCTTTTATTTAAGAGGTGGAATGAGCCAAGCAGAGTGGGACCGCGATTAACGCCTCTGCAGCTTCGTGCTGCAGGGGCGTTTTTTGTTTAGGCGAGTGCGCAAGTATACTACCAAGGAACACGCCGTCCGGCGAACCCGGAGGACGAGAACCGGAACAAGAGGGGAACGAGCATGTTCAAAAAGATCAGATCCGATATCCAGACGGTCTTTGAAAATGATCCGGCCGCCCGGAGTTGGTTTGAAGTCGTATTTACGTATTCAGGGTTACATGCCATATGGGCCCATCGATTTGCTCACAATCTATACAAACGAAGATGGTACTCGCTCGCCCGGTTCGTATCACAGGTTAGCCGGTTTATGACAGGGATAGAGATTCACCCTGGAGCTACAATTGGGGATCGTTTGTTCATTGACCATGGTATGGGTGTTGTTATTGGAGAAACCTGTGAGATTGGTGACGATGTCGTGATCTACCAAGGAGTAACTCTTGGGGGAACAGGGAAAGAAAAAGGAAAGAGACACCCCACGATTGGTAATAATGTGGTTATCTCATCTGGCGCAAAGGTTCTGGGATCATTTCGTGTGGGGGATCAGAGCAACATCGGAGCAAACTCCGTTGTGCTGAAAGAAGTTCCTGCAAATAGCACGGTGGTGGGCATTCCAGGTAGAATCGTCAAACAGGATGGACGAAGAGTGGATCGTCTTAATCAACAATTGCCCGATCCAGTTATCGACTCTTTGCGTAGCATGCAACGCGAAATAGAACGGTTGCAGGAAGAAGTGCGAAATTTGCAAAATACACGGGAATCTGAGAAATGCACATAACTCCATCGATCAACATAAACCATGGAATCAAGTAAAAGTAGTTTAGAATGAAAGGAAAAGTGACTATGACGCTTCAGATTTATAATACGATGAGTCGCACCAAAGAGGAGTTTGTTCCACAAGAGCCTGGCAAAGTAAAAATGTACGTGTGCGGACCAACCGTCTATGACTACATTCATATCGGCAATGCACGTCCGGTGATCTTTTTCGACACGGTTCGTGGATATCTGGAGCAGATCGGACATGAAGTGAATTATGTCGTGAACTTCACCGATGTCGATGACAAACTGATTCGCAAAGCAGAGCAGTTGGGCACCGACGTACCGCATGTGGCTGAAAAGTTTATTGCCGCTTATTACGCGGACCTGGAAGGACTCGGTATTCCTAAAGCGAGCAGCAATCCCCGGGTAACGGAGAATATGCCGCTTATTATCGATTTTATCCGTGAACTGGTTGAAAAAGGTTTCGCATATGAAAATGGCGGTGACGTATATTATCGAACAGGCAAGTTCGAAAAATACGGTCAATTGTCGAAACAGAACTTACAGGAGTTGCAATTCGGTATTCGAATCGGTGTAGACGAGCGGAAGGAACACCCGGAAGATTTTGTGCTCTGGAAAGCAGCCAAACCAGGCGAGATCTTCTGGTCTAGCCCATGGGGGGATGGTCGTCCTGGATGGCATATCGAATGCTCCGCCATGGCAAGAGAATACCTTGGTGACACGCTGGACATTCACGGGGGTGGACAGGATTTACAGTTCCCTCACCATGAATGCGAATGCGCACAGTCCGAGGCAATCACAGGCGCGCCTTTGGCGAATTACTGGATGCATAACGGTTTTATTCGTATTGATAACGAAAAAATGTCGAAATCCCTCGGCAACGGTGTTCTGGTAAAAGACCTGCGTAATCAGTACAAACGTGAAGCGATTCGTTACTTTATGTTGTCCACCCACTATCGTAACCCACTCAACTTCACAGAAGATACGATGGAACAGGCGCAAAACAGCGTGGATCGGATTGCGAATGCAGTAGGTAACCTGAGACATCGCCTAGGAGCTGTGTCTGTTAATCAGGAGGCTACACCGGAATTTTCAGCAAGGCTAGACCAGATTCGACAACAATATCATGAAAAAATGCAGGATGATTTTAATACACCGGATGCAATCACGGCGTTGTTCGAATGGGCAGCGGAAGCGAACCAGTTGTTGCAACAAGATGTGGTTAATGCTACTGAGATTCATGCATTGCTTGAACTATTTGGAGAACTTAATGCTGTGCTTCGAATCTATACAGACATTGAACCAGAGCTTCTCGATGAGGACATTGAACGCTTGATCCAAGAGCGCGTGGAAGCACGCAAGTCTAAAAACTGGGCGCGTGCAGATGAAATCCGTGATGAACTATCTGCTCAAGGGATTCTGCTGGAGGATACCGCACAGGGAATGAGATGGCGGCGCAAATGAGTGGAGAAAAAGAGAATGTTTTGTCTGGTTCTGTCGAGCGGGCTGAACAGGCCGAGCAAATAGTAACTAGTAATCAGGTTAATGGACTTGAGGGGGGATGGTTCCCATATCCACCCTCAAGACCTGCACGATTGATCCCGCCTATCGCGCTGGCTTACATCGGTGATGCAGTATATGAGGTTGCCGTGAGACAGTATCTGTTATCCAAAGCGAACATGCGTCCTAACCATCTGCACCGCAGTGCAACCAAACTGGTATCTGCCAAAGCACAAAGCCGGATACTGACAAGTATTGAGGCTGAACTGACTGAAGAAGAGCAAGATGTTGTGCGGCAAGGGCGGAATGCCAAATCGGGCAGTGTTCCCAAGAATGCAGATGTGCTGGAGTACAGACATGCAACGGCGTTTGAATGTCTTGTTGGTTATCTGTATAGCAGTAGTCAGCACGATCGCATGATTCAACTGATCGGGCTGGGTATTGAGCTGGCGGAACAAGCATCTGCATCAACGTCAAAATAGCTTCAGGGTTGAAATATATATAACAAGCAATACAGAGAGGAACGAATGAGGATGGAAGAAGAATGGATTGCCGGTAAACACTCCGTAACGGAGGCGTTGCGATCAGGCCGGACCATTAATAAAATATGGATTGCTGATACAGCACAGAAACATTTGACGCAACCGATTATTGCGGAAGCCAAAAAACAGGGGATTGTCATTCAGCATGTGGACAAGCGCAAGCTGGACCAGACGGTTCCTGGTATTCAACACCAGGGTGTAGTTGCGCAGGCGGCGCCCTATGCCTATGCAGAGGTTGAAGATATTTTGGAAGCAGCCAAATCTAAAAATGAACATCCGTTTTTAATTTTGCTTGATGAGATTGAAGACCCTCATAATCTGGGTTCTATCTTGCGTACAGCGGACTGCACAGGAGCTCACGGCGTTATTGTTCCCAAACGGCGCTCAGCGGCTGTAACTGCAACAGTGTCTAAGACATCAGCAGGTGCAGCTGAGTATGTTCCAGTCGCTCGTGTAAGCAATCTGGCGCAGACGATTGATCGTTTGAAAGAAGAAGGCGTATGGGTTGTAGGTACAGATGTTACCGCGCGTGAAGGTGTATTTGGCAATGGAGTATTTACAGGGCCGGTCGCACTCGTCATCGGGAATGAAAATAAAGGTATGGGACGTCTTATTCGTGAGAAATGCGATGTACTGGTCAAATTGCCTATGCAAGGCCAGATTAATTCCCTGAATGCCTCTGTGGCAGCTGGTGTTGTTATGTATGAGGTGCTTCGTGCTCGCCAAGAGCAGGAATAGATGATATGGCTGATTCCCGTGATGTGCTTCTTGTAGACGGGTATAACATGATTGGCGGCTGGCCTGAATTATCCAAACTAGCCGAAAGTGGATTGGAAGAAGCGCGGAACAGGCTCCTCTTTCGTCTTGCGGACTATCAGGCTTTCTCCGGCCGCCGAGTCATTGTTGTGTTTGACGCCTACCTTGTGCCAGGACTCGGTAAATCCTTTACACAGAGCAAAGTGGAAGTTCATTTTACAAAGGAAAAAGAGACGGCAGACGAATGTATCGAGAGACTCGTTCGGGAACTAAGCATGCGAAGACGCCAAATCTATGTAGCTACCAGCGATATGGTAGAGCAACATGTTATCTTTGGACAGGGAGCGTTGCGCGTATCTGCCAGAGAGCTGCTGATTGAAGTGGAACAAAATGAAAAGGAATTGCAACAACGGCTTGCAGAGGATCAGGCAAGATCAACCCGGAATACAATCGGGGGCAAATTAAGCCCGGATATTTTAAAGCAATTTGAACGCTGGAGACGAGGCTGACAGCAGGTTTCTTACAATTTTTTCAATATTGAAACTATTGACAATTATGTTATAGCTGTTCTTTTTTAGGGATGCCGTGGTTGACGGTGGGAGGTACCATCATATATACTGTTCGTATATTTCATAGAGTAGAGTAACGGGGTACCTTGCGTTGCAGCCGGAGGGATTGTCTGTGAGTGTCGACCTCAAAGATATCATGTTATCCAAGTATGATTACCAAAGTGACGAAGACATTGTCGAAGCGGTCCGTGAAGGCGAAAGCGAAGCGCTGGAGTTTTTGATCAACAAGTATCGCAACTTTGTACGCGCCAAGGCAAGATCTTATTTTTTGATCGGAGCTGACCGGGAAGATATTATTCAAGAAGGAATGATTGGCCTTTACAAATCCATTCGTGATTTCAAAGGGGACAAGCTAGCTTCTTTCAAGGCATTTGCCGAACTGTGCATTACGAGACAGATCATTACGGCGATCAAGACAGCCACACGTCAGAAGCATATTCCGCTTAATTCTTATGTATCTCTGGACAAGCCCATTTATGATGAAGAGTCTGATCGTACGCTACTCGATGTGATTTGTGGAACTCAGGTCAGTGATCCGGAAGAGTTGATTATTAACCAGGAGGAGTTCGTAGGCCTGGAAGATAAAATGTCCGAGATTTTGAGTGACCTGGAACGTAAAGTACTGATGTTGTACCTAGACGGGAGATCTTATCAAGAGATTGCAGTGGATTTGGATCGTCATGTAAAGTCTATCGATAATGCATTGCAGCGTGTAAAGCGCAAACTTGAAAAGTACCTGGAAGTTCGAGATAATTGAACAAAGGTTGTCGTCGTTGATGAAAAAGGCTCGGTGTTTGAGTCTTTTTTTATTGTCTGTAGTTTATATTGTTAAGGTTTGATAAATACTAGTAATCGCTCGGTTCATACTGGAGCAGTGAAAAAATCAGAGATGAGAGATACGTTGCGTTTCGTGCGGAATTAATACCCAACGATGAAAGGTTATTCTTTCGTTGACATGCTTATACCCTTGTGATAAAGTGTTTTAGGTAGGCCTATTTTACGGCTTTTTTTTCAGGATCAATTTAGAGACTCTGCTTCAATGTGGAAGTCTTCGGGAGGTGTACATCATGCGGGTAATTATTACTTTGGCTTGTACGAACTGCAAACAAAGAAATTACACTACGACAAAAAACAAGCGTAATCACCCCGACCGCATGGAGATGAAGAAATTTTGCAAGTTTTGTAACGAGCAGACTTCTCATCGCGAAACCAGATAGTTTTTTGGAGGTGTAGTCGGCGTGAAACGTAGTTTCAAATCTCTGATTTCCTTTTTCTCTGAAAGCTGGGCTGAACTTAAAAAGGTTCGCTGGCCTAATCGTAAAGAGCTGACGAACTACACGTTAATCGTACTTGGTACTGTTGTGGTTATGACGCTGTTTTTTTGGGTCGTAGATATCGGCATCTCCGCTGTGATCGAAGCGATTATTTAAGAAGGGTCCCAGGTGGCTTGATATGGAAAAAAGATGGTACGTCGTTCATACCTATTCAGGGTATGAAAATAAGGTCAAAGCCAATTTGGAAAAACGCGTAGAGTCCATGGGCATGGAAGACAAGATTTTCCGCGTTCTTGTTCCGATGGAAGAAGAAGTGGTGAACAAAGACGGTAAGAAAAAGACCGTTATGCGTAAAGTTTACCCCGGTTATGTCTTGGTCGAAATGGTTCAGACGGATGATTCTTGGTATGTTGTTCGCAATACACCAGGTGTTACCGGCTTTGTCGGTTCGACAGGTTCCGGTTCCAAACCAACAGCCTTGTTGCCAGAAGAAGTGGAACAAATTCTGAAGCACATGGGTATGGTTGAACCTAAGCCTAAAATTGAATTCGATATTAAGGAATCCGTGCGTATTAAAGTCGGTCCTTTTGCGAATTTTGTGGGCTCCGTGGAAGAGATCTTGGTAGACAAGAGCAAGCTTAAGGTACACGTTAACATGTTTGGACGGGAAACGCCGCTTGAGTTGGAATACACCCAAGTGGAGAAGATATAGTTTCTTCAAGTTTCTTGTGGGAGGGCTGCGAGGCCCGTTAACCACTATTTTGCAAGGAGGTGTCTATCATGGCAAAAAAGGTAATCAAAATGGTAAAACTGCAGATTCCAGCAGGTAAAGCAAATCCAGCACCACCAGTAGGTCCGGCATTGGGTCAAGCAGGTGTCAACATCATGGCATTCTGTAAAGAATTCAACGCTCGTACAGCTGACCAAGCAGGATTGATCATTCCAGTTGAGATCTCTGTATTCGAGGACCGTTCCTTTACATTCATCACTAAAACTCCACCTGCAGCAGTTCTGTTGAAAGTGGCAGCGAAAGTTGAAAAAGGATCCGGCGAGCCGAACAAGAAAAAAGTTGCTACCGTTAAACGTGACGCGGTACGTCAAATCGCGGAAACAAAAATGCCTGACCTGAATGCTGCTGACGTTGAGTCCGCAATGCGTATGGTTGAAGGTACTGCCCGCAGCATGGGTATCACCATCGAAGACTAATTTTCACACGAAACATGGCTTCGTAAAGCCGGCCGATTCGCGGCCGGTCAATGTGGGAGGTATATCCGCTAAAACCACAAAGGAGGAATATAACATGGCTAAACACGGTAAAAAATACCTGGAAGCTGCTAAGCTGATCGACAGCGAAGCAACTTACGAGCCTTCAGAAGCTGTAGAGCTTGTGAAAAAGGCAGCTACTGCAAAATTCGATGAAACGATCGAAGCAGCAGTTCGTTTGGGCGTAGACCCTCGTAAGCAAGACCAGGCAGTACGTGGTGTTGTTGTCTTGCCACACGGTACAGGTAAAACACAACGCGTATTGGTATTTGCAAAAGGTGACAAAGCGAAAGAAGCGGAAGCGGCTGGCGCGGACTATGTTGGTGATGCAGACATGATCAACAAAATCCAACAAGGCTGGTTCGAATTCGACGTCTGCGTAGCGACACCGGATATGATGAGTGAAGTAGGTAAATTGGGCCGTCTGCTCGGCGGTAAAGGTCTCATGCCTAACCCTAAAGCCGGAACGGTAACTTTCGATGTAACTAAGGCTGTTCAAGAAATCAAAGCCGGTAAAATCGAATATCGTCTGGATCGTGCAGGTCAAATTCATGCACCGATCGGTAAAGCTTCTTTCTCTTCCGAGCAATTGAATGAGAACCTCAAAGCTCTCATGGATGCTCTGAACCGTGCTAAACCGGCGGCAGCTAAAGGTGTTTATCTGAAGAACGTAAGTCTTTCTTCTACGATGGGCCCTGGTGCACGCGTGAACGCAGCAGCTTTTAGATAAAATATTCTTGACAGGTTCGCCCTGTTCTGATATTCTATAAAAGTTGTGAGTCCGAGTGACTGACCGTTGACATTTGAATATGCTTGCCGTAGACAGTAGGTGCCATATGGCTTAATTTCCTACCGAGGTGTGATTATACAACTTGAACGATGCAAATCGGTTGCGAGTATATATCAAGCCTTCGTGATTCTACGGAGGCTTTTCTTAATGGGATAAATTTGATCAGGAGGTGTACAGATTGGCAAACGCAAAAGTGATTCAAGCAAAACAAGAGTCCGTTGATGTTGTAACAGCAAAATTGCGCGAAAGCGTGACAACAGTTGTTGTTGACTACCGCGGATTGAACGTTGCCCAAGCTACTGAACTGCGCAAGCAGCTTCGTGAAGCCGGAATCGAATTCCAAGTGCTGAAAAACACATTGCTTCGCCGTGCAACTGCTGCAGCAGAATTGACAGAACTCGATAGCGTTCTGACAGGTCCTACTGCGATTGCATTCAGCGGAGAAGATGCTGTAGCTCCAGCCAAAATTCTGAACGACTTCGCTAAGAAGAACGATGCACTGAAATTGAAAGGTGCTGTCGTAGAAGGTCGTGTAATTGGAGAAGCAGAAGTTAAAGCGTTGGCAGAACTGCCATCCCGCGAAGGTCTCCTCTCCATGCTCCTCAGCGTGCTTCAAGCGCCAGTTCGCAACTTCGCGCTTGCGGTTAAAGCTGTTGCAGACAAAGAAGAACAAGGCGCGTAAGCTACTTGATCTGAATACTGCCTAGCAGTAATGAAATAACAAAAAAATAAAATTATATATGGAGGTTCAATCATGAGTAAAGAGCAAATCTTGGAAGCAATCAAAGGCATGACTGTACTGGAACTGAACGATCTTGTTAAAGCAATTGAAGAAGAATTCGGCGTAACTGCTGCAGCTCCAGTAGCTGCTGTAGGTGGCGGCGCAGCTTCAGCTGAAGCTGAGCAATCCGAGTTCGACGTAATCTTGGCAAGCGCTGGCGCTTCCAAAATCAACGTTATCAAAGCAGTTCGCGAAATCACTGGTCTTGGCTTGAAAGAAGCTAAAGAAGTAGTTGACAACGCTCCAAAAGCATTGAAAGAAAAAGTTTCTAAAGAAGAAGCAGAAACAATCAAAGCTAAGCTTGAAGAAGCTGGCGCTACAATCGAAGTTAAATAATTTAGCTTATCCAAGCTGAATGAACAAAACAACAAACCCCTTGACTTATATCAAGGGGTTTGTTGCTGTAAATGTAACTATGGAAAGTGAGTGAGGACATGTCCAATCATTATTATTCGGACAAACCACAAGTGGCACATGATCGCAAGGCTGCGGAAGCGGTACTCCGCGGAATTAGTCTGCGATTGGTGACGGATGCTGGTGTTTTTTCCAAAAATGGAATCGATTACGGCAGCAGAGTATTGATTGATGCGATGGAACTGCCGTCAGGCGCTCATGTTCTCGATGTGGGATGTGGTTACGGGCCAATCGGGCTTACAGCAGCAAAACTTGTACCGGATGGGCATGTCACCATGATCGATATCAACGAAAGAGCGGTTGAGCTTTCCAAAGAAAATGCCAAAGGTAATGGTATTGCTAATGTTACTATAATGCAGAGTAATCTACTGGCTGAAGTAAAGAAGCGGGATTTCGACGTGATTTTGACTAATCCTCCAATTCGAGCTGGCAAAGAAACGGTTCACACGATTTTTGAGCAGGCGTATGACCATTTGAAGATAGGCGGAGCGTTATGGATTGTCATTCAAAAGAAACAAGGAGCACCTTCTGCGAAAGCGAAGTTGGAATCGTTGTTTACAAGAGTGGATGAAGTGACGAAGGATAAGGGCTACCGAATATTCAAAGCGGTGAAAGAAGAGTAGAGGAAATGCGGGAGATACATTCGAATTTGTAAAGTAAGCAGGGGATCATTTTTTTTGCAATAGGACTATTGACTTGAAATTCAAGGCGTGGTATAGTTGTAAAATGTCAGTATTAAGATGCCCTACTTGGCTTTAGCTAACTAAAAATGTCAACCTTTTTTACGCCGAACCGGGCTTATTATGCCTATGTTTGGCGTATAATATGTACATTTTGGGCAAACTGGGGATAAGAATGATTTGGAAAGACATCCGCCGATCAAAGTTGCTCTTTTATCGAACGACATTTCGAATAAGGGCTTTTCTTTATTTGCGGGTGCATTGCTTTGCTCTGTATGTGTACCATTATAAGGTTACAAACAGAGGTTCGCAACGAAATTTTTAAAGTGAGTAGACATTGAGGGGTGAGTTTAAGTTGGCAGGACATCTTGTTCAATATGGTCGACGCACTCGGCGCAGTTATGCACGAATTAACGAGATACTCGAAGTTCCGAACCTGATTGAAATCCAACAGAAATCGTATGATTGGTTTTTGGAGGAAGGGTTGCGCGAAATGTTCCAGGATATCTCGCCGATCCAGGATTTTACAGGTAACTTGATTTTGGAATTTATCGATTACAGTCTCGGAGAACCGAAGTATACAGTAGACGACGCGAAAGAGCGTGACGTTACTTATGCAGCACCACTTCGGGTGAAAGTCCGGCTCATTAATAAGGAAACCGGAGAAGTCAAAGAGCAGGAAGTATTCATGGGAGATTTCCCGCTGATGACCAGCACCGGCACATTTATTATTAATGGTGCTGAACGGGTTATTGTCAGCCAGTTGGTTCGCTCTCCTAGCGTTTACTTCAGTACCAAAGTAGATAAGAACGCGAAAAAAACGTATACCGCTACAGTAATTCCTAACCGCGGCGCTTGGCTGGAGCTGGAGATGGACGCGAAGGATGTTGTTTACGTCCGGATCGACCGTACGCGTAAAATACCGGTTACGGTTCTCCTGCGTTCCCTTGGTTTTGGCACAGACGCCGAGATTCTGGATTTGCTTGGTAATGACGAATATATCCGTAATACACTGGACAAAGACAACACGGATTCCACCGAGAAAGCCCTCATCGAGATCTATGAGCGCCTTCGTCCGGGCGAGCCACCTACGCTGGATAACGCGAAGAGCTTGCTCGTTGCACGTTTCTTTGATCCAAAACGTTATGACCTTGCAAACGTAGGTCGTTACAAAATCAACAAAAAACTTCACATCAAAAACCGTTTGTTTAATCAGCGTTTGGCTGAGTCTTTGATCGATGCTGAAACAGGCGAAATTATTGCAGAAGCAGGTCAGATGGTTGACCGTCGTTTGCTCGACGAAATCATGCCTTACCTGGAGAAAAGCGTTGGATTCCGCACATATCACGTGGGGAACGGCGTTTTGGATGCCAATGATATCCCTATGCAAACGATTGATGTGTTTTCACCAATCGAAGATGGTAAAGTGGTTAAGCTGATTGCCAATGGCGACATTGACAAGTCCGTGAAAAACATCACGCCAGCCGATATCATCTCTTCCATCAGTTATTTCCTGAACTTATTGCACGGCATTGGAAGCACGGATGATATCGATCACCTGGGTAACCGTCGTCTGCGTTCTGTGGGTGAACTTTTGCAAAACCAATTCCGTATCGGTCTATCCCGTATGGAACGTGTGGTTCGTGAAAGAATGTCCATCCAGGATGCGAACGTCATTACACCACAGGCATTGATCAACATCCGTCCGGTCATTGCATCGATTAAAGAGTTCTTCGGTAGCTCCCAATTGTCACAGTTTATGGATCAAACAAACCCGCTGGGTGAGTTGACGCATAAACGTCGTCTGTCCGCACTCGGACCGGGCGGTTTGACTCGTGAGCGTGCCGGCATGGAAGTCCGGGACGTCCATCCATCCCACTATGGCCGGATGTGCCCGATCGAGACACCAGAGGGACCAAACATTGGTTTGATCAACTCCTTGTCGACGTTTGCGCGTGTGAACGAATATGGCTTCATTGAAGCTCCATATCGTTGGGTTGATCCGAAGACTGGTGTTGTCACCGAGCAAATTGATTACCTGACAGCAGACGAAGAGGACAACTATGTTATCGCTCAGGCGAATGCGAAGCTGAACGAAGATAGCACTTTTGCAGAAGATGCGATCATTGTACGTTACAACAAACAGTCGGATAACATCCTTACGATGCCGAGTGAACGAGTGGACTACATGGACGTATCTCCTAAGCAGGTTGTATCCGTCGCTACAGCGCTCATTCCGTTCCTTGAGAACGATGACTCCAACCGTGCCCTCATGGGATCAAACATGCAACGGCAGGCGGTTCCGCTCTTGATTCCTAAAGCTCCGCTTGTAGGAACGGGTATGGAACATAAAGCTGCGAAAGACTCCGGTGTATGTATTGTTGCCGATTACGACGGAATTATTGAACGTTCCTCTGCGAACGAGATCTGGCTTCGTCGTGTAGAAGAGGTTGATGGTCAGGAAGTCAAAGGCGATATCGTTAAATATAAATTACACAAATTTATGCGTTCTAACCAAGGAACATGCATCAACCAACGTCCGATCGTAAAAAGAGGCGCTGCTGTTAAAGCAGGCGACATCCTTGCCGACGGTCCTTCGACGGAAATGGGTGAACTTGCTCTTGGACGCAACGTAGTTGTTGCCTTCATGACATGGGAAGGTTACAACTATGAGGATGCGATCCTGCTCAGCGAAAAACTCGTTAAGGAAGATGTATACACATCCATCCATATCGAGGAATATGAGTCGGAAGCTCGTGATACGAAGCTCGGACCTGAAGAAATCACACGTGATATTCCTAACGTTGGGGAAGAAGCGCTGCGTAATCTGGATGAGCGTGGTATTATCCGCATTGGTGCCGAAATTGCTGCTGGCGACATTCTCGTTGGTAAAGTTACACCAAAAGGGGTAACGGAACTGACTGCAGAAGAACGCCTCTTGCACGCAATCTTTGGTGAAAAAGCACGTGAAGTACGTGATACATCTCTGCGTGTACCTCACGGTACCGATGGTATCGTCGTTGACGTGAAAGTATTTACCCGTGAAAACGGAGATGAACTGCCACCAGGTGTTAACCAGCTCGTTCGTGTTTATATTGCCCAAAAACGGAAAATTTCCGAGGGTGATAAAATGGCCGGACGTCACGGTAACAAAGGGGTCGTGGCCCGCATCTTGCCGGAAGAGGATATGCCTTTCCTGCCAGACGGTACACCGGTTCAGATCGTTCTTAACCCGCTGGGCGTACCTTCGCGTATGAACATCGGTCAAGTACTTGAAGTTCACTTGGGTATGGCAGCAATGCAACTCGGTATCCACGTAGCAACACCTGTATTCGACGGAGCGAAGGAGTATGATGTCTTCGATACGATGGAAGAAGCAGGTATGCAACGTAACGGTAAAACCGTGCTGTATGATGGCCGTACGGGTGAAGAGTTTGAACGTGAAGTTACCGTTGGTGTCATGCACATGATCAAACTGGCACACATGGTTGACGATAAAATCCATGCCCGTTCCACAGGTCCTTACTCACTTGTTACGCAACAGCCGCTGGGTGGTAAAGCCCAATTTGGTGGACAGCGTTTCGGGGAGATGGAAGTTTGGGCGCTTGAGGCTTATGGCGCCGCTTATACTCTGCAAGAAATCCTGACGGTTAAATCCGATGACGTTGTTGGTCGGGTGAAAACGTACGAGTCCATTGTCAAAGGCGAGAATGTTCCGGAACCGGGTGTTCCTGAGTCGTTCAAAGTATTGATCAAAGAGCTGCAAAGCTTGGGTATGGACGTTAAGATTTTGAGTGAAGATGAGCAAGAGATTGAAATGAAAGAAATGGACGATGAAGATGACGCTGCGAGCGATAAGCTCAGCCTCAACCTTGAGGGTTCAGAGGTCGGAGCGGAATAATCGCTCCGGGCGCATGATGACCGGCGTTTTTCATCAGGCTCACGTCATGCTCCGGCTACAGCTGGGGCATGCGTAACCTAGAATACAGGAATTGGTTAAGGAGGGTTGCTCCTTGTTGGACGTCAACAATTTCGAATACATGAAGATCGGGCTTGCTTCCCCAGAGAAAATTCGTTCTTGGTCCCGCGGAGAAGTGAAAAAACCGGAAACGATCAACTATCGTACGTTGAAACCGGAAAAAGAAGGGCTGTTCTGCGAAAAGATTTTTGGCCCTACAAAAGACTGGGAATGTCATTGCGGTAAATACAAACGCGTTCGTTATAAAGGCGTTGTCTGTGATCGCTGTGGCGTTGAAGTAACACGTGCGAAAGTCCGTCGTGAACGGATGGGCCATATTGAGCTTGCTGCTCCGGTATCGCATATCTGGTACTTCAAAGGTATTCCGAGCCGTATGGGTCTCGCATTGGATATGTCTCCGAGATCTCTGGAAGAGATCATCTATTTTGCATCATATGTAGTAACTGATCCAGGAGAAACTCCACTGGAGAAAAAACAGCTGTTGTCCGAAAAAGAATACCGCAGCTACCGTGAAAAATACGGTTATGGCTTCCAAGCAGGCATGGGTGCAGAAGCAGTTAAAAAATTGCTTCAAGACCTTGATGTAGAGAAAGAGCTTGAATTCCTGAAGGAAGAGCTCCGTACTGCACAAGGACAACGTCGTAACCGTGCAATTAAACGTCTGGAAGTAATTGAAGCATTCCGTAACTCTGGGAATAACCCGGAATGGATGATCATGGATGTACTTCCTGTCATTCCGCCGGAACTTCGTCCGATGGTACAGCTGGATGGTGGACGTTTTGCTACGTCTGACTTGAATGACTTGTACCGCCGTGTAATTAACCGGAACAACCGTCTGAAGCGTCTACTTGACTTAGGCGCGCCAGATATTATCGTGCAAAATGAAAAACGGATGTTGCAGGAAGCCGTCGACGCTTTGATTGATAACGGCCGTCGTGGACGTCCAGTAACAGGTCCGGGTAACCGTCCTTTGAAATCTCTCAGCCACATGCTGAAAGGTAAGCAAGGTCGTTTCCGTCAGAACTTGCTCGGTAAACGTGTTGACTACTCCGGCCGTTCCGTTATCGTTGTCGGACCTTACCTGAAAATGTATCAGTGCGGTTTGCCTAAAGATATGGCACTCGAACTGTTCAAGCCTTTTGTTATGAAAGAGCTTGTGAATAAAGGTCTTGCTCACAACATCAAGAGCGCGAAACGTAAAGTTGAGCGTGTAAGTCCTGAAGTATGGGATGTTCTTGAAGAAGTTATCAAGGAGCATCCGGTTCTCTTGAACCGTGCCCCTACGCTTCACCGTCTCGGTATCCAGGCATTTGAACCGATACTGGTTGAAGGTAAAGCGATTCGTCTTCACCCACTCGTATGTACGGCATACAATGCCGACTTTGACGGTGACCAAATGGCCGTGCACGTTCCGTTGTCTGCGGAAGCTCAAGCAGAAGCACGTATCCTGATGCTGGCATCAGGTAACATTTTGAACCCGAAAGACGGTAAACCGGTTGTAACTCCTTCCCAGGATATGGTTCTTGGTTCGTACTATCTGACGATGGACAACAAAGAAGAGAAGGGTACAGGTATGGTTCTGCGGACAGTCAATGAGGCTGTGTCTGCATACCAACGGGGTACTGCTGGACTGCATGCACGTGTAGCTATTCCGGTTAAGGCGCTTGGTAAAACAAGCTTCACGGAAGAGCAACAAAAAGGTATGTTGTTGACAACGATCGGTAAAATTATCTTTAATGAAATTTTCCCGGCAAGCTTCCCTTATATCAATGATGCGACTCGCGCGAACCTGTATCAAGGTACAGCGGATCATTCATTTGTTTATGAGAAAGGTACTGACTTGAGAGAAGCCATCATGAATGCTCCTCAAGCTGGTGGTGTCGGCAAAGAATATCTCGGTTCGATCATCGCTCGTTGCTTTGAAATTTATCACACAACCGAAACTGCGGTTATTTTGGATAAAATCAAACAACTTGGATTCACGTACTCGACGCGTGCTGGTATTACCGTAGCCGTGTCCGATGTTGTCGTTCCACCAGAGAAATTCGAAATTTTGAGACAGTCCGAAGATAAAGCTCAGATCGTTACAAATCAGTATCGTCGTGGTTTGATTACGAATGAAGAGCGCTATGACCGTATCATTGATATCTGGTCAAAATCCAAAGATGACATCACGGATATCCTGATGAAGTCCATGGATCGTTACAACTCGATCATGATGATGGTTGACTCCAAAGCACGGGGTAACAAATCACAAATCACTCAATTGGGTGGTATGCGTGGTCTGATGGCCAACCCATCCGGTCGTATTATCGAACTCCCAATCAAATCAAACTTCCGTGAAGGTCTGACAGTACTCGAGTACTTTATCTCCACTCACGGTGCGCGTAAAGGTCTCGCGGATACAGCCCTGCGTACAGCCGACTCAGGTTACCTGACTCGTCGTCTCGTAGATGTAGCCCAAGACGTAATTGTGCGTGAAGACGATTGTGGTACAGATAAAGGCTTTACGGTTAGTCGTATCCAGGATGGTAAAGAGGTTATTGAAGATCTCTACGACCGTATTGAAGGCAGATACTGCTTCGAAACTGTTCGTCATCCGGAAACAAAAGAAATTATCGCTGGCCGCAATGAGTTGATCGACTCTGACAAAGCAGAAGCGATTATCAAAGCTGGCGTAACCAAATTGCAAATCCGTTCCGTTCTCAGTTGCCGTGCAAGTCATGGTGTCTGCAAGAAGTGTTACGGTCGCAACCTTGCGACTGGTAAACACGTTGAGATTGGTGAAGCGGTTGGTATCATTGCCGCACAATCCATTGGTGAGCCGGGAACACAGCTTACAATGCGTACGTTCCATACCGGTGGTGTAGCCGGAGACGACATCACGCAAGGTTTGCCTCGTATCCAGGAGTTGTTTGAGGCCCGTAATCCTAAAGGTCAAGCAACAATCAGTGAGATTGACGGTGTGGTTAAAGAGATTCGCGAAGCGAAAGATCGTCGTGAAATCGAAATTCAAGGTGAAGCAGAATCTAAAGTATACTCTGTTACTTACGGTTCCCGTGTCCGCGTAAGCGAAGGCATGGAAATTGAAGCGGGTGACGAGTTGACGGACGGTTCTATCGATCCGAAAGAAATGCTACGCATCAAAGGCGTACGTGGCGTGCAGAACTACATTTTGCAGGAAGTACAGCGCGTATACCGTAACCAAGGCGTAGAAATCAATGACAAACACGTTGAAGTTATGATTCGTCAAATGCTGCGTAAAATCCGTATCGTTGATGCGGGAGATACAACGCTGTTGCCGGGATCATTTGTAGATACGCATGAGTATGAAAGAGCGAACAAAATTGCGATTCTGAGTGATAAAGAGCCAGCGGTTGCAAAACCGATCTTGCTCGGTATTACAAAAGCATCGCTTGAAACAGACTCCTTCCTCTCTGCGGCATCGTTCCAAGAGACAACACGTGTACTGACGGATGCAGCGATCAAAGGTAAAGTGGATCAGTTGCTCGGTCTGAAGGAAAATGTTATTATCGGTAAGTTGATCCCTGCTGGTACGGGTATGAACCGTTACCGCAGTATCAAATTTGCTGAGCCTGAAGATGGCCAATCTTCTGTAGAAGAACTGGAGCCAGTTTCGGTAGACTAATATAGATTTCCTCGTTCTGAGGAAGTAAAGAATGTGTATGTCAGGACGCGACGTTTGTAATATCCAAGCGGACGAATCCTGATGTACACAAACTTTATAAAAACTTTTTGGAATAGCATTGACAATGCTTGCGCTAGATGCTAATATATCAAAGGTGCGTGGGCAGCTGATTGTAATTGGTCCTATTCGGAGGAATGTATGATGTCTAATGAAAAAGGCTTGCAAGATGCTCATGTCAAGATTGGTACCAAACAGACCATGCGGACAGTGCAGACAGGAATGGCTTCAGAAGTCTATGTCGCAGAAGATAGTGATCCGCAGCTCACTTCCAAAATCATTGCCTTGTGCGAACAGCACAATGTGAAGTACACGAAAGTGGATACAATGAAAAATCTCGGCAAAGCGTGCGGGATTGGAGTGGGAGCAGCGATGGCTGCTGTCGTAAAATGATACGGTTAAGGAACGTTTTTGTCCGAGAACATTTAAGGATTCTCCAAGGCAAAAACTTTTCATTTGTCTTTTTATGAACCGCCTGGGTCTGTGGGCTTAGATAAAGGTTTGTAAAGAAACATGAATAATTGAGGAAGGGGGTGGCAATCACATGCCAACTATTAACCAACTGGTTCGTAAAGGACGTCAAGCTAAAGTTGAGAAGTCAAAATCACCAGCTTTGCAAAAAGGGTTCAACGCTTTGAAGCGTGAATCCACTAACATCAGTGCCCCACAAAAACGTGGTGTCTGCACTCGTGTAGGTACAATGACTCCACGTAAACCGAACTCTGCACTTCGTAAATATGCCCGTGTTCGTTTGACGAACCGTCTCGAGGTAACAGCTTATATCCCGGGAATCGGACATAACCTTCAAGAGCACAGTGTGGTATTGATCCGTGGAGGTAAAGTAAAAGACCTTGCAGGGGTTCGTTATCACATCGTTCGTGGAGCTCTCGATACTGCAGGCGTGAACAACCGTATGCAAGCTCGTTCCAAATACGGCGCGAAACGTCCAAAAGCTAAAAAAGCCTAAATTATGATAAGCAGATTGCCTGAAAACCTTCTGGCTTAGGTCTGGAAGGTACAGGGACTGCTGAACAAGAAAGAAAGGGGGATATCCATGCCACGCAAAGGTCCAGTTACGAAAAGAGACGTGTTGCCAGATCCGGTATACAACTCCAAGTTGGTTACTCGTTTGATCAATCGCATCATGCTCGATGGAAAACGCGGTGTTGCTCAAAGCATTCTGTATAATTCGTTCAAGTTGATTCAAGAACGTACGGGTAATGACCCGATGGAAGTATTTGAAGCAGCAATCAAAAATATCATGCCAGTCCTGGAAGTTAAAGCTCGCCGTGTCGGCGGTTCCAACTACCAAGTACCAATCGAGGTAAAACCAGAGAGACGTACTTCTTTGGGATTACGTTGGCTCGTGAACTACTCCCGCAACCGCGGTGAGAAAACAATGGAAGAGCGTTTGGCGGCTGAGATCATCGACGCTTCCAACAACACAGGCGCTTCCGTTAAGAAACGTGAAGATACGCACAAAATGGCTGAAGCGAACAAAGCGTTTGCTCACTACCGTTGGTAGGATTCAGTTCACAAAAATAAACTTCAATTTTGAAGGGAGACCCATTTCATGGCTAGAGAGTTCTCCTTGAAAAATACACGTAATATCGGGATCATGGCTCATATTGATGCGGGTAAAACCACGACAACTGAGCGGATCTTGTTTTACACAGGACGTACGCACAAAATCGGTGAAGTACACGAAGGCGCTGCGACAATGGACTGGATGGAACAGGAACAGGAGCGCGGAATTACGATTACTTCCGCTGCGACTACCGCTGCTTGGAAAGGCCACCGCGTAAATATCATTGATACCCCGGGACACGTTGACTTCACTGTTGAAGTTGAACGTTCCCTTCGTGTATTGGACGGAGCAGTAGGTGTATTCAGTGCGAAAGAAGGCGTTGAGCCTCAGTCTGAAACTGTATGGAGACAGGCTGACAAGTACGGCGTACCTCGTATTGCATATGTAAACAAAATGGATATCATCGGTGCTGACTTCTTGAACGTTGTATCTGACATGCGTGATCGCCTTCAAGCGAACGCTGTTGCGATTCAACTTCCAATCGGCGCAGAAAATGATTTCAAAGGTATCATTGATATCGTTGCTCAACGGGCTCATATGTACAAAGATGACCTGGGACAAGATATCGAAGAAACTGATATTCCTGCGGAATTTGTTGAACAGGTTGAAGAACTTCGCAACGAATTGATTGAGCGTGTTGCAGAACTCGATGAAGAATTGACAATGAAATACCTGGAAGGCGAAGAAATCACTATTGATGAGATTAAATCCGCTCTCCGTAAAGGTGTTGTAGATGTTAAGATCTTCCCAGTTATCTGTGGATCCTCATACCGTAACAAAGGTGTTCAACTGATGTTGGATGCTGTTATCGACTACTTGCCAGCTCCAGTTGACGTTCCGGCAATCAAGGGTCTCCTTGAGGATGGAACTGAGGCAGTTCGTAAGTCTTCCGATGAAGAGCCTTTCTCTGCATTGGCCTTCAAAATCATGACTGACCCTTACGTTGGTAAATTGACATTCTTCCGCGTATATTCCGGCGTACTTCAATCCGGATCTTATGTGTTGAATGCAACTAAAAACAAACGTGAGCGTATCGGTCGTATCCTTCAAATGCACGCAAACAGCCGTCAAGAAATCACTGAAGTTTACTCCGGTGATATCGCAGCAGCTGTTGGTTTGAAAGATACAGGTACAGGTGATACACTATGTGATGAGAAACATCCGGTTATCTTGGAATCGATGAACTTCCCTGATCCGGTAATCGAAATCGCTGTTGAACCTAAAACCAAAGCTGACCAAGATAAAATGGGTGTGGCTCTCGGTAAGTTGACGGAAGAGGATCCAACTCTTCGCGCTCATACTGACGAAGAAACAGGCCAAACAATCTTGGCAGGTATGGGTGAGCTTCACCTTGATATCATCATCGACCGTATGCGTCGTGAGTTCAAGGTTGAAACTACTGTGGGTAAACCACAAGTAGCTTACCGCGAAACATTCCGTGCTCCAGCGCGCGTTGAAGGTAAATTCGTACGTCAATCCGGTGGTCGTGGTCAATACGGTCACGTATGGGTTGAATTCGAACCTCTCGAGCCGGGTACAGGCAGCCAGTTCGAAAGTAAGGTTGTCGGTGGATCCGTGCCAAGAGAATACATTCAACCTGCACTGTCAGGGATTGAAGAGCAAATGAAAAACGGCGTTATCGCAGGCTTCCCGCTTGTAGACGTTAAGGCTACTATCGTAGACGGATCTTACCATGATGTCGATTCCAACGAGATGGCATTTAAAATTGCCGGATCTATGGCGCTGAAAGCAGCGAAAGACAAATGTAGTCCAGTTCTGCTTGAGCCTATCATGAAAGTAGAAGTAACTGTTCCGGAAGAGTACATGGGTGACGTAATGGGTATGTTGAACTCCCGTCGTGGCCGCATCGAAGGTATGGATTCCCGTAGTGGAGCTCAAATCATCCGTGCTAAGGTACCTCTCTCTGAGATGTTTGGTTACTCTACAACTCTTCGTTCCGGTACTCAAGGACGCGGCGTGTTCTCCATGGAACTCTCACACTATGAAGAAGTTCCTAAGAGCATCGCTGAAGAGATCGTTGCTAAAACAAAAGGCACCGAGTAGTTTTCTCACACTGAATGCTTGTGCTTGAAACCTGGTTTGAAGCACCGCATTCAGTGAAAACATAAAATTATAAATTTTAAGGAGGCCACGTTCAAATGGCAAAGGCTAAATACGAACGTAATAAACCACACGTTAACATTGGTACTATCGGTCACGTCGACCATGGTAAAACAACTCTGACTGCAGCAATCACAACTGTATTGTCCAAAACTTACGGTGGTGCTGCTGTAGCATTCGACCAAATCGACAAAGCTCCAGAAGAGCGCGAGCGCGGTATCACAATCTCCACAGCTCACGTTGAGTACGAAACTGACACTCGTCACTACGCTCACGTAGACTGCCCAGGTCACGCCGACTATGTTAAAAACATGATCACTGGCGCGGCACAAATGGACGGAGCTATCTTGGTAGTATCCGCAGCTGACGGCCCAATGCCACAAACTCGTGAGCACATCTTGCTCTCCCGTCAAGTAGGCGTACCTTACATTGTTGTTTTCTTGAACAAATGTGACATGGTTGAAGACGAAGAGTTGTTGGAACTGGTTGAGATGGAAGTTCGCGACCTTCTTAACGAATACGAGTTCCCAGGTGATGACACTCCAATCACTCGTGGATCCGCTCGTGAAGCTCTGCAAAACCCTGATGGTGAGTGGGCTCAAAAAATCGTTGAGATGTTCAAAGAAATCGACACTTACATCCCACTTCCTGAGCGTCAAACTGACAAGCCTTTCTTGATGCCTGTCGAGGACGTATTCTCCATCACTGGTCGTGGTACCGTTGCTACAGGTCGTGTAGAGCGTGGTACTGTTAAAGTCGGCGAAGAGATCGAGATCGTTGGTATCACTGAAGAAACTAAAAAATCCGTAGTTACGGGCGTTGAGATGTTCCGTAAATTGTTGGATTCCGCACAAGCGGGTGACAACATCGGTGCATTGTTGCGTGGTGTTGACCGTACTCAAATCGAGCGTGGTCAAGTACTTGCTAAACCAGCATCTGTTAAACCACACACAGAATTCACTGCTCAAATCTACGTTTTGACTAAAGAAGAGGGTGGCCGTCACAAGCCTTTCTTCACTGGATACCGTCCACAGTTCTACTTCCGTACAACTGACGTAACTGGTATCATCAACTTGCCAGAAGGTACTGAAATGGTAATGCCTGGTGACAACATCACGGTTACTGTTCAACTGATCTCTCCAATCGCGATCGAAGAAGGAACTAAGTTCTCTATTCGTGAAGGTGGACGTACAGTTGGTGCGGGTTCCGTAGCAACAATCCAAAAATAATTTGGCTCATGCCAAATGAGTATAAGCAACAGTGTACTGGAACGAGTAACATTGTATTGTAACGAAGCTTCGGAAGAGTTCTTTATCCGACATCGGATAAAGAACTCTTTTATTATGTCAACGTTTCGGAACCTGCGTCATCTAAATCGAACAAGATTCATCTTATAGATTGATAGGTTAGGCAGCCTGGATATGAGGAAAAACATTGAGCTAAATTGAGTCGATTCTTTTGAAAAGATCAATTTAAATGTTTTTTTTAAATATGCTTGCAATATGCCCATCTTTTCTATATAATAATGAATGTTGTTCTTGTGACGTTGCGATGATGTGAGAGGTTACTGACACACCCGGCCCCTTTGCCATGGGAGGGTGGTTAGAAAATTTTCACGGAGTATGTCCGATAAAAAATTGGGCGATAGAAGGAGGGACTAAAATGGCAAAGCAAAAAATTCGTATTCGTTTGAAAGCTTACGACCACAGAATTCTTGATCAATCCGCGGAGAAAATCGTTGAAACAGCAAAACGTTCGGGTGCAGGTGTATCCGGTCCGATTCCGCTTCCTACTGAAAAACAAATCATTACTATTCTTCGTGCGGTGCACAAGTACAAGGATTCTCGGGAGCAATTCGAGCAACGCACTCACAAGCGTTTGATCGATATCGTTAACCCGACTCCACAAACTGTGGATGCCTTGATGCGCTTGGATCTGCCGTCCGGTGTAGATATCGAAATTAAATTGTAATATATAGCAACAAACAAGACCACGTATAAAGGAAAAGAGGTGTCAACATGAAAGGTATCTTAGGAAAAAAACTTGGAATGACTCAAGTGTTTACCGCTGAAGGTAATGTAGTTCCAGTAACAGTTATCGAAGCAGGTCCTTGTGTTGTTTTACAAAAGAAAGATATTGAGAACGATGGCTACGAAGCAGTTCAAATCGGTTTCTCCGATAAGAAAGAGAAAAATGCTAACAAGCCAGAAGCAGGACACGCTAAAAAAGCGAATACTGCACCTAAGCGCTACGTTCGTGAGCTTCGCGGCATCAACATCGCGGAATATGAAGTTGGCCAAGAATTGAAAGCTGACATTTTCGCTGAAGGCGAGTTCGTTGACGTAACAGGTATTTCTAAAGGTAAAGGTTTTGCCGGCGTTATCAAACGTTGGGGACAAAGCACTGGACCTATGTCACACGGTTCGCGTTACCACCGTGGCCCAGGTTCAATGGGTTCGATCCAAGCTAACCGCGTTCCTAAAGGCAAACGCCTGCCAGGACATATGGGACATGATACTGTTACAATCCAACGTCTCGAAGTTGTCAAAGTAGACGCTGAACGTAACGTGATTCTCGTGAAGGGTTCCATTCCTGGACCGAAGAACAGTCTTGTAAAAGTTAAAGAAACGGTGAAAAAATAACCACTGAAGAAAGGAGGAACACAAAATGCCAAAAGTATCAGTTTACAATGTAGATGGTAGCCAAGTAGGTGAGGTTGAACTGAATGATGCAGTATTCGGTATTGAGCCGAATCAACACGTTCTGTACGATGCAGTTCTTATGCAACGCGCTTCCCTTCGTCAAGGTACCCACAAAGTAAAAGGACGTTCTGAAGTACGTGGCGGTGGACGTAAACCTTGGAAACAAAAAGGTACAGGTCGCGCTCGTCAAGGTTCGATTCGTTCTCCACAATGGAAAGGCGGCGGTATCGTATTTGGTCCGACTCCACGGAGCTATGCGTACAAACTGCCTAAGAAAGTTCGCCGTTTGGCGATCAAATCTGCCCTTTCATCCAAAGTGCAAGACAATGACATTATCGTTTTGGATGCTCTGACATTGAGCTCACCTAAAACTAAAGAATTTGCAGCTATCTTAAATAACCTTAAAGTAGGCCGCAAAGCTTTGATCGTAGCGCCTAGCTATGATGATAATGTAGCTCTTTCCGCACGGAATATTCCTGGCGTGAAATTCGTAGCTGCTGACGGCATTAATGTTCTTGACGTGCTTGGGCACGACAAACTGATCATTACGAAAGAAGCAGTTCAGAAGGTAGAGGAGGTGCTCGCGTAATGAAGGATCCTCGTGATATTGTAAAACGTCCGATTATTACGGAACGTACTGCTGACATGATGAACGACTTGAAATATGTATTTGAAGTCGATATCCGTGCAAACAAAACCGAGATCAAAAAAGCGGTAGAAGCTATTTTCGGCGTAAAGGTGAAAAACGTGAACACACTTCGTGTTCCAGCTAAACCGAAACGGTACGGACGTTATTCCGGATACACAAGCGAATGGAAAAAAGCGTTTGTAACATTGACGCAAGACAGCAAATCGCTTGAGTTTTTTGAAACTGTATAATTGAAATCTTTGAAGTAAGGAGGGAAAACTAGTGCCAATCAAAAAGTATAAACCAACATCCCCGGCAAGACGGAACATGTCCGTTTCTACATTTGAGGAAATCACCACAGATAAGCCGGAGAAATCGTTGTTGGCCCCATTGAGCAAACAAGCAGGCCGCAACAACCAAGGTAAAATTACAGTTCGTCACCACGGTGGTGGACACAAACGTAAATACCGTATCATCGACTTCAAACGTACTAAAGATGGAATACCGGGCCGCGTTGCTACAATCGAGTACGACCCGAACCGTACTTCCAACATCGCATTGATTCACTATGCTGATGGTGAGAAGCGTTACATCATCGCTCCTAAAGGTCTGAAAGTTGGAGATCAAGTATTCTCTGGTCCTGACGCAGACATCAAAATCGGTAACGCACTGCCACTTGAAAATATTCCAGTAGGTACCGTTATCCACAACATCGAGTTGAAACCAGGTAAAGGCGGACAATTGGTTCGTGCTGCTGGTACAGAAGCTCAATTGCTTGGTAAAGAAGAAAAATACGTTTCCGTTCGTCTCTCTTCCGGAGAAGTTCGTCGTATTTTGAAAGTTTGCCGTGCAACAATCGGATCCGTTGGTAACCAAGACCACGAGCTCATCAAAATCGGTAAAGCCGGTCGTAGCCGTTGGTTGGGTCAACGTCCTGAGGTTCGTGGTGTGGTAATGAACCCTAACGATCACCCTCACGGTGGTGGTGAAGGTCGTGCTCCAATCGGACGTAAATCGCCAATGTCACCATGGGGTAAACCTACTCTTGGTTACAAAACGCGTAAGAAAAATAAAGCTTCTGATAAATACATCATCCGTCGCCGCACGAAGTAATACACACTGTGCATAACTTCGTGAGGCATCTACGGATGCATAAAAGCTATGTTTGAAGGGAGGATCTCCACATGAGTCGCAGTTTGAAAAAAGGGCCATTCATTGATGGCTACATGCTCAAGAAGGTAGAAGAGATGGAAGCATCAGGCAAGAAGAACGTTATCAAAACCTGGTCCCGTCGCTCTACAATTTTCCCACAATTCATCGGACACACATTTGGCGTTTACGACGGTCGTAAACACGTGCCAGTGTATGTAACTGAGGACATGGTTGGACACAAACTGGGTGAGTTCGCTCCAACCCGTACGTACAAAGGCCATACTGATGATGACAAGAAAACTAGAAGATAAATGAACATCTCTAATGTTTGAGAGGAGGTTACACAATGGAAGCAAAAGCACATGCTAAGTTTATCCGGATTGCTCCTCGTAAAGTTCAACTCGTTGTTGACTTGATTCGCGGCAAGCAAGTAGGTGAGGCGGTTGCCATTCTCCGTCACACTCCGAAATCCGCTTCTCCAGTTGTTGAGAAGTTGCTTAACTCCGCTATTGCGAATGCGGAACATAATTATTCTTTGGATGTTAATAACTTGGTGATCTCGCAAGCTTACGTAAACCAAGGACCAACGATGAAACGTTTCCGCCCTCGTGCAATGGGACGTGCAAGTCGTATTAACAAACGTACTAGCCACATCACTTTGGTGGTATCTGAAAAGTAGAAGGAGGGAAAACGTGTGGGCCAAAAGGTAAATCCAGTCGGACTTCGTGTCGGAGTTATCCGTGACTGGGAATCTAAGTGGTATGCAGGCAAAGACTTCGGCGATCTTTTGATGGAAGACGTGAAAATTCGTGAATTCCTGAAAAATAAATTGAAAGACTCCGCTGTATCTCGTGTAGAAATTGAGAGAGCGGCTAACCGCGTAAACGTAACGATTCACACTGCGAAACCAGGTATGGTAATCGGTAAAGGTGGATCTGAAGTTGAAAATCTTCGTAATCAAATTACGAAAATTGCTGGCGGTAAAAAAGTACACATCAACATCTCTGAAATTAAGAACCAAGACCTGGACGCGATCCTGGTAGCAGAAAGCATTGCACAACAATTGGAACGTCGTGTTTCTTTCCGTCGTGCTCTGAAACAAGCTATTCAAAGAACTATGCGCTCTGGTGCTAAAGGTATTAAAACTCAAGTAGGCGGACGTCTTGGCGGTGCTGAGATTGCACGTTCTGAAGGCTACAGCGAAGGAACTGTTCCACTGCACACACTGCGTGCTGACATTGACTATGGTACTGCAGAGGCTCATACTACTTACGGTCGTATCGGCGTAAAAGTATGGATCTATCGTGGAGAGGTTCTTCCTACGGCTAAGAAACAAGCTGCTAAGGAAGGAGGCAACTAATCATGTTGGTACCAAAACGTGTAAAACACCGTAAGCAACAACGTGGACATATGAAAGGCCAAGCAAAAGGCGGAACTACGCTGAACTTTGGCGAATATGGTCTGCAAGCTACGGAACCGGCTTGGATTACGAACCGTCAAATCGAAGCGGCTCGTATTGCGATGACTCGTTACATCAAACGTGGTGGTAAAGTCTGGATTAAAATTTTCCCTGACAAACCAATCACTCAAAAGCCTCTCGAGGTTCGGATGGGTAGCGGTAAAGGTAACGTAGAAAAATGGGTTGCAGTAGTGAAACCAGGTAAGATCATGTTTGAACTTGCTGGTGTACCGGAGGATATTGCACGCGAAGCGATGCGTCTTGCGGCTCACAAACTGCCAATCAAAACGAAGTTCGTGAAACGTGAAGAATTGGGTGGTGAAGCAAATGAAAGCTAGTGAATTTCGCAACCTAACCTCTGCTGAAATCGAGCAAAAGATTGCCGGATTTAAAGAAGAACTCTTTAACCTCCGCTTTCAACTCGCTACCGGTCAGCTGGATAACCCGACTCGAATCCGTGATGTGCGTAAAGAAATAGCTCGTGCTAAAACCATCATCCGTGAAAGAGAATTGGGAATCGGTTAATTAGAGGTCGGATATACATTCCGTCCGTAATCAGGAAGGAGGCCAACAATGAGCGAAGAACGTAATGCACGTAAAGTTCAAACTGGTAAAGTTGTCAGTGATAAAATGGACAAAACGATTGTTGTTGCTGTAGAAACCTACAAAAACCACAAATTGTACCATAAACGCATTAAGGTTACTAAAAAGTTCAAAGCGCATGACGAAGAAAACACTGCGAAAATCGGTGACACGGTGAAAATCATGGAGACTCGTCCGCTTTCGAAAGATAAACGCTGGAGACTTACTGAAGTCGTTGAAAAAGCGGTTATCATCTAATTGCATGATCAGCATAGCTGGAAGGAGGAATACTAAATGATTCAACCATTTACACGTTTGACTGTAGCCGACAACTCCGGTGCGAAGGAACTGATGTGTATCCGCGTACTCGGCGGTACGGGACGTCGTACAGCTCAAATCGGTGATCTGATCGTTTGTTCTGTAAAACAAGCAACACCAGGCGGCGTTGTCAAAAAAGGTGATGTAGTTAGAGCGGTTGTCGTTCGTACGAAGCGTTCTGTACGTCGTAAAGACGGTTCCTACATCGGTTTTGATGAAAATGCAGCTGTTGTTGTAAAAGACGACAGAAGCCCGCGTGGAACACGTATTTTCGGACCTGTTGCTCGTGAACTTCGCGAGAAAGATTTCATGAAAATCGTTTCCTTGGCCCCAGAGGTTATCTAATAGATTAAGCTCGTGATGTTTAGAAACAGGAGGTGTACGAAATGCCAAGAGTGAAAAAAGTTCTGGAATCCCATAACAACAAACTTCACGTTAAAAAGGAAGATACGGTTATGGTGATCAGCGGTAAAGACAAAGGTAAAAAAGGCCGTGTCATCGCTGCTTATCCTCGTGAAAACCGCGTCCTTGTGGAAGGTGTTAACATGGTGAAAAAACACCAGAAGCCTAACCAGCAAAACCCGCAAGGCGGCATTATCGAGAAGGAAGCTCCGATTCACGTTTCCAACGTGATGCACATCGATCCAAAGAGCGGAAAAGTAACCCGTATCGGTTACAAAGTGTTGGATAACGGTAAAAAAGTGCGCGTTGCAAAACGTTCCGGAGAAATTATCGACTAATTGAACCGAATGAGAAAGGAGGGCTATGATTCATGGCATCAAGAATGAAAGAACGTTACCTGCAAGAAATCGCTCCTGCTTTGATGCAGAAGTTTAACTATACAACGGTAATGCAAGTGCCGAAAATCGAGAAAATCGTTATCAACATGGGTGTGGGCGACGCTGTCCAAAACTCCAAAGTGTTGGATTCCGCAGTAAACGATTTGCAACTGATCGCAGGTCAAAAACCTGTAATCACTCGTGCGAAAAAATCAATCGCAGGTTTCAAACTGCGTGAGAATATGCCTATCGGTGTGAAAGTTACATTGCGCGGCGAGCGTATGTACTACTTCCTCGATAAATTGTTTAACGTAACACTTCCACGTGTACGTGACTTCCGCGGTGTATCGAGCAAAGCGTTCGATGGTCGTGGTAACTACACTCTGGGTCTGAAAGAGCAATTGATCTTCCCAGAGATCGAGTATGATAAAGTAGACAAAGTCCGCGGTATGGATATTGTCATCGTAACAACGGCGAAAACAGACGAAGAGTCCCGCGAATTGCTTACGCAACTGGGAATGCCTTTCGTTAAATAATGTTGGCATAAACGTTCCGGGTGTCTGGAAAGACTCCCTTTTCTCCGAAATTATTTAGGAGGTGTCAGGCTAAAGTGGCAAAAACTTCGATGAAAGTTAAACAACAACGTACACCAAAGTTTAAAGTACGTGCTTATACACGCTGTGAGCGTTGCGGTCGTCCACATTCGGTACTGCAAAAGTTCAAAATTTGCAGAATTTGCTTCCGTGAATTAGCTTATAAAGGCCAGATCCCTGGCGTGAAAAAAGCAAGCTGGTAAAAAGTCCTGAACGGGAAGGAGGTTAACTCACAATGACTATGTCTGATCCAATTGCAGATATGCTTACTCGTATTCGTAACGCGAACACTGTTCGTCACGAAACGGTAGAAATGCCTGCTTCGACAATGAAAAAACAAATCGCCGATATCCTGAAGCGTGAAGGTTTCATCCGTGACGCTGAATTTATCGAAGATAACAAACAAGGGATTATCCGTGTTTTCTTGAAATACGGTCAAAATAACGAGCGCGTTATCACTGGTCTGAAAAGAATCAGTAAACCAGGTCTTCGTGTTTACACGAAAAGCAATGAAGTACCTCGTGTACTTGGCGGCCTTGGAATCGCGATTATCTCGACATCCAAAGGTGTTATGACGGACAAAGAAGCTCGTCAATCGAAATCCGGCGGAGAAGTCGTTTGCTACGTTTGGTAATATAACGTCACAAGATAGGAGGTGCAACACATGTCTCGTATTGGTCGCAAACCAATTACAGTACCAAGTGGTGTAGACATCACTTTGGACAACACCGTTATTACGGTAAAAGGACCAAAAGGAACTTTAACTCGTGAACTTCACAAAGACATGAAGGTTACAGTTGAAAACAACGAAATTACAGTTGTGCGTCCTTCCGATAACAAAACTCACCGTTCTTTGCACGGTACTACGCGTAGCGTAGTCAGCAACATGGTGAGCGGCGTAACTGAAGGATTCGCTAAATCTCTGGAATTGGTTGGGGTCGGATATCGTGCAAGCAAATCCGGAGATAAAATCGTTCTGAACGTTGGTTACTCTCACCCGGTTGAAATTACACCGGAAGCGGGAATCGAATTCGAAGTACCTTCGAATACGAAAATCATTGTTCGCGGTATCGATAAAGAGCGCGTAGGTGCTTACGCTGCTAAAATTCGTTCCGTTCGTGAACCTGAGCCGTACAAAGGTAAAGGTATTAAATATGAAGGCGAGCGTATCATCCGTAAGGAAGGTAAAGCCGGTAAGAAGAAATAAGATTTCTCTTACCGCCTTTTCGCGGCTTTCGGCTTGCTTGCTTCGTGTGTTTCTAATATACCCCGTGGCTTCTGTTTTGAAGCCAGCGAGGTAACCTGAAAGGAGTGAATCCCTGAGATGATTACGAAACCAGATAAAAACAAGGCTCGTCTGAAAAGACACCTTCGTGTTCGTAAGAAAATCCAAGGAACGGCTGCACGTCCTCGTTTGAACGTTTTCCGTTCTGGTAAACATATGTACGCTCAAATCATCGATGATGTAGCTGGTGTAACAATCGCTTCCGCGTCTACTGTAGACAAAGAATTGAGCACTGACATCAAAAATGGTGCATCTGTTGAATCTGCTCGTAAAGTTGGCGAACTCGTTGCTAAACGTGCAAAAGATAAAGGTGTTTCCAATATCGTATTTGACCGTAGCGGATATCTGTATCATGGTCGTATCGCAGCTTTGGCTGAAGCGGCTCGTGAAGCAGGACTTGAGTTTTAAGATATTTTTCAAAAGGAGGTTAACGACTTGCGTGTAGATCCGAATACTTTGGAACTGTCTGAAAGAGTAGTAAACATTAATCGCGTAGCTAAAGTAGTAAAAGGCGGACGCCGTTTCAGCTTTAGCGCACTGGTTGTAGTCGGCGACGGCAACGGCTGGGTTGGAGCGGGTATCGGTAAAGCGGGCGAAGTACCTGATGCAATTCGCAAAGGTATTGAAGATGCTAAGAAAAACCTTGTACACGTTCCGCTCGTAGGAACTTCGATTCCTCACTTGGTAACAGGTAAGTTCGGCGCAGGACGCGTTCTGTTGAAACCAGCATCTGAAGGTACTGGTGTTATCGCTGGTGGTCCTGTACGTGCGGTTCTCGAACTTGCTGGTGTAGGTGACATTTTGACAAAATCTCTGGGTTCTTCGAATTCCATGAACATGGTCAATGCGACTTTGGAAGGTTTGTCCCGTTTGAAGCGTGCTGAAGACGTGGCTAAACTGCGCGGAAAATCCGTCGAAGAGCTTCTGGGTTAGGAGGGAATTCTCATGGCTAAATTAGAAATTACCCTCGTCCGTAGCTTGATCGGACGTCCGGAGACGCAAAGAACAACTGTGAAAACATTGGGATTGCGCAAAATCAACAGCAAAGTGATCCAAAACGATAATCCAGCCATCCGTGGTATGATTAACAAAGTAAGTCACTTGGTAGCTGTCAAAGAAGTAGAAGCTTAATAAACGGGTATACACCCACAAATCTTTAAGGAGGTGCAACGAACGATGAAGTTACATGAGCTTTCACCATCTCCTGGATCGCGTAAAGAACGCAAACGTGTTGGTCGCGGTCCAAGTAGTGGTACAGGTAAAACATCAGGTCGCGGTCATAAAGGACAAAACGCTCGTTCGGGCGGTGGTGTTCGTCCAGGCTTCGAAGGTGGACAAAATCCATTGTATCGTCGCTTGCCAAAACGCGGTTTCGTGAACCCAACTCGCAAAGAATATGCAGTTGTTAATATCGAAGACCTGAATAGTTTGCCTGCGGGTACTGAAGTAACTCCAGAATTCTTGATGACGAACGGCGTTGTTAAAAACGCTAAATCCGGAATCAAAGTCCTGGGTAACGGTGAAGTCACTGTGAAGCTGACTGTTAAAGCTAACAAGTTTTCTCAATCTGCGGTGGAGAAAATTGAAGCTGCCGGCGGTACAACCGAGGTGATTTAATGTTCAAGACCCTAAAGAATATCTGGCGGGTTGAAGATCTGCGCAAAAGGGTATTATTTACCCTTTTTGTACTGATCATTTACCGCATCGGCTCCTTTGTTCCCGTTCCAGGTGTTAACAAAGATGTGTTCGAAGCGACAAATTCTGCGGGTAAAGAAGTTTTTGGACTTCTCAATACGTTCTCGGGTGGAGCACTGTTCCAGTTCTCGATATTTGCACTCGGGATCGTTCCTTACATCACTGCGTCTATCATAGTACAGTTGCTTTCCATGGACGTTATTCCTAAATTAGCGGAGTGGGCAAAGCAAGGTGAACAAGGTAAGAAGAAATCGGCACAACTGACTCGTTATTTAACGATCGGGCTGGCATTGATTCAAGCGTTTGGTACGTCGATCGGATTCAACCGCTTGTACAATACAGACATGATCCCTAACGCTACGTTTGCTGATTATATCTTGATCGCGATTGTACTTACGGCCGGTACTTCATTCCTGATGTGGCTTGGTGAGCAGATCACCGAGAAAGGCATCGGAAACGGAATCTCGATTTTGATCTTTGCGGGTATCCTGGCAACAGTACCTAACATTATCAAACAAACGATCGAGTCCGACTTCATCCAACCTGATCAATTGTTCATGAACATCCTTAAAGGTGTAATCATCGCGATTGTCATCGTGCTGATTATCATCGGGGTCATTTACATTCAACAGGCGATTCGGAAGATTCCTGTACAGTACGCAAAACGTGTCGTAGGAAACAAAATGTACGGTGGACAGAATACACATATCCCGCTGAAGATTAATGCAGCTGGTGTTATCCCTGTCATCTTCGCATCATCGCTGTTGATGTTCCCAACGATTATCGCCAACTTCTGGGCTAATCATGGTTGGGCACAGTGGATCGGTCAAAACTTGACTACACACAAACCACTTGGTATGGTGCTGTATGTCGTGATGATCTTCGGATTCACATTCTTCTATACGTTTGTACAGATGAATCCACAGCAGATGGCTGATAATATGAAAAAGAACGGCGGTTACATTCCGGGTATTCGCCCAGGTAAAGCAACCGAGAAATATCTGACCCGTGTCATGACTCGTTTGACAATGGCCGGAGCCATATTCTTGGCAGTCATTTCCGTTCTGCCTGTATTCTTAGGGGCACTTTCTGGTTTGCCTCAATCAGCGCAAATTGGAGGAACTTCCCTCCTGATCGTTATCGGTGTTGCGCTGGATACGATGAAGCAAATCGAAAGCCAATTGATCAAACGCCACTACAAAGGTTTTATCAATAAATAGGCAATAGGTTCCGGTTGAGTAAAGATTTACTTGCCGGCACCTATTGTGCTGTTTGTTGATGTAGGGTAGTCTTGGAGGGAGTGACATAACGTGAACATCCTATTCATGGGCCCTCCGGGGGCAGGAAAAGGTACGCAAGCAGACGTCATTGTGAAAGAGTTCGGTATTCCCCATATTTCAACAGGCGATGCATTTCGTCTTGCGATTAAACAGGGAACTCCCATTGGCCTGAAAGCCAAGGAATATATGGATCAAGGATTACTTGTACCAGATGATGTTACCATCGGCATCGTTGAAGAACGATTGCAACAGTCGGACTGCAGAGAAGGTTTTCTCTTGGATGGTTTTCCAAGAACCCTGTCTCAGGCAGAAGCGCTGGATGGCATCCTGGAACGACTGAACTCAGGTCTTGATCATGTGATCAACCTGAAAGTGGATCGCAACAAATTGCTGGCTCGTTTGACGGGTCGTCGTATTTGTAAAAACTGTGGTTCGACTTATCATGTCGTATTTAATCCACCGAAGCAGGATGGTATCTGTGATAAATGCGGCGGCGAGTTGTACCAGCGCTCTGATGATAACGAAGAGAGCGTAGGCACTCGTTTGGACGAATATATCAACAAAACAGCACCACTCCTCACGTTCTACGAAACTAAAGGCCTCCTTCGTCAGATCGACGGAGAACAGGATATCGATCAAGTTTCCCAAGAAATCGTGTCCTTGATGAGAGGTTAATTGATGATCATTGGTAAGTCCGAAACGGAACTGGGTTTGATGAGGGAAGCAGGGAGAATTGTTGCGGAAACGCATCGTCTCTTGGCAGAGCACATTGTTCCTGGTATTACGACTGGTGAACTTGACCAACTGGCCGATCAATATATCCGCAGTCAAGGAGCTGTGCCGTCTTTCAAAGGTTATAACGGTTTCCCTGCCAGTGTGTGCGCTTCAGTGAATGAAGAGTTGGTACATGGATTTCCCGGCAAACGCAAGTTGAACGAGGGCGATATCGTTACGTTTGACATTGGCGCGCAGTACCAGGGGTATCATGGAGATTCTGCCTGGACCTATCCAGTCGGTCGTATTTCCGAAGAAGCTCGTCGTCTTCTGGACGTTACCGAGGCTTCATTATACGCAGGACTAGCGCTGGTAAAACCAGACGTTCGCTTGTTTACAATATCTCATGCAATTCAGAAATATATCGAAGATGAAGGGTTTTCCGTCGTTCGTGAATATGTCGGTCACGGTATTGGAGCGAATCTGCACGAGGAACCATCGATTCCGAACTATGGTCTTCCTGATCGTGGACCAAGGTTAAAGGCTGGTATGGTGCTAGCTATTGAGCCAATGGTTAACGCAGGCAGACGGTATGTGAAAACGTTGGAAGATAACTGGACTGTCGTTACAGCTGATGGATCGTTATGTGCCCACTTTGAACACACCGTAGCAGTTACACCTGAGGGTATGGAAATTTTCACAAAACTGAATGCGTAGGTGATTAGGCATGAACAATTCGTCGAATCCGCAGCTCGGTCAACTTGTGAAGATCCGTAAAGGCCGCAATGCGGACCAAGCCGCAGTAATTGTTGCTATAGAGGACAATAGGTTCGTATATATCGCGGATGGAGACAAACGTAAGTTTGACCAACCCAAGAAGAAGAATGTTCTTCATCTTGAACTTCAACCGATGATTAGCAGTGAGGTTGTAAACAGTTTAAACGAGAGTGGTCGGGTGACAAACGGAAAGCTCCGCTATGCGGTTCATTCGTTTCTGGAATCCACCAACATTCAAGCTGAAGAGAAAGGAGACTGACTAATGGCCAAGGAAGATGTCATTGAAGTGGAAGGCACGGTTCTTGAACCGTTGCCGAATGCAACGTTCAAGGTTGAGCTTGAGAATGGTCATCAAATTCTCGCTCACGTTTCCGGAAAATTGCGGATGCACTTCATCCGTATCCTGACTGGAGACAAAGTAGTTGTTCAGTTATCGCCTTATGATTTAACAAAAGGTCGTATAACTTACCGTAAATAGTAGTAGACAGTTGCAATGAACTGTGAAGCTTATGAAGCGGGTTTTGCCCGGCAAAACTTGCGAAAGCTTCGAAGCCGGTTTTACAATAGTAGAACGAGGTCAATGCTTACGAAGAGGGTTTTGCTAAGCAGAACTTTGAGGAGGTAATTCACATGAAGGTAAGACCTTCGGTCAAGCCGATTTGCGAAAAATGCAAAGTCATTCGCCGCAAAGGGAATGTAATGGTTATCTGTGAAAATCCAAAACACAAACAAAAACAAGGTTAATGAAGGGGGTGTAGCGTAAAATGGCACGTATAGCTGGTGTGGATTTGCCACGTGATAAGCGCGTTGAGATCGCCTTGACTTATATTTTCGGAATCGGTAAAACGACTTCCCAGAAAATCCTGAGCTCTACAGGCATCAATCAGAACACTCGTGTTCGTGATTTGACGGAAGATGAAGTCAGCAAATTGCGTGAAAGTATCGACAAAGAGGTCAAAGTAGAAGGTGACCTGCGTCGTGAAATCTCTTTGAATATTAAACGTTTGACGGAGATCGGTTGTTACCGTGGAGTTCGTCATCGTCGTGGTCTGCCTGTTCGTGGACAACGTACGAAAACGAATGCTCGTACTCGTAAAGGTCCTCGTCGTACTGTAGCAAACAAGAAGAAATAATAAGGGGGGATAAGAGAAAATGGCTAAACCGAAAAAAGTCGTACGTACTAAACGTCGTGACCGTAAAAATATTGAATCTGGCGTGGCACATATCCGTTCCACTTTCAATAATACTATCGTTACTATTACGGATCCTCACGGAAATGCAATTTCGTGGGCAAGTTCCGGCGGACTCGGGTACAGAGGTTCCCGTAAATCGACTCCGTTTGCTGCACAAATGGCTGCTGAGGCAGCTGCCAAAGCTGCAATGGAGCATGGGATGAAATCCGTTGAGGTTATGGTTAAAGGACCAGGCGCAGGCCGTGAAGCAGCGATCCGCTCTTTGCAAGCTGCTGGTCTTGAAGTTAACCTGATCAAAGACGTAACTCCAGTCCCGCATAACGGATGCCGTCCTCCAAAACGTCGTCGTGTCTAATGAGATTTGCCCCTGCGTGTGGTATACTTCCGGCACAATCTGCTAATAATGGTTGTTTAGGCATACTACTACATGTTTTCGCAAGAGAAGGTAAATGTTTCATAGAGGACCGACGTTTTGAAGGAGGGGTATTGCAGTGATAGAAATCGAAAAGCCGAAAATTGAGACGGTAGACGTCAACGATGATGGCACCTATGGGAAATTCGTAGTAGAACCGCTGGAGCGCGGATACGGTACGACGCTTGGAAACTCGCTTCGCCGAATCTTGCTCTCATCACTGCCGGGTGCGGCAGTGTCTTCGGTTCAAATCGATGGCGTTCTGCATGAATTTGCTACAGTTCCTGGCGTAATGGAAGATGTTACAGAGATTATCCTTAACCTGAAAGCTTTGTCGCTCAAAATTCATTCTGACGAGGAGAAAGTGCTCGAGATTGATGCTGAAGGCGAAGGAGCAATCACGGCTGGAGACATTCGTGCTGATTCCGATGTAGAAATCCTTAACCCGGATCTTCACATTGCTACGCTTGGACCAGGTTCGAGACTTCACATGCGTATTTTTGCCAATCGCGGTCGCGGCTACGTCCAGGCAGATCGGAATAAACGCGATGACCAGCCGATCGGCGTCATCCCTGTCGATTCCATCTTCACCCCGATCAGCCGCGTAAACTACGCTGTGGAAAATACGCGTGTAGGCCAAGTAACCAACTATGACAAGCTCACGTTGGAAGTTTGGACTGACGGAAGTATTCGTCCTGAAGAGGCTGTAAGCCTTGGCGCTAAAATTTTGACCGAGCATCTAATGCTCTTCGTGGGTCTTACAGACGAAGCGAAGGATGCAGAGATCATGGTTGAAAAAGAAGAAGACAAAAAAGAAAAAGTACTCGAAATGACGATCGAAGAGCTGGATCTCTCTGTTCGTTCTTACAACTGCCTCAAACGTGCTGGTATTAATACCGTACAAGAGCTGACTACGAAAACGGAAGAAGACATGATGAAAGTCCGTAACCTCGGACGCAAGTCTTTGGAAGAAGTTCAAGAGAAGCTTGAGGAGCTGGGTTTGGGACTACGTACAGAAGAATAGACAGCTGAGTGCTTGAAGTGAAGGAGGGAAAACAATGGCATACCAAAAGTTGGGCCGTAATTCCAGCGCACGTAAAGCTTTGTTCCGTGACCTGGTAACCGACCTGTTCTTATATGAGCGCATTCAGACAACTGAAGCGAAAGCAAAAGAGGTTCGCTCTATTGCTGAAAAACTGATCACTAAAGCGAAAAAGGGAGATCTTCATGCCCGTCGCCAAGTGGCAGCATATGTTCGCCGCGAAACTATCGATGGTGAGCAAGATGCAATCCAAAAACTGTTTAGCGAATTGTCCGGTCGTTACGCTGAGCGTCCAGGCGGATACACACGTATCCTGAAACTGGGACCTCGTCGTGGTGACGCAGCGCCTATGGTTTACTTGGAACTGGTAGACCGCGCGTAATACAGATGTGAGATGAGGAAAGGGGACAGAGTCCAAGATTCTGGGTAAACCCTTTTTTTCTCTTCATTTCGGAATTCGTGCTGTAAATGAAGCTCCGTAAGGGGCTTCTTTTGCTGTTCGGGATAGGGTTATGTATAGTATGGAACAAAGGTGTGGTAATATGCGCAACTTATGTATGACGGTAACTTACGATGGAACGGCCTACTACGGCTTTCAAGTACAGCCAGGAGGTAATACCATTCAGGACCACCTTGAGGATGCTATTCGTGCGTTGACTGGTGAGACGGTAAAAATCACGGGGTCAGGACGAACGGATGCAGGCGTTCATGCCCGCAGACAAATCTTCAATTTTCCTACAGCGTCCCAGATTCCGGTGGAACGTTGGTGTATTGCACTCAACTCCAGATTGCCATCTGACATTGTTGTTATTGATGCAATGGAGGTACCGCTAGATTTTCATTCTCGTTATGCGGCGAAAAAGAAAACCTATCGATATACGGTCAATGCAAACCAATTCCCGGATGTCTTTAACAGAAGACTGCAGCATCATCATCATGCCAAGCTGGACGTCGCTGCTATGGAAGAGGGCCTGCGTCATTTCATAGGCACATATGACTTTACTTCCTTTGCTTCACGCAAGTCTCAGAAAGAGAATCATGTACGTTCGGTATACGAAGCATGGATAGAAGTGGACCGTTCAATGTGCAGGGACCATCCTCGCGATCAGGGTGTCATTCACATTTATGTGAGTGGTAATGGCTTTTTGCAACATATGGTGCGGATCATTGTAGGGACACTGCTGGAGATCGGAGAGGGCAAGCGGAAAGCCTCTGATGTGCCGAATATGATTGCTGCATGCAACCGTTCTGCTGCGGGACCAACTGCAGTGAGTTGTGGTTTAATGCTCTGGGATCTTGAATACAAAAAAGATTAAATTTGGTGAGTAAAAAGCTCAAATAATACTTGCGATTTAGTCTCCTATCATGTAATATAAAAGTTGTGTTTTCTTAATGGCTTTCCCACAGCCCCAATTAAGATGTTCACATCGCAACAACTATCCATCAACACCTAAAGTTATCACTTAACGAACGAAGATAAATGAAAAATGATGATTTTGAACATTTAAGGAGGAACTTTTCATGCGTACTACGTACATGGCGAAGCCTAACGAAGTTGAGCGCCAATGGCACATCATTGATGCTGAAGGCAAAACCCTCGGACGTTTGGCGAGCGAAGCAGCTGCTTTGATTCGCGGCAAACATAAGCCACAATTCACTCCACATGTGGACACTGGCGATTTCGTTGTTATCATCAATGCAGAGAAAATTGTATTGACTGGTAAAAAAATGCAAGGTAAAAAATACTACCGTCACTCGATGCACCCAGGTGGTTTGAAAGTAACTACTGCAGAAGAGATGGTTAAAAACAAACCTGAACGTATGTTGGAATTGGCTGTTCGCGGTATGCTTCCTAAAACTCGCATGGGCGAGAAAATGAAGCTGAGACTTAAAGCGTACAGAGGCACTGAGCATCCACACGCAGCACAAAAACCAGAAGTTTACGAACTTCGCGGTTAATTAAAAGGAGGACAGTTTCATGGCACAAGTACAATACTATGGGACAGGTCGTCGTAAACATTCGGTAGCACGTGTTCGCCTTGTACCGGGTGAAGGACGCATTGTCATCAATAAACGTGATATTAATGAATACTTCGGTTTGGAAACACTCAAACTGATCGTAAAACAACCACTGACTTTGACAGAAACGCTCACTAACTATGACGTTTTGGTTATCGCTCATGGTGGCGGAATCTCCGGTCAAGCCGGCGCTATCCGTCACGGTATTTCCCGCGCTCTGCTCAAAGCAGATCCAGAATACCGTGCATCCCTGAAAAAAGCAGGATTCCTGACTCGTGACCCACGTATGAAAGAGCGTAAAAAATACGGTCTTAAAGCGGCTCGTCGCGCACCTCAGTTCTCCAAACGTTAAGATTTTCAAAGTCCTTGGCTTCGGCCAAGGACTTTTTTCGTTTTATTTACGAAGAGACTATGTGTATCATTTGTATATACTAACGTTAACGTAAATGCAATACGATTCCCATTGAGAGAAAGACAGGGCTCCAAGATAATAGATGTAGCATTAGTTTTGTATATCCTTGAATTTTAAGCTAATTCATATCTATATTAACTCCATATTTCGAATGAAATTCAAATTCATTAGTCTATGTCCATCCTCAATTTCCCTTTCTTAGCTTGATTATCTGTATAATCTAATCTTAATTATGCTCACACAAATCTTAGCCGTTTTAGTAATACCATTCTTCCAGATCATTATCATTTTCTCATGTCTGTGATATCAGTCTTTTTTATGAATACGATAAAGGGTTCTTACTTTTGTTATTAGACGGAGTTGTAGACCCAGGCTTTCAGTATGCTCAAAATGGGGATGGTGTTTAGACAGGATACGCTGTCTAATGATGCAAAATGTTTCTTCGATCATCCCAAGAATCCAACAATAGCAACGTTTTTTTCTCTTTAAGATCTCAAGTATTTTAAAGTTACGTTCATGAGGTTTTTGTATCGTTTTGCCTATATCTTATCTGGAAGCCTAATGAGCACTAAAAATTGAGTGTTTTTATGTTGCTTGTTGTGAGTAGAATTGATGTAATTTACCAGATGGCAGGCATTGACATCGCGAGTGAAAGATTTATACTATACATAATTCATATTAGATTAGTCGGTTTTGTTTGGTTTGGAGATCATGAATGGGGGAAATTGAACAATGAACTTGTTAGAAAAGGAAGAATTGGCTCGTACAAAAGCAGAGGAACTGGAGCACGCAAGCCCGGAAGATATTATTCGCTATGCGGTTGAAACATTTCCTAATATCACATTTGCGTGCAGCTTCGGTGCAGAAGATGTTGTACTTGTAGATATGTTGCAAAAAATTAGCCCATCTACTGATGTTTTTTATCTGGATACAGATTTTCATTTCCAGGAAACATATGATACGCGTGATCGGATGCAAGAAAAGTACAATCTTGAGTTTGTAAAAGTATCGCCAAAAATCACACCGGAAGAACAAGCTGCTCAGCATGGAGAAGAATTATGGAAATCCGATCCCAATGCTTGTTGTAACATTCGTAAGGTGGAGCCCCTGACACGTATTCTATCGCAGTATGATGCATGGATTACAGGTATTCGTAGAGATCAAGCACCTACTCGTGCCAATGCCAAAAAGGTCGAATATGATACGAAGTTTGGTTTGATGAAATTTAACCCGATTGCTCATTGGACGAGTGAGGATGTGTGGGAATACATCCGTGCTAATAACGTGACATATAATCCGCTACATGATCAGAATTACCCAAGTATCGGCTGCGAGCACTGCACACGGCAGGTTATGCCTGGTGAAGATCCGCGTGCGGGACGTTGGTCTGGCAATGATAAAACGGAATGCGGATTGCATAAATAAGCTGCATGAATAGAGTACTGGCATGATAGTTCAAATGTCTTTTTCAAGTTAAACTATTTTTTAAATTATAATGCGGTTTGCATCAAAATATCGGATGTTTTAATAAGGAGCTGACAAGATGACTTCGATTCTGCCTCATGGAGGTGCGCTGGTACAGCGTGTCGTACAAGGAGAAGAACGTGAGCAACTATTGCAGAAAAGCAAAAACTTGAACTCATTGCAGATTAATACCTGGACGATCTCAGATTTGGATTTGATTGGCGTAGGCGCGTTTTCACCACTTCAAGGATTCATGAATGAAGAAGATTATCTCTCTGTCGTATCCCGAATGCGTTTGGCAGATGGCACCGTATGGAGTATACCGATTACACTAGCTGTAAATGATCAACAGGCTGCTTCCCTTCGCAAAGGTGAGACGGTAGCTCTTGTTGGTGAAGCGGATGGTGTAACGTACGGCTTACTTGAGGTTCAAAGCATTTATCAGGTAGATCAGGGTGAGGAAGCACGCCGCGTTTTCAAAACGGATGATCCTGAACATCCGGGTGTAAAAAAACTGCTGGAGCGTCCTGCAACATATGTAGGAGGTCCAATTCAAGTATTGAATCGTCCAAAACCGGCCAAGTTCGAAGAGTTCTATTACGATCCGGCTGAAACACGCAAAATTTTTCAGGAAAAGGGCTGGAGAACCGTTGTTGGTTTTCAGACACGTAATCCTGTCCACCGGGCACATGAGTACATCCAGAAAAGTGCAATGGAAATCGTTGATGCACTTTTCTTGAATCCACTTGTGGGTGAGACTAAATCGGATGATGTTCCAGCAAATGTGCGTATGAAGAGTTACCTGGTACTGCTGGAGAACTATTATCCGGCCGATCGTGCGTTTCTGGGCGTGTTCCCGGCTGCAATGCGGTATGCGGGACCTCGTGAAGCCATTTTCCATGCCATGGTACGTAAAAATTATGGCTGCACCCACTTTATCGTAGGGCGTGATCATGCTGGTGTAGGTGATTATTACGGAACCTATGAAGCACAAGAGATCTTCTCTAATTTTACGGCTGAGGAATTGGGCATTACACCACTGTTCTTTGAACACAGTTTCTTCTGCACCAAATGCGGAAATATGGCTTCCAGCAAAACCTGCCCTCATGATAAGGAACATCATATGACTTTGTCGGGAACCAAGGTACGTGGTTTGTTGCGTAATGGTGAATGTCCACCGCCAGAATTTACACGTCCTGAGGTTGCTGAGGTGTTGATTGAGGGGATGGCAGAGCAAGTCCATTCCTAAGGGTATATTTGTCCATCTTGTCCCATATAGATGATTAGAGTCATTTATAGGGACGAGGTGGTTTTTTTATGCGCAAAAACATGGAGAAACATCTGGTAGTCTGGGTCCGGTTAAAAACAGTGAAGAGGGTTATGCTGAGCCTGTGTTTGTTGGCTATGTTTGTAGCAGTAGTTTCGTATGAGATGCCCTCGGCCAAAACGTCAGGATATTGGAGTCTGCCTTTGGCTGGCAAAGTGATCGCTATTGATGCAGGTCATGGCGGGCCAGATGGGGGAGCAGTGAGCAGGCAGGGAGTTATTGAGAAGGATATCAATCTGTCCATTGCGCTGTATGTCAGAGACTATCTGCAACAGGCAGGAGCTCTTGTTGTGATGACTCGTGAAATCGATAAGGATTTGGCCGACGAGGGAACGAGAGGGTACTCCAGACGTAAGACAGAGGATCTCAAACAGAGAGTAAGACAGATTGAGGATAAACAAGCGGATTTATTTATCAGCATTCACATGAACAGTGTGCCATCTAATCGTTGGAGCGGTGCACAAGTCTTCTACACGCCTAATCATCCTGATAACGAAGGTCTTGCAAATCTGCTACAAGCCGAAATGATTCGGAATCTGGAAAATACAGATCGTATAGCGAAAACGGTAAGTACCGTTTATCTGCTTCAGGCTCTGAAAATCCCGTCAGCACTCGTTGAGGTCGGCTTTTTGTCCCATCCCGAAGAGGCTCGTCTGCTTGCTGAAGAAACGTATCAACGGAAAGTAGCTGCGTCTATTTATAACGGTATTCTCCGATATGCTTCAGGCGAACGTCCGAAAAGTTAGTCATAAGAAGAAAGGTAGTGCTATAATTGGAACAGCATACCTAACACATGCCAATAGATAAAACCGAGGTGCTGTCTGATGTTATCAAAAGAACAGATACTTGAACTTTTACAGCCATTACAGGAACCGCAGCTAGGACAAAGCTTAGCGGAACTTGGATGGATTCGTGACATTATGGTGAAAGAACACCATGTGGCCTTAAGTATGGTGACACTGGAGAATCGGCCAGAAGATGCAACCGCTTTAACGGATGCTGCGCGTAACCTGCTATCCCAGCATGGAGTGAAGGATGTACATATCCGCACACGAGTAGCGTCAGAGCATGACCGTCAGAGCCTTAACCTGGGACAAGTGGAGCAAGAGCAAGATGAGGATGAAGTGCTTGTAAAAGGTCATGCGGCTGGTCTCGATGGACATGAGCTGTTAAGTCCTGAGTCGGGAGTTCGTTTTATTGCCATAGCTAGCGGTAAAGGGGGCGTAGGGAAATCAACGGTCACCGTTAACCTGGCTGTAGCCTTGGCTCGTCAAGGGAAGAAAGTCGGTCTCATTGATGCTGATATTTATGGTTTCAGTGTGCCGGATATGATGGGGATTGAGGAATACCCTGTCGTTGAGGACGGAGTGATTCAACCGGTCGAACGTTTTGGAGTCAAAGTAATGTCTATGGGTTTCTTCATTCGGGAAAATAACCCTGTGATCTGGCGCGGCCCAATGCTTGGCCGGATGCTACGTCAGTTCTTCACCGATGTTCAGTGGGGCGAGCTGGATTATATGTTGCTGGATCTGCCACCAGGCACCGGAGATGTTGCGCTTGATGTGCACCAGATGTTGCCACAGAGCAAAGAGATCATTGTAACGACCCCACATGCCACTGCAGCCTTTGTAGCGGCGCGTGCCGGAGCGATGGCCATTCAAACGGAACATGAGCTGTTAGGTGTGGTCGAGAACATGGCGTACTACGAATGTGGTAAATGTGGGGAGAAAGAGTATGTCTTTGGTCGTGGAGGGGGCGGACGTCTTGCCGAAAGCTTGCACACAGTGTTGCTTGCCCAGATTCCATTAGGTGCTCCGGATAACCATCCTTCCGAGCCGGATTTCTCACCGTCTGTGTATAAGGCAGAGACGACAATAGGGGCCATATATGACGAGGTAGCCAAGTCGATTGAGTCTAAGTTTGAATGAGATTTTTTATGTGATTAAAATTTAATGTGCTTATAAATAAAGCCTGCGTCCTTTGGATGCAGGCTTTTTCACATGATCTCAACTTTGGAAATTGAGACTTATCAACATTTATCTTCTTGTAGAACTTGGATCATTGTTGTAGTTCTATGAACTTCCACCGCCACCACCGGAGTCTCCACCTCCAGAATCACCACTGCCACCATCTCCCCCGTCCTGACCACCGGATTCCTGCCCCTTTTGCCCGCCACCGCTCTCTGTTTTGGGCTGGAGTTCTTCTTGTACCACTTTTTTCAGCAAAGTAAGAACTTCCATGCGAAACAACGGATTTTGCATCACTTCCTGCATAACGGTCATCGTTTGTTTTCGGTATTCCGGGGTTTTGGTCATATCTATGAACATCTTGGATACTTCAGGAGATTTCATGATATCCCCAATCGACTTCTGATACGTCGGATCTTTGATAAGTTGCATATGCAGTTGTTTGCTTTGTCCGTTGATCGCTTTGGCGAATTCACCGGCAAATTGCGGATCGGTCATAATTTTTTCGAATTCCTTCTGGTATTCAGGAGCGGTTATGGTATCTTTTACGGCAATACGTATTTGTTCCGAAGATTGCATTGGCATTAACATTTTCATCCCCACCGTTCCCGATCCACCACCAGAGCTTCCGCCTTCTTCTGACCCACTGCCTCCACCGCCGCCAGAGGAGCTTTGACCCGTTAGAGCCTCTTCAACAGCTTTCTTGCCTTCATCACTTTTCAAAATATCTACGACCATCGTTTTCATCTCTTTATAACTGCCCTGAGGAGGCGAAGAACTCTGATCTGAACCGCAGCCGGCGAGCATGACGGATAGCCCCAATACAACGCAGCATAGCTGCCATATAGGCCGTTTCATGTGTACAATCCCTCCTTGATTAGATACTGGATGTAGTATGTGATGGGAAAGGGGGAAATATGTTGAGCAATGATGGTTTTTTGCTGTGAAGGTTGGTAAAATAAACTCTCGGGGGTGGAAAACATTTGAATTTGCGTAGATGGTTTTTCCTGTTTTGGACAGCCTTGCTTATTGGTGCCGCAGGAGCATTAGGTACAGGGTTGATTATGATGTTGGTAAACGGAGAAAAAATGAACGGAATTGCTGATTTTATGCTGTATCTACTGATTCTGTTTGGCTCCGGAGTGATGATTAGCGTATATTCACAAATGGGTTTCTTTGCATATCTCATCTTGAATTATATGGGCAAGGGTGTATTCCCAAGACGCGGATGGCAGATTGTGCAGGTAGTGCTGACTGTGCTAGCTTTGTTGGACCTCATGTTTTTGCGTTTATTTGTCGGAGGAGGACGAGAGCGTATCTCGGACATTGTGCTGGGACTGATCATTTTGGCGACTGCAATTGTTACCGCTTACGTGAAAGTGAAACAGACACATATCTCTGCGCTAGTACCAACGCTCTTCTTCATGATAGCCGTGACTGCAGTGGAAACGATTGGTGTATTGCGTATTGACGTTAATGCAGCCACCGTCTTTATTGTGATCCCTTTGCTGTTATGTAATGCATATCAGATGCTGATCCTGCACAAGCTGGTCGATAGCTCAAAAGAAGCTGCTGTGACCCCTGCTCCGAGTCGTTGAACGAATGTTGGGCATAAAAGAGTTGAAGGGTCATACACATGATTAAGGTTTTCATAACGATGAAAAATACAAAAAAGAGCTAACTAGGTTAGCTCTTTTTCAACTGTTTACGCGTATTATTGGCCGCTGGCTTGATCTCGTACTTCCTTACCCTCTACACTTGAATGGTTGAGCAGTTCAGATACGGTCACGAATTCATAGCCCTGATTTTTCAATTTGTCGATGATGGCTGGAAGTGCCTCATGGGTTTGTTTCGATGAGTCGCTGGCATGCAACAGGACAATATCACCAGGATGTGCTTTGCTGACGACACGATCAACGATTGTCTGTACCCCGGGGTTTTTCCAATCCAAAGAATCTGTATCCCATTGTACAACTTGATAGTTCAGACTATTCGCAACCTGAAGCACGCGTTTATCAAAATCTCCATTAGGCAATCGTAGCAAATTGGGTTCTTTTCCCGTTAAATCGGTTAAAATGCTGTGAGCTGTCATAATTTCCTTGCGGATTTGCTCTTCAGTCAGGCTAGTATAGTTTTCGTGCCGATGTCCATGACTACCGATCTCATAGCCTGCATCTTTAATGGCATTAACAATCTCTGGATGGGTTTTACTCCATGGTGAGGAGAGAAAGAAGGTAGCCTTCTGTACTTTGTTCTCCTGAAGAACTTTAAGAATCGGTTCGGTACGTTTATCACCCCAGCTAATGTCAAAGGTAAGTGCAATGACCTTCTTGTCGGTTGGTACACTGTAGACGGCGGAAGGTGCTTCTTCCGAGAACACTGACACGTTGCCACTTTCCAAATAAATAATACCAATTGCAAAAATGGCAGCAACGAGCACAATCAGATTACGTTTGATCTTTTTGCCGCTGAATACATAGAACGAGTTCATTTCGCTAAGCGCCCCTCTCCCAATAAAGAAATGCTTGTTTACTTTTCAATGTATGCTCGTACTGTCCAGTTATTCGTTTTACATCTTTGTTTGTCCATCATTTCGTTTTACAGGAGGTTGTTATGTTAAAATTCAGTACATTTATAAGAGACATGGGTAAGATTAGGGGAGCATTAATCTGGTCATTTATGTTGTTCGCTGTGGGTATAGGAGCAGGGTGGTTGAGCACAGGCCCCTTAGAAGAGTTGCTGTTAGGGCAGATTGAAGGGCTTCGCCAAATCAGTCAGCAGTTGGAGCAAGGAGGAAATGTGCAGTGGAATTTCTTCTTGCTTATCTTTTTCAATAATGCCATTAAAAGTGTACTGGTTATCTATGCAGGGATTTTCTTCGGAATCTTGCCAATTATCTTTCTGCTAATCAACGGGATGGTACTTGGCTTTGTTGTTCATACCACGATGAATTATGGGGCAAGCTTTTTTGATATTGTCGTGAAGGGGCTTCTTCCACATGGCATTATCGAAATCCCGGTTATTATTATTGCGTGTGCATTTGGATTGAGGTTCGGCGGTTTGGTCGTGCGGAGTCTGGCGCAACTGGGAGGCGAAAAAAGGGCTATGATCGGCTCTCGGTGGAAAGAGTACATGAATATGACGTTAACAGCGAGCTTTTGGGTAGTCGTCTTGCTTCTGGTTGCAGCGGTTATTGAGAGCACACTCACATATGCGCTTGTGAGAGGTTAAAATTACTTGTGGAAATTTTGTGATACCCAGCATTCATAAATTCCCAATAATTTGACCATAACAATAAAACGGGTTTCAGCAGTGCAGACAAAGAGAGAGATGTTCAACAAAAGAAGATGCTGAAAGACGAGTGTGACTATAGAGGCTATGCACAAAAAGGAGAACTCTTAATGCTGGGTATGCTATTTAACGAGAAGGAATGCAAGGAGCTGGACTATGTATTACGCAAAGAGTTGGATGAGATGCTGTTTGATCTAAGTGACCACCGTCTTGACCAAGAGATTAAATATGCTATAGCGAGTCGGTATAAAACAGTATTCCGTATGTATGCAAGGTTTGCCCCGCCTAAAGAGTTATCCAAGTATGCAAGAGGCGGTAAGTTAAAAAACTCCAAGCTATAAAATAAAGCTGAACATATAAGTTTAAACGTTATGGTGAGAGGTGTAGCTCTCTAGATAGAGAATGCACCTCTCATTGTATTCGCCATTTGCTAAAGGGAATGATCAACCTATTTGTCGAAATAGGGTTGACCTTTTCGAAACTATATGGTAAATTAATTTTCGTTCCATTTTTAAGGAGCCGTTTGATTGGACAAGCATATTTATAAGACATGAACTAAAACGGTTGAAAAAATGCTTGCAAAGAAAACGTGGATGTGTTACATTATAAAAGTCGCCGCTGAAACGACGACAACATGAAAAACGACGCCTCAAATTATGTTTGATCTTTGAAAACTGAACAACGAGTGAGTGAACATTCTGCA
>NZ_JAUZUT010000017.1:0-59672 GCF_031844205.1 Paenibacillus sp. RRE4
CCTGAGCCAGGATCAAACTCTCCAATAAAGATGAATTTCATCAGCGACGTTAGACGCTGTCAAACTCATCGGGGTATTGAAAAGAGCGATAAGCTCATTTTGAATCTGACGAGATTAAAAATCTCATTTGTGTTCCAGTTTTCATACAGCCATACGGCATGTACCAAAAACCTTCACGTCATTCTGCAAGCAGAATGTTCACTCACTCGTTGTTCAGTTTTCAAAGATCAAACTTGTTTATGTCAGCCAACTGATGTTTCAGCGGCGACTTAAATAATGTAACACATGCCCAAAATCAATGCAAGAGTTTTTTTAATTATAGTTTTTATTTTACAAGGCTTTGCATGTACACTTTAATTCAAAGCTAGTTCCAAACTAAAATTAAAGCGTATACATATTGTAACATATTTTCGAGTATGCTTTCAAACGTTATCGCGATATTTTGTTTATTCGACATCTCCATCATTTCAAACACATCGTCTTTTTCTCGTTGTAACTGCTCAAGCGAAAAGGTCAGTTCTAATTTATTGAACTGACCTTTTCACAATAACCATCACTCTATATCATGTTCTGCTCTGATCCCTCTTAATGTTGAATCCAGGGATTACGACGTTTTCTAGCTGGTTTTTGTGGATTTGTTGACGTCGTGTTTTCTCTTGTAGATTTTCCGGATACAGATACCTTTGATTTACTTTTCGCAGGTGTCTTACTTGTTCTTCGTTTTGCCGCGCCATTTTTAGACGGCGTTGCTTTTGGTTTCGCCTCAGTTTCCGAATCAACCTCTTCAAAAGCGGCCTGACTTAAGTTCGCATTGTCACGCCCTCCCTTTTTCCCGCTATTGGAGCCCTGGACTTCGGACGGATACATCTCTCCAAAAGCACCAAGCGGAGATGGCGGGACCATATTTTGAGCAGGATACGGATTTTGATAAGCATACTCCATCGGATGATTTGGCATAACAGATGTGGACATTTCAGGTGGCATACCATTCGGGTGACCATACATTCCCCAAGCTGGCTCCTGATAACCATACGCAGGATAAGTATATTGAGGAGCATGTATATGCGATCCACATCCGCATGGAGGGTACGGAAGCATAGAGTACGGAGAAATAAATGGCGGTTGATTGTTCATCTGGTTCGTTGCAGCCGCAATACTCGGGAAAGGACTGTTTATTTGGGCTGCTGGCGAAATTGGAAATGCATTATTCGTCATCTCAGGAGATATATTCGGCATTACGTTATTATGATTAAAAGTCTGTTCCGCTCCCGTCCATGGGCTATTCGGCACATTCCCCATACTATAAGTACCAACATCCTGTACACCGGGAAATGGAGAGTTATTAGCCATACCTGCCGTATACATGTTATTTTGCTGAACAGCGTATACCTCTTGTGCAGGTACAGGCACCTGCATATAAGGATGTTCCATTGGAGCATGGAGCATTTTTTGGCCACAACCACACGGTGCCTTAACGGTAGGCGCAACATTCACAGCCGGTTCGATGTTAGGCATTACAGGCAAAGGCATCACTTCTGGTGAAAGATTAGGCATTTGAGGTTTTTTCGCTTCGGTTACAGGTTGGACTTGAACCTCCGGTTTCATCTCCTCTTTCTTGTCTGGTTTCTTCTCAGGCTTCATTTCAGGCATGACTGGTAATTGCGGTAAAGCCTCCAATTCAGGCATAACATTAGGCTTAGCCGGGGGAACAGGCGCTGGGGCTGGAGCAGGGACTGGTGTTTCAACTGCCTGCGGTGGAGGAGCTGGTACAACAGGTGCCGTTTCTTCTTTTACCCCCGTATACTCTTTACCTTCAGGTGATAATTTTTCTTGCGTGTCCATATTTCCCATTTGGGTATTCGCAGCCTGATTACCTTGTGTATGCATGGAAGGAATATAGACGGTCTCTCCAACCAGAAGAGCATTTGGATTCTTCAATTGCGGATTCGCATTGATCATGTCTTTCAACGGAACTCCCCAAGCTTGTGACAACTTCCATAACGAATCTCCTTGTACTACCTTGTGACTGTGCAGTACGCCCTCTGGCTTTGGTGTTACCGGCTGTGCAGGAATTTTGACCTTCATACCAATATCCAACTTGTCGGGATCTGCAATCTGCGGGTTGGCTGCAATCAATTTGTCCAGTGCAACATTGTATTTTTGGGATAGCAGATATAAGGTGTCGCCTTTTTTCACCATGTGTATTTTCACAGGAAACTAACCTCCTAGACGTCATACTTGGGCAGTACATTCGCCCATACCGTTACTACATCCTATGCAACAACCGGGCTAATGACATCATTTGAACAAAAAAAATCCTCCCGCCTTCTAAAATCCCACATACACGAGGCATGCTACATTTTATCGGACAAGGAGAATTCCTGTTATTTATTCAATTCGACGTATTGATTATTCCCACACCTTGTAGCCGTCTTTGTCAACAATCTGGCGGAAAGCTTCAAGTAATTGCAATGTAACCGGACCCGCTACACCCGAACCAATTGTTCTGCCATCCACTTCACAAGCCGCAATAACTTCAGCAGCTGTTCCTGTGAAAAACACCTCATCTGCAATGTACACATCATGAAGCGTGAAAGGTACTTCTTTTAACTCAATACTAAGCTCCCCGCACAGATCGATAATCGCTTGACGGGTGATGCCTTCGAGTGCTCCAAGGTAACAAGGAGGAGTATACACCACCCCATTTTTGATAATGAAAATGTTATCGCTTGAACCCTCGGTTACGTAGCCTTGCGAGTTTAGCATAATAGCCTCACCTGCCCCCGAAAAGTTCGATTGCAATTTGACAAGGATGTTGTTCAGATAGTTGAGTGATTTAATCTTCGGATTCAACGCATCCGGGATGTTACGACGCTGGGATACGGAAACGGCCTTCAATCCAGTAAGATACGCTTCTTCCGGATAAATCGCTAGCTGTTCTACAATAATGATCACGGAAGCTTTAGGGCAACGCGTCGGGTCAAGACCCAAGTTCCCTGGTCCGCGTGAAACGATTAGACGAATATAACCGTTACGCATATCGTTACGGCGCACCGTTTCAGCCATCACTTCAAGCATCTCATCGTAAGACAGCGGAATGTTCAAACTGATGGATTTTGCCGAATCATACAAGCGATCCAAGTGAGCCTTACATCTGAAAATATTTCCGTTGTAAATCCGAATCCCTTCGAAGATACCATCTCCGTACAAGAATCCATGGTCATACACCGAAACTTTTGCATTTTCCTTGGTTACATACTGGCCATCCAAATAGATCCATTGTTCTGCCATGACTAACTGCACCTCCATTAAATATGCATTTCCTATATTCCGGAAAATAATGAACCTGTCCATTTTACAACAAGTATAACGGGAAAACTCTCTTATTTCACATAGACGCCGAATGGATTCTTTGCATTCATTATCCAACCACTACCGGTTATTTCCGTGAAGGGTATGTATAACATGGATAACTACCAAGAACGCGAACCTGACAATTCAAAGCCTCGATTTCGGCCATAGCTGCCGTAAGCAATACGGAATCAACCGATTCAATGACATCAATGTAAAAGTAGTAACTGCCTAAACGTTTCTTCGTTGGGCGAGATTCAAGACGAGTCAAGTTCAGCTTTCTCCAGGCAAAAGCCGACAACACCTGATGGAGTGCACCGGGTGCATCCTCTGGTAGTGTTACAATCAAACTTGTCTTCACATGATCCGGCTCACGCGGAATGCTGACGGGTTCATGGCCAATTAGTACGAAGCGGGTGTAGTTATTGTCATGATCCGTCACGCGTTCAGCCATGATATCCAGACCATGCTTTTGAGCCGCAAGCTTCGTACCGATTGCCACCCAGCCTTTTCCCGGATTTCTTTTTACAATTTCTACCCCTTCGGCCGTGCTGTTTACGCCTTCTAGTTCTGCGTCAGGCGAATGCTGACGGATAAAATTCTGGCACTGCGGGATGGCCACCGGATGGGATAGAATCTTGGTGATTTTACCAAAATCATATGTACCATCGCCTGTGGCAAATTCATTCCCATGTCCGATCACATTCTGAATGGATGGGTACACCCACTCCGCTTGCATCGGAATATCGACCTCATTTACAAGCCAGTCCATATGCAGGCTAACAGAACCTTCAATTGTATTTTCCACTGGAATGACACTGTACTGTACACTCCCGTTATCCACTGCACGAAAAATGTCCGAAATAAGTTTGGAATGTTTCAAATCGAGTACTTCGCCGTCGAAAAGAAAATCAATTGCTTCGTGTGAGACTGAGCCTTCTGGTAAAACTGCAATTCGTTTCATGCGTTAACTTCCCCTTTGATCCTGTCCAAAAAAGGACGTTCATCTTGATCCGGCAATATGAGGGCCCCGTCCATATCCGGGTCCAGCCACAAGGCAGTGGCCGCGATACCCTCATGCTTCATGATATCCATTAAATATTGCTCCAGCTCATCTTTGCGGCTATCATGTCGTTCCACCAGTGTTAGCACAGTTGGCCCGGCCCCGCTTAGCGCAGCACCCAGTGCACCATGTTCAGTAGCATGTTCCAGAATCTCTGTCATGCCGGGTACCAACGAGGCGCGATACGGCTGGTGAATTCGATCGGACATTGCCTTTTGAATCATATCCAGCCTGCCACTGGCTAATGCGGCAACAAGCAATGAAGAACGGCTCACGTTGTGAACAACATCAGGCATACCGAATTGCTGTGGAATAACATTTCGTGCTTTGGACGTAGATAGCTGGAAGTCTGGTACGATAACCAAAGCCTGCAAATCCTGGTGAGGCTCGATACGAAGGTAGTCGACGCGTTGGCCATCCCAAGCCGCTGTAATGATTCCGCCATATAATGATGCACCAACATTGTCCGGATGTTTCTCCAGGGCTGTTGCCATATCCAGTAATTTATCATTAGATAATGGACAGCCGATTAATGCATTGGCACCGACAAGCGCGCCAACAATTGCCGAAGCACTGCTTCCAAGTCCCCGAGTGAGGGGGATATCTGAATACATCGAAATTTCAAGCTCAGGTACAGAAACCCCAGCCTCGTCAAATACCATTTGCGCCACTTCATAAATCAGATTTGATTTATCGGAAGGCAAGCCCGTTAGATGGTTCCCATACAGATGAAATGTCGTCTGAGATGCTGGTTTAATCTCAAGCCAAGCATACAAAGACAAGGCCATGCCCAGGGTATCAAACCCTGGACCCAGATTGGCTGTGCTTGCCGGAATTTTTACGGTTACTTTTTCACGCAAGCTCATACAGACTGTTGTTCCAGTTGGGCAATAGCTGCCATAACTGCCTCTTCTGTATCTTCAACGACCAGCGGCTCCACAGCAGCCGTCTTAATCGCTACATTCGGATCTTTCAGGCCGTTACCTGTTAACACGCATACAACCGTTTCTCCGCCTTTGAAGTAGCCTTCACTATGCAATTTGTACACACCAGCCACAGATGCAGCAGAAGCCGGTTCAGCAAACACGCCTTCACGTGCCGCAATGGTGCGGTATGCGGCCAAAATTTCGTCATCCGTAACATAGTTAATCTGACCACCGGACTCTTCGGCCGCAGCCACTGCTGTTTTCCAGCTGGCAGGGTTACCGATTCGAATCGCTGTGGCTACAGTTTCCGGCTCAAGAATAGGCTCCCCTTTTACAATAGCCATAGCACCTTCTGCCTCAAACCCGACCATACGCGGCAACGTGTTCGATTTCCCTGCCTCTTTATACTCTTTAAAGCCTTTCCAGTATGCCGAAATGTTACCCGCATTACCAACCGGAATAGCCAGAACGTCTGGTGCATCTCCCAATTGCTCAACCAATTCAAAAGCAGCGGTCTTCTGTCCTTCAATCCGGTATGGATTCACAGAATTTACAAGTGTAATCGGGTGTTTAGCCGTAATTTCACGTACAATCTCAAGGGCACGGTCAAAGTTACCATTGATCGCGATGACTTTGGCACCATAGATCATCGCTTGAGCGAGTTTACCCAGTGCAATATTGTTATTTGGAATCAATACGATACAATTCAACCCGCCACGTGCGGCATAGGCTGCAGCAGCCGCGGATGTATTACCAGTAGATGCACACATAATTGTACGGCTACCTTCCTCCATTGCTTTAGCAACAGCCATAACCATCCCGCGGTCCTTGAAAGAACCTGTCGGATTCAAGCCTTCATATTTGAAATATAGATTCAACCCGAGTTCCTTCGACAGATTCTCTGCATGAATCAGTGGCGTATTTCCTTCTTGAAGTGTAAGCTGTGGCGTATTCTCATTGACTGGAAGGTGTTCTTTGTACGTTTGCAATAATCCTTGGTATCTCATTGTAGGTAAACTCCTTTAGGTTTAATGATCTAGATTCATGAAATGACGATTTGCTTGCAAAACAAAATTATAAACTAATTATATTGTAAAATGGCTTAACAACTAACCTTCTACGCGATAAACACTCTTAATCCGGCGAATGACGTTGAGTGATTCAAAATGCTTAAGCACCTTGTCCATGCTAGCCTTACTTGCATTATGCGTAACGATAATGATCTCAGCGTCTGGATTGTGCTCATTCGGCTGTTGCACAACCGAAGCGAGACTGACTTCATATTCGGCAAAAATCTGCGTAATCTGCGCCAGCACCCCTGCTTTGTCGTCCACGTGCAGTAATATAAAATTTTTCGAAAAAATCTGCTCATCACTCTGCAGTCTCTTCTGTTTATACGGCACGATCGCTTTTACTCCGTTTACACCTAGCTTGAGGTTTTTCGTTACGGCAACAATATCGGCAACTACGGAAGTAGCTGTTGGCAATTCACCCGCCCCTGCTCCGTAAAACATCGTCTCGCCTACTGCCTCACCGTGCACATACACTGCGTTGAACACACCGTTTACCGATGCAATCGGGTGGTTCTTTCTCACCATTGTTGGTTGCACACTAATCGTAATCTCATCATCGATGCGATCTGCGATGCCAAGCAGCTTCAACTCATACCCTAATCTTTTGGCATACGTTATATCCTCACGCGTAACAGCGGAGATCCCCTTAACGGTAACATCCTTCAATTCCACATTCGTACGGAAACCGAGGGTACCCAGGATTGCCATTTTACGGGCAGCATCGAGTCCTTCCACATCCGAAGTCGGATCTGTTTCCGCGTACCCTAGAGCTTGTGCTTCCGCTAGCACTTCTTCATAGGATGCGCCTTCCTGACTCATTTTCGTCAAAATATAGTTCGTTGTGCCGTTCACAATCCCCATAATTCGAGTGATCCGATCCGAAGAGAAACCTTCAATCAGCGTGCGGATGATCGGGATGCCCCCAGCCACACTTGCCTCATAAAACACATCACATTGCTTTTCCTGCGCTTTAGCCAGAATCTCTGAACCATGCAATGCCATAAGATCCTTGTTCGCTGTTACGATATGTTTCCCACGTTCCAGTGCTTCAAGAATGTATTCTTTCGTCTGATCGATGCCGCCCATCACTTCAACGATGACATCAATATCCGGGTGACGAATGACATCCCAAGGGTTCTCTGTCAGCTTCGCCCGGTCAATGGGAATAACACGATCCTTCTCCGTGTTCTTCACCGCAATCTTCTCAATGATAATCGGCGACCCTACTTGGCTGCTCAGATCCTCCTGATTCCCTTCCACGATTCGGACAACGCCCGTTCCAACCGTGCCCAGGCCCAACAATCCGACTTTTACCGGTTTCACTAACGACCTACCCCCTATTGTCTAATCCTATATTCTCTAAGCCCGATTAACCTTGGCCTACGATCCGTGTACGCTTCACCCCAGGCATATCTTGCATTCGATCCAGCATTTCTCCAATCTCTCCATGCAGATGCGTCGTTTCCACGGAAATGACAACATTGGCTCTGCCCTGAAGTGGAATACTCTGATTAATCGTAAGTACGTTGGCTCCATAACCTGCAAAATGCCCAAGCACACGAGAAAGAATACCAGACTGATGCTCCAGGTCAATCGAGATCGTTACGATTCGTTCACGCTCCAGCTGATTGATCAGATGGATTCCATCCTTGTACTTGTAAAAGGCACTTCGGCTTAATCCAACCTGTTCGACAGCCTCATGCACTGTTTTAACATCACCGGAAGCAAGCAGCTCTTTCACCTGCATCGTTTTTACCACAGCTTCAGGCAAAATATCTTCCCGTACTAAGTAATAGCGTTCATTCACAGAACGTCCTCTCCTCAAAGACTCATGTATTCATATAGTGGACATTATATAGGATGAATTACAAAAGGGCAATACGTGACATGTCTATTTTTCAAAAACTGTTTCTCACATTATACAGACTTCTCTCTCTCATGTCAGAAAACAAACAAAAAAAACGCAGCCTCACGGTAACTTCCCGCTTCACTGCGTTTCTCATTTTTATTTAGCAATCATCAGCCGATGATGTTTACAATTTTTTTGGCCTAATGGCTTAGTAATAACTACTGCTTTCCACAAATTCAAACTCGAAATCCCCAATACGCACAATCGTACCTTCCACGGCACCTCGTTTACGAAGCTCATCATCCACACCCATGTAACGAAGTGTACGTGCCAGCTTCAGAATAGCCTCGTGTGAGTTCAACTGCATCCGTTTCATCATGCGATCAATCTTGGCGCTTTCCACAATGAATGTATCGTTCTCACGCACAATACGGAAACCTTCGTCCTCTTTTTTCTCCAAACTGTATACTTTACGCTCGGTGAGATCGGCAACTTCTTCTACCTCAGGCTCATCCGGAATCTGATCCAGCAGATCAGCCGCTCGGTACAACAGTTCCTGAATACCTTGACGAGTCAGCGACGAAATAGGCATCACTTCGATATCCGGCTTCACTTCACGAACTTGTTTCAAAAATTGCTCCAGGTTGGCCTCGGATTCTGGCATATCCATTTTGTTGGCGGCTACGACCTGCGGTCTCTCGGCAAGCACCGGATTGTATAGTCTCAGTTCATCATTAATTTTCTGCCAGTCTTCGAAAGGATCACGTCCTTCCGAACCAGACATATCCACAACATGAATGATAACGCGTGTCCGTTCAACGTGTCGCAGGAATTCATGTCCAAGTCCAACACCCTCATGTGCGCCTTCGATCAGACCCGGTAAATCAGCCATCACAAAGCTACGACCTTCACCAACACCAACGACACCCAAGTTAGGTGTAATGGTTGTAAAGTGGTATGCCCCAATCTTCGGCTTGGCAGCAGATACAACAGACAACAAGGTAGATTTACCCACACTCGGGAAACCAACCAGACCGACATCTGCCATAACCTTAAGCTCAAGTACGATATAACGTTCTTCGCCTTCCTCGCCGTTCTCGGCTAATTCAGGTGCCGGGTTTCTTGGCGTTGCAAAGCGAATGTTACCACGTCCCCCGCGGCCACCTTTCGCGACAACCACCTGCTGACCATGACGCGTTAGATCAGCTATTACCTCTCCAGTATCATCATCGACAATAACGGTTCCTGGCGGGATGCTCACAATCATATTTTCCGCGTTAGCGCCGTGCTGGCTCTTATTTCTCCCCTTCTCTCCACGTGGGGCTTTAAAGATACGTCGATAACGGAGATCCAGCAATGTCCGCAGACCTTCATCTACTCTGAAAATAATATCGGCTCCCCGGCCGCCATCACCGCCGGCGGGGCCACCCTCCGGTACATATTTCTCACGACGGAAAGAGACGATACCGTCTCCTCCGTCTCCTGCTTTTACATAAATCTTCGCTTTATCAACAAACATTGTTTACCCCTTCTTCCTATATTCCACAAGGCATTCTGAATTGTACAAACGTATCCCCAGACGGAAGCTGCTCCGTTCTGACTTTTTTTACCTTTGAGTACAGCTGTTAATTGCCGCAGCGTTTCTGGATCTGGGGTCTGATCTCCGTCCAACCGGACGACGACATCTCCATGATCCTGTCCGAAGTTCAAGGTCAGTTTGCGCACCTCTCCCCAAGAAGACCGGCCACCGCCATATTGATAGGCCCGAATTGCATCCGCAATCGCCCCCGTAAGCGACTCGCCATCCTCGGGAGAGACCAGAGCACTGAGCTGCAGCTCTTCTTCTACTTCCACATGCAATTCCAGTGCAGCTCCACTGGCCCGAAAAGATTGCAAATAAAAGACGAGAGAAGGAATACCTAGTTTAGATATCCGGCTTTCTTCCGTTACCCGCTCTTTTATTCTTTCCACACATTGCAGGGATTTATCAAGTTTGCCCAGCCTAAGATATCCATATAACACTTGGAGATCGTTCATCCAGTCATGCCGATGATGATTTAATGAAGCTATTGCTGTTTTTTCCATGGATTGAATGATGATTCTGCGTTCCGCCTCCGCCTGCTTTTTCATCGCATATCCCGATACTAACATCACTGCGACGGACCAAAATGCGCACACAGCGCTCGCAAAAGACGCCGGATACAACATAACGAAAACCAAAGGAATCACAAGTGAACATGCCGCAATCCACGGCACTCTTTTCCAGGATTTCATGGCTTCTCCCCGTTCTACCAAACTCGGTTGGTTTCAACCCACCGTAACCAAGTATAACATGTCTTTTCTGCCAGTTCATTATCGAATAGTCGCAGAATGCAAAAAACCTCCGGCAAAAATGCCGAAGGCTCCTTAGGCGGAATGCCGATATTAAGCTTCTACTGCAGCTGCTACTGGAGCAACGTCTACAGGGTAGATGCTTACTTTTTTGCGATCGCGACCCCAACGTTCGAATTTAACAACGCCGTCGATTTTCGCGAACAAAGTGTCATCTTTACCGATACCTACGTTTGTTCCTGGGTGAATTTTCGTTCCGCGTTGGCGAACGAGAATGCTACCACCAGTTACAGTTTGGCCATCTGCACGTTTAACACCCAGACGTTGTGCATTACTGTCACGTCCGTTCTTCGTGGAACCTACACCTTTTTTCGATGCGAACAACTGAAGATTTAATTTCAACATGATTGGTTTTCCTCCTTCTTTGCTTATTTATGTTGCTGTATTTGAATATACTTCCCGTATGACTCTGCAATATTAGAGAGCATAACTACCATGGATTCGAGCAACAACTGTACCTGAGAAAATGTTTCCCCTTTTGCCAGCATCGGTAAAGAACCGCTTAAAAAGCCATTCTTCATCTTGGCATCCATCTCGACACCAGTTAATGCCTCAATCGAGTTCACTGTACCTACTGTAACAGCAGATACCCCGGCACATACGATATCTTCTCCACGCTTGGCAAAATTAGCATGCCCCTCAATAGAAAAGCGTTCGATGTTCCCGTCCTCATCACGAAAGATTTGAACGATAATCACTTATCGCACCTTCTTACGCTTTGATTTTTTCGATAGTTACTTTAGTGTACGGTTGACGGTGACCTTGCTTCACATGGTAGTTCTTTTTCGGTTTGTATTTGTATACAACAACCTTTTGACCTTTGCCATGTTTCTCCACTTTAGCCGTTACAGTAGCTCCGGAAACCAATGGTGTACCTGCTGTCAAACCTTGATCGTTAGATACAGCCAGGACACGGTCGAACGTTACGCTTTCGCCGTCGTTCGCATTCAATTTCTCGATGAACAGAACATCGCCCTCTTGGACTTTGTACTGTTTGCCGCCTGTTTCAATAATTGCGTACATTTGCCTTGCACCTCCTCATGTCTCAGACTCGCCCGTTCTCAGGTGACAGTACCTTGCGGAACCGTTCTTAAACCTGGTCAGTGCGGTTACAGCATGTGCAAGACCAATTGGCTAAACACATACTTGATGAGTATATCACGCGGCACATTAAAAATCAATGCAAAGGTGAAATATATCTTTTCCCCGTGCCATGACAGGAAGAACAAGCTTCCACGTAGGGCAAGGTGCTCTCTTCTCTTACTTTTTTGCGAGTCAGTTCGAGCAACCCGAGTTTCGTCCATCCCATCACAAACGCTTTGGTTCGATCCTTACGCAGCTCCTGCTCCAGCACAGACGCTACATCATGCCGATTCGATGCCTCTTCCATATCGATGAAGTCAACGATAATCATGCCGCCAATATCCCGCAGTCGCATTAACCGAGCAATCTCAACCGCAGCCTGCATGTTGGTTTCGGTTACCGTCTCTTCCAGGCTATCTCCACCTGCTCCGGTATACTTGCCTGTATTCACATCAATCACGGTCAGCGCTTCTGTATGATCAATAACGATATAACCACCTCCGGGTAGCCAAACTTTGCGGGCAAAATCTTTGTTCAGCTGTTCCTGTACACCGTAAGCATCAAAAATAGATTCCGTTCCGGAATACACTTGAACTCGAGGCTCATGCCCTGGACAGATCTCTTCAAGCAACGTCCGTATTACGCGAGCCTGCCCTTCACTATCTGTGATCACCTCGTCACTACCAGGAGTATACACATCTCTAATCACTCGCTGAATCATGCTTTGGTCCTGGTGCAACAAGCTTGGAGAAGGCAAACTCTCTGCTTTTTCCCGAATCAGAAGCCACTGAGCGCGCAATGCCTCCAAATCAGTCTGAATCGCCTCATGCGCTTCTTCCGCAGATACGGTACGAATAATCAACCCTTCTTCGTCCCGAAGCAACCGCTCTCCCATCGCTTTGAGGCGGGAACGATCTCCCTCCCGGACTATCTTTTTGGAAACAGCCACATAACCCGCTACAGGCATGTATACAAGCCAGCGGCCCGGAAGTGAGTAATGCGTCGTCACCCGGGCTCCTTTGCTTCCTACCGGCTCCTTCAGAACCTGTACAATTATTTCCTGACCCGGACGCAGAAGCTCCGAGATGGAAGGTTTTACTTTAGGCTGTTTCTCCAGATGTGGATGAAGCACATCATCCACATACAGAAACGCATTCTTTTTCTGACCGATATCCACAAAGGCAGCTTGCATGCCCGGCAACACATTCACGACCCGTCCCTTAAAAAAGGAACCCAGAAGTCCGCGCGCACGAGTACGCTCTGCCGTGAATTCCACAGCTTTGCCTTCTTCCAGAAGCGCCATTTGCATGAGGTTATGTTCATTATGTATAATCATTTGTTTCATGGCTTCACCTCTAGAAGACCCTTCAATTCATCCACATCCATTTCATATTTTAGGCAATACTTATTACAAAATGTATTACCCCATTCAAGAGCAGGTTCATCAGCGGGCTTCACAATTTATCGGAATTTTGTTGAAAATAAGAACCGATCACACGCTGTTCAGGCAATACTGCCAGGATACGTCCCTGCTTGTTCATCACGTATACCATATGGTACTGTTCCCTTTTTAATAGACGCAAAATAGTGTCCAAAGGTTTCGCTGGAAACGAGATTATCGGTTGGGCCAAGCCACCTGTAGCTGCATACCGGACAAAAACAGCTTCCCGGTTCATCAGAAAACGGATAAAACGATAAGGCACGTTCCGATAATCGGTAAGATTGGAGTAAAACAAAAAAAGGCCTATTAATAAAAGGTTCAACGGAAGCCCGTAATCGCCGGAAAACCACCGGCTAATCGCAACCAAAATAACCCCTGCGCTACACAGGATACTGATGCGATAAGTCCACATGAGTGTAGTATAGTAAGGAGCCCACAGGCTGACAATAGCCTGAACGATCTTTCCCCCGTCCAGAGGCAGTACAGGTAGCAGATTAAACAAAGCAATGAGCAGGTTGGCTTGGATGATATAATCCAGAAACAGTGGATCCCCCAACTGAAATCGGCTTAGAAGTAGCACTACGCCAACCATCAGGATGTTCTGCAACGGTCCTGCCAAAGCTATCACAATCTCGCGGTAAGCTGTCAGTTTGCCTCCATCTTCAATCACAGCCACTCCCCCAAAGGGAAGCATCTGTATAGACAATACACGGCAGCCCAGGAGGGCCGCCGCGGCAGCATGTCCGCATTCATGAATAAATACGATGGCAAACAGCGTGATCAATTCAATAAAATGTCCAGTCAACAGAGAGGTCATCATGATGATGACGAAAAACGGGTGAAGCGAGATTCGCACTCCCCACACCCTAATCAAGGGCAACGACTTCCGCAGGGTCTACGTACTCTTCTCCTTCTTTTATCGCAAAATAAAGCGTAGCAGGCCGATCCGTGCTTCCACCCTTTAAACGTCCCACCGCATTCCCCGCTTCGACCCAATCATTCACCTGAACTTCACTCTCGTTCATCCGTCCGTATATGGCGGTCACTTTACCAGCGTGCTGGATAACGACGGTATACCCGCTGGTTGCATCCCCCAGAACCTCAAGCACACGCCCGGCGCCTGAGCTGACGACTTGCACGAGCCCTCCTGTACTAGCGGCATCTGGAACAATCTCAATTCCCTTCATACTTAAAGCAAATGGCTGAACGACTGTACCTGAAATCGGTTTACCGAGAAGTTGCCGGATTCCTGAGCCGTTTACTACATCGGTGGTATGTCCAAGTACCGGCAGGAAAGAAGGTGTCCCACCGAAATTCCGTTCATACCATGCCGTAGCCGAAGCAAAATCCATATCGTTATGAAGAACATCAGCAATAACGGTTTTGGGTGCTGTTGTCCATGATGCATTTAATTGAAACAGTCCCCAAACGCCTGCAAATAGTACTGCACTGACTACCGTACGCCGCAGTAGCGATCGAAACAAATTAAAACGAGAACGCCCTGTAGGGCCGAAATGTCCATTCTCCTTCTTCCACAGCCATTCCGGGTCTCTTTCCACTGGTTCCTCTACAAAAGCAAACGGCTTCTGCCGGTTCGTTTCATCATGCTCGCTATTTCTACCCTGATCTTTACTTCCATCTATACTTATGTCTGCATTTCTCTCTCTTTCACTGCCCTCTTTTGCTCTTCCACGATCCCATCGAAAAGCCGGCTTTTGTTCCTGTAACACTTCATGCACTGCTCCATCCATTAGCCGCCGAATCCGTTCTTCTCGTCTCTGTTTAATTCTCCGTTTAGTATTCATACCATGTCCTCCCACTGAGGCTTGTTTACTACATCCTATGAATCAAAAGCAAAGAATATGAACAAGCCTCCATACTAACCTGGACCAAAAATAAAGCCCCAGCTTCATAGCAGCCATGTTGTCATCTGGGAGTTCACTACGACAGTTTACCAAACAGTTGAGGCACGTTTAAACCAAAGCAATGCCTGTGAGCTGTGAGTAAACGAGGTATACACAAAAAAACAGCCGGACACGCTGCCCCGGCTGTTACTTGAAGTTCAATTTAACGAAATTTATTTCGCGCTGCACATACCCTTTAACCCATCCCAAAAAATTTCTTGAAACGGGAAAATGCACCCTTCTTTTGCTCCATCTGCATTAATGGCACGGTATCTCCCAAAATTCGTCTTGCAATATTGCGATAAGCAATGGCTGCAAGTGAATCCGGGTTCATCACTGTAGGTTCGCCAGAATTGGCAGCCTTGATGACAAGTTCATCATCCGGCACGATGCCAATCAAGTCGATGTTAAGTACTTGTAAAATACCATCGATATCAAGCATGTCACCTGACTTCACCATATTGTTGCGAATCCGGTTCACCACCAGCTTAGGAGACTGAATGTGTGAACTCTCCAGCAAGCCGATGACACGATCCGCATCACGCACTGCCGCATTTTCCGGTGTAGTGACCACGATGGCCTGATCTGCTCCTGCTACCGCATTTTTGAATCCCTGCTCAATTCCTGCCGGGCAGTCAATAATAACGTATTCAAAATCTTTTTTGAGTTCCAGGATGATATCCTTCACCTGTTCTGGCGATACAGAGTTTTTGTCTCTCGTCTGCGCTGCAGGCAACATGTATAATTCTTCAAAGCGCTTGTCTTTCACCAAAGCCTGATTCAGACGGCAACGGCCGTCCGCAACATCGCACAGATCGTAAATAATGCGGTTCTCGAGTCCCATCACAACATCCAGATTACGAAGGCCGATATCGGTATCGACCAGACAAACCTTTTTGCCAAGCAGCGCTAAGGCTGTCCCGATGTTTGCCGAGGTGGTCGTCTTACCCACACCGCCTTTACCCGAAGTGATCACGATCGCCTCTCCCATGAGCTACACTCCTTTAAACACATTAAAATCTCGGCGCAACCGAACGATATTGCTCATCTTGTCGATCTGCATCTGATTGTCCTGCAAATAAGCAAATTCCATTCCGGTTTCATGACTCTCCCATTCATCCGGAGGACGACTAATCACATCAGCAATCCGCAGCTGTGTTGGTGCAAATACCGATGCTGCGATAATAGCCTCTTCGTCCCCACTGATGCCAGCATGAGCCATACCTCTGAGTGAACCCAAAACATATATATCCCCAGTGCACGTCACCGTGCCCCCTGGATTGATATCTCCGAGAAACAGGAGATTCCCCTCATGATGAAGCACCTGACCTGATCGCACCATGCCGCACATCGTCACAATTGGCGGGGGACCTTTGACCTCTTGTACAAGTGCAGGCGAGTCAAAGGATCGGATCAATAGATTCCCTTTTTGCTTCAATGTATCCAGAATCTCTTCTTTTTGATCTTCCGTAACTTCTCGCGTCCCCAGCTTGATATCCACATGAACAATCGGTCCGGTCAAAATGTTTTGATGGCTGTGTTCCAGCTTATAGCGGAGCTCATAGAGCAATTCCTCGAATTCACATTGATCGTCCAACAGGAAAACCAAGCCGTCTCGGATGCCTTTAATCGTTACGTGATTCGATTTTACCGTCATAAGCCTGTCCCTCCCATCTCATTACATTTCGTGCCCCGGTTCCCAAGTTCCTGCTTCTTGCTGCATAAATGTCATCAGGAAGCTTCATCTGCTTTACTTTTAGGTGTGCCGATCTTCTCCAGCTGTTTGCGCAGAGGCACATAAATGATCAGGGTAAACACAAAGTGAACAAACAGATTAGGAATCATGTATTCAATCAGTGCCCAGTCAAAGGTAACATGATTGAGCTGGAAGAGCTTGTATAAGAAAAATAACATCGTATCATTCAGCAAACTTCCAAGCAGGACAACTGAAACCATGATAGGCATCGGTGCACGAGGCGCTTGAAATATGAGTCCCATCATATAAGCAGATAATCCCATGGAGAATCCGTAAGGCCCAATCATCTCCCCGTAGAAAACGACATCATGCAAGAGTCCAAATAATATGCCGAGCACAAGGGCTGTATGCCTGTGATGATACACAGCAAAAAACAAAATAACGATATAAACCAGGTTGGCTGATATACGCATTTGCCAAGCCGAAGGAATGATCTGCGGCAGAATCGTATCTTCAGCAATAAACAGAACGAACAGTAGCAGAAACAGAACCTGTTTGCGCGTGACCATTATTCTTTAACCTCGGGCGGAATGATTACAATCAGCTCTTTCCAGTCCAGAAAATTCGCATATGGCTCGATCGTAGCCGTCTTCGTTAAACCATACTCGCTTTTCTCGATACTCTTCACTTTACCAATGCGCATATACTTCGGAAAATTGTTGATTATGCCGGAAGAGATGATTTCATCATCTTTTGCAATATTGGAATCCTCTGCGATCTTGGTCATCTTCAGCATACCGCTCTTCGGATCATAACTCTCGATCATGCCAAATACTTTCTCTTTACCCACAGCCGTAGCTGCAATCGCATTCGATGTCGGGTCATTGGCATCCATCGAAGTTAGCAAGTTCACCGTCGATGTATACGAACTGACATGGCTGATGACCCCAACCAGCCCTTCCTGTGAAGTAACGGCCATACCCGGTTTAATGCCGGCGTTCTCCCCGATGTCTATGTTGATCGTTCTACTGTTAGGATCGGAGTTGGCGCTTATTACTTGGGCAATTCGAGAACCGTAGTTGTATCGATTTTGTTGTTCTTTTGTAAAATTAAGTGCCTTCTGAAGCTGCTGATTTGTCTGCTCCAAATCATTGTATTTCAATCGGTCACGTGTATAGTGTCCCATCGCGATACGAAGCTCTTCATTTTCCTCGTACACCGCACGCATGTTCGCCACATCTTTGAAAAAGCCCGCTACATAAGAAGCGGGCTTGTAAAATACGTATTGTACAAATCCAACTGAATCCTTCAGGAATTTCTCCGGCCAGGATAAATTGGCTCGCGGACTAAGCGTAAAGCCCATCAGCGCGATAAATGTAACAAGGCCCACCAGCAAAACAAAAAGTCTTTTGTTGCCAAGCAGTTTAAACAGTTCCAACACCCTCTAACATCCATTATTCTCTTCCGAGCCCAGCCCGGTGGGGAGACATCAGACCTGAAGTCCCTGCGAGAATATCAATCGATCCTCCCCTGTTAAGCGGGTTATAGCTCTCCCGGGACATCCGGGTACTCTACATTGAAGTGTTGCAGCCCAATCAGGGACGGCAAGCAATTCATTAACGCTTGGAACGAACTGCTGAACTGCTTCTGCTTTTGAACATATGAATATTCTCCAGTGCTTTACCGGTTCCGATGGCTACACAATCCAGCGGGTTCTCAGCAACAATGACAGGCATTCCTGTCTCACCAGCAAGCAACTTGTCCAGATTACGAAGCAGAGCTCCGCCGCCTGTCAGGACAATTCCACGATCCATAATGTCTGCTGCAAGCTCAGGAGGGCACTTCTCAAGTGTTACTTTTACCGCTTCAACAATAGCATTCACGGTGTCGGCCAGAGCTTCGCTGATCTCATCAGAAGTAATGGTTATCGTCTTAGGCAGACCTGTTACCAGATCACGTCCGCGGATTTCCATCGTTTCCACTTGCTCCAGCGGCATAGCTGAACCGATATCCATCTTCAACTGTTCGGATGTACGTTCACCGATCATCAGATTGTATTGGCGTTTGATGTACTGAATCACGGATTCATCCATCTCGTCACCTGCTACGCGCACCGAACGGCTGGTTACGATACCGCCTAGAGAAATGACAGCCACTTCAGTTGTACCGCCGCCAATATCAACGACCATACTGCCTGTCGGTTCCCATACGGGCAGATCCGCACCAATAGCGGCTGCAAATGGTTCTTCGATCGTGTAAGCCTCACGAGCTCCCGCCTGTTTGGTCGCATCTTCAACCGCACGTTGTTCTACTGCCGTAATTCCGGATGGTACACATACCATCACGTTAGGATGACGCTGAAACATAGAGCGCTGCTTCTGCGCCTGACGAATAAAGTATTTAATCATCGTTGCAGTAGTATCAAAGTCAGCAATTACGCCGTCTTTCATTGGACGAATGGCGCGAATGTTGCCAGGTGTACGTCCGATCATTTTTTTAGCGGACTCACCCACAGCTTCGATGCTTTTTGTATCCGTACGCAGTGCAACAACCGAAGGCTCGCGCACCACAATTCCTTTTCCACGTACATAAACCAGCGTATTCGCTGTCCCCAAATCAATACCCAAATCTTTCGTAAAACCACCAAACATGACGTATTCTCCTTTTCTGCCTCATATTGCTGCTCCTGTATCATTGCAAGAGCATAACTTTCATTTCCACGAAACCGTGGAGCTAATATTCGCATGTAGTATTTTGAATCTGCAAAGTAAAGTGAACCTATCTTTGACGGACACGTCCGTTATCATTCATAGGAAAACATCAACGCCAACCATTATATTATACCAAGCCCTTCTCCTTCAAACTTACGTATGTTCCATCACCGATAACAAGGTGGTCCAGAACGTCAATGCCCACGATTGCGCCGGCTTCAATCAGTCTTTTGGTTATCTGAATATCTTCCGGGCTGGGCGTTGGATCACCGCTGGGATGGTTATGTGCGCATACAATTGAGGCACTGCTACATTTGATGGCGGCACGAAATACTTCACGCGGATGTACAATTGAAGCATTAAGGCTACCCATGGAGAGTGTTTCCTGAGCTATGATATGATTTTTGCTATTCAAAAAAAGACACACAAAATGTTCTTTCTGCAGGTAACGCAGTTGTTCCATTAGAATATCCGCAGCATCACGCGGTGTACGAATCGATGTCGAAGGAGCAAGACGACTCTTGGCAATTCGATGGCCCAGTTCAATTCCAGCTTTAAGCTGAACCGCTTTGGCTTGTCCAATACCCTTCATCGCCGTCAGCTCTTCAAGGCTCAGATCCATCAACGAACGGATTCCGCCTGCTTGATTCAGTATCCGCTGTGCCATATGCATCGCTGATTCCTGTCTCGTTCCTGTTCGAAGTAATATGGCAAGCAATTCGGTATGACTTAAGGCGCCCGCCCCATACTCCACCATGCGTTCTCTCGGGCGATCTTCCTGGGGGATGTCGCGCATCATGTATTGAGGCGACTCCATACGTTCCCTCTTTTCACAGCATTCATTTTGATTAATTCTCTGGCAATACGTACACGCCAAATCCCTCCAGCATGTCACTGAGCAAGGATAGTGGCAAGCCTACCACATTAAAGTAACATCCTTCAATGCGGTCGATCAGTGAAGCGCCAATGCCTTGAATAGCATATGACCCTGCTTTGTCTGAAGGTTCTCCTGTCTTCACGTAAGCACGGATCGTAGCTTCAGACAGTTCCTTCATCATTACATTCGTCTGACGATAATGCACCACCGAATGTCCGGTAGCTGCATCAATACAAGCGACACCTGTAAACACACGATGTTCCCGTCCTTGCAAACGTGACAACATCCGCTCAGCATCAGACTCATCCACAGGCTTGCCCAGAATCTCGTTGTCAAGCACAACAACGGTATCACTGCCGACGATAATGGCGTCTTTACTGCTACCTTCCAGTCCACGATACACAGCAAGCGCCTTGCGAAGAGCCAGTTCTTGCACGGTCTGCTCTGGAGTCCAGTCTGATGGTGTATTCTCATCGGCATAACTTGGTATAACTTCAAACGCTAAATGGAGTGACGCGATCAGTTCCTTGCGCCGCGGCGATGTGGAGGCCAGAATAATCGGGCGCTGTTCTGTTTTATTCGACATTAACGGCTCCTTATACTACGGCAACACCTGTCCGAATCACAATAATAGATGTCACTAGTTTATTTTTTTTGGTCAACATTCGTCATTCTCCTACAGTCTGCGATATAGCCACACAGCCGCAATAATACCAACCAGACTCAGGAGGCTCATTTGAAATTGAAATGAAAGGTCATAACTGAAAATATCGAGATCAGCCTGGGGCGACCAGCGAATCGTCGTGACCTTGGTTAAAAAGGCTACAGCTTTAACAGGCTGCAGTGCCTTGGCGATCCACGCTCCGGCCATCCAGCCAAGCAGCAGAAACAATAATAACACGCCGAAGTTTTTTTTCATCGGTTAATCTTCCCTCGCCATTTTTTGACACCCACATTATTATACGGGGTTTTGTACGTCAATACAAACACAAATCCGGCAGGGGGAACTATTTCCAGTTCCTTGCCGGATAGGAGTTTTGAGCCGTTGTTATGGGAGAGGGAGCTTTATTGCTTTATGGACTGAAGCCACTTTTTTTGTTGGAGCACATACTCCATCAAATCTGACTGTACCGCCCACATGTGAACAGCGTCCGGATTTTTATTATACTCGGTAATGGCCGTTATCGCACTGTTCATGGATTTCTCCATGCTGGCCACAACCGGTTGAACGTCTACCGCCATTCCAGGCGCAAGGCTCTTTATGCCAGTCAACCATGTTTGATGTTGCGTCTGTAGCGCTGCCATCATCTCTGGTGAAATGGCTGCTTGTACGGACTGACCCAATTGTTGGATCGAGAGTGTTGATAACTGATCGACAAGCGCGGAGCTGTTTTTGAAAAAAAGAGCAACGTCCTCCTGCTTATTACCAAAAATCGCAGGATCCACCGCAGGATTAACGATCTCTTTGACATACAGTTCGACTCCCTGAGACTTTAGTCTGGTACTGAGGAGCTTGGCCTCCTCACGATCCGCTGAGATACCGGCATATACACGATTGCCATCTTCAGGGTCCGAACTCGCAGCCAAGCCCGTTTGAGTGAGTTCAAGCTTCGCTTGTTCCGCCCGTTCCGGGGAACTGAATACCCCGTATTGCAGGGCATAATATGTACCACCTGCAGATGATACTTCAAGTTGCCCTGCAGTTCCAGCCCCCCCCTCCTGACCTGACACAGTAGAAACGCTCTGATTCACAGGTAACATTTCATCCGGTTTTACCACGCTCTCCTTGTTAAAAAAGGACAAAATAACCATACCGAACAGCGCTCCGGTTACCAATGCTCCTGAAACAGACCCGATCATCTTCCATCCCCTGGGAGGTCGATTTCGTTTATACGAATAGTTCTCTGATTCGGCCATCCAGTTATGGCCCTGATCCAGATCATCTATCCTTTCAGATTCATACGGATCGTACTGCGCATTCCGATCTGAAGTGTAATTTGTATAGGCTGAGCGAGAGTCAAAATCTACATCTGAATCGGAACTCTGGTAATTTAGTGAATCTGTATGTTTCAAACGATTCGATTCAGATCGGGCAGCATCTGCCAGAATCGTTCCTCCCCAATCCACAGGCATGTCCTCTGCTGTCCACGATGATACTGTCGTGTTGTTTTTGTCTGGTTCAGGATTCACCAGTGTCTGTGCTTTATTAGACAAGTTCCCATTCACTGTGACCAGCGTACTAGATGCTGGTATCTCCTGATCCCCCAGCTTGTCCGACTCCTGATCTCCGAAGCGAAACGTCATTCTGGCATTGCTCACCCGTACCCTCTCCTTTGTCCCATTTATTTCATCTATATGTTGAGATTGGGGGGAACATTCCACGGAATGCAAATGCACAAATCTTCAGACTCTCTAATCATATAAAACCCAAGCCAAAAACGCCTGGCTTCATGAAGAAGACAGACGTTTTCAGTACGGTACCCGTTGATCCAAAAGACCATGGAACATGTACTCCGATGAGCAGTCACCAGAATCGTAGCGATTGGCCCCAAATTTTTTGATCCCTAAGTTCAACTTGCATCATTTTGAAATCAAAAAATTATTTCAAACCTTTGGCGAGTATATCGCCCACTTTCCAAATGTCCCCCGCACCCATCGTAAGTACAAGATCTCCTGGTTGTAGCCGCGGCTCAAGATCAGCCACAACTTCCTCTTTGGTCGGCAGGTATCTTGCTGATGCATTGCTGTTCTGTACGATCAGTTCAACGAGTCTTGCGGAGTGAACACCTTCGATCTGCTTTTCACCGGCAGGTGAATAGATATCGGTAATCAGCACCTCATCCGCTTCGGCAAAAGCCCGGCTGAACGCATCCAACAAGAAAAATGTCCGCGTATAACGTTGCGGCTGAAATACAGCAATAATCCGTTTACCTGTCGCTTTCGCCGCACTGATTGTAGCTTCAATTTCCGTAGGGTGGTGAGCATAATCGTCAATAATCAGCATATCACGCGCCTCACCTAACACCTGAAATCTTCGCTTCGCCCCATGGAATTGCACGATAGCCGCAGTAATCTTCTCAAACGGAATGCCTGCTTCGAGACAGGTAATAACCGTAGCCATCGCATTGTAGACGTTGTGCTTACCAGGTACTGACAACTCCACTGTTCCCATTGCTGTACCTCGATGATTCATGGTGAACGAGATACGGCGATCCCCGAGAACGATATCTGTAGCTGTGTAATCAGCAGCCTGCTCGATACCGTATGTTGTAATGCGAGACTTGAGATGCGGCAAAATAGCCTGCACATTTTCATCATCAGCGCATACAATGGCTGTGCCCTCTGGACGAATCTGACTGAGAAACTGTACATAGGCTTTCTTTAGTTCCTCGAAGTCACTGTTATAATTCTCTAGATGGTCAGCTTCAATGTTCGTTACGATGCCAAGCCAAGGATGGTACTGTAAAAAAGAGCCATCGCTCTCGTCCGCTTCCGCGACAACCCACTCGCCTTGACCTGCTTTGGCATTGGTTCCCAAATTCATGATCTCTCCACCGATAATATAGGTAGGATCTATTTCACATTGCTCCATAACCAGCGCGATCATGGAAGAAGTTGTCGTTTTGCCATGCGCACCCGCAACGGCCACGCCTTTGCGCTCGTTTAACAAACGCGCCAGCATCTGAGCGCGATGTAGAATAGGTATGTTTAGCTGCTCCGCAGCTACACGCTCCACATTATCCGCAGGAGCTGCTGTAGAGTAAACGACAAGATCCGCTCCGTTCACATGCTCCGCGGTATGTCCAATATATATTTTCGCCCCTTTGGCTGCCAGCTTCTCTGTCAACTCCTGTGAAGCGACATCCGATCCGGTAACGGTATATCCCATCTCCAGCATAACCCGGGCGATGGCACTCATGCCATAACCGCCAATCCCTATAAAATGAACATGTTCCGATGTGTTTAACAAAACTTTCACCAACCTTTTTCAGAATCGGTTTGATGCAAAAGGGCCGCCCGCACGTCCGCAATCAGATAAAGCGTGCCGGAAACCACCCCCAGATCCTCCGCTTCCGTCCGTGACTTCAATAGATCAAGTGCCTTTGCCCAATTCGGCTCGACGATGATATCCAGTTCCTGCTTCGCAATGTCGGGACGTACCCGTTCGACAATCTGCAACAATTCGGTTGCAGCCATTTTACGGCGGAAATCTGGCTCGGTCAGGATCAGCGTATCCACTAGTGGCAGTATATGCTGCAAATATGCTTCGTGATGCTTATTCGCTAGCATACCCATCATCAAAATTAACTTTTTTTGGGGATAACCGTCGATAATACTCTTGGCAAGCGATTCTGCCCCTTCGGGATTATGAGCTCCATCAAGGACAATCAGAGGATTGTCGCTGACTTTCTCAAATCTCCCCGCCCAGAAGGCTCTCTCAAAACCAAGTTTTATATCGTCTTCATCCAGCATAAATGCCATATATTGTCTCAGCAATTCGAGAGACATTAATGCAACCGCCGCATTATCACATTGGTACACACCTTGCATACGAATGTGAATATGCAGATCTCGGAATGGGCCGGTAAATTGAAGGCTTTGCCCCTCCTTATCACTTTCCAGTCTTCGGTAGGAAAATTGATCTCCAGCCAAATACACTGTGGAACGCAGTTGCTTCGCCCTCTCCTGAATAACCTTAATGGCTTCAGGTTGTATGGCACAGGTCACAACGGGTACTCCCGGCTTGATAATGCCTGCCTTTTCCCATGCAATCTGCTCAACAGTATCTCCAAGGACATCCGTATGATCCATTCCGATATTGGTGATGACGGACACAACGGGAGTGACAATATTCGTTACGTCCATCCTTCCCCCAAGCCCAGTCTCCCATACTACAATATCGGGATAACACTCTTCCGCATAGTACAGTAGTGCCAAGGCCGTCGATACTTCAAACATCGTCGGTGAACCGAGCGGTGTTGAGGCCATCTCTGTCACGAGAGGACGCAAGCGATTCGACAGTTTTAATAAGGTCTCTTCCGGGATGTCTTCACCGTTATATTGAAAACGGTTTGTAAACTTGGTGATATAAGGTGATGTAAACGTTCCAACGTCATATCCCGCTTGGAGCAGTACCGACGTCAAAAAAGCGCAAGTCGAACCTTTACCGTTCGTTCCCGCGACATGGATGAATTTGAGCCGTTGGTGCGGATTGCCAAGCTGTGACATCAGGTTCTCGATACGTTCAAGCCCAGGCCTGATACCAAAAGCAATAAGGCCATTGATCCAGTCCACGGCCTCGTCATACGTTTGTAAAGGAGTAGCTTTATCTGTCCCGTTTAATTCCGTCATCTGATTCACCTTCAGTTCCCTGTTTGATTGAAGATTGAAAAAAGCAGCCGGATGGCGCCAAAAGCGTTCCATCCGACCCTTTTTAATATTAACCTTTGAGCTCTTTGATTCGTGCGATGACTTTATCCCGTTTATCGGAATAATCCGCTTGTTTGGCGCGTTCTTCCTCGATAACTTTAGCCGGAGCCTTCGCTACGAATCCTTCATTCGCCAGTTTTTTCTCCACGCGGAGCACTTCACCTTCAAGGTTCTGAAGTTCTTTCTCCAGACGAGCTACTTCCTGCTCAATATCAATCAGACCTGCGAGCGGCAAGTACAATTCCGCTCCCGTGATGATCGCTGTCATGGCTTTGTCAGGTGAACTCAGATCCAATCCACTCTCGAATTCGGATGTGTTACAGAAGCGTTTGATGTAATGACTGTTGCGTTCGATGATACTAGATGTTTCATCACTGTTCGCTTTGACCATTAATTCGATCTTTTTGCTCATCGGCACATTCACTTCGGCACGGATGTTTCGAACAGCACGAATAGTATCCATCAGCAAGTTCATCTCCGCAACAGCTCCCGGATTCTCCAGCGCAGGGTCGTATACTGGCCAGGAAGCAAGTGTAATCGTCTCTCCCTCATGAGGCAGATGTTGCCAGATCTCTTCAGAGATGTACGGCATGAACGGATGAATCAGGCGCATAGTCTGATCCAGCACGTAAGCCAGCACCGATTGTGTTTTCTTTTTCGCAACCGGATCTTCTCCGTAGAATGAAAGCTTGGCAAATTCGATGTACCAGTCACAGAGATCATCCCAGATAAAGTTGTACAATACACGCCCTGTTTCCCCAAACTCATACGCATCGATTAGACGCGTAATATCTCGGGAAGTTTCGTTGAGGCGGTGCAAAATCCAATAATCCGCTGTTCCGAGCTCGCCACTGATGTCACGATCTTCATAAGTGAAACCTTCCAGATTCATCAACGCGAAGCGTGAAGCATTCCAGATTTTGTTGGCAAAGTTACGAGCCTGCTCCACCCGCTCCCAGCGGAAACGCAAATCCTGCCCCGGAGTACTGCTGGTCGAGATCATGTAACGCATCGCATCTGCACCGTACTTCTCGATAACATCCAGCGGGTCTACACCGTTCCCAAGAGACTTGGACATCTTACGTCCATCAGCGTCCCGTACAAGACCATGCATCAGTACATCCTTGAACGGAATTTCATCCGTAAATTCCAGGGCAGTGAAGATCATACGTGCCACCCAGAAATAAATGATGTCATAACCGGTAACGAGGACATTTGTTGGATAATAACGCTTCAGATCATCTGTATTTTCAGGCCAGCCCAATGTAGAGAACGGCCATAGTGCAGAGCTAAACCACGTATCCAGAACATCCTCATCCTGTTTCAACTTGCGCCCTACATATTCAGGCAATGTTGTTGGATCTTCCGCGGATACAATCACTTCACCGGTTTCTTCGTCGTACCAGGCAGGAATACGATGTCCCCACCACAGTTGACGGGAAATACACCAATCACGAACGTTTTCAATCCAGTTCAGATACGTTTTCTCAAAACGATCCGGAACAAAGTTAACCCCTTCGCCGCTTTGCTGCTTTTTGATCGCTCTCTCCGCGAGTGGTTTCATCTCTACGAACCATTGTGTGGACAAGTAAGGCTCCACTACCGCTCCGGTGCGCTCACTGTGTCCAACCTGATGCATATGATCTTCAATATTAATCAGGACACCTTGCTCTTTCAAATCCGCCACGATCTGTTTGCGGCAGTCGCTACGATCCAGCCCCTGGTATTTACCAGCTTCTGCATTCATTGTTCCACTTTCATCCATAACGGTAATTTGAGGCAAGTCATGACGTAAACCTACTTCAAAGTCATTCGGATCATGCGCAGGTGTGATCTTCACTGCACCGCTACCGAACTCTTTGTCTACGTAGTCATCCGCAATGATTGGAATCTCACGACCGATGATTGGCAATACGAGTGTTTTACCGATCATGTCTGCATAACGTTCATCTTTAGGATGAACGGCAACAGCCGAATCACCCAGCATCGTTTCCGGACGTGTCGTTGCCACAGTAATGTGACCACTCCCGTCTTTGAGCGGATAACGCAGATGATAGAGATGACCCTGAACTTCCTTATATTCAACCTCAATATCCGAGAGCGCAGTACGATTCACGGGATCCCAGTTAATGATACGTTTACCGCGATAAATAAGACCTTTCTCATATAACTGTACAAATACTTTACGCACCGCTTTGGACAGACCTTCATCCAGCGTAAAACGTTCACGGGAGTAGTCGAGAGACAGACCCATTTTGCCCCATTGCTGACGAATCGTTGTAGCGTACTGGTCCTTCCAATCCCAGACTTTCTCCAGAAACTTCTCACGTCCCAGATCATAACGCGTCAATCCCTCTTCACGCAGCTTCTGTTCCACTTTCGTCTGGGTCGCAATCCCTGCGTGGTCAGAACCTGGCAGCCAAAGTGCGTCATATCCCTGCATCCGTTTTGTACGAATGAGGATATCCTGCAGGGTAAAGTCAAGTGCATGACCGATGTGAAGCATCCCCGTTACGTTCGGGGGTGGAATTACAATGGTATATGGCTCGGCATCCTTGCGTTTACCCGCTTGGAAATACCCGCGCTCCGTCCAGGTGGAGTACCATTTATCTTCTGACGCCTTCGGATCGTAAGTCGTCGGCATTTCAGTTGCTGCTTTTTTTTGTTCAGACATGTTTCATTCCTCCGTTACGTCATCTTCATCGCTAAAAAAACAAAAAAACCTTTCATCCATCAAAGGACGAAAGGTTAGCTTTCGCGGTACCACCTTTGTTTCACGCTGATAACAGAGATCAATGTTCAAGCTCTCAATCGGACGGCGTGACACTTCAAGCAGATAACGGCTGCGACCGGCCTATCCTACCTCCGAGGTTAACGAATGTATTACATCCACCTCCAGTACTCAAACAGGCAACTCCCGGGCGACTTCGATCAGTTGGTTCCTGCGGAATCTCACAGCGCATCGATCCCACTCTCTGAAAGGTCATACTGTCTACTACTCCCGATCCACGTCATTGTTCAAAAAATCCTAAACACATCATACCTTGCTCGTGCGTGATAGTCAACCTGACAACAGCGGAACGAGGCTATTAGACGACCAAAATGTTCAAAAACAGGTACAACCCGCAATTCCTATGAGGAATTACGGGCTGCTTTATAGGATACGGTATCCTGAATCTCCAGTAACTAAGGAATATATAGAATCTGTCCTTCTTCAACAACCTGTTCAGTCAATCGATTATATAACTGAAGCTCTCTGGTGCTAAGCTGATACCTATCTGCAATGGCATCGAGTGTTTCTTCGCGCTGTACGATGCATAGTTTGACTTTGCGGAAAGGCGTCTGATCCACAATCGTACCAAGGAATAGATTTTTCCATTCCATATCTTCTGCCTGACGATCCTCTTCCGGAACGACTCCATCTGAAATCTCCTCACTACGTTCACCCTCAACTTCACGGACGGCCCGCCCGGATGATAACAGCGAAGAAATGCCCACGCCTTCTTCTTCTCTTCGTGACGATTCTTTCTTGCTGCCAAAAGCAACCTTAAGCTCTGGCTTGTCTTCCGCCTCAGCAATTGCTTCAGGGAGATACTCCTCATTCTGTAACAACGTGGCCTCCTCTGCCGTATCCAGTGAAGGCCGATCTTCTTCGGGCTGAGCCGTTTCAGATCCAGCAAATACATCTTGCCAGTTCTCGGTCTGTGGCTGTGCCGAAGCACTCGAAATGAACTGCTCTTCTTGCGAACCACCTGAGCGCGCTTCTTCAAAGTGCCATACCTCGGGCGTGGGTTCTTCAAGAGGTTTCCATGCTGCTTCAGAACGCGCCTGCTCAGAAACCTCTGAACTCCGTGATCCTGAATTTTCGGATACACTCGTTGCCGAAGGTTCAGACCATGCCGAGGCTTCGTCCTCTATCGGAAGCAATGGCTCCGCTTCAGGATAAGAAGCTAATCTGTCAGCCGTTTCAGCCATGAATGACGAGATTGGAGAAGGGACTTCATGCATTTCATGTGATGCCTGTGATGGTACAATTCCCTCATCTGAACCAGGCAACCTATTTTCATCCGATTCATCCGTTGAAGCGACATCAGATGTTAGTGGCTCGGCGGATGACTGGTTCCAGTAAGCTTGTGATAGTTCTTCATACCCTGATTGCTGTTCACTTCTTGGAGACAAATCAGCAGATTCCGGAGAACCATATGCAACAAGCTCAGCCGCATTCGCCAACTCTTGCTCTTCGTTACGCAACACGGCTTGTTCCGACAGCTCGGACTGCCCTGTCTGACTCAATTCGTTCTCCCTGCTGTCAGGCTGAGCCTCGGGAGAATGAACAACCGTGAATTCATCTGCTGACCACACTTGTGGCTCATCGACCGGGAAACCTTCAATACCTCGCAGGGAAAGTACACCTGTAATATTCAGACTTCGGCTGGACAACAGATCTACATCAAAATTTTCAATCTCGATTGAAATATCATCAATGGATCTAACCCGGTTCAATGGTACGGTAATTTCGACTGGAATAAAATGCTTTAACTCCTCCGACTCCTCGCTCTCCCCCCGGTACGTTCCTGTAAGTAGCAGATGCCCCCTCAAGGTGGCATGGTCGTCCTGTCCAATCACCTGAATACGCGGATAGAGTTCAATTTCCTCCAGTTCCTCAATGGCAGGCACTCCCTCAGACAAATGAACGCGCTCATAAATATCGAACCGTAAACCATATGGTTGATTCAACAAAGGTGGCGTCCTCCTTTCGGCATATGTTCACCATGATCCTTCTCATGGGACTGATCCATGGTCCAATCCTTCGTTACCCATCTATATGCCTGAACTAGGGTGGGCATGCCACCTTTGTTGAAAAAGCCCGTTCTGTATATGTTGAACTAAGAGTTTACACAGTCCACTCCGATGACAGAAGAACCTTCCAATCGCTGTTATCTCCAGATTTTTTGAATTCCCTTTTCCAAAGGGAAAAATCCGGCGATAAAGGCGAGCGCTTCGCTTTTCCAGGTTTTTTCTGTCCTCTCCGTTAAAGTGTAAAAATAGCTATCTTATATAGTCACAACACTTTTTAAACACCTTAGAAAGCCAAAAACAAAAAAACAGACCCAGTAAATCAGGTCTGTCCTTCTACGCTATGACTCTCCCTCGCTGCCAATTGTTCAAAATCCGCTGGCCACGGGTCTTGTACTTCGATTAAGGCTCCCGTTAAAGGATGATTAAAGCTCAGCACCTCGCCATGCAATGCCTGCCTGCCTATGATGTCCGAACGCCCCCCGTACAGTTTGTCACCGACAAGAGGGTGACCGGCATAGCTGAGGTGCACGCGAATCTGATGTGTACGCCCTGTTTCCAGCTTCAGACGTACGAGTGTAGCCCTCTCCCATATATGCACGATGTCCACATGAGTAATCGCATCCTGGCCTCCTTCGGAGACACGTCTGCGTTGCTTGTGATGTCTGTCCTTACCAATGGGTGCATCAATCTTGCTGAGATCACTGGGGACTTGGCCATCTGTGATGGCAACGTACTGACGATCAATCGCTTTGAGACGCATCGCTTCATCCAGTTTAGCGAGCGCAAAAGCATTTTTGGCATATAAAACAGGTCCGGTCGTATCTTCATCCAGACGATGAACGTGACGTACACTGGTCTGGGTTCCATTGATCTCATAATACGAAGCTACCGCATGGTCTAGCGTAATGACCTGTTCTTCACGGCCTCCATCCGGATGAAGCTTCATCCCGGCCGGTTTGTGCACGACGAGACAGAAATCATCCTCATACAGTACATCCAGATCAGCCCAACGTGGTTCCACTCCCAGCGGTTGCACAGCAAAAAGGGCCAGCCGAAGCCGGTCCCCTGCTAGCTGTACTCCCTGGGTTGCCTTGAGCTGACGCAGCAGCTTCTCCGGAAACTTGAGTTCAGACAGGAGCCACTGTTCAGCAGCAGCTTGTCTGTCTTCTTTTCCAGTCACCGCCTTGCCTGGCATCAGCTCAAGCCATTGACCGCGACGTTTCCAGCTTTTTATACTCATAACGATTGCAAAGCCTTACGGTTGGCCTCAATGGTATCCTCGATATCTTGCTCCGTATGCACGCCGGACACAAACATCCCTTCATACGGGGAAGGCGCCACGCTAACTCCTTGATCAATCATCGCTGCAAAATAACGGCGGAACTGATCCAGATTGCTTTCTTTGGCAATATCATAATTCGTTACCGGTACAGCACTGAAGAATGGGCATACCATTGAACCGACACGGTTGATCGTTACCGCCACACCTGCTTCTGCTGCATTTTTCTCGAATCCAGCCTGCAAACGTGCAGACAACATCTCCAGACGATCATAAACTTCCGGTGTCAAAAGTTTCAGCGTCGTATAACCTGCAGCCATTGCGAGCGGATTACCACTCAGTGTACCAGCCTGATAGATTGGGCCTGTCGGCGCAATCTGTTCCATCAGATCCCGGCGACCGCCATATGCTCCTACAGGAAGACCGCCGCCGATGACTTTACCCAGACATGTCAAATCCGGTGTAACGCCAAATCGACCTTGTGCACAGTGAAGTCCTACACGGAAACCCGTCATCACCTCATCAAAGATTAGCAGGCTTCCATACTCCGTAGTCACACTACGCAATCCTTCCAGAAAACCGGCAACTGGAGGTACGACCCCCATATTACCAGCAACCGGCTCTACGATCACAGCCGCAATTTCTTCTCCAAATCGTTCAAAAGCAAGACGCACGGACCGTAAATCATTGTAAGGTACCGTGATTGTATTCAAAGCCACACCCTCGGGCACTCCGGGACTGTCCGGCAATCCCAGTGTGGCTACCCCTGATCCAGCTTTGATCAGCAAACTGTCGGCATGACCATGGTAGGAACCTTCAAATTTCAAAATTTTACTACGTCCCGTTACCCCGCGTGCCAATCGAATGGCACTCATCGTGGCTTCCGTACCGGAATTCACCATGCGTACGATATCGATGGAAGGCACACGCTCGCAAACCAGTTTTGCCATCTCTGTCTCAAGCAGGGTCGGTGCTCCAAAGCTTGTGCCTTTAAGGGCTGTCTCCTGGAGTGCTTCCACAACTTCAGGATGAGCATGCCCCATAATTAGCGGTCCCCATGAACCTACATAGTCGATAAACACATTTCCATCAATATCATAGATCTTGGAGCCCTCACCGCGCTCGACATAAATCGGAGTGAGTCCCACGGATTTAAACGCCCGGACCGGACTGTTCACCCCTCCAGGTATGTACTGCTTGGCTTCCTCAAATGCGCTACGTGAGCGCTCATCATTGCGACGATTGCCTTGTTGTGCAGTCATGAACATCCTCCTTAATGTAACGACCTCGCTTGCAGAGAGACTGATGCATTTAATGACTAGATAAGTTGAACTAAAGATATTTACACAGACACTCCGATGACAGAATAACCTTTCAATCGCTGTTATCCCCAGATTTTTTGATTTTATTTTTCATAAGGGGAAAATCCGGTGATAAAGGCGAACGCTTCGCTTTTACAGGTTTTTTCTGTCCTCTCCGTTTCAGTGTAAATGATCTGTTCAACTTATATAGTCTGCCGCACCACTCTTTAAAAAAGCAAGGTCTATAGGTTTTATTCGCATAGATAAAGAACATATATGGTTACTCGTTGGTAGTCGTTGGTTTACCTTTCAGCCAGCCATCTTGATGCATCTTTGGCGTAATACGTAATAATCATATCTGCCCCGGCACGTTTCATGCTGAGTAAGATTTCCATAGCCACCTTTTTCTCATCGATCCATCCTTGAATCGCGGCCGCCTTCACCATTGCATACTCTCCGCTTACATTGTAAGCTACGAGCGGAAGATCAAACTGATCCTTAATCGTGCGCATAATATCGAGGTAGGATAATGATGGTTTGACCATCAGCATGTCCGCCCCCTCCAGCACATCGGTCTCCGCTTCGCGCAACGCTTCCCGCGCGTTTGCCGGGTCCATCTGATAGGATTTCCGGTCACCGAATTGCGGTGTAGAATCTGCTGCCTCACGGAATGGGCCATAGAATGCTGAAGCGTATTTGACGGAATAAGACATAATCGGAATATGATTAAATCCGTTCTCATCCAAACCCGCACGAATGGCCTGTACAAATCCATCCATCATATTCGAAGGTGCGATAATATCTGCGCCTGCCTTGGCTTGCGATACTGCCGTTTTCATCAGCAACTCCAAGGACTCGTCATTCAGAACATCGCCGCAGATATGTCCATCAATCTCCGTAGTATGAACCATGCCGCAGTGGCCATGATCGGTGAACTCACATAGACATGTGTCTGCAATCACCAGCAATTCGGGATACCAGGATTTGATCAATCTCGTTGCTTCCTGCACAATGCCATCCTCTGCAAAACCGGATGAACCCACACTGTCTTTTGTTTCCGGAATGCCGAACAGCAGTACAGCCGGAATGCCAAGTTCTGCAATTTCTTTGACTTCTTCCTGCAGACGGTCAAGCGAGAAGCGAAATACACCCGGCATTGATGTAATCTCGGACTTTACGTTTTCACCATATGTGACATAGATCGGTTGAATAAAATCATCTACAGTCAAGTGTGCTTCTCTCACCATGTTGCGAATGCCTGCCGATTGACGTAAACGGCGATGTCGTACGATTGGAAAACCCATCTACCCTATACCTCCTAAAATTTCATATTGTAAAAAGGGAAGCGCGCTGGTTCTTCTCGAATTCAGCACGCTTCACATATTCAGCCGAAGCTAGTCCATCTTAATTGTTGACAGCACTGACACTGCCCGCACGTTTCCACTCACATAAAACATCGATCAGGCTAGTCATTGTAGCTTCCTTCGCCATCAAAGTGACCTCCAGCCCGGCAGCCTCTGCAGTCTCTGCAGTAACCGGACCAATACACGCAACCTCTACTCCCTTAAGCAACGGCAATGGATCTTCCACACCCATTCGTTTCAGCATCTTCATGAAGTTCTTCACAGTAGATGAACTGGTGAAGGTCACCGCATGAATACCGCCCTCTTCAAGCAGTTTGAGTAATTCGTCATCGTCCTCGCCTGCAAGAATGGTGTCATAGATAATCGCCTCGGTAACGTGCAGCCCTCGTTCTCTCAATTGCTCCGGCAACCACGACCGTGCGAGATCCCCGTGTGGAATCAGCACGTTCTGTCCTGCCTTCAACTCGCTTTCAAACGCTTCAAGCATGCCTTCCGCTTGAAAAGGCCCTTTGACAACTTCAGGTGCAATACCGTGCTTGCGCAATGCTTCTGCCGTAGATGGCCCTACAGCTGCAATTCTTGCCTGATGAAGCGAGCGAATGTCCTTGCCTTCGTTTTCCAAATGACGGAAGAAAAACTCCACGCCATTGACACTTGTGAAAAAGACCCAATCAAACGTATTTAACGCATGCAGTGCATCTTTGACACTCTGTTTGGAAGAGTCGCTGGATGGCATAACCGTCTCAATGACCGGGAACTCATAGGGTTCACCACCGAGCTCTTCAATGCGATTCACCAGTTCGCTCGCCTGACTGCGGGCACGGGTAACCAGAATTCGTTTGCCAAACAGCGGTAGCACCTCTGCCCATTTCAATTGCTCCCGCTGGTTGACCACATCTCCAACGACGATGACAGCTGGTGGCTGAAAATTCGCCGCAATGACTTTGGCTTCGATATCTTCCAGCGTCCCCGTGATGGTATCCTGTTCTGCCCGCGTTCCCCAACGCACAAGCGCCACCGGTGTGCTGGCCGGACGGCCATGACGAATGAGTTGCTCGCTAATATAGCCAATCTTGGCAACCCCCATCATAAACACCAGTGTGCCCGTAGCGTTTGTGACTTTATCCCAATGAATGCTGCGATCCAGCTTGTCCGGGCTTTCATGTCCGGTAATGATCGAGATGGAGGAAGCATAATCCCGGTGTGTCACCGGAATACCTGCGTAAGCCGGCACGCTGATTGCAGCGGTTACTCCAGGTACGATCTCAAACGGAATGCCGTTTTTATGCAGCAACTCCGCTTCTTCCCCTACCCGTCCGAATATGGTCGGATCTCCACCTTTCAAACGTACAACCACTTTGCCTTCAAGCGCCAGATCCACGAGCAGCTGGTTAATCTCTTCCTGTTTCATCGTATGTCGATCCGGTCGTTTCCCCACATAAATTTTGACTGCACCGGGTTTCATCAGTTTCAACAATCGTGGACTCGCGAGTCGATCATAAACCACGGCGTCAGCTTTGCCTATGCTCTCCCAACCTTTTACCGTAATCAGCCTTGCATCTCCAGGACCCGCGCCTACCAAAAAGACTTTCCCCGCCATGCCTTCATCCCCTAACTTCTGCCAGTATCTGTTCAGCCCCGCGATCAATTAATCTCCAAGCCACTTCTTCTCCCAGGCGAACCGGATCTTTACCGCTCAATGTTTCCTTCAAAATCAGTCTGCCATCCGGCATCCCAACCATTCCCGTTAATTGTAACTTGTTTTCACGGTTCAGGGAATCATCTTCCGGCACCCACACCGCATGTGCACCAATCGGTACCTGACACCCCCCGTTTAACACGCTCAGGAACCGACGCTCTGCCATGACTGGCGCAGCGGTTGCAGGATCGTTGTAGAGAGTGAGCAGATGTAGCAATTCTTCATCATTCTCACGGCACTCAATGCCTAGAGCTCCTTGGCCCACAGCCGGAAGGCAGGCTTCCTCAGACAGATACTCCGTAATCCGATCCTGCCAGCCCATTCGATACAAACCTGCTGCAGCCAAAATGATAGCCTCCAGTCCCTCGGTTTCAAGCTTTCGCAAACGTGAGTCGATATTGCCGCGAATCGATTCCAGCTGAAGATCAGGTCGGTACGCCTTCAACTGACTGGATCTGCGCAGACTGCTTGTTCCAACCCGTGCACCCTCTGGCAGTTGATCGAGCGTAAGCCCTCCGCGTGAAACTAGAGCATCCCGCGAATCTGCTCGACGGGGAACTGCACCGTTCACCAGTCCTTCGGGAAGCTCGGAAGGCATGTCCTTCATGCTGTGAACAGCCATATCGATGGTGCGATCCAGCATCGCCTGTTCAATCTCTTTAACAAACAAACCTTTACCACCCACTTTGGATAACGTTACATCCAGAATGAGATCTCCCTTTGTCACGATCTTATGTACCTCAAAGTCAAAAGCTAAACCTTCCCGCTCACAAATATCACGTAAATCCTGAATCACATATCCGGTCTGGGTTAGTGCCAAGGCACTTTGTCTGCTGCCCACTTTAATTGTACGCATATCTACATTTCCTCCTGATTACGGGATATCCAGTTCCCGATTTTTTCTTCGCTCCACCACTGAAACTGACCCGTGCGGATCGTATCCAAAATGTCCATTTCCGTTAGGCGGCGCAGTAGCGTACTTCTTACAGCTGGAGGCAATCCGCGAGATTTGATCTCCATTCTCATCTGATATAAAAAATCAAGATACGTCTCGTATTCATCTCCAAACTGTTGTTCAAGCAAAGCACGAATCTCGGCCGCCGCCGCAGGTCCTGCACCGGCAGTGGAGATGGCAATGCTTAACCGACCTCGCCTCACCACACTCGGCGTAATAAAACGGCTATTACCGGAAGACATCGCATCGTTCACCAGTATTGCCCCAGCTTCAGCTTCTTGAACTACGGCATGGTTAACTTGCAGATCGTCCGTTGCTGCATATACGAGAAAGGCCCCCCGCAAATCTCCATTGCGGTAGGACCGGGCTATCCACTCGATTCGGGATTCCTGATGCAATTGTTCGAGAGTGGGCGTAAGCATAGGGCTGATGACCGTAATTCGGGCCTCAGTCTGCAACAATCCTCTTACTTTACGCTCAGCAACACGTCCTCCACCGATCACGAGAACAGATTTGTCTGAAGTATTTACATAAATCGGCGTGTAATGTTCCATATCCTCACTCTCCCGTCCAGCGATGAAACGCTGAATACGCATTGGATAAAAAGCTCATGATGACAAGCGCATATCCAATCAATGTCCATCTGGACATGATCATCATCGAAAATTGCTTTCTTCTCTTGACTACGAAATAACCAACATAGATGGCAATCGCGAGACCCGTTGCAATCACCTTCAGATCGAGCAACAGATGCCACCGTCGTTCCGCAACGATGGACAATACAGCCAGCACAACCGATACTCCAAGAAGCGGAGTGCCAATCAATGTGGCACCATCCATATATTTTCCAATGACCTCCAGGCTGGGTAAACGCCGTACCGTATCATTCCATTTTTTGTTTTTCAACTTATGGTGCAAGAACAGGTACAACAACGCAAACACCGAAGCAACCGTTAAAGCCGCAAAGCCCAGATTAGCCAGTGTAATGTGCATAATCAACAAACCGTGAACTGTCTGCCAATTGTGCAACGAGATTTCGCCGGCAGTAAACCACAACCGGTTCAGAACCGTTACCGAGAATCCAACGATGTTGAGTAGCAGGATAACAAATTCTGAGCGTTGAACCCGTGTCATAATCAATGACATCAGCACAATACTGAAAGAAAAAATAAACAAAAAATCAAATGTAGTATAGATCGGGAAGTGACCTTCAGCCCACATTCGCATGATAACATGGGTCACTTGCAGGCCCCAAACAACAACAAGAAACCCTGTGCCTGTCCGCTTCGCCCCCGCATTGCGTCGAATGCAGTCCGAGAAATAGAACAGTAGGCTCAGGGCATACATATAAATTAAAGCTTCATAGACTTGTTCAGCAAGGGTCAAGCTGCCCACCTGCCTTATACGCCTGCCGGGACATAAGCCGGCACGGGGTCTTGCCGGTTTTCGTTCAGGTGAATCGCTGGTTTGCCCAGAGCTGTTGCATCACTCTGATTCACTTTTTCTGCAGCCATTTCGACTGCATCCTCCAGCGCGAAAATCTGCGTAAACATGCGCAACGCTTCATCACCTTGCTTCGTACCTGCCATTTCCTTGATCCGATTGATCGGATCGGTTGTCATTTGATTGACAATGCTTTTGGTCAAACGACGAATGACTTTACGCTGATGCTCATCCAGCTCTGGAAGCTTGTTAAACAAACTATCCATCGTTTCTTCATGAATAGATACGCCCTTCTCCTGCAACGCCCGAATAACTGGGCGAACGCCAAGCGTTTTGAGCCACTGGTAATAATCCTCCATCTCGAGTTCAATCATTCTCTCAATCTTCGCAGCTTCCACCTTACGCATCTCCAGATTGCTCTCCACAATGCCCTCCAGATCATCAATATCGTAGAGGAATACGTTAGAGATTTCGCCAATTGCCGGATCAATATCACGTGGTACGGCAATATCAATCAGGAACAGCGGACGTGCTTGCCGGCGCTTCATGCTCTCCCGGACAACACCTGCATCGAGAATATAACGTTCTGCTCCTGTAGAGCTGATGACGATGTCTACTTCACCCAATCTCGTGATGGCCTGCTCCATCGTACACGGCGTCCCCCGGAATTTGCTGGCTAGCTCCTCCGCTCTGGCGAGAGTCCGGTTGGCTACGATAACTTCAGATGCACCGTTGGCATACAGATGTTTTACGGTAAGTTCACTCATTTTGCCGGCACCCAAAATAAGCACCTTCTTGTCTGTGAACATACCAAAAATCCGCTTGCCCAGTTCAACTGCAGCATAGCTGACAGAAACGGCACTCTCCCCGATGGAAGTCTCCGAATGTGCCCGCTTGCCCAAGGTAACTGCCTGTTTAAACAATTGGTTAAACCAAGTTCCGGTTGCTTTCTCTTCCTGCGCTTTGAAAAAAGCCTGTTTCACTTGGCCGAGAATCTGAGTCTCTCCAATGACCATCGAATCCAGTCCGCAAATGACCCGGAACAGATGGCGCATGGCTTGATCATCCTCGTATATATATAAGTGTTGCGTAAATTCTTCCCGTGGAACGTTAAACCATTGCTCCATGAATGTTCGAATAAAATAACCGCACATGTGAAGACGGTCGACCACAACGTACAATTCCGTACGATTACAAGTGGCTACGATTACACCTTCCAATACACTCTTGGTCAGCTTGAGCTGCTGCAGCGCTTCAGACAAGTCCTTTTCTGCAAATGTGAATCGTTCTCTGACCTCTACAGGCGCCGTGCGATAATTCAAACCAACAACAACGATGTGCATTGCAAGTTCACCTGCCTAATAAATTTCCAATCAAAGTGCTTACTGTATATCTCTATCCAGTTCAGATTGACATAGTTAATTATATCACACATCAAGTCCATCACTCGCCCATTTTTATGAAATGTTTATGAAATCAACATGATGATTATCATATGCATTGTGATATATTGTAGTGTCTCACCAATGTACACCGTTATTCGTTATATGGAACGAATAGTGAATATTTGAGAAAACGGGGATTTCTGCAAACCTGTTCAAGACTGCTTATAACAAATAGTCATGGAATCATTCCATGACTATCTAGGTGCGGGAAACACGATGAGTTTTCAAATATTATAGGTTAGTAGTTGTCATCCCCAGCTGTTTGAACAGTTTGTTCAGTCTCGTGATCGGACTCTTCTTCAACTGGTGCATATTTGTCTACGCGGGCGTGGCGGGTAATAATATCCCACAGTTCTTCCTTGCCCAGACCTTCCTCGGATGAAAAAGGCACAAACAAGTCGCCTGATCGAAGGCCCAGTGCTTCCTTGATAACTTTAATGTGCTTGGCTCTGCGTGTCTTGGGAATCTTGTCCATCTTCGTAGCCACAACGACCAATGGCAGACCATGATGGCGCAGCCATTCATTCATCATTTTGTCATCCTTGGATGGCTCATGTCTCATGTCCACCATCTGCATGACAAGCTTCAATTCATCCCGTTGTAGCAGGTACTTTTCCATCATTTTACCCCAGGCAAAACGTTGCTCTTTGGATACTTTGGCGTACCCGTAACCCGGAAAATCGACGAAATACAGATCCTGATTGATCTTATAATAGTTCAGTTGCTGGGTTTTACCCGGAGTTGAACTTGTGCGTGCCAGATTTTTGCGATTGATCAAACGGTTGATCAGTGATGACTTGCCCACATTGGAGCGTCCCGCCAGGGCAATCTCCGGCAGGCCGTCATCTGGATATTGTTCAGGCCGAACGGCACTAATTATAAATTCAGATTGATTGACTTTCAAATTGCATCTTTCCTCTCTTGAACTCCTGTCTTGCAAGCATAACATTTCCACATTTTCATCCCGTATTATGCCATCATTCCTTCTATCATATCAAAAAAAACCTCTCCTGTACCCAAAAAAACAACTTTTGTACCCGAAAAACATCAGATTATCACGAAAAAAACCGTTCCAGCGGACGCCGAAGCCCCCGCCGAACGGTCTACTCTCCATTTAATCTTTGCGGATACGTGTCGGTTACAGATGAATGCCTGCCTGTTCCACAAGAGCATGCTGCAACACCTGATCCATATGAGCTACGGGCACAAATTCCACATCTTCCTTGATGCTATCCGGTATGTCGCGCAGATCTCTTTCGTTATCCTTAGGTAACAATATTTTTTTGTAACCCGCACGGTGGGCTGCAAGTGATTTTTCTTTCAAGCCGCCGATCGGCAACACCCGTCCGCGTAATGTAATTTCACCTGTCATAGCAATGTCTTTCGACACATGTTTATTCGTCAGAGCTGAGATCAAGGCCGTTGCCATCGTAATACCGGCTGATGGGCCGTCTTTAGGGATGGCACCTTCCGGGACGTGGATGTGAATGTCGTTCTTCTCATGAAAATCAGACGCAATGCCAAGCTGCGCTGCTTTCGAACGTGTATAACTGAAAGCTGCCTGAGCCGATTCTTTCATGACGTCTCCCAGCTTACCCGTAAGCGTCAGCTTGCCTGTTCCCGGCACCACCGTTACTTCGATCACAAGCGTGTCTCCGCCTACCTCAGTCCATGCCAGCCCGGTCACCGTACCAATCTGATCTTCCAGCTCCGCCATGCCGTAGCGGAATTTGCCCGGACCGAGATAGTCCTTAACATCATCCGGTGAGATGACAATCTGGCCCTCTGTACCGGATACGATATTTTTAGCCGCCTTCCGGCAAAGTGATGCCATTTGCTGTTCCAAATTCCTTACACCTGATTCACGCGTATACTCACGAATCACTTTTAGCAAGCTGTCCTCTGGCACTTCCAGTTGGTCTTCTTCGAGACCGTGATCCTTCTTCTGTTTGGGTAGCAAATAGTTTTTGGATATTTGCAGCTTCTCCAGCTCGGTGTAACCCGGAATATTCAGCATTTCCATACGATCTAATAATGGACGCGGAATGTTGTGCACCGTGTTCGCAGTAGTTATGAACATAACGTTAGATAAGTCAAAAGGCAACTCCACAAAGTGATCACTAAACGTATTGTTCTGCTCCGGATCTAACACTTCCAGCAATGCAGACGAAGGATCTCCGCGGAAATCGGAAGCCATTTTGTCGATCTCATCCAGCAAAAATACAGGGTTAAGCGATCCTGCTGTTTTCATCCCCTGAATGATACGTCCAGGCATCGCACCTACGTAGGTACGGCGGTGTCCACGAATCTCTGCTTCATCGCGCACCCCGCCGAGAGAGATACGCACAAATTCCCGACCAAGTGATCTTGCGATCGAACGGGCCAGAGAGGTTTTACCTACCCCCGGAGGGCCAACTAGGCAAAGAATCGGACCTTTGAGTTTTTTGACAAGTTTCTGCACGGCCAGATACTCCAATACACGTTCCTTGGGCTTCTCCAGACCGTAATGGTCGGCGTTTAACACATCTTCAGCCTTTTGGATATCCAGATCATCATCCGTCACCTGGCTCCAAGGTAACGCAAGTAGCCAATCCACATAGTTGCGGATGACACCACCCTCGGCAGAGCTTGCAGGCATTTTCTCCAGTCGATCAATTTCCTTCTCGACCTTCTCTTTCACCTTGTCCGGCAGGCCCAGACTTTCCATCTGATTACGAAGTTCTTCCACTTCGCCCGCACGGCCCTCTTTTTCACCGAGTTCCTTCTGAATCGCCTTCATCTGCTCACGCAAATAGTACTCTTTCTGGGTTTTCTCCATCTGTTTCTTCACCCGCTGGCTGATCTTACGTTCAAGCTCCAGCACTTCACGCTCATTATTCAGGATGTCCAGCAGTTTCTCCAGACGTTCCCGCACGTCGATGGTCTCCAGAATTTCCTGTTTGTCTTTGATTTTCAAAGACAAGTGGCTTGTAATAACGTCCGCAAGACGCCCCGGTTCTTCAATGTCTGACACGGCAGCCAGTGTCTCGGGGGTTACTTTTTTGGACAGATTGATATAATTCTCGAACTGGTTCAGAACGGTACGCATAAGGGCATCTGTCTCGGGATGAGCGTTCTCTTCCTCAGGCAGTTCTAGCGCCAGCACCTCGTAATATTCTTCGTTGTCCGTATATTCAATAATTTCAGCCCGTTCCAAGCCTTCCACAAGTACTCGGATCGTTCCGTTGGGCAGCTTCAACATCTGTCTTACCTTAGCTACGGTTCCAATGCGGAAAATATCCTCTCGTGTAGGTTCCTCAATATTTACCTCGGCTTGGGAACATAGGAGAATCAAATGTTCTTCTACCATCGCTTTTTCTAAAGCCTTGACCGATTTCTCCCGGCCCACATCGAGATGCAGCACCATACTCGGGTAGACGAGAAGTCCTCTTAAAGGCAGTAAAGGAAAACGACGACCTTTCGCTTTGCTCGGTCCCATCGCTTTCGCACCTCCAATGGCTCTCAGGTTGTAGTCATTCATTATTCTATCAAATGTTCACATAAAAAACCAATGAAGGGAAGCGCTTAGCAGCTTCCCGAATCTGTAACTCGCCCTGGACGAGGTGACTCTGCCCGTAAAAAAGAGGCGGATGCCGGAGGAAAGATCTCCGGTTTAGGTAACGCCGTCTCTTCTGCAACTACCTGCTGTTCCACTTGTTGCGCCCCCGGATCCGAGCCAAAGACTTCACGGAATACATCCTGAACCGTATCTACAGGGATCACCCGCAAGCCATCCAGATTATCAAAAATGGACTGCCAATTCTCCGCCGGTATAATGACCGTCTTCGCCCCAGCCTGGAAAGCCGCCTCCACCTTCGCCAGCACACCGCCAATCGGTTTAACCCGGCCATGGATACTAATCTCGCCCGTCATGGCAATCTCGTGGTCTACAGGGCGTCCTTGAATGGCTGAAGCGATTGCTGTAGCCATGGCAATTCCGGCCGATGGACCATCAATCGGCGTGCCTCCCGGAAAATTCACATGTAAATCATAATCACTCGTGCGGATGCCCATCGCTTTCAAGACAGTTAACACATTTTCAACCGAGCCTTTAGCCATACTTTTCCGCCGAAGTGTACGGGAACCGCCTCCAATCTCTTCCTCATCCACGACACCTGTGATGTTGATGCGGCCCTGGTCTTTCAGTGCAGGAACCGCTGACACCTCAATCTCCAAAATGGTACCCATATTCGGTCCGTAAACAGCGAGCCCATTGACAAACCCGACCTGCGGCTGTGAAGGAACCTTACGATCCGGCCTTGGCTGGATCTGACTGCTCCCGGCAACCCACTCGACATCAGAAGCCTGAAGCGTCTCACGCTTTTCAGTGAGTGCAAGTCCAGCGGCTAGTTGAATGATATTGACCGCTTCACGCCCATTGGTCGCATATCGCTTGACCACATCAACGGCATCCGGGCATGGACTGAACCCGATTTTCTGTACCGCATCTTCCGCAATCTTTCCAATCTCCTCCGGTAACAATGGACGGAAATAGACCTCCATACACCGTGAACGTAAGGCAGGAGGGAGCTCATGCGGGGAACGTGTCGTCGCTCCAACCAGACGAAAATCGGCAGGCAGCCCATTCTGGAAAATATCGTGGATATAAGCAGGAGTATGCGTGTCTTCCGAGTTATAGTACGCACTTTCCAAAAAGACCTTGCGGTCCTCCAGCACTTTGAGCAGCTTATTCATCTGAATCGAATGTAATTCTCCAATTTCATCAATGAAGAGCATACCGCCATGCGCTTTGGTCACCGCACCCGGCTTCGGTTGAGGAATGCCGGCCACGCCCATGGCTCCCGCTCCCTGATAGATCGGATCATGAACGGAACCAATGAGTGGGTCCGCAATGCCTCGCTCATCAAAACGAGCCGTTGTGGCATCCAGCTCGGTAAATTTAGCATCGGCTTTGAAGGGAGAGGTCGGGTTTTTCTTCGCCTCTTCCAGCACGACCCTTGCGGCAGCCGTTTTCCCTACTCCCGGCGGGCCATATATGATCACATGTTGCGGATTGGCACTACATAAGGCAGCCTTCAGCGCGCGCAGTCCGTCTTTTTGCCCAACAATATCGTTAATGGTCGCTGGACGCGTCTTCTCCGCCAGCGGCTTCGTCAGTGATATTGAACGCAGCTTGCGAAGCTTCTCCAATTCTTTCCGTGATTCACGCTCAACCGCAGTTCGGTTCGTTTTCTGGCCTCGAAGCAAGTTCCAGAAGTATAATCCGATCACCACGCCAAAAAATAACTGTATCAACATGAATACCATGCCAAACTCACCCATATCTCAACATCCTCCTGTTCTGTCCTTCTTCTCATCTGTAATCATGCTAATACTTGGTAGTATAGCCTTTTCGACGAGACGTAAACGGAACAAGACGAATTTGTGCTTGAGAATTTGTTCATGAGCATGCAAAAAGCCCGCCACGTATGGCAGGCTTTCACATTTCAGCTATTTAAACGTATCACTATCGCTTGGATGATAGGAACCATTTCTTCTTGGGTACACTTGTACAAAAAAAATTAGTGCGAACGCCCGGGGATAACCCCTGTTTCTTCATACGCTTCAACGATTTTGTCGATTTCTTTTTTCAATTCCTCTACCATGATCTCTTCCGGCACTTTACGGATCATTTTACCATGACGGAATAAAAGACCTTCTCCACGGGCACCGGCAATGCCAATATCCGCTTCTTTGGCTTCGCCTGGACCATTAACGGCACAACCCAGTACAGATACTTTAATCGGCACCTTAAGCTTGGAGATATACTCTTCCACTTCGTTGGCGATCGAGAAGAGATCAATATCCAGACGCCCGCAAGTTGGGCAAGAGATCAGTGTAGCCGCATTGGAGATGAGTCCAAAGGTTTTGAGCAGATCGCGCGCCACTTTAATCTCTTCTACCGGATCGGCACTAAGCGAGATACGCATCGTTGAACCAATCCCCATAGAGAGCAGTGCGCCCATACCCGCGGAACTTTTAATCGTGCCTGAGAAGAGAGTTCCTGCCTCGGTAATACCGAGGTGTAACGGATAAGGAATAATCTGAGCTGCCTTCGTATAAGCTTCAATAGCCATCGGTACGTCCGACGCTTTAAGTGAAACGATGATATCGTGGAAATCCAGCTCTTCCAAAATGCCTATGTGGAATAACGCACTTTCGACCATGGCATCCGCAGTAGGATAGCCATACTTTTCAAGCAGATGATTCTCTAGTGAACCCGCGTTTACCCCGATTCGAATCGGAATCCCCTTTTCCTTGCACGCTTTGACAACCTCTTCGACTTTAGCACGTTTACCGATATTGCCTGGATTGATCCGAACTTTATCAATGCCATTCTCGATAGCCAGCAAAGCCAGCTTGTAGTTAAAATGGATGTCAGCCACGAGCGGGATGTGAATCCGTTTCTTGATTTCCTTAATCGCTGCAGCAGCTTCTTCATTATTCACCGTTACACGTACCACTTGGCATCCGGCTTCTTCCAATCGCAAAATCTCTGCAACTGTCGCTTCAACGTCTGCTGTTTTGGTCGTACACATACTTTGAATAATAACTTCGTTACTACCACCAATGGTCAAGTTCCCTACTTTTACGGGACGGGTGTCCTGTCTTAAATACATGAGTGATTTCTCTCCCCACAACGTCAAAGCTCCACTCTGACAAAAGACCATATATACGCCTTCTGCCCAAGTGGAGAACTGACAAGTCTATATTTCAAAGCTCAGCTGAAAGAATGTCAATTAAGCACTCTCTTCCTGCTTATCGTCCTTTGATTGGCCAAGTTCAGGCACAACTTTTTTCTCAACAACTTCTTCCGTAATGACACAGCTGGTCACGTCTTCACGTGAAGGTACTTCATACATGATTTCCAGCATGATGCCTTCAATGATTGCACGCAAGCCACGTGCACCTGTGTTACGCTTGATTGCTTCTTTGGCAATAGCCAGCAATGCACCCGGTTCAAACACCAGATTGACATTGTCCAGCTCAAGCAGTTTTTGGTACTGCTTCGTCAGCGCATTTTTCGGTTCGGACAGAATCCGCACCAACGTATCTTCATCCAGTGGCTCCAACGTAGAGATGACTGGCAGACGGCCTACGAATTCCGGAATCAAACCGAATTTCAGCAAGTCTTCTGGCAATACCATACCGAGGTATTCACCCGGTTTCAGATCTTTTTGCTCCGTAGCGGCGTTAAAGCCAATGACTTTTTTACCGATCCGGCGTTTGATCATTTGCTCCAGGCCATCAAAGGCACCACCACAGATGAACAAGATGTTGGTTGTATCAATTTGAATGAACTCTTGATGTGGATGCTTGCGACCACCTTGTGGCGGAACTGAAGCAACTGTACCTTCAAGAATTTTCAGCAAAGCTTGCTGAACACCTTCACCGGATACGTCACGAGTAATGGACGGGTTCTCCGATTTACGTGCCACTTTATCAATTTCATCAATATAGATAATGCCGCGTTCTGCTTTTTCTACATCATAGTCAGCCGCTTGGATCAGCTTAAGCAGAATGTTCTCGACATCCTCACCCACGTATCCCGCTTCTGTCAGTGAAGTTGCATCCGCAATAGCAAAAGGAACGTTCAGAATCTTCGCCATCGTTTGGGCAAGCAACGTTTTACCGGAACCCGTAGGTCCTAACAACAAAATGTTACTCTTCGACAGTTCTACGTCTTCAATCTTGCTTTGTGTATTGATCCGTTTGTAGTGGTTGTACACAGCTACAGACAATGATTTTTTCGCTTGTTCCTGACCAATAACATATTGATCAAGAATATCACGGATTTCTTTTGGTTTCGGAATATCTTTCAGGTCTACTTCTTCATCATGACCGAGTTCTTCCTCTACAATTTCGGTGCAAAGTTCAATACATTCATCACAGATGTATACGCCTGGTCCAGCGACCAGCTTGCGAACTTGCTCCTGAGATTTACCGCAAAAAGAGCATTTCAGTTGCCCTTTCTCATCGTTAAATTTAAACATGAAACCACCCCTTTAGGAATTGATCGGTCTGCTGAGCACCTGGTCAATAATGCCGTACGTTTTCGCTTCTTCCGCACTCATGAAAAAGTCACGGTCTGTGTCCCGCTCAATTTTATCAAGGGGCTGACCTGTACGATCAACATATATTTGATTCAGTTTCTGACGAGTTTTAATGATCCATTCTGCGTGAATTTTGATGTCTGCAGCCTGTCCTTGAACGCCGCCAAGCGGCTGGTGAATCATCACTTCGCTGTTCGTAAGCGCATATCTTTTGCCCGGAGCGCCTGCGGTCAGCAATAAAGAGCCCATGCTTGCTGCCATACCTACGCAAATGGTCGATACATCCGGCTTGATAAATTGCATCGTATCGTATATACCCATCCCTGCCGTAACAGAACCACCAGGTGAATTAATATACAAGCTGATATCCTTCTCAGGATCGTCGGCTGCCAAAAATAAAAGCTGAGCTATGACAAGATTGGCTACATCGTCATCAATCGCACTGGTCAGAAAAATAATGCGATCCTTCAGCAAACGTGAATATATATCGTAAGAACGCTCGCCTCGATTGGTTTGTTCAACAACCATTGGCACCAGACTCATGAGACCAACCTCTTTTCTACATGTAATTAGACATAGGCTGACTGTAAAGCAAACCCAAAATCATTTTAACATGTTCCTTTGACAATGTCATTTTTCAGAAAACACGTGATCTTAGGGATGTTTACGATGTAGCCTGATCATATTTAACCATGTTTTCTATGTATGTGCAAATTACATCGATCCTATGCCGTCTTGGTATTTTTTTATTTCCATCCAAGAATAAAGGTTTGAAATCAACGGAAAATGGGCACCTTGCAATAAAATGAATGAAAATCCATATCAACACTCATTTTTCTATAAAATGGATGTCGCAATTTAAAAATAAGGCACGCAATGACTCACGTGCCTTATCGTTTATATAGCTGTCAAAATCACACAGCTTGTCTTATTTTTCGTCAGCTTCTGCAGCAGCTTCTTCGGCTGGAGCTTCAACTGGCTCAACAACTTTACTGTTCTCAACGAGAACTTCGATTGTTTTGCGCAATTTAACTTCATCACGAAGACTCTCCAGGGAACCGTTACCTTCGAGGATGCCACGGATCTCTTCAGCAGGACGCTTGTAAGATTCAGCCATTTTCTCGAGTTCCTGGTTCACTTCTTCATCGGAAACTTCGATGTTTTCCGCTTTACCTACTGCTTCAAGCACCAGATTGTTGCGAACACGTTTCGAAGCATCGTCTTGCATTTGTGCTCTCAAGTCAGCTTGAGTCTGACCGGAGAAGCTCATGAACATTTCAAGGTTCATGCCTTGGCTACGAAGACGGTTGTCGAAATCGCGCATCATGTTCTGTACTTCACTGTCAACCATTGCAGCAGGGATGTCCACTTCAGCGTTTTCAGCTACTTTTTCTACAACTGCGTTTTCCTGAGCAGCTTTGAATTCGTCTGCTTTACGGGATTCCAGTTGTGTTTTGAGGTCAGCTTTGTACTCTTCCAGAGTATCAAATTCGCTAACATCTTTAGCAAACTCATCATCCAGTTCTGGAAGTTGTTTGCGTTTGATTTCATGGACTTTCACTTTGAATACGGCTTGTTTGCCAGCCAGCTCCGTTGCATGGTAGCTCTCTGGGAAAGTCACTTCTACGTCTTTGAAGTCTCCAGTGGACAGACCCACTACTTGCTCTTCAAATCCTGGAATAAATGTGTTGGAACCCAGTTCCAAGGAGTAACGCTCAGCTTGTCCACCTTCGAAAGGTACACCATCAACAGAACCGTCGAAGTCAATTACAGCAACATCGCCGTTCGCTGCAGCACCTTCGTCAACTACAACAAGTTCAGCATGACGCTGTTGCAAACGCTCCAGCTCTTCTGCAACTTCAGCATCCGTTACTTCACCTTTAGCTACAGCAACTTCGATTCCTTTATAGTCACCCAGGGTAACTTCTGGTTTCACAGTTACTTTCGCTTTAAATTTGAAGGATTGTCCTTTACCGAATTGCTCGATGTCCACATCAGGACGATCTACCGGGAAGATATCCGTTTGATCAATCGCTTCTGTGTAAGCTTCTGGAAGCAAAATGTCGATTGCTTCTTGATAAAGGCTTTCCACTCCGAAACGAGCTTCGAAGATCGGACGCGGCACTTTACCTTTACGGAATCCAGGTACGTTTGCTTGTTTTACTACTTTATTAAAAGCTTTGTCGAGTGCTTCCGTTACGCGCTCTGCACCGACTTCAACCTCAAGAACCCCAAGGTTCTTCTCTATCTTTTCCCAAGTTGCTTTCATTGTATACTTTCCCCTCCAAAATTCACATGTTCACGTAGGCGATCACGCACAAAATAACCATTTTAGTATAAACAAGTTTACATTCTTTTTCAAGGGGAATCCCTTGATACGGTTTAAGGTAAACGTTTCCGTCTCTTAATGACCGTCCAAACCGGCGGAAACAAACTGTTTCATAGAGCGATACGCCTGCTCCAGTCGAAACCTCATTGCACCTGTCACAGCGTACATCGAGCGTGTGTTTTCCTCATCGTGTGATCCTCCCAGACTGTCTGCAACCGTCATATGTAGCGCAGCCGCCCAAATGTCTGCCATAGCATCATTTTGCTCGAGCATGGACTGGTAATCCCGTGTTCCATAGACCGCCATAACATATTGTATCCACAGTTCCTGGGCAAAATAAAAGAGCGTAGGTTCATGAACCTCCGTCTGGTCTGCCACCCGTTCCAGAATCTGCACAATCTGAAGTGGAAATTCTTCCGGTTTAAGTGGAACGTTAGCGATATCAATCTCTACTTCTTCGTCACCTCTAGTGAAATGAATGATGTCTTGCACCCCTCGACGACGCAGGGTTTGCATGACTCTGAATTGTAATAAAGGATGAAGCACCTTCGTTTGCAGCCACCCGATCAATTCTTCATCCACTTTCGGAACGTCCAAAAATGCGAGTTGTTCGAGAGCCAGCATCGTCTGTTCAGATAGTGGGCCTTCCATAACCGTCCCGAGCAACTTGTCTGCGTAACCATCATCCTGAGCAAGTTTCGACCTGGCGTGTTGCCTTGCCATCTCTTCTTCGCTGATGTCTTCTTCTTCTTCTCGAATGGTCTGCATTTCTGATTCTTCATATTGAGGGAAAGCAGCCTGCAACCACTCCAGCAACGCTCTCCATTCGTCATAGTGACGTTCTTCCTGTCCTTGGCATTGCAACAAAAAGCGAAGCAAGTCCATTGCTTCACCGTAACGTTCATTTTCAAGCATAACCGTCAACTGTATCTGGTAGTAGTCCAACGTTTTTGGAAACAACACAATTTTGTTGTTGTGCTCGGTTTCCGGGGTTGTGGATTCCTTGATAGGGGCACCTCCTCTGTTCCTGAATCTCCAGCCCAAATCGACCGTGAATAGATATATATCAAGGAAATATGGATCTATTTTCTGAGTTCTTCTGATATTCTAACATAACCTTAATTAGAAAGAAAAAAACGTTGCGGCCGCCAAATATCATATATGAAAACAAGCTTAAAATAAAACATTTGATATATTTTTTCACGTATGATATAATCATTTTTGCTTGAAAAATTTCCATGTCTCAGTAGCTCAGCAGGATAGAGCAACGGCCTTCTAAGCCGTCGGTCGGGGGTTCGAATCCCTCCTGGGACGTCTAAAAAGAAGCTTCCTTCGGGAAGCTTTTTTGCGTACAGGGGATGAGAACCTCGGGTGGTTCGTCGGAGCATACGCATCGATAGCATTCGCTTCGCAGTCTCGACTGGAAGGAGAGTATCCCTCCTGGGACGTCAAAGAAAAAGCTTCCTTCGGGAAGCTTTTTTTTGCGTACAGGGGATGAGAACCTCGGGCGGGTTCGTAGGGACGTCAGGTTCGTGTAGCCTTGTTTGCTAAGGTATACGCTTCGTCAACTCTTACCTCATGGCTCTGACTTTTGAAAGCAAACTGTTTCTGAGAGCTAATAAGCCATTTCACAATAAATCGAAACCTCGCCAGCGTGCTAAAAATTCTAACGATCACCATGGAGCTTATTTGCGCCTTTTTCACCGTTTTGAAATTCTAATGATCACCACAGACCTTATTTTATCGATTTTGTAGTTTTTTTGTACTTTTTCATGCGGATTTAACGAAATAGCGTTCCTGAGGATCGTTAGAATTCAAGAAGGCTTTCTTTCCTCCAAATAAGGTTTCTCGTGATCGTTAGAATTAAGTAACTATATTGAGACAATTTGCGATTTTCCCATGATACATTTGAGCAACTCCCCATTATCCATCTTTCGACACCTTCGTTAGTAGTATCTCATTTTCTTGCTCAATCCTTACGATTTCACTCCAACTCCATCACAGTTTACTCTAGTCATGTTAGGGGACAGTCCGCGCTAAGCACTTCACAAAATACTAAAATCTCCCACATGACTTAATTCAACTAGTAATATTAATGTAAAACTATCACAAAGAGCAGACCGACCATTTGTTAAGTTTTACTCTCCATTGCCCGATATGACACACAATGTTATGCTTGCTCAATGAACATTGTACCAATCCATACATATCAACTTCCTTTAGAAGCGAAGTTGTACTTTGTTTGGTTTAATACCTTGCTTTAAATATATATTCAGAAACAGGAGATTAATGATGTCCTCACCTACACAACAACAGCATTCCGTCCCTTCCGGGAAGGAACAACAGTCTGAACAAACATCTCAAAAATTCGGCCTGTTACTTACTGGAATTATTGTTATCGCCGCTACGATGCGGTCGCCCATTACAGCCACTGGTCCCGTCGTGGACTTAATTCGTTCAGATACCGGTATCGGACATACGATGGCTGGATTGCTAACGTCACTGCCTTTGATCGCTTTTGCAGCTGTCTCCCCTTTTGCTCCGCGCCTTGCCAAACGTTTTGGGCTGGAGACTGCCCTCCTGCTTGCTGTCATTATTGTTACCAGCGGAGTTACCTTGCGGCTACTCCCTTCCGTTCTGGCTCTATATGCAGGAACAGCGCTTCTGGGATGCGGTATCGCCCTTAGCAATGTACTCCTGCCCAGTCTGATTAAACGTGATTTCCCGTTACGAGTCGGCATTGTCACCGGGCTGTATTCCGTTTCGATGAATATGTTCGCCTCCATCTCTTCGGGTATTAGCGTGCCCGTGGCAGAAGCCTCCTCGCTTGGTTGGCGGGCTTCATTAGGGGTATGGGCCATTCTATCCCTACTGGCTGTCTTTCTATGGCTCCCGCAGGCACGGAGAGGGCGCAAACAGATGCTCTATATCACTTCCCAGAGCGAGAACGCACCCACACGTTTACGAGCTTCTTCTCTTGCTTGGTTCGTGACGTTGTTCATGGGCATTCAGTCGTTAATCTTCTATACCACGATAACTTGGCTTCCCGAGATTCTTGCGGATCAAGGTTTTAGCGCTGCCTCAGCTGGCTGGATGTTGTCTCTGATGCAAATGGTTAGTGTACCTGCTACCTTTGTCGTGCCGATTCTGGCTGGAAAAACACGGGATCAACGGCTTCTTACCACCTTAACGTGTTTATGCCTCATCATCGGATATGCGTTACTATTCAGCGATGCTCCTGTTCTCGTCACCATCGGGGTTGCGCTAGCCGGGATTGGTGCCGGGGCCTCCTTTGGTCTGGTCACGATGTTTTTCGTCCTTCGCACGCGTCATGCGCGAGAGGCAGCAAGTCTTTCGGGAATGGCTCAATCCTTTGGGTACATGCTTGCGGCGGGAGGTCCTTTACTGTTTGGTTTAATGCATGACTGGACCCGTGGATGGTCTCTCCCCCTGCTCGTACAGGTTCTTCTTGCGATCGGACTGCTTATGACAGGCCTTCAGGCGAGCAAAGACCGAACCGTTTCTTAGTTTTATAAAAAAAGTCCACCAGGAGATCGGATATCTATCCTTCCCTGCAAGCAAATACAAGAAAAAGGCCTCCTCCTGTACGCTTAACAGGAGGAGGCCTTTTCTCATAACTTGATGTCGTCTTGGTCACTCGCTATGCCGGGACGGACGAGGGCTTTACTTTTCTAAACAATATGCTCTTACTGCCTTTACTTCACCTTCACCGTAATGGTATTGGTGGTTGTCACCCCGGCAGCGTTAACCAATTCAGCACGATACGTATACGTACCCGATGCTTTTCCTTTCACTGCGGTTATCGCAAATTGAGGCAGTGGTGTTGTCGCTTTGAGTGACTGTGTATCAATTAACTCATCATTCTCATAGAGACGATACTCGGTTGCGTTTGTTCCCCACCACAAGTTCATCATCACTTTGTAGTTCCCGTCCACATCCCAGTTATCATGGGAGAGCACCGCTTTGCCAGGCAATGCATCGGTTACCCGCACCGTCAGCGTCTGACTGCGCGTTACCCCCTTATCATTGGCCAACTCGGCGACATACGTGTAGGTGCCATTGCTTTTGCCTTTAATTTTCGTTTGAGCGAACTGTGCCCAAGGCGCGTTATAGGTCAATTTTTGCGAATCAACCAATACGCCATCCTCATACAGCTTGTAGCTCGTCGCGTTTTCACCCCACCACATGTTCATGGACACGGTATAATCGCCACCTAACAGACCGTTCACAAAGCCGTTATTGTGAGACAAAGTAGGTGTTCCAGGTGCTTTGGTAGCTGGTGATTCAGGCTCAGTCTCCGCGGATTCCACCGTAATGGCTGTGCTAGCTGTACCTGCCAGACCCTGCTCGTCTTTTACGGTAGTCTCTACAGTGTACGTTCCGCCTTCAACACCCTCCAACGCATATCGGAAGCTGCCATCCGCCTGAACATTAAACGTGCCTTCTTTTAACGTGGAGCCATCTTCCTTTTTCACGACATAGGATGCTTTCAGCGCTGTCGTCGGATCAAGCTGGATGCTCCAGCCTTTGGCCAGAGCAGGCGCAGCACGGAAATACAAGTCATCCACCGTACCGCTAATGGCAATAGCATCCTCCGCTTTGAAGTCTAATGATTGCGGAGCAGTTACTGCTGGAGCTGTCTTTTTAACCAAAAATGGAGGCGTATCTTCCTTATAGGTTTTGCCATCCGTACCGATGGTTGTAATATCTACGGTATACAAGCCATCTGCAAGTTCAGCGACTTCTTCCGTACTGTAATCGGAATACTGACCATCCCAGGCCAGCGTGTATCTGGCATTTGCGTTGAAGTTATAGTAATTACCAAAGATCGAGCCAATGTATCCATCTTGATAATAACCGCCCTCAGGATCAAGACCGTTATAGATTTCAATCAGTGCAAACGTCATTGGATTATGGAATTCCATTGCAACGTTCAACGTATCCAGCGAACCATCAGCCTTCAACGGATAATAGAAAGGATTTTTTGCAGTTCCTTTTACCGTTTCAATATATTTCACACCGCTTGAAGTCACATTAAAGTGAGCCACATATGGCACGGTAAACGTATTTGTTCCGTTCGAAATTTCGATGTAGCCTTGCGCCTCAGTTAGTGCAGTGACACCACGAGGAACCGTAACCGTTACAGCGAGTTCTTCTTCCCCATTCAAAGTGAATGAAGTTTTATCAACGGCAACAGTTACCCCAGGAACGGTACGAGTCGGATTTACATTCACCGTGTACTCGCCGCCACTTCCGTTCAAAGCCTGAACCTTGATCGTTTTGGTTACCGTTTTTGCTTCCGTACTTAAGAAGTTTCCGTAGTTAATGCTTCCTGTGATGTTTTCTTTCTCGACAACCGAGCCACTCTCGGTATACTGAGTCACATCCATGACTTTGACAAAAGCGGCCGGATCAATGGATTTCACTGCCTGAATGCGGCCTGCACCTTGATCAAACACGTCATATTTAGCAGTGTCCATGATTTTGGCATTATTCATCAAAGCAACTTTGACATCAAAAGGTGTCCAGTCCGGGTGCTTTTCAAGCAACAGTGCAGCCAGACCCGCTACATGCGGTGCAGCCATACTTGTTCCACTTTTGCGATCGTACGCTTGGACATAATCGGCTCCTGGCTCGTCTTTACCATAAGCAGGAATGGTGGATAAAATATTGGATCCAGGTGCAACAACATCCGGTTTGATATCCAACGTTACTTTTGCAGGCCCGCGGGAGCTGGAAGAACTCATCTCATCCCCAGGTGTTTGACTGCGCTCAAAATCACTAAAGCTTACTTCAACAGGTTGCCCCGCGTCTAGTTGAGCTTTAATGACTTCACCATCTTCCTTCGACATGCTCAGTGTCGGAATCAGGTCGAAGTTGTCACCAAGACTTACGCCAATCGGGCCAGGAATATTGTTATACACAATAACGGCCACGGATCCTGCAGCTTTGGCATTAGCGATTTTCTCAACAAAAGCAAGTTCCCCGCGTTGAATCAACGCCACTTTGCCGGTGAAATCTTTGCCTTCGAAATCAGCAGGTTTACCCAGAGCCGCAAATTGAACATCATACCGATCTGTCAAAACCGCTTCAGGATCAGCCGCAAGACTCCATCCCATCACATCCAGACGATATACAGATTCGGTGACAGCTAAAGGTGATTGCTCATTCGCTGGAGCTTCTGTTGCCGGAGCAGTCGTTTCGTCCGCTGCTTCATTGCCAGCATTGGTTGCTGGGGCCTCAGCTTGATCAGATTCAGGCTGTGCAGATGCAGCATCTCCCACTTCATCTCCCGATGTAGTCGCTTCCGCTTCACCTTCTGGTGCGGTTACCGGTGTAACGGCAGGTTCCTGCGTATCAGGTGCATTCCCCAATTCTGGAGTTTGCTCATTATCCGGAGCTGGCTGTTGCTCAGGTGCCGTTTCCCCACCTTCTTCACCGATCCAGAAATGCGTATTCGCCGTAATGACCTGACTAGGGCCTGTAGAGTTACCTACTGTAATTGCCATAGCCGAAGCGCCCGGTGAACCCAGGGTATAACGATTAGGGCCGCTGTTACCACTGGATACGACCGCAGTTACGCCAGACATCATCGCGTTGTTCAATGCAACCGAAGTGACATAACTCGGATCATTACCTTCAGCACCAAGTGACAGGTTGATGACATCCATTCCGTCCGCTACCGAGCGGTCAATTCCGCCGAGTACCCAGGACGTCTGTCCACTGCCATAAGGACCTAAAACACGGTAAGCATAAATATCCGCTTCAGGAGCAATCCCGACAACCCCATAGTCTCCCGCTTCACGAGCAGCGACCGTACCTGAAACGTGTGTACCGTGAGAAGTATAATAAGAGCTTCCTCTTTCATTAAGCTCAGGCTGGCCTGATGCTTTCCATTCCTGATAGGTCGCTTCATATGGATCATCATCGTTATCTACAAAATCCCATCCGCCTTTATAAGCGTCGCGTAGATTCGGGTGATTGTAGTCAATACCGGTATCAATAACGCCAACTTTTACTCCTTTTCCTTTATACCCAAGATCCCATACTTCAGGAGCACCGATAAAAGGAGCCGTATCTTTCATATGTGGATTAACTTCGCCGGTCTCGGGCGCAAGCTGTACTTCATAGTCAGGGTATACACTGACTACGCCTGGTATTTGAAGCAATTGTCCCAATTGGTTCCCCTTTATTTCAAGGGCTACACCATTAAGGGCGTATGCATAATTGTCCAGCACTTCGTGTTTGATTTTTTTCTGAGTGAGGCTATGTACAAATGACTGTTGTTGGTCCTCAACTTGAGTCACAGCCTTTGTTTCCATAGAGGAGGTAAATGATCTTCCTGAGAGGGTTGATTCGCCTTGAGCTACAGCAACAGGTTTGTTAGAAAGCTCAACAATGACTCGTGTGTTCTCTCCGCCAAGACCATTCAGGCTTTTATCCAAAACTGGATCGGCAGCAATTCGAGCTTCCCTATTGGCAAGCACTTCTCTCATTTGCTTTGCTTTGGTGCTGTTTAAAGTGTTATCCAGTTGAATTGCGGAATCCGCAGAAGCGGCTCCGGCCGCAGGCAGGATAAGGGAAAAAAACATAAGGACACTCATTAACATGGATATCAATCGTTTATTCAAGGCTATGCCCTCCTTCTTCGTGTAGATGCCTCACCTATGGGATTCTTGCTGCCAGAAGCACTGCAATACTTTCGACCAAGTTCACCGCCAATCTGCAAGATGTTTGACCCCTGGTAAATTATTCTACCAAAATATCACAAATTCCTTCTAAATACTTACATTATGCTATAGAAATTACTTATATGGGTCTTTGGTAGGGTGAATATTCGCATTTGTATATTTTTGTCGTTTGGATATTTAAATTTTAAATTTCAGGTTTCAAAACAAGCAAAAACCATGCTCTTCTCAACGAAAGAAAGACATGGTTTTTTATGATTTTCACCAATGTAAGAATGGGAGATAAACGTTCACGGGTAAGTGACTAAAATTCATATAACATCAAATTTAATTGATTCAATGTTTAATTTTCTGGCTTGAATGCCTCAATACGAATACGTTTGTAGTCGGCATAGATCGCATCGTTTTTCCACAGCTTAGGAATCACGATCTTGCTAATCTCCTGACACCATTCCTTCACCTGCTCAGAGCTGTAACCCTCAAAATAGTCATCTCCAAAATGAGCCAACCAGCCTATGATTCCTTCCTCCCCATCTGCTAGTTTGGTAGGGCGATCATAGTGATAGGCCTGTCGAACCACAAAACCTCGGTCTTCTAAAAGAGTGCTGTATTGTGCAATCGTCGGAAAATACCATGGATTACGCTTGGAAGCCTTGATTCCTGTATGCCGTTCCAATACTTCCTCCAGTGCGTTAACGATGATCTGCACATTCCCTTTACCGCCAAATTCAGCCACAAATCGTCCTCCAGGCTTCAGTGCATGCCACACACAGTCTACAACATTCCGAGGCTTTCGCATCCAGTGCAATGCAGCGTTAGAAAAGACCGCATCATATGGATGCTCTGTCTTGAACTCCTGACCATCCGCTTCCCAGAACTCCAATTCAGGAAATTTTCTCCTCGCTTGAGCAATCATATCTGAGGAAGCGTCTATGCCAGTCACCGCCACCCCGAACCGGGAAATCTCATGGGTTAAATCACCGGTTCCACAGCCAAGGTCAAGAATAGATTCTCCTTCTGTCGGACGAAGCCAGGGAATAAGACTTTTTCCATACTCCGATACAAAAGCCAATTGATTGTCATACTCTTGCGCCTGCCACTGATTAATTGATTTCATCTGCTTCACCGTCGCTTTCACTGTTGATATCCTCATTGTGGCACAAATCTACTTATTGATAAAATATATATAATCTATTTAACTTATAGGAAAAAACAATTAAACAACGGTATTGCAAGCAGAACCAAAGCTTAGCTCGATGTAGGAGAAATATGTACATATCATGCTTCATACCGCCCAACAAAGTGGGAAAAACAGTTGTAGCAATAGACCGCTGTTTAGCAACAAGTGTACGTAATGAAAACGGCACTGCCATTGTATTTTTTGTATTACGTGGATTGGGTAATGAGATGACCATTGATTTATGAATCAATTTTCCCGGCCCTCCATTTGTTGAGCTGAT
>NZ_JAUZUT010000018.1:0-56438 GCF_031844205.1 Paenibacillus sp. RRE4
CCACAGAGCTTATTCGGCTGAAAATCACCGATTTCCCCACCAAAATCGCTATTTCTAGCAAAATAACGCTTCTACGGATCGTTAGAATTTCAAACCCGCTTTTTTGGGATGAATAGCGTTCCTGGGGATCGTTAGAATTTTGGACTAGAAAATTTCAGGGGCACGAGCCGGGCCTGCTGCAGCAGTTTCATTCACATACATCACTTATTCGCACCACCCGGCTATTCCACCTACTCTCACACTTCTCTTCCTTCTTCCTGCCTGTTCCAGTGTCTATTCATTATGGTGTTCCATCTCCGTATGTGCAGTCTTCAACGATAAAACAAAAAGAGGACCCCAATCGTTGTTCACGATTTCGATCCCCGTATAGCCAATGCGCGCTTCTCCAGTTATTTTAGTTATTCAGTTATTTCAGTTATTTCAGTTCTACCACCAGATGCATAACAACTATGTTTTTAATCACGTTCGCGCCAAAATACCCCGGATTCGTCTCGTTCCACTTGCTCCAACACATCCTCGAAATCGAAACATGGCACAACAATCTCTGCCGGACTCCAGCTGTGCTGATCATCGCTAGCGTATACCTTCCACTGCTCTCCCTCCCAATAAAAGCGAGCAATCGGCATTCGCTCCCACTGATGTCGTTGTCCAGCAGGACGTTCTTCGCTCAGAATCAACTCATTATCCTTCATCTCATAGGTTAAATTCACCATCGTCCGTAGCTCTGCTGGTACTTTCTCATGGACATAACCGTTCATCAAGGATACAATGCGTCGCTGCGTAAACATATCCAACATGGGAGAGACCTCCTTATCAAAAACTCCTCTTATCATGCTTACCAGCTGGACTTGGTAACTCCCGGGATCTGACCTTGATGAGCCAGTTCACGGAATTTGATCCGGGAAACTTTGAATTTGCGCAAATATCCGCGTGGACGGCCAGTGATCTCGCAACGACTTTTCAATCGCGTTGGTGAAGCGTCACGGGGTAACTTTTGCAGAGCCTCATAATCACCTTTTTCCTTCAGTTCACGGCGCAGTTCCGCATACTTTGCCACGACTGCCTGACGTTGTTTCTCACGCACAACCTTTGATTTTTTAGCCATCTTCTACAGCTCCTTTGTTAGATTTTTTAGATGATTGATGAAAAGTATCTCGGCCGACGAACTCCATCAGGTTGTCCTACTCTAAAGCCCAGATCACTTAAGCTCTTACACACTAGCTTTCCTTACACTGTTAAGCCTCTCTTACATAGCCTCTACAGGCCAAGGTAACGGATTCTCAAAATGTCCCCAATCCGCCAGCATCTCTTCATCGCTGAGCAGACATTGATCCAGTTCATCCTCAATGATGGAACGCTCCATATCAATGCCGATCATGACCAGTTCTGTTTGGCGGTCGCCCCACTCGGCATCCCATTTTGCAAGCACATCCGGCTCTGTCCGCAAAATCTCTTGCTTGTCCGCTTCCGGCAGCGCGGCAACCCAATGCCCGGCAGGCCCAAACTGAATGGACGGCCCCGCCTGACTTAGACTGGCAGCCACATCTCCTTCAGCGGCAAGCCATACCAGCCCTTTGGCACGTACAACCTCTTCCGGCCAGTAGCTCATGAATTCAGCCAGACGAGAAGGATGGAATGGCTTCCTGCGGCGGTACACAAATGATCCGATACCGTATTCTTCGGTCTCTGGCGTGTGGGACTCTTTTTCCAACTCCTGAATCCAGCCAGCCGACATGCTCACTTTCTCAAAATCAAACCGTCCCGTATTTAAAATCTCCACCGGGTTCACCTGTCCGTTCACCGTACGAATGATTTTGGCACTCGGCTGCAACTTGCGGATAATACCCTCCAGTTTGTGAAGCTCTGCCTCTTCCACAAGGTCACACTTGTTCAGCAGCAGCACATCACAGGTTTCGATCTGATCGATGAGTAAATCCACTACGTCACGGGTATCGTCTTCCCCGGTCGCCTGATTCCGGTCCAGCAAGCTCTGCCCTGAGGCATAATCATGCCAGAAACGGTTAACATCAACAACAGTGACGAGACAATCCAGCTTTGCCAGTCGTGTCAGATCGATGCCCGTCTCTTCATCGGCATATGTAAATGTCTGTGCCACCGGAACAGGTTCGCTGATGCCTGTCGACTCAATCAGGATGTAGTCATACTTGCCTTCGTTTACGAGCTTTTCAATCTCCTCCATCAGATCATCACGAAGAGTGCAACAGATGCATCCGTTAGACATTTCCACCAGTTTCTCTTCGGTACGGGAGAGCGTGGCCTCGCCTTTTACCATAGCCGCATCAATGTTGACCTCACTCATGTCGTTCACGATCACAGCAACTTTCAGCCCTTGGCGATTGTGTAGCACATGGTTCAGAACCGTTGTTTTGCCTGATCCAAGGTAACCGCTGAGAACGGTCACCGGTATTTGCTTTTGTGTCATACAGATCTACTCCTTATAGGTACAGTTCACCTTGATCGGTGGATTTCCGAATTTAATAGTAATAATTACGATTAACAACAATGACTATAATCCTGCTTGGCGTCGTTGTCAAATCTTTTTTCGTATCTCGTGCAAAAAAACAATGAAAAAAGCTTATGAATCCCCTGCATATTCGCATCCGTGATGCGCTTCGCAGAAGAACCACAAGCTTTATCTGTAACTCTTTATTTGTAACTATTCATTTGTAACTCTCTAGCTGTATCTCTTCATCTCTAGCTCTTTTTGCATAATCCTATTTCTTGCGACCTGTAATGCCTACTTTACCTTCTCCAATACTTTTATCTAAATCTACACCGTACCTTTGTCTTCCTTCTGCCTTCCAACTCAAGTCACTGGCGCAGTAATAGACTGATTCCCGGCCTCCATCCGCTGTCTGAAAAGTACCACCACGATCAAAGCGGCAACAGAGAGCAATGTACAAACGGTAAACATCACGGAATAAGAGCTGATCTGCACCACAACGCCCATCGCCAGCCCGCCTAGTGAAAAACCGAGATCATACGAGGACATAAATATGCCCATAAGCACGTACCTTGAATCCGCAGGCAATACAAAGGACAAATACGTGGTCAGCGTTGGATACAGTAAAGCCAGTGCAAAACCACTAAACACCGCAGAAATATACACAAATGGCCCCAGCATATCCATCAAGCTAAGCAGCTGTGTCCCCAGTGCCGCAGATAACATCAGACCTGCCATAAGCCACGTATTCCAGCTACCGTCTGACGGTATTTTTTTACGCAAAATGAATCGGCACAGGATTACCACCAGACCCTGAATCGTCAAAAAGATACCTGCACTCACTACACCTGTCGATACCATATAGAGCGGAAGAAACGTCGCTGTGGCTCCAAAAACACAGGAGGCAAACAACATGACCACACTGCTGACGAGTAGTGGTGTACTGCGCCAGATGCCACTGAACGATCGAAGCATATCCCCCAGCGTATATGTTTTGTTCTGCACTGTGCTCTGTGGTAAATCCACCTTGTACCCAAGCAACAAGGGTAATGCCGCCAGTCCAATCATCAACAGCGTAAACGCAAGCTCACTGGCGTTTTGCCAGATTTGCACGGCCAGAATCGGGATGACTAGCGAAGGCACCATCGTAAACAAGGTGTACATCGCCAGGCCTTGCGCACGATCCTTATCCTCCAGTCTTTCTACAATGCCTGCCTGCATCGTCATTGAAAAAAACGCGGTCGCCACGCCCTGCAATGCCCGTAGCCACAGGTACGTTTCTACCCCGGATACAATAAACAGTAGCAACGTCCCCGCATGTAACATCAGCAGCCATCGCATAACCCGGAGCGGTCCATACTTGCCCAGCATCTGTGCCGCAAATGGTCGGAGCAGCATACAGGTGAACATGTAACTGCCCATCATCAGACCAATTTCAGCCTGATTTAACCCGGCCGTTTCACTGCGCAAAGGCAAAATAATCGTCAACGCCGCATTCGCCGCAAAAAACAAAAAAGCCAGTATGTAAAACCCGATAAAGGAAAACGATACCGGGTCTAATTTTCCACTGGATGTTGTTGTTATAGAAGATTTCAATCGTTCATACCTGCTTTCTCTGACACGTACCCACGACCCACGTTCCCGTTCCCTGGCCGTCAGCTCATGAAGTTCCGGTTAGTCGCTTTACGCCGTTCATAGGCAAAAACGATCATTACCGCTCCTAGAATAGCACAGATCGTGTACATAAATGAATAGGAAGACATGTCAGCGATTGGCCCCATGACTGCACCACCCAGCGAAATGCCCAAATCAGCCGTCGCAATAAACAAACCCATGAGTACATTGCGGTTCAGTTGAGGCAAAACAAAGGACAGATACGTCGTGAGCGTTGGATACAAAATGGCTTGAGCGATCCCCATCAGAACTGCACCCAAATAAAAGAAGAGCATACCTCCCGTAACGGAAAAACTCACACACTGTGCCGCAACAGCCAGCAACAGCATCGTGGTCATGATAAACGGTGAATGCCACTTCCCGTCCGAAGGAATGCGTTTGCGGAGTGCGATTCGAGTCAGCACCACTGTACCCGCCTGCAACATCAAGTATACGCCAGCATTGCCGCTAGGAACCTGACTTGCATACAGCGGAATAAATGTAGTCACCGCGCCAAATACCACCGATGCACTCAGCATCAGCACACTGCAGCGGAACAACAATGGATTTCTCACCAGCTGTCCGAAGGACTCCCACATACTCACGTTCTGCCTGGATGCATCTGCAGCGGACTGCGGCCCCTCCTTATCTTTTTCCATCTTGGCAGTATAGCCGAATATCCCGGTACAAACTGCAATCGCGATCAGCACCACTGTAAAATAATCCATGCCTCCGGTCTGCCAAATGGCTAAAGCCAGCACCGGGCCAACAATGCCCGGAACGTAACTGAACAGCGAATAATAAGAAATGCCCTGAGAACGGTCTTTCTCCGGTAGTGCATCAATGATGCCCATCTGTAGCGCCATGGAAAAAAAGGCGGTCGATACTCCCTGCAAAATACGGGCAAGCAGATAACCGCCAAGCCCTGTAAACGTGTAGAGAATCAGCGCAAACCCATTGATAATCAAAATAATTCGTAACACTTTGATCGGCCCGTGCTTTTGAATAATTTTACCTGCCCACGGTCTGAAAAACATCGTTGTAAACATATACGCACCCATAATCAGCCCGATCGTCGTACTGCCCGCACCGAGGAAGGCCCCCTGTAATGGAATAATCACATTCAGAATGGCATTGGCACTGAAGTAGAGCAGCACCAAAATGTACAAACGCAAAAAAGGCCATGACATTGCCCCACTCACAACAAATGTTCCCCCTTACTTATAATGCTCTCCCAACTTACACACGCAGGCGGCTCCCCCCGCTTCTACTCAAAACGCGTCTTTTCCCTTTCAATCACAACCGTCTCCCCCACGCTACAATGAAATGAGATGGCTCAACAATTGTTGCGCATAGTCGGACTGCACATGTTTTAACTGATCAACCAAAACCGTCTCTTCAATCTGGCCTTCTCTGAAAAAAACAAACCTGTCGCAGATATAGGCCGCCGCCTGAATGTCGTGCGTAATGAAGACATAACTCATCTTGTACAGGCTTTTCAATGATCTCAGCAACTGCAAAACCTGAATCTGGACCGACACATCCAGCGAGCTGACGGCTTCGTCCAGTACAAGGTACTGCGGCTCTGTCGACACTGCTCTCGCGATGCAGACTCGCTGTGCTTCCCCGCCGGACAGCTCATGCGGATACTTAAGACGATAAGATGAGTCCAGTCCAACTTGGGTAAGTAGCATATCCACTTTGGCATGAATTGGCTGTCCTTGTCCTGACTTTTGGAGTGCCTTCATCGGCTCCATAATCGCATCCTTTACCGTAAGAAACGGATTGATCGAGGAGGTATAGTTTTGAAAAACCGCGCTGATGCGGCCCATCCGCACGCGCCGGTCTTTCACATCTTTTCCCTCCAGCCGGATGACGCCGCGATCCGGGCTTTCCAGTCCCAGCATCAACCGACCCAGTGTGGATTTGCCGCTGCCGCTTTCGCCAATAATGCCGAGGCATTCACCATGCCGGCATTCCATGGTCACCTTTTTCAACACTTGCTTCCGATGCTTCGAGAACAGTCCGCCTTGGACATATGATTTCTCAATCTGCTCTACCGTTAGCATCTATGATCCCTCCTGCATCAAAGCTTTGAAATGATTGCTCAGTTCCAACCGGGTAGATACGAGATAGCGGGTATACGCATGTGCAGGCTCCTGCAAAACAGATTGCATGCTACCCTGCTCCACAATCTTGCCGTCTTTCATGACCATCACCTCATCCGCGATCTTCTGCACAACCCCGAGATCATGGGAAATAAAGATCATGGAGCACCCCATGCGTTCACGCAGCTGAATCAGCTGCTCCAGCACTTCGTACTGGGAGATCGTGTCCAGCGCCGTGGTTGGCTCATCCGCAATAATCAGATCCGGTTCGAGCACAAGTGCGAGCGCGATCATGATTCGTTGCAACATACCGCCAGACAGTTGATGGGGATATTTGTTCAGAATTTCTGTGGGATTTCGGAGCATAACACTCTCCATCGCTTGCTGCATTCTCCGCTCCAGTTCACGGTTGTTCCAATGGTAATGCGTCTGCAACGTCTCCCGGATATGTACACCGATTACACAGGAAGGATCGAATGCACTCATACCCTGCTGCAAAATCATACACAGCTTCTTGCCTCTTCGACGCCGCATCTCCTTTTCGGAGAGCTGATTCAGATCTGTGCCCTGAAACAGCATCTTTCCCGATTGGCGCATATTAGGCTTATCCAGCCGCATCAACGCTCTGCATGTGACTGATTTGCCGCTGCCGCTCTCCCCAACAATCGCCATGCAGCTCCCTTGCCGCACCGTAAATGAACTGTCATGAACAATGGCCTGATTGGTATGCGTATCCCACACTTTCAGATGCTCAACCTCGACTATATTCATAGGCCGCCTTTCTCACCTCTCTTTCACGAGATTTATCCCGCTTGCCTGGAGAGGTCATTAATTTCGGGTCTAGTGCCACCTGAAGTGCATCTGATAAAAAGTTAAAAGCCGATACCACCACAACGATCGCAAGCCCCGGTGCAAGCATCAATTCCGGTCTGGAAAACATGACTTGTCTCGCCTCATTCAGCATCATGCCCCACTCTGCATGGGGTGCCTGAATGCCCAGACCAAGGAAGGATAGCCCCGACACCTGCAGCATCATGGAACACATCGCGCCACTGGAGATTACCGCGATATCGGCAAAGGTTACCGGAATGATGTGACGTGTAATGATGGTTAGGCTCGGTATACCCGAAGCTTTGGCGAATTTCACATAATCCATGTCCGAGAATTGCATCACGGATGTACGGATGACACGCGCAAACCAGGCCCATTTCATACAGACAAACGCGATCAGAATATTTTCAAGCTCCGCGCCCAAAATGCCAACCACCGCCAGCGTCATCACATATCCGGGAAAAGACAGCATAATGTCACAGATTCGCATCAACCAAGCATCCACTTTGCCTTTGAAATACCCTGCCACAAATCCCGCCGCCGCACCGATCAGTACCGAGAAACCGAGTGCCGCCAGCACCCATAACACACTCGGACGGATACCGTAGATCATTCTGGATAAGACACATCGACCAAGATGATCATTGCCTAACAGATAGGGCCAGGAAGGTGAGGCATAACGCAGCTTCATGTTGACGGCTCCGGGGTCATGAGGGGCAACGAGGGGCGCACAGATCCCCAGAACAATGGTCACGATAATAACGGCCAGCGAGGTCACGGCAAGTTTGTCACGGCTCAGATTTTTGAATAGTCGCATCAGATTTCCTTTCTTAAACGCGGATTCAGCGCTGCATTGATCATGTCCGAAAGCATGTTAAATAACACAAACGTTACCGCCAAAATAAGCACATACGCCTGAATGATGGGAAAATCCCGACTCAGAATCGACTTTACACTCAGCCGGCCAAGCCCTGGCCATGCAAATACATTTTCAATAACAACGGTACTTCCCAGTACAATTGGAATCGCCATGCAGAAGATCGACACCGCGACTTGCAGGGAGTTACGCAGGATATGCAGCATGACCTTCCGCTCGCTAAGGCCGCTCGCGCGCGCATATAACACATAATCCTCATTCATGTTGCTCAGCATTGCACTGCGTACGGTTCGAAAATAAATGCCCGTATAACTGACCGTTATCACCAGCACAGGCAGAATGTAGCTGCGATAAGAGTCCATGCCACTGGTCGGCAGCAGGTCGAGTTTCACCGAAAAATACCAGATCAGGATGGCCGCAAGCCAATAAGACGGCATCGCTGTCAGGAAAAAGGAAATACCTCTAACCGATTGATCCAGCATCTTCCCTTCTTTCAGGGCGCAGAGAACACCAAGCGCTATGGATAACAGAATGATGAAGACGGAGGATACCAGCGTAAGCTTTAACGTGTTCAGTAAAGCCGGCCCGATTAATGACCACACGGACTCACCGGACACGTAAGAATATCCAAAGTCAAACTGCACAACGGCCGCCATCCAGTCCATATAACGAACGAGGAAAGGCTGGTTAAAACCCAGCGCTTCATTCGTTTGAGCGATCAGTTCATCGGTGATCTGCGGTACATCCTGAGCCTGCAGGACAACGACTGCCGGGTCGAGCGGGGAAAGATTGATCAACAGAAAAGTAATCAACGAAATAACGACCAGCAAAGGGATGGTCAGCAGCAGTCGTTTGGCAATATAACTTCCCATATCCCTCCCCCTCTACTCGAATTTCATCTTTTCAAACGGCAATTCATACTGTGTCTGTTTAAAGGTAATGCCTTGCAGACGTTTCGGAGCAACAATGGTGACACGCCCGTTTGTAAGCGGGATGAACACCGCTTCATCATGTACGATGTTTAAAATATCCGCATAAAGTGCTTTTCTCGATTCTCCATGTTGAGATGCGGTTGCTGAGTCATCGTCGGTCGAGCTCATCACCTGATCGATTTTCCGATACAGTTCATCCGCTTCGGCAATGCCGCTTGTTGTATGTTTGTACGCCGAATCCGATGTAAACGCGGCGATGGTGCTCTGCGGGTCATACGCCAGTCCCCAGGTCTGGTTGAACAACAGGTCATATTCCCCGGTCGCTCTTCGGTTCGCAATGGAAGAGGACTCCTCGCCTGTCAGATCCAGTTCCAAACCGATCTCTTTCATCGCATACTGGATGAACTCCGCCTGCATTTTCTGAGAGGACGAGTTGCTGTCATAATACAGTTTCATCGCTAAAGGTTGGCCGTTCTTTGTACGCACCGTCTTGCCCTCTGCCAAAGTCCAGCCTGCCTGATCCAGCAGACGTTTGGCGGCTTCCGGATCATACGTTCGAACCTTTAGATCGACATTGGCGTAGTTCACATTCGATGAAAACAACGTACTCGCTACCGTCTGCGTGCCATTGAAAATATCCTTGCTGATCGTCTCCCGATCAATACCGATCCATAACGCTTCCCGCACAGCCTTTTCGTGAACCGGGCTGTTCTGCCTGCTGCTATTCGCCACAATCATGGCCGTGTTCATCGCATCACTTCGCACCACCTGATACTCGCCGGATGCAGCCAGCTGATCCATCGCTTCTACGTCAATGCTGTCTGCCCCGCGGTCATCCGTGAAGACAAAGTTGATCTCCCCTTTTTGCAGTGCCAAATAGGTCGTTTCTCCGGCCGGAAGCACTTTGGCCGTGATTTTCTGAATGGCAGGCACACCGCCCCAGTATTCCGCATTGGCTTCAAAGGTGGCATTTTCTTCGACCTTGTGCCCGATTAACTTGTACGGCCCAGTCCCATGGAAACCGTTCACTCCGTCCCTGGTTCCACCATTTTTGAAATCCTTTGGTGAGATAAAGACATACGGCCTGGTCATGGACAACTCCACGAGCGTCGGATAATAGGCATCGGACAGATCCAACTCCACGGTGTATTCGTCCTTCACTTTGACATCCTTCAGCTTGGTGGAGAGCTTGATCCAGGCATGTTTCTCGGCATTGGCCTGAACCGCTTCGATATTCTGTTTGACCGCTTCGGCGTTAAATGGTTCGCCGTCATGGAACTTCACCCCTTTGCGCAGATGAAAGGTGTACGTTTTGCCGTCCTTGGAGATGTCCCATGATTCGGCCAGCAAGGGTTTGATTCCCTCAGCCGTGTTCTCGACCAGAGATTCATACACCATGCCTTGCGCAGGCATCGAGCCTGTGTACAGATGTGGGTTCATATCGTTAATATCTTTCGCGGAAGCATAGATAATTTCATTATTGATCTTACTGACTGATGATGCCGCTTGGCTGTTCTCCTTGGTGGCATTCTGAGCACAACCCGACATCATCGCAATGACAGCAACCAGTGTTACCATCCGTATAAAAACACGTCTTTTTCTCACCATAGTTCCCCCTGATAAACAAATAAAATTCAAGCAGATCATTGCTTTTTACTGCATGCCACTTCGATTGCAGGACCATCTTGCGATGCGACTTTCTTTCCTAAAGCTTTCAGCTCTGCTTCTTCAGATGTAATTAGACCTTACTGCCCTTAAGGCCGCTACAGATCATGCGAACATCTTGCCCAAACGACTGGATCACAAACGCGGTCGACAGGCGCTGATCTGGATGTCTACGCGTCACCTCCTGAAGCTTTGCTTCATATGTGGCAATGAAATGATCTATCGTTGGACAGTCGACATTCACATGTCTCGCGATGCCCTGAATCATTTTGATGCGGTAATAGTCTTCCTTGGGCATTCTCGGAACGTCGAGTTCACCCTCGCGGTTTATAAATATTTGTCGGAACGGCACAGCCGAGAAGTCAAAATATGTGCCAGCAGCATTCGGCTCCGAGAACGGATCAATCAATAATGAGGCGTACCGTATGTATAATAAATACTCCTGATGGATGGCCTCGAATTGATCAAATTTCTCGATATCCTGACGTGATAAACTCTCTAATCGCACCGGATAATTGTCATCCGTCATAAACTGCAGCAGGTTTACTCCCTGAATATGAAGTCTGTCTGTAATCTGCTCGATCTCCTGCCACTGTGACCGCATACTACAAATGAGCTTGGGTGTAATCGGCCCTTCGGGATAAAGCTTATAAACATATTTTTGAACACCTTGCTCACCAAAAATGGCCTCTAGCGAAAATTCGTTCATAAACAACGGTGGGTGTACGTACAGCGAAATATTCCTTGTTTCGGCTTCCAGTGGAGAAGACATGACGGCGAGTGATATATGCAACCGCTGGAATAAATCGCTTAATTGCCGTACATAGGTTGAAGAGGGAACCGTGGAGCCAATGTAAACCTTCTTTTTGACCCCCGTGGTGATCACTTCATTCGACGGTTGTTCATGCATCCAGCGAGTATCGCCCAAGTAGGTGGAAAAGCTGATGATTTCCGGGAAAGCATTCCGCTCAAGCAAATACTGACTCACCAGGAGACTGGAACCAAAGGTAGGGGAAACCAAAATAATGTATTTCAGTTGTTTGATGAACTCATCATTGATTTCTTGGAGTACATCGATATAAGCATCCGTGGTGACTGCCAATATTAGTGTATCCCACTCCCCTTCAAGGGTGTTGTATCCTTTAAATACTTGATCCACTGTACATCCCCCGGCCAAGGGTCGATGCTTCTCATTTTGAATCGTCACCTGAACCTGTTGCTGGCTCTGTTCCAGTGATGCAAAGAACGATGCTGACCGCACCGATTGCCTGCCCGCCATACCCACCTGACAGCCCAGATGTATTTTCAAGATTACCGCAAGCTGAATGGACACAGGACCCGTGCCGCATAACAGAACTTTTTCAACGCCGTTCATACATACCTCCCTATAAACAAATCATAGACCCAATTACACTTCACTCGACGTCTTACGCCTTCTGATACAACGCGATATCGAACACATCATGCGGGCGTAGAATGTTATCTGCCACTCTCCATTTGTTGCCGTCCGTCTCTTTCATAGGATAATTAAACAGTGATTTCAACCCATTGCCATACCGCATAGCTACAACGACTTGTTCATTGGTCAATGCGTATAATTGATCGAGCAAGTCATACTTGTTAGCCACCGTGGAGCTGAAAATAATATGAGTCGTCTGCCTGGTATACGCCAGATCCTCCAGCAGTTGCTGCTCTAAACGAATGTTCAAGCCTGCCCCTAGCTTCTCCACCACTTTTCGCCCAAGCGTGATCGCCTCTGCATCGATATCAATGCCAACCACCTCGGCTCCGGTACGTTTAGCGATTAGTAAAGGGGTCATCGGAAATGAACCGGAACCCACCAGCAGCACTTTGGACTCAGGTGTCACCTGAAAGCTGCCAAACTCTTTGTCGATGCACTCTTCGATATTTTTGAAATAATCCGCAATCTGCACTTCTCCAGCCTGCAGCTTCAATGCCCGATATTTCTCCATAATCGCGACGCACTGAGCGGACTTTTGTCTTAGCGCCTGAACTAGCGGATCAAGCTCCTGCAGTTCGTCTTGCCTCAACAACCCCCAAGCGATCTTGTGATCAGGGTCTGTCACAAACCGTGAATACTCGTTAATCACCGCTTCCAGTTCCGCGCTGTGCTCAAGCGTCTGATCATATCTGGCCGCAAGCTTGCCAAATTGTTCGGCAAAAACACGTAGTCTCATTTCCAAGTGGATCAACGTGATCATTACCTCTCCTCCTACACCTTGTCATGGTCAACCATCATACATCTCAGTCTCAGGTACCTGCTCAGACCTCTACAACGCTCCTGCTCTGCTCCTGTAAGGTATCAATGAAAGCCGTGCCATAGGCAACAATACCAACAGTTCCCTCAATCGTAATGGCCTTCACTCCTTGGGCCTCCCACTGAGCGGTCACCTTAATCGTACCTCCGGGTTGCTTGACCAACTGGGTGACTTCGCTCTGTCTAAGCCAGGCCTGATAAGCGCCTACAGAGGCCGTACCTGATCCGCAACCTCTCTCCCAGATCAGGCTATCCAGCTGCGGGACATAAATGAGGGGCGCCATCTCTTGCGTAGCAGGGTGAACTAACAACACACCGATCATTTTGTCTCCCATCGTGAGTCCCAGTAATCGTGCGAGATGTTCTGCCCTTCGTTTCATCAGGTCATCGACGTCCTGCACTTCAATCACGATGTGAATGAATTCGGCATACCGGACAATGACCAGATTCAGCTCCATACCTTCAAACGTAATCTTCCGCCGCTCGATCTGATCGGGAACAGGCATCGTAACCCGGCAATCATACCGATGCTCTTGCCGCTTCACATGACAGCTGATCAAGTGCTCTGTGCCTGAAACATCCAGCTTGATATTCATGGACGCTTGCTTCTCCAGCCCTGCTTCTGCTGCAATATGGGCTGCCAGTGCCATACAAGCATTGCCACAAAACTCTCCTCCTGCCATCTCCAAGCGGGCAACGGCTTCTGGCCTTCGTGGCTGCTTGATGAACCCGACTTGTTCAGCGTGAACATGATCATAGGACATCAGGCTGGAAGCGATATCACTGTAATGCTCGGCTGCGTGGTCCGTTCTCACCAGAAGGGTCATGTTCTGCGTCGGATTACATTTGATAAAATCAATCTCTTGTTTCATCGCGGCGGCGGCTCCTGTTCTTTAGACTCGAATTGAAGTTCTCCGTTGCATTACTTCGATATTAATAGTAATAATTACGATTAAAGGACGAGAAAAATATAGCACACTCATTGGTGGTCGTCAACAAATATTTCCATCTACGCCTGTTGTACAACCCGATTTTACGCGTACACTCCGGTGTTAGAATAACTGAAAAGTCCCTGCGGATTCCCCGACTTTTGAAAATAAAACAAAACAGAGCTGACGACTAGCGCCAGCTCTTAAGCCAATATGACAGATCGAGACTATGGATATAATCTGAACTAAAATTAATCGTCTACTTTCTTTTCAACATCAGTGCCTTTTTAAGCTTGCAGACGTTTCAAAGCCTGTTCAGCCAGCCCTGCCAGCAGATATGCACCAATTGGCAGAGCCTGCTCATCTACATCAAAACCCGGATGGTGCCACTCGTGCGGTCCCGATGTCCCGAGAAAGAGAAACAGACCCGGCACTTCTTTTTGATAAAAAGAAAAGTCCTCTCCTGCCGGCGAAGGCAGCGGTCTGACATGATTCAAACCCAGCTCATTCACGACTTGTTCTGAGTCCAATGCCAGCGATGCATCATTGACCACAGCAGGCGGTCCCTGAATCCAGCGTACCGTCGCCGTTGTGCCGTAGGCTGCAGCCACGCCAGCCACGACCTGGTTAAAACGTTCCCGGATATGGGCGCGCACCTTCTCGTCAAACGTGCGTACTGTGCCGTCAAGTACCGCTTCCTCCGGGATGACATTCCAGGCCGTACCGCTGTTCATTTTCGTAACGCTGAGTACTGCACTCTCCTGAGCACCTACATTCCGGCTGACAATGGCCTGCAACGCGATGACGATATGTGAAGCAACCACAATCGGATCGATGCCAGCCTCGGGTACAGCCGCATGGGTACCCACGCCTTGCACTTTAACCACAAAACCATCGGCTGCTGCCATCAATGCACCTTCGCGAATACCCACTGTGCCTACTCGCAGATCCGGTTTATTGTGTAAACCAAATATAGCCTGAACATCGGCGAGTGCTCTGCTCTGGATAACTTGGCGAGCACCTGTTGCCTTTTCTTCTGACGGTTGAAAAATCAATCGAATTCTACCTGGCAAACTCGATTCACGCCGTTTCAGTAAGCGTGCTGCTCCGATCAAAATGGCAGTGTGTGCATCATGCCCACATGCATGCATACGGTCCGGGATCTGTGAAGCAAACTCCAGCCTGGTTTCCTCCTGAATAGGCAGGGCATCGATGTCTGCCCGAAGCGCTACGACAGGGCCATTTCCCTGCCCTACCTCAGCAACAAGCCCTGTTCGCAGTTTATACTCATCGGCAAGGCGAACACCTTCCTCTTCCAGCCAGCCGCGAATAGCTGCTGTCGTTTCCTTTTCCTCACCAGACAGCTCGGGGTTACGATGAAGATGCCGCCGAATTGCAGTCAGATGTGCCGCGAACTCCTTCTCTTGTTCCGTATCTTCTACCCATGGCAATACATATTGGTGATCCAAAGTCTGCGCTACTTCCCGCTGTAGCTCGCTCTGCTCAACTTGCTGCTTCTCTTCTTCCGGCTGCACAAGCTGTCCTCTCGTCTGCTCCAGATCACTTTTCATCCTGGGCCCTCCTTTCAAGCTTCATTTATCCAATTTATAACGGTGAAATCTGGTTCGCCTTGTCAGTCCATCTATAATTGCCGTAGCAGTTCTCCAAAAGGCTCTGCAAATGGCGAATATTCTTCTTTTAAAGTCACCACACTGATCTGCAGCGACACACCTGCCACCTCATGGACTTGAATCGGAAACAGCTCCTGACGCTGTACTTCTTTCTTCACCGTTAACCCCGGGAGAAAAGCGATGCCTGCACCTTGCATAACCAATTTTTTCGCTGTTTCCGAATTATCCACATGATATGTAATATCCGGCGGATACTCCAGGGAGTCGAAGGCCCGGTGAATACGGAGCCAGTCCAATGAGCCACACTCGAAAAAGACCAGCTTTTCATTCCGGATCGCCTCCATGCTGACATGTCCGCTTTCAATGAAAGGATGTCCTCTGTACACGTATAGCTGTATCGGATCTTCGTAAAAAGCAACGGTACGGATCGCAGGGTGCATGACCTTGCGCACAAACGCGAGATCTATCTCCTGACCGAGCAGTTTGGCAATCAGTTGATCCGTTGTTGCTGTTGTCAGTTTGATGTTGACTTCAGGGTACGACTCTTTGATTCTGGGCAGAAAATCGGGAATGACATAATTGGACACGGACACCGTGCTTCCGAGGCGCAGTGCCTCAGGTGTCGTTCTACGCTGTTGGATTTTTTGTCTACCCTTCTGGATCACTTGTAGCACCTGCTGCGCATACGGCAAAAATTTGCGGCCTTCATCCGTCAGCACAATCTGCTTGCCTAGCCGGTCAAACAGCTTGCATCCCAGCTCCCTTTCCAATGATTGAATTCGTGCCGTAACCGAAGGCTGGGACAAGAAAAGTACTTCAGCCGCCTTATTGAAGCTTCCGTAATGATTGATATATACAAATGCTTCAATGTTCTCAATATTCATAGGCGCCTCCGCATCCTCTTAATTTCCTATAAAATTACTTGGTTTTAGGATATCGTAATACCATCCTTTTCCAGTGTCAATCTTAATTCTTCCAGAGACCGATCCAGACGTGCAGCAATATCTGCTGCAAGCGTGAATGTTCCGTCCTCGTTGCGCTCAATCGCCTGATCGACTGCGTATACGCCGCCAAGGATATGTCGTCCGCCGAGTGCGGTAAGCACAGGCTTCAAAGCATAATCAATAGCAAGCAAATGTGCAATTGAACCGCCAATAACGAGAGGCAGGGTCACCTTATCCCGGAGTCCTTCTTGGGGAATCAGGTCGAGAAACAGCTTCAGCACGCCCGAATAGGCTGCCTTATATACCGGAGTAGCCACAATAACGGCATCCGCTGCATCGACAATGGCAAGTGCGTCCTGAATGGCCGGACTGTCGAACTTGGCCTGTACCAGATCTTCAGCCGGCAAATCGGTCACCTGAATCACTTCAACTGAGATACCAGCTTTGCTTAACGTAAGGCTGCTATAATCCGTAAGTCCCGTCAAACGTGATCGCTTGGACGGGGTTCCTGCAATAATGACAACATGTGACATATTATTTTCCTCCTTGGAATAGCGGTCAAGCCGCTCCTTTTACTTTGGGATCAAGGCGATCACGAATATCGTCCCCAATCAGATTGACAGCCAGAACAAACAGCGTAATGGCCAGACCCGGGAATGTGCATATCCACCAAGCTACCGTCAGATACCCTCTCCCTTGGGACAGCAATGCACCCCAATCCGGAATTTCTTTGAGTACCCCGAGCCCGAGGAAACTGAGTCCAGACCCAGTCAGGATGGATGTACCTACCCCCAGCGTTGCCATTACGAGTAGCGGAGACAAGGAATGTGGCAGGACATGTTTCCAGAAAATGCGGGCATTGGAACCGCCCAGCGAGCGTGTGGCTGTAATGAAAGGCAGATTTTTGACAGACATCACCTGACCGCGCATCACCCTTGCATAGCCTGGTATCGACGCCACCGCAACAGCAAGTGCAATATTTAGCAGTCCCGGCCCAAGCGCCGCAGCAACAGATAAGGCGAGCAATACGCCTGGTACGGCCATAACAATATCCACCGCCCGCATCGTTACCGTATCAACCAATCCTCCTGCATATCCCGCTAGGATGCCAAGAGCACTGCCGACGAGACCCCCAACAAGCACGGAAGCAAAACCGATCAGCAAGGAATCCCGGCTCCCATGCACAACCACGCTGAAGATATCCCGGCCGAAATAGTCTGTACCGAACAGGTGTGCAGCAGAAGGAGCCTGTAGAATGGCATCCGTCATCATCTGTGTTGGATCATAAGGAGCAATCCAGCCAGGTACGATGGCACAGGCCACAGTAAAGATGACGATGAGCAGCGCGGCATACAAAAACAATTGCGATACTGCGGATGAGATGCGATGCTGCCAAGGCAGGCGGTTCCATCTCCACAGGCGAGCTTTTCCCGCGCTTCCTGCCCATGCCTTTTTGTGTCCCGTCAAAGGTTTCATGCTCATAAATATTAACGCCTCCTTCTCCTGCCTCTTCACATTTTGCAAGCTCCTGATGTGGTGCTCCTGATCTGGATCATGTACGGACAGCTCGCCGAACCCGAGGATCAATGTACGAATACGAGATGTCTACCAGCAAATTCAACACGACATAGATGATCGATGTAAAAAATACAACGCCCTGCACCACCGGTAGATCCTTCGCCATTAACGCATCGGCAATAATACGGCCAATTCCTTGTCTGGAGAATACCGTTTCTACCACCACGGTTCCTGCCAGCAAATCCCCAATTAGCATACCGATAACCGTAACGGCGGGGATCAATGCATTACGCAGTGCATGACCGTACATGATCGCTCGTTCAGACAATCCTTTGGCTCGTAAAGCCACGATAAACGGTTCATTGATCACTTCAAGCATGCTGTTACGCACCATCCGCACAATAAATCCCGCACCGACAAGTCCTAGTGTGGATGCCGGAAGCACCAAGGTACTGAATCCATCCGAACCCATCGCCGGGAACCAGCCGAGCTGCACGGAAAACAACAGAATAAGCAGAATACCGGTCCAGAAGGTTGGCATCGAGATACCGAACAAACCAACGAGCCGAGCCACAACATCAATCACGCCATTCCGGTGAATGGCCGATAGAACGCCAAGCGTAATTCCGATGGTGATGGCGATCAGCGAACTGAGTGCCGTTAATGCCAGCGTTGCCGGGAAATGTTCCAGAATTTTGGGTAATACCGGATCGGAGTTAACCATGGATTGACCAAAATCCCCGCGCAACATATCGCCAAAATAGTTCGCAAACTGGATATAAAATGGTTGATCCAGCCCAAGCTGTGCCCGGAGATTGGCAATCATCTCCGGGGTAGCCGAGGATGGGTCCAGCATAAGCAGCACCGGATCACCCGGCAGAAGATACATGATGCAGTACACCAGCACCGAGGCTCCAAATATAACGAGAAGCGACGTTGCTAGTCGTGACAAGATCAGTTGAATCATACCGGGATGGCTCCTTTCTGAAACCGAAACAGGCTGTATGCCGTGTTGGAATGATGAGACTCGATAACCTAACTTGCGTTATGGCTGAATACGTACATCATTAAAGAGTGGATAACCGAGTGAATCGAACTTGATGCCTTCAACGTTTTTGGATGCAGCCACGGTATACGGAAATACGTATATTGGCAAAATAACTGCCTGTTCAATGAGATATTTCTGAATCTGACTGTAGATCTCTACCCTTTTCGCCGAATCCTTCTCTACCGCTCCCTGCTCCAGCAATTGGTCGATCTTTGGATCAGACAAACCGGATAATGTCGGGCGTTGTCCTTCCGCACTGGTATGATAGAAGGCGTACAAGGCATTCGGATCGGAGTTGACCTGGCTGTTGCCGTACAGATCATAATCCCAGTTCTGATAGATCACGGTAGCAATGTCTTTGGTAATCACCACTTCTACCGCTATGCCCAGCGGTTTCAGCTGTTGCTGGATGATGGCAGCAATGTCATTGCGTTTCTCCCGGTTAGGGGAGCCATCTACATATTTCAAAGTTAGCTTCTTCCCGTCTTTAACACGAATCCCGTCAGCCCCCTTAACCCAGCCCTGCTCATCCAGTAGTTGGTTAGCTCGGTTGATGTCCGGGGTGATACTCCCTTCAAGTGCCTTGTCATAGCCGAGAATGCCTGGAGACAATGCAGACCATGCGCGCTCGTAGTTACCCAGATACAAGGTTTTCACAATGGACTCTACGTCTACAGCGGATTGTACCGCTTGCCTTACTTTTACATCATCCCAAGGTGCCTTGCGCAGATTGAAAAAGAGGGTGTATGGCAGTCCAACCGTGTTGGCTTGCAACAATTGCTGGTTCGGATCACTTTTCAGCGCAGCGATATTTTGCGGCGGTACGGTCTCTGCGGCAAGCACTTGCTTACTCTGCACACTTCCGATACGTGTTGCTTCTTCCGGTACAATTTTAAATGTGATCGTATCGATATAAGGAGCCCCTTTGTTTTCGACCGTATCCGGGCCCCAGTTGTAATCCTTGTTTTTGGCTACAACGATATCCGCATTTTCATCCCATTTCACAAAGGTATACGGGCCTGTGCCTACCGGATTTTTGCCCAGTTGATCCCCGTATTTCTTCGCAGCGGTTGGAGACACGATTCCCAGCAATGCCTGACTCAGGTTACCGAGAAATGCCTGCGAAGGAGCATCCAGATTGACTTTGATCGTATATTCATCAATGACCTGGGAGGAGCTATAAGGTCTAATCAGGGCAAGCGAATTGGCAGCTTTGGTGGCCGGATCAATGACCCGATCCAGATTGTACTTCACCGCTTCGGCGTTAAACGGGGTTCCGTCATGGAATTTCACGTCTTCACGCAACTTGAAGGTATAACTTTTGCCATCCTCCGATATGCTCCATTCCTTGGCAAGCCAAGGTTTGATGGAACCGTCAGGTAGCTGAACCACCAGATTGTCGTAGATCGTACGAATCGCCCGTACGGCTACTGCAAGTCCGCTACGGTGCGGATCGAGCGTATCCGGTGAAGTCGCCAGCGCAAAGGTGAGATCCTCCCCTTCTGCTTTACCAGCCTGCCCCCCGCCGGCGGAAGCCTGTGCCGTACCGCTAGTTTTGCCTCCCGATGCTGCTCCGCATCCGGACAAAACCATTACCAATGCTACTGCCAACGCCACCACTTTTGTCCATGAGATAGACCTGTTCATATCGCTTCCCCCTCTGTGCATACAGGTGTCATTAATGTGTTGCGGTGAGCAAACTCACCATAAAATTTATATTTCCTATGAGAAAAGTAGGTTTTAAGACAAGAAGACTTCATTAGCTTCATTATTCATTAAACCTAAACTTCGTGAATCCTATGGTTCTGATGCATTTGTGCTTCGTTTTGCGCAGGTTCGAGTTCCCACCTGTAATTAACATGAAATAAAACCATTGAATAATGTTTGATTTAGAGAACATGGGACATTCGGCATTCGATTAGATCACGTTCGGCTGTGCCTGTGTTCTAGCTGCTGTATAACGGTTTACAGGCACCTGAACACCTAGATTGCCACGCAGCGTATCATGTTCATATTCCGTACGATAGATGCCACGTTCCTGTAGAATCGGCACCACCAGCTCGACAAAGTCGGACAATCCACTAGGGAGCTCCGAAGCAATGATGAATCCGTCTGCCGCTTCTGCCTCGAACCATGCCTGGATTTTGTCCGCTACCTGCTCCGGTGTCCCTAGGAATTGACTCCGTGGGGTTGCAGCCCGTAAAGCGACTTCGCGTAGCGTTAAGCCCTGTTCTTTGGCGTCTTTTTTAATTTTGTCCGTTCCGCTACGGAAGCTGTTGCTGCCTATGCCATCCAGTTCAGGGAACGGTTCATCCAGCGGATATTGGGAGAAATCATGATGCTCGAAGAAACGTCCCAAGTAGTCCAATGCCTTATCAATGGTCACAAGGCTCGCGATCTCCTGATACTTCTGTTCCGCTTCCTCCGCCGTCCGTCCCACAATCGGGTTGATGCCTGGCAAAATGACAATATCTTGAGCTGAACGCCCGTAGGAGGCTGCCCGCGTTTTTACGTCCTTATAGAATGCTTGTGCATCTTCAATGTTATCGTGTCCAGTGAATACCGCATCAGCTTCTTGTGCCGCCAGCGTTTTGCCATCTTCCGAAGAACCAGCTTGGAAAATAACCGGCTGTCCCTGTCGTGAACGAGCTATGTTCAATGGCCCCTGTACAGAGAAGAACTCCCCTTCATGATTCAGCGTGTGCAGTTTGGAAGGATCGAAGAACACACCGCTCTCCTTGTCTCTTACAAATGCATCGTCTTCCCACGAATCCCACAATCCTTTGGTCACTTGTAAATATTCCTTAGCAATACGGTAACGCTCCGGATGTGTTGGATGATTGCTTTTGCTGTAATTTTTCGCGGTACCTTCCAAGGGGGATGTCACCACGTTCCAGCCTGCACGGCCATCGCTGATCAGATCAAGCGAACCGAACTGTCTGGCGACTGTAAATGGATCACTATAAGATGTGGAGAGTGTACCCACAAGTCCGATACGTGATGTTACCGCAGCAAGAGCGGAAAGAATGCTGATCGGCTCAAAACGATTCAGGAAGTGAGGAATGGATTTTTCCGTAATATACAGGCCGTCCGCAATGAATACCAGATCAAACTTGCCCTCTTCTGCCTTCAGCGCCTGACGTTTGTAAAATCCAAAGTTGACACTGGCATCGGATAGAACCTCCGGATGTCTCCAGGTTGTGTTGCTTCCCCCAACGCCATGAATGATCGCTCCAAATTTCAAACTTCGTTTTGCTGTCATGTACACTCCGCCTTCCCTGAAATAAGGTAATTTGATGGTACCAAAATGTGGTATATCTAAACCAACAATTGAGCATTAAAATCAAAATTGATTATTCCTATGAGTTTGGTTTGTTTTAATTTCACACAGCTTATCACTGCCCCGGCGAACCGGTCAACCGTGCTTCTAATAGATTTTTTCTATATAGCGCCCATGTAAAAATAACTGCTGTGCTCCTGCTAAATTTGCCTTGTCAGACTTCATCCGTTCCGTTCAGACAGCATTGCTTCATCCTGCCGCACCAGAAGTTCTGCAGAAATAGCAACCCTTTTTACTCCATAACACTACTTTTTGGGATGATGACATCGACATACCTCCGATTTACATAATAGAGTTCCAGATCATCAGACAGACCGGATCAACCTATACCTTTAATCCCTATCTGTTAAATAAGAATTATGGCTATAAATGTACTCCCGTCTATTTACATCGTCAATGGTTCTGCTAATAGAACAATCCTATAACAAAATAGAAAAAATAAATTTAAATGTTGAGTTATCAATTCAGTATCCATTTTGATTCGAAAAATCTGATATTTTTCATTCGTTAATTTCATGTATAGTTCATTGATCGTTAGAGAACCCTCAAAATTGGTAGGGATAGAATGAATAAGATTAAGAAAGCAATCAAAAGGGCACTTTGCAGTTCTCTTGACTTGTCTTGAATAGTCATCAGCTTAATTATGTAGCCCTTGTACGGGAAACCTCATGCGGAATAAACCGATTTGTGTGAACGTTCAGCCTAAAAGTTGCGTAGGTGCTGCGTTGTTCATTCCGCATGTTTACATGTTGCTTCAAACCACGAGCGGTGGTCATCACAAATCCTTGTTCAGCAATTGAGGCGGAGCAATAATCGGCCATCCTTCCGGGATCGAATGGAATTGTTCGGTTGAGATTTGATGCACATGTCTGGAGCTTATTCCCCAACATTCCGCTGCATAGGCGGAAACAAACTTCCTGCGTTTACCTTCGGTGACCAGATACCAGCATTCGGGCGCTTCGGCAGCAGCTACAATGCTTGCGTGCATCGTTTCCATGTCGGGATCAGAAGGGACTACAGCAAGAGGAAAGTCAGGTTCAAACGATCCGTTCCAAATGTCTCCAGCGGACACCAGCGGTTCACCCGCAGGTATCCCCAGTAGATCAGGTTTGGCTACCAGCACCGGCGAGATACCGCGCGGAACAGGAATGTTCAGCTTTCGGCGCTGACCGCATCTTAGTACGTAGACATCACCCTTAAAATCAACAAGAAATGCACCTTCGGGATAGAAATCACTGCTTCGTCTGAGCGGTGATGTTGCAGGACTGTTTTCAGAAGAGGAACCTGCGGCCCTCTGGCGTAAATCACCTTTTGCCGCTAACGAAGAGACGTTCGCTTGAGATCGAGTTTGAGGGTCTGAGTGCGGAGTCTGTGCCAGCCTGAATGTTTCCGTGATGAGCGTTTGGGGATCTCCCCATTTTTGACTGTAAAATTGTTCATTGCCCTTGTTCACTGTGTTAAAGTCCTGCTCTCCGAGCGCTTTCATGCTGACACTTCCAAAATGATGGATAAAGGCATCACCTGCTACAGCAAGCCGGTACCCCAACATCCGCACCCGTACAATCCAGTCGTCATCCTCAAAGTTGCCTACGGCGTAACCCTCATCGAGATAACCTGCCCGCTCAAACAAATCTCTGGAAAACAGCCAGCAGAATCCAACGAGCCGTTCCGTCAATCGATGTTTCTCCGGGTCGGGACGATTCTGGTTGGCAGCGAAAGACCACATTTCCTCTACTTCACGATAAGGCACTTCAATCTGCTGATCTCCGCCAATGTAGTTCGTTACAGGACCCACGACACCGATCTGTGGATCGCTGTTAAGACAAGACATCATATTTTCCAGCCAGCCCGGAGTAACCAGGGTATCATTATTCAGCACAACGATATGCCTTCCCTTTGCCATCATCAGACCCTGATTAACGCCTCCGGCAAATCCCCGATTTTTATCCAATGCAGCCACCCTCACCATACCGCCTTTGCGAAGCAGTGCGTCGGCCGTACCATCTTGAGAAGCATTGTCTACAACGATAATTTCGTAAGGAGCCGGGGTATATTTCTCAATGCTTGACACACATTGCAGTACATAATCCCGCTGATTGTAGGTGGGAATGATGATGCTGACCCCTTCAAACACAATTCCGAATGAATTTTGTCCCTGAAGAACGCCATCTTCGTAACCTCGGTTATATCCTTGCTTGTATAACTTGGTGTTTCGAAGAATACGATGACTTCTTTTGCCTTTCCGTGAGGCGTTACGCCGATTACGGCCACCGGCTGCATGAAGAAAAACCTTAGCAGGTGTACTCATACGATGAGGATGGCTACCCGATAATTGTGTACCTACTCTAAGCTGACCGCTCTGCTGTAAGCTGCTCTGAGTATTTTTTCGTGCACGTTGCGACTGTATTTCCGCTTTCTTCATGTTGCTTCCTCCATTCCACTCGTGCCAGAGGCAGGGTCCCGGTGATCCTGCCCCAGACGACTCACTAGAGTTGAAGCTCCCCTGTCACTAATTTGTCAGCCAAATGTCCGAAATCGAAGGCAACGCTGCCCAGTTCGCCCGCAATACGTCTGCATAACACAACTGCCGGAATGCCCGCTGCGACCAGAGCGATATCAAAGGTGTGCTCGGCTGTTAGCTGCATTACTCTCGGAATATCGGCCATGCCTGCTACAGCAGGGATGATGCCTGTAACCTGCACCCCATGCAGTTGTAACAAGGCTCCCAGCTCTGCCGCCCGGCTGCCGATAAGCAGCACACGCCGTCCTTGCAACATCGGTAGCAACAATCGGGATTGATGCAGACTGTAGTTGATCGTGGAACTGGTCAATTTCAGATCAGACCAGTCGATCCCGAAATGGCGCAGCACCGGGAATAATAGTCCCTGAAACGTCGGAGCACGTGAGATGGGCACACCCACCCAGTCTGCACCCCGAATCGCTTCCGCGAGCGTCGCGCGGATGTTGGGCGTGGAGCACGGCACCCCTGCATAAGGCAGGAACGGTGCCAGCTCCTGCACTTCCGTAGCTGGCAGCACGGTATCTGCTGCCAGCGTAAGCAGTTCGCCATCCCCGAGGCGAACGACAGACAGGGGGCGCTGCGCATCCAGCGCCGCCATGATATGACCAGCCATCTCATGAGGGCTGGTTAGCCGGGTCAGGCTGGGCGCATACTGGCGGAATCCCGCCGCGATCAAATCTGCCGCCGCGACAGCGGGCAGAATATGATCCGGCGGGATGTGCTGGGCCACCAGCGCCTCGCCCCCGGCGAATACGCCGTCGCGGTAACCCGCGGCGTAACCGCCGGGCCCTGCCGCCTGCACGGCATGCTCCGCAGCCGGCGGCGGCACGCCGTTTGCGCTGCCCGCACTCGCGGCAGCGCCTTCCCGCCCCGCGGGCACGACGACACCCTGCGGGTGTGTCGTCTGGCGCGGGGCGGGGCCAGCACCGCTGGCAGGCATCGCCTGTGGCGAGCTTGCGTGCGGTGCTGGCTTGGGCGCACGGCGCATCGCCGCGCGCTGCTTGGCGCGGGCCGCGGCGCGCCGGCCCAACGCAGAAGCGCGCCTGCGCGGGGCGGAGCCTTGGCGCAGGCGGCTCTTTGCAGAGCCGGCCAGCGTTGCCCCGCCTGCCCTGTTCGCTCTCTCACCTGCGGCTCTGCTACTTCTTCGCGCTTTGTCCGCATTCCCCTCACCCCGGGCCCTCGGAGCTTTGCCCGCCCTAATCCCGCCTCCAGGCCGACTTGCTTTGCCTACATTGACCATATTTCCAACCCGATCTGCTCTGCCAGAAACGACCACACTTCCAGCCATACTGGCCTTCCCCACTCTTCCAGCCGTACTTGCCTTACCCCTACTCAACACAGTTGCAGTCCGGCCTGCCTTACTTATCCTGATAACACCACCCGTACTGCTACCGCCCTTGCTACTCCCTGCTCTTACGGTACCTTTCACATGCCCCACTTCCCTGCATTATTCACTTGCACCGCTCTGCCTCCACTCTTCACACCACTCGCATGACCCGGACCCCTTCTATTCTCTACTCACACCGTACCTTCATATCCGGCATAACTTCCCTGCGCTCTTCCCTTTCACCGTTATGCTCTTGCACCCTCAATAATTGACACGCTTCTTCTCCTGCCTGTGCAAAACGCCGGAGCCTTGAAGAAAGCTCCGGCGCAAGTTTGGCTTCAATCATGGGTATGAAGCATTTACTTCGTCTTCTGTTTCCAACATTGGCTCTGATCATCGGTTCAGGCACCGCACTGCGCCTCTATCTTGTTATTTCCGGTTAAGGCAGCTGCCCTTTCATACGTACAGCGGCCTCCTGGAGCGATTCGAATGTTCCGGCATCGCTCCAATATTTTTGCAAAATGTCATACTCCAATCCGCCGCCGGATGCATAATGGTTGTTGACGTCGGTGATCTCCAGCTCTCCACGTGCAGACGGTACAATGTTATGAATCAGGCTAAACACATGATCATCATACATGTATATGCCCGTTACACAGTAAGAGGTCTTCGGCTGGCTTGGCTTTTCTTCGATGTACGCAATACGTTCCGGATGGTGCTCATCAAAGACAGGCACCCCGTAGCGACGTGCATCGTCCACCCCTTTAAGCAGTACACGCGCCGTACCCGCAGGTTGCTGCATATATCGTTCTACATACGGTTTCAAATCATCGCTGAACAGATTATCACCAAGCAGCACCACAAATTTTTCACCCGGAAGAATAAACGATGATGCCAGATCAAGCGCTTCGGCGATACCGCCGGCCTTTTCCTGAATACGATACGTCAGCCTGACCCCATGATCCGCTCCACCACCAAGATACTCCGTATACAAACCAGCGGAATGTTTGTTGATCACAATCAGAATATCCTCAATCCCTGCCTGACGAAGCCTGTCGATACCATACATTATCATCGGATGTTTACCGACGGGAAGCAGATGTTTATTGATAAGCCGGGTCAGAGGGTACAGCCTGGTTCCTGTGCCACCAGCAAGAATTACACCTTTCATTCCTTGTTCCCTCCTTCATCGGATATGTCCATAAATTCACGCGGATCGACTTGCCACTTATTTATGAAAATGGAGCGGTTACGCTCCAGCAACTGTTTCCATTCCGCATGATCTGTCTTTTGAAAACTCGCACTACCTTGATGATGTACAAGGACATCACCGCATACCAACAAACGGAAGCCCAGAAGCCTTGCCCGATAACAATAGTCGTCATCTTCATAGTGGCCAGGGGAATACGCTTCGTCAAGCCAGCCTACGGCCTCCAGTACACTTCGTTTCATCAGCATACAGAGCCCTACGATTCGGCGTACTTCCTTCCACCTGGACACATCCGAAACATTATTGGCAGCCGCCAGCTCCTGAAAATGTGGCACATCCCGAAACGTCATATGAACCTGCTGAATACCACTGGCATAGTTCGTGACTGGCCCGATGATGCCAACGTGCTCTTCACTGTACAGTGCTGTGCGCATATTTTCCAGCCAGCGTGATGTAACGGTAACATCGTTGTTCAGCAAGAGTAGCTCATCTCCGCAGGCAACCCGAAGTCCAGCATTACAAGCGGTAGGGAATCCCCGATTTTCGGGTAAACGAACGAACCGGATGTGCTCCTTGGCACAATATTCGGCAGTACCATCCGTCGAACCATTATCTACAACGATGATCTCGTACGATGTCGCTTCTCCTGTGTATGTTCGGATGGCCTCGACACAAGGCCTCAGCAATGAGAGGCCGTTATAAGTGGGTATAATGATGCTTGTCAGCGTCATCTCACATTCCTCCTGTACGCTACCTCTGCACGGGAAGGAAGGTTGGTCCGAAGGGCATATTCACTCATTCCCATCCACGCCGCAAGTGCTTCCAGATGATCCCCAAGAATCAATCTGGCAACATCATTACCGCTACCCGTGTTCCCGGCACGCAGTCGGTTTGAGCGAATGACATCCACTTGGCATGGAGCGGATACCTTGAGTCCCTGCTGGATTGCAAGCATCTGCGCCTTCGGCGGAACGGCTAGCGAAGCAGGTTTTACAGCCTGAATCATTCGTCTCGACAGGGCATGGGGAACAGCGGTCATCGAATTCGAACCAAGGTCCCGCCGACCTAATGTATGGTTCAAATAAGCTTTGATTCGGCTGACTTCGTCCTGCTTGGAAAAAGGAGGAAGCAAAGAAGTCAGATCATTTAAGGCTACATCCTGCCCCCGGTCAATCGCGAACAGGAACGGTGCCAGGTGTTCCGCAGGTATAACCATATCTCCATCCACAAACAAAACGGTCTCCGCCTCTGTCATCTTGGCTCCAAGCGCCCGCCCCACATCATGCCCTGCTCGTTCCGGTTCATACACAAGTGTAATGCCGGGATGTTGAAGCACGTGCTCCAGACTGTTATCCGTCGTGCCGTTTAGTACAACTACAATATCACGGAGGGGTAGACGCCCTAGTTGTACCAAGACTTGACCAAGTGTGCGTTCCTCATTACAGGCACAGACTACGGCAGCAGCAACATGTCGGAGGGGTAGCGGTACAATCTCTGGTACATGGCCTGAGGACTTCACATAGCCTTGAATAAACGCCCTGCCTGCCTGCAATGTATCTTCGCAACTGATCTGTTCCGGCAGATTCGCCGCGTGTACTTGCCACGCATCAGAAGCGTGTTTATTCAGGTTGTCGGTATCTCCCCTGAATTGTTTGCCTGCAAGCTGGCCTGCTCGCCAAAATGGACGCAGATCCGGCATCACCTTCCGGACATTCCGCCGGGGATGCCGGGTACGTGGCACGCGCTTCCCCTCAGCATGCTTTCTGCTCCGGGGTCCATTCGCCGCCATTCGCTTGGCTCCCGTCAGTCTATATGCCCTTACTCCTGATCTTGTTTTCGTCGCTATCACCTCCGCATGTTGCCGTCTCTATCACATAATCATTTATTTCTTCACAGCTAGGCTAATGAGTTCAGCTTACTTACCGATCTTAAGTTTTACCGTTCTGACGGTTACAACTTCCTATTGAGCCAGACTGCGAACACGTTGCAGATCAGGGTACCCCCCCCGTGGCCCCCGTGTATCTGCAATCCAGCGGATCGCCTCCAGATGATCGCTCAGTACGAGCTGGCTAAGCGGATCAGCACCGCCTCGTTTTTTTGTGCGAACAGCATTCCATTTGCCTACAGGCACATGATGCACAGCTTGCACCTTCAGACCGCCAAATATCGCTTTGGCATGAGCAAGTGGCGGAATTTCCAACGAAGATACGCCAATGATCTCAAGTGCCTGCCTGCTGAGCGCATGAGGAATGGCTGTCATAGAAGCACCACCAAGATCGGATCTGGAGAGCAGACTGTTCAACACATGTTTCGCTTCAATGACCGGATGAACAGAGCTCCGTGTCACTGGACCGTTGTAATTGTTCAGTGCAACATCGACTCCATTTAGTACTGCCTGAACGTAAGGTGCCAAGTGTTCGGCCGGGATCAGAATATCTGCATCCGTGAACAGCAGGATCTGCCCTCGGGCTGATGCTGCCCCTACTCTTCGTCCTGCATCATGTCCCAGAGCTTCGGGATAATGGAGTACCCGTGCGCCAGCCCGTTCAGCTTCATTTGCCGTGCCATCGGTTGACCCGTTTACAATAACCAATACTTCCGCATCGCGGCATATACGTGTCGCTTCACGGACTACAGCAGCAATGGTGCGTTCCTCGTTCATCGCTGGAATAATTACCGATAGCACAGGTTGCCGGATAACTTCTCTGTCTTGCTCAGTAACTTCCCCAACTATCTCATGTGCTTCTCTCCGATCGTTCGAATGAAATGAGTGGTTAGGTGGTAAGGAGAAGACATAGGTCTTTGTACCCCTTTTCCTTCTCGATTGGATTCGTCTTTTTTCAGATACCCGTCTGGTACGCTTTTTTCTTGTTTTTGTTGCAAAACTGGCTCTATTACGTTGTTTCCGCAACAAATTCACCTCCCACAATCCATCCTGATCATGCCAAGGGAGTACACGTTATTCTATGTATTCGTGGAGCAGTGGAAACGGCGTATGTCCTTATCCTGCTTAGCTTCTGGGCGGAGATGTAAGTACAGCCACCCTGTGATCCGACAATATTCGTCAATATTTTTAAAAATGACACTTCTTCCCTGTCCTTAGACACAATTTTCAAAAAAAATTAAAATTGCATCTTTTCCAAACTTTTACACTGTGATACTATACGATTCAAGCCACACAATTTACATTTTTAACCTTACCAAGAACTTAAGTTCCCCCTTCGTTTCTTTCTATCCTTTTATTGACCTTCGGTTAGTTAAGACGTTTGATCTCCTCCGTTTTGTACACTAACCCAGCCCTGAACTTGAAAGGAGTGATGCCGTTCCCAAGCCAGCTTTCTTCTTCGCGCATGCCACACACGGATTGAACATCCCGGTTCTATGTAGAACCTTCGGTTTGCCACAATCACTAGGGGGACAACCCCTGCTTCTTTCAACACACTTCTGTTTCAGCCCCTCACTCCGCCCTGCCAGATGCAGACGGAAACCCAGCCGAGTTAGGCATAAACCCTTTTTTTTAACAAAAATTTAGATGAGAATGGGAGAGTTATCAATGAAATTTGCCAAAGTTATGCCAACAATTCTTGGAGGAGCTCTTTTGCTCGCTTCCGTATCCTCTGCTACTGCAGCGCCATCTGATCCATCTATTCCACTTGAGGCCCCTTATGCCTCCGAGGAGAGCATCCTTTTGAACAACAATCCTGACGAAACGATCTATAATTACCTTGGACAACAGGAAGAGTTCCTGAACTCTGATATCAAAAGCCAGCTCAAAATCATTAAACGTAACACGGACACTTCCGGTGTAAGGCACTTCCGTCTGCAACAGTACATCAAAGGCATTCCGGTCTACGGCGCTGAGCAGACCCTCCATCTGGACAAGACGGGTGCTGTGACTTCTGCTCTCGGTGAACTTCCGCCTGTTGAAGAACAAGCGATTCCTAATGATGGAGTCCCTGGTATCAGTGCAGAAGACGCGATCAAAGTGGCTTCGGAAGAAGCGACATCCCGGATCGGCGAGTTAGGTGCACCGGAGCTTGAGCCTAAGGCTGAACTCAATATTTATCATCATGAAGATGACGGCCAGACCTATCTGGTTTACATTACCGAAGTGAACGTACTTGAACCTGCCCCGCTGCGAACCAAATATTTTATTAACGCCGTGGACGGAAGCATCGTATCCCAGTTTGATATCATCAACTTTGCTACAGGCACAGGTACAGGCGTGCTGGGTGACACCAAAACGCTGACTACAACGCAATCCGGCAGTACCTACCAACTGAAAGATACTACTCGGGGTAAAGGCATCCAAACCTACACAGCGAATAATCGCTCCTCTCTGCCAGGCACGCTGCTCACAGATTCCGATAACGTATGGACAGACCGTGCAGCTGTAGATGCACATGCTTATGCTGCCGCTACTTACGATTTTTACAAAAATAAATTTAACCGCAACAGCCTTGATGGCAATGGATTGTTAATTCGCTCCACAGTACATTATGGCTCCAACTACAATAATGCCTTCTGGAACGGGGCACAGATTGTATTTGGTGACGGCGACGGCTCACTGTTCCGTTCATTCTCTGCTGACCTGGATGTTGTAGGTCATGAATTAACACACGGGGTCATCGAGTATACGGCCAATCTGGAATACCGTAATGAACCGGGCGCTTTAAATGAAGCTTTTGCCGATATTATAGGGAACACCATCGAGAGCAAAAACTGGTTGCTGGGTGACGATATCTATACCCCTAACATTCCAGGTGACGCGCTACGCTCCTTGTCTAACCCTACGCTGTATGGTCAGCCCGACAAATATAGTGACCGTTACACGGGTAGTGCGGATAACGGCGGTGTGCATACCAACAGCGGTATTATCAACAAAGCTTATTACCTTGCAGCCCAAGGCGGTACACATAACGGTGTAACGGTTAGCGGCATCGGCCGGGATAAAGCGGTACGTATCTTCTACAGCACATTGGTGAATTACCTGACACCGACATCCAAATTTGCAGCAGCCAAAACGGCAACCATTCAAGCTGCCAAAGACCTCTACGGTGCGAATTCTGCCGAGGCAACGGCAATCACTAAAGCCTATCAAGCTGTAGGACTGTAATCGTTATCGTTAACGATCATTGCAGCGCCTATAGCCATCCATAAAAATGTAATGCCGAACTTATTATTTTTGCAATTATTCTTGTATTAAAAAAACAGCATCGTTCCGACACCCCTCATGTCCGAACGGTCAGGCTTGCCAAGCAAAAGCGGTGTCCGGGACAAACTCTGGACACCGCTTCTGTTTATTTTTTATGCCGATGGTCCTGCTGCAATCCAGGACAACAAACCATACGTATGCTTGCAGTCTGCTGTTCGCGTTACTTCCAATACAGCTTCATCTTCGCTCTGGGATAACAGGGATACCTGGAATCCACGATCATTGCTCATGGCTACAATGACATAATGCTCCGAAACAAACGACTCTTCAAAAACTATGGTCACTTCGGTGCACGTTTCATTCTCTGGCAACACAAAAGCTTCCATGCCAAACTGCTGCACAGCAGGCTGTTTACTGACACTACGTACCGGCTGGAATGCCAGATGTTCGGCTTGAACAGCACCCGTCTGCAACTGTTCACTGCCTACAGAACCATCACACAAATGCTCTTGTGTCACTGACTGAGGCTCCAGGTTATAGGTGACTGGCACCTCAGGATCAGACTGTTGAGGCGCAGTAGCATCGGAGAATTCTGTGTCAGCGATATCCAACGATAACGCATGTTCTCCATCCAATGCATCTCCAGCTTCAGTGATTTCCGCAACTGACTCGCCTTCTATTGATACTTCATCTACTTCCAAATCATTACGTAGCCCGAGCAGCTCCTGAAGATTCAGATTTCCGGCTTGGAGCTCAACTGGCGTATCCGAAGACTCCTCCGCATCATCTCCCCAGGCAAACAGACCTTCATTGGGCAGACCTACCGACTGCATAAACTGCTGCACTTCCTGCATCGCTTCCTGCCGTTTGAACTCCGCAAGCTGCTCCAGCGTTTCTGCACTGACCTGACGAATCGCATTCCAGATCTCTTCACTTAAATGTGATGTACCAACAATTCCATCATTTAAGTGACTGGACGTGATACTTTGCTCACTTAATTTGCTGCCATCAATAGCACGATCAGCGAGATGCACAGACGATATCGTGCCTTCGGTCAGTTTACTGCCGTCCACACTGCCATCTGCCAGTTTAGACGCTGTCACTGCACCATCTTGAAGATGAACAGTGTTTACAGCTTCTTCGCTCAAATGGCTTGCCGTAATGCTACCATCCTCTATATGATCTGCACGAATTGCACCTTCTGCGATATGGGCAGACTGCACACTCTCTTCGGTTAAATGAATGCTGGTTACCGCTCCTTCGGTCAGTTTACTGCCGTCCACACTGCCATCTGCCAATTTAGACGTAGTAACTGCACCATCTTGAAGATGAACGGTGTTTACAGCAACTTCACTCAAATGGCTTGCTGTAATGCTGCCATCCTCTATATGATCCGCACGAATTGCACCTTCTGCGATATGGGCAGACTGTACACTCTCTCCGGTTAAATGAATGCTGGTTACCGCTCCTTCGGTCAGTTTACTGCCGTCCACACTGCCATCTGCCAATTTAGACGTAGTAACTGCACCATCTTGAAGATGAACGGTGTTTACAGCAACTTCACTCAAATGGCTTGCTGTAATGCTGCCATCCTCTATATGATCCGCACAGATTGCGCCTTCTGCGATATGCGCAGACTGCACACTCTCTTCGGTTAAATGAATGCTGGTTACCGCTCCTTCGGTCAGTTTACTGCCGTCCACACTGCCATCTGACAATTTAGACGTAGTAACTGCACCATCTTGTAAAATGACGGATCGGACAGACTCTTCCTCCAGATGTTCTGTTCCAATACTCCGCTCCTGAATATGATGAGCGAAAACAGCTCCATCCTGGATATGACGAGAATGAACTGCACCTTGTTGCAGGTGTGCAGCCCCCAGAGATTCCAATTGCAGATGCAATCCACTGATCAGCCCTGGCTGTAAATGTGCTTCTGCTACACAGAGCGGAGCCAAATGTTCTGTGTGCACCGCTCCGGCCATCAGATGATCGGAAGATATCGCCTGCTCGGTGATATGTTCACCGCGAATGACCTCTTCTCTCAGATGAACACTATGGACAGCCTGGGCAGTCAAATGATCTGATTTTATACTGCCTTCGGCAAGATGCATAGAATCAACGGATGCTCGTTGCAGATGTTCGCTCCCTACTGCCCCGTATTGCAATTCCTCGCCAGATACCGAGTCGGTGGCCAGATGTTCTGTCGTCACTGTTCTTTGACGAAGCTTACTGCCAGGGATGCTGCCGTTTGCAAATAATTCCGGCGTACGCACCTCATCGGACAGATGCTCCAGCGAGATCGTATGCTGCTTCAGGTGATATCCACGAATCGTTTCCGCAGGGATATGTTTGGCAACGATGCTTTCGGCCATAATTTTGGCGGAAGTGATACTGCCGTCAGCCAGTTTGGCCGAGGTGACCGATAGATCAGCCAGCTTATCTGTAGAGACACTTTCCGGTGAGAGTTTAGGTGATGTCACAGCATGGTCTGTAAGATGCGGTGGGAAGATGGAGCCGCCTGCCATCTGCGCTGAAGTCACGCTACCCGGAGCTATTTTGTCGGTAGTAATCGCCGCACGTGATATGGCCTCGGACTGAACGCTGCCCGGCTGCAGGTGAGGGGCACCTACGGCATGCTCAGTCAGGTGCTCCGCTTTCACTGCATACGGCCTTAGCGCTTCGGAATCAACACTGCCGGGAGCCAGATGAGCCGTTGATACGGCTGCTTTGGCCAAGTGGGACGAATTGACCGTACCTGCGGCTATAGCTTTGCTTGTAACCGCACTTGGAGCGAGTTTATCAGCCGTTACACTCTCTGATGCCAGCTTTGCGGTTGTGACTGCTTCATCCTGCAATTGGAATGATCCTACAGCAGATTCCGCCAGATGTTTTTCCAGCACAACACCTGAAGCTAGCGCATCCGCAGATACACTTCCCTCGGATAGATGCGTTGTCTCGATGCTTCCACTCGCCAAATGTATGGAATGAATAGCACCATTATCCACATGAACCGGTGTAATGCCTCGATTGGCAATATGTTCTCCGCGAATCGAGCCTTTAGCCAGATGTTTCCCGAGCACGGCTTCATCTGATATTTTGGAAGCGACAACGCTTTGATCTGCCAGTTTCGAAGCCGTCACCGCTTGCTCCAGCAATTTTGCTGTTCCCACCGATTGATCTGCCAGCTTGCTGCTAATGATGGCTCCATCGACCAGATGCTCACTGCCGATTTCGGCATTGCCGATCTGTTCGCTCCCTACAGCAGCAGCTCGAATCTGGACTGATCCGATCGAACCATCCACCAGGTGTCGTCCATTCAAGGCATGTTCGGCAATATGCCTTGTATGAATCGATCCATCCTCAATCTGTTCACTGCCGATGCTACTTGCCAGCAATTGATTACGTCCAACGGAACCTTCAGCCAGATGAGACTGTTTCACCGAACCAGCCTGAATATGGCGTGCATCAATCGATTGCTCTTCAATCTTGCTACCTGTCACCGCTCCATCACGGATTTTGGCACTGGTGACCGCATCATCCGCCAGTTTCGAGGTATGGACAGCCCCACCAGCTAAATGACGGGTCTCTATCCCGCTAATCGCGATTTTTTCACCAGTAACAGCTTGATTCTGGATTAATTCCTCTGTGACGAGCAGGCGACTCAGATGCCTTGTGCCGATGGAGCCATCCGCTATTTTGGCTGCATCAATGACCTGATTACCCAGCTTCTGTGAGGTAATGCTCCCATCCCGGATTTTATCTCCAGCGATGGATGCATTTCTGATTTTGTGACCTGATACAGAGCCATCAATCAGATGTTCCTCCGCAATCGAAGCCTCGGCCAGCTTAGCAGAAACAATTGCACCATCCGCGATATGAATACTTGTTACTGCATAATCCTGAAGCGCCTCGCTTCCTACAGCTCCTGATTTCAGCTTGGAGGCGTCCACCGAAAAAGGAGCCAGTTTACTTTCCGTGACGGCAAACTCACTGAGGTCATCTGTATAAATATACTGCCCTTCATAGCCTGGCATTTGGTTCTGGTTTAATTGTTCAAGACGCTGCTTGCCTGTTAAACGGATTTGGTTATCGTGTTCATTTAATGGAAGGTGAGCGACGCTTCTGATCTGAAGCTCTTTTTCTACACTTTCTTTTTCCACGCTATTTTTTTCTGCATTTAAAGGGGAAATTTGCTGCTCCTGCACCTGGTTTCTGTCTTGTTCTTGCTTTTGCTTCTGCTCCGCATCTTGCACTTCCACAACCACATCGGGTTTATTAATGAATGAATCGGACGTGATTTGTTCGGATGTTACTGCGGTATCAGCAATAACTTCCTTGGAGACAACTCTATCGGAAGTCGAAACCTCCTCTTTTTTCACTGTTTTTTCCGGCTTGCTGAATTCCAGTCGCCGATCCATCAGATCCAGCTCCCTGAATTTGGGACTGATATGACGCACTTTAGGCGTCACAACCTTTTTCTTGCCTTTTTTACTCATGAGGCCAGCTCCTTCCCCTAACGTTCATCTCCGGCATCATATGCTTTGAGCTGGGCTTCTGCCACTTTTCTTGCTTTACTTTTACACATCCTTGAACAGATTTCGGTCTACTCAGGATAAGTTTATTTCTGACCTGGCGTAATTAGGCTGTACGAAATGAAGAGACAAGGCGGCTGTCCACGCCCCGTTTCCGCTCCTTTCATAAGATATGATGGAACATCAACGGATGTATACAAGTGCGTCTGCACACCGGTCTGCGTTATCGCGATGTTAGAACCATGCATTGACAGGCCGGCATACTGAAAAAAAATCATGGTTGCGCGATAACAATGAAGGAGGAACGGTCATGCTCCAAGAAACGATCGGCATTATGTTCGATTCACGCATGTACCGGGGGATACCGGCCGGAAGGACCGGTCAGGAATCACTCGCCAATTATGAACAGGCTGCAGCCTGTTACGGATTAACGCCTTGTTTTTTAAGGCTGGAGGATATCGATCTGGATCGTAAAACATGTCTGGCTTATGTGAAAAAAGAAGGTCGATACGTCCGAGAACGTATACCCCTTCCTTCCATAATCCATAATCGTTCGCTTCAGCTTCGCCGTGCGGAACAGCGACAGATTACACGTTTACTCCTGCAAGGAATCCAGGTATATAACGTGCGTAATCGTTACCGGAAGGATCATGTGCATGATATGCTGCGGCAGGACCCTTTTTTAAAAGATCATCTGCCCCACGCAGTCAAAGCAACCCCCGAATCCCTCACTTACATGATGGAACATTATCAAGATCTCGTCATTAAACCTTGCAGTGGCAGCATCGGTCATGGCATCATGCGGCTCTTCCGGAAGGAGGGAACTTGGAAACTCACCTGTGAAACCAGAGCATCGCGCAAAGGCTGGGCAACCTTTAAGTTGAGCCGGGCACAATTGCCTTCCGCTACACTAAGGCGGATATTCCGCCATGCTTATCTGATTGAAGAACGGATTCCGCTCATCCGGCATGAGGGAAGGCCCGTGGATCTGAGAGTATCTGTACAGCGCGGGGGAGATGGGGTATGGAGTGTCACGGGCATGTTTGCCAAGGCAGCTCCGGCGCATACGTTTGTCACAAACATCGCGCAAGGCGGCAAAGTCATGACTGTTGCTGGAGCACTTGGTCTGGCTGAACCGAGTACCGAGCTATTCCAACTGCAAGCCCGAATCGCCATGGTTGCCCTTCGTATTGCTCACACGTTGGCTTCCAACTTGCCTCATCTGGCTGATCTGGGCCTCGACCTTGGCGTGACCCAAAACGGAGAAATTTACTTTATTGAATGCAATGGCAGGGATCAGCGATATGGTTTCCGTAAAGCCGGCATGCAGGAACATTGGCAGATGACATATAACAAACCGATGGCGTACGGACGTTTGCTCGTCAATCACAACTCCAGCATTCCTAGACAGCCACAAACCTATGATCGTGGATTGTATTGATTTCATTCGTGATTTGTGTCAATATTATGCAGAATGGCCGCTTTTGCGGCCTTGAAGTTTGTATTAACCCTAAGGGGGATATTCATGGCAAAAACGCTGTTGCGATTAATGACTGAGCTTTCTTCGCGCAAATGGATCTCCCGGACCGTGGGAGCTTTCTCCAAAAGCCGGGGAAGCAAAGCATTGATCCCTTATTTTGTCCGGACCTACAACATCCCTGTACAGGAAGCCGAGAAGGATTGGAAAGAATATCGTTCCCTGAATGATTTCTTCACTCGCAAATTAAAACCCGGGATGCGCCCGCTAGACCTTTCGGAACATGCTTTGATCAGCCCTGTCGACGCCAAAATTACGGCAGCAGGCCCGATTTCCGCAGGAACCATTCTGAATGTTAAGGGACAAAATTATACACTTGCTGAATTGTTAAACCACTCTCCACATCTGGAGAAGTACAAGCATGGTTATGTGTTTGTGCTCTATCTCAGTCCGCGCGACTACCACCGCATTCATGCACCTGTCAGTGGTCGTAGGATGGAGAGCGAACATATCAAAGGCAAGGTTTATCCTGTGAATGATTTCGGACTCACCCATATGAAGTCCGTGCTCAGCCGCAATGAACGGCTTATTACGTATATTCAGCATGAATATGGTGAAGTAGCTGTCGTCAAAGTGGGTGCAATGAATGTCAGCAGCATTCAATACGCCGATATGGACACCCAAGCTTGGGCTCAAGGCGATGACCTGGCCTATTTCGAGTTTGGTTCTACCGTTGTGTTGCTTATGCAGACCGATACCTTTGAACCGCTTCCTGATCTGAAACCTGGAGATTCCGTTAAAATGGGAACTTTACTTGGTCGTCTGAAACCCAAACAACCTTAACTTTACGCGTCAATAAAGAGGATGGCGTAGCACCTGCAATCCGGTGCTGCGCCATCCTCTTTATTCTTTATCTTTCATGCCTATCGTTCATGATATGAAATGTTACCATTCTAAATTGCCTAAATATCATTTCATGTATACATGCATGGCGCAGCATCTCTTCAGCTGGATCGCCTGTTCATTATAAGGTAGGTAATCGTCATATCTCCAAACGTTAGAACCATACGTCCTGCAGTTCTTCAACGGGTCTCAGCCGGCGCAGACGTTTCCGAAAAATACTGCATCCCTTAATAGAATTTCTACGGCTGCGAACCCGTCTTTTTCCGTTCATCATCACATTTCCTCCTTGTAAGGTCATTTGGAATGCTAGTTACTTACCCTAGCCATCCAGCATTGAAACGTGTGATGGTTTCGAACGAGTCTCTGTGACATGTGTTTAACGAATCTCTGACGGACTTTTGCCTGTATATTGCTTGAATTGACGACTGAAGAAAAAGATATCCCGGTAGCCCAGTGCATCCGCAACTTCGGTCACGTTCATACCGGTATGCACCAGAAGATGTTCTGCCCGTTCAATACGCATACGAATAATATAGGACTGAACCGATGATCCGACAAGTTCCTTGAACTTGATTGAAAAATAACGCGGCGACAGACCGGCTCGTGCAGCCAGATCCTCTACGCGATGAGTTATTCCGGGATGCTGACGAACATAATTCGCGACCTCCTGAATCACATCGGACAACTGATTACTTACCTTTTTCTCCACAGGTTCTTCCGTATCCGCACGCAGCAAATGGATCATTAACTGCTTCAGAATCAGCCTGCTCTCTTCATCACGTCCATACACATCGGACAAAAACAGCCTTACGTAACGTGCAAGCAAATGCTCGAACTCCACGGTCTCCTGCACTTCACGGTAAGACTGAGGTACATCCACAACAGGCTCGTCCACATCGAAATGAATATATGTAAGCACCAGTGGTTTCTGTCTGTTATGCGTTGCGCTTGTATGGTCTCCCGGACGAAACAGGAAACAACTCCCTTTGCCAACCTCGTAAGGCTGATCATTCAAAATAACCGTGCCTTCACCGCTCCACACGTAAAATAAATCATAATTTTGCATCGGTTTTTCACGCTTCTGCCATTTCCAGCCCGGCTCACAGACTATTTTGGCGACAGCGGGCAAAATTACAAATGATGACGGCGATGCCTGCAGCATGTCGCCACTCCCCCTTGACAGTTAATCTCTTTAAACACTTATCCCATTATACAGCGGAATTCACTGAAACGAAAATGTACACTTCTCCCACGCGGCTTGCATCCGCTGTATCCCTTCACGAATCTCCGCTTTTTGCAGATGAGCAAACCCGAAACAAATCGCAGCATGCCCCGGAATCAAGCGATACTGCTCTACATCCCGGAACAAAACTCCTTGCTTATGAAGCTCTTTGGTAAACCGTTCATAACTTGCCTGGTCACCGTTCCAGATCGCATAAATGGCCAAACCGGCATCCCCTGGCTGCATGGTGAATGCTTGCGGCAACCACCGATTCATCTCCTCCACAAAAAAGTCATGCCGCTCCCCATATAGTCGGGTTAATCGACGTAAATGCCGCATGTATCCACCTCGTGTCATAAATCTGGCTAGTGCACGTTGTTCCAGCAACGCAGGTGACACCGGTTCATACAGAGCTTTGGCAGCCAGCAATGGCTCGACCAGACTGCTCGGCAACACCGCATAACCGAGCCGGAACGAAGCGGGCATCGTTTGGGAGAACGAACCGATATATATCACGCGTTGCTCACGATCAAGCACCTTAAGTGGTTCAATCGGCCGTCCACCCCAGCGGAACTCACTGTCATAATCGTCTTCCACAATAACGGCATTTTGTTTTGATGCCCAGTTCAGTAAGGCACGCCTTCGTTCCAGCCCTAACACCGCTCCGGTAGGGAACTGACGAGTCGGCGTGACAAATAACGTCTTTGCCTGCCAATGTTGCGGGATAATGCCTCCTTCATCAACCGCTGCCGGTATTACCTGGCCGCCGCAAGATCTGACCGCATGTACAATGCCTTGATAACCCGGACTTTCCAGCACCACAGGGCTTCCCTCATCAATGAGTAACTGGGATAACAGCGTAATGCCTTGTATCGATCCACTGAACAGTACGATCTGTGAAGCTTCCGTTTGAATACCACGTGTCCAGCGAAGATGTGCGGCAATCGCTTCACGCAGCTCTGGATCACCGGCTGCACCACCTGCATCCCGCCAGCCACTGCGATGAACCGCAGCGAGTGCGCTTTTCCACTCGGCTTTTGGAAAATGTTCTGGCAACAATCGCTGCATCCGAAAATTGATGACCGATTCCTGTGCCAGTTCCACCTCTACACGTGAACGTTTGTGTTCTGCGGTTAATGCGCGAAGACGCTCTCCCCATGGAGATAAAGGCAACACCGCTTCGCTATGATCGTTGTAATGCACGGACAAGGATTCCGTAACATAGGTTCCTTTTCCCGGATAAGCACGGACATATCCATCCGCAAGCAACATATCGTATACCTGGGCTACCGACCCGCGCGACATGTCGTACTGTTTCGCCATTAAACGCGTAGATGGCAACCGTGCTCCTGCTTCCAGTGTACCTGAATGAATCGCATCCCGCAGTGCGTGATATAACGCTTGATATTTGTATCGATATTGGAGCTCGTATGAATCAAGTGGTAGCCACAATTCCATGCGATTCCCCCCTTAACATGTCTTCTTGATCTTTACTTCTATTTTCACTTCTATCTTTTCCTGGTCTTACTTCCTGCTTAAAATCATCTTCCATCCCAATTGGCCTATAAAAATGAATGTAAATTGGATCTATTTTACTGTCAATATTCGTTTTATGGTTATGTTCATGGAATGCAATACTGTAATCATATTTCTGACATGTTCTAATGGTTTTCTACATTTAGACCTGTCCTAACACTTTCTACAATAATGGGGGGAATCACATGAGACGCAAAGAGTTTTCGGTAGAAGAGGAACAGGAAATCATTACATTTCTGGACCAGTGCTCATTCGGTTTTTTGGGTACCGTCAGCCCGGATGGAGAACCGAGAGTAACACCGCTGAATTTTGTATATATGGATGGTTGCTTTTATTTTCATGGCAGTTTAGCCGGTGAAAAAATGAAACAGATCAAACAGAACTCGTCTGTCAGCTTTACCGTGGCGGAGGAATTCTCGCTGATTCCTTCTTTTTTCAGTGACCCTGAACTGGCCTGTCCTGCAACCTCTTTTTTCAAAAGTGTCATGGCATCCGGTCTGGCAGAGCGTGTAGAAGATCTTGATATTAAAGGTAAGGTACTGCAGCGGTTTATGGAGAAACTCCAACCGCAAGGCGGTTATGTACCGATTGATGCACAGGACTCACGCTACACCGGGCAACTCAAAGCCGTTGCTGTCGTTCGAATCGTACCGGAGCGACTCAGCGCCAAGTTTAAATTCGGGCAGAATTTGACGCCTGAACGATTTGATCACATCAGCGGGGAATTGCATAAACGAAACGAAGGCCGGGATTATGAAACGACTGAAATGATGCGAAAATATTGCCCGTACCACCAGAAGTAACTCGTCCAGATCCGGCCTTACATTCATGCTTATGTTGCATTCTGACCCCGCGCAACAACGCGGTGAAGTGATATAACTGTCATATTGCGTAATTTCCGTGACGGGGCCATGTCAAGGTGTTATAATGTTAGGCAGTGAATCACAAAGACTTGGAAGGATGAAAAGAATGAATCCACTGGCTGAACAGTTGAACGAAAGTATTCAGGCCGGCAGCAGTCACGTCTACTCCATGCTGTCACAACTCGGCAAAGAAATTTATTTTCCTAAAGAAGGTATCTTAAGTCAATCTGCGGAAGCAGCAAGCTTGGCCAAGACCTATAATGCAACGATTGGTATCGCTCTGGAGGGTGGAGTACCCATGCATCTTCCGGTGATTCAGGAGAAGTTGTCCGCATTCCAGCCGAAGGATTTGTATCCTTACGCACCGCCTGCAGGCAAACCTGAATTACGAACCGTTTGGAGAGAGAAGATGCTGAAAGAAACCCCTTCTCTGGAAGGTAAATCTTTCGGGAATCCAATTGTAACGAACGCACTGACTCATGGACTCAGCATCGTAGCCGACCTGTTCACTGAAGAAGGGGACGCTGTTATATATCCGGATAAAAACTGGGAGAATTACGAGCTGACTTTCGGAATTCGTCGACACGGCCAGTTGATTCATTATCCATTGTTTGATGATCAAATGAACTTCAACAGCAACGGGCTGCTTCAGGCGTTGCTTGCACAAAAGGACAAAGGGAAAGCCATTGTTCTGCTGAACTTCCCGAACAATCCGACAGGTTACACGCCAGGCGGCGCAGAAGCAGATGCCATCGTTGATGCCATTCGTCAAGCTGCTGAAGCGGGTGTAAATGTTGTTGTCGTTACAGATGATGCTTACTTTGGTCTGTTCTTTGAAGATTCCATTCATGAGTCTCTTTTTGGTAAACTGGCCAATATCCATCCACGTGTATTAACGGTGAAAATCGACGGTGCAACGAAGGAAGAATTCGTATGGGGCTTCCGTGTAGGATTCATTACATTTGCTCATGAAGATGCTGCTGTTTTGCATGCATTGGAGCAAAAAACACTTGGTATCATCCGTGCAACGATTTCAAGCGGACCACATCCTTCACAGACTTTTGTTCTGGATGCGCTGAAAGCACCGGAGTTTGAAGCACAGAAACAAGAAAAGTTTGAGATTATGAAAGGCCGTGCCAACAAAGTTAAAGCAATCCTGGACAGCGGTAAGTATGGGGACGTATGGGATTATTATCCGTTCAACTCAGGTTACTTCATGTGTCTGAAGCTTAAACAAGTCGGTGCTGAAGCACTCCGTAGCCATCTGTTGCACCAATATGGTGTGGGCACGATTGCACTCGGTGAATCGGATTTGCGAATTGCCTTCTCTTGTATTGAGGAAGCAGGTTTGGAAGAACTGTTCGATACGGTCTATCGCGGCGTTCAGGATCTACAAACGACTTAGCATATAAGTTATATAACCTTCTAATTTAGATGTTCTCTAAAAATAGAACCCTTTGCGGCACATTGCGAAAGCTAATGTCACCGCCGAAGGGTTTTTTCGTTTTAGTACATTCACATTTTCAGAAAACTTCAATTGCGTCCACTAAGGCTCCTACCCTCCTACTGGACAGATGCCCAAAACACATATGCACGGGCAGAGGCCCAATCAGCCTAACACCATGACACATAATATACGATGTACGCAAGGGCGTGCCAAACCATTACTCGAAAGGGGTATGAACCATGTCCCAAGTTGAAGATACAAGAGGCGGATACGGATACTGTGGCGTTGGAGGATTCACAAACATTGGTGCCATTCTCGTACTGTTCATCCTGCTCGTAATCATCACAAAATCCTTCCTGTACTAATACGCCTTCGCTATGTATACGCACACGACATCATGAGTTTACATCACACATCAATAAAGAAGGGTATCTCGGGATACAGCCCGAAATACCCTTCTTTTCTTGCTTCTACGACTCATTCACTTGTGATGAATAAACCTGACGGCTCAGCCAAAGCTTAAGCTAATTGGGTTCTTCTACTCGTCCTCTTCCTCTTTGAGCCATTTGCTGCCCTGCGAACGACGCATCAGCACAATCACAAGTACACCGAGTACAAGTGCAATGCCTGTTATGCTCAGACCTTCCATTCCTGCTGCCAGCATCGGCAACCACATGAGCAATGCGGCTATAACATTCAGTTGGAAGATGAAACCGAGCACCTGTGAACGGCGGCTCTCTCCTGAGATCGGATAGATCATGATCCAGAAGGATTCACTGTGACTGCGGCGTAGCACCCCCAGTTGAATGCCTGTAAGTAGCAGGAAGAACAGATATACCCCGATTCCGAAGTAACTGCCTGCCGTCCACCAGGAAAGCAACATACCCAGAATGATCAGACGCAGAACAATGGTGAATACTTCCGTTCGAATAAATGTTTTGGTCATGAGATATCGGTAAGCCTGTCCCGCATTCCATGGAAGCCCATTGCCCCATTTGCTGAGCCAGCGGCGAGCGTTTACCTTTTGCCCGGACGATGGCACATCGACAAACCAGCCTAATGTACGCATCACTCTGCCTGCCTGTGTCTGCTCCACCTGAATCAGACGTTCCCAAGCGACTCGGTGTTTAACAGGTATACGCAACGCAACGATATAAACAGCGGCCAGTAACAACAGAAACCAAAGGCTGCGTAGTGGCGGTTGCCATAGCCAGGCGGCAACGGCAAGTATAGCCAGTGCCCAGCGGAGCATCCGATATCCCTTGGACGCTCCAGCCTGAACCATCCTCAGTTCTTGCCATGCACCATAACTGGACAACACTTTCCATAGTACGAGAAACAACATCGACCAGCCTAGTGGTTTGGCATCTACATCTGCCCTTACATAAAGTGGCCACAAAGTAAGAAATACAAAAAGCAGCAACAGCATTTTATAAATAACGCCACGCACAAAGCTGTTTTTCAAATAATCCTTCATCCGGTACTCCTGCGGCCGCAAGAAGACAATATCTGCCGGAAGCAAATATGTACGATAACTGCTAAACAGTGCAAGCGGAGCCAGCAACAATAAAGCAATCCAGCGAATCGGAAATCCCGCAGGAATATTCTGTACGAAGGAGGTATACCAAGCGGAGAAAGCGATGACGAGAAACAGAAATACCATCGCCACGCCGCTCTGAATGACATAGCCCACATAAGGTAAAATTCCATTCCAAAAACCTGTCCGACGTTGCTTCCATAACAGCTTGAGATCCATACTAATCCCTGCCTTGCACGAGGGAGTAGAACATGTGCTCCAGCGGTGTGTCAGGCTCCCCGAACTTCGTACGCAGTTCGTTTAGTGTTCCTTGAGCAATGACCTGTCCACGATGCAATACAACGAAGCGGTCACAATAATTTTCAATCGTGGACAAAATGTGTGAACTCAGCAGAATGGAAGATCCGGCTGCTTTCATCTCCAGCATAAAATCAAGCAGTGAACGAATACCCAACGGGTCGAGTCCAAGAAATGGTTCATCGATAATGTAGAGTGGCGGTCCTGCCACAAAAGCACACATAATCATGACCTTTTGACGCATCCCTTTGGACAGATGTGTGGACAGACTTGTGCTTTTCTCATTCATGCGGAACAAATTCAGTAACTTCTCTGTCCGTTGTTTAAAATCCGCTTCGGACACATTGTACGCTCTTGCCGTAAACTCCAGATGCTCCATGACGGTCATTTCATCATATAATTCAGGAGATTCCGGTACAAAGGCCATCGCAGATTGGTAGATCTGTGCATCCTCGTCCCGTTTTTTGCCCATTACCCGAACTTCTCCCTGTTGCGGAGTCATCAGACCGAGAATATGTTTCATCGTTGTACTCTTGCCAGCACCGTTTAATCCAATCAATCCGACCATTTCTCCGCGGCCTACTTCCAGGTTCACGTCATGAAGCACTGGCCGTTTGGCACTGTATCCACCACTAAGCCCGCTGATTTGCAGCACAGGCGATTGAACATTTTCCATCTATCCCTGCACCCCTTTCATCCGATTATTCCTCAGAGCGCGGCGCTCTGTCTTTGCTCCATTTGGGCGCTCCCTTGTTTTTGCGGTTCTGGTCGCTATCTGTGCGGCCTCCGTTGCCGCTAGGTTTGCCGCTTGCGGGACGCTGACCCGAATTCGAAATGGTTGCTCTCGTACCCGGTTTCCGGTTCCCTTGAGCTGGCTTGCGATCACGGGACTGTCCCGGTTTCCGCGAGAAAGAATGTCCTTCAGGGCGCGTATCCGGCCGCGGATCAGCCACCAACACTTTACCTCCGAAGAGTGTACGCTCCTGTAATTCAATTCCGAGTTCGCGAGCGAATTTACGCATGATGAAAATTTGGGTTTCATCGACGATGGACAATACAATTCCTGAACGTCCCATTCGGCCTGTCCGGCCTGCGCGATGAACATAGTGCTCTGAGTCAAAAGCAGGGTCATAGTTGATGACCATTGGCAAACCTTCAATGTCCAGTCCTCTTGCCGCCACCTCGGAGGCGATCAGCAATTGAATTTTGCCGTTACGGAAAGCGGCGAGTACGTTGCTGCGAGTCACTTTGTCGGCATCTCCGTAAAGCGCAGCTGCGGACAGCCCGAGGTGATTCATTTTTGCCTCAACCTCACCGATATCCTCCGTTGCATTCACAAAGACGATTGCCCGATCCGGGTTGTATTGTCTAACCAGACGACGCAGCATATCGATCTTGTTGCGGCTCTCTTCCACAAAATAATAATGTTCGAGTCCTGCAGCCGTCGCACGATCCGGTTCAATACCGATATGAACAGGCTCTTTCATCTCGCGCTTAGCAAGTGTAGCCGTATGTTCGTCAATTGTAGCTGACAGGAAGATTAACTGACGGTCGCGCAGCGCACTTTTCAGCACAAATTCCACGTCACTTACACCGCCGAGCTGGAACACCTGATCCGCTTCATCAATAACAATGGTCGATACATTGTGCATTTTCAGCTTTTTAAGTGTGATCAGTTCCTTCAACCGTCCAGGCGTACCCACAACCAGCTCTGGATGCTCACGCAATTTCTCGATCTGACGTTTCACGGCAGCGCCGCCAATCAGACCTTGTACACCGATGCCGCGATCCGCACCGTAACGCTGAGCCTCACGCACAATTTGCATTGCAAGTTCCTGCGTTGGTGCAATAATCAGTTTTTGGGTTCCTTTAATATCACTTTTGATGGATTGAAGCAGCGGCAGCAGATACGCCAGCGTTTTGCCTGTTCCTGTCTGTGACTTGGACACCACATCTTTCCCTTCCAGAATAACCGGAATGGTCTGTGCCTGTACCGGGGAAGGCTCGTTAATGCCGTGCTGAGCTAACAATGCTCCCAGATCCTCTGCTACGCCAATTGATGCAAAAGTTTGATTCGTCATGTATTCCATCCTTTAAATTTATTCTTAAAAAACAAAAGCCTGTCATCACATTACCTCTCATTATATGCGAAAAAAGCCCGCTTACCAAATCTTATTGCCGAAATGTCCAAGTCTGCGCAAAAAAAAGAAAAGCCCCTCGGCGGAGCCCTTCTTCATCCGATATATGGTGCACTCGTTACATTCTACTTCTGATTCATTACACCGTGTGACAAGCGGTCAGCCAGTCTCGGGAACAACTGATATAGCCAAATACCCGCTGATGCCAGCCGTGGCAAATTCACTTCTTCCTTGTGTTTCTTCATGGCCCGAATCATGTGGCCCGCTACATTCTGAGGTGTCAGCATCAGCCAGCGCACATTGTTTACGTAATTCCCTGAAGGATCAGCACGATCAAAAAACGGTGTATCAATGGGACCTGGATTAATCGTCGTGACAGTGATGCCCGTCTTGCGCAGTTCCTGACGCAAGGCATTGCTAAATCCAAGTACAGCATGCTTTGTAGCCGTATACGATGCTGATTTGGCCGTCCCTATTTTACCAGCCATCGAAGCTACGTTTACAATCTGGCCTTTGCCCCGTTCCAGCATATGTGGAAGCACAGCTTTGGTACAACGGACAATGCCCATGTAATTGACGTCCATCATCTCATCGAATTCTTGTACAGACATGTCTGTCATGGCAGCAAATTTTCCGTATCCGGCGTTATTCAGCAAAATATCGATTCGTCCGTATTTATGTAACATCTCATCTACAGCCGTCTGAACCTGCTCACTGTCTGTGACATCCAGCGTAAGCAGTTCATGCCGCCCCCGTAGTGAAGCACCAATCTGATCCAGCTTGTCCCGCGAACGGGCAGCCAAAATCGGGATGGCTCCTTCCTCGATCAGCATTTGTGCACAGAGCGCACCGATTCCACTTGATGCCCCTGTTATAAAAACAACCTGATCTTTCAGCATGGTTGATGTCCTCCCGTAATAAAACACATTGGGCCTCTTGAAGGCCTATGCTTCTATTTTACGAGATCATCACCTGAATATCCATCTCGCCAATTCCATCCATCATCAAAGGAATGCTAAGCGCTTTTGTTGCATTGAATTTAGCTAAAATTTCAGATTGCATCACTTGAGGAGGCGTAATATCCACGACAACGCCTTGGTTGGACAGAATTGTACTTGCATTACCACTGATCATGTTACCGAGCTCAGAGATCGCACTTTTACTCATATCGTCCATCTCGGTGATGACAAAACCACCCATCATAGCTGAAACGATTTTCAAAGCCACCGTCTCTTGTATACCAAAAACAATATTTCCGCTCAACTGCCCCGTCATTCCAATTACGATCCAGACATGGTCAGCAATGTACTCTACATTTTTCACGCCAAGATTCCCGGTGGAAGGCGAAACCTGGATTAGCTGTTCAAAAACGTTGCGTGCAGATTCCAGGAATGGGTTAATTACTTCCGCTTTCACTGTATATGTCCTCCTCACACTGGGTTATTGGTCACACACCAAAAGTCCCATATTCTTTAAATTTATTATACTTTATCACGTACGAGAATTCATTAAGAATTCAGGAAATCTTGTGTACTATAATTTATCGTCATTAGAATAGCAAATGTTTATAGCTGTTTTTGTCGCTTTACACTTTTGGAAAGAAATATTATTCCCTCGTTGATACTGTAAAAAGAATGTAGGACTTTTATACCGGTTGTGTATATAGTTAAAATTTTAAATTTTAGCTTACTTCACATTTATTCCATTTATTTAGTCCATTAGTCTACTTTCAAATAGGCGTATGCCCTTCATTGCTCTGATCTCCGTAATCCCCTATAATTTAAGATAAAAGAAACAGAACCCGTCACGGAATTCACTGCATGACACATGACATACAGAGGATATTTTGTTGCAAGGAGGCCGTATATGAACATCAGCCAGCTCGAAACGCTGATTACTATTTCCAAAACGATGAGTTTCCGTAAAGCGGGAGAACTTCTCAACCTGACACAGCCGGCTGTCTCCGCTCAGATCAAAAGTCTGGAAGACGAATTCAACACCGTTCTTGTCGATCGGAATCAACCCGTAACCCTCACCGATCGTGGGCAGGTCTTTCTGGAACATGCTGAACGGATGCTCGATATTGTAGATGAGTTAAAACAAAAGCTGTCCGATCTAGATGAAACGCCACAAGGACGTATTGTACTCGGAACAACGACATCTATTGCGATCCAAATATTGCCAAGGGTGCTCTCTTACTTTCAGGATCAATTTCCACTCATTAAAACAAGCATACAATCTCTGCCCTCCGCGCAGATTTATACACAGGTCGAGAATGGTCTGGTGGATATCGGAATTGGATATTTGACCGAACGGAACCCTAACCTTAGTACATCGGTGCTATACTACGATACATTTGAGCTTGTTGTATCCCCTTCCCACCCGCTGGCGAAGAAAAAACATGCCGCAGTTGATGTACTGCGGAGCACACCTCTGATTCTCCTGTCCCCGGATACGGTTGGGCGCCGGTTTACGGAAGCCGTTTTCAAAAAATATAACATCGAACCCAATGTTGTCATGGAGTTGTCGAGTAGCGAAGAAGTGAAACGAATGGTGGAGATTGATCTAGGTGCAGCCATTATCTCCAAACAATCTGTTGCACAGGAGCTGCGGCAAGGTACACTCCGCATGATCCCTTTAAGTGAGCTTGAGGTCAGCCACCCTGTAGGTGTCATTTATAAATCCAGTCGTTATCTGAATTCGGCGATGCATCAGTTTCTGAGTGATCTCAAAGGCATGCCGGAGACTCAATTTATCAGCTCAGAATAAGCCTAGATAAGTTGAACTATTCTTTTTACACGTGAACGGAGAGGACAGAAAAAAACTGAAAAGCGGAGCGCTCGCCTAAAAGCTTTCTGCAAGAAAGCTACATCGGAAGCATACGCTTATCACCGGATTTTCCCCTTCGGAAAGGGAATCAAAAAAATCCGGGGATAACAGCGATTGAAGGTTGTTCTGTCATCGGAGTGGATTGTGTAAAATCTTCAGTTCAACTTAAATAGATGAAAAGAAAGGGTAGGGATTCCATATGAAATTTGATCTTCATACACACCATTTCCGCTGCGGTCATGCGGACGGCAACATCAGGGATTACATTGAAGCAGGCATAGAGGCAGGACTTCAGGCTATTGGAATCTCGGATCACACCCCTTACTTCGGCAGTGAACTGGAGCAGGCTCATCCGCGAATTGCAATGGGTAAATCTGAATTACAACATTATGTAGCTGAAGTGCTCGCGTTAAAAGAAGAATATGCCGGTAAAATTGACGTTTTGCTCGGAATCGAATCCGACTACTTTCCATCACATGCTGAATTGTACCGAACAACGCTGGGACAGTACCCGTTCGACTATATTATCGGTTCCGTGCATCACACGGAGGATATCAGTATTTTCAACAAAACCCGCTGGAACGGACTAAGCAACGCTCGCAAAATTGAAGTGAAAGAAGGCTACTATGCGCTAATCGCAGAATCGGCCCGTAGCGGCATGTTCCAGATTCTTGGGCATATCGATGCGATGAAAGGCAACTATCCGCCATTTTCCGAAATTATTGCAGATCATGCGATAGACGAAGCTCTTCAGGTGATAGCCGATGCCAACGTGGCGATTGAGATCAACACCTCGGGCAAAACTAAGCTTAGTGGCGGTTGGTACCCGTCCGATGCTATCCTGGAACGTGCCAATCATTACGGCGTAAAAGTGACCTTCGGTTCAGATGCTCATATCCCGGGCCGGGTAGCTGATGAGCTTGACCTTGTTCGCACACGTCTGCGGGAGATCGGCTTCACCGAATGGGTGTATTTCAAACAAAAGCAAATGCAGATTGTTCCTCTATAAAAGTTGGTGAAACACAAAGATCCCCACGTAGCATGAATTAAGCGTGAGGATCTTTTCTTTTCTTGTTTTATCTAATTCCCTGGTAAGGCTCCCCGTCATATCTAACTCACACCCTGTTTCTGGTTCCCATCGTACTCTAACGATCACCAGAAACCTTATTTCGCGTGTATTGGAAGGTTTTACATTCTAACGATCACCAGAAGCGTTATTCGGGTGAATTTGCTGTAAATAATAGAATTCTGACCGAGTTTCAGCAAAATAAGCTCCAATGGGATCGTTAGAATTCCAGGCGGCCTGTTCGGGGGCAAATAAGGTTTCCTGAGATCGTTAGAATTCCAGAGTTCATAAATTCCAATCAAGGTGTGTCTTGAAACTTTCTGTGGTGCATCCTTTACTGCCTTTTACCTCCTCCTGTGCCACTTTCCCTTAACGTACCCCAGCATATCTGCGGGAAAATCTCTGGCTTGGAACGAAAATTCAGCAAATTTGGCTTTCTTCAGCGTTTTCAGACACACTCTAGTAGATTATATTTTCAGTCAAAAAAAATGAACCCGCTCAGAGCGGGTTCCAACAGCATTATCTATTATCAAAAAGGGGGTCATGAGATAAGTTTACCCCTTGTCTGTTAGAGTTCAATTGCAACTATATTTCAATTGTGTAACAAATGATTGAAGTTCGTTTCAGTTACCTTATCCTCTATTACGTTATGACATTCCCGGCTTGTTCGATGCCAGCTTGTGGAAGCTGTTCGAGGTACAGATCATGCTGGAACTGTTCGCGGTACATGCCATACACCTTAACATCCATCGAGCTTTCGAATGCCCCGTCTTCACCGTCGTTCAGTCCATATGATGGAAGATTCCGCTCATAAGTCATGCCCATTTTAAGCAGTACCCGTTCAGAGGAACCATTGGCCTCGTAACAGCGTGCTTCAACTCTCCACAGATGAAGCTCATCAAATCCGAATGTCAGCAAACGATGCACCGCTTCCGTGGCCACGCCTTTACCCCAGCACGCCTTGTCCAAGATGTAACCGATCTGTGCAGTCCCTTTTTGATCATTCCAATGCTGAAAAGAGGTAATGCCGATCACTTGCTCTCTCCCTTTCCAACAGATGCCGTAATGCAGTGAATCCAGCTTGGCGCTGCTGCTCCGAATCTGGTTTAGCAGTTTTCTCGCCCGAATGGGTGGAGGTTGGCTCCCTCGATTGACGTATCGAATCACTTGAGGATCGGATAAGAGTTCAGATAAAGTGATGTAATCACTTTGACGTAATGACCGAAGTACAAGACGCTCTGTCCATAAGGCTGGTAGCCCTTGGATTAGCATATTTCGATTAAGCATGACAATCACTCCTTTGCCTAACGGGCTCTAGTCCGGTAAGACAAGCAAGCTCTAAGGATGATCCGGCATGATCCTACGATTGAATGACATAAATTGTAGTATGTCCTGTCATTATTCAGCTTTATTCGGTCACGATACTCCAGTTACTCTTGTAATCCGCGATAGATACCTGAGCGTATTTCACGAATATATGCTTCAAGTGCCGGAACTTCTGCTTTTTGTGCAATCCGTACTTCATGTTCAATATCGTAAGGAACCCGAACAAACTGAAGGTTAAACGGCTTTTGGCTATCATCGCCGTATTCCCCTTCAAGAATACAATATGAGGCTTGTGGAAGATCAAGCGGATTACCTACGCTACCCGTGTTAAACAGCATTTTCCCTTCCAGATATTGAAGGAAAGCATTATGAACATCACCATAACCCACCACGTCAGCCGCTCCAGCCTCTGATTCGTCCGTCGGAGGATCAAACATGGCCAGCCGCTTGTCCATCTCATCCCATGGCTGTACGCGATGGTAGACACTTTGCGGTGAAGCATGGACTAATCGAACGGTCCGTCCGCTTAATTTAAATTCATAACTGAAGGGAAGGCTTGCCAAATAAGCCACTCTGTCGGCTCCCAGTCGTTCAGCTTGCCATGTGAAATCACGGACGTCCTGATTCACCGCGATCAGTTCATCCCAGTTGCCACGAATGACCACTTCACATGTTGCTCTGACCTGATCCACCACTTCAGCTGGTTGCGGCCCTTTGCCCACAAGATCACCCAGACAAAATATCCTGTTCAAACCACGATGCTGCATATCTTTCATCACAGCTTCCCAGGCAGTCATGTTGCCATGAATGTCGGATACAATCGCTATACGTTCCATCTGGTTAACCCCCATTCATGTATGTTAAGCCTCATCTTTCACTTACATCATCCCGGCTTAAATGAAGCACGGTCAGTTCAGGTCTGCATAGAAAACGAATGGGAAGCTGCGTCATGCCAAATCCCCGATTCACGTAAACAGGCATCTGGGGCGTAGATGTATAATGCAATCCCTGGATATATTTACGTGACCCCCGCGGAGTCGTCATTGCACCGAACCAGGGAAAACGGACTTGACCACCATGACTGTGACCGGAGAGTTGCAACCCAAATCCATGCGGAGCGGCATAATCGGCATAATCCGGTTCATGCATAAGTAGCAGTTTCCACACACTCTCACTTAACCCTGTAACAGCCTCTTCCAAGTCGGGCTCTCCTGTTAACGCATCATCCAGACCTACTACCGCAAACTTTCCGTTTCCACGTTCAATAACGATATGCTGGTTGAGTAAAAGGGTAAAGCCCGCTTCACGGAACATCTCCATCACATCCTGCTGTTGACGTCCTCGATAATCATGATTCCCGAGCACCGCAAACTTCCCGTACCTTGCTGTCATAGACGCAAGAATCGGTACACACTCACGCATTGGCTCGGATTGTCTCTCAACGATATCTCCGGTAAAACAGATGAGATCCGGTTGCTGATCCTTGATTTGTTCTGCCAGTTTGCTCAACTGTTTTCGCCCTGTATGAAAACCAAGGTGTACATCACTGAAATGAACGACACGCATTCCATTAAACGCTTCAGGAAATGAGGGGAACTTAAGATCAATATGATTGACTTGTAGACGCCGCGGCTCCCAAAGCGCGTATCCCAGTGTCAGCACACTCGCTACCAAAGTCATCACATGTTTTCGTAGTTGGAACATTCGACGAGAAGGGTCATGATCCTTTTCTTCTCCAGGAAAAAGAGGTGCATTCGAACGGTTTGGCCCGTTCAAGTGTCGGGACGGCGAGTTGCCGCTGTTCAACCGTGGTGTCTTTCCCATCATTCCCCTCCTCGGGTCAGTTTTCTTAAAAGTTGTTACAGGTCATATCCATCCCTGTAGTATACCATATTCTGCCTTGCATGCCTGCTTCCTTCGATTGATGACAAAAGAAGCCGTGACCCGCCAAATTCTGCGCGGGATCACGACTTCTCAGAGGAGCAGATTGAACCTCTGCTTCTCGATTACACCATTATACACCCAGCCAACGTTTGAACATATGCTTGGTGGTTTGTTTATTCATCTCAGCGATGGACGTTGTGAGCGGGATGCCTTTTGGACATGAACGCACACAGTTCTGCGAGTTTCCGCAGCCTTCAATACCGCCATCGTCCATCAACGCTTCCAGACGTTCTTCTGCGTTCATCTCACCGGTAGGGTGAGCGTTAAACAGACGAACCTGAGACAGCGCAGCTGGACCAATAAAATCAGTTTTTTCGTTAACGTTCGGACAAGCTTCGAGACATACGCCACAAGTCATACACTTGGATAGCTCATAAGCCCACTGACGTTTCTTCTCAGGCATACGAGGCCCTGGACCAAGGTCATACGTACCATCGATTGGAATCCATGCTTTAACGCGCTTCAGAGCGTTAAACATCCGCGTACGGTCAATGACAAGGTCACGTACCACCGGGAAAGTTTTCATGGGTTCAATGCGAACGGGTTGTTCAAGCTTGTCGATCAAAGCCGCACACGCTTGACGCGGTTTGCCGTTAATAACCATGGAGCAGGCGCCGCACACTTCTTCAAGACAGTTGGATTCCCAACAAACCGGCGCAATGGATTTACCATCCTTATTTACCGGGTTCCGCTGAATCTCCATCAGGGCGCTGATCACGTTCATGTTCGGACGGTACGGAAGTTCAAACTCCTCAGTATATGAAGATGACTCCGGGCTGTCTTGACGGGTGATAATAAACTTGACGGTTTTACTCACTGTTGCTTGTTCCGCCATATCGTTGTCCCCTCCTCTGGTGACGATGATTGTATTGCTGGTGCGCAAAGCT
>NZ_JAUZUT010000019.1:0-49779 GCF_031844205.1 Paenibacillus sp. RRE4
GGTTTTCATACAGCCAGATGGCATGTACCAAAAACCTTCACGTCATTCTGCAAGCAGAATGTTTACTCACTCGTTGTTCAGTTTTCAAAGATCAAACTTCTTTTTTTGTCACCATTTTGTCTCAGCGGCGACTTTTATAATATATCATACTCCGTTTGTTTTGGTCAAGCCTTTTTTGAAATTATTTTTGAAGTTCGTAATGAACTTCATTTGTTTCAAGCAAAGCAACGAGATATAATGTACCATATATAACGCTCGGTAGTCAACTACCCAAATAAAGAAATTTTCAACCCCAATAACAGACCAACCCCCGGGAGTCCCAGAACCGTAACTGTACCTATTGTTGCAGGGTTTAACGGGATATAAATCCCTGTTATCCAACCTGAGTAATTTACGATATATATCCCAGCGGCCGCAAGCACCACATGAATTCCGATTGATGTAAAGATTGATAATCCCAAGCGTTTTCTAAACAAAATAATAACCAATGCCAACAGAGAGGCAACCAATATGCTTCCCAGAATAACACTCTTCATACGTTCCACCTCCAGCTATATATAAAAACACCTTACCTCACAGTAATTACACACTGAGTTCTCGATCGGTAGTAGCCACATCCATCCCAATCAACCGTTTGGCCCGCTTCAAATGAATTTGGTATTTTCTCTCGGCCGCTTCAAGCACATAGATAGCATAATCGATCTCATCCTCTCCCAGAGCATCCTCAAACTGTCGCATCGCACGTTCCCACTCTTGCTTGGCCTTCTGCACATCCGCATAAACCAACTCCGCCTCCAGTTTCGCCAGCTCTCTTTTCTTTCCGTCCCTTAAGCTTCGCTTTTTTCGCCATATCAACATAAACACCCTCCCTTATCCATCCGTATAGCACACTCTCATACATATCAAGGAAGGGACAAACTTAGAACTTGGACATCTACTTTTAAAATAAAAAAAGAGAGAGCTCATAGCTCTCTCTTGCAATATAAATCAATTTATTGGATTGTCTTCTATACGAACGACACCCTTATCAAGCTCACACGCAACTAGATACATTAGCGCATCTCTCTGCGTCCTTCCAGCGCCTTCGAAAGTGTAACTTCATCTGCATACTCCAGATCGCCGCCCACGGGTAATCCGTGAGCAATACGGGTCACACTAATTTCAAAAGGACGCACTAGACGGGAAATGTACATTGCCGTAGCTTCTCCCTCAATATTGGGATTAGTCGCCAAAATCAATTCTTTTACCCGCTCATCACTCAAACGAGTTAACAACTCTTTCAAGCGTATATCATCCGGGCCAATTCCCTCCATTGGAGAAATTGCCCCCTGCAACACATGGTAGTACCCATCAAATTCCTTAGTCCGCTCCATAGCTACCAGATCTTTAGAATCTTGGACTACACAGATAACGGATACATCTCTCGACTTATCCTGACATATCCGGCAAGGGTCCGTATCTGTAATATTACAGCACACAGAACAGTAATGGAGATTACGCTTCACGCTCACGAGCGCTTTGGCAAAATCAATAACGTCATCTTCTTTCATGTTAAGCACATGAAAAGCTAAACGAGCCGCTGTCTTCGGACCCACCCCAGGAAGACGGGTGAAGGCATCAATCAGCTTGGCTATCGGTTCAGGATAATACAATCGGTTGTGTCTCCTTTTGACAGGATCAGTTTATATTAAAATAACCCCGGAATTTTCATGCCGCCCGTGAATTTACCCATATCCTGATTCGCAATTTCATCCGCTTTGGTCAAAGCATCATTCACAGCAGTCATGACAAGGTCTTGAAGCATTTCAACATCATCCGGATCTACGGCTTCAGGCTTGATCGTGATAGCAAGCAGTTTTTTATGTCCATTAACTTCAGCTGTTACCACTCCGCCGCCAGAAGTACCTTGAACCGTTTTGTCCGCGAGTTCTTCCTGTGCCTTCAACATTTGCTCCTGCATTTTCTTCACTTGTTTCATCATTTGGTTCATGTTATTCATATCCGTCATCTCCTTATAATATAGTTATCTCAAATTATACACACTACTTCGCAATGTACTACTCTTTAATGACTACGAGATCTTCGCCAAATAACTGAATAGCTTCATCAATCCAAGGCTGTTTATCGCCTGAACCACCGTCTTCATGCTCTGGTTCAAGCTTAAAATCCTCCTTTGGCGTTTCAGAAGCTCCTTCCATCGCACCGGTCCAGTCTCTAAGCATCATCGTCACAAGTCGAGCCGGACGTCCAAGCTGTTCCGAAAGCACCCGCTCAATGACATCACGATTCGCCTGTTTCTCCGTTGTTTCCCGGTGAATGTTGTTCTTAAAAGCAACCAGCACACTGTCTTCGAGTAGTGAAACCGGCTCTCCATCCATAAACCAGGCATGAACCGTAACTTTCTCCTCTTTGACACGTTGCAGAATCTGGCTCCACTTTTTGCTGATCTCCGTGAATTCCGAAGACCCTTTGCGCGCAATATATTGATCCAAATTCGCCGGAAGCTTCACCGGAGCGTTCGCTCTGGACATTGGCGCACGTGTTGCCGGTCGCGCAGGAGCATTTGAAGCCGCATCCCCACCTGACAGACCACTCTTGAGCGCCCGATCTAGCTTTTTCTCCAGCTCAGCAAGCTGCTGTTTAAGTCGGCTAATCTCACCAGCATCAGCTGGCGCAGAAGGAGAAGGCACTCCAACCGACGAAGCGGCTCCGCCCATAGCCGGGATACTACACAGTTTAAGCAAAGCCACTTCAAATAATGTCTGCGGCTGAACTGCATATTTCATCTCACTCTGGTACCGATTCAGCGTATCGATCATCTGAAACAACTGTTCCTTCGTAAACGATTCCGCCATATCTCGAAACGATTCCGGGTTCAACACCCGATCCGTAAGTTTGTCCGCATCCGGCACCATCTTGATCATCAGCAAATCACGGAAATAGTAGAGCAGATTCTCCATACATTTGTCCGCACTCTTGCCTTCGTGCATAAAGCCTTCGATCATCTGCAAAATATGACCGACATCCCCTTTGAGTAAAGAGGCTGCGAGCTTGGCAAATTGTTCTGAAGGAATACCGCCTGTCATATCCATAACCTGCTGATACGTTACTTTTCCATCGGTAAATGAAGAGATTTGATCCAGCACACTGAGCGCATCCCTCATCCCACCATCAGATAGACGGGCGATGTACTGCAACGCATCATGATCCGCTTCCATCCCTTCCTGCTCACAGATCAAAGCCAATCTGGCTGTCTGTTCTTCCAGAGATACACGGCGAAAATCAAATCGCTGACAACGCGATATAATGGTAGCAGGCAGACGATGCGGTTCTGTCGTTGCCAAAATAAACATTACATGTGGCGGCGGCTCCTCCAATGTTTTAAGCAAAGCATTGAACGCTTCTGTCGTCAACATGTGCACTTCATCAATAATATAAACCTTCTGCCGGACTTCGGTAGGCGCATACTTTACCTTTTCCCGAAGGTCACGGATCTCCTCGACGCCCCGATTAGAGGCAGCATCAATCTCCTGCACATCCATAACAGCGCCGTTCGTAATTCGGCGGCAAGCCTCACATTCGTTACAAGGCTCAGTTGCAGGTCCGCGTTCACAGTTTACAGCTTTGGCCAATATTTTGGCCGCACTTGTCTTCCCCGTCCCTCGGGGACCGCTAAACAAATAAGCGTGGGAAGTCCGCTGTTCACGAATCGCGTTCTGCAAGGTCTGAATAATATGTTGTTGTCCAACCATATCCTGGAATGACTGAGGACGCCACGCCCGGTATAACGCGATATGCTCCATGATGCGTTACCTTCCTTCCACTTCGCATTCGAGTCCGTTGTCGTCACCCCATTATACTATATTCCAGAGTGAATCCAAACTTTATCTGACTCATTCATACACAGTTTTTTCAACAATCAAAAGAGACCCTTGCATTTATACTGCTGCAAAGGTCTCTACAAATTTAAAAGGTTAAGCCGTGCACCTGCTATCGATATTTGCGATCCAAGCGGCACCCCTGAACAATAGCTCAGGCTAGGCAACCCTCCGGCACAAGAGTGATCTCACTTATGGCTGCTTCCTTCCGGACCTGACCAGGTTCATGAGTACTCATTGCGGAGGACCCAACCGTCAACACCACGTTCAGGGACCAAACCTCACATCGACAAAACCTCTAACAGGAATTCAACCTCGCTATAGCGGATTGCGAGTTACAGGGCACCGCTACCTCCCCATCTAGCACGGTAAGAAATAGTATAACGTAAGGTAGTCCAAAATGCAACCAGCTGGAAAATGGAAACTCCACTACACTCTGATAAGCAACTAAAAACCCCTGCCAAAACAGCAGGGGTGATTGGGATACAATAATTAGACAATTCACAAGGAATTGTACGATTAGATTCCGTATTTCTTTTTGAAACGATCCACACGGCCGCCAGCATCGATAAACTTCTGTTTACCTGTGAAGAACGGGTGGCACGCGGAGCAAATCTCTACACGAAGTCCGTCTTTAACCGAACCAGCCTCAAAAGTATTACCGCATGCGCAGGATACTTGACCAATCGTGTATTTAGGATGAATTGCTTCTTTCATTACCTTTCACCTCTTTCCGCCCTGAGCCTCAAGCGGACCCAGAGTAAATGGCACAACACAGCAGATTATATCACGGCCTAAACCCGGTTGCAATCTAATTCATTCAAGAGGTAATCAGCTTTTTAGGGCGAGCCATCCCTGCTGGTGGAACATGCGTATACGACCCGATGACAACATCCGGCAACTCTTCCGCAAAAATCTCCAGCATCTGCTTCATTCCCAAAATATCGCCCTGTGCTGGTGGAATTAACTCCAGATAGCTCTCTGGGTCAATATTCAGGTTACGCATCTGAATTAAACGCAGGTTGGTGCGGCGTGCAAATTCAACCATTGCCTCGATCTCTTCCTCACGATCCGTTACACCCGGGAAGATTAGATAGTTAATGGACGTATATACTCCCTGCTCCGCAGCGTACTTCATGGACTTCTCCACATTAGCCAGTGTATATCCACGAGGTTTGTAATATGCGTTGTAATGATCATCCAGTGCACTGATCGTACTCACACGCATCAGATCCAGCCCTGCGTCCACAATGCCGCGAATATGATCATTCAGGCCAGCATTGGTATTGATGTTGATATACCCCATATCCGTAATGGAGCGCACTTCGCGAATAGCTTCAATAATCAGCTTGGCCTGCGTGGAAGGTTCACCTTCACATCCCTGTCCAAAGCTAATAATAGATTCAGGTGTTTTCAGATGTTCCAGCATCACTTCAACGATCTCATCCACACGAGGACGGAAATTCATCCGTGTCTGAGGTGATACAAAGCCACTGTCATCCGGCTGTTCAGAGATACAACCGAAACAACCAGCATTACATGAGTACGATACAGGAACGCCGCCTTCCCAGCGATTCAAAAATGTGTTGGAAGACGTGAGACACTCATAACCCAGTGCACAATTGGACAGATGGGTGTACAAACGGTTCTCTGGATACTTCTCCGTAAATCGTTTAACACCGGAGCGCACATCGTCACGATCACAGTTCATCGGATTCCATTTCTCCGGAATGTCGGACTGGGAAGCCGTAACGTAGAAACCGCCATCTTTCCAAACGACAGCCGAGTATCCAAACAACGGCAACTTGTAATCCTTATCCGTTTTCACATACCCCGGCAGGCACAGACGCGTAAAACCTTGCGGCAACAGAGCCCCTACAGCTTGTGTATCACTCGGCAACGGCAACATCTCGCCGGTATCCGGGTCCATGCCAATAGGACGGGTGCTTGGAAGACCAACCAATGTTGCACCGTCCGGCAGAGGAATTAACTCATCCTCCATGATCTCTACAATCATATCTCCGCTACGGGCGAGTCCGTACAGGGAGGGATGATCAAAAACATTACCTTTTTCATCTGCGTATACTAAATACATGATGTTCTCCTCACATCTATTGGGTTAAACCTGACGACGAGTATATTATATTGCAGTCAGTTCATAATAAGTCAGCCACATCTTTATCTTACAACGATCATGGCCACGTTATACGAGTTAAACTGCGGTTCAAATGTTAATTCGATGTTCCTGATGTAGCCGTTTGTCTTGGCGAACGGCGAGTTGTCGTCGTTCCAGCATTGCTGGAGGGCGCATTGCCAGCTGCATCGAATGCAGCCAGGAACTCGGCATTCGTTTTACTGTTGCGAAGTTTCTTCAGGAAACCTTCAACGAAGTCATGGGAATCATTCATATTTTTACGAATAGCCCAGATCGTATCCAGCTCTTCCTTGCTAAGCAATACCTCTTCACGGCGTGTACCGGAACGGCGAATATCGATGGCAGGGAAAATACGGCGTTCAGCCAATTTGCGATCCAGATGGAGCTCCATATTCCCCGTGCCTTTAAATTCTTCATAAATGATGTCATCCATACGTGATCCCGTATCAATTAACGCTGTTGCCAGAATGGTCAAACTGCCGCCTTCTTCCACATTACGAGCAGAACCAAAGAAACGTTTTGGACGATGGAATGCTGCTGGATCGATACCACCACTTAGTGTACGTCCAGATGGCGGAATCACCAGGTTATATGCACGGGCCAGACGTGTAATACTATCCAGCAAAATCACGACATCCTTTTTGGCTTCAACCAAACGCAATGCGCGCTCCAGCACCAGTTCCGCTACTTTAATATGATTCTCGGGCAGCTCATCAAACGTGGAAGCAACAACTTCCCCTTTTACCGAACGAGACATATCCGTTACTTCTTCTGGACGTTCATCAATCAACAGGACAAAAAGTTCAATTTCTGGATTGTTAGTTGAGATGCTGTTGGCAATTTCTTTAAGGAGAAGCGTTTTACCGGCTTTGGGAGGTGCTACGATTAATCCACGTTGTCCCAATCCTACAGGGGCAAGCACATCCATAATACGTGTGGATAAATGGTTCGGGGATGTTTCAAGAACCAGTTTCTTCTGCGGATACAATGGGGTTAATGCCGGGAAGTGAAGTCTCTCCGCAGCCGCCGATGGATTCTCACCATTCACAGCGTTAACTTGCAACAGACCGAAATATCTCTCATTTTCTTTTGGCGTTCGACACTTACCTGATACAAGGTCACCCGTCCGTAGATCAAACTTGCGAATCTGTGAGGCTGAGATATAAATATCTTCTGTACTTGGCAAATAGTTAATTGGCCTCAAGAAGCCGTAACCTTCAGGTAAAATCTCGAGCACGCCCTGCATAAACATCAAACCACTTTGTTCCGCTTGTGCACGGAGTATAGCAAAGATTAACTCTTTCTTTTTAAGGGTCCCGTAATAAGGAATCTGGTATTTTTTCGCCAGCTTATAGAGGTCCGTTAATTTCATTTCTTCCAAATCGGAAATTTGCAGATCCATATAATAACCACCTATTCAATTAATGAGTCCGTGAAATGGATAGTTTCGTTAGCTAATTCAAGCCATAGAAAGCAGTTCTACCACAATCTCTTCTATCCATTGTACGGAATGTAACCGTTATAATGCAAATACATGTCTTGGTGTGTAAGTTTTCCGGGTGGAATGGCCATTACATGGCATAATCCTTAATGAGTGAACTCCAAACATGGGGCGATCGATCCGGGAAGACCGGCTATGAAGCGCAGGTTCAAACAAATCCGGGGATTGGAGAAAGGGAATGATTTTCAAAAACAATATAAGGAAAGATGTGTTCATAAAGCCTTATGATGATTATTTCAAAAAAAGACCCTCCGGAACAAGAACCTGTTACAGTTCATCATATCCGGAAGAGAATGCAAAATCTATTAGAATAGTATACCCCATTCTACTATAGGTTATGCAGCACCGCTACAAAACACGCATCAAGCGGAAATGTTTGCGATGCCGCCTTAATCAATATCTATTCGGTTTCCCGCCACACGTCTGCACCAAGCAAACGCAGGTTGGTCACCAAATGATCGTAACCACGATCAATAAACTCAACCCCCGTCACCTCAGTAACTCCTTCACTGACGGTAAGCCCTGCTATGACAAGTGCCGCACCAGCACGAAGATCCGACGCTTTCACTTTAGCCGCATTCAGTGCACTGCCTTCAATAATGGCTGATCGGCCTTCTACACGAATTTTGGCACCCATACGAACCAGCTCAGGCACATGTTTGAAGCGATTGCTGTATACAAAGTCGCTCAGTACACTTACGCCGTTCGCTTGTGTTAATACACTGGTCATCGGGGACTGCAGGTCAGTCGGGAACCCTGGATATACCAGTGCCTTTACATCAACATGACTGTACTGCGGACGTCCAATAACCCGAATACTTTCGTCCAGCTCCTCGATACCTACTCCCATCTCCAGCAACTTGGCTGTTAAAGCCTCCAGATGTTTGGGAATAACATTATCAATGAGCACGTCTCCGCGCGTGGCCGCCGCAGCGATCATGTACGTACCCGCTTGAATCCGATCCGGAATAATGGAGTGACGGCAACCCTTAAGCTCCGAGACCCCTTCGATTCGAATCGTTTCTGTACCGGCACCTTTGATGCTGGCACCCATGGAATTCAAAAGTGTTGCTACATCTATAATCTCAGGCTCTTTAGCCGCATTTTCAATAATTGTAGAGCCTTTGGCACGAGTGGCCGCCAGCATAATGTTGATGGTTGCACCAACACTGCTTACATCAAGATATATTTTAGCTCCACGTAGCTCTTTGGCATACAAATGGATAGAGCCATGTTCGTTTGTTACGGTTGCGCCAAGCGCTTCAAACCCTTTGATATGTTGATCAATTGGACGAGGTTCAAAATTACAACCTCCAGGCAAACCTATTGTTGCTTCTTTAAAACGTCCAAGCAGTGCTCCCATCATATAATACGACGCACGAAGCTTCTTCACAGGACCGTTTGGCATCGGAATGGATTTAATATCAGAAGGGTCGATTTTCATCTGACTGCCTTCCCAAGTCACACGCGCTCCAAGTTCCTCCAAAATTTCTGCATATACGGCCACGTCACTGAGTAATGGCAAGTTATCCAACACGACCTCTGACTCGGCAAGCAATGCTGCAGGAATAAGCGCAATGGCGCTGTTTTTGGCACCGCTTATAGTTACAGTTCCCTGTAACGGACGTCCGCCACTAATCATTAATTTTTCCATAAAGCTTAATGTCCCCCTACGTGTTTTGCAGCCGATGAACGGCAATACGTGCTGATGGCTAACGATGTAGAAATAAGGTGTGAAAATGGAAAGACACCGGCTAGGCGGTGTTCTTCCATTTCACAGTATGGAACTTTTAAAGATCAATTACGCTTTGTTGTTGGAACCAAACTCACGGATTTTACCTTTAACAGTTTCTTTGATTGCATCACGGCCTGGTACGATGAACGTACGTGGATCGTAAGCGTTTGGTTTTGCTGCAAGTACTTCACGAACTGCTTTTGTGAACGAGATTTGGTTCTCTGTGTTCACGTTGATTTTGGAAGTACCCAAAGAGATTGCTTTATCGATATCGTGTTTAGGAATACCTGTACCACCGTGCAATACGAGTGGAACTTGTACCGCGTCACGAACTTCTTCCATTTCTTTGAAGCCGAGGTTTGGCTCGCCTTGGTAAGGACCGTGAACGGAACCCAGAGCTGGTGCCAAAGTATCGATACCTGTTTCTTTAACGATGCGGATACATTCGTTCAGGTCAGCGTATTGAATACCACCGATAACGTCGTCTTCTTGTCCGCCTACAGTACCAACTTCAGCTTCTACAGAAACGCCTTTAGCGTGTGCATATTCAACCACTTTTTTAGTCATTTCGATGTTCTCATCGATTGGGTGATGGGAACCGTCGATCATAACGGATGTAAAGCCAGCATCGATTGCTTCTTTACATTTGTCGAAGCTTGAACCGTGATCCAGGTGGATTGCAACTGGTACGGAAATTTTCATGTCAATCAAGAGTCCTTCTACCATTTTAACTACAGTAGTAAAGCCGCCCATGTGACGTGCTGCACCTTCGGATACGCCCAGAATTACTGGGGATTTCTCTTCTTCAGCGGCAGCAAGAATCGCTTGAGTCCACTCAAGGTTGTTGATGTTGTATTGACCAACTGCGTATTTTCCTTCAAGTGCTTTGTTCAACATGTCTGTCATAGATACTAATGGCATGGTTTCAATCCTCCTAGGGGTTTGGGTTGTGTCTATGGTTTTTAGCCGAAATCACATACGGGCTTATTATACCACATCCCATGTCAAATACTAAACAAGCTTTTGCAAAAATGCTGTGCTTTGCAGCACAGCTTTCACAGACACGGCATGATGACGTTACCATTTCCAATATTCCCTACAATAACAGGTGAAATACCCCATTTTCTCATGATTACATGCTACTGGTAGTTGACGCAAAAAAATCCTGTATCGACAGGATTTAACTGCATTTGTTCGCAGCGCCATTGCGAAGTTGCATATTGACGGCCACGCGCATCTCATCGATATCAAACGGTTTCGTAAAATGCATGAGTGCACCAAGATCGGTAGCTTCCTTGATCATGTCAAGTTCTCCATACGCCGTCATCATAATAACCTTGATATCAGGGTCAATCTCCTTGATATGCTTCAGTATTTCAAGCCCGTCCATCCCCGGAATTTTCATATCCAGCAAAACCAGGTCCGGCTTGTCCTTATTGACGATTTCGAGCGCAATCTTGCCGTTCGCCGCCTGAAATGTGTTATACCCTTCGCTGCTGAACACTTCCATCAGTAGAATACGAATACCGTTTTGGTCATCGACAATCAGAACTTTTTTCTCTTCCACGCTGTAACCTCCTAGAATTAGGAAAGCATATACACATTACATCTGGATAACTATCCCATAGTCGTCATGATAAGTATTCTACCTCTTCCAGTAAAATCCTTCTACTATCTCAAACCTCTTCCACATAAATCCTTTAATTATCTCAAATTGACGAAGGGTAATTCAATCTACATCTTTACTAAAAAGAAAAGGATGCTTCCGCGCTATAACAGCAACCGGAAACATCCTTGTAATACTCGGTATTTCAATGATTAAATTTATTATTTCTCCGCGTTCTCCAGAGAAGCTTTCACAAACTCACGGAACAATGGCTGCGGACGGTTCGGACGGGAAGTGAATTCCGGGTGGAACTGCACTGCCAGGAACCAAGGGTGTCCAGGAAGCTCCACAATCTCAACCAAGCGTCCATCCGGTGATGTGCCGGAAATAACAAGACCCGCTTTTTCAATCGCTTCACGGTATTCATTGTTGAACTCATACCGGTGACGGTGTCTTTCATATACCAATTCATCATCGTAACAAGACATCGCCAAAGAACCTTCCTGCAGCTTACAAGGGTACAAACCAAGACGCATCGTGCCACCCAGATTTTCGATATCTTTTTGCTCAGGCAACAGATCGATTACCGGGAACTCGGTAGCCGGGTTAATCTCCGAACTGTTGGCACCGCTCAACCCAACGATGGAGCGTGCATATTCAATGACAGAAACCTGCATGCCAAGGCAAATTCCGAAGAACGGAATGTTTTTCTCACGTGCATAACGGATTGCCGATACTTTGCCTTCGATACCGCGATCACCGAAACCGCCAGGAACAAGGATGCCACCGACACCATGCAACATGTCGCCTACATTCTCATCGGTAATATCTTCAGAAGGAACCCAGCGGATCTTCACGTCCGCATTGGATGCAAACCCTGCATGTGACAAGGACTCTACAACACTCAGATAAGCATCATGCAACGCTACATATTTACCGACGATCGCAATCTCGACCGTACGCTCCAGCTTGCTGATCCGGTTCACCAGACCTTCCCACTCGCTCATATCCGGTGCAGGAGTAGTCAGTTTCAGATGGTTAACCACGATCTCATCCAGACCCTCTTCACGAAGGTTCAGTGGTACTTCATACAACGTGCTTGCATCACGGCATTCAACTACGGCATTCTCGTCAATATCACAGAAAAGTGCGATTTTGGCTTTCATGTCCTTGGACAGCTCATATTCCGTACGACAAACAATAACGTTTGGTTGGATACCAATGCTACGCAATTCCTTCACACTGTGTTGTGTCGGTTTTGTTTTGACTTCACCCGCTGCTTTGATATACGGAATCAGTGTAACGTGAATGTACATCACGTTGTCACGACCTACATCACTCTTGATCTGACGAATCGCTTCCAGGAACGGCAAACTCTCGATGTCACCCACAGTTCCGCCAATCTCGGTAATAACAACATCCGAACCCGCTTCACGTCCAGCGCGGAATACACGCTCTTTAATCTCGTTGGTGATATGTGGAATAACTTGAACTGTACCGCCCAGATACTCTCCGCGACGCTCTTTGCTGATTACGGAAGAGTACACTTTACCTGTCGTGACATTGCTGTTTTTGGAAAGATTGATGTCGATAAAACGTTCGTAGTGGCCAAGGTCCAGATCCGTCTCTGCGCCATCATCCGTTACGAATACCTCACCATGTTGATAAGGACTCATGGTTCCCGGGTCAATGTTGATGTATGGATCGAATTTTTGGATTGTTACTTTGAGTCCTCTGTTCTTCAGCAATCTGCCCAGCGAGGCTGCTGTAATCCCTTTGCCCAGGGAAGACACAACTCCGCCCGTCACGAAAATATACTTTGTCACTGTTATTACCCTCCTAATATAAGTACAGAAATTCAGGCGATATATGGTGTTATCGTAACCCGTTTCCCAGGTAATCATCGTTAAAAAGAGCAATGGAAGAAATTAACTGCATCTACCAACTGCTCTTTCCAGCGAAGACGGCTTTAACTAACACATCATCCCTGGCTAAAATAATGCAAACTTTCCGGGAGCCTTCATCCACGCTTGTCCCCGCTACAAACCTCGTCGGCAGTTCCATTTTCTTTGTTTGAACATACAAAAAAACAGGCCGAAAAGGTTTGGCCGGAAGCAGTCGGAAAAGTAATCGTTTGGCATCATTCTGCCTCTAAAAATACAAAAAGAAAGTACTCCCGCAGGACGGGGCACTTTCTCTAAAAAAACATAAATATATTGTCGCTCATTCATAAGCCCATGCAATAGTTTACCCGTTACCCCGTCTGCTGTCAAGGCTGACTATCGGGGAAAAAACGGGCATTTTTTCGTCAGCAAAAAGGATTACCGATTATCGGAATCGTCGTCAAATTCATCCTCGTCTTCAGACTCTTCATCGTCTTCTTCGAGGTCTTCGTCTTCCAAATCGTCATCTTCAACCAGTACTTCTTCTTCACCGTCGTCTTCATCGAAGATGTCATCATCGTCGTCATCATCGTCATCATCTTCGTCTTGATCATCATCCGTGCTGTCGAAGTCTTCGTCACTGTTGTAGCTGTCGTCCTCTTCACCGAAGTCTTCGTCTTCCAGATCATCATCTTCATCGTTGATGATACGCGGACGCTTCGCACCCGTCATGGAATCTTCTGTTCCAGCAACCGGATACCAGCGTTTCAATCCCCAAAGACTCGTACCGACGCAAGCAAAACGGCCATCGATATTAATTTCGGTATACAGCTGGGCGATATACTCGTTGATCTCTTCATCTGTCATTCCGCGCTGTTTCGCTACCTCATTCATCAGATCCCGGTAGTAATACGGCGTGTTTGCCGCTTTCAGCACCATAAAGGCCAGATCCACCAAAGGGATCTCTCTTACCTTTTCTTTATCAATTTTCAAATTGAGCGAGGTACTCACTGAAGACACTTCCTCTCACACATAATTCGCTTTATATCCCCTGCAAACTGGATCGTTACGTATAACATATCCATTAACAAACCTAAGTAAAACCTATTTAGCGTTAAAAAGCAAGTTTTTATGTAAGCATGTCCCATATTTACACATCCGTCCTTTGATCCATATCGCAATCTGCTCAACTTGATCGACAGAATGATAAGGAAGCAATGAATAACATGTACGCTATCACTATGAACAAAAGCCCAAATCATATGTAAAAGACGGAGTCCCCTCCGCCTTCTGACTGTATACCCTCGTAGGATTGCTCCTCACCAGGTTCCCCGCAAGAGCCCTCTAGCCCTCCATCCATCATATGTACCTGCGCCCGTTTTGACACGGAGAGAATGTGTTTTTATAAAAAAAGGGCAAGTTCCCCATGCGCCGGGATGAGCGCATTCATAGAATACCTCAGCATGTTCATCCCGAAGGGGGCAGCCCATAATGGACTATACCGGTTTATTGCATCAGTTGATTGACGGAATGAGATGCCCCGAGCCTGAACACGGGGGACGTTATCTGATTCGATTCGCCAAACCGCAGCAGTACGAGGCCTGTCTCGTTGAATTATCCCGAATGCGCAATGAATTCATCGATCTGGGAGGCGTCCGAACCTCAAGGCTTGCCAGAACTCTCATCGCTCCTGTCCAGAGCCCGGATGTGTTATATCGATACGGGGACGACATTACGTTAGAGGAAGACACTCCTGTCTCGCTGCATTCTACTGCACTCCACAACAAACCCAGCACGCCTCAAGGCATACCTTGGGGTGTGAAACAGATTCGAGCCCCTAAAGTATGGTCTGTTTCGACAGGACACCGGATCAAAATTGGTGTTATTGATACAGGAGCAGATTACCACCATCCTGATCTACGATACTCTCTTGCCCGTGGCATTAATCTGTTGAACCGAAGCTTGCTTCCCCATGATGACAACGGTCACGGTACCCATATTGCAGGAACCATTGCCGCAGCCAACAGTACCGAAGGCATGATCGGCGTTGCCCCGCGTTCAATAATCTACCCCGTCAAAGCCTTCGATCACAACGGCTCTGCTTATGTCTCGGACATCGTACTCGGTATCGACTGGTGTGTACGCAACAAGGTGGATATTATCAATATGAGTTTTGGTATGAAAACACGGAGTAAATCTTTGCTTGATGTGGTCAACCGTGCGTATCATGCAGGAATCGTCATTGTGGCTTCGTCAGGAAATGACGGTAAACGCCGCAGTATCGATTATCCCGCTCGATATCCGCAGACCATCTCGGTTGGTGCTACCGACAAAAACAGACGTATTGCTTCGTTCAGCAATCGCGGTGCTTATGTGGATGTCTATGCCCCCGGAGACAAGATTGTGTCCTCCTGGGTGCAGGGCAAGCACCATGAGATGAGTGGAACATCCATGGCCACCTCCCATGTGAGCGGCGCAATCGCGCTGCTGCTCGCCAAACATCCCGGCCTGTCTCCAGCCGAGATCAAAACGCTTGTGAAGCGCGCGACGGTTCCCCTGCGCGCCCGCAAAAGCACCACCGCGAAGAGTAAAATCCGCGGTGGCGAGCTAGACGCCCTCAAGCTGATGCAAGAGGGCGGGGGGTGACCTGGCGGCGCATGCTGTAAGCCGCCAGCACCTGTGCTGCGCAGCAACGGATGCCGGCCACTGCCGGGCACGCCTTGCGCAGCAGGCAAGAGCGAGAGCAGGCGCAACCGAGCCTGCTCTTGAGGCAGTGCCCTGCGGCTGTGCCGATGGCAGGGCACTGCCGGGTGCCCGCGGCAGGCGGCAAGCCTGCGCCCTTACGGGTACTTGTTGGCGAGCATCGCCAGTACCCGCAAGGGCCAGGGGCTGGCCACCGCCAACCACGGGCACAAAAAAGTCTCCATGCCCGCGCGCATAAGCAACTGCTCGCGCGGGGCATGGAGACTTTGCCTTCGGCCGAGCGGCAGGATGCTGCCCGCCGCTTGGTCGAAGGGATTACATTTTGTCTGGTGCGGATACACCCACCAGACGGAGCGCTGTCGCGATGACGGTGCGAACGGCACCGATCAGCGCCAGGCGCGCCTGGGTCTGCTGCGCGTCTTCGGTAATGACGCGGTCAGCCCGGTAGTAACTATGGAACAGGGATGCCAGTTCGTAGACATAACGAATGATGCGATGCGGCGCATAACCTGTAGCCGCTGCAGCAATCTCTTCAGGCAATTCTCCCATTTTACGAAGAAGGTCATACTCGTGCTCGGTAGTCAGCTTGGACAGATCGATCTGTGCCAGTGGCAACAACTCGATACCTTGCTCTTCGGCTTGACGATACACACTGCACACACGCGCATGTGCATATTGTACGTAGAATACCGGATTTTCATTGGATGTCGAAATCGCCAAATCCATGTCAAAGTCCAGATGGGAATCCATGCTACGCATCGTGAAGAAATAACGAATGGCATCAATGCCAACCTCATCCATCAGATCTTCCATCGTTACAGCTTTACCTGTACGTTTGGACATTTTCACCTTTTCACCATTCTGGAACAGGCTGACCATCTGTGCAATCAAGACAACCAGTTTGTCCGGATCGTTGCCCAGCGCTTGCATTGCTGCTTTCATACGCGGAATATATCCGTGGTGATCCGCTCCCCAGATGTTGATCATCGTGTCATAACCACGGGAGTATTTATCGCGGTGATATGCAATATCCGGTGTCAGGTAGGTATACGTACCATCGTTTTTGATCAGAACGCGCTCCTTGTCATCACCATATTGCATCGTTTTCAGCCAAGTTGCGCCGTCTTTTTCATAAATTTCGTTACGGTCACGCAGCTCGTCCAGCACGCGAAGTACTTCACCGTTATCATACAGCGATGTTTCACTGAACCAGATATCGAAATTCACACGGAAGCGGTTCAGGTCACGTTTGATCTTGTCGAGTTCTTTCTCCAGACCATAATCACGGAAGTATGCCGCGCGATCTCCCGGATGCATAGACAGCAAGCTGTCTCCTTTTTCAGCAACCAGTTCCTTCGCGAAACCTTTAATGTCTTCACCATGGTAGCCATCTTCCGGCATTTCGGCTTCTTGACCGAGTTCTTGCAAATAACGTGCCTCAATAGAACGGGCCAGATTAAACACCTGGTTACCCGCATCATTAATGTAATATTCACGAGTTACATCGTAACCTGCGTAATCAAGAATATTGCACAGCGCGTCGCCTACAGCCGCTCCACGGGCATGACCCAGATGCAGACTGCCTGTCGGGTTGGCGCTGACAAATTCCATCTCCACCTTTTTCCCCGCTCCAACATCGATTCTTCCGTAGTTCTCGCCTTGCTCATGCACCAAGTTCAGCACGGGATAGAGATAACTCTTGTTCAATTTGAAGTTAATGAATCCTGGTCCTGCAATCTCCGCAGTTTCAATTCCGGCTTCTTCAAGATTCAGGTTGGCGATGATTTCCTCGGCAATCTGACGAGGGTTCCGTTTAGCAATCTTGGTCAACTGCATCGCTGCATTGGTAGCCAGATCACCGTGGGACTTCTCGCGCGGCACTTCAAGCGTAATGGCTGGAAGCTCCTCCTGTGTTACGATGCCGGCAGCAACAATCGCATTGCCGATGGCTGTACTTACCCGTTCGTTAATCGTATCTAGTGGATTACGTGTCATGAATTTGGTTCCTCCTGTATATGCAAACTAATCGCAAAATGTCCGGCTTCTTCATCAAAGCGGTAAAAGTCGTAGCTCCACGCTGCGCGTGCGCTCAATCCCTGAATGGAAAGCTCCAGCTTCTGTGTATGCGTGGACAGGGCAAACGACATATATGGTGAACGGTAGAAGCCCGGAAGCTTGCGGTTCAATTCGAACGTCTGCTCCGACTCCACCTCACCATGACGTATAATCTTGATGGATTGTCCGCCCAGCTTCAATGTTGTACGGGTTATGCCTCCCTCGGGCCCAGCCTGCGGTTCTTCGTAACGAACATACAAGTATGCTCCCTTGACCACAGCTTCTCCCTGCATTTCCTGCAGTACATTTTCCCCTTCATAACGGCTGTGCAGCCGGATCTGAACCGGTCGCATCTTCGACATGAATGTTAACCTCCATTATATTCGAGGCGACGCAAAATCAGGACAGCTGGCGAGAACAGCCTTTCCTGAATGGTTGTGTCGCTATACACGCTCATATTCCGAATAAACTTGCTCTCCTACACTCTACTGTATAACTATATCCAGTTCACCCGCTCAATTCAAATCCAAATTCAGAGTTTTTTTGTCAACCATCAAAAAGAAGGGCCGCACCTATACCGTGCAACCCTCCCCCACTTCACATCAATTTCATTGTCTCACTTCATTCACTTCACTATCATACTTCATACATTTTGCCATCTTGCTTCATTATATAAATGATGAACTCTTTTCATAACCACTGCGATGCATACGGATAGGGACAGGTGGAATCGGCCAGTTTCGCACGCACTTGTACAAGGCAACCGCAGTGCCGGCATGTTGTTCCATATTGCAGATCAGGACAGCCCAAGCAGATCGCAAGGCGACGCTCATACTCCTCATCCTCTACCGTAGTGCGTGAGCGCGAAGCGATCTCCACCAGACGGGCCATTTTGGCATCACTGATATGAATATCATACTGGCTGTCACACCCTTTACAGGGCTCTTTTCTTCCCTCATGGGATTGCTGTTGGTATTGGTAATTGCTCGGCTTCATACCTCACCCCTGAACAGCGACCAGACCAACGGAAGCCGGAGGCAATACAAAACGCAATGTATTATTCTCCAAAACAAGCCCTTCCCAAGCTACAAGTTTCACCTGGTCCGGCTGTTCAAACGTATTAAATGCCCCAAAGTCCGTGTTATGGAGCAACTGCCCCGATACGCTTGCCGCTTGACCTGCCTCCAGTTGCACAACTACTTCAAGCTCATCCGTATGACTGAGATTACATCCTGTCACATGAATAACGCCATCTTTGTTCCGTGATGCAGACAGGCTAAGTTGCGGAATCGTCTCCTCACCAAATGTATACCCCGGGCTCTCATAACTGAGATCCAGACGCTTTGCATCCATATGGACCTGATACATATCGAACACATGGTACGTCGGCGTCAGAAGCATTTCATCCCCTTCAGTAAATACAAGCGATTGAAGTACATTAACGATCTGAGCCAGATTCGCCATATGCACCCGTTTGTTATGTTGATTGAAGATGTTCAGGTTCACCGCTGCAAGCACTGCATCCCGCATCGTATTCTGCTGGTAGAGAAAACCCGGATTCGTTCCTGGTTCAACGTTGTACCATGTTCCCCACTCATCTACGATAATACCTACCCGGCCTTCCGGATCATATTTGTCCATGATCTCGGAGTGCTTCACAAGCAATTCATCCATAAACAGCGTTTTCTTCAATGTAGTGAACCATTCAGCCTCTCCAAAACCGGTAGCATTCCCTTTGTCTTCCCATACGCCTGTCGGAATCGTGTAATAATGAAGGCTGATGCCATCCATGAAACGGGCCGCTTCTCTCATCAGCACTTCCATCCACTCATAGTTGCTGTCGTTCGGTCCACAAGCAATTTTGTAAATCTTATTTTCTGAATAATTACGTACATATGTAGCGTAACGACGATATTCATCCGCATAATACTCTGGACGCATGTTGCCACCGCAGCCCCAGTTCTCATTGCCGACGCCAAAATACTTGAGCTTCCACGGTTCTTCCCGGCCGTTCTGCTTCCGCCAGTTCGCCATAGGAGACTCACCGTCAAACGTAATGTACTCTACCCACTCCTGCATTTCCTGCACGGTTCCACTGCCTAGGTTGCCGCTGATATAAGGTTCTGCCCCCAGCAGTTCACACAGCCTCATGAATTCATGTGTACCAAAATGGTTATTCTCTTCCACGCCACCCCAGTGGGTATTAATCATGCGTGCACGCTCGCTTTTGGGCCCTACACCATCCTTCCAGTGATATTCGTCAGCAAAACAACCACCTGGCCAGCGAAGCACAGGAATGTTCAGCTTCTGAAGTGCCGCAAGTACATCGTTTCGAATACCTTCCGTATTTGGAATAGGTGAATCTTCACCTACCCAGAGGCCTTCATAAATACAACGTCCCAAATGCTCGGAAAAGTGACCATATATATTGCGATTTATTAATCCTTTATCTGAATCAGCCTTTAAAATAACATTAACCATTATTCCAACCCCCTTGAAGTATGTTGTCACCGCTTACAATAACCTGTTTCGAGACAGGTTTCAACCCTTTTATTTCCTATACAAAAAGCCCTTTTCCATGTTTATTTTCAGGAAAAGGGCATATTTGATATCATATCTCTCCAATCCAATCAAAATTTCATATAGACATCTTTGATTTGAATTAGCTAATACATAAATTCATTTTAAAACTTGTTAATCCTGTTCTGAGTGAAATAAAATTTTTGCCGACCAGGTTATTCCACCGTCCGTTGTCTCATAGACGGCAGGCCTGTTCTTACTTGTGACAACGAACCAGCCGATCTTGGTTGTAGGGAACGAGATACGGGCACGATAACCTGCCATTTTCAGATCAATGTTTTTCCACGTGGAACCTCCATCAAAGGAACGCCCAATTCCAACCTTGTCTGTCGCTGGCGATCCAGCAGAGAGATATGCAGTCTGGTTACCGATCAGTGCCATGTTGCCTGGATGTCCACCGGGATTAGCCGGGCCGCTTCCTTTCCCTTCTTGACTGGCACCGGGTGCCGGCCCTGCGCCTGCTGTCGATTGAGCGAAAACCTGCCTCCAGCTCTCTCCTTGATCACCACTTGCGTACAAAGAGTAAGATTGCTGGGACATGCCCGCATCTCCATATAGGATAGCCCATACCTGTGATCCATTTTCATATAGGTCTGCTCCGTTCCATGTACCGGATTTCACCTGAAGAGCTGTATTCCAGCTCTTTCCTCCATTACTTGTCTTCTCGATCTTATAGCCTGTCCCGGGTACAACTACAACAGCATACCCCAGCTTATCTGTATTAAATGTAGCGGCTCTGGTGTTGGCTGGCGTATTCATTTTACTCCACGTTACACCGCCATTGGTCGTTCGATATGCACCGTTATAGCTGTATCCGTAGCCGTTATTTTTATCGCTGAAATCAATCCGCTTGAACGGCGGAACACCTGGAGTACTCAGTCTCTTCCAGTGTGAACCCCCATCGTCCGTACGAATGAGATACGTTAGTGAGGAGCCCTTCACGCCCGCCAGTGCATATCCTGTAACGTTATTTGGGAAGTTTAATTGTTCGAACTGCCACTGTCCCGTGTATATGGATTGCCAAGTACAGCCTGCATTCGAAGTTCCAATCAAGAACCCTTTACCTGCCGCCCGTCCTGTAGTTTGATTCAGAAAATCGATATCCGTGAATTGTAGCTGCTGTCCTTCCACGCCACTGCCCTTTTTCAAATCTGATGTCAGTCCATGATCTCCTGTGCCGCATGTTGCGGTTAAAGGTGCTGCGCTGGCATCAGGTGATGTATGCGCCTGCCCCATTCCCCATAATAGTGTAAGCACTAGAGTGATCACACTTGCTCGTTTCCATGTCTTGGTGTTCTTTGTTGTCTTGATTCTCATCAGTAACACCTCCTTCTATCGTTTTACCCCAAATCACGCTTCATATCGTAACAATTCTGGTGAACGAAGATGACAATTTTGCAAGAAAAAAAACACCTTTACCCATGATGGAGTTCATCTGGTTAAAAGTGGTGTGCAATACGTTATGTAACCCGGTTTATTCATTAACCCGAGTTTTTTTATTTTTGGATAAACGATCCCAACATACACATACGTCTATTATACGATAGAGTAACAGGAACGTATGTGCTATAATTAGAAGTATGGGCTCATGATTGAGTGTGGATGTTTTCTGATCACGGCGTTGCTGTCCGAGAGGGGGTGACGTCGATGGTCAAACTTGTGGCGTTGCTTGATGTAATCCGGTGGATTGCTGCGATCCTCAGCATTGTGCTGAGTGGACGAAAGCTGTATCGTTGGTTACGCAAAAAGCTTCAGAGCAAGCGAAAACCCACCTCATAAGGTTGAACGCCTGACGGTGGGTTTTGCTTGAATAGCATTATTTAATTCTTGCACGCCGTGGCAATCCACAGCCTTTCAGGTCCTAAGAGTCATTATCGCGCCAACGATAATGACTCTTTATTTAGTATATGGTCGAACCCGCACACCCTATACTTCACGACTGTAATATATTGATTAATATATTACTAAACTCTTATGTGTCCAGTATAACATAGCCCGAAACATAAGTTAAGTTAACTTAACTTAACTTTCAACCTAGCATAATTCATTTTTATCGGCCACTATCCTGCTATAAAAACAAAAACTCGCCTGCACAGATGTTCACATCTGCACAGACGAGGATTTCATACTCGCTTTATACGTTTAGGTGTATTCAGCATTGCAAAAATATTTACTTCACGAATCCAAGCAGCATTTCACGAATCAACTTGGCCGCTACGATCTGTGTCTGTTGTGTCGGATCATAGATCGGTGCTACTTCCACCAAGTCACAGCCCACGACATTCACATCCGATCCAGCGATCATGTGAACTGCTTCAAGCAGTTCTTTGGATGTGATTCCACCAGCTTCTGCTGTTCCAGTTCCTGGTGCAGCAGACGGATCAAGCACGTCAATGTCGATCGTTACATAGACTGGACGGTTGCCCATTTTCGGAAGAGCTTCCTTCATTGGAGCCGCTACTTCAAACGGATAGAAGTTAATGTTGTCACGGCCATACTGGAACTCTTCACGGGAGCCCGAACGGATACCGAACTGATAAATATTTTGACCGCCCATCAGTTCAGCAGCTTTACGCACAGGTGTGGAGTGAGACAGGGGCTCGCCTTCATAGTTTTCGCGAAGGTCTGCATGTGCATCAATGTGGATCAGGATCAGATCCGGATATTTCTTGTACATCTGTTGAATCACGGGCCAAGTCACGAGGTGCTCGCCGCCCAAGCCAATCGGGAACTTGTCATCTGCCAGCAGACTACCGATGTACTCATGGATAACCTCAAGACTGCGTCCTGCGTTACCGAAAGGGAGCAACAAATCTCCCGCATCGAAATAGGTTATGTCCACGATACTTTTATCCAGATACGGGCTGTACTCTTCAAGTCCAACCGATGCCTGACGGATATGAGCCGGGCCGAAACGCGAACCCGGGCGGAAGCTGACCGTGTAGTCCATCGGCATACCGTAGATGACCGCTTTGGAGTTTTCATAATCTTCAGAGCTGCAAATAAATACGTTTCCTGAATAAGCTTGATCCAGTTTCATTTTTCATTTCCCCTTTATTTCGTTAAATCTTCCACGAATTTTGGAAGTACAAATGCCGCTTTGTGCAGACGCGGAGAATAATACTTCGTATCCATCTCCGGAATTTGAGTCTCGTCCACCTTAAGTGGATCATGCCTTTTGCTGCCCATGGTAAATGTCCATAGACCACTCGGGTAGGTTGGAATATTACAGCCGTACACATGTACGATCGGGAAGATTTCTTTGACGTCTTTGTTCACCTTCTGGATTAGATCCGCCTTAAACCAAGGGTTGTCCGTCTGGGCGACGAAGATTCCGTCTTCTTTGAGTGCTTCATAGATCCCCTGATAGAAACCGCGCTCGAAGAGCGGAGCAGCCGGGCCTACAGGTTCTGTTGAGTCTACGATAATAACATCGTACTCATCTTTATGTTCAATAATATGCATGTAACCATCGTTAACGAGCACTTCAACGTTCGGCTCATCGAGCTTGCCGGCGATTTCAGGTAAATACATTTTGGAATATTCGATCACTTTACCGTCAATTTCGACGAGAACTGCTTTTTCTACAGCCGCATGTTTGATGACTTCACGGATTACACCGCCGTCACCACCGCCAACCACCAACACTTTTTTCGGATTAGGATGAGTGTTCAAGGCCGGATGTGCAGCCATTTCATGATATACAAACTCGTCCTTAACCGTCGTCATCACCATGCCGTCCAATACTAGCATATTGCCGAATTCTTCGGTTTCAACCATTGCGAGGTCCTGAAAATCCGTTTGCTCCGTGACGTAGGTCTGCTTAATCTTTGCGGTAATGCCGAACACAGGGGTCTGCTTTTCTGTAAACCACAATTCCATGATCGCTACCTTCTTTCCGTAAAAGTAATGAGTGATCATTTTAAAATGCATAATCACTGGTCTGTTCGTCTACACAAGCTTTAGTATGTTGTGCCGAACCCTACCTTTTCATTACCCTTTTGCATTATACGCGATAGACGATTCAACTGTAAAACGGTTTTCAAGCCGAAATTGACTTATAATTTATCCACTTCACAGACGAATTGAATATCCCGGTTATTCCCTTCCCATACTGGAAAGAAAAGAGAGGAGCCCGTTCCATGAACAAGCCAAGCGTCAAGACCCGCAAACGCGGGTTCCGTGTATTCCAATTTATCAAATATCTATCCATACTTATGGCGCTCGGCCTTATTGCCACGGTTGCCATTTTGGTATATCTATACGCAACCAGCCTGCCCCTCGCCGACTCCGATCGCAATTCCAGACTGCTCGACAGTCAGGGTGAAGTCATTGCCACCTTCTCCGCTGGCGGCAAGGATTCGATTCCCGTTCAACTGCAGGATATTACCCCTGATTTGGTGAACGCTACGTTAGCCGTAGAGGATCGCAAATTCAGGCAGCATTTCGGATTCGACATTCAGGGCATGGGCCGAGCAGTCCTTGTCAACATCCAGCACATGCGAATGTCTCAGGGAGCCAGTACGTTAACACAGCAGCTGGCACGTAACCTCTACCTATCCCATGAGAAAACCTGGACACGAAAAGCCAAGGAAGCGATGTACACCGCACAGCTAGAGATGAAGTACAGCAAAGATGAAATTTTGCAGATGTACTTAAATGAAATCTATTATGGTCACGGTGCCTATGGCATTGAGGCAGCTGCGCAGATGTATTTTGGCAAATCCGCAAAGAAACTTGATCTGGCCGAGAGCGCTATGCTTGCGGGTATTCCGAAGGGACCGACCTATTATTCCCCCTACAATCATATGAAAAATGCCAAAGATCGACAGAAGATTGTGCTGAAAGCTATGATCGAAACGGGTAAAATTACGCAAAAACAAGCGGACTCTGCCTACGAAGAAATGCTGGATTTCAAACCCGAGGGCGAGCGCAAGACGGTGGAGAACGCACCGTATTTCCGCGACTACATTCGAAGTCTTGCAGTGAAGGAGCTTGGCATCAGCGAAGCGATGCTGGATCACGGCGGGCTGAATATCTACACAACACTGGATTTACGTGTGCAGAAGGCTGCGGAGATGGCAGTTACCAAAGGAATGGATGCGAAAAGCGAGCTTGAGACGGCACTCGTGTCCATTGACCCGCGCACCGGTTACATTAAAGCGATGGTTGGTGGCAAAAATTATCGTACCAACCAGATCAACCATGTGCTGACAACCACACGCCAGCCGGGATCAGCCTTTAAGCCGATTATGTATCTCGCTGCTCTCGAATCGAAGCAGCTTACCAGTGCATCTATTTTCAACAGCCAGCCTACCCTGTTCCATTACGATAATGACCGCAAAACTTACAAACCCGGCAACTTCGGCGATAAATATTTAGGTGAAATTGATCTTCGCCAAGCCATCGCTGCATCTGATAACATCTATGCGGTCAACACGATTATGAAGATCAGTCCGGAACAAGTCGTAACCATGGCTCAAAAGCTCGGTATCACAAGCAAGCTGAGTCCTGTGCCTTCTCTTGCATTAGGCACTTCACCTGTCAGTCCACTGGAGATGGCCTCCGCCTTCTCCGTTATTGCTGCAGGAGGACAACGGACACCACCCGTAGCTATTTTACAAGTGACGGATGCGGCAGGGCGTGTGTTGTACGAATCTCCGCAGACCAAGGCAGACACCGTGGTGGAACCGGCAGCAGCCTACGTACTGACACGTCTGATGGAGAGTGTTTTTGAGAACGGAGGCACAGGCAATCGGGTATCTGCCACGATCAAACGTCCGGTGGCTGGCAAAACAGGAACAACCAATACGGATGCCTGGTTAGTTGGGTTTACCCCAGAGCTGTCTACCGCTGTATGGGTGGGCTATGATCAGGGCAAAGCGATCTCGACGTCCGATGGCCGCCGCGCAGCCCCGATCTTTGCTCAGTTTACAGAACAAGCCCTTGCAAGTGTACCACCCAAAATCTTCTCTGTACCTGATCAGGTCGTGAGCGTCTACATTAACCCGGAGACCGGAAAACTTGCAGGTAACGGCTGTGAAGAGAAGCGGCTGGAAGTATTCATCCAAGGAACCGAACCCACTGAAGTCTGCCGTGGTGAGGCAGAGAAACCGGATGGTACGCAGGATGAAAAGGAACGTTCGGCAGAGAATCAAAAGGGTATTCAGGAGCAGAAACATTCCTGGTGGAGTGATTTCAAACGCTGGTGGGTAGAGTGACGCATATCCGTAATGACTTGATTGCGTCATGAAGATCTCTGATTTAACAGCCTCCATTAATTACATGGAGGATTCATAAATATACAGATGACTGTATGAAGCCTGCGCTACATCTTCATCACAGAAATAAAGCAAGCCCCGAAACCGGATATTCCGGTTCGGGGCTTCTTGCTTTTGTTCTATTTTTATCCTCAGGCAAGCGCCTCTTTCAATTCATCCGGTGAAGCATTCCACCATTCTTCATTATGAGAGATCAGAAGTGTCTTCAGCGCCGCTTTGTCTTCCGGTCCCAGCTCATCCAGCATAAATCGGCGTTTCATCGCATAATCCATCCGGTTGACGTGATCCGCGAGCAGCTTCCACCCCCGTTTGGCTTCCGTGTCAATCCACATCTCACATGCCGTTGCCCCGCCATACAACTGTCCTTGCTCTGTTCGATCCACAGCAACCCATACCAGCCATACCTGACGTCCATTCGGAACGTCTTCACGATTCGTTGAAAATTTAATGCCTCGTTCCACTTTACTCTTCGCGTGCATGGCACCGATGTCGATCTTCGCTTCGCCCTGGTCAATGATGACAGGAGAAAGATTGTTCAGATCAATGGAACCTGCACCAAAGCCTTTATGTTTGCTCTTTGCACTCACGATATTCAAGGCAATCTGTTTCTTGCCGTTTTGCTCATTTTGGTCCATGTTCATAGCCTCCAAGAGTTGATACAAATATTTTAACTAATAATTGGCCCAATGCAAACATATACATGCTGTAGATGCTTGTCAACGGGAGGTATTTAACGATGATTCCACGACGCGCCAAGAGCTGGCTCATCATATCCCTGGCCTTATGCCTGTTTGCCGGAGGGGTATGGATCACACTCGGTTACAATCGCTCCATTTCATCTGAGTTACCCGTACTCGCTCCAGAATCGGGCAAGCCTCCAGCCAAAACCGGAGCGCCCGCTCCCCCGGAAAGTGTACAGTCTCCTACAGCCGAGGTATACAGCAAACGTGTGGTTGAATACCACATGGATGTGAAGCTGAACGAGGGGAACAAACTGCAAGGCACACAGACCATAACCTGGACTCATCCGGGCAAGAAAACGGTGAACGAACTTTATTTTCATATGTACCCTAATGCATTCTCCTCTGCGGATACTACATTTATGAAAGAATCGGGCGGTAAGCTTCGCGGCGATGTCATGCCCACAGATGGTTATGGCTCCATGAAATTTACTGACATGCAGACGGAGGATGGGCTCTCTCTTTTACACCGGATGCAGTATGTACAGCCGGATGACGGGAACATCAAAGACAAAACGCTGATCAAGGTTCGTCTGCCCAAACCCGTCAAGGGCGGTGAAAGCATCACAATTCGCACAACGTTCGAAGTGAGTTTACCTAAAATTTTCGCAAGGATGGGCAAAACGGATGATTTTGTCATGGCAGGCCAGTGGTTCCCTAAACTCAGTGCTTACGAGCCTGTTGGGAGACGGGGCCGTACCTTGGAAGGCTGGAACCTGCATCAGTATCACGGAAACTCCGAGTTCTATGCCGACTTCGGTATCTACAGTGTGCGTATCCGAGTACCCGAAACATACAAGGTGGCAGCAACCGGATTCCCAACGCAGCAAGCGGCCTTGAAGAATGGTGAGAAAGTGTATCAATTTTATGCCGATGATGTACATGATTTCGCTTGGGCAGCCTCACCTGATTTTGTGTATGCGGAGGAACCCTTCTCTGCTCCCAACGTGCCCGGTGTACGCATTAAACTCTACCTTGATCCGGCACATCAGGATCTGAAGGAGCGGTATCTCTTTGCTGCCAAAGCCGCATTAACGAATTACAGCAAGTGGTTTGGTCCCTATCCTTATGCCACCTTATCTATCGTGGTCCCTCCAAAAGCCGCAAACGGGGCCGGAGGCATGGAGTACCCAACTCTCATTACAGCCTTTGGGGCCGATGACACAACGCCGGGTTACGATCTGGAACGCACCGTTGTACACGAAATTGGACATCAATACTTCTACGGCATGGTTGCGAGCAATGAGTTTGAGGAGGCCTGGCTCGATGAAGGGTTCACCTCCTATGCAGAAGATAAACTGATGGAACAGGAATACGGATTGATTCCGAATCTACCGGTACAATCGGGTCTGATCACATCTCCGGCTCCTCTAACACAGCCCTCGTGGAAGTTTGACTCACAGAATCAATATGCTTCCAACGTGTACACAAGGGGCAAACTGGTGCTACTCGGCATTGAACAGCAAGTCGGAGCGAAGACTATGGAACGAATCCTTTCGACGTATGTAAAAAAATATCGTTTTAAACATCCCGCAACGGGTGATTTTCAAAAGGTGGTTGAGCAAGTCACCCGCACCTCCTGGGCGGATTACTTTGACCAATATGTCTACCGGAACGGCATGGCCGATTTTGCTGTAGAGAAGATCAACGTTTCTTCTATAGAGAAGGACGGCAAAAAAATGTACGAGTCCTCTGTCACCATCGTCAAAAAAGGCAGTGACTTTCCCAAGGTTCCTGTTCGGATAACGTTTGAGGACGGACATACCGTAACCAAACACTGGGATGGCCGCGAGGAGCGGGTCACCTATAAACTGACATATACATCTCCTGTCACCTGGGCCATGACGGACCCTTTGTATGACATCGTGCTCGAAAATCGCCATATGAACAATTTCCTGAGAACCGGACTGGACGAGCAAGTCAAATCCCGCTGGAACATGAGTGCTACGAAACTAATTGAAGCCATATTCGGAGGTCTGTCATGGTGAGGTGGAGACAGTGAAAGCAAAAATTCGTGAAGGCTGGTTTCTCGTCCGTCAGCATATGTTTATTGCCGCGCTCTTGTTTATCTATCAATTAACTTGGGGTTATTTTATCTACCGGTTGGTTCAATCGGCTGTCGTTCCTCTATTATTACGTTATCCAACGGATGATGCCGGAGAGCTAAGCACGCTTTTATTCAAAATGGAAAGCCAGCTCGGCCTGTCTGGTCCGGAGGTCCAGCGCTATCTGTGGATTCTGGGCGGCATGTTATTCCTTCGCTTGCTGATCAGTCCACTTATTCAGGCTGGGTTGCTCTACTCCCTGCAACATTATCAATCTACAGAAGAACGCATTCCTTTTATTCGGGGCATCAAAACGTTATGGAAATCCATGCTATTGCTACACACTATGCGTACCTTTCTCATATTCTTGCCTGCGTACTGGCTTCTGCCCAAATTGTATTCTACAATAATGGACGGTTTTCATTCTCTTCATTTATTACTTCCCGGCGTTCCATATATAGCAGGCTGGATTATTTATGGCTGGATCGTACATCATGCAGTGCTCTACATGCAGTTTGGTATTTCTGACCCGGAAGCAGAAGGGCGAATCCACGGGACGCTCAAGGGACTGTGGATTGCTGTGCGCCGCATCTTCGCTGTTATCGGTGTTGCGCTGGTGTTGGGAGTTGTCCATTTGTTGGTCTTCGGCGCATTCACTTCCGCCTCCTGGTTCTTGACAGGACTATCCGGATTAATCCTGCAACAAACCTATCCGCTTGCCCGAAGCCTACTCAGTATGTGGAAAGTATGTAGTCATTTCCGTTTATGGCAGTCCACATCCACCAGACATGAAAATCATATACGTTGAACTAAAATGTTACACACAATCTGAGATCGCTTTCAAAAATAAAAAAATGTTACCATCTCATGTTAAACATTTCATTCGTTATTACGTATAAATACGCAAACCTCGACCTTTCCCCGTCAAAGGTCGAGGTTTTTTTTGTTAATTTTACTGCTAAACGTTGCCAAAGTACTAAGCCTCTGGTACAATAAGCGCAGTGAGTTTTTAGTAACAACTTTGTAATCTTTAAATCCTTATTTGTAACAACTTTAAATTAAATCCTTAAAATTAAATTTTCTTTTTCCTTTTTCAGGTGCATAACTAGCATAGCCAAATTCCTGGCACCTGGGAAGCGGGGGAACCAGTTATGGGTGAATTGATCTTGAAACAGAGGGATCATAGGGGACCTTCAACCGAATCCTTAAGCTAACCTCGCAGGCGTTGGAAGGGGTATATCACTTGTTTAAGAAGAAACTGACCGCAGCAGTACTTAGCCTTACATTTGCATTATCACTTGGAGCAGGCAGCGCATTTGCAGATTCTAAGATGGATAAAGTAATTGATTCAGCAATGGGAACTACATACAAAAGCGGAGGAACAACGCTTGACGGTTTTGACTGCTCCGGATTCACACGGTATGTATTCGACAAATTAGGTATTGATTTGGCTCGTCAATCCAGCTCCCAATACGACATGGGTGATTCCGTATCCCGCATGGAAATGAGACCTGGAGATCTGGTGTTCTTCAACACAACAGGTAAAGGCATATCACACGTAGGCATTTTTGTAGGAAGTGGCAAGTTTGCACATTCTTCTTCTTCCAAAGGTGTAACGATCAGCTCTTTGAGCGAGAACTACTGGGCTAACCGCTACGTTGGCGCTAAACGGATCATGAGCACGGACGATTATGAGTCACTGGCCCTTGACTAGGTACAAGCTGTAATCAACATGATGTTGGAACCATGTAACTATACTGTAACGAAATACGAAGGAAGTATAAACAGAACCGCCCGGTGCATTCTCCGCAGGAATGTATCCGGCGGTTTTTTTATGCTTTCTGACTCTGTGTGGTTTATGATGTTACAGTCATGGTGTGTATCTGAACCAACACGTTCGCCTTCTTTCGTTTGTCCGTGCCCTTATCATGTTTTTACCCAGCCTGTTATAATATAAACGGAATGATCACGACTTTTGTTTCAATTTTTATCTGATCATATGAAGACTTGCCTAATACACAGCTCTTTTGTAGAGTGAACAATGATTCGGATATTGAAGAAAGGAGCATGCACTGTTATATGAAGAATGAAGCCTCTTTGATACTTCATGTTGTACCGATGCAAGAAGAACATGCTGAACTTATATGTGGCTGGAAATACGCCCCACCTTACAATATCTATAGCTGGCTACCTTGGGAACAGATGAAAGCACTCGAAGTCGAGTTCGGTGATGCACAGCTCAGACAACAACAATATGCCATTATCCTGGATCAACATGACCAGGTTTATGGGTTTGCACAATATTTTCCGCTCCAGCATGTCACACGAATCGGTCTCGGTATGCGCCCCGATCTGTGTGGTCAAGGTCTTGGTAAAACATTCGTTACTGCGATCGTACAAGAGGCCATCCGCCGCAATCCATCCTATGAGATTGATCTTGAAGTGCTCACTTGGAATAACCGTGCCATTCAGGTATATCTGAAGAGCGGATTTGTCATCCAGGATACATATGAACGCCAAACTCCTAGTGGTTTAAAGCCCTTCCATTGCATGGTCTATGAAGGCCCAAGAGAGTAAACTCACAAGTAAATGGTTTCAATTTGTCTCTCTTTTGTGATTAGTTCAAAAAATTACCACAAAATGCTATGATGTAACGACAGCTTCCGTTATAATGATAGGGATAGTTTGAGTTAGATGATCTTTCATTCTGGAGGGGACATAAGGGATGCACAAATGGATCATGAGCGGGGTATTTTTTGCAGCATGTGCTTTAGCTATTGTTTTAATGTTTACGCTTCCAGGTAAAGAGGAAGTGGAGCAGGAAGCCAAACCAAGCATGCCTGAAGTGACTATGGATGCTGGACAGGCTGAGACATTAGTGAAAGCCAACTGTATTTCATGTCACGGCGATCAGCTTCAAGGTGGCGTAGGCCCGGCACTTGCAAACATTGGTAGTAAGGATGATGTGGAGAAAATCTATTCCACCATTGTCAAAGGTAAAGGCGGCATGCCTTCGTTCAAAGGCAGACTGCAGGACGAGGAAATTGCCCATATCGCAATGTGGCTGGCAGAGAAGAAATAAGAATTTTTGCGCGCAAGACATCAAAGAGGCTCTCACCCTCCCGTTAGGGAGACAGGAGCCTCTTTTGGTATGCATTACAAACATCATCTTGCAAACGACGTTGTAGCAGATTATTATGTTCTCATTTTCTCAAAAGCTTCGTTGTACTGCTCTGCTTCTTTGATGTCTACCGATGTAATGCCACCTGCATCCCAAGACGTAAGACGCAGTGTAACCGTTGTATAATCAATAGTAATAAAAGGGTGATGATTGAATGCTTCCGAAATCGCAGCGACTTCATCCACAAACGCAATCCCTTTCATATAGTTAGAAAACACAAATTTGCGGACAATCCACCGTCCCTCTTCCAGTTCCCAGCCTTCCAGCCTTCCCAGATGAGCTTCGACTTCCTCTTGCGTAAAAACCATGCGTTATCTTCCTCCCCATATGATGAGACATCGCGGACTTACATCCACATGACCATCGGCACCTTTGCATGCTGCCCATACAGCCTTAAAGGCAGGCCACCGCCCAGCGGCGCCTTTTTCATGAGTATCATCTTACCACGTCAAAGCACCAAAATCCATAGAACAGACGGCTCAGTGCCTTGAGGCGCAAGGTTTTATCGTTAATACATCCTTTAGATTAAAGGTACAAAGGTCAGCTCTTCTTCTCCGATCAAAATATGGATTCGGTGTTGGTCTTTGTCATGGATCACCACACCGCTTCCAACCGGAATGACGGATTCCTCTCCAAGCGCGTAGAACAAATCCTCCGCCAGCGCTTCGTCCACCTCAAGCTGTTCTGGTTCACCTAGTCTCCCCCACTCTTCCGCATCCATTTCAAAGAAAACATAGCGATCCGGTATGCGTCCTATGGCCACCGTTAAATCTGTCAATATTCCTTCATAATCACGTCCATGCTTTACGCCCATTGACTTCTCACTCCCACTCACCTTGTAAAAGGCGGATTTGATCTTATTATACCTGAAAATAACCCTTAAAAAAAAAGCCCCTCTGGTCGATAAATACTATACATGACCGTTTCATTCGTTTTCGGCAGCTTTGGAGGTTGCCAGACATGTAACGGACTGCAGCAGAACCTTCGTCTGGAAGCCCGAATTCTGCCGCCTGAAAGGATTCAATTTTATCTCATGGATGAGGTGTATGATGGAAATTTCAACGATTATCGGACTAGTTTTGGGGTTAGTCTCCCTTGTACTTGGTATGTTTTTGAAGGGTGCTCCGCTGATCAATCTCGTTAATAACCCGGCAGCATACGTTATTATCTTCGTTGGTACGGCAGGAACCATCTTTATGGCGTTTCCAATGTCTGAAGTTAAGAAGATTCCGAAGTTATTCGGTATCCTTTTCAAAAAGCAACAACTGATTGACCGTGTTTCTCTGATTGGCACATTTATGGACTGGGCTTCCACTACCCGTCGTGAAGGTTTGCTCGCTCTGGAATCAAAAGTAGAAGAGATCGATGATCAGTTCCTTCGCAGCGGCATGCGGATGATTATTGACGGTAACGACCAGGAATTCGTCAGTGATGTACTGATGGAAGATATTCATGCAACCGAAGAACGACATCGCGGCGGCGCACTGATCTTCGCTCAAGCGGGGATGTATGCACCGACACTCGGGGTTCTCGGGGCAGTCGTAGGTCTGATTGCGGCACTCGCCGACCTCAGTGACATGGAGAAGCTCTCTCATGCGATTGCAGCGGCATTTATCGCAACCCTTCTTGGTATCTTCAGTGGTTACGTGTTGTGGCACCCGATGTCCAACAAACTGAAGCGGATGTCCAAGAAAGAGATGGAAATCAAGTTGATGATGGTTGAAGGACTCTTGTCTATTCAATCTGGCGTATCTACTATTGCCATCAACCAAAAGTTATCCGTATTCCTGACACCTTCCGAACGTAAACAACTGGAAGAGAAGGAGGGATCATCAGGTGAAAAAGGGTAAAAAACACGAACCGCATGAGGAGCATATTGATGAAAGTTGGTTGCTTCCCTATTCCGACTTAATGACCTTGTTGCTCGCCTTGTTCATCACCCTGTTCTCCATGAGTTCACTGGATGCTGCCAAATTCGAGCAAATGGCCTCGGCACTAAGCAGCGCGCTCAACGGAGGTTCCGGCGTTCTGGATCACACGTCAATGAATCCAACGGACTCCAGTACAGATCTAGGCAAAAACAAGGAAGTACCGGAGGTAATCACAAAGAAAACTCCTGCGCAGATTACGGATGCCCAGATGGCCCAAAAAGAACAGGAAGATCTAGAGAAGCTCAAGAAGCGACTCGACAAGTATATTGCTCAGAACGGACTATCAGACCAACTGAATACCAAACTCAACCAGTCTGAACTCAAGATTACCATCAGTGATAAAGCCTTGTTCTCCTCTGGGCGAGCAGATGTGAAGCCTGAATCACGTTCACTGGCCAAGGCGATCTCCAGCATGTTGCAAGAGTTCCCTGAGTACGAAGTTGTCGTATCCGGTCATACAGATAATATTCCCATTTCCAATAACCAATATAAGGATAACTGGGATTTGAGTGCAGATCGTGCTCTGAACTTTCTGAAAATTCTGTTGCTGAATCCGCAGCTTGATCCTTCCAAGTTCACACCTAGTGGATACGGAGAATATCATCCAATCGCCAGCAATGATACAAACATCGGAAGAGCACAGAATCGGCGTGTAGAAGTGTCGATTATCCGGAAGTATCAAAGTAACAATGCGAATGTAAAATCCGTAAGTGGAGGCAAATAGCCGTCCTCAGCACGTTATGCGTTCAAGACCGTTCTCCATGTAATGAAGGAGAGCGGTTTTTCTCTTTTTAAGGCGTTAAGCAATGGGCATCCTTCTGTATTTAAACTGAAAAGCATTGCCTCCTCCTTAAAGGAAACAATGCTTTTTCTTTCATGCTAAAGCAAGCTGAGTCTTGACCCGGCTCATTTTCGGCATCCTTTATTCCAGCGAATAGTCCAGTAAGCTACCAAGTTCTGCTTTTTCAGCAGATGTAAGCTCCCGCCATGTTCCTGTTGCCTGCTCTCCAAGATGAATGTTCATGATACGAATCCGCTTCAGCTTGCGAACCTCATATCCGAATGCACTGCACATCCGCCGGATTTGACGGTTCTTGCCTTCCGTCAAAATAATACGGAACACACGGTCTGTCATTCTAGTTACGGTGCAAGGCAGCGTCATTTCACCTAGGATTTTAACACCGGTGCTCATTCCCCTGAGGAAGCTTGGTGTGATTGTCCGGTCAACCGTTACAATATATTCCTTTTCATGACGACCTTCGGATCTCAAAATCCGATTCACGATGTCCCCGTCATTCGTCATCAGAATCAAACCTTCCGAATCCTTGTCTAGACGTCCGATCGGGAAGATCCGCTCATGATGTCCAACAAAATCAACGATATTCCCCTGAATGTGTTGCTCGGTTGTGCTTGTGATTCCTACAGGTTTGTTCAGCGCGATGTACACATGCTTTTTCTTCTCACTAATCGGCTTCCCGTTGATTCGAACATCATCGCCTTCTTCTGCTTGACTGCCGAGCTCCGCCTTGATGCCATTAATGGTCACCTGACCACTTTCAATTAATTTGTCGGCTGCTCGGCGGGAGCAGTAACCTGTCTCACTAATAAATTTATTAATACGCAAAAGGTCATCTCACCTCATCTAGTTCTCTTCATCTGGTTGTTGTTCTTCCGCTGATGGATCTGCCTCCTGTAACTGTGTCTGCACTTCAGAAGCCGGCAGTTCAATAATGACAGTGGTTCCCCTATTCATAGCACTCTTAATATCCATCATGCCCTTATGGGATTGAATAATTCGCTGACTTACCATGAGGCCGAGTCCTGTACCGGATTCTTTATTCGTGAAGAACGGCTCCCCAAGCTTTGGCATCATTTCTTCCGGGATGCCAATCCCTTCATCCTTAATTTCAATTCTAACCCGATTGGCAAGCTCGTTAACCTTCAGCTTGATATGGATGCTTCCTCCATTCGGCATAGCTTCCATACCATTCTTCAGAACATTGATGAATACTTGCTTTAACTGATTCTCTTCACAGTGTACCATAGCTGAATCCGATGATGCATGCAACACAAACTCAACCCCGTGCAGATGCGCCTGACTATCCAGCAATGAGATAACATCCCCAAGAATAAAACGAATATCCCGCTCTTGAAAATGAACTGCCTGCGGCTTCGCCAGAATCAAAAACTCGCCCACGATCAGGTTGATTCGATCAAGCTCGGATAACATCAGATCCAGATGACGATGATTTAGCTTGTTGCTTTCCTGTTGAAGCTGTAGGAAGCCGCGTAACGTTGTAAGTGGATTTCGAATCTCATGGGCTACACCAGCGGCGAGCTGTCCAACCGTCGTTAGCTTCTCCGACCGTCTAAGCAGCTCTTCCATCCGATTACGGCTTGTAATATCTCTTGAGACACTGATGAGTGCTGTAATCTCACCCGCCTCGTCGCGTACAGGCGCTGTACTTACACTGACTTCAACCCGGGTTCCGTCTTTTTTCATCCAGATCGTTTCGTTAGACGTAATCGACATGCCTTCAATAAGCTGAGCATGCTGTTGCTTCATTTCTTCTTCCGCCTCAGGAGGAATAATCTTCAGCAAACGTCCTTCCACCTCACGGCTACGAAAGCCATATAATTGTTCAAATGCACGGTTAACCCGTAGCACTTTTCCTTCAAGGTCTGTTATATGAATTGCATCAGCTGTTTGATTAATGATAGACTCCAGGTGCTCCTTCACTGCCCGGTTCTCTTCATACATCTGCTTCAGACGGCTTGTATAGTGACCCAGATTTCGAATCATCGCATTAATCCGGTTGGCGAGCTGTCCCAGCTCGTCCTTGCGTTTTATCTTCAGACGAAAATCAAAATGTCCATCCGCCACATCATTCACCTTGCCCAAGATCGATTGGATGGGACGTGTAATGTAACCAGCAAGCAAGTAACTGCCAAAGATCACAATCTCCAGCAAAACCAGAGATATCGAAGCATGGCTAACCAACTGTTCCGAGACCATCGATGATATTTGTTTGTAATCCATGACAATACTGATTACATAGGAAGACTCATTCGGAGTGAAAATCGGAATAAAACTCTTCAATACCTTCTGATCATGCGTCTCACTCACAAAAGACACATTCTGCCCCGTGCGAACAGCTCGCACCACAGCACGGTGGTCTTCATCTACCGAGCCATACTGATATGTACCAAAACGGATCGGTCTGTTATTCAGTTTGCTGAAATTGATATCTCTTCCATCATCGCTCATATCGGGGCTCGCAAACGTCAAAGGATTGATGCCTGTAATCTCCAAAATGGAAGGATTGACTTCACGAATTTTAGTTAAGATTTCATCCGGACTAGAGATCTTCACATAGTCATCTACTTCAGTATTATTATAGAAGGGGTTGATTATGTAATTTCTCTTTCCATCATGGTAATAACCCCAGATATCGATATCTGTAGGACTGGACGTCGAATACTCGAAACCATTTGACCAGAAATGATCCAGCTTCTGTCCCTCGGGGATCGTTACCTGATGCTTCTCGAATAACTGTTTAAACGCCTGATACCAGTACGTCATTGATTTCGTGGAGAGGCCTATCTCCCTTGGATCAGAGGAACGGTTAACTACGATATCATCATCCGTCTGTTCCAGAAGTGAGATATGGGATACACCTACTTTTTTACTCAAACGAACCAGATCTTCATTGGTAATGTTCTTGATGTCTGGATCTAATTCCTCTGCTGCCATAATAGAAGCAAGCCACAGATTGTTTCCGATCTGTCTTTTTACATAATCTGCACTGTACTGATTTTGTTCGACGGAAATTGCGATTTGTTTCGCTGTGAGTACCATCTTGTTCTCGCTATCCTGCCTCAAATTCTCTTCTGTAGTATAATAACTCAGTGCGATATTTAATACCAAAATAACGAGCACCGAGCACGACATAATCATGGATAATTTCGTTTTAATAGACAAATTCGTTCTTCACCTCTCGGCTTATGCCCTCTGGCGATATATGGCAAAACCTATATCCATCATAACGCTTGTATGACTATTTGAAAAGGATAATTGCCCTTTGCCCGAAAGTTACTACTTTGGCTGAATAGATCGAATATTGTTGTTTGTTTGCTTTTTATGAAATGCAATGAGATGTATCACTGGATTTGTTCACAAATCCACAGGGTTGTGGATAGTATGTTCATAACTATGTGATTAACTAATAGTTATCCACAATTCTGTGCACAACATGTTAACAAACCGAATGTTTGTTCGCTGAATAAATGCTAACGAAGGGAGTTTTACACCTATGAAGGATGATTATCCTCAGCCTGATCTCACAGTGCTGAGCGAGGAAGAGCTACATGAATATTGGATGCGGCAGGCTATTGCAGAGGCCCACAAAGCAGAGGCGCTTGGTGAGGTACCCATCGGAGCCGTAGTTGTGCGTAACAACGAGATTATCGGTCGTGGGTATAATCTGCGGGAAACCACGCTCGATCCTACTGCCCATGCGGAAATGGTAGCCATTCGAGAGGCAAGCGAAGTCATTGGAGCTTGGCGCTTACTGGACTGTTCACTGTACGTTACTCTCGAGCCTTGTCCAATGTGTGCCGGTGCGATTGTGCAATCCAGGGTTCCACGCGTTATCTTCGGTACTGCGGATCCCAAAGCAGGATGCGCAGGGACATTAATGAATTTACTTCAAGAACCGCGCTTCAATCATAGAACCGAGGTTATCCCTGATGTTCTGCAACCGGAGTGTTCTTCCATGCTAACGCAATTTTTTAGACGTTTACGTAAAAAGTAATGTACGATACAGATGAATCGAAAATAAATACACATGAAAGGATGTCTGTTACAATGGCACTAACACTATACGATACAGCTCATGGCATAAGTCTTCGTTTACTCAACACCCAGGATGCACAAACCTATCTTGAATTGATTGAGCTTACCCGCATCCCGTATCAAGCAGTTGAACCGATTCGCGAAAATGATTTCTACACACTTGAAGCTCAGACCCGGCGGATTGAGGATCGCGTGCGAGCCGCAGACGAGGGAACCGGTTATCAGTTCGGCATCTTCACGATTAAGGATGACCTTCTCATCGGGCAGGTTAGTCTGAACAATGTTGTTCTCGGCGTTGCTAACTATGCAGATATGGGGTACTTCATCCATCCGGACTATCAAGGCGGGGGACGAATGACTGCCGCGGTTAAGCTGGCTGTAGCCTATGGGTTTCGTGCTCTGAAGTTAAACCGGGTGCAGGCCGCTGTACTGCCATCAAATCAGGGTTCTAAGCGGGTACTGGAGAAAAACGGATTTCAGCCTGAAGGAATCGCTCGTAAATATTTGAAAATTAACGGAGTCTACCAGGATCATCAGATCTACGCTGTGCTTGCCGAAGATTTGCACGATGAATCGTATCACTAAGCCCTTTTGCCTTGCCTCCGTTATTGTTTTACATAATAAACACCACACCATTTCTTATAAAAGGCAGTGGTGCGGTATTTATACAAATAAAACCCGCCTAGATACTAGCAGGAAAAGAGCATTCTCTGCTTGAGTATCCAGGCGGGTTTTATTCATAGATCAGGTTTAGATCTTAATATCCGTAAGAGGAGTTCATCAGTTGCTCAAACTCTTCCATTGTAATTACATCGTCACCTGTCGGGATGTTGATTTTGAATTCAGGCTTTTCGTTAATTTTAGTGTATGTGTTCGAACCAGTGAAGGCCAATTTCATTTCGTCTTTGGTATCTTCTGGTTTGATCAGCATATCAGCGACCATTTTTTGATAAACTGGGAAGTCGTTTTTATCCAACGCAAAATCGATGTTGAACGTGTTGATTGTCAGAACGTCTTTCAGTTTATCCAGATCTTTAGTCATTTCAGCTTGATCTGCTTCAGAGATTTTCAAATCTTCTTTGGCTTTGTCGATATCTGCTTGGCTCAGTTGCAACATATCTCTGTATTCTTCTTTGGAGACAATATCCATCACTTTAGGAAGCGCTTTGGTTACCAGTACAGTAACAGCTTCTTTCAAATTGTCATTGTTTACAGAGAATTGTACGACCTGCTTCGCGTCTACACCTTCAGGCAACTTTGCATCTTTGGTATCGAGGTTTTTGAAGAACTTGGCTTCATCATACTCACCCAGTACCGCATCCATGATTTCGTTGCTCAGCTTTTGTGTTTTGGCAGCGTCCAGTGCATCAGGGTTGAATTCGGTACCCTCTTGCTCCGCCAATTTTTTCAAGTCGAATTCAATAAATTTGTTCACCATATTCTCCGGAATCGGGAAGAATGGGATGTTTGGTACTTTTACATACAATTTCTCTTTGGTCATTACCATAGGAATGTTAAAAGTCATCCCCATATCGCCTTTAAGCTCGATGCCAACGGTCATCTCTGTCTGCATTGGCTCGCTTTGGTATACACCTGTGACATTCAGTTGTGCGTCCTTCAGCATGCTCATAAACTGGGTCATGCTTTGATCCGTCTGAGATGCATCACCAGGTTTATAGCTCAACTCATTGATTGTAAAGTTGGAACTCATTTCGTACGAAGTTAATTTAGAAGCATTTGCCGCAGCCGTCTTCAATGCCTCTTTTGGTTCTTGCTTGCTACTACATGCTGTTAAAGCCAAAGATACGGTTAACAACAACGTAAGAAGAAGCGCCCCCATGCGTTTAGTCATTTGTTTCTCTCCTCTCGTGATAACCCCAAAAAAATAATTCAATACCAATGATATACCATCTCGGCCGATACTGAAACCTAATTTGGGAAAATTGTGATTTTTCCTCTTTAAAATGGCTAGAAAGACCTATGTCAGGTACGGGATGATCTGACTGCTAGTCTTTCCATATGTATGAATACGCAAAAGCCCCCTGTTAGGTAACAAGGGACTTTTGAAATGAAGTAATTTTTTATGTTTGGTACTTATCTTTTACACAAAAACATTATAGGGTTACCCCTCCGGATTTAGATGATCCACATGGTTCTGATTCTTCACTTTTTTAGAGCCAGACAATGGTTCCTGCATGGAAGAGAGCTTGGATGAATGATGTTGCTGATGGTTATCCTGAGCTTCGGGTACAGGAATTGCTTTTGGTTTACTCATATAAGTACCTCCTCATCATAGGTTAGGAATGAGATGGGTCTCTATCTTCCGTTTTATCATGATTTAATGCATCCTGATGGCGGCGATCATTGGAATCTTGCTGTATTTGCTGCGCATGATGGCTGTTAACACCAGTTTGTTCGAGATCTCCAACAACATTTTGCAGGTTTTTATCCACGCTCGATTTGGCTTTAGTCATTCCATTCGACCCCTTTTGGTTCGTATTAAGAATTTGTTATCGATTGCAATGACTGAGCACACTCGTGAATATGCCGAGTGTAATCATGCGCCAGTTCCTGAATCGGTTCTGTGCGTTCATCCGTTGTTCTCCCATCCCGTTCCACGTCAACTAGCTCTACACTGACCTCACGGGAATCAACATATTGGCATTTAAAATCAAAAGAATACATTTCGTGACCTGCTGTTGCAATGTGTATCCGAATCGCCTGATGATTTGCTTCGTCTGCCATAACCTGTGCCTGATCACCCACATTCAAGACTTCAGGCAAACGCTCCTGCCAAGCGCCTACAAGTTCGTTCTGATCAATGTTTAGTTCGCGGTTCATCTTTACCACCTCCACTTCTATAACGTGCGGAGAAGAGGTTGTTTTTATGCATGATTGAATCTGGCAATACCATAAACTTCATTAAAATGATTACAATTTCAATTGTGCATGATACAATCATTTCATTATGTAGAGTTAGGAGGGAATCATCTATTGAGAGTTGCCACAGGCATCATCTTCGCTTTTTGGCTTGTATTCATGTTCTTTAAGTTTCTGACAACACAACCTGTAGATTATGATGGAGAAACTACACGCATATTAAGCGGAGGACTAATCTTCGTTCAATTCATTGCATGGGCTTTTATTTTCACGTTACCATTTACAACCTTTTCAATTTTAGTCGTAGCAGAAGTGATCGCTTTGTTATTAGCAATAACGTATCAACCAGGCTATTCGGTCTTTGCAGTCGTTAACCTAATCTTCCTTATTATGAGTTTTGCTGCACATAAAGAATTGCAGAAGAAAATAGCAGTGTCTAAAAAGCAAGCCAAAACTACATAGCTTTCGTATAAGGGCATACCTGTCTAGGTGTGCCTTTTATTATCTTCATAAAAATGCCTTTACAAGTCCTCCCTTTAGATTATCTCTAACGGTCCCAAATAAAAAAACACACTAGACCGCTGTTCAACAGTCTAGTGTGTTTCAAACATAATCACCGCAAATCCATATGCGGTGTGCAATTTTAAAAGTTATGGCGGAGAGGGTGGGATTCGAACCCACGTGGGCTTGCACCCTAACGGTTTTCAAGACCGCCCCGTTATGACCGCTTCGGTACCTCTCCAAAAAATATTTTATAAACTTGCCACGAAAATTATCATACCATAGATTAATGATGGAATGCAAGTGTTTTTATTTAAACTTTGTGCTAAAACCGGATTGTAACAGGTGACCCGCACTGCAACTTATCATCCATCCCACCCGCCATCCTCAAATGGCGAGTGGAGTAAGATGATTCGTTAATTATGCTATCTCGAACTTCGTACTATTTACGGCGAGCAATGACTTCAATCCCACCCATATATGGACGCAATGCTTCCGGAATAATCACCGTTCCGTCTTCTTGCTGATAGTTCTCCAGAATGGCTGCTACCGTGCGCCCCACTGCCAATCCTGAACCGTTCAGTGTGTGTACAAATTCAGGCTTCGCCTTAGGCTCTCTGCGGAAACGGATATTGGCACGACGTGCCTGGAAGTCTTCGCAGTTGGAGCATGATGAAATCTCACGGTAGGTGTTGCTCTCAGGCAACCACACTTCAATGTCATATGTTTTAGCCGAAGTGAACCCCATATCTGCCGTACAGAGCGTCAACACGCGGTAAGGCAAGCCGAGAAGTTGTAGTACACGCTCTGCGTTTTGTGTCATCTTCTCCAGCTCATCATACGATGTCTCTGGTGAAGATAGCTTGAGCAACTCCACCTTGTTGAACTGATGCTGACGGATCAAGCCACGAGTATCCCGTCCAGCCGAACCAGCCTCTGAGCGGAAACAGGAACTATACGCGACAAAATGCTTCGGCAAATCATCGGCATTCAAAATTTCTTCACGGTGGTAGTTCGTTACAGGTACTTCTGCTGTTGGAATCAGATAATACTCGGTGTCTCTAAGCTTGAACAGATCTTCCTCGAACTTCGGCAACTGGCCTGTTCCAAACAAGCTATCCCGATTCACGATATATGGAGGCAAAATTTCTTCGTATCCGTGCTGATCGCTGTGCAGATCCATCATAAAGTTAATCAGCGCACGCTCCAGACGCGCTCCAAGTCCTTTATAGAAGGTAAAACGGGAACCTGTCACTTTGGCTGCTGCTTCAAAATCAAGGATGTCCAGCTCCTGTGCAATCTCCCAGTGTGCTTTTGGAGCGAAAGGGAATGACTTGGGCTCTTCCCAACGGCGAATTTCAACATTATCCTCTTCGGATGTACCCACAGGCACACTTTCATTTGGAATGTTAGGAATCGCCATCGTGAGGTCATTAATTTTAACCTCAAGCTCGCGTACTTCCTCGTCCATTGCTTTAATTCGATCGGAGACCTCACGCATCTCGACAATTAAATCATCGGCGTTCTCACGGTTTTTCTTCAGTCTAGCTACTTCTGCGGATACGGTGTTACGACGACTCTTCAGATTCTCGCTCTCCTGAAGCAATTCCCGTCGCTTTGCATCGAGCTCCGTAAACCCAGCAATCAGGTCGAGCGATTTGCCACGATTATTTAACGCTTCTTCTACACGTGCATATTCATTCCGCAATATTTTCACATCAAGCACTACGTACCCCTCCTAATAAACCTACATTATGGAGCCTCATATCAGGCCCGTTCTCGATATTTTCAATTAAAAACACAATAATATCTATTATAACCTACAATGTGCCAATAACCGAAAAAACAACCTATGTCCCCGGTTGCACCTCCGCTGCGATTCCGCTATGCAGCAGTTACAAGCAACATGAGGCATCCGTCCAGATGCAACAGCCACAGCAGCCTAGAACAGACAACTGAGGAGTGCTCCGATGACCGGGAGATCATAGGTTGTACATCATACTTTATTTTGCTTCTACCGATTGTTTATATGCCCTTGCCATGTCTACAAAGTAAGCATGTAGACGGTAGTCATCCGTCAACTCCGGATGGTAGGAGCAAGCCAGTAAATGTCCCTGGCGTGCTGTCACAATCTCATCTTTATACGTGGAAAGAACCTCAACCTGTTCACCAACACTCTCAATTAGCGGAGCGCGTATAAATACAGCCCGTACCGTCTCTTCAATACCTTTTACAGGCAGATCTGCCTCAAAGCTTTCTCTCTGTCTCCCAAAAGCATTGCGGGAAACGGTCATATCCATAAGCTCCAAATGTGCTTCTTCTTGACCCTGAATACGCTTGGCCATGACGATCAGACCCGCACAGGTACCAAATACCGGCTTTCCAGCTGCAGCAAAGGCACGAATGGCTTCCATGAACCCATACTTGCGCATGAGCTTTCCGATGGTTGTGCTCTCTCCACCCGGCAGAATCAAGCCATCCAGCTCCTCTAACTGCTGAACCTGCTTAATGGCTACACCTTCAGCTCCAGCACGTTCAATACTGCGTATATGTTCTGTAACAGCACCCTGAAGTGCCAAGACGCCGATCTTCATGTCTGAGTTCCCCTTCTCTTACCAGCCGCGATCCTGCATGCGCTCGGAAGGTGCAAGTTTGGAAATTTCAATACCTTTCATTGGTGCTCCTAAGTTTTTAGAAACTTCAGCAATCAATTTATAATCGGTATAATGTGTTGTTGCTTCAACGATCGCACGTGCGAACTTCTCCGGGCTATCCGATTTGAAAATACCGGAACCTACAAATACGCCGTCTGCTCCAAGGTGCATCATAAGGGCTGCATCTGCTGGAGTCGCTACGCCGCCTGCTGCAAAGTTAACCACTGGCAATTTTCCGTTCTCATGCACATCGAGCAAAAGCTCATAGGCAACGCCAAGGTTCTTCGCTTCAGCATACAGCTCGTCTTTTGACATATTAGTTACTTTACGAATTTGGCTGTTGATAAAACGCATATGGCGAACTGCTTCAACGATGTTGCCTGTTCCCGGCTCACCTTTTGTACGAATCATAGATGCTCCTTCACCGATCCGGCGAAGTGCTTCACCCAAGTCTTTCGCTCCACATACAAACGGTACAGTAAACTCATGTTTATCGATATGGAATACTTCATCCGCAGGAGTCAGTACTTCACTCTCATCCAGGTAATCCACACCCAGTGACTCAAGTACTTTAGCTTCTACATAGTGACCAATACGTGCTTTGGCCATGACAGGGATCGTCACAACCTTCATTACTTCTTCCACAATCGTTGGATCAGCCATACGCGCCACTCCGCCTGCTGCGCGAATATCAGAAGGAACACGCTCAAGTGCCATTACTGCTGTTGCACCTGCTGCTTCCGCAATTTTAGCTTGCTCAGCGTTCATGACGTCCATGATTACGCCGCCTTTTTGCATTTCAGCCATACCTCTTTTAACGCGTGATGTTCCCGTTTCCATATTCCAAGCCCCCCGTAGTGTATGTGTTGTCTCCCATTTTTCAATAAGCATAATGACGCTTCTATTCAGATGAAAGAGCCTTAGACTTTTATACTGTAATACGTAGAATTCTAACTTGATATTTTACCGGAAAAAGTGAAAATATACAATCCACTCATTCAGTATTAGTTTGTATTTTTCGGTTAAAACAAGTTTTTGATTCCATCGAACAGATCAACGAAGAAGTCTTTGATCGCACGGAAGAATAGACGGAACCAGCCGCCTTTTTCAGCCTCTTCGGCTGTAATCAGATTTACCGTTTTCTCCTGTGCTTCCATTCCCTCTGCTTTGTATGTGTAAGTGACCGTACCAACCTTGGTACCTGCTTTGATTGGTGCAACCAGTTTATCTGCTTCCGTTACACTTGCTTTAAATGTAACATTCAGATTTTGAGTGCCTTTAGGCACAACAAAGCTTACCGCATTATCGGTTACGACAGGAACTGTCGTCTCTTTCCCTTTTTTCAGAGGTACCGTTTCCCAGCCTTTCACTTTGGTTTTACCTGAAACAGCCTGCTTCACCTCAAAATTATCAAAGCCGTAATCCAGCACCTTTTTCGTTTCTCTAAAACGTGCGGATTCGGAATCGGTTCCCATCACTACGCTGATCAAACGCATACCATTACGCTCAGCCGTACCCGTAAAATTATTACCTGCATTGCTCGTATGGCCTGTTTTCATGCCATCCAGACCTTCGTAAGCGTAGCTTTTGAAGTTGGTTATATTTTTATTCGCTTCCAGCATCCAGTTATAGTTGATAATAGGTGCTTTGTCGTTCGGTCGGAATTTGTAAGATTGAATCGTTGTAAAATCTTTGTAGTCGGGATGATCTCTAACGATATATCGGCACAAAATAGCAGCGTCTATTGCGGACATTACTGTTTCCTTGTCTTCTGCTGGACGGAATTCAGCTGGCATATCCGCACGATCCAGACCAGTAGAGTTAATGAAATGGGTATCCTTCATGCCCATCCGTTTCGCTTCTTCATTCATCATTTTTACGAATTCGGCTTCCGAACCCGCAACATACTCCGCCAAGGCCACTGTGGCATCATTGGCCGATCCAACAGCCATTGCGATATACAGGTCTTTTACCGTATGCTGGTCACCTTCAGCCAGGAAAATGCGTGATCCGATACTTTTAGCCGCATTTTTTTTAACAGTAACTACATCATCCCAGCCAAACTTCCCTTGTTTAACCTGTTCAGCAACGATATACTCTGTCATCATCTTGGTCATACTCGCTGGCGGCATTGCCTTATCCGCATCAACCGAAAGTAAAATCTGACCTGTAGAAGCCTCCATCAGGACCGCCGATCTTACATCAAGTCCGAGCGAGTCTACGGAAGGGATGCTGACGGCTTTTGCTGGCGTTTTCGTTGTTGTAGCTGCCGCAGTCAGAACCTGACCAGAGTCCTTTGCTGCAGCCATAACAGGCATCACTGCGGACATGCATAGCATGTTAACGAGCATAACGGAGGCTACACTCTTTTTGAGGATCTGACGTTTTTTCTTATTCATGTGTTTGGCTTTCAATGATGAATACTCCCTTCGATCTGAAGCTTCTGAATAATGCCTCAGTGCAGCTTAAGCTGCTATTTTCATAGTCCCTGTCATTGTGTCAATGGATATGTGATTCTCTGCTGAATGCGCTGTATCGAAATGAGCAAGTTCGTTGCTCTAATATTCAAATCAATGGTCACTTCGCTCGCATCTTGCTGAATGCTTATCTTATGTAAAACGTAATAAACATTCTTTCTAGTATGATAAGTCATAACCGGCTTACCTTGAGTCTTATAAAAAAATCATGGATCACGTCAAAAAATCGCCGCAACGCCCCGTTCCATCCTAGGACGGTCACCGCTTGTTCTATTCTATCACAGGGGTATGCGCAAAAAAAGACAAGCCCGGCGAAAATCGCCGAGCCTGCCTTGGAAATCATTAACTCTCTTCGCATTACAACGAGTAGTTAGGTGCTTCTTTCGTAATCTGTACATCATGCGGATGGCTCTCTCGAAGACCAGCGCCTGTAATACGGATAAAACTTGTGTCATTACGTAATTGATCCAGATTGCTCGTTCCGCAGTATCCCATACCCGAACGCAATCCACCGATCAACTGATGAATGGTATCAGACAAAGGACCTTTGTATGCTACGCGACCCTCAATGCCTTCAGGAACCAGTTTTTTGTCATCATCCTGGAAGTAACGGTCTTTACTACCTTGTTTCATTGCAGCCATCGAACCCATACCACGATATACTTTATAACTGCGTCCTTGGAAGATTTCCGTTTCTCCCGGACTCTCTGCTGTTCCCGCAAACAGGCTTCCCAGCATTACGGCATGAGCACCTGCAGCAAGAGCTTTGGTGATCTCTCCAGAGTATTTAATACCACCGTCAGCAATAACAGGTACGCCGTATTCACGCGCAACGCTTGCACAATCATATACTGCTGTAACTTGAGGTACACCAATACCTGCAATAACACGAGTTGTACAGATGGAACCTGGTCCAATACCTACTTTGACAACGGAAGCCCCTGCTTCAATCAGATCACGTGTGGCTTCACCCGTAGCAACGTTGCCTGCAATGATAGTGAGCTCAGGGAAACGTTCGCGCAACTTGCGAACCGCTTCAATAATGTTAATATGATGCCCATGAGCTGAATCTACTGTAATCAGATCCACACCCGCTCTGACCAGAGCATCTGCACGTTCAAACGTATCTTTCGAGATACCAATTGCTGCACCAACCAAAAGGCGACCTTGCGCATCCTTCGCAGCTTGCGGGAACTGAATTGCCTTCTCGATATCTTTAATTGTGATAAGGCCCTTCAATGTGTTGGACTCATCCACTAATGGAAGTTTTTCAATTTTATGCTTCTGCAAGATACCTTCTGCCTCCTGCAGTGTTGTACCCACAGGAGCTGTAACCAAATTCTCACGAGTCATGACTTCACTAATCTTGATGTTGAAATCATGGATAAATCGCAAGTCACGGTTTGTCAGAATCCCTACGAGCTTCTGATCTCCTTCAACGATAGGCACACCGGAAATCCGGTATTTTGCCATAACTGCCTCAGCATCAGATACCAGATGTTCAGCTGTGAGTGAAAAAGGATTGGTGATAACACCGCTCTCCGAACGTTTAACCCGATCCACTTCTTCAGCTTGCTGTTCAACGGACATATTCTTATGAATAATACCAATACCGCCTTCACGCGCAATAGCAATTGCCAATGTCGCTTCAGTAACAGTATCCATCCCTGCACTAATCAAAGGAATGTTCAATTTGACGTTATCGCTCAAACGAACGGACACGTCTACTTCTTTAGGCAGTGTCTCGGATTTCCGTGGCACTAGCAATACATCATCAAAGGTGAAGCCTTCCTTACCAAATTTATCTTCCCACACGCAAGTGTTCCTCCTTATGTTTGCTCAGCTTTACCGACCAAAACCCGAAGATTCCAGGCTGTATTGTATGCCGAAAATTCGTTTTCTGAAAATATATTATTGTCCATCTTAGCAAAGCGATATTTAGAATGTCAAGGGAAACTCCTTGGAACAATCAGGTGTGCTTCCCCTTGCACACAACTGTGTTCCTTACGTGGACAAGCCTCGAAAATATAACAAAAAAGCGCCCTTTCATTTAGATCGGTACGCCTGCTTTTATTGTTAGTGTAGTTTAAGTATTCCTTGATTGAAGATTTTTATGATCTTCATTAATTAATAAAAAT
>NZ_JAUZUT010000020.1:0-40457 GCF_031844205.1 Paenibacillus sp. RRE4
CCAGCAACGTTATTTCATCGAGAAAGCGAGAGATAGACTGTTTTTTGACGATTTCGAGTGAAATAGCGCTTCTCATGATCGTTAGATTTTGAAACAGGTGATAATCGCCCAAATAAGCTTCCTGGTGATCGTTAGAGCTGGGCGGCTACGATGCTGCCTGGCTTTGGCATCTACCCGGGCTCTTTTTACAATTTGTCTGTTACCCGTACCTGTCATCCATTAGCTGTTAATAAGAATGTTCAATGAAAGTGTTTACATATTAGACGGGGTAAGCTTTTGCGAGCAAATCGGTCAATCTGGATTTTTTTCATTTTTCTGGATGATAGGGCTTGCATTACTAACAGGGTACAGATAACATAGAGGAAGAGTTTAGGGTATGTGTTGGTTGTTCAACTATGGTGAGGAGGTCTGTCTATCCATGCTGCTTGCAGAGGCTGCCACAGCGAGTACATCGAATTTTAATGCATTTGATATTTTTGTGATCTTGTTTACGATCCTGATTTTTATCGGATTGGTTCGGCTCCTTCGGGCACCGAAGAAAAATTTGTTTGCTATCGGGTTTACAGTTGTCAGTCTGCTGGTATTTTTGATGACAGACTACGCGATGATCACAGGTTGGTTTGGTTAATAGCAATACTAAGATGCACAGAAATACGACCACGCAATAGCAATTTCGAACACTTTCCATGATGAATATGGGAGGTGTTTTTTCATGTCTGTATTCTCCGAAGTGAGGAATTTGAGAGAGTCTTATTATGTCGAAAAATAGCGAAAATTAAAACGATTGTATAGCCATAATTTGTATGATACATTGAAGGATACCGATATTGCAGATGAGAGAGAAGATAGATTCGGCCAGGAATCGGCTGTCCAGTCGCGCAAGAAGGATGTATAGAGTAGAGAGGGTCAGGTGAAATCATGAAAAGGTTAGTAAAACGGGCAACAGCCATAATGATGGTTGTTGTGCTCTCCATTGGTGTGATGACGGCGACGGCTGGTGCAGCGACAACCAAGACAGGCATACAAGCCAAGGTGATCGACGGCCAGGTGTATGTGAATACGAAAGATTTGGTCAAGATGTTCGGAGGTAGCGGACAATACGATGCCAAATCAGGCACATACACGTATAAGGGAAGCGAAGCCATTCCCAAAGTGATTGAGAAGGTATCTCCGTCTGTGGTTGGGATTATAGGTAAAACGACGGAAAACCAGAACGGATCGGCAAACGATCGTTATAATCTGGCACATGGCACAGGCGTTATCATTCGCGCTAATGGATGGATTGTGACGAACGCGCACGTGGTTGATCAGTTGGTCGATCCGGTCGTTGTCACGACGGATGGAAATACATATAACATTACAGAATCGTTCAGTGATCCGTTAAGTGATCTTGCGCTGATTAAAATTAACGCCAAAGCACTCAAACCTGCGGTCTTTGCTAAAGCTTCGCAAGCGGTTGTGGGCGAAACGGTGATTGCGATCGGTACGCCAATCTCCTTTTCATTGCGCAACTCAGCTACGGTTGGCGTGATCAGCGGTCTGAACCGTGGCGTGGAAGCGTCCTATCGCTTAATTCAAACAGACACGGCGATTAACCCCGGGAACAGCGGAGGGCCGCTTGTGAACTTGAAGGGAGAAGTCGTCGGTATTAACTCCATGAAATTCTCTGCAGTGGGGATCGAGAGCATGGGTTTCTCTATTCCTGTAGACACTGTGAATTTTGTCATCAATCAATTTTTTAAATATGGAACGATCAAACGGGCAAGTCTCGGATTACAGCTTGAAGAGAGTTGGTCGGCCATTGTAGGTCTGCCTGCGGAAGATCCATTGACGGTTACGAGCGTACTGAGTCCGGAAGCGAAGAAAGCCAAGATCAAGGAAGGGGATGCCATCTACAGCGTTGCGGGCAAACGAGTATCTTCGGTAGTCGATATCAATGAGCTACTCAAAGCCTACTTACCTGGACAAAAGGTAAAGTTGCTGGTGCAAACGGACGGAGACATCGTTACCCGCACATTGACACTTGTGGATCGAGCTTCTCTTGAGGAGCAGTCCGATGATTCGCTTTTAACGGATGAAGAACAATAAGCCCGGCAAGCAACCCGAATTGAGAGAGGACGAATGAACGGAATGAAGAAGTCATGGTTACGCGTGCTGAGCACGGGTGTATTAGCAGGGATGTTGCTGGCAAGCACAGCTCTGCCAGTATGGGCAGCTGATGATTTGATCACCAATGAGCTGCGTGTCAAAGCAGGAAGTACAAGTGCTTTTATGAATGGCAAGAAACAAAACATCACGAAACCCCTCACGATTAAAGGCGTGACATTGGTGCCTGTCGGCGTATTCAAAAAAGCCTTTGGCAGTGAAGTGCGGCTGGAGAAAAATGATGTCATCAAAATCAAGGAAGGTCCACACGTTGTGGTCTTGAGAATAGACAGTTCCATCGCATGGATTGACGGTGCCAAAGTGGAGATGGGGACTGCCCCCAAAATGGTGAATGGTGTGTTAATGGTTCCTCTTCGCCCGGTTGCGGCAGGAATCGGTGCAACGATTGCGCCGAACAGTTCGGGAGAGATCGTCATTCGTTTGCTTCAAACGGGTGAGGGTGTGGATGAGGACGGCATCGACCTGGACAAAGGGAAAACGAGAATTGGCAACAGCTATTATGGCTGGTCGATTCATTATCCAGCTGATCTTCTGGTGTTGCAAACGAATGAACAGGAACGCATGATGACCTTTGGCGCTACGGATGAAAGTTATTTTCTCGAAGTGTATGTGAGTGACCAGAATGTGGTGCTGGATGCGGATGACTTGCTAACACAACTCGTGCAGGTGGCCAAACAGGCAGGAGATACGGTACTGGACCGTGAAGCGGTATCTAAAGGGAACAATCCTTATGCAAGAGTTGTCGTCAAAGATGCGGATGGCGTGTTGTGGGAGTTACGCCAGTACATTCATGACGGTCGTCAATATGATGTCTATTTGGCGGATTATGAGGCGATTAATTATAAAGATCTGGGCAAACATGCTTCATTGCTCAACTCTTTTGAACCAAGCTATTCGCAGTCAGATCGAACCATTAAGGATCTTTCCACGGTGGAGGACGACATGCGTGCGGCATGGAATGATGATTACGGAATTGAATTAAAGGTTCCAGCGGGCTGGTCCATGGACAATAATAATATGGTTTATAAAGATAAAGACGGTGCTTATTTGCAACTTCGAGTGACTTCAGCCAAGTCCGGTGCAACGGTGAAGGACTGGAGTGATCAGCTCGAGAAGTGGATGCGTGAAACCTTTACAGCCGAGAGTTATCAGCAAATTGGTTCATTTAAAACGGAAATCTCTGGCGAAACTGCCGAGGTGAATGAATTCCGTTATAACTTCGGGTCAGGATGGCAGACGGAATATGATGTGCTTTTGCAGAAGAACGGGTATCGTTACTACGCGGAGTATACGTTCCCTGAAGGACAGGCCGCAGACCGAGCATGGTTTGAACGAATTATGAAGAGTGTAGAGATTGATTTTGACACGGTAAAAGATAATTTCGGTCAGCTGGATGAAGATCCATATCTGACAGATAAAATGAAAACGATCACGCGTACGTCCAAAAACTATCATTACAGCGTGGATATTCCGCGCTACTGGACGCCGTATAGTGATCGGTTTGAAAGCTCACCAGTCGTTTATACCTTCACGGGTGGCAGCTTCTCCATTGCAGCTACAGAGGACAAGTCGATTGAGATGACGGTTAGTCAGCTGAGAGAGGCCTATGCAGAGGCAGCCAAAACGCGCAAAAGCTTTAATCTGATCCGTAGCGAGCAACTGACCTTTGCAGGTGTACCGGCATTCTCCTTCACGTACCATGAAGTGGATAAGGGTGTGCCGTATACAGGTCGTCAGATTGTGTTTGAAAAGGATGGAATCACGTATACGATCACGAGTGGTCTGAACGATGCGAACCGTACGCAAGTGCAAGCGGCCATGCTGGAAAAAGCAGTGAACTCATTTACTTTTATTAAATAAGAATATAGATGTGTAGCAATTGCCGGAGGGGTAAAGAACCTTCCGGTTTTTTCTTTAGCTGTGACTTCACAATGAATGGCATAAGGTGTAAATATGTTGAGAATGAGTGGAATCTCTATGGAAAAATGATGAAAATGACAAACGGTTTTTTCAGGAAACCGTAGAAGAGTCGGTGCAGAAGTGGTACACTATACTAGTTCAGGAGTTATTACTGCTGATTTGAGAAATAGAGAGACTGTAGGCCTGGATTTCAGGCAATACAGACATAATGTATAGATATAGTGATACTTGACGTTGACAGCAATGCAGGCGTACCGAAATACAGGTACCAAGGGAAGAACACTGGCTGAGGCCGGTATGGGGAGGATCTACATGAAAACAGCAACAATACGAAGAGAAGACGTTGAGCTTCTGGCACCTGCTGGGGACTGGGATTGCATGCGTTCGGCGGTAGCCAACGGGGCGGATGCGATTTTCTTCGGGGTCGAAAAATTCAATGCACGGGCACGAGCGAACAATTTCCGTATGGACGAGCTACCGGAGATTATGGCGTTTTTGCACAGTTACGGGGTAAAAGGGTTCCTGACCTTTAATATATTGATCTTTGAAAATGAGTTGAAAGATGCCAAAGAACTCATCGATGCCTGCGTAGATGCGGGTGTGGATGCTGTGATCGTACAGGATCTGGGTCTGGTCAAAATGATTCGTGAGATTTCGCCGGACTTTCCGATTCACGGTTCCACGCAGATGACGATTACGTCGCCTGAAGCGGTAGAGTTTACGAAGCCGTTTGACATGGAACGTGTCGTACTTGGACGGGAAAACAATCTGAAACAGATTCAAAAGATTGGTGATCAAGCGAAACTTCCGATGGAAGTATTCGTGCATGGTGCACTCTGCGTGTCCTATTCGGGTCAGTGTCTGACTTCCGAAATGTGGGGCGGACGCTCCGCGAACCGTGGAGAATGTGCGCAGGCGTGCCGTCTGCCGTACGATCTGATGGTGGATGGTGTTCACCAGCCGATGGGGGATGTGGCATATCTGTTGTCTCCCAAAGACCTGGCAGCCATTGATATCATGCCGGAATTGATTGAAGCAGGCGTAACGTCTTTCAAAATCGAAGGTCGACTTAAAACGCCAGAGTACGTAGCGAACGTAGTTAGTAAATATCGTAAAGCCATTGACCGTTATTTTGACGGTGACAATACACGGACAAGCAAGGAAGAAATCCGTGAGCTGCAACAGAGCTTCTCGCGTGGATTCACACATGGTTTCCTGGACGGCACGAACAACAAACAGCTGGTAGACGGGACGTTCCCGAAAAGCCGTGGCGTTTACCTGGGTCGTGTAGATCAAGTGCTGCGTGATGGTGTTGTGCTGAAACTGGATGCACCCGTGAAGCGCGGAGACGGTATTGTATTTGACGCTGGTGATCCAACGAAAAAAGAAGAAGGCGGACGTGTATATGATGTACGCCGCAAAGGTGTGAAGATCGAAGGCGAAGCCGGCGAAGGCTGGATCGTGGACATCGTGCCAGGCCGTAGCGATGTAGACTTGCGCCGCGTAAAAGTCGGCGATAAGGTATGGAAAACGAATGACCCTGCGCTCGACAAACGTCTGCGTCAAAGCTTTGAAACCGACAAACCGTACCGTGTCTTCCCGGTCAAAGTGAAAGTCATCGGCAGCCCGGGCCAACCGCTCAGCACGTGGTGGACCGACGTGCAGAAGGGAACGACCGTGCGCGTGGATTCGGAGATGGAACTGGACATTGCCCAGAAACGTCCGATGACCCATGAATTGCTCGAGGAGCAATTCGGACGTCTCGGCGGCACCGTGTTCCAGCTTGAGGAACTGGACGTCAATCTGCACGGTGACGTCATTATCCCGATGCGCGAGTTGAACAATATTCGCCGTCAGGCGGTCGAACAACTCGCGGGCGAGCGCCCGAAACCGCCCGTCTACGTGAAACGGGCGGTGGACGTATACGGCGATGCGGTACAACCGGCATCGCCAGTAGCTCGCGGTCAAGCAGAGCTGACCGCGCTGTGCCGCAGCCTGCCACAAGTGGAGGCAGCGCTGGAAGCCGGCGTCGGCATGATCTACGCCGACTTCGAGTTCATCAAGCAGTTCCCGGCAGCGGTGGAAGCTGTACATGCCGCAGGCCGCAAAATCGCGCTGGCTACGCCGCGTATCCACATGCCTGGCGAGAACGGCTATCACAACAATATCCTGCGTTTGGAGCCGGATGCGGTACTGGTTCGTAACACAGGCGCACTGTACTTCTATCTGCGTCACCGTAGAATGAACCCGGACGCGAAGCATCCACAGCTGATCGGTGACTTCTCCTTGAACATCGCCAACCATAAGGCCGTGGAATTGTTCCTGGAAGCAGGTTGCGACTGGATCACCCCGTCATATGACCTGAACATTCAGCAGATGGTTGATCTGCTCGGCAACTCCCGTACAAGTCAGACCGAAGTGGTGATTCATCAGCATCTGCCGATGTTCCACACGGAGCACTGCGTGTACTGTACGTTTATGAGTGAAGGAACGGACTATACGAACTGCGGACGTCCTTGCGAAGAAAAACGGGCATCCTTGCAAGACCGAATCGGGATGTCTCATCCGGTACGTGTGGATGAAGGTTGCCGTAACACGGTATATAATGCCGTAGAACAGTCTGGTGCAGAGTATCTGACTAACTTTATGGACCTGGGAGTATCCCGCTACCGGGTAGAGTTCCTGGAAGAGACACCGGAGCAGGTGAAGGAAGTTATTGACCTGTACAACCGTGCACTGCGCGGCGAGATCAGCGGTACACAAGTATGGAAAACCCTGAAAGCAACGAACCAATTGGGCGTTACACGCGGTCAACTGGTGAAATAAACGGAACAACAAGCTATATAAGTTGAACTATTTTGTTACACAAAAACGGAGAGGACAGAAAAAAACCTGAAAAAGCGAAGCGTTCGCCTAAAAGCTTTCTGCAAGAAAGCTACATCGGAAGCCTACGCTTATCACCGGATTTTCCCTTTTGGGAAAGGGAATCAAAAAAATCTGGGGATAACAGTGATTGGAAGGTTATTCTGTCATCGAAGTGCACGTGTAAACAACTGTGTTTCAACTTAATGAGCAACCCCAATCTCTGCTTCACGGAGCTCTTGGGGTTTTTTCTATAAAAGAGGTAGCGGTAGCCAAGGAGGTGTGAAGCGTGGCTCCATTTACGATGATGGATATCAAATTGCTGTGCGGGGTCACGGCATTTAAACGCGGTGAAGAATATCAACAGTCTGGCAGAATTGGCAAGCTGGGTGTGAGTGAAGACGGACGTCATTATCAAGCTGTTGTTCGAGGGACAGAAGCCTACCAAGTGAAGGTGGATCTGGACGATGCGGGAGAGATTGAAGCCTATTGCAATTGCCCGGCGTACGGCAATTATTATGACTATTGTAAACATATCGCCGCTGTCCTGCTTGCTATTCATGAACGTGAGGATGCACAAGAACAAGAATTGTCGGGGGGCAGAGGAACGGCTTCGAAAGTAGGCACACTGGTTGAAGAAGAGACATGGGAGCGGCCTTATTCAACTTCAACGCCTTCTTCATCGACATCCGCACTATCAGGCGAGAACAGGGATGTCCCCTCTGAACCATCAGCGCTGTCCCATCGTGCGAGTATCGAATCTCCAATATCTACAGCACTAGGTCATCAATCGGAGCATCCGCATCAATCGCAGCAGCATAAGCCGCAGACGTTGTCCCCTTCCCCTTTTGCACAGGCAGGTCGTCCGAGTTCAGCCTCAGGCTGGGTTCGCTCTGCGGATAAACCGTCCTACCGTACGGCAGACCAGATTTTATCCATGTTTGCGAAGGATCGCAGATTGCCGCATGAACGAGAGACAAAATACATAGCACCGGTTACCCGCTCCATGCTGCGAGAAGAATTACAGGTACAGTTCATCTGTAAGCTGGTACATGTGCATAAAGGTGGAGCCAAGCTGGCACTCGAAATAAAAGTGGGCAACAAACGACTCTATGTCGTGCAGAAGGTTAAGCAGTTCCTGAACTGTATTGAAAAGGGAGAGCCCATGTCCTTCACCAAGCTGTTTCATTATGATCCCCTGCTACATGTGTTTCGGGCGGAAGATCAGGCTATCCTTTCCATGCTCATTCGTATGAGACAGAGTGAAGAGGCATACCGTGAGTCCATTTCGGGGTATCTGGGTGCTTCGGACGGTCGCGATATCCTGATCGCTCCCATTGTCTGGAAGCCACTGCTGGAGCTACTTATGCAAGCAGATAGCCGGATGGAGGGCACGGGACTGGCAAACGGTCCGTTAACCCTAAGCGAGGGAGCATTGCCTCTATTTTACCGGATCGCGGAGGGGGCGAATGAAGGGTATCAGCTGGAGGTGTCAGGACTGCGTGAGTTGATTCTGCTTCCGGCATATGATGCGGCAGTCGTCGAGGGGCAGTTCTATATGTTAGAACCGACGCAGATGAGAAGTCTGGAGGACCTGAACAGTGCGCTCACATCCTACGGCATTAAAGAAAGCATTGATATCTCGTCACAGCAGGTGGATGAGTTTGTGCAGCATGTTGTACCGGAGCTACGGACGCTCGGACATCTGTCGATTGATTCCCGTGTGCGCGAACAAATTGCCGAACCCGAGTTGTCACCGAAGCTGTACATCGACTTTTACCGGGAACGCATTACGGCACGTCTGGAATTCGATTATGGCGTCATGGTCATTAACCCGCTGGCAGAGTATTTGATTAACGAGGAAGAAAAGAAAGTCATCTTGATCCGTGACCGCTTCAAGGAACGCAATCTTATCGAGAGACTGGATCGTTCTTTTCTGGAGCGGGAGGGAAGTGTCTGGGCAAGCGAACGTGAGGACGCCATCTATGATGTGATGTATCACCTATTGCCCGAGCTTGAGAAGCTCGCCGATATCTATATGCCGAATGCTGTGAAAGCGATGATGCCAACGTATCCGGTATCGCCGAAGGTTCGCGCTGATCTGGGGAGAGGTCTGGACTGGCTGGAGATTTCCTTCGAGATGGAGGGAGTCGACGAGCAGGAGTTGCAAGAACTAATGCGTAGCATTGTGGAAAAGAAAGCTTTCTTCCGCCTGCGAAGCGGTGTCTTTCTGTCACTTGAAAATGACGGCGCGAGCAGCTTCGCTCACATGGCTGACGCGCTTGGACTGGAAGCAAAGGATATCCAGAGCAGCCATATCCGGTTGCCTGCTGTGAGAGCGTTGCAGCTTCCGGGCAGAGACGAGGTTTCGGGTCATGTGAAATGGGGAGGCTCGCTCAAACGTTTCCTCGATGATCTGCGCGATCCTGACCGGATGGACTTCACGTTACCTCAGACGCTGGCTCCCGTGTTGCGGGATTACCAGGCAAGCGGGTATCAGTGGCTTCGTACGCTCGCACATTACCGATTTGGCGGCATCCTGGCCGATGATATGGGACTGGGCAAAACGCTGCAAAGCATCGCCTACATCACGGCTTCGTTACGGGAGAAACCTGTGTATGAACAGAGACAAGAGGCAGGGTTGCCAGCTGATACAGACAACACCTTCTCTAATGATTGGATCATGAATGGGTCTCAGCAGGCTTACTTGGCCAATGCCACTGGAACGATAGATGATACATGGCACACCCCGCAACAAGACGGGCTGACCATTCGCACGCGAATGACACATCCGCCGGTATTGGTTGTTGCGCCTGCTTCATTAACTTACAACTGGGCGAATGAGTTTGCACGGTTTGCTCCGCATCTGAACGTCTTAATTGCCGCAGGGCAAAAAGATGAACGCGCCAGCATGTTGGCGGATATGGACAAGGCGGATGTCATCGTGACATCGTATCCGTTGCTACGACGTGATCTGGATACGTATTTGGGAAGAACCTTTCATACCCTGATTCTGGACGAGGCACAGGCGATCAAAAATGCATCGTCCCAGACGGCGCAAGCCGTCAAACAAATTCAGGCGCCGCGCCGTTTTGCTCTGACAGGTACACCCGTCGAGAACTCGCTGGATGAACTGTGGTCTATTTTTGAAGCCGTATTTCCAGGTCTGTTCCCGAGCTACAGAAGATTTCGTGACTTGCCGCCAGAGCGCATCTCGCGCATGGTACGTCCGTTCATTCTCCGTCGCTTGAAGAAAGATGTGCTGGAAGAACTGCCAGATCGGATTGAGACGGTACAACGCTCTGAGCTGACGGTGGAACAGAAAAAGCTGTATGCAGCTTACCTCTCTCAGCTTCAGGATGAGACCACTAAGGACATGGAAGACAACGGTTTCCAGAAAAACCGGATCAAAATTTTGGCCGGTATCACTCGCCTGCGTCAGTTATGTTGTCACCCGGCACTATTTGTGGACGGATATCAAGGGGATTCAGGCAAAATGGAGCAACTGCTGGAGACCGTGCAGGACTGTCTGGCCGCTGGCAAACGCATTCTGATCTTCTCCCAGTTTGCAAGCATGCTTAACCTCATTCGTCAGACTCTTTCGGCACAAGGCAACAGCTTGTTTTATCTGGATGGACAAACCCCTGCCCAAAGTCGTGTAGACATGTGCCGCAGGTTTAATGAGGGAGAAGCCGAACTCTTTCTGATCTCGCTCAAGGCTGGCGGAACCGGACTGAACCTGACGGGAGCCGATACCGTCATATTATATGATCTGTGGTGGAATCCAGCGGTGGAGGAACAGGCGATTGGACGAGCTCATCGGATGGGGCAGAAACAAGTGGTTCAGGTGATTCGTCTTGTGACGGAGGGCACGATTGAGGAGAAGATTTTGGAGTTACAACAGCGGAAAAAGGATTTGATTTCCGAGGTCATTGAACCAGGCGATGGAGGATCAACGACATTATCCGAGCAGGATATTCGGGAGTTGTTAATGGTGTAGAGGAAACTCGATTTTTATACAACTGATTGTTAATAAATTGTGGTAATGTATAGAGAAATGCACCGCTTTTACCAACTCATTCATCGTGTTATCCCTATACTATCTTGATCCAGCCAAAGGAGTGTTTCCTATACGTATCCGCAAAGCGATTATTCCAGCCGCCGGACTGGGAACCCGGTTCCTGCCTGCCACCAAGGCCATGCCGAAAGAAATGCTGCCCATTGTGGACAAGCCAACCATTCAATACATTATTGAGGAAGCTGTTGCCTCCGGAATTGAAGATATTATTATCGTGACAGGGAAAGGGAAACGGGCGATCGAGGACCACTTTGATTATTCCTTTGAACTTGAACAGAATCTCGCAGACAAACAGAAGTGGGATCTGCTGAACGAGGTTCGTAAACCTTCCGAGATGGCTGATATCCATTATATCCGGCAAAAGGAACCGAAAGGACTTGGTCACGCGATCTGGTGTGCTCGCAAGTTTATTGGCAATGAACCGTATGCCGTCCTGCTCGGGGACGACATTGTTGAAGCGGATCGCCCATGCTTGCAGCAGATGATTGAAGTCTACGACGAACTGCAGTCTCCGATTGTCGGCGTGCAACCTGTCGATTGGAGTGAAGTATCCCGTTACGGTATTATCGATGGAGAGTTGCTAACTCGTACGGATGAACGTGTCTTCAGAGCGCGACGTTTGATTGAAAAGCCGAAAACGGAAGATTCCCCTTCGAATCTGGCAATTATGGGCCGTTATATTCTTACTCCCGACATTTTCGAAATCTTGGGCAGGCAGTCTGCCGGTGTAGGCGGAGAGATTCAGTTGACCGATGCTTTATCCCGTCTGAATGAGCAAAGACAGATTCTCGCGTATCATTTTGATGGCTTGCGCCATGATGTGGGTGAGAAACTGGGTTTTATTGAAACGTCCATCCATTATGCGCTACAGCGTCCTGAACTGCGGGAGGATTTGCTGAAGTATTTGAAAGATATCGTGGTATCAGACTGATTAACGAATTTATTCATTACTTAAGTTATCAATCCACTATTTCTTTGGAGCGTTTCTACTATGGACAAGACGAAAAAAGGTTTGCCTTATAAGGCAAACCTTTTTTATATAACACCATAACAACAAGTGTGGATGATTCTAATTAAAAGTTAATTCAGCAATTCGTTTAATTTGGTCTGCTTCACTAGAGGAGATGGCAATCAGTTTATTATATAGAGCCTCGTCTAATTTAAATTCTCGTTTGAGCGAAGCGAGGTACCAACGAGCAATTTCACGATTTGTCGCATCCGTCAGATCTTCCGCAATTCCCGTTTGAAGTACAGCGGTAGCTCCTGGAAGGTCGTTGGACATATACTTCATTTTCCCAGCATTAAGAATCATGGTTGGGGTGACTTGGAATGGCTGACCTTGAAGCTGTCCTTTAGGAAGCGTTTTAAGGTGCTCCACTCCATCGACTACATGTTGATATGCCTCAATTCCAGAAGTGAAATAGGCATTCTTTTTTGTGGTATCCCCTTGTCCAAGTGCCTGATACCCCAGATCGAATGAACGGCTGATCAATTGCTCGTACCAGTCCATATCCCAAATATAGTTGTTTGCATATTCTTTTCGTAGTGCATATGCTTGGTCATTTTCGCCTTTCAGTTCATATATGCCAATGAGTTGTTTTACCATACCTTTATTATATGGTTCTGCTTCGAGGCCGCGTTGCAGCAGTTGTACGGCTTCCGTGTAGAATTGCTCATCTTTCGTTTGCGTGTAGCCTTGTTGGTAAAGTGACGCCAGAAGCATTAATGAATCCGGATGTGTGCTACGGATGGACAAATCCTTGTCCAGTGGAGCTTTGATTTGCCGGAAATCTTGACTGCTCCTTGCGAGCTCATTACCTTCAATCGCATAATGATTAGCTTGTAGGAATCGAACAGAAACGATGAGAAGCACAATGATCGCTATTCCTGCAATTATACTATACACTCCGCGTGCCGCAGCTTCGCCCATTTTTAAACGACGAGTGGGTTGAGGCTCAATCGCGGCACTCATACCTCCAAGACCAAGGAATACCAGCATTCCAATAAAGACATAACTCATGTTGAAATCAAGAAGACTGAGCACGAGGATGGACATGGAAAGAATAAAGTACATGAAATGTGATTCGCGATCCTCTTCATTCCGTCTGATATACGAGCGTACATATTGATAGAAAACATATAGTATAAACGCCATAAATACTAGAAATCCAACAAGGCCAACCTCAACAAGATATTGCATGAAAAAGTTATGTGCCTGGGCACTGACATAAGGATTGTTCTGATACTTTTCATACAATGCAGTCCATGCTCCGCCACCTGCCCCGATTACAGGATAATCAGCAAATAGTTTCGTGGCATCTTTGTAGAATGTGATACGCTCAAGCACACTGTGTTGCTGGAAGTTGATATTCTCAAGTCGTGTGCTAATACTGTCCGGCAAAATGTTACGCAAGCCCGTACCGAGCAAAAGCACAGCAATCACAACGGTTAGAACTACAGAACCTAGCGGAATCCATACACTGGATGCTTTGCGAGCTGACCAAGATTGAAGCTTGGCTTCCAGCATAGGGGCTACAAAACGCTGAATCGCCCAACACAACAACGCAACAACAAGCGAGGCTCCAATAAGGATCGCCCAGCTCTTGGCTGCAAGAGAACCTGTGAATTGCTTTTGAAGTTCAATTCCAGCAGTGTTAATCGGGTTTAAAACCAATAGAGTGCCAATCGCCGATACGGCACAATAGATAAACCATAGAATTTGTTTGGTTGGTTTAAGCAAGAACAATAGGATAACAAATACGATTGGCAACATGACAAGTCCTGTACGCGAGAGCGTCAGAAGCAATGACAGGATAATGGGGACAAGCATGAAGCCATGCAACAGTTGTGTGAATATTCTTTTGGAACGAATCATGCTGAAGATGGAAATGAAAAGGAATGCCATTAGAAATGCTGCGTATGTATTGGGATACTGAAACACGGACGCAAGCCGGGCACCATTGGAATCATTCCAAATCGCCTGGTTGTATACACCATTGATTACGCCTGCGGAAAACCATCCAACTAACTTACCTGCAAAACTAAAGGCTCCTAGCCAGTTTAACAAACCAAATCCGACAATAACATATGCAATTCCTATTAAGGAAGATTGTATGATATGATTGATTTTGTTGTTTTGAAGCAGGTACATCGTCATCACAAAAATCATGGCATAAATACATTGGATGAGAATCATATTATTCGCCAAGTATTCTGATGCTGCATTAATGAGTGATAATACATAGGTAAGAGGAAGTAAGATAACGGCTACTTTTAGCCAATCTTGCTGTGTGTCTAACTTCATCTGCTTAAAGTAGATTGCCACCCATAATATAAATAGGAGGGTCGTAATGGCAACAGCCCAATAAATGGGTGCCTCAAACTGCAGCAATTGACCATTAAACAGCGCAACTTGGAACGCGGACCAGAGTAAAAATAAGATAAGTCCTATGGACAATGACCATAGGAGAATCGATGCCGAATTGGCTGTAACTTTACTCGACGTTTTCATTTGTTTTCCGTATACTGGATTCGACAAGGTTTGAGTCTCCTTTTCTTGTAGATACGACATTATTTTAGCATATACTGAATAGGATATACTATTGTATATACAACGAATCATTGAAAAATCGTATAAGAAATATTTTAACGATTTCATTAGCTCACTATTAAATTTGAATTATTATATTCTATAACAGAATCAAGAAGGGTAGGAAAAAAATGAAGGGGATTATTTTAGCAGGTGGTTCAGGAACCAGACTATATCCTATTACTAAAGCAATTTCTAAACAAATAATACCTGTGTATGACAAGCCTATGATTTATTATCCACTTTCAGTTCTAATGTTAGCTGGGATAAGAGAAATATTAATTATATCCACTCCTAGAGATGTAAAAGTATTTAAAGATTTGTTTGGAGATGGCTCTAATTTAGGATTAAGTTTAACCTACGCTGTTCAAGATCAGCCAAATGGGTTAGCAGAAGCCTTTATTATTGGAGAATCTTTCATTGGTAAGGAATCAGTTGCTCTGATACTTGGAGATAATATATTTTTTGGGCAAAGTTTTGGAAAAATTTTGACAGAAGCTTCTCGTATAAAAGAAGGAGCTTTAATATTTGGTTATTTTGTGAAAAATCCTGAATCTTATGGGGTTATTGAACATAACAATGAAGGGAAAGTTCTTTCAATTGAGGAAAAACCGGAAGAACCAAAATCTAATTATGCTGTACCTGGTCTATATTTCTATGATAATAGCGTGATTGAAATAGCGAAGAGTATCAAGCCATCAGCTCGTGGAGAGCTGGAAATAACGGAAGTAAACAATGTTTATCTTCAACGAGGGGAATTAAACGTAAAGTTACTTGGTAGAGGAATGGCATGGATGGATACCGGAACTCATGATGGTATGTTAGAAGCGAGTAACTATGTAGAGGCTATGCAGAAGCGTCAGGGATTATACATAGCCTGTATTGAAGAGATTGCTTATAAAATGGGATATATAACTAAAGAACAATTAGTTGGACTCGCACAACCGCTTTTAAAAACTGATTATGGTCAGTATCTAATGCATATTGCAGAAGGGCTTTACTAGACTATAAAAGTAGGGAGAAATCTTATGAGCAATTTTAATTTTATTCAAACACCAATTAAGGATTTAGTTATTATTGAGACGAAGGTATATGGTGATCATAGAGGTTATTTTATGGAAAGCTATAACCAAAAAGCATTTGAAGATGGTGGGCTTGATATGACTTTTGTACAAGATAATCAGTCCAAGTCCAAAAAAGGTGTATTGAGAGGGCTACACTTTCAAACAAAATTCCCTCAGGGAAAGTTAGTAAGAGTGCTCTCGGGTGAGGTTTACGATGTAGCTGTTGATTTAAGAAAGGCCTCTTCTACTTATAAAGAATGGTATGGTTTATTGCTATCCGGTGAGAACAGAAAGCAATTCTATATACCTGAGGGTTTTGCACATGGTTTCTTAGTGCTTTCAGACGAAGCAGAATTTGTTTATAAATGTACGAATCTTTATCATCCTGAGTTCGATGGCGGTATATTGTGGAATGATCCTGAGATTGGGGTGGATTGGCCATTACATGGGATTGATGAGGTACTACTCTCAGATAAAGACAAGAAGTTAAAGCTTTTGAGTGAGCAAAAATTGAATTTTTAAAACATCTTTATGACATGTATTATTAATTAGGAGGATTAGTTGAATTGGAAAAAAAATCTAATCAAGATATGCATGAACAGACAATTATAGTTACTGGTGGGGCTGGATTTATTGGTAGTAACTTTGTTATTTACATGTTGAACAAGTACCCCAATTATAAAATTATTAATCTTGATAGTCTTACCTATGCAGGTAATTTAGAAAATTTAAAAAGCATTGAGGAAAGTGCGAATCATTTCTTTATTAAAGGTGACATTTGTGATAGAGAATTAATTGATGAGATTTTCATGACCCATAAACCTAACTATCTTATCAACTTTGCTGCTGAATCTCATGTGGACAGAAGTATCAAAAATCCAGGTGTATTTTTGGATACAAATATAAAAGGTACTCAGGTTTTATTGGATATCAGTAAAAAATATTGGCTGGATTCACCATATCAAGGAGACTATAAATATTTACAGGTTTCTACTGATGAAGTCTACGGTTCATTAGGTGAAACGGGTTATTTTGAAGAGGAGACACCCCTGGCACCTAATAGTCCTTATTCTGCAAGTAAGGCTTCTGCTGATTTATTTGTTAGAGCTTATCATGAAACATTTGGCCTTAATGTTAACATCACACGTTGTTCAAATAACTATGGGCCTTTTCAGTTTCCAGAAAAGTTGATTCCTTTAATGATAACGAAAGTTCTTAACGGAGAAAAACTACCTGTATATGGTGATGGGTTAAATGTTAGAGACTGGTTATATGTTGAGGACCACTGTAAAGCAATAGATTTAGTTTTACAAAAAGGCCTAAGTGGAGAGGTGTATAATGTAGGTGGGCACAATGAAAAGACTAATATTGAAATAGTTGAATTGATACTGCAACAATTGGGGAAATCTGCTGATCAAATTCAATATGTAAGTGATAGACTAGGTCATGATCGCAGATATGCTATCGATGCTAGTAAAATAAAAAATGAGCTTGGATGGGAGCCAATTATTAAGTTTGAAGATGGTATAAAAACTACAATTGATTGGTATTTACAAAATGAAGAATGGTTAGATAACATATCAACCCAAAAATATCAGACTTATGGTTTTAAACAATAAACATAATAACTATGCTTAGAAACAGGAGATACAGTCGATGAAGATACTAGTTACTGGTACTGATGGACAATTAGGTTTTGATATGATTAGAACTCTCTTCAATAATAAGATTGAACATTGTGCGATTGGACGAAGTGAGTTAGATTTAAGAAATTTTGAGAAAACCAGAAATTATATTTGCTCTTATTTGCCTGATGTTATTGTTCATTGTGCCGCGTATACAAGTGTTGACAGGGCTGAAAATGAGAAAGAACTATGTCGAATGGTTAATGTTGATGTAACTGATAATATCTCCCAAATATGTAAAGAGATAGGTTCTTCTTTGGTTTATATTAGTACCGATTATGTTTTTGCTGGAGAAGGAACAAAACCATATGAGGTGGACTCTTTAACAGATCCTACAACCGTTTACGGCCAATCGAAGCTAGATGGTGAAAATAAAGTATTGAGTCATCTGGATAAATACTTTATTGTTAGAACCTCTTGGTCTTTTGGGATAAATGGGAATAATTTTATAAAAACTATGTTGAAACTGGGAACAGAAAATGAGTTTGTGAATGTCGTTGGAGATCAGATAGGTTCACCAACGTATACAAAGGATTTAGCAGAGGTAATTGTACAGCTCATCCAAACTAATAATTATGGTATATATCATATAACAAATGAGGGGTTTTGTAGTTGGGCTGATTTTGCTTCTTATGTTTTTGAATCTAGTAATATCAATACTAAGGTTAGATCAATTACTTCTGAAGAGTATTCTGCTATTGCACAGAGACCTTATAATTCGAGGCTGTCAAAGTCTAGTTTAGATGATGCAAAATTACCGAGATTACCTCATTGGAAAGATGCAGTAAATCGATATTTAAAAGAGTTGAATGCAAATATAAGCAAATCTAACGAAGGAACGATTGATAATGAAATATTTGGTGAATTTTGATCGTTACAAAGGACTTTTATGGGAGTTCGTTCTAAGAGATCTGAAAATAAAGTATAGAAAGTCAGTACTTGGTTACTTCTGGAGTTTGTTAAATCCTTTGTTAATGATGATTGTTCTAACTGCTGTATTTTCTAATTTTTTCAGATTTGATATACCCAACTTTCCAGTCTATTTGTTGACTGGACAGATTTTATTCAGCTTTTTTTCTGAAGCTACATCTACTTCAATGAATTCAATTATTAATTCGGGGTCTTTAATCAAGAAGGTATATATCCCAAAATATATTTTTCCAATATCAAGAGTGATATCTTCATTTATATCGCTATTATTCTCTTTACTTGCAATTATTATTGTTTTAGTTATTACTAAAGTGAAAATTTCAGCTATGATTCTTTTTTTTCCTATACCTTTACTCTATGTATTTTTATTCTCTCTAGGTATTGGTTTCATACTATCAGTTTTAGCTGTATTTTTTCGTGACATGCTTCATTTATACACAGTTATACTTTCTGCCTGGATGTATTTAACACCAATTTTTTATCCAATCTCTATTCTACCTGATTATGTAAAAACTATTATTCATGCAAACCCAATGTATTATTTCGTAAAAGCATTTCGTGATATAACATTATATAATCAATTTCCAGATGTTCAAACTAATGTAATGTGTATGTTGTTTTCGCTCGGTTCGTTTGTGATAGGGTTAGCGGTATTTTATAAATATCAGCATAAATTTGTGTTGTACGTATAAACATGGAGGGAATTTGAAAATGTCACAATTTGCAATTGAGGTTAAAGATGTCTCCATGGAGTTCAACCTTGAAAGAGAAAAAGTTACAAGTTTAAAAGAATATATTATAAATATGCTTAAGAAAAAAAATCTTGAATACGATAGCTTCTCTGCCTTGAATCAAGTCACATTTAGCATAGAAAAAGGGGATTCATTTGCTATTGTAGGAGGCAATGGCTCGGGTAAAAGTACGCTTTTAAAGATAATATCGGGGATCTTTAAACCGACCAATGGTAAAGTTGTCGTAAATGGTAGCATTGCACCACTAATTGAGCTAGGTACTGGCTTTGACATGGAATTAACAGCAAGAGAGAATATATTTTTAAATGGGGCAGTACTAGGTTATTCAAAGAAAATCATGACTCAGAAATTTGATGAGATAATAAGTTTCTCAGAGCTCGGTGACTTTGTAGATGTACCATTAAAAAATTACTCTTCAGGAATGATTGCAAGACTTGGATTTTCTATAGCAACAATTGTGACTCCGGATATTTTAATTGTGGATGAAATTCTCTCAGTCGGTGATCAATTCTTTCAGGAAAAATGTGAGAAGAGAATGAATGCAATGACTCAGAATGGAACTACTTTGGTTCTAGTTTCTCATTCTATAGAACAAGTTAGAAAAGTTTGTAGAACTGCAGTGTGGATTAATAAAGGCGAAGTCATGTGTTACGGTAATTCAGAGGATGTTTGTAATAGCTATGCGAATAGTCTCTATAATCTTGGGGGGGATAACAATTGACAGGGAAAACAGTTTTAGTTACTGGGGCTGGAGGATACATTGGAAGTTTCGTGGTGAGAGAATTGCTAGATTTGGGTTTAAATGTAAAAGCTATAGATCGAAATGTCTCAAGTATTGATTCTAGAGCTCAACAGATTGATTACAATATCTTCGATGGGAAGTCCAGTGTTTTTCAAGATTTAGGTAAGCCTGATGTGTTAATTCATCTAGCATGGAGGGATGGATTTGTTCATAACTCCCCTGCTCATTTAGAGAATTTAAATGCTCATTTTAATTTTCTGAAAAGTATGGTTGATGGAGGCCTGAAACATTTATTAGTAATGGGTACGATGCATGAAGTTGGCTACCATGAAGGAGAGATAGATGAGGAGACACCAACAAATCCGTATTCCATGTATGGTGTTTCGAAAAATGCCCTGCGTCAATCCTTAGAGATATATCTAAGAGATAAAGATACTGTGTTTCAATGGTTGCGAGCTTTCTATATTTTTGGGGACGATGTTAGAAGCAAGTCTATTTTTTCAAAATTAATTCAAGCTAATAAAGAGGGGAAAAAATCGTTCCCTTTCAACAGTGGACGCAATAAGTATGACTTTATTTTAGTAGAAAAACTAGCAAAACAAATTGCATTAACGTCGCTTCAAACGGAAGTCAGAGGAATTATAAATTGTTGTTCAGGGGAACCAGTTGCTTTGGGAGATGTGGTCGAGAAATTCATCCAAGATAACAATTTAAAAATAGAATTGAATTATGGTGTTTATCCCGACCGACCGTATGATTCACCAGCTATTTGGGGCAATAACGAAAAAATAAAAGCTATAGTAGAGAACTTTAATAGACAGTTTGTGTAAGGAAAGCCGAGGGGGAGCTAATGATTTTATCTAAGAATTCAAAAAGGTTAGGCATTTTCTTTTTTTATGATGAAGCAGGAATAGTTGACGATTACGTAACATATCTACTTAATGATATTAAAATTCACTTAAATCGTTTGATCATTGTTTGTAATGGGAAAATAACACCTGATGGACGTATGAAGCTTGAACTTCTTACCGAAGATCTCATCGTTCGTGAAAATAAAGGATATGATGTTTGGGCATACAAAGAGGGAATAGAGTATCTTGGTTGGGAACATATTTCTCAATACGATGAAATGATTTTATTCAACTCTACAATGTATGGACCATTAGAATCCTTTAATGATATGTTTCATGATATGGAAGGTGAGGATCTTGACTTTTGGGGAATAACCAAATTTCATGAAGTAACTTATGACCCATTTGGGACGATAAAATATGGATATATTCCCGAACATATTCAATCTCATTTTATAGCAGTAAGAAATAAAATGTTGACTAGTTCTGAGTTTCAAAAGTATTGGAATAACATGCGCCCAGTAAACTCATATATAGAGGCAATTGGATTTCATGAGGCTATTTTCACCAAAGAATTTAGTGATAAAGGATATACATGGAATACCTATGTTGATACTTCTGACTTGGAAGGATACACTTATCATCCTATTTTAATGATGCCTCTAGAGTTAATCAAAAATAGAAAATGTCCTATAATAAAGCGCAGAAGCTTTTTTCATGATTTATCCGATTTTCTAAACAATACAACTGGTGAACAAACAATGGAAGCTTACGAATACATTCAAGCTAACCTTCCTTACGATACCTCCATGATATGGGATAACATTCTGCGAACTAATAACCAAGCGGATATAAAAAATGCTATGAACCATAATTTTATTCTTTCCAGTAAATCTTCAAATGGGAATTCACACATAAGCAAAGTTGCTTTAGTGCTACATATTTATTTTGAAGATAAAATCAGTTATTGCTTAAATTATGCTAAATCAATGCCCCCAGAAACGGACGTTTATGTAACTACGGGAAGTGAGGCAAATAAGAAGTTGATCTTAGAGGAGTTTAAGACATTAAAATGTTCTAAGCTTGAAGTAATAGTTATTAAAAATAGGGGACGGGATGTTAGCTCTCTATTAGTAGGAGTTCGACAATATCTTATGAATTATGATTATGTTTGTTTTGCTCATGATAAAAAAACAAAACAATTACATCCCTACGTTAAAGGAGAGTCGTTCTCTTATAAATGCTTTGAAAATACGTTGAAGAACAGTCACTTTGTAAATAACATCATTGAGACGTTTAATGAAAATCCTCGACTGGGGATCCTATCTCCACCACCACCAAATCATGCAGATTTTTATTTCACAATTGGGAATGAGTGGAGCATAAATTTGGATAATACCAAAAAAATATCTGAAAAACTCAACCTAACAGTTGATATGGTAGGACACAAGGAGCCGATTTCTCCTCTGGGAACTATGTTTTGGTTTAGGCCTCAAGCGCTGAAGCCTCTATTAGAATACGAATGGAAATATGAAGATTTCCCAGAAGAACCAAACAATGTTGATGGAACGATGCTACATGCCATTGAACGGATTTATCCTTACATTTCTCAACAAGAGGGTTATTTTCCTGCTTGGGTGATGGCGGATACCTTTGCAAGAATTGAAACCACAAATTTATATTACATGTTGAGACAAATCAATAGGGCCTATTTCTCAAAATTTGGACCCACAGCCCACTATGAAATGGTTTCTAATATTAATAAAAGTGTGAAGGTGTCAAGAAAGTATCAAACTAAACAAATTTTGAAAAGATACTTACCACCTGTAGCTATTGATATGCTGAAAAAGTTTAAAAAACTTGTCAGATAAAGAAAGAGGTTTGCTTAATGGTATTTAGTTCAAACATATTTTTATTTTGCTTTTTACCTCTTATACTCTTGGGCTATTATCTAATTAGGGTCGAATATAGGAACTTGTTCTTACTTTTAAGTAGTTTATTGTTCTATGCTTGGGGGGAGCCCAAATTTGTTGCAATTATTATCATATCCATCCTAATTAACTATATTTTTGGATTTCTCATATTCTGGGCTCAGAATTCGAAAGTTGGAGTATTGAGTAAAGTTTTAATGTTGCTGGGAGTGGGGGCGAATTGCGCATTATTGTTTTACTTTAAGTATTTCGATTTTTTCATAACTAGTGTAAATTGGGCAGCTGGAACAGAGTTTCCTTTGAGAGAGATCATCTTACCAATCGGAATTTCCTTTTTCACTTTTCAGGGATTATCCTACATTATAGATGTTTACTTACAGAGAGTTTCAGTACAGAAAAATATTATAAATTTTGCTCTGTTTAAATCGTTATTTCCGCAGTTAATTGCTGGGCCTATCGTAAGATATGCTGATGTTCATGATCAAATTGAGAAGAGAGAAGTTACAGTAGACAGCTTCGCGTATGGTGTCAGACGCTTTGTTTTAGGTTTAGGGAAAAAACTTATAATCGCTAACACACTGGGGCAAGTGACAGATAACATATTTATGCTTCCAAATGATCAAATATCATTAAGTATTGCTTGGTTGGGAGCAATATGTTATGCATTTCAGATTTATTATGACTTCTCTGGATATTCAGATATGGCAATTGGTCTGGCACAAATGTTTGGATTTAAGTTCAAAGAGAACTTTAACTTTCCCTATATATCCAGAAGCATAACTGAGTTTTGGAGAAGGTGGCACATTTCTTTATCTTCCTGGTTTAGGGACTATTTATATATTCCTCTTGGTGGAAACAGAAAAGGAAATGTATATATTAATTTACTTGTTGTATTTATTGTAACTGGTTTATGGCATGGAGCTGCTTGGAATTTTGTAGTTTGGGGACTATGGCATGGAACGTTTATTATAATTGAGCGATTATTTAGAAATTTTAATCTGAATATTAAAATTCCAAACATTATATTTTGGCTATACTCTATGATTGTAGTCTTAGTAGGCTGGGTTCTTTTCCGTTCTCCAAGTTTAGAGTATGCAATAAATTATCTGAAAACTATGTTTGGGGTAGATAGATCAGATCATATTGGATTTACCGTATGGTATTTTGCAGATTCTATGGTTCTAACTACATTAGTGTTAGCATGTATTTGTACTATACCAATTACAAAGTATATAAGAGATAAAGTCGGAGATTATAATGCTCATAGTAGCTTAAGTTTACTAATTCAAAATATGTATGCTCTATTTGTATTAATAGTGTGTATGATGTTTCTTGCTACTTTAACTTATAATCCATTTATCTATTTCCGATTCTAAGGAGTTAATTTTAATGAAACAACGTTCTAGATTGGTTAATTTTTTCCTATTAACGATGTTTATGTTAATAATTTCTGTCCCCTTGTTAGCGGTAAATAAAACGTCAGGACTCGTTTCTACAGCAGAAAATAGAGTTTTGGCCCCTTTCCCTGATTTATCTATTAACGGAAAAATTAACACTCATTTTATTTCTCAATTCGAGAGCTGGTTCAATGATAATCTAGGATTAAGAGATAAATTGGTAATGGCAAATACAGCAGCTGAATATCAATTGTTCGAGAAGTTAACAAAGACAGATACTCTAGTAGGTAAGAATAATTGGCTTTATTACGTAACTCCGGAAATTATTAAGGATTATCAGAATTTAAACTTACCCTCAGATGGTCGTCTTGAAGAATGGAACACATCTCTAAATCGAGTGAATAAGTTTCTAGATAAAAAGAATATTCCTTTCATTGTTATGCTTAATATGGATAAGAAAACAATATATCCCGAATACTATCCAGAAAGTATTAAAAAAGTTGGAGATATTTCTAGAACTGAGATGATATCAAAGTATTTTAATGATAATGGAGAATTTAGTTTTTTTACTCCCAAAGAAGCTTTATTAAAAGCTAAAAAAAATGAAATAGTATATTCTCAAAATTATGATAACGCTCATTGGAACTATTATGGATCTTTTATTGGCTATATGGAGTTAATGAAACAAATAAGAAAGTTTATTCCTGAAATTGATTCACTTTCTTTAGAAGATTTCACAATAAGTCCATATCAAAGAGAATCTAAAGTATACAATACTGTTCCATTTTCAGAAAAAGATTATAACCTTATCTATAAAAAAGATAGAACAGCTGTTGAATCTGATTCAAACGAACTCCAACAATTGAATTTAATATACAGTGAAACTACACACGAGTATATTAATAAGAAAAAAGATTTACCTGTTGGATTGATCATCGGAGATAGTTATCTATATCAATATAATCTTCCCGATCTGGCTGAAAGTTTTTCTAAATTAGTGTTTGTTCATAACGAAAATGTGGATAAGATTGAGAGTCTAGTGAATATTGTTAGGCCTGATGTGGTTGTTTACGAAACGGTTGAGAGAACCTTTGAGCACTCTATGGATATCCTTAGTCAATCAGATGAGAAGTATGGAGATTATGAAGAATATAACAAATTCTCTGTGTTGCCGGTTAAATCCAATATTTCTGCTAATCCTAACGTATGGTTAGATTATTTTGATAACAAAATAGTATCGAGTCAGGATCAATTAGAAATTTTAGACAATGGTGAATTTGTTAATATTTCAGGTTGGGCTATTGATGTTAATAGTAATGAATCAGCAGGGAGGGTTTTTCTTAAAATCGGAGATCGAGTTATACCGGCCCAAAGTGGTATTAAAAGGGACTCAGTAGCATATACGTTAAATAACCCGAATTATTTAAATTCAGGATTCCTTGCTTCAGTTAACAAACATCAGTTAGAAATTGTTGGAAATTTTCAAGTGATAGTTATTTCCAAGGATTTATCATTTCAATATCCTCCAGTAAATTACAAAATTAAATTCGATCAAAATTTAAAAAAATGAATCGATTAAAGAACAATTCCTATTTTTTGGAATTGTTCTTTTTTTATTGATTTTTGAAACTTAAAATTTGAATTTGATAAATACTTCAAAACATCAATAAACAAGTAACCCTGAACTGATAAAGTTAGTTTGTACCTGTGCTTAGATTTTCTTTTGTTGGAATGTGGGGGGACACATTGTCTGTGTTCAGCATATATATAGTTTTGTAAGCTCTTAGAAAAATGGAAAAGTTCTTAAAAGAAAGATGTAGGTAAGTAGATTGTAAATGTTTAATTGACTTTTTAGAATGCTTAGGTGGTATTTTTCCTTGAAACTATCTCTTCTTCTTAAAAGTAAGCATATTTGATAAGTAATGGGGGGGGCCCGTGAAACTGCTCGTTACCGGCGGCGCCGGATTTATTGGAAGTAATTTTGTTATGTATATGTTGGAGCAGTACCCGGACTATGAAATCGTCAATGTAGATGCACTTACCTATGCGGGGAATTTGGAGAATTTAAAATCTCTTGAGGGTAACAAGCGACATACCTTTATCAAAGCAGATATTACGGATGTTGCTGAGATGGACCGCCTGATCGGTCAAGGCGTAGACGTTGTTGTTAACTTCGCGGCAGAATCACATGTCGATCGCAGCATACTGGAACCAGATGTTTTTGTGCGTACGAATGTGAATGGAACCCAGGCACTGCTCGAAGCGGCTAAAAAACACAATATCACCAAGTTCGTTCAAGTATCGACGGATGAGGTGTATGGTTCTTTAGGTCCAACCGGTTTGTTTACAGAGGATACTCCTCTTCAACCAAACAGCCCTTACTCTGCTTCCAAAGCAGGGGGAGATATGCTGGTGCGTGCTTACCACGAAACCTTTGGTTTGCCTGTAAATATTACCCGTTGCTCTAACAACTATGGCCCGCTTCAGTTCCCGGAGAAGCTCATTCCGCTTATGATCTCACGTGCGCTGAATGATGAAGCTTTGCCTGTATACGGAGATGGCTTGAACATTCGGGATTGGCTTTATGTAGAGGACCATTGCAGTGCGATTGATCTTGTTATTCACAAGGGACGTAATGGTGAAGTCTATAATATTGGCGGTAACAACGAGCGGACGAACATACACATTGTGAAGACCATCTTGGAGCAGCTAGGAAAACCTGAGTCTCTAATCCAATATGTACAGGATCGTCTGGGACATGACCGGCGTTATGGCATCGACCCAACCAAAACGATGACCGAGCTTGGCTGGAAGCCTAAGCATAACTTCGAGACAGGAATTAAGGAAACAATTCAGTGGTATTTGGATAACAAGGATTGGTGGACTCGTATTCAATCTGGTGCCTATCAGGAGTACTATGAGAAACAGTATGGAGCTCGTTTAGGAGACGATAAGGCATGAAGGTTCTCGTAACAGGTGCAAGTGGCCAGCTTGGACGGGATGTAGTGCTTCTTTTAGAAAAAGAGGGGCATGACATTCTCGCTTGTGATCGGGATCAGATGGATATAACCAATCAAGCTCAATGTAACGAGGTTATATCTTCATATCATCCAGAGGTCATTATACATTGTGCAGCATATACTGCGGTGGATGCAGCAGAGACCGATACGGATGGTGCATACAAGGTGAATGCAGTAGGCACACGTAACGTGGCTGTAGCTGCAGAGAAAGTCGGAGCCAAGCTGATTTACATCAGTACAGATTACGTCTTCGATGGTCAGTCCGCTACTCCTTATCAGGAATACGATGATACAAATCCTCAAAGCGTGTATGGCAAATCTAAACGAGCCGGAGAGTGGCTGGTACAATCATTATGTTCTAAATGGTTTGTAGTACGAACATCTTGGGTGTATGGCCTTCACGGTAATAATTTTGTCAAAACCATGTTGAAGCTGGGTCAGGAGAAACCGAAACTTCAGGTTGTTCATGATCAAAAAGGGTCGCCCACACATACTGTGGACTTGGCTTTGTTCCTTATCGAACTAATGGGAACAGAGATGTATGGGATATATCATGCTTCTAACTGTGGAGATTGTACTTGGTATGAGTTTACCCAAGCTATATTTGAGGAAGCTCAAACAGTTGTCGGGGTTTCCATTCAAGCTGAATTGGAACCTTGTACAACAGAGCAGTTCCCAAGGCCGGCTCCTAGACCTGTTAATTCAGTAATGGATCACATGTCCATTCGAACTAACGGTTTAACAGATCTCCGCCCGTGGCGGGAAGGTTTACGTGATTTTATCCGTTCTATGTCATAACCAAAACAAATCTATTACTCAATAATGAACTCTCGCTCTTGTATTTCCGGGCGGGAGTTTTCGTATATAATGAAAAGAAAAGTTTAAATTTGAGGTGCAGAGTGAATCAATCTAAAGTATGTGTCATGCTTTCTACATATAACGGTGCAAAGTATATTGAGGAACAACTTGAAAGTTTGATCGCGCAACGCCACATCGAGATGGATATTTACATCCGGGATGATGGGTCTTCCGATGGAACTCTCCTGAAAATCCATAAATTTGCTGAATCTATTCCCCAGGAGATCGGAATCCATGTTTTTGAAGGTGAGAATGTAGGTGTAATCGGAAGCTTCTTTGAACTGATGCGTTTAACGCAACCCAAATATGATTTTTACGCCTTTTGTGATCAGGACGATGTGTGGAAGCCGGACAAACTTAGTAGGGCTGTTGAACAACTTCAATCAAGGTCATCTGATATTCCACTGATGTATTGTTCTTCTACCCAAATGGTGGATCAAGAGTTGAATCATTTAAACATATGGCCACAGCTTCCTCCGAAACCCCTCAGTATGCGCAATGCTTTGGTCGAAAATTGTTGTGTGGGTTGTACCATGGTTCTGAATTCAGTTACATTCGAGCATCTCAGAATGAATCTCCCCTCCGATCAAACAAGTATCATTATGCATGATTGGTGGATATATCTTATCGTTGCCTCTTTTGGTGAAGTAATCTTCGATAAGGAGCCGATGATATTGTATCGACAGCATCAAGGAAATGTCCTTGGTGGCAGCAATGATAAACTTTTTACAAAATGGAAGAACAGATGGAATCGTTTTATGAATGGAAAGAATCATTTTATTTTAAGTAAACAGGCGAGTGCATTTTTTGAGATATATAAGGATCGGTTATCTACACAACAGCAAGAAGACATACAACATTTTTTGTATCAGAGGGATCGTAGTTTGCATAATAGAATCAGTTATGCCCTGAATATGCCTTTCTACCGCCAAGCCTCTCTGGATAACCTTGTTCTCAAACTCATATATGTAATGAAGAAGGTTTGAAGTTGTATCTTGGATATACTTTTAGTCCCTTCTGATGCCAACATATGCTATACTTTCAATAGTTAAACATGAGACGAAGTCAGGAGTTTTTCAAAATGATTCATACAACCGATGCTTCACTAAGCGAAGTATCACATATAAATAAAAATGATAAGGTTGACGTTAGCATCATCATCGTTAACTACAATACACGTCAACTGACAATGGATTGTCTGGCATCAGTTTATGCGTCTCAGACCTGTTACCAATATGAGATTATTGTCGTAGATAATGCTTCACGGGACGATTCGGTTCAGGCCATTCAACATGCTTATCCGAATGTGCGGATGATCGCCAACTCTGCCAACACCGGCTTTGCCGTAGCCAATAATCAAGGAATGGACATTGCCGGCGGACGCTACATTCTGCTCCTTAATTCTGACACGGTCGTTCAGCCAGATACGCTCCATACGATGGTCTATTTTATGGATCGCCATCCCGAAATGGGGGCCTCCGGTTGTAAAGTCATTCTTCCGGACGGCTCACTGGATAAAGCTTGCAAAAGAGGATTTCCCACACCATCTGCATCATTCTACTATGCGTTTGGGCTTTCACGGCTTTTCCCGGATCGGCCGAAGTTTAATCAATATCAATTGGGGCATCTTAGTCCAGACGATGAATATCCAGTAGATTGTCTGGTTGGTGCCTTTATGTTGGTACGTCGTGAGACCATTGAGCAGATTGGTGGATTAGACGAGACGTTTTTTATGTATGGTGAAGATATCGACTGGTGTTATCGTATCAAAGAGGCAGGATGGGGCATTTATTACTATCCGCGTACATATATTGTGCATTATAAGGGTGGTAGTGCCCGTCGCAAACCTTTGAAAATTACGTATGAGTTTCATAGAGCAATGTGGGTGTTCCACCGCAAGCACTACGTAAAGAAATATAATCCATTGATGAACGGAGCCGTATGGATGGGCATATCTTTAAAGTTTACGTTATCCCTCCTGCGCAGCTGGGTATCTCTGCCTTCTCGTTCGAAGAGAACTGTTACACCGACGAGAACGGAAAACGAAGTATCATCCGAGGTGAAATCATGATTCGGCGTAATCAACGGTTTTTAACTCAATTGTATATCGCATCGGACTTCGGTGTTATTCAAGTATCATTTTTGCTGGCGTGGTGGTTGAAATTTGAGAGTGATCTCTTGATAAACCAGAGCCCGCTACCTATAGAAAAGTATTTGATGTGGAGCCTGGTATATGCGGTGCTTGCTATATTGGCAGGTCTTTTATCTTCACTTTATGTACCTAAACGCAAAAAGCGCTTTGTTGATGAACTTTGGAAAATAATCCAATCTCACGGCATAGCCTTCTTCATGCTGATGAGTCTGATGTTCTTTTTCAAAGAAGTAAATATCTCGCGCGCATATCTTGCGATGTATATGATCGGTAACGTGTCCTTCACGTTGATGTATCGTTATATGGTGAAGCTGCAATTAAAACACCTGCGCAAAAAAGGCTTCAACCGTCAGTTCGTGCTGATTCTTGGGGCAGGCTCGCTTGGGAAACGTTTCTATGACAATCTCAAAAGTTATCCTGAACTCGGGTATGAAGTTACGGGTTTTCTGGATGATTATCGACATTGGGATCAAGTGGAACAAAAGAGATACAGCCCTATTTTAGGGAAAATCGACGAACTGGAAGAATTTTTGTCTACGCACTATGTAGATGAGGTTATTCTGGCTTTACCGCTGGATGCACATGATAAATATTCGCATATTATCAATGTGTGTGAGAAGGCTGGAGTGCGCACACTGATTATTCCGGATTTCTTTGATTATCTGCCGGCACGCCCTCACTTTGATAACTTTGCAGGTATGCCGATGATTAATGTGCGTGATATTCCGCTCGACATTACCATTAATCGTCTTATGAAACGTGCGTTTGATATTGTGTTCTCGCTCGCAGCAATCGTATTCACATCGCCTATTATGCTCATTGTAGCGTTGGGGGTGCGTTTGACCTCTGCAGGGCCGATTATCTTTAAACAGGAGCGTGTCGGACTTAACAGACGTAATTTCATGATGTATAAGTTCCGTTCTATGAAGGCGATGCCCGAAGGTGTTGAAGATACAGGATGGTCAACTCAAAATGATCCACGTCGTACCGCCTTTGGAACGTTTATAAGACGTACGAGTTTAGATGAATTGCCTCAATTTTTCAATGTGTTGTTTGGGCATATGAGCGTGGTGGGTCCAAGACCGGAACGACCGTATTATGTCAACCAGTTTCGGGATGAGATCCCTAAGTATATGATTAAACATCATGTTCGCCCAGGCATTACAGGATTAGCCCAGAGTAAGGGGTTACGTGGAGATACCTCTATTGAGGATCGGATTGAACAGGATATTTTTTATATTGAAAACTGGTCTTTATTATTTGATATTAAAATTATATGGGAAACCATTCGCAATGGTTTGAAAAATGCATATTGAGTTTTATGTTAGTCTTACACCAATGAAAGTCGCCTTCGGGCGGCTTTTTTGTTTTGCTTATGTCCAATTCGGGTAGTTAGTTACCAAAATGCAATATTACACAACGTGTACCGTAGTAGTGCAACTACCCCCATCTTAGCGCAACATAAACAGGGTGGAAAATCATGCTTTAATCCCTTTTAGGGTTTTAATATGAATAAAATGCGATCAAAAAAATTAATGATACCTCAATCCTATTCGAACTAATACGTCTGCAAAGGATGTGTAAATGATATGAAACGTATTGCCGCCGTTTTGATACTGTTGCTCGTTACTGTGGGTACACTCTTTTGGGCACATGACAGTCAAAGTGAGGAGCAACGTGATGGATTTGCAAACTATCGATTAATCGCCCATGCCATGGGGAGTATTCGGGAACAAGCTTACACGAACGCATATGAAGCGATGATTGCCAATTATGAAAAAGGTACACGGGTATTCGAAATAGATTTCATGCTCACTTCGGATCGCGTAGCTGTAGCCAGACATGAGTGGACAGCTAACATGAGCAAAATGCTCGGACAGGATGAGGAATTGCCAGAGCATAAGCAGGCCGGAGCACTCACTCACGATGAATTCATGAACACACCGATTCTTGGCATGTACCAGCCAATGGATGCCGATGGAATTATGAATGTATTATCCAAGTACCCGGATATGTATATCGTAACGGATACCAAAGAACAGAAGGACGAAGATATCCAGAAGGTACTTCAATCGTTGGTGGATGCTGGAAAGAAGCATGATCCGTCCGCTCTAAGCCGAGTCGTGGTACAGATTTATAATGAACCTATGCTTGAAAAAGTAAAGGAGGTTTACAACTTCCCGTCCATTATCTACACGTTATACGCTACACAAGATACAGAGAGCCAAGTTGTTGATTTTGTGCAAAATAACGATATTGATGCTGTAACGATGCCGGAATATAAAGTAAATCAGAACTTTGTCGCTAAGCTGAAGAAGGCCGGGGCAGTCACCTATGTGCATACCATTAATGATACCCAGCAGGCGGCCAATTATGAAAAATGGGGTGTGTATGGGGTGTACTCCGATGTCCTGACAGAGCAGGAAATGGAAGAAATGAATACAAGGTTTGCTTGGAAACCTTAAATCATTCAAGACCCAGAAGAGACTCAATATATGCTAAAAAACATTTGTAAGAGAATCAAATTTTAAGACATAGACTTTTTAGGGATGGAAACAGCAAAAAAGTCTGTGTTTTTTCTGTTCGCCTTTTATACGAACATTGACACCTACTGTCTGCTGACTTAGACTTAGTTTACAAGCTTTTTAGGATGCAGAAGAACCTCTGGAGGAATGTTCGTTGATAGACATGATTAGGCAGTGGAGACACGTATTTAAGCTGGACCCCGACAGGGAAATTACGGATGAGGCATTGGATCAGGTATGCATGTCTGGAACGGATGCGATTATCGTGGGTGGATCATCAGGTATTACGTATGATAATACGGTAGATTTGATGTCCCGGGTGCGTCGCTACGAACTGCCATGTGTGTTGGAAGTATCCGATCTGGAAGCAGTTGTGCCTGGGTTTGACGGGTATCTGATCCCGATGGTGCTGAACACAACGGACAGCAGGTGGATTATCGGACATCACCAGCAAGCTATCGAGCGCTATGGCTATTTGATCCCGTGGGATTTGCTAATTACCGAGGGGTATATTGTGCTTCATGCGGACTCAACTGTGGCGAGGTTAACCGGAGCAGATACGGAACTGACGACAGAGTCTGCGGCTGCTTACGCTCAAGCTGGAGAACGTTTACTGAACCTGCCCATTATATATATGGAGTACAGCGGAACTTTCGGGGATATGGAGCTGGTTGGCGAGACGCACAGACAATTGGAGAAAGCACATCTCATTTATGGCGGTGGAATCGATACAGCAGAGAAAGCAAGTCAAGCTGCCCAAGCTGCGGATACCATTGTTGTTGGGAATATTGTGTACAGCCATTTGAGCCAAGCACTGGAAACGGTACAAGCTGTGAAAGACGATCGAAGTAACAAGCAGTGAACGACGATCGGAGTAACACCTGACCGGTTTAGTTTACCATTCCCCCATATCTCCTTTAGAATCTGTTAAAATAGAACTTTGACCCTTTATTGATTTCATTTCATTTAAGTAATATTGCTTTCGGATTTTCTGAATTTCCTACCCTACCCACACAGTATAAGCAGACTACGTTTACACATGAACGGAGAGGACAGAGATAAGCTGGAGAAGCGGAGCGTTCGCCTTTATTACCGGATATTCACCTCTAGGAAATAGTTTTAAAAAATCCGGGAATAACAGCGATTGAAAGCTTACTCTGTCCTCGGAGTGACCAGTGTAACCCCTAGTACTCTTATACCGATATCCAACTAACGAAAGGAGCATGCATGCATGCAACCTGTAAATATACATGACGCCGTAGCACGGCTGAACACGCCTCAGCGGCAAGCTGTTGAGGCAACGGATGGGCCATTGCTTATTATGGCTGGTGCGGGCTCGGGCAAAACCAGAGTGCTGACACACCGGATTGCCTATCTGATCGCAACACGGAAAGCACCTCCGTGGGGCATTTTGGCGATTACGTTTACGAATAAAGCTGCTCGGGAGATGCAGGATCGGGTATCCCAACTGGTAGGCGGATCTCAAGGCCGCGATATTTGGGTATCCACGTTTCACTCCATGTGTGTGCGCATCTTGCGCCGCGACATTGAACGGATCGGTTTTACATCCAACTTTAGTATTTTGGACTCATCCGACCAGTTATCTGTTATTCGTAGCTGTATGAAAGATCAGAACATCGATACGAAAAAGTTCGAACCCAAAGCTGTTCAGGCGATGATGAGCACGGCCAAAAATGAACTGATCAGTCCAGAGCAATACGAGAAACAGGCGGGCGACTATTTTGAAGGCATTGTAGCCAAGGTATATACGATGTACCAGAAACGTCTCAGAGCCAACAACTCACTCGACTTCGACGACCTGATCATGGCAACCATTCAACTGTTCAAAGAAGTGCCGGAAGTGCTCGATTTTTACCAAAAGAAGTTCCAATACATTCACGTCGATGAGTATCAGGATACGAACCGTGCACAGTACATGCTGTGCCGTATGCTGGCTGACAGCCACCACCGTATCTGCGTCGTAGGGGATAGTGACCAGTCGATCTATCGCTGGCGTGGGGCGGATATTACCAACATCCTTAACTTTGAAAAAGATTACCCGGAAGCGCAGACGATCCTGCTCGAGCAGAATTATCGTTCGACTTCCAACATTCTGAATGCAGCGAATGAAGTCATCGGCCTGAATACCGGCCGTAAACCGAAGAAGCTGTGGACGGATAAAGAAGGCGGATCAAAGATCAAGGTATACCGTGCCGATTCCGAGCATGATGAGGGGTATTTTGTAACCTCCGAGATTAGTAAAAATGTGAAGAATGGCAAATCCTATCAGCATCATGCGATTCTGTACCGTACCAATGCTCAGTCCCGGGTTATCGAGGAAATTTTGATCAAGTCTGATATTCCGTATCAGATTGTCGGCGGCATCAAGTTCTATGATCGGAAAGAGATCAAGGACATTTTGGCTTATCTGCGCCTGCTGTCCAACCCGGATGATGATATCAGTTTGACCCGGATTATTAATGTGCCGAAGCGTAGCATCGGGGATACTACAGTAGCCAAACTGGCTGCAGCAGCTGGAGAACGCGGGGTCTCCATTTTCCGTGTACTGCAAGTGGTTGATGATCTCGGCTTCGCTGGTCGCACGCGTAATGCACTGGTGGAGTTCTATGATATGATCGCTGCTCTGCACCAGATGGTTGAATATCTGTCCGTGACTGAGCTGACCGAGAAGATTCTGGAGATGAGCCAGTATCGTGACGAGATGCAGAAGGAGAATACGATTGAATCTCGCGCAAGGCTCGAAAATATCGAAGAGTTTCTATCGGTGACGATGGAGTTTGAGAAAAACAATGAAGACAAAACGCTTGTTTCGTTTCTCACCGATCTGGCACTCATTGCAGACATCGACAGCATGAACGATGATGAAGAGGATCAGAGCGATGCGGTCACGTTGATGACGATGCACAGTGCCAAAGGTCTGGAATTCCCGGTAGTCTTTATCGTGGGTATGGAAGAAGGCGTCTTCCCACACAGCCGGGCTTTTATGGATAACGAAGAGTTGGAAGAAGAACGTCGTCTGGCTTACGTGGGGATTACACGGGCTGAGGAGCAGTTATTCCTCTCTTGTGCGCAGATGCGGACCTTGTTTGGGCGTACAACGGCCAATCCGCCATCCCGTTTTCTCGATGAAATCCCGGATGAGCTTAAAGAAGATACTTCCATTGCACGCGACCGTTACCGCCGTGGAACCAGCACAGGCGGAGGTTCTTATGGAGGACGCGGTTTAGGCTCCAGCGGTGGAAGCAATTTCGGCGGTGCCGCAAGTGCGTCCAAGCTGTTTGCACAACAAAGCCGAAGTGGTTCATCCGCAACGGCTTCATCTGGGCCAACTTCCCGGGTAACGACGAGTACCTCTCGTCCGACCTTTGCGGCACCAACATCGGCTTCGAAATCGGCCTCATCCGAAAGTGCGGCTGGATTTAAGGCAGGCGACAAAGTGCAACACGGCAAATGGGGGACAGGTACCATCGTTGCAGTCAAAGGCAGCGGTAATGATACCGAACTGCAGATTGCATTCCCGGCTCCGGTTGGCGTGAAACGTCTACTCGCTGGATTTGCCCCGATTACCAAAGTGGAATAAGAATGAAATAGCCTATTGCATCTTACCGAACTGCCAGGAAACAGAGTCTTTTATGTTCGTTTGTTGCAATAGGCATGTTCGTTCTACATATATTAATTATACGGAGGGATGGCCCGATATGGACCCGATGCACAGGATGGAGCAACTCGTTGCCGAGCTGAATCAGCACAACTATCAGTACTACACGATGGATCAGCCGCAGATCAGTGATAAGGAGTATGACCTTTTATACGATGAACTGGTTACGCTGGAACAGGAGAGCGGTATGGTATTACCGGATTCTCCCACACAACGTGTAGGGGGCGAACTGCTCAAGGGATTTACCCCGCATCGTCATTTATCCCCATTATGGAGTTTGGACAAGGCGCAGAACATTGAACAGCTTCGCAATTGGAATACACGTGTATTAAAGCTGGTGAATGACTATAACAGCAAAAACCCGGATAATCCGTTGCCCGACCCGGGATATGTCATTGAGCTGAAGTTCGATGGACTGACCTTGAACCTGACATATACCAACGGTGAGTTGGTGCAGGCTTCTACGCGCGGAAACGGAACGGTGGGCGAGGGCATTTTGGCACAAGTGAAAACCATCAAATCTGTTCCGCTCAAAATTCCGTATACCGGAGGTACGATTGAAGTGCAGGGCGAGGGCATAATGAACCTTTCTGTACTGAATCGATATAACGAAACGGCTGCCGAGCCACTCAAAAATGCACGGAATGCAGCCGCAGGAGCACTGCGTAACCTGAATCCGAAAACGACCGCTGAGCGTCGGTTGAATGCTTATTTTTATAACATTGGATACTCCGATGACATTCAATTTGCCAACCATCAGGAAATGATGGATTTCTTGCGCGAGAACCGTTTTAAAGTTAATCCATCCCTCACCTACTTCCATGAATTCGATGACGTTATGGAGCAACTTGAAGCAATTCAGGAAAATCGGGGGCAACTGGATTACCTGATTGATGGAGCGGTCATTAAGCTCACGGACATGCGGACTCGTGAAGTGTTAGGCTACACGGACAAGTTCCCACGCTGGGCGGTTGCTTATAAATTCGAAGCGGAAGAGACAACCACAGTACTGAACGAAGTCGTGTGGAATGTCGGCAGAACGGGTAAAGTAACGCCGCTGGCGCGAGTAGAACCGGTTGAACTCGCTGGAGTTACCGTGCAGAACTGCACGCTCAACAATGTGGGCGATATTGAACGTAAAAATTTGAAATATGCGCTCGGTTCACGTGTCTTTATTCGTCGTTCCAATGATGTCATTCCTGAGATTCTCGGCAAAGTGACCGAAGAAAATGACGGCGAAGAGATCAAATATCCGGAGCAATGCCCGGCATGCGGATTCCCGTTGGAGCAACGTGGAGCGCACTTGTTCTGTAATAACAAACTGGCATGCAAACCGCAGACAGTTGCTCGTATCTCTCATTTTGCCTCCAGAGACGCGATGGACATTGAGACCTTCAGTGAGAAAACAGCGATTCAGTTATATGACGAATTGAATGTGCGTGAACCCGCTGATCTGTATACATTGCAGTTCGATGATCTTGTGAAGCTGGAGCGATTTGGCGAAAAGAAAGCAAACAACCTTCTTGCTGCGCTCGAGCAGAGTAAAGACCGAGACCTGGCTTCTTTCCTCTATTCCTTGGGTATCCCGAACACTGGCAAATCCACCACGCGTATGCTGGCCGATCATTACCGCGATCTACATGCCATCATGAATGCTACGGTAGAGGAATTGGTTGAACTTCCCGATGTAGGAGGTATTGTTGCGGAGAGCATTGTGAATTTCTTTGCCGATCCGTTCACACAAGCTGCTATTGAGAAGATGCTGAATCTGGGTGTGAAAGCAGAGGCACCTGAAGCGCCAGCTGTTATAGTGGAGGATTCCTTCTTCAGTGGTAAAACGGTCGTGCTTACAGGAACCCTGCATCAATTGACGCGTGAAGAAGCAACGCAGAGACTCGAAGCGCTTGGTGCGAAGGTCACAGGGAGTGTATCGAAAAAAACAGACCTTGTCATAGCTGGAGAGAAGGCAGGCAGCAAATTAACGAAAGCTCATGATCTCGGTATTCCGACCATCGAAGATGAGGACGAATTGGTACGCTTGCTGAATCCGTAGAACGTTAATATCTACAGCTTTGAGTCAGCACGTGTCATAGGCATTAATTAGGTACGTGATACAAGCAGCTTGTAAAGAAAGAGGCCTCCCAAAACACGCAAATGTCGTGTCAGGAGGCTTCTTTTGTATACGCTGGCGATCTGTTATGAACCCGTTATATTTGGAAAACGCTGAGAAGCACCTGATAACCATGCATCTTTGTCGTATCCTCGTTCTTCCCAATACCCGATATGCTCGCTGTCGATGACTTCAATACGGTTCAACCACTTGACCGATTTGTAGGCGTACATCTGCGGAATAACGAGTCGTACAGGTCCACCAAGATCGGCAGGGATAGGTTTGCCGTCATGCATGACCGCAATCATAATATCATCCATTTGTGCCTGCTCTAGTGTGATCGCATCGGTATATACCCCGTCTCCGGAATAAAATTTGACGCTGTGCGCTCCAGGCTTTATACCGGCGTTCTCCAGAAAATGCTTCAGAGGAATGCCTTCCCATGTATTCTTGTACACGGACCAGCCAGTAACGCAGTGGAAATCACTGACTTGCACGGTGCGTGCTAGTTTGACGAACTGCTCCCAATTCCAGATTTGAGCACGTTCCACAAGACCATCTATCCGAAATGACCAGTTTGCATTGGAGAAGGATGGAATGGGTGTGACCGTATATACGCGAAAGTGTCCCTCGGCACCCCCGCCAATCGGCGGAAGTGATGATGATGAAGGTTGCGGAAGTGGAACCATCCGATTGGGGTCAGTTTCAAGCATGCTGTCTATGCTATTATCAAACTTGAGGTTTTTACCTACCCATGATACAAATGTAGGTCCAAGAGTAACGGCGAGTCCTATGCCTACAGCAGAACGGATGAAGGCTCGACGGGTATATACCGGTTGCGGTTTCTCCATGTTTGGGACGTTATTTCTACCAGAGTCTTTGTCTGCATGGAGAACAGATGAGGCTGCTGGCATGTTATCCGTGTCCAGTTCCTCTTCCTTGGTATGTAGACTGCCGGCATTTTTCATACTTGGTTTCTGTACGGGTGTTTCATTGGTTTGGATCGTACGACGTGCAGGGTCTTTTAACCAACGCGTACGTGTGATGGAGTGGTAGATGATATACGGTAGACCAACCCATGTGAGCAAATCATGTATCAGAAGCGCGGCATTGGACCATCGTGGACCTACCAGCTTGAACTGCCATAAGACGATGCCGGATAATAGCCATCCGATCAAAAGTGCAAGAACGATGATGGTATTTGCTTTTTGCCACGGCTTGTTACGAAGTTGCTTCCAATGCTTACTGGCTAAAAATAAGTAATACACGACAGGCACAAGCATGGCGATGCCCACGGCGATATGTAACCATTTTAACCAAACACGTCCGATACCCAGAGTTTCACGCCAGAAGCCACCGATTAATATGAGACCAGTAATAGCAAGGATCACAACGATCCAGGCATTCCAGGCATGAATGGAAACGAGCTTTTTGCCATAACCTTTACGCACCATTTTTAACCACTGTTTCAAGTGTTATCACCTCGAGTCACGGATTTGAACTAGAAAACGAAATCTTAGGCTAAAAGCAAAATCGTAATAGATTGATATTCAAAAATTCAAAAGCGGATCTCAGATGGATGTAGGAAGAGGCATGTAAATGCGATCGTGCTATTGCACAGTTGGAACTGCTAAAAACCTTGAAGTACTTCCTTCTAATTAAAGATACCTTATTATAAAGTTTTTGGATCACTTACTTCAAATTTGTTCTTTTTGGAGCTGTTACTTCCCTTGTTTTTCTTCCAAAGCCCAAAGTCGTTCGTTTTCGATTACTCACACTCAAGCAATTTGCAATATGATAAAAGTTAAATAAAATACTTGCTAAAAAAATGACAGCATGATATATTATTTCTTGTCGCTTCAAACAGAAGATAATCGAGTAGCTTTGAAGAATGACGAAAAAGATTGTTGACAGAAACTAAGTTAACATGATATGATAAATTTCCTGTCTGGTTGACGTAAGTTGTCGCAAGATAAGGTGAACAAGTTCCTTGAAAACTGAACAAATGGATAGTAACTTTTGATTTACAATGAATCGTCAGATTCAAAATGAGCTTATCGCTCTTTTCAATACCCCGATGAGTTCCACAGCGCCTAACGTCGCTGACGAAATTCATCTTTATTGGAGAGTTTGATCCTGGCTCAGG
>NZ_JAUZUT010000021.1:0-27959 GCF_031844205.1 Paenibacillus sp. RRE4
CAAGTTTCTTTCGAAGCTTGTTTTTCATTGCTTGCCGCACCGTGTAAACCGTGTTTTCTTGGCCGGAATTAGAATATACCATGTATGATATAACAATGCAACACTTATTTTAAAAATATAAAACTTCATTAGATTTCTTCATAACAGACTAGAACTTATATCTTTAATACACACGAACGTTCACAGCTGTACCACAACATTTATCAACGTAATAAATACAGGGAAGCCGCGTATATGATCAGCATAATGTTTCAACCGACCAATAACATAACCCCCCTGCAACATACCTTATAGATCACATTTGTTCCCTCTGAGCACATTCCGCTTCCTTCTATAGAATAGACTTACCTAACAAAGATGCAATTAATCCAACACCAAGTCGTGCCGTATGCCGGTTTTGATCAAGCAACGGGTTCACTTCAACCAATTCCATAGATACAACCCGGTTGCTGGCTGCTAAACACTCCATCGCAAAATGCGCTTCTCGATAACTCAGCCCACCCGGCACAGGTGTCCCCACTCCTGGCGCTTCACGTGGGTCAAGACAATCCATATCAAAACTAACATGAATACCGTCCGTCCCCTCACCCGCAATCACCATCGCCTGTTCAATGACGTGTTGCATCCCCATTCGATCAATATCATGCATCGTAAAAGCTCGAATGCCCAATGCTCTGATCTGCTCCTTCTCGTAGTCATCCAGATCTCGAAGTCCGATATACACCAGATTAGACGGATTCACAAAGGAACCAGCACCTCTGATCTGTGACAAATTAAAAGCCGAATGTCCCAGAAACGCCGCAACACTCATTCCATGCATATTACCAGTCAAGCTATGTTCTTCGGTATTCAAGTCTGCATGAGCATCGAACCAGATCACACCTAAATTGCTGTAATGAGCAGTTAACCCTGCCAAAGTACCAATAGCTACGCTATGGTCTCCCCCAAGCACAACTGGAAAGGCTCCCTCTTCGAGAGCAGATGCTACTTCTTGACACACATGCTCACTGACCTGCTGAACCTCATTCAGATACTTTACTGTCTTGCGCCCAAGTGGAGTTACTGATTGTGTGGGGCAATCCACACGCACCTCTCTATTGAAGAGAAACCCCAAACTCGCAATTTCGCGTTTCAACCCGGCGGTGATCAGTTCATCAGGGCCTAACTCGGCCCCATTTCTAGCACCAGCTAATCCAAAAGGAACTTTAATCAGAGCCACTTCTTGTTGATGAGTCTTTACATAGCGAGTATCCTGACCAGAACCATTTCGCATCGCATGCTCTCCTGTAGCCAAAACATCCTCATTCTTCATAAAGTATCGCTCCCTTTCATCGCTGTTGAACTACAATCCAATGAAGCATCTTACCCTTACGATGAAGCATCACCAAGCACTTCTTTAATGATCTCTATAGCCCAATCAATCTCAGATTCCTTGATGGTTAGTGGGGGAGCAAAACGAATAGTTGTTTCATGCGTTTCTTTACAAAGTAATCCTGCCGACATCAGACGTTCGCAATAAGGTCGTGCAGGGCCATCCAGCTCAACCCCAATGAATAAACCTTTGCCCCGAATTTCCCGAATCGCAGAGCTCTGAATACCTTGAAGTTGTTCCATAAAATAAATCCCCAGCCGCTCTGACCGCTCCGCAAGCTTCTCATCTTCCAAAACATCCAAAGCGGCCACTGCTACCGCACAGGCAAGCGGATTACCCCCAAACGTAGAACCGTGTGATCCCGGTTCAAACAGATCCAGAATGTCTGCTTCGGCAGCGATTGCGGAGATCGGCATCACACCACCGCCAAGCGCTTTGCCCATAATCCATATATCTGGTTCGGCACCCTCCCAATCGGAGGCGAATCGGCGCCCCGTTCTCCCAAATCCAGTCTGGATCTCATCGGCCATGGTCAAGACTCGCTGTTGTCTGCATATCGCAAACGCCTCTGCCAAGTATCCAGCTGGAGGAATAATAATTCCCGCTTCGCCCTGAATGGGCTCAACAAGGAAACCCGCCGTATTCGGTGTGATCGCTTGTTTCAAAGCCTCCAGATCACCGTAAGGGATAATTCGGAACCCTGGTGTAAACGGACCAAAATCCTTTTTATATTCAGCGGAGGAAGAAAAAGAAGTAACCGTAAGGGTTCTCCCATGAAAATTGCCAGAGCATACGATGATTTCAGCCTGATTTTCAGGTACTCCCTTGCACCGATATGCCCATCTTCGTACGGCTTTTACCGCTGTCTCAACCGCCTCTGCTCCCGTATTCATAGCTAAAATTTTGGATTTCCCCGTAAACGTGGACAGTTTTTGATAAAATATTGCTGCAGTATGGCTGTGAAATGCCCGTGATGTCAATGTGACCTTGTCTGCCTGATCTTTCAACGCCTGAATAATGACAGGATGTCTATGTCCATGATTCAGTGCTGAATACGCACTTAACATATCCATATATCGGCGGCCTTCAGGGTCCTCTACCCACACCCCTTCTGCCTGTTCAATGACGATGGGAAGTGGATGATAATTAGGCGCAGCATACGTTTCCGACCATTGAATGAACAATTCGGTATCTGGCATTCCTTCACAACCTTCCACATAATATTGTATACAAAATACAGTAACAGTGTATGCGAGTTGATCTGCGTTTACGACTTGTTTCCTCTTTTTCCGCATCAGCCTGTTTGTATACGAGCACGGCGACATATCACAATAACTTTATACTTCCTGAGAATGAACTACTAGACCTAGGATGATGATCAAGAATGTACACATAATGTATTTGTATACAATATACATAATATGATATGCATTTGTTTATATCTTCAATAGTAACAAACCTATACGAGGATGACAACGCTTTTTCGATCATTTTCAGACTCTAATCCCATAAAATGTTTACTGAATATTGTGACTTATGTAGCTCTCAGCGTGCGAACTTTGCTTGCCCAACTCCCCCCTCGATGGTAAGATGATAAAAACTTGAAACACCCGGACGGCACGCCCTGCATGGCTTTATAACCATTAATCATGACTATACATATAGAAGGGAGAATTTGTATGGAGGTTCCTAAATACCGTTCCTTGAAAGACCACGTCTACGATTACATCGCTCAGAAGATTCAGGACGGGACGCTTCTTCCCAACCAGAAGATTAACGAAGCCGAAATTTGCAAAAAGCTGGATATCAGTCGCACCCCAACTCGGGAAGCTTTATTTCAGTTGACCTCTGACAATTTATTGCAATATATCCCGCGCAGGGGATTTATTGTTGCTCCTTTTGACACAAGCAAAAAGCTTGAATTCTCGCAGGCCATCGGTGCGCTGGAGGGACTAGCCGCCACGCTTGCAGTGGATCATCTCAAAGCCTCAGAACTTATAGAGATGGAAGCTCTAATCGCCCGTATGGACGAAGATATCAACCAGCTCGATCTGGCAGCCTATAGCAAAAATCAGTATTTGTTTCACAATCTGTACATCCAGCGATGTGGCAACGCCACCGTTATTGAGATGTTGAACACACTTAAGAACAGCTTCATTCGTCAGTCCTATGTCAGTGATAACAAGCCAAAACTATCCGAGGTGCTGCATGAAGTCAATGAAGAGCACAGGCAGATTCTAGATGCTTTCCGTGCCAAGGACAAACCGCAGCTGGAAGCACTGCTCAAACATCACTGGCGCATTATTGATAACGACATGCTGTAACGTATAAGGCAACCCACATCATGACGAATGAGGGTTGCCTCTTTTTCAATTAAGCCCAGCTTCCGTAGGAACTCTCGCCGTAAACACGGCATATCCCAGCCTTTGCCCGTATCTCAGAAGCAACCGGTCATTCGTACGACTCATTCGCTGTATATTTTTGTCCTCAATCCAGTTCATATCCATCTCACGTAAAGGGTCGTGATCGACTCCCCACTTGCCCATTGTACGCGATTGCTCCTTCACTTTAACTTCTGAGAATCCGCATCCCCTCAGCCGCTTCTTCCAAGCTGACACCGTTGCCAGTGTACGTATCCCATAAAATCGCTTCAGTCTGCGACTCATCAGTTCCGTTTTCCTTCCCGATAAAACCATTTCCCGATCGACAAGCAGTCCTCCAGGTTTCAATACTCTCCTGTACTCAGCAAGCGCTTTGCGCCATGGGGTGAAAATCGTCACCGATTCAATAAAGACTACGTCCACATGATTATCTGGTAAGGGTAATGCCGCAGCGTCAGCTTGAATAAAACGCACATCAACCCGCTCTTTACGCGCACGCCTTACTGCTTTATCCAGCATATGACGGTGTAGATCAATTGCAGTTACGTCGTACCCCTGCTGAGCCAGATAACATGCTGTTCTTCCCGTACCGCATCCTATCTCCAGAACACGAACCCGAGCAGGCAAGGATAATGAATCAAGCAATTGCAGCGTAGCCGAAAATCCACCAGGATGAGCACTTCCTTCTCCTAAACGAGCAAGCAAATCATGATAATCCACGACTCCCCCTCCTTCCCTTACTCCAGTCTATGGAACAAACCGAAAAACGGCTCCTGACTATGGAGATAACCGGGTACTCGTCCATACCAATCCACTCGTTTCCTACTATGATATACAAACCGTTGATTTCAGGCGGCAAACCGCAACGATGAGGGGGATATGCATGCACAGAATTCATCCGGTATGTGAAGAAACGGTGTCACCGCATGTGGGGCGCCCTGTCTGTCTTGTCATGAGAGACGGCACGCATATGTATGGTACACTTGGAGGTTGCCGGGATGGGAAGGTCTACTTGAATGAATGCTTTCAAGGTCCACGCCTGTCTTCCATCCAATCCAAGCAACAACTGCGTAGAGTAAACAAAAAGAAATTAACATCCGCCAGAAAAGCTAAATCTTCAGCTTATGGTGGCTACCCATATGGCGGTGGATACGGTGGTTATGGCGGTTACGGATACGGAGCTGGCTATGATGTTGCCCTAATCGCTACATTGTTCCTTCTTCCATTCTTATTTATCTAAACCTCAATAACAATTAGCTATTATTAGCAATCAACAAAAGCCTCTTCTTGTTCGATTACGGAACAGGAAGAGGCTCTTTTTATGCAACAAAAAAGGCATTCGCCTTAAACGAATGCCAGGATGTTCTTATTTAATTTTCCTACCTCGGTAACGGATGTTTACTTTATCTAAAAAAAAACACCTCGTGAGAGGCGGGTAAGCTATATTAAATCCGATTTCCTTTAGACATCGTTTTCAGGTTGCTATTCGAATTCTCAAGCAATGGCAGCATCCTAGTTGTGCTAACCATCTCAGAAGCACATATTGGACAAGTAGGCACGCTATCAAACGCAAAATTGTCCCGCATCCATCCTTTGCACGTATCACTCGTACATTCCCAGATTGCTGCATCTGCTTGTGGAATTTCTTCCAACGGTTTTTTGCGATTATACATGACTTCTACCCCCTTTGTTATGGAAACACATCTTACTGACGTCATTTCACAAAAGCCACTGCTTAGCGGAAGTGTAACGTCCGCCGAACTTCTGCCTCGACAACGGTTGGGTCAACTTCATCTATTCAAATCAAAAAAAAGAAGCTGCCTTTATCATTATAACATGTTAAAGGCAGCTATGCTTTAATTACAGTTTTACAACTTCTTCTGCTTGAGGACCACGGTTTCCTTGTACAATTTTAAATTGCACGCGTTGACCTTCGTCCAGCGTTTTGAAGCCTTCGCCTGTAATAGCGCTGAAGTGTACGAATACATCTTCTCCGCCTTCAACTTCGATGAAACCGAAGCCTTTATCAGCGTTGAACCATTTTACTGTTCCGTTTTGCATGTGAATTACACCTCCAAATAAAGATTAACATGTTCCTTTGTTCTTTGCAGCAAGCAAATAAAAATTCACACATTGAAAAAGGTACCAGTCATAAACTATAAGTGATCGCCCTTTACAATATGTGAATTAGGTTTTCAACTCTGTACAACTTGATTATTAGTATACCTCTAATCGATTCAAAAAGCAAATCATTGTATTTTCTTTTCAAACAGCTTTGGAAATACCTGTTTATTATGTTCAAGCCATAACTGGCCTGTGTTGTCCTCTGTTAAAAATTGTTTATCTGCAGTCTTATGAAAGGATATGCAGTTCCCATCGAACTTATACATGATTTGTGAAAATGTTCTGTCCTTGCATATCCATCATACTCAGGGGCCTACTGCCAACCTCACTCAGAGTCAATGCAACAATATGTCGGGGCCCGGCGTAACAACACAACTAAGTCCATGCCCATCTAAAAGCATCGCGATCCCAAGCAACCCGCCCGCCATGAAGCTTGCGAAATGCTTTTTTCACCTCTTTGGACAAGGAAGCATTACCGTTCTCATTAACAAAAACAAAATGCTCTCCGTAATGGGTTCTTACATATTCTATTGCCACTTCCTGACGAAGTGTGCCTGTAAACTTAATCTCAGCGACCATCCATTCAGCTACGTCCTGCGCCGTCTTCTCCATTATTTCACCTGCCGTTCTTCAAATACACCTTGGTTAAACTTCTCTTGCCTGACTTTCCACTGTCTAAAGTATACCACGATAGCGAGAAATACGAAAAAAGGCAAGAACGGATCAGGGAATAATAGGAGAAATAAAAGTTCTATAATCCTTTTCGGAGCATGTGTACCCATTCCAAAGAGTGCGTAATATAATACCTTGCATGAACAGCTTGAAAGCTTCGTAAGGGAGGGCACGGTCCTTTGTTATTTCTAGCCGCGTAACAGCTCTATCAAACACGTTATGACTCTTTAGTCATAATATAGTCACTCCTATCCCTATCTCGATTTGGATAAAAACATAAAAAGTAACAAAAAAGAGATATATCGAATTGTAAATTACCCTAAAATCAGGTATGGCTTATCCCTCTGCCTGTCCATTATAGTAAGAATGAAGATTTAAACTGCAGGGATGCTTCATCCATTTAGCGTCAACTGACTATGAAACTTAGATAACGATGAAATTGATAATGCATATCGAATCAGGGAGGATTTTATGAAAGCATTTTTTAAAAGATGGGGACATCTGTTGGCCATTCTATGTATACCACTTCAAGGCTCCATTTATATGTTCCTAGGTAGTCAAGCGGGAAGTGATGTCTTTTACAATTATGCCTGGATTGATACACAGATTCCTTTTATCAAAGAATTTATTATTCCATATGTCAGCTGGATGCCTATTCTATATCTAAGCTTTCTCTATCTTGGTTTAACGAATAAGTCGTTATTCTGGCGGACACTGCTCATTTATAACGTCGGGGTGATGGCGGCCAATGTTTGTTTTGTGGTATTCCCCTCGTATGTACCACGTCCGGAAGTGACTGGAACAGATCTAAGCAGTGTACTTGTGCAATTCATCTATTCCAATGATGCGCCTGTGAACTGTTTTCCAAGCGTCCATTGTTTAACAAGCTACATGTTGTTCATTATTCTTAACCGACATCTGAACGTTAAACCTGCCGTGCGAATCTTCGGCTCCGTCTGGTTATGGCTCATTATTGCTTCAACTGTCTTCGTCAAACAGCATTCCATGCTGGACGTCGTTGGTGGCATTGCTTTTGCTGAAGCCGCGTATTGGGCAGTTCATGTCTTTGCGAAACGCCTGGGACAGACCGCAAAAAACAGCAAGCAACCACTCCGATCTACGCAGCCAAGCCGAAATGCCTAACGTAGTTTCAGGACAAAACATTGTAGATAAACAGGTTGCGACATGTTACATTTCAACAACAACATTAATAATGAAAGAGGGCATCTTAGCCCTCTTTTTTTTCATTCATCAGACCAAATTTATTTATGAAAAACTCCACTAGACCAGTAAGAGCTGTCAATTGTTAGACAATCGGGGGACGCTCATGCAACAGATCGGATGGCGGACTGCCCATGAGCCGTTTGAATATGCGGTAAAAATAAGACAAATCCCGGTAGCCGAGAAATTCGGCAATTTCCTGGATGGAGAGCTGCGACTCGGTAAGCAGGTACAAGGCCCTTTTTATCCGTTGATCATGAACGTATTCACTAATGGTCTGATTCGTTACACTTTTGAACAGGGAGGCCGCATAATTGGGAGACTTTCCGATCTCGTCACCAAGCTCTTCCTTAGTTACTTTCTCCCGATAATGCTGCTCAATATAACGTTTCATCCGTTCCACGTACCGACGCCTCTCTGGTGGAATGATCCCTCGATCGAGTTCCCGGTTAATATAAATTAGGACTTCCATCAATAAGGCCTGGCTCATCATGACATAATAAGAGGGACGCTCTTCCCATTGTTGCTGGATGCCCTTCATTCTCTGAAGAATCAGTTCGTAACAGCCCGGTTTATGCCTCAATGGTTCACGCTGTTGGAGTGCAGGCAGTTCTGCGGTCTCATTTTGCCTCAACAAAATAACAAACTGGGTGTGCGTAACCGTAGGAATACTCTTTCCATAATAGGGTGTCCCACCGGGAATAAGTAACAATTCACCCTTTTCCATGATCTGTTTATCTCCGTTCACCCAATATACACATTTTCCATATGTAACCAAGCTAAGACGCCAAATCCCTTGTGGTTGCACGGCTTCTTCGTACCACCCTACGCCATTCACATGATGTACTTCAAGTGGAGTAACCATATAACACCTCATTATCGGACTATACTCTAATCATTGTACTATAGTTCATATCGTGATTCGACAGAAAACGCTACAATGTACACATAAGCACTAAATATGAGGAGGATATTAGCATGTTGAAAACCAAAATTATCTGTACTATGGGACCTGCTTGTGACTCAATCGAAACGTTGAAAGTAATGATTCAGGAAGGTATGACAGTTGCCCGTCTGAATATGGCTCATGGAGAGCTGGAAGACCACGTGGGACGAATTAACAATATCCGCACAGCTGCTGCTGAACTGAACAAATACGTACCTATTATGATGGACATCAAAGGACCGGAAGTACGGATCGGCAAATTAAAAGAAGCTTCTGTTCACCTTCAAGCAGGTAAAGAACTCACGCTTACCACAGAAGACGTTCTCGGCGATGTAGAACGAATCGCTGTAAATTACCCTGAGTTGAATCTGGTTGTTAAACCAGGAGATCGCATTCTGATTGACGATGGATTGGTTGATCTGACGGTATTGTCTGTTGAAGGTTCAGAGATTCACTGCAAAATCATTAGCGGCGGTATCCTGAAACCACGTAAAGGTGTGAACCTGCCGGGAATCAAAACAACTTTGCCAGGCGTAACCGAGCGTGACGTCATGCACATCGGATTCGGGATCGAGAACAACATCGAAATTATCGCAGCATCCTTTGTTCGTAAAGGCGATGACATCCGTGAGATCCGTAGCATTCTCAAAGAACGCGGTCAAGACCATGTACAGATCATCTCCAAAATCGAGAACCAGGAAGGTATGACCAACCTGGATGATATCATCGAAGCATCAGACGGCATTATGGTAGCTCGCGGTGACCTCGGGGTTGAAGTTCCCATTGAAGACGTACCGATGATGCAAAAAGAAATGATCGACAAATGTAACAAGGCCGGCAAACCGGTTATCGTCGCTACACACATGTTGGAATCCATGCAAGTAAACCCTCGTCCAACTCGTTCCGAGGTAAGTGACGTGGCAAATGCGGTGCTGCAAGGCGCAGACGTTGTCATGTTGTCTGGCGAATCCGCTGCTGGTAAATATCCGATCCAATCTGTTCGTACGATGGCTGCTGTTGCACGTCGCGCAGAAACGATGATTGATTACAAAGAACAATTCAACCAAAAATCTGCACAACAAGTGGCTGACATTACCGAGGTCATCAGTCAAGGAGCAGTAAGCTCTTCCCTCGTTCTGAATGCTAAAGCCATTATCACTTCAACAGAGAGTGGTTTTACCGCTCGCATGATCTCGAAATATCGTCCAAAAGCACCAATTATCGCGGTCACGCAACATGAAGAAGTGCTGTCCAAAATCTGCCTGCTCTCCGGGGTTATTCCGGTAATGGGCGATAAAGTGACAACAACGGATGAAATGTTCGAATCTGCAACACGAAATGCGATCAAAACAGGTTACATTGAAAAAGGCGACATTATCGTATTGTCCGCCGGTGTTCCAATCGGCCAATCCGGTAACACCAACCTGATTAAAGTACTGCAAGTATAATTACGAATCGCTGCATAGCGTTCTATAAAAAGAATGAAATCAAAAATCCACCGGGATATGAAATCCGGTGGATTTTTGATTTTCCTCTTTTATTTACTACATCAAAGTTGAACGAAAAAAATGTGTCTATTTTTTACACAGAAACTACAAATTGCGCGAATAGTTCACCAGGTCCTGCGACATATTGTTGATCTCATCCATTGAAGCATTGACCTGCTGTGTCAAAGCCGCCTGATTTTGAGTCAATGTGGACATGTTGCCGATATGTTGCAAAATATGATCAATTAACGTTTTCATTTTCTGCATGCTATCTTCAATGTTGACTGTTGCCTCCGAACTGTGATCAGCCAACTTCCGCACTTCGCCAGCTACAACGCCGAATCCCAAGCCCAGCTCACCTGCCCGCGCGGCTTCAATGGCGGCATTCAAACCGAGTAGATTCGTCTGACTGGCAATCTCCCGGATAAACGCAGTAATATTTTTCGTTTCTTCTACACTATCCCGCACCTGCGTTGCGGCATCGGCAGATAACTCCTGAGCGTTAACCAGTTCTTGGGCCTGATCTGTGATTGAGTTAATACCCCGTACCATCTCTTCGATCGATTCTGATAATTGTTTTGTTTTCAGATTCATCGCTTCAACAATCACTTCTTTATTCTTCTGGTGAGTCACATCCCGAATCGTACCAGCAACACGAAGCGGTACTCCATTCTCATCACGAATGGTCTCCCCACCCGCATGGTACCAGCGATACTCCCCGTCTTTCCGTTGCAAACGGTAATCGAGATCATACGGCGTTCTGCCGCTGTAATCATTCATATGTTTAGCAAACTCATTGATTGTCCGGTCATGGTCTTCCGGGTGAAGACGACTGCTCCAGCTGCTAAATACATTCGGAAAATCTTCTTCATTTTTAAAGCCCAGCTCTCTCCGGAATTGCGGGGACCACCAAAATTCATTGTTTGGATTGACCACGTCCCCGGCTACCACCGTCATATCCCAAGGCGCCTCCACAAGTGCACGGTTAACAAGATCATAACGGGTAACAAGCGCCTCGAGTTCATCTGACTTGATCTTCTCCTCATGAATATCGAACATGACTCCAATTAACTTAACTGGAGTACCTGTAGCATCTCTCAGAAGTCGTCCAAGACATCTGAACCAACGAATATCTCCGTTTTTCAAAACCATACGGCTTGTAACATTATATCCCGCTTGGTCATTCGGATCATTCACATGTCTCGTAATATCCTCCACAAGCTGTGGTCTGTCCTCTGGGTGCACAGATTTAGCCCAACTGGCGAACTCATTGGGGAAGTCCTTCGAATTACTATAGCCCAGCATCCTACGGAACTCTTCCGAGAATGAAACGATGTTATTGTGATCCAGCGGATTACCTGCAACGATCTTAGACTCCCATATCGCCGCTTGAAGCGCCTGATTCAACATGGTAAGACGCATTTGCGCAACCTCATGCTGTGATTGCAGCAGTTGCATCGCTTTTTGAATATTCCCCAAAATTTCATCATTGCCTTGTGCATCAGCGTCTGTCCCGCTCCAAAACTGGCCCTTCTGAGCGTTCTCAAGCAAACGACGGCTGTAACTCAGCAATTGCTCATGTGAATCTACACGATTTGTTTTGGTTACTTCACTACGTTTCAGAAACATCGGCAATATCCCCTCTTATATCAGGTGTCTTTATATATACTTCGACATAAAAAGACAAGAAGTGTAGGTCTAAAGTCGCTAATATAAAAAAAAACGCAAACCTCGACCCGCTAGGGCAAGATTCACGTTGTTAGATGACTATCTATTTTTTGTATAACTCCGATTTACATAAAAATAATTCTCTTTTACCATCCGAAATTAAGCGTTTTGCCCGTCTCTACCCATGTTTTAATACTACTTAGAATCATCCACCAGCTATTCTGCGCATTGGCAAAGGACGGATGATTGTCTGTAAACTGATCATTGATCAGCGTCAGCTTGGTACACTCCCCCACGCTCTCTAACCGGAAGATGACTCTCGACTGGAGCTCGGCATGATTGGCATGGTACGAAGGCCCCGGATGTTCCCGATAACTAAGCGTGGAGAGCGGTTCAAACTCCAGAATCTCGCCATATACATGAACGGTTTCCTCACCATCATTACCCGGCCCAACATAGGCAAAGGGCTGTCCAGGTTGAAAATTCGAGCGAAGCGCACTGCCAAAAAAACTGCTGCGTGTACCCTCTGGGGAAATCAAGGCATTCCATACTTCATCACGTCCTGCATTGATATAAAATTCATATTTTAGATCCATTAGATAGTCACTCCCTTTATACATTCAAATTGCGGCTGTTCCCCGCACGTTTATCCTACCGTTAAACTCGTGGCTCGTATTGTAAAAACGCGACAACAACGAAATATCCGGTATACTAAAGGAGTTCGATTGTTACCGGAATCATTTCATCATCATATCCAATCAGGAAGGAGAGTACACAAGAATGAAAAGGACAGGCCATCGTGTTTCCCCCTCCATGGGACTTCTGCATTTGCAAGAGGGCAACCAACAATATGAGTTATTACGAGTGCCTCCAGCCGAGGTGCTGGTTCCTTTTGTCAAACATTACTGGGTGGTCTCCTGGGATCTTGCAGATCTTGAGCCGTATCCCCAGCATGTAGTACCTAATCCCTGCGTCAACCTGGTTGTTGAGCGAAACAAAACTTATTTTTTCGGGCCTTCTGATCAAAAGTTTACCTACACTGTTCACGGTAAAGGCCGTGTGTTTGGCGTAAAGTTCAAACCGGGAGGGTTCTATCCTTTTCTTCAAGCACCCGTATCTACACTCTACGGGAAACCACTGGAGGTATCTGGCCTGTTAGGCATCCGTGCCAGAATATTAGAGGATATTTTGCTTGGTGAAGACGCCATGGAGGACAAGGTCCGTTATATGGATCAGGTGCTTTCTGCTCGCCTTCCCTCGGAGGACATAGAAGCGAACTTAACCTGCGCTATCGTGCAGCACATTGAGCAGGATCGGGATATGTTGAGAGTAGATCAGCTGTCAGCCCGCTGGAATCTGCATACACGTAAGCTCCAGCGTTTGTTTAATCAATATATCGGCATCAGCCCCAAAACAGTCATCCAATTATATCGTTTGCAAAATGCGGCCGAATGCATAGAAAATGGTTTAACCTGCGACTTAAGCAAGTTATCTCAAGACTTGGGATACCACGATCAATCCCATTTTATTAAAGACTTTAAATCCATTATTGGCAGTACACCTGAAGAATATATGCTGTTGTCTGAACACATTAGGTAGAGATGTAAACCACGCAGGACGATAATCTATACAAATACGGCGGCCGGATACCTAGGGCAAGTTTACCACTTCAATGGTGTCTCCTGTGTGAACGACACCCTCACGTTCAACGGAACAGACGATACCGCGTTTCTTGCGGGCGGCCGGCACAAACTTTTTGCGCAAACCCTCCTGTCCGTAGAACTGTTCAATGACTTTTCCAGGATGCACACAAGGCAGGTTCTCTCCTTCACAGATCAAGCCTGTTCCATCAGGAAACAGAAGTCTGGTTCCCACAGGCAGTTCGGTCAATCGCTCTATACCGCGCACCAGTATATTGGCTCCGAGCCACTCGGGACGAACTTCCGGAATGCTCATCTTTTGGGCAATCCATGCGCACTCTTCTTCAGAAACGATGCTGATCTGCCGGCGATTGGCAATCAGCGTACCACGTTTGTAGATTTTCTGACGGGAATCTGCTGGTCTTAACAGACCGTAATGCCGATCCCCCGGTATTCCCGCAAGTTCAATATCAATAAAGGGCACTACCCTTGTTACAAATGTAGACGGATCATCTGCCAGCAGAACAAATTGAGCTGTTCCCATTAAACTCCACTCCCCTTCTGGATAATCTACTTTCCCTTGTTACTCTGAGTTGTGTTACCCTGTGTATGAATTTCTGATAATCAGTAGATGCTGATGGGTATATTTTATTATCTTACCCAATTTTCGAAGTTAGAAGAAAATAACGAATGAAATCCAATTGTAGTTTACACAATTAAATTGCTAAAAATTAATTTGAAATTTTTCGCCTTTATGCTAATCTATATATTAAGTAGATTGTGAAGTTCATTACATATTAGAAAGCAGGGTGTTTCTTTTGATCGGTACTATTTTTGTCGCTCTTGTTGCTGTTGAACACTTCTACATCATGATTATGGAGATGTTCATGTGGACACGTCCACGCACGATGAAAACGTTTGGCACTACACCGGAGTTTGCTAACTCCACCAAAGCTCTTGCCGCTAATCAGGGTCTATACAACGGTTTTCTTGCAGCCGGTCTGATCTGGGGCCTGTTATATCCGGATTCCAGTGTAGGATTGCATATTCAGATTTTCTTCTTAGCATGTGTAATCATTGCGGCTCTCTACGGCGGTGCAACTTCTTCACGATCCATTATTATCAAACAAGGTTTGCCGGCAATCATAGCACTTTTGCTTGTATTGTTCCTGTAACTTGTTTAAAACGTGCATAATCTGCGACTGAACCCTCAGATGTGGTAAGGTAGGAAGTATATCTTACAATCACCAGAATGATTCTGGAAGTAGGAAGGGGAACATGTCATGAGACTGTTTGACAAGCTGCGTCGGCGCAAAAAGGAAAAGGTACAATCCAGCGTTGCTGCTCCGCAGACGGATTATAGTCAAACCATTGTCGGATTTGTGCTATTAGAACGGGAAGACTGTGATTTTAATCTTTTTATCGACCGGATGAAGATGGAATGGAATATTGAGATTAATGAACAAGCCGAGGAAGGCAATCTCTTCTTTGAAGTCGATGGAATGCAGGTGGTGTGCGCTCACATTGCCGCACCTGTACCCGATCGAGAGGTCGAGGAGAATGCGAAGTTAAACATTCTTTGGCCAGAAGCTGAACAGGTGACTTCACGGCACCAGTCTCAGATCATTGTATCTGTTCTCAATGCAACAGATGCTATCCAGGGACATATCCTTTTTACTCAAACCGCATCCGCATTACTGCAATTGGATCATGCTCTCGCAATCTACATGTCTCCACTTGTCGTTGAAGCAGGTAAGTATGTGGAGGTAAGCCGCGGGCTCAAAGAAGATGAATTACCGGTACCTCTGTGGGTGTTCATTGGTCTGTATCAAAACCTCGAAGGCGCTTCAGCATATACTTACGGCCTGCGTAACTTCGGGAAAGTTGAGATTGAGATTGCCGGATCGTCCAAGCCATTAAGTGATGTCTTTGAGATGATGTTTATGACAACCACCTATGTTGTCGAGAATGATGTTACCCTGCATGATGGTGAGACTCTTGGATTCACTGCAGAGCAGAAACTAAGCATCACTCTTTCCAAGGGAATTGCTACGGAAGGGGAAAGCCTGAAGATTGGTTTTTAACCGTTTCCGCTACTACCTTGCACTACTGATGGATGTTCATAAAAGCCGTCTAGGAATTTATTCCGGGCGGCTTTTATGATTCCCCCAACATGGATGACGGGATGATTGAACCTCCACATATCTACATCTTGCATTCAAAAAAAATAATAGTCCATTCGTACTATGATGATATGTGTATACATTTTTATTTAACGTATAAAAGAGTATGATTAATAGGCCAATAGGCTCACACATATAAATTGATGAATGAGGAGTTGCCTGTATGTCTGTCAGACGTTTGGATTCACCTAAACCTATTATTGAGATTGTCTGGGAAGGGATTGTATCACCCGAGCAGGTCGAACACGTTAATACGGAGATCGAGAGAATTGCTCCCCAGCTGGGTAACGCATTTGATGTACTAGTCGACATGAGAAATTTGAAAGCCTTTCCACAAGATACCAAAGATAAAATGGTTGCGCATCAAAAACGAGCAAAAGAACTGGGCATGAAGCGGGCTAGTGTAGCTGTCGGTGGAGCGATCGCCAAGATGCAGCTTAATCGTATCTCCAAAGAATCAGAACATCAGACGGAATTTCAATGGGAAACATATGATGAGGCATTGGCCTTTTTATTGAAATAAACATGCGAAATATAGCTCTTATATAGACAATGGGGTTCTCCGGCGGGGAGCCTCTTTTTGGCATTTGAACATTTAGGGCGGTAACTTTAGAGAAAGAACTAAAATTTGATTTCGAAATGACGATATATTGCATAAGCTTGCGAAGAAAAAAGAGATTAGCATGTGGGGGGAATTGGAATGAAGCTCAAACCTAAATTAATGATGATGTTTCTGACAGCCGTGCTGATCGCTGCATTGCCAATCGCATTACTTGGTTTGTATCAGACGGAGAAACAAGCCACTCGTAATGTTGACTCCGCGCTCAAGGGTGTGATGACCTCTTCGGCTAACCAGTTGGACGGCTGGATTTCCAGTAACGCCAAAATTATCGAAACATTAGGCTTTGTTATTGAAGATGGCGTACCTGAAGGGGCGCTTACAGAAAACTATTTTAATGTGATGAACAAGGGCAGCAATAAAGAAAATTTGTCTGATCTATATTTTGGCTCGGAAAAAGACGGGACTTTCATGAACGGTTCCGACTGGTCTCCAGACGCCGGCTATGATCCCCGTAAACGTCCATGGTATGAGCAGGCCAAACAAGCGGATGCTCTGATGTTCTCCGATCCTTACCAGGATATGATGACCAAAGAGTATGCCGTATCCATCGCAATGCCTGTACATAACAAGCAAGGAGCTTTGGAAGGCGTCGTTGCAGGCGACCTATTACTCTCCAAATTAACGGACACGGTCAAAAAAATTAATCTGAACGGACTCGGATACACCTTTATGATAGACAAAAATGGAATGCTTCTCGCCCATCCAGAGGAAAAAATGGTGAACACCTCCGCCAAGGATAATTCAGAATTAAGCCCCCTGCTGGCAGATATGCAGAACAACCCTTCAGGGGAAAAGTCGTTTCATTATAACGGCGAAGATTACCTGGTATTCTATAACCAGATTCCTAGTACAGGCTGGGTAATCGGTTCCGTGATTTCAAAAAAACTTGCCTATGCTGAATTTTATCAGTTGCGTAATAATTATATTCTAATTATTGGAGCTACACTTCTGGCGGTACTGGCTGGAGCTTACTGGGTTGCGACTCTGTTCATCAAACCGTTGAAACAGCTGCACCAGACCTCCATGCAAATGTCAAGCGGTGACTTCACGGGACGGGTAAACGCGAAGGGCAAAGATGAATTTGCCGAACTCGGCATCGCCTTTAACCAGATGTCAGATCAACTCGGCACACTGCTACGCCAAGTCACCACCTCGGCTGACCGGGTACACAGCATTTCAGAAGAGATGCAGGAACACACGGAAAATACGAAACGAATTGCTGAACAAATTTCGATTGCCACAGATGAGCTGGCTCAAGGCTCCAGCACACAAGCTGAATCCGTCTACGATGGATCGGGTCGTCTGGCTATTATGAGTGACAATGTTGGGGGTATTAACCGCAGTGTAGAACAATCGGTGGAGATGATACGCGACGCCGTTGAAGCGATGCTCACAGGTCTGCAAGCCGTGGATCACCAGGTTGAACTGGCAGACGGCAATCGACACTCCATTGACCGGGTAGGTGAGTCGATTACACTGCTTGCCGACAAGTCTCAGAAGATTGAGGGCATCGTTGCTATGATTCAAGGCATAGCCTCTCAAACCAATCTGCTGGCGTTAAACGCCTCCATTGAAGCTGCACGGGCGGGTGAACACGGACGGGGCTTCGCTGTTGTGGCAGAAGAAGTACGCAAGCTTGCCGAGCAATCTGCTGACTCTGCCAAAGACATTATCATACTGCTGAATGAAATTCAGACAGCCAGCGGCATGAGTGTTAACGAAGTACGTACGGCTGAACAGGGTGTTGAACAACAGGTTGCTGCCGTGCACAACATGCGTGAATCCTTCGTTCGCATTCAACAGTCGATTGAGGGAATCGAAACTCAGCTGAAACAAGTGTCCTCTGCAACGACGGAACTGGACGACAATGCTGGCAAAGTTGCCGAGGTGATCTCCAGCGTTGCGGCGATGTCGGAGCAAAGCGCTGCTTCGACGGAAGAAGTGGCTTCTTCCACACAAGAGCAATTCAATTACATTACCAGCATCTCCGAGCGCTCCAATGAATTGGCTGAGCAATCCAAAGCACTGGCCGACGAGGTGAAAAAGTTCAAGGTGTAATCTTCGATATCAATACGGATGACCTCTGTAAAAGGACATGCATATCCAAGCTGATTAAATCAAGAAATCAGCATTAAAGATATAAAAAAACAGACCTTATTATGCTCCAGATGGTGCTAATAAGGTCTGTTTACTGTTTGGTTATGTGCCACAGACACCATTGGACACTTGCATGGTACCGCAGCAGATAAATTATCAACATTTGCGGTTAGATCCCGTGTATTACATCAAATACTGTGACTATTTACGTAGCTCTGCTGGTGCTTGACCTGCCGAATCCCGAACCACCAACTCCGGTTTAAGTACAATTTTTTGTGGAGCTTTCTGCTCATCCTTTAGCTCATCGATCAACAAATCCACTGCACGGCGACCCAAATCTTCAATTGGTTGGGCAATCGTGGTTAGGGGCGGGCTCGTTACCGAAGCGAGGATCGTATTGTCGAATCCGATAATGGATACATCTCTCGGTACACGTAGTCCTAACTCCTTGGCTGCTTGAAGTGCACCAATCGCCTGTATATCATTACAACAGAATAAGCCTGTCGGATGATTCTGTTCACCGAGTAGCCGCAACGCCTCTTGTTTGGCAGAGCCTAGATCTGCAGCTGATTCGCGAATCTGATCGGACTCCAGTACGTATCCTGCCTTATTTAATGCTTCACGGAAGCCACGTATCCTTTCCTGACTGCTACTGACTTTGGATGGCTCAGACAAGACCGCCAGACGAGTATGTCCAAGTTCAAGCAGATGTTGCGCAGCCAATAAGCCGCCAAGCCTATCGTCAATAGTGACCGTATGCACCGACAACGCGGGCATATGGCGGGCAATCAGCGCAACAGGCATCGACTGCTGCAAGAGCGGTGACAGAATTTCGGCATTATCGATCCCGGTTCCGATCATCATGCCGTCGACTCTTTTTTGCTGCAACAGATTCAGGTATCGCTCTACTCGCTCGTCCTTGTTATCCGTACTACAGATCACCACGCTATATCCCAACTGGCGGCTACGATCCTCTACTGCCCGGGCAAGCTCGGCAAAGTACGGATTCGAAATATCCGGTACAAGCAGGCCTAGCGTATACGTCTGTTTACCTGTCAGTGCAGCAGCAATTGCGCTCGGTTGATAGTGAAGCCGCTCCATGATCTCCATAATCTCGGCACGGCGTTTCTCGCTGATCTTGCCTTTGCCGTTAATCACCTGCGAGACGGTGGCAATCGATACCCCCGCCTCGCGTGCTATATCGTAAATGGTTGCTTTCATCGTTTTTCCCCATTTGTGCTATATATAAATTCATTATACATAGATGATTATTCTCTTCTTATTATGAAGGGGGAATAATGCTTACGCAATGTGAAGACGAAATTACTTATGACTTTTACTTTTTGAACAGCCATTCATGGTCAGGGTCGTTATGGAACTTCCACGTCCGTGTCGGCCCTGCCATCACATTCAGATAATAGACTTCATATCCCGGAGGCGCCCCTACCGGATGGTATCCATTCGGTACAAGCACGACCTCACCGTTTTTGACGGCAAGTGTTTCGTCCACAGAACGATCATCGGTATACACGCGTTGAATGGCGAAACCCTGCTCCGGCTGCACACGGAAATAATACGTTTCTTCCAGTAAAGATTCGTCTGGCAACGCATCCCGATCATGTTTATGCGGCGGATAGCTTGACCAGTGACCGTCTGGCGTGAACACTTCAACGACCAGCAGGCTGTCGGCTTCCTTTTGCTCCGGTAAAATGTTATGGATATGACGCTCCAGATTGCCGTAACCACGTCCTTCCACACCTACATCCTCAGGAGCGATTAGTCGCGAAGGATACGTCCCTTTCCCTGGGGCAACACAAATCGCGATCTCCAGATCGGTAAGTGCCGTAACTTCAATCTGATCTGACGTTGACACATAGACGGAGTACGGAGGAATTTTTTCGAAAACGCTCATGCGTTTCCCGATATTCTCCCACGTGTGCTCCCGAGTGCTTACATTCGCAAGCCCGCTGAGAAGCACAACACAGAGCTCCTGATCTCCACTCTCACGGCTTAGCTTCTCCCCTGTTGCTAGTTTTGCAACCTGAAATCCGACGTATTCCCAGCCAGCAGATTCCGGTGTCACCGTTAATATTGTTCCGTCTGCCTCCGGGTTTGCGGCAGGTTTTACGATAAGTTCTGACATGTTATTGATCCACTCCTTCCATACTCGTCTGCTATCACTTGATCTGATCCTTATGTGACGGTATCGTTCATTTATTTGAAGAGAAAATTGCTTTGCAACTTCTACTAAATACGAATTAATTTGCCGGTTGCGTCTCACGCGATGCACCTGGGACTTCTGTCATCTTCACAGGTCTTCCCTGCTCCATGGACATCTTGGCTGCCAAAGCGATTCGCTCCGCCTGTACTGCATCGTTACCGTCTACAATGACGGGTTTATCATGAATAATGGCATCGATGAAAAGAGCGGTCTCCTGCACATACGCCTCATTGTAACGTTCCAGGAAGAAGTGCAGTGGTTTATCGCGCATCAGTCCAGCTACTGTGCTGATCTCCGCTGTATTCGGATGATCATTATCCGCTGAAGCGCTGCCCAAGGAACCGAATACTTCCACACGTTGATCATATCCGTACACGGCCTGACGGCTGTTGTCGATCACACCAATTGCGCCATTAGCAAACGTCAATGTAACGATGGCTGTATCTACATCACCATGCTCGGCGAATACCGGGTTAATGAGTACCTTACCTTTGGCATAAACTTCCTCAACTTCACTGCCAGACAGATAACGGGCCATATCGAAATCATGAATCATCATATCCATGAAAATCCCGCCGGATACCCGGATATATTCTGCAGGTGGTGGGCTCGGGTCACGGGAAGTAATCTTGAGAATATGTGGATCACCAATCGTGCCTTCCAGCACATGGGAGCGTACTCTTCTGAAGTTGTGGTCAAAGCGGCGGTTAAATCCGATCTGAAGTTTCACGCCAGCCTTTGCTACAGCCGCTACAGCCGCTTCGGTCTGGGACAAGTCCATACTTACCGGCTTCTCACAGAAGATATGTTTACCCGCTTGTGCTGCTTGCTCGATCAACGGTACATGTGTATCTGTTGAAGAACAGATTAATACTGCATCAATGTTTGACATGGCAATGAGCTCACTGCTGTCTTTAGTGACAACAGAGATGCCGCGTTCAGTGGCCCACGCCTCCAGTTCAGGTCCTGCGAACAAATCACTGATCGCAACAATTTCGGCATGCGGGTTACGCAGCAGGTTGTCTGCATGGATTTTGCCGATACGTCCAGCACCGATAATGCCAATTCTTACTTTGTCCTTGCCCATTCCGTTATCCTCCCTATTTGCTTCCCTATGGTGTCTGGGAACTGAGTCCTTGCTCAGCGCCCCTGTATTGCATTCTGTACGCTGTGCGTTGATCGATTACCAGCGTGTAGTTACCATTTTCTTGCGAGTGTAGAACTCTACACCATCCGTGCCGTTAGCATGCAGATCACCGTAGAAGGATTTCTTCCAACCGGAGAATGGGAAGAAGGCCATCGGAGCTGGTACGCCCAGGTTCACGCCCAGCATACCCGCTTCAATCGTTTCACGGAACTGGCGCATATTCGCACCGCTACGAGTAAACAGACATGCCCCGTTAGCAAAGTCTGAACGGTTTGCCAGTTCTACCGCTTCCTCCAGCGTTTCTACTCTTGCCACCGAAAGTACTGGAGCAAAGATTTCATCTTTCCAGATTTTCATGGTGCTATCTACATGATCAAATACAGTTGGTCCTACAAAATAACCGGAGCCGTCTGTCGCCTGATCCTTGCGTCCATCCCGGATCAACGTTGCACCTTCCTGTTCACCTGATTCAATGTAACCCAGTGTACGCTCTTTGTGAGGTCCACGGATGACCGGTCCCAGGAATACCCCTTCGTCCATACCATTACCGATGTTGATCCGGTCCGCTGCTTCCACCAGCTTTTGTACCAAGGCATCCGCCACATCGCCAACAGCAACGACAACGGAACAAGCCATGCAACGTTCGCCAGCTGATCCAAATGCTGCACTTGTGATCTCTTTTACGGTCAGATCAAGGTCAGCATCCGGCATAACGATGGAGTGGTTCTTCGCACCAGCCAGTGCCTGAACACGTTTGCCGTGTGCAGAGGCTGTTTTGTAGATGTATTCAGCAACAGGTTGTGAACCGACAAAGGAAATCGCAGCAACTTCTTTATGCTCAAGCAATCCGTTTACAACGTCATGTGCACCGTGAACGATGTTGAGTACGCCGTCTGGAAGCCCTGCTTCTTTGAAAAGCTCTGCCAAACGTCCGGCCAGGAGCGGAGTCCGCTCTGACGGCTTCAGAACGAATGTGTTACCGCAAGCAATCGCCAGCGGGAACATCCAGCAAGGTACCATCATCGGGAAGTTGAACGGAGTGATTCCTCCAATGACCCCAATTGGGTAACGGTACATGCCCGACTCCAGTCCTGTAGCGATGTCAGGCAACTGTTTACCCATCATGAGGTTCGGAGCACCCGCCGCGAACTCCACGCACTCAATGCCACGCAATACTTCGCCATAAGCTTCGGCATAACTTTTACCGTTCTCCAGTGTCACCAGTTTGGCTAGCTCTTCCCAGTGCTCTACCAGCAACTGCTGATAACGGAACAAAATGCGGGCACGGCGAGGAACCGGTGTAGTGCTCCATGATTTGAATGCTTCCCGCGCAGTCTGTACCGCCTGATCCACATCCGCTTGTTCAGACAGCGGCACGTATGCAATGATCTCTTCCGTAGCCGGGTTAACAACTGCTTCGGTTCGTGTCGTTGTTGGGGTTACCCAAGTACCCCCGATCCAGTTTTGTACATTCGTCACTGTTGCAGACGCTTCTGAAGTCCCTTTTCCCATGTGTGTTGTCTCCCCTCGTTTATGTGTTACTTCGGTGTATTTCTTTCCTATCCAGTGCGTATCTTCGTATCACGAAGTCCCATTGATTCAACATCGATCATCTAGAATAAAGCCATCTGTTTACGGCTGTATCAAGACGGAACAATCTCGCCCCGGTTGCAGCGTTCGATATAGTCATCCACCTGTTCCACCGTTGGCATGGCATCCGAACAACTGTGGCTGGAAATGACGATACTTGCTGCAGCACTTCCGTAGCTCATACTGCGCTCGATGGTCCACCCTTGCATTAAGCCGTAAAGGAAACCAGCCGCGTAAGAATCACCTGCACCGAATGTTTTTACGACACGAGCAGGGTAACTGTTAGCCCGATGTGAGAGCCCTTCACGCGTATATGCGATGGAGCCTTCTTTTCCGTGCTTGATCACAACGATTTTCGCTGAGAAATCAAACCATTTCTGTGCCGTCACCTGATCATTATGATCCGGGTTGTTTTCGAATGTCTCCATCATGTCGAACTCTTCTCGTGTGCCCAGAATGATATCGCATTTCTCGGCAGCGAGGTTATAATAAACGGCCGTTTCTTCATCCGATGTCCATGTGTATGGACGGTAATCGAGATCAAATACGATAATAGTGCCGTGTTTTTGGGCATAGGTCAGTGCCTGGATTACTGCTTCCCGCGATGGGCTCTGTGCGAGAGCTGTACCGGAGATCAACAACACTTTGGAATCCGCAATCAGCTGTTCCTGTACCTCGCTAGCCTGCAATAAAAGATCCGCTACGTTGTCTCGGTACATCAGGATACTACAGTCTGTCGGGCTCTTGATCTCGGTAAAAGCAAGTCCGGTTACTGCCCCAGTGTTGTCAGTCACCACATTGGAGGTGTCAATCCCGTTTTTCTCCAGATAACTTTGGATGAATCTGCCCATCTGGTCACCTGCGATTTTGCCGATGAAAGCCGTCTCCATGCCAAGTCTGGACATGCCGATCGTAATATTGGCCGGAGAACCGCCAACATATTTGGTAAACGTCATCGTCTCTTCCATTGGACGGTTGATCTCATTGGCATTCAAATCGATGCACAAGCGGCCAATGGCAGTGAAATCCTTTTTCCTGGATGCTGGAAAGGATACGTAAGTCATTGCGTTTGAGCCCCTTTCTATGGTGGAATCTCGATTGGTTAAGAGATGATTTCTACTCCATTTATATAAATTCATATTGGTTTATTCTATTTTGCCTCACTCACATATAGATGCTAGGCTGGTTAACTGTCTTTAATTGCGTTTGCTCTACTGCCCCTAGTACAGAGTCTCCATATAGCTCAGAGAGCGCTTCGCATACTCATAAGGATTATGAATGGCAGGATCTTGTTCTCCTTCGAGCATCGCCCAGCCGTTGTATCCACGAGTGATCAGCTCCCGCAATATTGGTGCAAAATCAATGCATCCATCCCCCGGTACAGTGAATACACCTCTGCGAATACAACCAACAAAGTCAGATTGCTCTGCTCGTGCCTGATCCAGCACATCCGGGCGAATATCCTTCAGATGGATGTAAGCAATCCGGTCGTAATGTTTACGAAGCACCTCAAGTGGATCAGCGCCGCCATAGTAGGCATGGCCTGTATCAAAGAGTAAGTAAACCAGCGAAGGGTCTGTGAGCTCCATCAAACGATCAATTTCCTCTGGTTGCTCAACTACCGTGCCTCCGTGATGGTGATAAGTGAGTTTAAGCCCATACTCCTGGGCAATGGCACCGGCTTGGTTCAAGCCTTCAGCAAGAACATGCCATTCGGCATCGCTGAGTCTAAGCACTTCTTTTTCATTCGGTGTCCGTCTTGGATCAAAATGAAGTGAACCGCCTACCTCAGCTGTACTAATCACCTTGCTTCCCATGGACTGCAGAAATTCCGCGTGTCTGCGATAGTCGTCCAGTTCTGCTTGGCGATATGCTGGATCGGAGAATAGTACGGATTTCCACTGGGAGATCAGGTTGATATTACGCTTGCTTAGTTCCTCGCGCAGTGTGGCAGGATCCGTAGGATACTTGCGTCCCATCTCTGTACCCTTTAGTCCAAGACGCTGAATATCGTCCAGAATCTGTGCACAAGTTGTATCATCACCATGTTCCTTTACATCTTCGCCGACCCAATTGATCGGATGAATCCCAAGCTGGAATGGCAGCTTGCTCATGATTCCACGGCTCCTTTTGTCGTTCAGCTTTGTCAGATCTCTATCTAAAGAGAATTATTTATAAAAAGAGTAGACGAGAGAAACCTCTCGCTTAAACCAGTTTTGCTTTGCCACGATTCGTTTTCATCGTCTCATGGGCACGAACGACTTTCTCCTCAACAGATACTTCAGGTACGCCGACATTCCACCATGACTCATATCCACCTGTATTCGTTCCAGGTACCACTGGAATTTCAATCAATGTTGTCACCGTTTCGTTCTTGGCATCCCGAAGTGCCTGTTCCAGTTGCTCTGCGGTTTCCGCACGATATGCTTTCGCTCCCATACTGCGAGCGTGAGCCGCAAAATCCATAGGCATATACTCACCCGTCAAACGGCCACTGTCTGTTTCACGATAACGGAACTCGTTCCCGAATCCGTCACTGCCGTGCTCGCGTTGCAGATTATGAATGCACTGGAAGCCATTATTATTGAATAAAAGAACCGTCATTTTCTTCTGTTCCTGCAGACTTGTAACCAGTTCAGAATGTAACATCAGGTAACTGCCGTCACCCACCATGGCATATACTTCACGATCCGGCTCTGCAAGTGCTGCGCCGAATGCACCGCTGACCTCGTATCCCATACAAGAGAATCCATACTCCATGTGGTATGTCTTCGGTTCAGTCGAACGCCACAAACGATGCAAGTCTCCTGGAAGACTACCTGCTGCACAGACAATTACCGAAGATGGATCAATCGTGCGATTTACGATACCAATGGCTTTTGTCTGCGCCAGACCGGCCTCGTGCTCCGCAGCGTACAGTCGATCCACCTCTGTAGTCCATTGATCACGAAGTTCAGCCACTTCGGATGAACCATATGCACTGCTGTACTGTTGTGCCTTCAATTCTTGTTGCAACGCCTGCAAACCTTCACGGGCATCTGCCAGAATGGCTTCCCCGCCTAACTTGGCAGCATCCATACTATTCAAGTTGATGTTGATAAATGATACTTCTGGATTTTGAAAAGCAGCATGTGACGCCGTGGTAAAATCGGAAAACCTTGTCCCCACGCCGATCACGACATCTGCTTCTTTAGCCAAGCGATTGGCTGCCAGAGAACCGGTAACCCCTATGGCCCCCACATTAAGCGGGTGTTCCCAAGATACTGCGCTTTTGCCTGCTTGCGTTTCGGCAATCGGAATACCAAAGGCTTCCGCGAACTCAATCAGTTGTGCAGATGCTTCAGAATAGAGTACCCCACCGCCTGCAACGAGCAAGGGCTTTTTGCTATGGGTGATCTGCTTCGTTGCCCGTTCAATGGCTGCCTGAACAGGTGGCCTGCGATCCAGATAATGTACTTTACGGGCAAAGAAAGATTCCGGGTAGTCGTATGCTTCTGCCTGCACATCCTGAGGTAATGCCAGCGTAACAGCTCCAGTCTCGGCTGGGTCAGTCAATACACGCATAGCATTCGTAACTGCAACCATTAACTGTTCCGGGCGCACGATGCGATCCCAGTATTTGCTGACCGCTTTAAACGGATCTGTAGCCGATATGGTATAGTCACTGCTTACTTCGAGTTGTTGCAATACTGGATCTGGCTCTCTTGTAGCAAAGTTATCTCCAGGGAGAAGCAATACCGGAATCCGGTTCACCGTTGCCGTTGCTGCAGCAGTAATCATATTTAACGCACCAGGGCCAATAGATGTAGTGCATGCATAGATCTGTTTGCGGTTTTTCTGTTTGGCATAAGCTGCAGCTGTGTGCACCATACCTTGTTCGTTTTTACCTTGCATATACGTCAGGCTTCCAGGGCTACGTTCTAATGCTTCCCCGATTCCTGTTACATTCCCGTGTCCAAATATTCCGATAATTCCTTTTACAAACTTGGTTTCTACCCCGTCTACCGAGATGTACTGCTGATCCAGGTATCGAAGCAAGGCCTGAGCCATCGTTAGTCGAATCGTTGTCATGAATTGATCGCCATCCTTTCCTTTACGGGTTAAGCGCTTAATCTAAGTTAAGTTTAAGCGCCTTACCCCTAAAGGTTAAGCGCTTAATTCATATGGTATTACAGGCTAGGCATTTTCGCAAGCTATTTTTGTAAGCGTTTTATTAAAATTAAGGGGGATTTTCGTAAATAAGTACAAAAAGAGATGAACTTAGGATGCTCGTCTATCCCCTCTGAGTGCTAAAAAATGCAGTATAGTTATTTTACGGAGTATTATGCGCGGAGTAATGAACAAGCGTATTACTTTTTGATGAGATGTTTCATGTGAAGATAGTGATGCCCGTTGTGGAATGGCAGATTATCATAAACATCAGGATTTAACTTGAAGGCATTGAAAAGTTAGCTGAGTTTTGCTGGAGGGAATAAACTGAGGAAGAACAACACATAGAGGCCACTCCATAGTAGAGAGGAAATCCTCACTTTCTAAACAAAAAAAAGAAAGAGAACACAAATCGTGTCTCTTTCTTCTGCAAAATATA
>NZ_JAUZUT010000022.1:0-1541 GCF_031844205.1 Paenibacillus sp. RRE4
TGATCGTTGCTATGAACGTTTTAGTCAAGCCCAGCACAAAATGCTGTTGCCCGAAGTCCTAAGCGCGGGGGTCCATATGCGAGCGACGGTTGGCACGCTGCTATCCGTGGGTTGGTTACCACATGTTATGCCTTCGTCAAGGAGAGCGGTTGTAAGCTAGAAACGCACGTTCAGCTCACACAGAGCCTAGTGCAAACGATCAACACAGATTCTCTCCCGAACCTTTCCATGAACCCCCGGGCTTAAGACTCCGGGTTTACCCGTTCCCCTTGTGACGAACGTCTCGATCGGATGCAACACCAATTACTGGGCATTCGGCTGTTCTACGGTTCGGGCAACCGCCCAAATAAAACCCATCAGTTCGCGCGCTACAGCGGCAATTGCCACATTGGGGTGCTTGTGTTTTACAAAGATCAGGCGGCGGTATTTGGCATGTAGCCTGTGTTGCGCTTTCCATGAAATCTGCTCCACGTCCGCAGACAGACCTTCTAAACGGATGGCCAGATCTCCTTTCACCGCAGGTCGGTGACGGTAACTCCAGGCCGATTCGATTAAGGTTCGACGTAGACGCCCATTCCCTGTTTTGGTGAGGGAACCTCGTTTGGTGCTGGCTCCAGACGAATGCTCACGGGGAACCAGACCCAAGTAAGCCATGAGCCTCGCTGGGGAAGAAAACCGGGCAAACGATCCGATTTCCGAAACCAGCGTCACCGCCGTCAGGAAACCAATGCCACGAAGGCCCTGTAAAATGCGAATCATTTCCGCTTTGGGATGGGTAGCTGCTTCTTCAATCAGCGCTTTTTCCAATCGACCAATCCGCTGTTCCACCTCGTACAGGGTGTGAAGATACTCGGTAAACGCCGTTTGCATCGAGACTTGTGGAAAAGTGACCGTTCCCAGCCACATCCGATATTTTTTCGTCCAGGCCCGTTTGATCTGTTCTGGCGGATGGATCTGGTGGCGGAGTAAAAACTTGAGCACACGCTGCCGAGCCCGGTGTGCATCCTCTTTCGCCGTTTCACGTGCACGAACTAATTCACGCAGAGCCTCATCCGCTGGAGCCGGAACGTAAATCGGCGTGAGCTCACCCGCACGGAATAAACGCGCGAGTTGTTCTGCGTCGCGTCGATCCGTTTTCACCCGATCTCCAGCCCGTTTCGGAATGAGCGAAGGAGCGATAACGATGCAATGTGCACCCATAGATTCAATCCAGCGATGGGTTTCATAGCCGGTAGGCCCTGCTTCGTAGCAGAAGGACAAAGTACTTGCAGGCCCCAGCTCTTTGATGAGTTTACGCAACGCGGCAGGCGTATGCGCAATGGATCCGTAATACCGAGACTTGGCCTGTCCTTCATCTGCGATGGCAACTGAAATTTTTTCTTTAGACACATCTAAACCGATGAATTTTGTGGTAGACTGCATAGTGATAGCTCTCCTTTGCTGTGTAGCTCTGAAATGGTGGTTTTGACACTTTCCATTTTAACCTACGATGCTCAGCAATATGTGGGGGCTATCCTTGTTTACGTTCATCATAGCTAGAA
>NZ_JAUZUT010000024.1:0-1325 GCF_031844205.1 Paenibacillus sp. RRE4
TAAGGCTGAGCTGTGATGGGGAGTGAAAATTACAGTAGCGAAGGTCATGATCTCACACTGCCAAGAAAAGCCTCTAGCCAGATGAAGGTGCCCGTACCGCAAACCGACACAGGTAGGCGAGAAGAGAATTCTAAGGCGCGCGGAAGAACTCTCGTTAAGGAACTCGGCAAAATGACCCCGTAACTTCGGGAGAAGGGGTGCCCCGGTAGTGTGAATAGCACGAGGGGGCCGCAGTGAAAAGGCCCAAGCGACTGTTTAGCAAAAACACAGGTCTGTGCGAAGCCGTAAGGCGAAGTATACGGGCTGACGCCTGCCCGGTGCTGGAAGGTTAAGGGGAGTGGTTAGGAGCAATCCGAAGCTGTGAACCGAAGCCCCAGTAAACGGCGGCCGTAACTATAACGGTCCTAAGGTAGCGAAATTCCTTGTCAGGTAAATTCTGACCCGCACGAATGGCGTAACGACTTGGGCGCTGTCTCAACGAGAGATCCGGTGAAATTTTAATACCTGTGAAGATGCAGGTTACCCGCGACAAGACGGAAAGACCCCATGGAGCTTTACTGCAGCTTGATATTGAATTTGGGTACGATCTGTACAGGATAGGTGGGAGCCTTTGAAGCCGGAGCGCCAGCTTCGGTGGAGGCACCGTTGGGATACCACCCTGATCGTATCTAGGTTCTAACCTGGTACCGTAATCCGGTGCGGGGACAGTGTCAGGTGGGCAGTTTGACTGGGGCGGTCGCCTCCTAAAGAGTAACGGAGGCGCCCAAAGGTTCCCTCAGAATGGTTGGAAATCATTCGAAGAGTGCAAAGGCATAAGGGAGCTTGACTGCGAGACCTACAAGTCGAGCAGGGACGAAAGTCGGGCTTAGTGATCCGGTGGTACCGCATGGAAGGGCCATCGCTCAACGGATAAAAGCTACCCTGGGGATAACAGGCTTATCTCCCCCAAGAGTCCACATCGACGGGGAGGTTTGGCACCTCGATGTCGGCTCATCGCATCCTGGGGCTGAAGTAGGTCCCAAGGGTTGGGCTGTTCGCCCATTAAAGCGGTACGCGAGCTGGGTTCAGAACGTCGTGAGACAGTTCGGTCCCTATCTGTCGTGGGCGTAGGAAATTTGAGAGGAGCTGTCCTTAGTACGAGAGGACCGGGATGGACGTACCGCTGGTGTACCAGTTGTTCCGCCAGGAGCACCGCTGGGTAGCTATGTACGGACGGGATAAGCGCTGAAAGCATCTAAGCGTGAAGCCCCCCTCAAGATGAGATTTCCCAGTATGTAAGACCCCTTGAAGACGACGAGGTAGATAGGCTGGGGGTGGAAGTGCAG
>NZ_JAUZUT010000025.1:0-1215 GCF_031844205.1 Paenibacillus sp. RRE4
GGTTAAGCTACTAAGAGCACACGGAGGATGCCTAGGCGCTAGGAGCCGATGAAGGACGTGGCGAACAACGAAACTGCCTCGGGGAGCTGTAAGCAAGCTTTGATCCGGGGATGTCCGAATGGGGAAACCCAGCTGGGGTAATATCCAGTTACTCATAACTGAATACATAGGTTATGTAGAGGCATACCAGGGGAACTGAAACATCTAAGTACCCTGAGGAAGAGAAAACAATAGTGATTCCGTCAGTAGCGGCGAGCGAACGCGGAGAAGCCCAAACCAGAGAGCTTGCTCTTTGGGGTTGTGGGACGTCTCACATGGAGTTACAAAGGAACCGGTTAAGCGAAGAGGTCTGGAAAGGCCCGCCAAAGAAGGTAAAAGCCCTGTAATTGAAAGTCTGTTCCCTCCGAGACGGATCCCGAGTAGTGCGGGGCACGTGAAACCCCGTATGAATCCGGCAGGACCATCTGCCAAGGCTAAATACTTCCTAGCGACCGATAGTGAAGCAGTACCGTGAGGGAAAGGTGAAAAGCACCCCGGAAGGGGAGTGAAATAGAACCTGAAACCGTGTGCTTACAAAAAGTCAGAGCCCGTTTTAGGGGTGATGGCGTGCCTTTTGTAGAATGAACCGGCGAGTTACGTTCCCGTGCAAGGTTAAGGTGAAGAGCCGGAGCCGCAGCGAAAGCGAGTCTGAATAGGGCGAGTGAGTACGTGGACGTAGACCCGAAACCGGGTGATCTACCCCTGTCCAGGGTGAAGGTGCGGTAACACGCACTGGAGGCCCGAACCCACGCATGTTGAAAAATGCGGGGATGAGGTGGGGGTAGCGGAGAAATTCCAATCGAACTCGGAGATAGCTGGTTCTCCCCGAAATAGCTTTAGGGCTAGCCTCGGAAAACAGAGTCGTGGAGGTAGAGCACTGATTGGGTGCGGGGCCCGCAAGGGTTACCAAGCTCAGTCAAACTCCGAATGCCATAGACTTACTTCCGGGAGTCAGACAGTGAGTGCTAAGATCCATTGTCAAAAGGGAAACAGCCCAGACCATCAGCTAAGGTCCCCAAGTGTGTGTTAAGTGGGAAAGGATGTGGAGTTGCACAGACAACCAGGATGTTGGCTTAGAAGCAGCCACCATTGAAAGAGTGCGTAATAGCTCACTGGTCGAGTGACTCTGCGCCGAAAATGTAACGGGGCTAAACACACCACCGAAGCTATGGCTTG